>CAWJER010000001.1:0-10000 GCA_963841925.1 uncultured Acidimicrobiales bacterium
GGGAGGCCCTCGTGTCCCGTGCCCACGGCATCGTGAGCGGCTACTGGCTCGAACCGGTCGACGGGATCGGAACGTCGGTCCTCGTCTTCGAGACCAAGGACGACGCAGATCGGGCCGTCGAGTACACGCTTCCTCCACTGCCCGGAGTCACGCTGCTCGACCTGACGATCCGAGAGGTGTTCGCCCACATCTGAGAATCTCAGGCAGGCGCCGGGTGCTACACAGAGGTGCCCGAGTCGGCGTGCGAGCGGAGGAGGAGGAGGAGAAACCTCTCCATGCCATCTTCGGCCCGGACCCGGTCCCCCGTCGTGAGCAGGTCGAGCACCAGTCCGGTGACGGTGGCGATGGCGAGCGTTGCCGAGATGTCGTCCACGGCGGCCAAGGGCTCATCGAGCCAGTCATGGATCGCATGCCGGATGAACTCGGACTAGCGATCGGGGTGGCGGAGCGCCAACCCTAGGTTTCGAAGAACAGCCGCATGAGGGGCTCCTGGTCGGGGTCGGTCACCCACGTCGACACCGCCCCCAGTCCCGATCGGTGGTGCTCCGCCTCGGCCGTCCGCCCGATGGTTCGCAACCGATCGCGGACCCGGCCGAGGATCTCCTGTACGAGCTGCTCCTTCGAACCGGAATGGTGGAGCAGAACCGGAGCCCGCGTTCCGAGCGCGGCGGCCAAGGGCCGAAGCGTCAGGTCGGAGATGCCGTTGGCCACCACGTAGTCGACACAGCGTTCCAGGAGTTCCTCCCTGCACACCGGATCGAGGGGGCGAGCCATCAGCACCCAGGAGCGTGGTCGGGCGGACGCATCGGTCCCACTTGACGACCGGGCACCTCAATTTCCTTTACACACGTATTTCGAATCATGACCCCTCCTGGAGCAGCCCGGACATGACGCTCGACTACCTCTCCATCATCTCGGACGAATCCTCCCGCATCGTGGACGCCTACGACGCCGATCGACAGGCAGCGATCCCCTGGTCCGATCGCTGGACGGTGGGCACGGTGGCCCGACGCGTGGCGGCGACGCATCACGTGGTGGCCGAGGTCATCAGGGACCGGCCCGACGCCGACTTCGGTCTGTTCGGCACCGTCCAAGCGCCGCCGAAGGACTCCCCTGAGTTCGTCGACTGGTTCCGCTCCGGAACCTCGTCGCTGCTCGGGCAGCTGTCGAGCGTCCCGGCCGGCGATGCATGCTGGTCCTGGTTCGAACCGGGCAACATCGTTGGTTGGTAGGCCTGTCGCATGGCGCTCGAGGCCGTCGTCCACCGGGTGGACGTCGATGCGGCACAAGGCAGGGATCCCGCGGTCGCATCCGAGGTCGCCGCCGACGGGGTCGACGAGTACCTCGACGTATTCGTCGCCGCGTCGCGGGCTGCACACGATGTCCCGCCCGGACCGACCGTCAGGTCCGAGTGCACGGACCGGGACGATCTCTGGTGGCTCGATCTCTCCGTCCGAGGAGAGCGGTCCGTGGGCCGTGAGCCACGCGACGCACTGGTGCGGGTTCGTGCAACTGCCGAGCAGCTCCTGTTCATCGACTGGGGCCGGGTGCTGGCAACTCATGCCCCCGGTGCCGCGGCGTCCGGCAACGTCGAGGAGATGGACCGGTGGTCCACGCTCGTTCCACCCATGTGAGGGTCCCGGGAGTACCCGGCCACTCCCAGCGCCGGTGGTGCGCTCGTGGTGCGACGCCTGGCGATCCGACATGGAGTGGGCGGGGTGCGGCCTGACCGTGACCGACCGCTCGGCGACCAACCCCGGCCCTTGCGTCTCCTGGCCGCTCAGCCTCACCCACTAGGACGAACCGATGCTGCCGGGGACGAGCTCGACCGTCGCCAGGATCCGCTTCTCCAGGGCGACCTGCTGCTCCTTGACGGAAGCGGTGCTCGACGGCGGAGCAGGACCGATGGTGATCCACTGGTCGACGCCGGGGAAGGTGGCGGTCAGCACTGCATTCGATCGGTCCAGTCGCACGAGTGACCCGATCCCGTTGATCGTCGTGGGCGTCCCACCCGGGACCAGTCCGGACTGCCCCTCGTAGAGGTGCAGTCCGGACGGCGCATCACCAGCTTCCTCGGGGCAGTTGCACGTCACTCCCCCTCCCTGCGGTCCGTTGTCGAGGGTGACCGTACCGGGCTCGCCCCAGCCGCATCGGCAGGCTCCGTAGCCGACCGTCCAGGAGGACGGGACCGCGAACGTCAGCCGCCCTGCGGTGACCACCTGCTGCTGCGGGGCCGACGCCGACGGTCGGGTCGTCGTCGCCGGATGGACGGACTGCGCCACTCCTCCACAAGCGGTGGCCAGGACCGCCACGACACACAGCACTGACGCCTTCAGCGGCCTCAGACCCATCGTCCGACCTCCTCGACAGTTCCCGACTGCGAACCAACCGTACCGGGCGCAACGCGCCGTCTGGCCCCGGTTCGGTGGGGTGCTCAGACGGGTGACCGTGCCGGTCGGCCCCTGCGGGAGCACGAGCCGTTCGGGGCGCGCGTCCGAACCACGGTCGTTCTCCCCCGACGGCGAGGCGTTCCCGGACATCCGTCCCAGGTCGACGGACCCGGCGCTCGACGCGAGAACGTGCTCGCCACCGTGCCCTGCCTGAGGCCGGCCCGGTGCGGGCACGACGGTCCATGCCTTCGGCATCTGACCTCCCACCGACCTGACGGCGTGGTCACGACTGCGGACACGGACGGTAGGTGAGCAGGACGTTGCCCGAGTCGAACTGCCGTACGCGAACCAGGGTGAGCGGGATGCGGTTCCCCAGATCCTCGAAGAGCGACCGCCCCCGGCCGAGCATGATCGGGAAGATCATGATCCGGAGTTCGTCGAGGAGACCGGCCCGCGCCAGGTCGGCGGACAGATGCGCACTCCCGATCACCAGCACTTCCCCACCCGGGGCAGCCTTCAGCGCCGGCACGTGCTCGAGCGCCTCCCCTCGCACGACCGTGGAGCCCGACCAGTCCACCTCGGTGAGCGTCCTGGAGAAGACCAGCTTCTCCTTGTCGTTCATCCGCGAGGCGATGGCCGGGTCGTTGGCGACGGCCTGCTCGGTGGGCCAGTACGCGGCCATGTGCTCATAGGTGGCGCGGCCGAAGCCCAGTGTGTCCGCCCCGTCGAGTTGGCGGACGGCGAACTCGTTGAACTCGGCGTCCACGTTCGGCCAGTCGAGCTCGCCATTCAGGCCTTCGTGGAAGCCGTCGAGGCTGATGAAGATGAACGATGCCAGTGTTCGCACCGGTTGGTCCTCCTCGGTCGGTCAGCCCGTCACACGTCGCCTCCGGCGAGCGCGGCAGCCAACGAGTCGAGCAGGGATCGAGTCCCCTCCTCTCGCTGGTCCGCCGTCTCGAGGCCGTCGAGGTACACCCCCTGTTCCGTGAGGACGAGCCGCGTCGTTCCACCGGACCCGTGGAACTCCGCGGTGGCCACCGTCACCGAGGTGCGCGTGCCGTCGGCGGTCATCTCGGTGGTGGAGACGATCCGCTGCTCGCCGACGATGTCCCGGAACCGGGCGGTGTACTCGTACACCGGCCCTCCAGGGGGTCCGCCGCGATTGACCTCGAGTCCCCCCACCTGGAAGTCGAGCTCGTATCCGTTGCCGAGTGCGTCGACGGAGCCCGCGAACCAGCGAGCCTTGCGTTCGGGATCCGCCCAGGCCCGGAACACCACGGCGACGGGTGAGTCGTACGTTCGCTCGATGACGAACGTGTCATGGGTGACGGTGGGTGTCGTCACGGCGTCTCCTCACTCGCAGCCGCCTCCGTCGTCAGGACGTCGCCCAGGCCATCGAGTCGGGACTCCCAGACGAGACGCCGGTCGGTGATCCGCCGCTCGGCTGTGTCCATCGCCGCGGGCTCTATCCGGCACATGCGCGTCCTCCCGACCTTCGCGGTCGTCACGACGCCGCAGGCCTCGAGCACCTGAACGTGTTGGACCACGGCCGCCAGGGACATGGACAGCGGGCGGGCGAGCTCGCTCACCGAAGCGGGGCCCGAGGTGAGGCGTTCCACCATGGAGCGCCTGCTGCGGTCGGCCAGCGCGTGGAAGGTCCGGTCGAGGTCGATCATTTGGTCAAGCACCGACTTGACTGTAGGGGATTGCCACCGGCGGAGCACCGACCGGCGACCCCGACACCATGGTCGACGACCCCGACACCGTGGTCCCGCAGGAGGACACCGTGGACCCGCAGAACGACACCGTGGACCCGCAGAACGACACCGTGGACCCGCAGAACGACACCGTGGACCCGCAGAACGACACCGTGGACCCGCAGAACGACACCGTGGACCCGCAGAACGACACCGTGGACCCGCAGAACGACACCGTGGACCCGCAGAACGACACCGTGGACCCGCAGAACGACACCGTGGACCCGCAGAACGACACCGTGGACCCGCAGAACGACACCGTGGATCGGGGCGGGAATCCTCCAGCGGTTCGCGGCGCCGCATACCCGCACATCGGGTCTCCCATCGGTGGGTGGGGCCCGTTCGTGCCCGTGCAGGCGGCACGTGCCCGCCCCCGCCCGCAGTGGACTCCGCAGGATTCCGCGGCGGCGGATATCCTCCGACGATGCGCACGAGCGAGGAGCTCAATGACCTCCGACGCATCTGGCTGTTCTCGGGATGCAGTCAGGACGAGCTCCGCAAGGTGAAGCGCGTGATCGAGGAGGTCACGGTCCCTGCAGGCACCCTCTTGGTGCGCGAGGGCGAGCCGGGCCTGTTGTTCTTCATCGTCCGCGAGGGACGTGCCACGGTCGCCCGCAGCCGGCAGGTCATCGCCTCCCTCGGCCCGGGGGACTTCTTCGGCGAGCTCGCGTTGCTCGACAACCAACCGCGGTTCGCCACGGTGACCAGTGACACCGAGATGACCCTCCTGATTATCCGCCGCCGCCACTTCCAGCGGGTACTCGACGCGACGCCGACGCTCGCCCGCAAGCTCCTGCGGTCGACGGCCGACCGACTGCGCGCCGTCGACAAACTCGCCGACAGGTGACCGGCCCGGTCCGCCGGCCCCGGATCAGGGCAGATCGTCGAGCACGATGGCGGCGACGTTGAACCCCGAATCGACGGCCTGGTGGGTGCCGGACCCACGGCCGCCGGCGTCACAGCCCACGAGGTAGAGACCCGGCAACGGGGTGCGGGCGTCGGGCTTCCCCCTGCCCACCTGACCCACGACCTGGGCGAGGCCGACCGCATCACCGCCGGTGCCGGGGAGCGTGGCATCCCGGGTCATCCGGGACTTCGGATTTCAGGGGGCAACGCATCCGCGTGATGGTGAGCTGACGCTGCCAGCGTGAGCCGATGCCGCCGAAGCGCAAGCTACCGAGCCGCCTCGAGACCGACCCGACGAAGATGATGGAGCTTCTGGTCGGGTTGCCCGAGATCGTTGTTCTCGGTGTGTACGTGACTGACGAGCGGGTGGAGCTGCACGTCGAGTCGGTGGCCGACCGACCCGGGTGTCCGGCTTGCGGCGTGCTTGCCCAGCCCAAGGGGTGGCGAGAGGTCGTGCTGGTCGACCTGCAGTTCGGAGGCAAGCCGTCGACGCTGCACTGGCACAAGCGCCGGTGGCGGTGCGCCGATGGCGACTGCACCAACGGCAGCTGGACCGAGCAGGACGAACGCGTCGCCCATCCCCGGATGAAGCTGACCCGCCGGGCCGCACTTCGAGCCACCGAGGACGTCGGTCGCAAGGGCCGCACGGTCAACGAGGTGGCCGAGGAGCTCGGGTGCGACTGGCACACGGTGAACGACACCGTCGTCGCCTACGGCGAGGTCCTGGTCGACCATCCCGACCGGTTCGCCGAGGTCCACGCCCTCGGCTTGGACGAGACCGCCTTCGTGCGCGCCGCTCCCTACTACCGGACCAACTTCGTGACCTCGATCGTCGACGGCGAACGCGGCCAACTCCTCGACGTGGTGCCCGGGCGGGGCGGTGACCAGCCGAAGTACTGGCTGTGGGCGCGGGGACGGATCTGGCGGGACGCCGTCGCCTACGCCACGCTGGATCTCTCCGGTTCCTACAAGGCGGTCTTCGACGCCTGCCTGCCCCGTGCCACCCAGGTGGCCGACAAGTTCCACGTCATCAAGTTGGCCAACGAACGGGTGGACGAGACCCGGCGTCGAGTCCAGAACGAGGTGCTCGGGCACCGTGGCCGCAAGGGTGACCCCCTCTACCGGGCCCGCCGGCTGCTGACGATGGCCGAGGAGCGACTGGGCGACTCGGGCCGGGAGAAGGTCCAAGGCCTGCTCCGCGCCGGCGACCCACGAGGCGACGTGGCCGTGGCCTGGGAGGCCAAAGAAGCCGTCCGCGAGCTCTACGGCCATCAGGACCAGACCCTCGCCCTCGAGTGGGTCGACGCCCTGGTCGACGACCTGACCGATGCCGATCGGCCACCCGAGGTCCGCTCACTCGGGCGCACCCTCCGGCGCTGGCGTCTCCCGATCACCGCGTGGCACGCCTGTCATCTCACCAACGGCCCGACCGAGGCGATGAACAACCTCATCAAGCGGGTCAAGCGGGTCAAGCGCGTGGCCTTCGGCTTCACCAACTTCCGCAACTACCGGGTGCGGGCCCTGCTCTACGCGGGCAAGCCCGACTGGTCACTGCTCCCGAGTATCAGCCCTATCTGAACGGGGACCTCGACGACCTCCGTCGAGGTCTCACCCGCTCGATGAATGCCTCGACACCGTCGTTGTGCTCGCCGAACACCTCCTGGGCGCAACCGGAATCAACGCACCGCCACTGACGCCGCTTCCACCTGATCAACATGTCGGCAGGCCCGACAGTGGTGGGCGGGAGGTCCTGGGTGACCGAGCCACATGCCTTGACTGCACCGCCGCAGGTCGGACACGTCGTCTCGCTCATCGGTGTTTCGATCAGGATGCCGAAGGCAGGGCCTTCCTCATCCTCGACGAACGCCAGGACCTCGGCGCCCTCGATGCCGAACAACATGGCCAGCATCACGGACGGATCCTGAGCCTCGGGACGAGCCATCCCAGGAGGCTACGGCCACCGATCTACCGCCGCCACGGAATGCTCAAGCCCCCTCAGAGCCGAGGAGCCCGATATCCCTTCCGACGGAGGGTCTGGGTCTTGCCGCCGGCCCGGGGTGTCTTGTCGATGAGTGCGACCCGCTTGCCCTGGTTGGCGCACAGCGACGCAACCGTGGCACCGCCGTAACCGGCACCGATCACGACGACATCGAAGTCGCCCTCCTGTGGGCCGTGCGCGCCGTGCTCCCCGGTGTGCTCCCCCATGCGGCCCCCGTGTCGTCCTGGCCGCACGAGCGTAGCCATCGTCGAAGGCACCCTGGCCTCCGAGGGACCGATGGCGACCGGAAGCGGGCCGACGCCCCTGCCGACCGTACGCACCGCGTACGCGAAGAAGCCCCCCGCTCAGCGGGGGGCTTCTTCAGAGAAATCCCGGCGGCGTCCTACTCTCCCAGGGGGCTACCCCCCAAGTACCATCGGCGCTGGCGGGCTTAACTGCCGTGTTCGGAATGGGAACGGGTGTATCTCCGCCGCCATGGCCACCGGAAACTGTGCGCCCTCGGGCCGAGGTGCCGGACCCGTGACGGGTCGACCTCGAGGCCCGGTGTGACCACGAGGGTCACCCTGAGCGTTCCATAGCGAGCACGAGCAAGTTCCCAAGCCCTCGGCCGATTAGTACCGGTCAGCTGAATGCGTTGCCGCACGTACACTTCCGGCCTATCAACGTGGTCGTCTGGCCACGGGCCTTACCAGGTTAACCCTGTGGGAGATTTCATCTTGGAACGAGCTTCGCGCTTAGATGCTTTCAGCGCTTATCCCACCCGAAGGTCGCTAACCAGCCGTGCCCTTGGCAGGACAACTGGCACACGAGAGCTTCGTCCATCCCGGTCCTCTCGTACTAGGGATAGCCTTCCTCAAATCTCCTACGGCTGCATCGGATAGGGACCGAACTGTCTCACGACGTTCTAAACCCAGCTCGCGTACCGCTTTAATGGGCGAACAGCCCAACCCTTGGGACCGGCTTCAGCCCCAGGATGCGACGAGCCGACATCGAGGTGCCAAACCTTCCCGTCGATATGGACTCTTGGGGAAGATGAGCCTGTTATCCCCGGGGTACCTTTTATCCGTTGAGCAACGGCGCTTCCACAAGCAACCGCTGGATCACTATGCCCTGCTTTCGCACCTGCTTGACTTGTAGGTCTCGCAGTCAAGCTCCCTTGTGCCATTGCACTCGACGGCTGATTGCCAACCAGCCTGAGGGAACCTTTGGGCGCCTCCGTTACGTTTTAGGAGGCGACCGCCCCAGTCAAACTACCCACCTGACACTGTCCCTGACCCGGATAACGGGCCGAGGTTAGGGTTCCGGCACATAAAGGGTGGTATTTCAAGGTTGACTCCACACTGGCTGGCGCCAATGCTTCAAAGTCTCCCACCTATCCTACACAATATGAACTAAAACTCAATAGCAAGCTGTAGTAAAGGTCCACGGGGTCTTTCCGTCCTGATGCAGCTAACGAGCATCTTTACTCGTACTTCAATTTCGCCGGGTCTGTGGTTGAGACAGTAGGAAAGTCGTTACGCCATTCGTGCAGGTCGGAACTTACCCGACAAGGAATTTCGCTACCTTAGGACCGTTATAGTTACGGCCGCCGTTTACCGGGGCTTAGGTTCAGAGCTTCGCCCGAGGGCTAACCCTTCCCCGTAACCTTCCGGCACCGGGCAGGCGTCAGAGCGTATACATCGTCTTACGACTTCGCACGCTCCTGTGTTTTTAGTAAACAGTCGCTTTCCCCTATTCTCTGCGGCCCCTTCACACTCGGAACGCGAAGTTCGTCATGCTAGTGAGGCCCTCCTTCTCCCGAAGTTACGGAGGTATTTTGCCGAGTTCCTTAACCACAGTTCTCCCGATCGCCTTGGTATTCTCTACCCGCCCACCTGTGTCGGTTTGGGGTACGGGTTCCGTGCCAGCTCGCTAGAAGCTTTTCTCGGCAGCATGGGATTAGTGACTTCGCCTGTTACGGCTCGGCATCGCGTCTCAGGAACACGGGGTCCGGATTTGCCTAGACCCCTCCCTACACGCTTACCCCAGGACAACCAACGCCTGGGCTCACCTACCCTCCTGCGTCCCTCCTTCGCTATCCGCCTCCGGGTCGGTCGGTTCGCCCCGAAGGACAGCCCCTTAGGACACCGGAATTGGATTGGGCGCGGACACGGAAGTACTGGAATATCAACCAGTTGTGCATCGACTACGCCTCTCGGCCTCGCCTTAGCTCCCGACTTACCCTGGGAGGATTAGCCTTCCCCAGGAACCCTTGGGCTTACGGCGGAGGGGTTTCTCACCCCTCTCTCGCTACTCATACCAACATTCTCACTCGACCACGCTCCACGACGGTTTCCACCGCCGCTTCTCAGCAGGATCGACGCTCCCCTACCACTCCTGCACCATGAGTCCCGAACAAGTTCAGGTGGTACAGAAATCCGCAGCTTCGGCTATTAACTTGAGCCCCGTTACATTGTCCGCGCAGGACCACTCGACCAGTGAGCTATTACGCACTCTTTTAAGGATGGCTGCTTCTGAGCCAACCTCCTGGCTGTCTTTGCGTTCCCACATCGTTTTCCACTTAGTTAATAATTAGGGGCCTTAGCTGGCGGTCTGGGCTGTTTCCCTCTCGACTAACGAAGCTCATCCCTCGTAGTCTCACTGCCGGGTTCTAAAGCATCGGCATTCGGAGTTTGATTGGGGTCAGTAAGCTTGTAGGCCCCCTAGCCCATTCAGTGCTCTACCTCCGATGCTGAACACCCGACGCTGCACCTAAATGCATTTCGGGGAGAACCAGCTATCACCGAGTTTGATTGGCCTTTCACCCCTAACCACAGGTCATCCCCCCTGTTTTCAACCAGGGTGGGTTCGGCCCTCCACGGGGTCTTACCCCCGCTTCAGCCTGCCCATGGCTAGCTCACTCGGCTTCGGGTCTACAGCATGCGACTAATTCGCCCTATTAAGACTCG
>CAWJER010000001.1:12500-157114 GCA_963841925.1 uncultured Acidimicrobiales bacterium
CACGTGCTACTCACCCGTTCGCCACTAGGTCTTCGTCAGTATTGCTACTGACTGAACCTCGTTCGACTTGCATGTGTTAGGCACGCCGCCAGCGTTCGTCCTGAGCCAGGATCAAACTCTCCATTGAGACTCCGACCGAACCCGAGGGCCCGGCCAAAATCGAAGAGCTGACCTCGAGGACACTGATCCTCTCGGTCAACTGAATACTGGCAAAGAACAGATCATTGTCCGTTCAATGCTTTGAATTGACTGGCGATCTCGGGTTTCCCCGCGATCGCCCGCACTGACTTTTGGCTATCACTATTCCGTTTTCAAGGAGCGACCGGGCACGCACCACAACGGTGTTGGTGCCGGAATGACCGCAGACAGAGGCAAGGCCTCGAACTGCAGTTGCCTGGCGCCACCCCGAGGGGCGTTCACCGGGACTAGTTACACTATCGCATCGGGGCCGGCGTGTCAATCGAACCGGAACTGCTCTCGGTCCGAGAAGGGCGACCCCGTGCGAGCAGGAGAACACTACCCCAGTTCGCGTTGGAGCGCCGGGCGCCATCCCCCGTCCGCCCGGGATCCTGGCCCCCGTGGGCGTGGTCCCCGCACCGTGAGCGACCCGGTGGGGCGGTGGTGGCTAGGGCGACGGGGATGCCCGGGCCGGGTCGGTCGGAACGACCACGTACCAGACGCCCCCGACGCCCTGCCCGCTGGTCTGGGAGGGCTGGGTGTCCCCGACGTACGTGTAGAGCGGCATGCCCTTGTAGGTGACCTGGAGGGAGCCCCCTGACCGCGCCACCGTGCCCAGGTCGGCCGCAGGCACGCCGCTCCCGGCGGTGACGGCGGATGCCGAGGCCGCAGTCAGCGGGGGCCAGGCCTGGGCGCACTCCCCCGAGCAGGTGGACGGTCCCGTTCCGTCCGGCGTGTACCGGTAGAGCGTGGGCCCGCCCACTCCGTCGGTCAGGATGACCCCCAGCCCACCCCGGGAGGCGGCGGCGACCACCACCGAACCGGGGGCCGTCGATGCCGTCGGGCCCGTCGTCGCCGTTGCACCCGTCGTCGCTGTGGTCGACCCGGTCTTCGACGTGGACGACGTGGACGACGGGGTCGTCCCGGAGTGCGCCGTGGGCGACGTCGACGACGCACCCGCGGCCGTGGTCCCCGGTGACGAGCTCGAGGACCCGCAGGCGGCCACCGCCAGGGCGACGGCCACCAGGGTCCCCACGGCGAGCACACGGCCCCGCGCTGCACCCGACACGCGGGCACCGGACGAAGCGCTGGCTGGGAAATCGGTCATGGTCTGCCTCTCCTCGTCGGTCAGCCCCGTCGTATGCCGGGTCCTCCACGCTGTCAACGGGCCTCCGTGCCGGCCGTCCGGCCGCAGGTGACGTGTCTAGCCGAAGGTGAAATCGTAGGCCTCCACGCCCGGGGTCACCGACAGGGTCAGGAGCCCCTGTCCGTAGGGCCCGGGACCGACCAGCTGGTACAGCTTCGGCTCACCGGCGACCGCGACCGTCCGGGTCGGCTTCCCGTTGACGCTCACCGCGATCGTGCCCCGCCCGCCCAGCACCAGGTAGACGTCCTGGGCCTGGAAGCGCAGCAGGAGCGAGGCGCCGCTGCCGGCCACCGCACCCTCGGCCCCCACCTGCCACCGGCCACCGAAGGCGAACGTGTCCTGGGGCAGGTCGGTGGGAGGCACGTACGCGGCCATGGTGTCCCCCACGACGCTCTCCGATGCAAGGTTGGGATCGGCGTAGTGGTAGCCCAGGTAGCTCTCGGGGGTGGTCGGCTCCGACGGGGTGGCATCGGGGACGTCGGTTCGGGGAGGCAGCGCGACCGTCGGATCGGCGGCGACCAGCAATTTTCGGATGAACGACTCCGTCTGGCTGTACTGTCCCTCGCCGAAGTCGACGTGACGGACCGTGCCGGTGGCGTCGACGAGGTACTCGGCAGGCCAGTAGTTGTTCTGGTAGGCGTTCCAGGTCCCGTAGTCGTTGTCGACGGCGATCGGATAGTGCACACCGAGCTGGGCGGCCGCCTGCGAGATGTTGGACACCACGTGCTCGAAGGCGAATTCGGGCGTGTGTACGCCGACCACCGTGAGCCCGTCCTTGGCGTAGGCGGCGTTCCACGCCTCGACGTGCGGCAGCGACCGCTGGCAGTTGATGCACGAATAGGTCCAGAAGTCGACGAGCACGACCCGCCCACGCAGGCCGGCCATGGTCAGCGGCCTCCCGTCCGGGCTGTTCAGCCAGGTGGTGATCCCGGTGAAGTCCGGTGCCCGCCCGCACTCCTGCAGGACCGGACTGGCGTCGGTGCAATTGGCGAGCGAACCGCCGCCCGAGACCCCCCGCACGCCGTCGAGTGCCCGGGCGGCCGACGGGTTCCCCTCGAGGTGGGTGGTCAGGGCATCGGCGTAGCCGGGGACGGCCCGCTGGATCCCGTCGGTCACGTTGAGTGCCAGCACCAGGGCGGTGACCATCAGCACCGCGCCGATCACCCGACGGGCGGTGGCGGCGTGGGCCCGGACGGTCCGCATACGGGAGGCGAGGGACCGGCCGGCCAGGGCGAACAGCAGCAGCGGCACGGCCACACCGGCGGCGAACGCTGCGGTCAGCAGGACCGCCGACCAGCCGATGCGGTGCTCGTTGCCGACCACCGTGATGGTGGCGAGCACGGGTCCGGCACATGGGACGAAGACGAGTCCCAGGCTGAGCCCGAGCACGAACCCGCCGCCTTCGGTCACCTGACGGCCCGCCGACACGCGGGCGAACGGGCGCTCGAGCAGGTCGCCCACGCCCGGGAGCACCAGGCCGAGTCCGAGGAGGCCGAGCATGCAGATGCCGGCCCAGCGCAGCAAGTCGAGCGGGAGTCCCAGGGCACCGAGCAACCAGGCGCCGAGGAGCGTGGCCACCGAGAAGCTGACCACCAGGCCGATGACGACGGCGAAGGGGCGTCGGCGTCGGCGTGTCGCCTCGAGGCGGACCTGTGCCTCCGTCGGGTACGCCGGGAGGTCCGGTGCCGGACCGTCGGTCGACACGGCCGGTAGGTCGACGGCACCCGCCTCCCCCACCTGCACCCCGACACGGACCGGCACCGGCCCGGGCAGCACCGTTGCCGCTGCTCCCACCTCACCCGGCTCGTCCAGGCCGCTGGCCGCGCCCGAGGCGAAGATCACCGGCAGCACCGGCAGGATGCAGGGCGAGATCCCCGTCACCAACCCGGCGAGGAATCCGACCACCAGGAGCACGATCACCGGACCAGCCTCGCGCGTGGGACTTCGCTGTCAGCGTGCAGGATGGTCGCCGGGGGACGGCGGGCGGCGCGGCTCCCGGCCCGGTGGGCGGAGCACGACAGGGAGGCACCCCGTGGGGCGCGGGCGTCGTCGGCTACCGGTTCCACCTCCCTCGGTCCCGGGGTGGCCGTACGGCGTTACACCGGCTCCCGACACGCACACGGGCCGACGGGGACCCGGCGCCCCCCTCATCGCCTGAGGCAGTGTCCCGGATCGGCGGGCCGGCGTGGAACGGCCGGGCCTACGACACCACGGTCAACCCAGTGCCGACACCCGGATCCGATCGGCCTCGAGCCGGTGGACGAAGCGGCCGAGCTGCGTCGCCACCGCCGCCGGACCGGCACTTCCCGGGGTGGTGCGTCGGGTCACCGCCACGCCGGGCTCCAACAGTCCCACGGCCTCGGCGCCCAGTGCCGGATGTGCCTCCACCAGCTCGGCCAGGGGGACGTGGCGCTCGATCGAGTCGTGGACGAGCCCGCCGACCACACTGTGGGCCTGGCGGAACGGCATCCCCTGCTCGACCAGCCACTCGGCGAGGTCGACGGCAGCCACCGACGATCCGTTGGCCGCCTCCTGCATACGTCCCGCTTCGAAGGTGACCGTGGCCAACAGGCCCGACAGGGCGGCGAGCGCCAGCCGCGACTGGTCCACCGAGTCGAACAACGGCTCCTTGTCCTCCTGCAGGTCCCGGTTGTAGGCGAGAGGCAGTCCCTTCAGGGTGACCAGCAACCCGGTCAGGTTGCCGATGAGTCGGCCGCTCTTGCCCCGGGCCAGTTCGGCCACGTCCGGGTTCTTCTTCTGGGGAAGCATCGAGGATCCGGTGGCGAAGGCGTCGTCGAGGACGGCGAACCCGAACTCCTCGGTGGACCAGAGCACGATCTCCTCACCGATCCGGGACAGGTGGACACCAAGCAGGGCCAGATCGAAGAGGGCCTCGGCCACGAAGTCGCGGTCGGAGACGGCGTCGAGCGAGTTCTCGAACCGGCCGGCGAACCCGAGGTCGGCGGCGGTGCCGTCGGGGTCCAGGGGCAGCGACGAGCCGGCCAGGGCCCCCGCGCCCAACGGCGACACGTCGAGCCGGTCCACGGTGGCGACCAAACGGTCGAGATCGCGGGCCAACGCCCATCCGTGGGCCAGCAGATGGTGGGCCAGGAGCACCGGCTGGGCCCGCTGCAGGTGGGTGTAGCCCGGCAGGTAGGTGTCACCCGCCTCCTCGGCCCGCTCGACCAGCACGTCCTGGAGACCGAGTACGGCGGCGGCCAGTGCGGTCAACTCCCGCTTGGCGTAGAGGCGGAGGTCGGTGGCGATCTGGTCGTTGCGGCTGCGACCGGTGTGGAGCTTCGCCCCCACGTCGCCTGCCAGCTCCGTCACCCGGCGCTCGACGGCCGTGTGGATATCCTCGTCGTCGGGTGCGAAGGCGAACGTACCGGCGTCCAGCTCCTCCTGGACGGAGTCCAGGGTCCTGAGCAGGACCGCCACCTCGTCATCGGACAGCAGCCCGCCGCGCCCGAGCCCGCGGACATGGGCCCGCGATCCGGCCAGATCGTCCTGGGCCAGTCGCCGGTCGAAATGGATCGAGACGGAGTAGTCCATGACCACGTCCGCGGTGCCGCCGCTCAGGCGGCCGTGCCAGAGGGTCATCGCCCGGATGCGGGATCGCCGCGCCCTACCTGGACCGCGGACCAGGTGGCGACGCCCAGACCCCACAGGCGCACGAATCCCTCCGCATCCTGGTGGCGGAACGTGTCCGTGGCGTCGTAGGTGGCGAGGCCGTGGTCGTAGAGGCCGACGGGACTGCGCCGTCCGACCACCCAGCAGCGGCCCTGGTCCAGCCGCAGGCGCACCTCGCCGGTCACATGCTTCTGACTCTCGAGGAAGAAGGCGTCCAGCGCCTGTTTGAGGGGGGAGAACCACAGGCCGTCGTAGACCAGTTCGGACCAGCGGGGCTCGAGGCGGAGCTTCTCGTGATGGAGATCGCGCTCGAGCGTGAGGTCCTCCAGATCGGCATGGGCCAGCAGCAGGGCGAGGGCGCCCGGACATTCGTATGTCTCCCGGCTCTTGATGCCGACCCGACGGTTCTCGACCATGTCGAGCCGGCCGAAGCCGTAGGAGCCGACCAACTTGTTGAGCTCGGCGATGAGCGCCTCCGGCGACAGGGTCCGGCCGTCGAGTGACACCGGTAGACCGGACTCGAACCCGATCACGACCTCGGTCGGCTCGGTGGCCGTCGGGACGGTCATCGTGTACACGTCCTCGGGTGGGCGGTTCCAGGGGTCCTCGATGACGCCGCACTCGATGGCCTTGCCCCACAGGTTCTCGTCGATGGAGTACAGCTTCTCCTTGGTCACGGTGAGGGGGATGTCCCACTTGGCCGCGTACTCGATGCAGTCCTCCCGGGTGAGTCCCCAGACACGCGCCGGGGCCAGGACGTCGAGGTCGGGGGCGAGCGCCCGGGTGCCCACCTCGAAGCGGACCTGGTCGTTGCCCTTGCCGGTGCACCCGTGGGCCACGTGGGTGGCGCCGTGGCGCCGGGCCTCGGCCACCAGGTGCTTCACGATCACCGGTCGGGACAGGGCGGACACCAGCGGGTACTTGCCCTCGTACTTGGCGTTGGCCAGCAAGGCGGGCATGCAGAAGTCCTCCGCCATCTCGGCGCGGGCATCGATGACGGTCGCCTCGACGGCGCCGGCGGCCAGCGCCCGGTTCCGGATGGCGTCCCAGTCCTCGCCACCGGACTCGGCAGCCTGCCCTACGTCGACGGCCACGGCGATGACCTCGACGCCGTGGTTCTCCATCAGCCACCGCACGGCCACGGAGGTGTCCAGACCCCCGCTGTAGGCCAGCACCACACGTTCGGTCATCTCGCACCCCTTGTCTCGCTGCTCGTCGTCCGGTCGGTCGTCGGTCGGTCGGCCGTCGGTCGGTCGTCGGTCGTTCCTCTCGCCGTGGGGCCGGCGCCGTCGGGCGCCTCGAGGCCCGAGAGCACGGCCAGGCGATGGGCGACGGCCGCGCCCCCGGTGGTCTCCGAGGCCACCACCAGGACGGTGTCGTCGCCGGCGACGGTGCCGATGACCCCGGGGAAGCCACTCCGGTCGAGCGCCGAGCCTACGACATGGGCGGAGCCGGGCGGGGTGCGCAGGACGATCAGGTTGCCCGAGTGGTCGGCCTCCACCACCCACTCCCCCAGCACCCGGCGCAGGTGGTCCTCGGGGGCGACCTGATGGGAGGGCAGTTCAGGGAGGGCGTAGGCCGTGTCGCCCCCGGGGAGGCGCACCTTGAGCGCGCCCAGCTCCTCCAGGTCACGCGACACGGTCGTCTGGGTGGCCTCGATGCCCTCGGCGGCCAGGAGCTCGACCAGGTGGAACTGGCTGCCGACGGCACTCGACTCCAGCAGCTTGGTGATCCGGTGCTGGCGCTGGTGCTTTGTCACCCGGGTCACGCCGGCGCCCCCGACGGACCCCCGCCTGCTCCGGGTCCGGTGATCCAGGCCAGCAGGCCGCGCATGGCGTGCATCCGGTTGGCCGCCTGCTGCCACACCGCACTGTGCGGGCCGTCCACGACCCCGGCGCTGATCTCCTCACCCCGGTGGGCGGGCAGGCAGTGCAGGACCATGGCATCGGGGGCGGCCCGGGCGACGAGCGACTCGTCCACGCAGAACCCGGCGAACGCCGCCAACCGGGCGGCGCGCTCCTCCTCCTGGCCCATGGACGTCCAGACGTCGGTGTACAGGGCCCCGGCGCCGTCGGCCGCCTCCGCCGGGTCGTCGGTCACGAGGAGGTCCCCGCCGAACGAGCGCACCAGCGCCACGTCCTCGTCCGATGGACCGTAGCCCTCGGGCGAGGCCACCCGGGTCGGGACACCGGCCATCGAGGCGGCCAGTGCCAGCGAGCGCCACACGTTGTTGGCATCGCCGATGTAGGCCAGCGTCCGGTGGCGGGCGCCGTCGGTGCCGAACCGCTGACGCAGGGTCAGCAGGTCGGCCACCGCCTGGCACGGGTGGGCCCTGTCGGACAGCAGGTTGACCACGGGCACGGGCACCCCGGCGGCCTCCAGGGCGGCGGCCATGCGCACCAGGCTGATGTGGTCCATGACGCGGGCGCACAGCACCCGGTGGTAGGAGGCCAGTGTGCGGGCCACGTCCTCGACGGTCTCCCGCGTGTCCAGGCCCACCTCCGCGCCCTGGATGTAGACCGGGTGCCCCCCGAGGGCGACCACGGCCAGCTCCGAGCTGTTGCGGGTCCGGGTCGAGGGCTTCTCGAACACCAGGGCCACGCCCCGGCCCTCCAGGCTCCGCGGCACCGAGGCCGGGTCCCGTTCGGCCAGGGCCAGGACGGCCTCGAGTCCGGCGACCCCGAGGTCGTCGACGTCGAGCACGTTGCGGGCCGGCGTGCGGGTCCCGTCAGCCGACATGGTCCGGGCCTCCGGTTCGAGGGGTGGGTGCCCCGCCGGCGCCGAACGCGGCCAGGAGGCGGGCGAGGATCCGGGACAGGCTGGCCACGGCCCGGTCGATGTCGGCATCGGTCACCAGCAGCGACGGGGCGAACCGGAGCACGTTCGGTCGCGGGGCGTTGATCACCAGGCCGCCCTGGAGCGCCTCGGCACACGCCGGCCCGGCAAAGTCGTTGGCCAGCACCGCCGCCAGGAGCAGGCCCTCGCCCCGTACCGACTCCACCCCGGGCAACCGGGCCAGCCCGTCGCGCAGGCGGGCACCGGCGGCGGCGGCCCGGTGGGGCACCTGCTCGGCCTCCATCACCTCGAGGGTGGCCCGGACCGCCGACATGGCCAGCGGCTGGCCCCCGAAGGTGCTGCCGTGGTCCCCGGGGACGAATGCAGCGGCGACCTCGGCCCGCGCCCAGCAGGCGCCGACCGGCATGCCGTTGCCCAGGGCCTTCGCCATCGTCACCACGTCGGGCTCGATGCCGAGGTGCTGGAAGGCGAACCACCGGCCGGTTCGGCCGAGGCCGGTCTGGATCTCGTCGACCATGAGGAGGACCTCGCGCTCGGTGCACATCCGGCGCAGGGCGCCCAGGTAGTCCGAGGACGGCACGACCACGCCGGCCTCGCCCTGGATCGGCTCGACCAGCACGGCCGCCACCCGGGCCGGATCCAGAGCGGCGTCCATGGCGGCGATGTCGCCGTACCTCACGTGGTGGAACCCCTCGGGCATCGGGGTGAAGGCCGCCTGTTTCTCGAACTGCCCGGTGGCGGCCAGGGCGGCCAGCGTCCGACCGTGGAAGGCATCGGTCGTGGCGACCACGGCGAAGCGGTCGGGTCCAGCCCACCGACGGGCCAGCTTGATGGCGCACTCGTTGGCCTCGGCCCCCGAGTTGGCGAAGAACACCTGCCCCCCGGCCCGTTCGCCGCCGCCACCGATCAGTCGGTCGAGGGTCACGGCCACCTCGGGGCCGACGGTGTTGCCGAACAGGTTGGACACGTGGCTTAGGGTGCGGGCCTGGGTGGCGATCGCCTCGGCCACCGCCGGGTGGGCGTGGCCCAGCGAGGTCACGGCCAGGCCGGACAGGAAGTCCAGGTACGGACGGCCCTCGGTGTCGTAGAGGGTGCTCCCCTCCCCCCGTACGAAGGTGACCGTCGGCTCGGCGTAGGTGTGCATGAGGGCCGAGCGATCGATGGCGGCCGAGGGCACATCGGCCGGCGTCACAGGTCGACCCCGATCATCGTGCCGACCCCCTCGTCGGTGAACAGCTCGAGCAGCAGTGCGTGCGGTGTCCGGCCGTCCAGGATGTGGGCGCGACGCACCCCGTGGCGCACGGCGCGGGCGCACGCCTCGACCTTCGGGATCATCCCGCCGCCGGCCGCGCCCGAGGCCACCATGGCGTCGAGCTCCTCGGCCGTGGCCCGATGCATCAGGGTGGCCGGGTCCCCGGGGTCGGCCCGCAGTCCGGCCACGTCGGTGAGGAACACCAGCTTCTCGGACTTGAGCGCCGCCGCCAGTGCGCCGGCGGCCGTGTCGGCGTTGATGTTGAACGCCTGGCCCGACGCATCGGCGCCGATGGTGGCGACCACCGGGATGAGGCCCTGGGCCAGCAGCTGGTGGACGATGGTCGGGTCCACCCCGACCACGTCACCGACGAACCCGAGGGCCTCGGAGCGCGCCGCGGCGTTGATCAGGTTGGCGTCCTCGCCCGACAGGCCGACGGCCAGTGCCCCGTGCACGTTGATGGTACTCACGATGTCCCGGTTGACCTTGCCGACGAGCACCATGCGCACCAGGTCGATGGTGTCGGCGTCGGTCACCCGGAATCCGTCCTGGAACTCGACCTCCTTGCCCACCCGTTCCATCAGCGCGCCGATCTGCGGCCCGCCGCCGTGGACCACCACGGGGAGCATGCCGACCGAGCGCATCAGCACGATGTCCTCGGCGAAGCTGGCCAACGCCTCCTGCTCGTCCACGGCATCCTGGCCCGGCTTGGCCGCCAGCACGTTGCCGCCGTACTTGACCACGACGACCTTGCCCAGGAACCGGCGGATGTAGGGGAGCGACTCGACCAGGACGGCGGCCTTCCCCCCGGGGCTGCCCGTCCCCGTGTGCACGGGCGCGCCGCTCACGACGTCGTCCGGTTCTCGTCGATGTACCCGTAGCCCAGCTCCACACCCAGGACCACGCCGGTCCCGTCGGCCAGTCCGAGACCGCACTCGATCACGACCATGGGGCCGGCCATGTGGGCAGCCACCGCCGCCTCGTCGTAGGGGACCTGGATCCCGCCCCGGCACACCGTGGTGCCGCCGTAGGCGATGGTGAGCCGGTCCATGTCGAAGTCGACGCCGGCCGAGCCCAGGTCACTGGCCACCCGGCCCCAGTACGGGTCCCTCCCGTTGATCGAGCACTTGACGAGCAGGGAGTCGGCCACCTTGCGGGCGGCCCGGTGGGCCTCTCCGTCGGACCGGGCCCCGGTCACCTGGACCTGGAACACGGTGTCCGCGCCCTCGGCGTCGTCCGCCATCTGCCGCGCCAGGTCGGCGCACGCCTCGGCCACGGCGTCGGCCACCAGGGTCGGGTCGCCCCGGCCGGCCCGGCCCGAGGCCATCAGCACCACGGTGTCGTTGGTCGAGGTGCACCCGTCCACGGACAGCGAGTTGAACGAGTCGGACACGGCGGCGCGCAGGATGTCGGCCAGCGGGCCCGGCTCCACGGCGGCGTCGGTGGTCAGGAAGGCGAGCATCGTGGCCATGTTCGGGGCGAGCATGCCGGCGCCCTTGGCCATGCCGGCCACCGTGAAGTCCGGGTACCCGACCAGCACCTCCTTGCGGCCCGAGTCGGTCGTGAGGATGCCCTGGGCGGCGTCGGCCCCGGCGGCGTCGCCACCGGACCGGGCGGCGACCAGCCGCGGGATGCCGTCGGCGACCGGTCCCATGGGCAGAGGTATCCCGATCAGCCCGGTCGAGCAGACCAGCACCTGCTCGGCGGCGACGCCGAGCCCGTCGGCGGCCAGAGCGCACATGGCGGTGGCGTCGGCCCGGCCCCGGTCGCCGGTGGCGGCGTTGGCGTTCCCGCTGGAGACGAGCACGGCGGACACCAGGCCACCGGTCGCGACCAGGTGGGCCCGGCTGACCTGCACCGGGGCGGCGGCGGCCAGGTTCGAGGTGAAGGTGGCCGCCGTCGGGACCGGCACGGCGTCGTCGGTGGCCACCAGGGCGAGGTCGAGCGCGCCCGACGCCTTGATGCCGGCTGCGAGTCCCGCGGCCACGAAGCCCCGTGGTGTGGTGATGCTCACGGATACACCCCCGCCATCGGCAGGCCGGTCACCTCGGGGAGCCCGAGCGCAAGGTTGGCGCACTGCACGGCCTGTCCGGCGGCGCCCTTGATCAGGTTGTCGATGGCCGAGAGCACCACTACCCAGCCGGTGCGCGGATCGACCCGCACCGACAGGTGGGCTGTGTTCGACCCACTGGCCGACTTGGTCGACGGCGGGGCGTCGGCCACGACGACGAAGGGCTCGTGGTCGTAGCGGTCGCGCAGGAGCTGCATGGCGTCCTCCGTGGTCAGGGACCGGGGGTCGGCCGGTCGGGCGTAGCAGGTGGCGAGGATCCCCCGGACCATGGGGGCGAGGTGGGGCGTGAAGAGGACGGTCGTGCCGAGACCCTGCTCCATCTCGGCGGTGTGGCGGTGGTCGAGCAGCCCGTAGGCAACGAAGTCCTCGTCCACCGCCGCGAAGTGCAGGCTCTCCGTGGGGGCCCGCCCGGCGCCCGAGGTCCCGCTGGCGGCGTCGACCACCAGGGCCGGTGCGCCTCCTGCCCCCGGTACGTCCAGGGCTCCGGCCTCGAGCAGGGGGGCCAGTGCCAGCAGGGCTGCCGTCGGGTAGCAGCCCGGTGCGGCGATCCGCGTGGCCCCCACGAGCTCGGACCGGTGCAGTTCGGGCAGGCCGTACACGAAGGTGGCCAGCAGTTCGGGCGACGTGTGCGCCTCGCCGTACCAGGTCGGGTAGGCACCCGGGTCGGCCAGACGGTAGTCGGCAGCCAGGTCCACGACCAGGCCCACCCGGTCCACGAGTCCGGGCACGAGGGACTGTGACCGGCCGTGGGGCAGGGCGAGGAAGACGACGTCGAGACCGTCGAGACCGTCGATGTCCGCCCGCCCGTAGGCCAGGTCCGGGTAGGCGGCGGCCAGCGACGGCGTGTGGGCGGCGATGTGCTGGCCCGCAGCCGACCCCGCCTGGGCTACCGCCACCTCGAGGTTCGGATGTCCGGCGCACAGCCGTAGCAGCTCGGCGCCGCCGTAGCCGGAGGCACCCACGATCCCGACCTTCCTCGGCGCTCCCGACATGGTGCAAGTCTATGCACATTTTCGCATGAATATGCAACTCCGGCCACCGAGGAGCATCCTGCCGGCCGGTAGCTTTTCGGCATGGACCGCACCGCCGCACTGGCCGACGCCCGTCCGCTGTCGTTCTGGCTCGACGACCCCGGGGCACCCGAGCCGGCGCTGCCGCTGGTGGGGGCCGAACGGGCCGACCTGGTGGTGGTCGGTGGTGGGTACACGGGGCTGTGGGCCGCGCTGCTGGCCACGCGGGACGACCCCGGGCTCGATGTCGTGATCGTCGAGGGTGATCGGTGCGGATGGGCGGCGTCGGGGCGCAACGGCGGGTTCTGCGCCGCCAGCCTGACCCACGGGCTCACCAACGGCATCGAGCGGTTCCCCGGGGAGATCGCCACCCTCGAGCGCCTCGGTACCTGGAACCTCGACGCCATCGAGGCGACTGTGGACGAGCTGGGGATCGACTGCGGATTCGAGCGGACCGGCGAGCTCGATGTGGCCACCGAGCCCCACCAGGTGGCGTCGCTCCGTGAGGCCGCGACCCAGGCCCGGGAGCACGGGTCCTCGCCGGTGTTCCTCGAGGGCGACGAGCTCCGGGCCGACATCCACTCCCCCACCCTGCTGGCCGGTCTGTGGGACGAGGACTCGTGCGCCCTGGTCAACCCGGCGCGCCTGGCGTGGGGTCTGCGGCGGGCCTGCGAGGAGGCCGGCGTACGCGGTGTTCGAGCACAGCACGGTCGACGGGATCGAGCCCGCGGGCCCCGGTGAGCGGTCGCCGATGGTCGTCCGCACCGCCCACGGCCGGGTCAGTGCGCCCCGGGTGGTCCTGGCCACCAACGCCTCACCGTCGCCGGTCCGACGGCTGCGCAAGTACGTGGTGCCCGTCTACGACTACGTGCTCGTGACCGAGGCGCTCGACCCGCGCCAACGGGAGTCCATCGGGTGGGCCCGGCGCCAGGGCATCGGCACCACCGGCAACCAGTTCGTGTACCTCCGGCAGACGTCGGATCACCGCATCCTGTTCGGGGGCCACGACGCCGTGTACCACTACGGGAGCGCCATGGGCCCCTCCTTGGAGCAGCGGCCGGCCACGTTCACACTGCTGTCGACCCTCTTTGCCCAGACCTTCCCGCAGCTCGAGGACGTGCGCTTCACCCACTCGTGGGCCGGGGCCATCGACACCTGCTCGCGCTTCTGCGCATTCTTCGACCGATCGTTCGACGGCCGGGTGGCATCGGCCACCGGCTACACCGGCCTCGGGGTCGGGGCATCGCGCTTCGGGGCCCGGGTCGCCCTCGACCTCGTGTCCGGGTCCGAGACCGACCTGACCCGCATGGAGTTCGTGCGGTCCAAGCCGATCCCGTTCCCGCCCGAACCGCTCCGCTCGATCGGGATCAACCTGACCCGGTGGTCCATGGCCCGGGCCGACACCCATCAGGGCAGACGGAACCTGTGGCTGCGGACGCTCGACGCCGTCGGTCTCGGGTTCGACTCGTGAGCGGGCCCCGTCGGTTCAGGAGGCGCCGGCGTCCGCCAGCAACCGGTCGTCGTCCGCCATCAGCACCCGTGCCAACTCGCGGATCATGGCGACCACCTCGGGGTGTTCGTGGGTGTCCCACCCTTCCAGCAACTCACTGAGCGAGTCCCGCCGCGCTGCGGTGAGCCGCTCGATGGCGTCCTCCCCCACCTCGGTCAACTCCAGCTGTCGGCCGTCCGGCCGTTCCACGCAAGCGATCATGCCCGCCGTCTCCAGTTCGTCGACACCCTCGTGCAGACGCCCGGGGTCGACCCGCAGCCGGGCGCCCACCTCCTCGATGGTGGCCTCGGGACGGTCGGCCACCCGGTAGAGGAGCCAGCACGCACGCGGATGGAGGTCGAGTCCGGCCCGACCGGCGAGCATCTCGTAGAGCTCGCGCCGGTTTTCGTGGCTGACGGCACGCTCCAAGATGAGCTGGACCTCTCCGAGCGAGTTGCGCGGTGAGGGCAGCCCCAGGTTCTCGGCCGGCTCCGAGTCCCGGATGGCCTTGCGGAGCGGGACCTCGGGAAGGGTCCAGCTGAGCAGGAAGGCCACGAAGGCGATGGGCACGCCGATCAGGAACATGGTCTGGATGGTGTGGGCGATGCCGTCGATCACCCCGGTCTGCACGAGGGCGGGAAGACGGTGGATCGAGTCCGGGTCGTCGGCGCTCAGGCTGAGGCCGGAGGGTGCGGAGTGGAGATGGAGCGCCCGGAGCACGTTCGTCAGGAGGAGGTTGGCGAAGATGGCGCCGAAGACGGCCGTCCCGAAGGAGCCGCCGATGGACCGGAAGAAGGTGACCCCCGAGGTGGCGGTCCCGAGCTCCGTGTACGGGACGGCGTTCTGGACGGCCACCGTGAGGACCTGGAGGATCAGGCCCAGCCCGAATCCGAAGACGGCCATGTACGCCGCTGCCGCCCATGCGCCGGTGTGCACGCCGATCAGCGACATCAGGTACAGGCCGACGGTCATGAGCCCGGTGCCGACGACGGGGAAGACCTTGTAGCGCCCCCACCGGCTCACCAGCAGGCCCGAGCCGATCGAGGCGACCAGCAGGCCGCCCATCAACGGGAAGAGCCGCAGGCCGGACTGGATGGCGCTCACCCCCCGGACGTCCTGGAAGAACAGGGGCAGGAACGTCAGGGCGCCGAACATGGCGAATCCGACGACGAAGCCGATGGCACTCGCCGCACTGAAGACCCGGTTGGCGAACAGCGGTAGCGGGATGATCGGCTCGACCGCCCGTCGCTCGGCCAGGAGGAACAGGCCGGCGAAGACGACCCCTGCCGCCGCCAGACCGATGATGAAGGGCGAGTTCCACGGGTAGGACGACCCACCGAGGCTGGTGAACAGGACGAGGGCCGTGGCGGACAGGGCGATGAGCGCCGTGCCCAGGTAGTCGATGACGTGGTGCACGCGCGTGGACACCGCCGGGAGCGCGATGGCGGTCACGACCAGCGCGACCGCGCCGATGGGGAGGTTGATGTAGAAGATCCACCGCCACGACAGGTAGTCGACGAAGACCCCACCGATGAGCGGACCGATGACCGAGGTCACGCCGAACATGGCCATGAACAGGCCCATGTAGCGGCCGCGCTCTCGGGGGGAGACCACGTCGCCCACGATGGTCATGGCCCCGATCATGAGGCCGCCTCCGCCGAGGCCCTGGATGGCCCGGAAGGCGATGAGCTCGATCATCGACGTGCTCAGGCCGGCGAGGGCCGAACCGACCAGGAAGATGATGATCGCCGCCTGGAAGAAGTTCTTCCGCCCGTAGAGGTCCCCGAGCTTCCCCCACAGGGGCGTCGACACCGTCGACGCCAGGAGGTAGGCGGTGACGACCCAGCTGAGGTGCGACGCACCGTGGAGGTCGCCGACGATCGTGGGCAGGGCGGTGGAGACCACGGTCTGGTCCAGGGCGGCCAGGAACATCCCCAGCATGAGGGCGCCGATGATGACCAGGACCTGGCGGCGGGGCAGTGCACCCGCCGGCTCCTGGACTGCTTCCGTGGCGGTTTCTGTCATGGTGACGACCGGCCCTCTCGGATCCCCGTCGACCCTACCGGGACCCTGCCAGGCGTGACGCCACCGGCCGATCCCCGCTCACGGTGCAGGTGGAACTGTCGCCCGGGTTCAGCGCAGCGCGGCCCGGTGGGCCTGCTCGACGGCGGCGATGCACGAAGCCCGAAGGCCTCCGATCTCCTCGTCGGTGAGCGTCCGATCGAGGGCGCAGAACCGCAGCCGGTAGGCGAGGCTGCGGACCCCGCCGCCCAGGGACTCCCCCCGGTACACGTCGAACAGCCGGACCGATTCGAGGAGGTCGCCCCCGGCCTGCGCCAAGGTGGCCTCCACCGATCCGGCGGGCACCTCCTCGGGCACCACGAACGCGAGGTCGATGTCGGACGACGGGAACCGGCTGATCGGCACCGAGGCGAGCGGCCGGCGGCGCCGCCCGCTCGGGGTCGAGCAGTACCTCGAGGTCGAGATCGAGCCAGCCCACCCGTCGGGGGCGGCCGTCGGTCCCGACGAGACCGTAGGCCTCGACCAGGGACGGGTCGAGCTCCCCCACCACGCCGACCACGGCGCGCCGACCGTCGTCGGCGCGGCCCGACACGCCCCCCGACAGCAGTGTGCCCGACCGGTACTCGTGCGCCACCCGGGTCGCCGGGTCGTGATGGGGGCCCTGCTCCAGCACCCAGTCGGACAGCCCCAGTGAGTCGGCTACCGTGCGCCACGCGGCCACGGCCGCCCAGGCGTCGTCGTCACCGTCGGCGAACACGGCGCACAGGCGCTCGACCTGCTCGGCATCCGGGCCGTCGCCCGACGGGACCGCGAGGCGGTGGAACACCGACCCGACCTCGAACAGCCGGACGTCGCCCTGGCGGCGCTCGGCGTTGTAGAGCAGCGCCTGCAGCAGTCCCGGGGCCATGGACGAACGCAGGAGCCGTTCGGCCTCGACCAGGGGATTGGTGATCTGGACATACGGCGGGGCGAAGCCCGCGGCCAGCTGGTCGGCCTCGGTCACGAACGCCGTCGTCCATGCCTCGCTCGCCCCCAGTCCGCACAGCACGTCCTTCAGGCGTCGCCGCTCACGCTGACGATCGGTGAGCCCGCCCGGCTGGGGCCACGCCGGCGTGCGGCGGGGCAGGCGGGCGTATCCGAAGGTGCGGGCGACCTCTTCGGCCAGGTCGGCCTCACCCATGGGCAGCGGGCGTACGTCGGGCCGGAACGTCGGGACGACCACGGCGACCGGGTCGTCGTCGCCCCCGGTCGGCGTGGCCTCGAGGCCGAGGGGGGCGAGCAGACCGGCGATCGCCGCTGCCGACAGCGCCGTGCCGAGGAGGCCGTTCACCCGCGATGGACGCACGGTCACCTCAAGCGGCCGGGGCACGTCACCGGTCACGTCGAGGACGCCCTCGGCCAGCGTCAGGCCCGTGCCGGCCGTGAGCGCCAGCAGATCGCAGAAGCGCTCGGCGGCCCGGTCGATGCCGGCCGGGTCGCACCCCTCTCGAACCGGGCCGACGCCTCGGTCCTCAGATTGAGCCGCTTGGCCGTGCGGGCGATGGCCATGGGCACGAAGTAGGCGGCCTCGAGCAGCACGCGGGTCGTGCCGGGGCCGATCTCGGACGATGCGCCACCCATGATGCCGGCGATGCCGACCGGGTCCCCGGTTGCGTCGCAGATCAGGCAGTCCTGGCCCGTGTCACCCAGTCCCGGACCGGGACGGCCCAGCGTACGGACCACGTCGTCGAGGGTCGTCACCTCCTCGCCGGGCCGCGCCCGACGCACGATCAGTCCGCCGCCACCCAGCAGGTCGAGATCGTAGGGATGGGTGGGCTGACCCAGCTCCAGCATCACGTAGTTGGACGCGTCGACCACGTTGTTGATGGGTCGCATGCCCGCCGCCACGAGCCGTCGGGCGAGCCACGCCGGCGAGTCGGTCACCGTGATTCCGGTGAGCACCCGGGCCGTGAACCGTGGGCACAGCTCGAGGTCGTCGACCCGGACCGAGGCGAGCGAGCCCACCGGTGCTCCCGACCGCCGGCCGCGGCACGGACCACCGGGCGCCACCCCCGAAACCTCGGCCACCAGGGCGGCCGTGTCGGGCACCGTGAACTCCAGGCCCATGCGGGCGGCCAGGTCCCGGGCCACACCGGCCATGCACCATGCATCGGGCCGGTTGGCCTCGACGGCCACGTCGAACACCACGTCGGGGTCGATGCCGAGCGCGTCCACCAGTGCGGTCCCCGGTGTCGCACCCTCCACGTCGTTGAGGATCAGGAGGCCCGCATGGTCCTCGGACAGCTTCAGCTCCCGGCCCGAGCAGAGCATCCCGTTGGACACCATGCCCCGCATCTTCCGGCGGCCGATCTCGAACCCACCGGGCAGGACGGCTCCGACCGGGGCGAGGGGCACCAGGTCGCCGACGGCGAAATTCGTCGCCCCGCACGCCACCTCGACGAGACCCGAGCCGTCGGTCACGACCACGCGGCGGATCCTGTCGGCCCCCTCGATGGCGGTGACCTCCTCGATCCGGGAGACCACCACCTCGCCCAGTCCCTCGCCCACCACCTCGACACCTTCGACCACCAGGCCGAGGTCGTCCAGCGTGGCGGCGACGAGCGCGGCGTCACCGGGGAAGGGTGCGAAGTCTCGGAGCCAGGAAAGGGGAACGCGCAAGGCTGTCCTCTCGGTGTCCGCGCCTCAGAACTGGCGCAGGAAGCGGATGTCGTTCTCGGTGAGGGCCCGCATGTCGGCGATCTGGTGGCGCATCTGCGCGCACCGGTCGATGCCGAACCCGAAGGCGAACCCGGTCCACTCGTCGGCGTCGACGCCGACGGAGGCGAACACGGCCGGGTCGACCATGCCGCACCCACCGAGCTCGATCCACCCGGTCTGCGAGCATGTCCGGCACCCGTCGCCCCGGCAGATGGCGCAGGTCACCTCGAACTCGGCCGAGGGCTCGGTGAAGGGGAAGTAGGCCGGTCGCAGCCGCGAGTGGATGTCGGGTCCGAAGTAGGCGGAGGTGAACGTCTCGATGGTGCCCGCCAGGTCGGCGAAGGTGATCCCCCGGTCCACTACCAGGCCTTCGATCTGGTGGAAGACGGCCAGGTGCCGGGCGTCGGGGGTGTCACGCCGGTAGCAGCGGCCGGGCATGACGGAGTGGATCGGCAGCGTCCCGTCGAGCACGGCCCGTTCCATGAGGTGGATCTGCACCGGCGAGGTGTGGGTGCGAAGGAGGGTCGTCTCCGGCTCACCCAGGTCGAGGTAGAACGTGTCCCACATGCCACGGGCCGGATGGGCCGGCGGGATGTTGAGCGCGCCGAAGTTGTACCAGTCGGTCTCGATCTCGGGCCCCTCGGCCACGTCGAACCCCATGCCGACGAACACGTCCTCGAGGGCGTCACGGGTGCGGGACACCAGGTGCAGGTGCCCCCGGGTCGCCGGGCCCGGGACCGAGCCGGGCACGTACTCCGTGAGATCCAGCCTCGACGCCGCCAGCTCGACAGTCAGTTCGGCGAAGCGGATCTCGGTGCGCTTGGCCTCCAGCAGTTCCTCGACCTCGCTGCGGGCCTCGTGCAGCTGGCGGCCCAGCTCCTTGCGGGTCTCGGCCTCCATGGCTCCGAGTGCCCGCGAGGCCTCGGCCAGCGGCGACTTCTTGCCGGTCACGGAGGCGGCCACGTGGCGGACCTCCTCGGTGGTGGCCGCCGCCTCGATGGCAGCGCGGGCCTCGGCCACCAACCGGGCGACGTCCGGGGACCCGGTCATGTCGGCCGTCCGTCGGGGCCCGCACCCGGCGGCACGGGTTCGCCCGGCGGCGCTGCGTCCCTGGCCGACTCGTCCATGGCGGACATCGTAGGGCGGCCCGGAGCGACCCCCGTGCGCCGCTGGCGGAGCGCCTCGAAGCACAGGACGGCGGCGGACACCCCCACGTTAAGCGACTCCGAGCGCCCCGCCATCGGGATGGTGACCCGGGCGTCGAGGTCGGCGACCAGGGAGTCGTCCAGCCCGGACGCCTCGTTGCCGAGCACCAGTGCCACCGATCGGGTCCAATCGAAGCCGACGTAGTCGGTGCCGTCGCGCACCACCGTGGCCACCGTGGTGAACCCCCGGGCGGCCAGCTCGGACAACGCCGCCGCCGTGGTGCCCCCCGCCACCACCGGAACGTGGAAGAGCGAACCGGCCGTGGCCCGCACGGTCTTCGGGTTGGTGGGGTCGACGGTTCCGTCGCAGCACACCACGGCATCAGCGCCGGCGGCGTCCGCCGTGCGGATCACCGTGCCCAGGTTGCCGGGGTCGCGCACGTCGATGCACACCACGACCAGCGTGGCCCCGTCGAGGCTCGTCCATGGCGCCGGGCGGTACGCCACGACGGCCAGCATGGGCTGGGGCGTCACGGTGGAGGCGACCCGTTCCATGACCCCGGGCGCCAGGTCGAAGACCCGGCCTCCCACACCCAGCACGCTCGCCGTGACCTCCTCGACCGCCGGCACGTCGGCACCCTCGGGTGCGACGTAGACGGCCTCGACGGCGGCGCCGGCGGCGATGGCCACCGACAGCAGTTCCGCACCCTCGACGACCACCACCTGCTCGGCGGCGCGTGCGCCGCCCTTGCGCAGGAGCTGGCGCAGCCTCCGGACCCGCTGATGGGTGAAGGCCAGGCCCGACTGGGTCAGGAACCGGCCTCGGTGCTCGGCGCAGCCGTGGCCAGGGCGTCATTGGCCACCTGCACCAGCGAGGCGAACGCCTCGGGGGCGGTGACGGCCAGGTCGGCCAGGACCTTCCGGTCCACCTCGACCTCGGCCCGGTGCAGGCCGGCGATGAAGCGGCTGTAGCTCATGCCGTTCAGCCGGGCCGCAGCGTTGATCCGCTGGATCCACAGCTGACGGAAGTCGCCCTTGCGCGCCCGCCGGTCCCGGTAGGCGTACTGCATCGAGTGCATGACCTGCTCGTTGGCGGCGCGGAAGGAACGGCTCTTGTTGCCGTAGTAGCCCTGTGCCTGCTCGAGAATGGCGCGGTGGTGCTTCTTGGCGTGGACGGCGCCTTTGACTCGGGCCATGGGTGAACTCCTTTGTCTGTGTGGCCTGGGGTGGTCGGCCGGTCGTGTGTGGTCGGTGTGCGGTCCCGGGCCGGGCCTCGCAGAGGGGGTCCGGGTCACGTCCGGCGCCGCGGGGCACGACCCGGGAGGGGCGGTCCCGGCGCAGTGCCGGTTGAGGGGCGGGGCGGGGCGGTCGGTTCCGCCCCCGGCTACATCCCGAGCAGCCTCTTGATCTGCTTCTCGTCACCGGGAGCGAAGTCCGTCTCACGTCCCAGACGGCGCTTGCGCTCGGCCGACTTGTGCTCGAGCAGGTGGGACTTGAACGCCTTGCGACGGCGGAGCCTTCCCGATCCCGTCACCTTCACGCGCTTCTTGGCACCGCTGTCCGTCTTCATCTTGGGCATCGTGTCTATCCCTCTCCTTCGCTCGACTCTGAGGCGGGGGTCGGATCCCCCGCCGTGGCGGCCGGTGCCGCCTCCGGTGCCGGTGCCACCGCGACCGCCTGCGGCCACCGGTGCACCGTCCGCCGGAGCGGGCTGATCGCCCGCCGGCGCTGACGCTGCTGTGCTCGGGTCCACCGGCGCCACTGCCGCGGCCGGTGCCCCGCCCTTCGATCCTCCCGACCGCGAGCCGGCCGGCTTGGCCCGCTTCTCCGGTGCGAGCACCATCACCATGTTCCTGCCATCGAGGCGGGGGACCGATTCGGACTTGCCGAGGCCCTCCATCTGGTCGGCGATCCGGTCGAGGATCTTCTTGCCCAGCTCGGGGTGGAACACCTCGCGCCCACGGAACATGATGGTGATCTTCACCTTGTGGCCCTCCTCGAGGAACTTGGCCACCTGCCTGGTCTTGGTGTCGAAGTCGCCGGGCCCGATCTTGGGCCGGTACTTCATCTCCTTGATCCCTACGTGGATGGCCTTGCGCTTCGACTCCTTGGCCCGCTGCGCCTCGTCGAACTTGTGCTTGCCGAAGTCCATGATGCGGCAGACGGGCGGGTTGGCCCCGGGGGCCACCTCGACGAGGTCGAGGTCGAGGTCCCGGGCGATGGCCAGCGCCTCGGGCAGAAGCTTGATGCCGAGCTGTTCCCCGTCAGGGTCGACCAGGCGCACCTCACGGGCACGGATGCGGTCATTGATGCGAGGATCTGTGGTGGTGGGTGTTGCTATTCGACTGCACTCCCTGTCTCATGGCCACGGCGACCCGTGGCCGACGATGAGGGAGCGGAGCCTGCACCGGGACGACCGACAACCGTCGGCCTCCGGTCCCATGGACCCGTCGCACGCTCGTCCCGCAGGGCGGGACGGGGTGGCCGGGTGGGGGATTCGCACCGCGAAGCCCCGCTTCCTCGTCTATCAGTTGCTTTAGGCTACCAGTCGTGAGCTCCCTGTGGACACCTGACGGCGAACGACCCGTGGGACGGCCGCCCGGCCGGTCCGGCACCGAACCCGGCGGCCCGCCCCCCGACCCCTTCGACGGGCCCGGTGGGGACGTCGACGACGAAGCGCTGGTCGCCCAGGTGGAGGCCATGCGGGCCGAGCTGGCCGACGCGCCCGTCGAGGTCGTGGTGGCCAACCACTGCTACGCCCTGTTCGAGCTGGCCGCGCTCCACCTCAGCCAGCAGCCCCCGCACCTCGACCAGGCCCGTGTGGCCATCGACGCCCTCGGCTGCCTCGTCGACGGACTGGAAGGCCGCCTGGGCGAGAGCGAGACCGTCCTGAAGGAGGGCCGGGCCAGCCTGCAGCTCGCCTGGGTGCAGATCGACGGTGCCCTACGGGCCGGTGCCCGGGTCGACGCCGTGGTCGGGGTGGACGCCGACGTCGCCGCGGACGACCCGGGCACCGACGACGGCGGGTGAGCGACCCGACCGACGCCACGGCGTCCCCGGAGCCCGCCGGACCCGGCGGGGTCGACGCCTCCCGGGTCCGGAGCTTCATCGGGCTGTCGATCGGACTGGTCGGCCCCCGTGCCAACCTTGCCGTCTCGGGCGTGCTCATCACGCTGTTCGTCCAGCAGCGGCGCCTCGGGGGCGCTGGCCGTCACCTTCGCCCTGACGGCCAGCCGGCTGCTCAGCTGGCTCACCTACCCGGTCGCCGGGCGGCTGAGCGACCGGACGCGCACCCGGGTCGGCCGCCGCACCCCCTACATGGCCGCCAGCCTCATCGTGATGGGTGCGGCGACGTGGATGTTCACCGTGGTCAGCGGCTACTGGGCGCTCGTCGTGTTCATCGTCATCGCCAGCCAGGCGGCCTCGGTGTTCACGCTCACCAACGTGGCCGTCGTGCCCGAGGTGTTCGGCCGGAGCCGGTGGCTGAAGGCGCTGGTGCTCACCACCGTGCTCGGCACCCTGGCCAGCTTCACCATCAAGGGGACCGTCATCGCCACGTGGAAGCAGTCGGACCCGGCCACCTGGGACCTGCCGTTCCAGATCGCCGGCGTCATCATGATCCTGACCGGGCTGGCCGTCCTGCTCCTCGTCCGTGAGTCGCCGTCAGCGGCGCGCGGGCGCCGAGGCGGACCGCACCCGGCGTGCCCGCCCGGCCATGGACGAGCTGCGCGGACATCCTGGCCGGACCGAACGCCAAGGTGCTGGTGTCCGGCTCACTCCTGTTCTGGGCCGGGATCGGCTCGACCGGCTACGTCGCCATCCTCTTTTTCCAGCGGGTGCTCCACGCCGGCGCCAGCGCCCAGACGATCGCCGGGCTGGCCACCGGATTCCCGGTCTTCATCATCGGGATCGCACTCGGCGTGCCGCTCAGCCGGTGGCTCACCCCCATGCAACTCGCCGTGGGGGCCCCGCTGCTCGGGGCGGTGCTGGCCGGTGTCCAGTTCTTCGACACCCATCTGTGGCAGGCCGTCGTGTTGAGCTACATCGGCGCCCCCTTCATCGGCGCCTACCTGATCGTCATGGCCCCGCTGCTCCTCCAGCTCCTGCCGCGAGCCGGCGGTCTGGGCGAGCGGCTCGGCGTCCTCCTGTCACCGTTCAACCTGGTCAGCGTGATCCTGGCCTACATCGCCGCCATCACCGTCGACGCCACCGGCAACTACCGGCTCATCTGGCTGTTCCCGGCCGCCACCGGGCTCGCCCACGCCGCCGTCAACACCAGGTTGAAGTACCCGACCCGGAAGTCCACCAGCCCGGACATGGTCAAGCGGCTGTGGGAGTGGTCCATCGTGCAGGCCGAGTCCATGTCGGAAACGGGCCTCGTCACCGGCCTCCTGGCCGCCCCGCTGCTCGGGGTGGTGACCGAGGAGGACGCCGACAGCGCCGTGGTGGTCGACATGGCCCGGAACATCCTGGGAAACCCGTACGAGGACGACGAGGGTCCGGCCGAGCTCACCACCGGTGGCGACACCGGGCCGGTTCAGGGCTGGTCGCTCGGGGGCTCCCTCGGTGTGACCGGGGTGGACCAGGTCGGCGGTGGGCCGGTCGGCGAACGGGAGAACGGCGACCAGAAGTTCGGGCGGGGGGCCGACTCGTCGTCGTCGGCCACTCCCTCGAGGCCCCCGGGGGACGGTGACAGCACCCCGGCTGACGGTGACGGTGCCCCGGGTGACGCCACGGTCGGCGTCGGGGGTGGCCCCACCGCCGGCGTGCCCGACACCGGGGTCGCCGACTCGTCCACGGGCCACGACACCGAAGGCCCCGGTGGACCCACCGGTGGTTCCGCCTCCGGGGTGGACACCGCGACGGGCACCGCCGGGGACGGACCCACAGCCGGCGGAGAGGCGTAGCCCGCGGGGGGACGCGGACTGTGGGCCCCTGGTCGGTCGGCACCGGCCACCGCTTCGTTCGACCCGGCGTGAGCGCCGGGGATCGGACGGACACTGCGGGCCTCGAGCCGGCCGAGGCGGGACGCCCGGATGCGCACGGCGACGACGGTCCCCACCTCGATGTGCCGGCTGCCGTCGGTGATGGCCGTGCAGTGGAACGGCACCGACCGTTCCCCGCAGCTGACCGTCCCGATGCCGCGCTGGTCGTCGAACTCCTCCACGCGACCGATCAGCGTGGTGTCCCCCACGGGGACCAGCTCGGGAGCAACCGCGTGGGTCATCACCGTCGCCTCAGTGGACGATCTTCGAGAGGGCGAGTTCGATGATGTCGGTCGCCCCGCGGTCGCGCAGTGCGGGGATCAGCACGTTGATCTCCGACTTGGGCACCACGGTCTCGACGGCGAACCCGCCACCGCCGAACAGTTCCGACACGGTGGGCGAGCGGAGCGAGGGAAGCACCTCGATCACGTCGTCCAGCTGGTCGGCGGCCACATTGAGCTTCACCAGCACCTTGCCCCGGGCCTCGAGCGAACCCTGCAGCAGGGTCAGGATCTGCTGCATGGCGTGGCGCTTGCCCGGATCGGCTGCTGCCGCCGGGTTGGCGATGAGCTCGGTGTGCGAGACGAGCAGCGTCTCCACGATCTTGAGGCCGGCCGCCCGCAGCGCCCGGCCCGTCTCGGTGATCTCGACCACGCAGTCGGCGATGTCGGGCACCTTGGCCTCGGTGGCACCGTAGGAGAGGCTCACCTCGGCGGCTACGCCATGGGTCTCGAGGTAGCGACGGGTGAGCTCGGGGTACTCGGTCGACACCCGGAGCGCCCCCCCACCGCCGGTGGCCGAGGCCGCCAGGTCGGCGACGGAGGTCACGGGCGAGTCGGCGGGCACCGCCAGGACCACCCGGATCGGATTGGCGGTGGCCTTCGAGTACTGGAGGGCGCCGAGGGTGGTCACCTCGCTGCCCCGCTCCTCGATCCAGTCGCGCCCGGTGATCCCGATGTCGAACAGGCCGTCGGCCACGTACAGCGGGATCTCCTGGGGACGCAGGATGCGCACGTCGGCGATCCGGGGGTCGTCGATGGACGCCCGGTAGTCCACGCTGGAGGACCGGTTGACGGTCAGGTCGGCGTCGGCGAACAGGTCCAGTGTGGCCTTCTCCAGGGAGCCCTTCGGCAGTACGAGCCGCAACACGTTCAGCGTCCTCCCACGGTGAACCCGGCACGGCTTCCGCTCGGCAGGTCCTCGAGTCCCCGCAGTACGGCGACTGTCTCCACCGCGGTGCGGGCGGCCTCGGCACCCTTGTTGGTCTCGTCCGGAAGCGACCGGACCAGCGCCTGTTCCACGGTGTCGGTGGTCAGGACGCCGAAGACGACGGGCACACCGGTGTCGAGCTGGACACGCTGGAGGCCGGATGCGCACTCGCCGGCGACGAAGTCGTAGTGGCCGGTGTCGCCCCGGATGACCGCCCCGAGGGCGACCACGGCATCGACCCGTGCCGACGCGGCCATGGCCCGGGCCACCAAGGGCAGCTCGAAGGCCCCCGGCACCCAGGCCACCACCGTGGTCGTGAGGTCGCCCCCGCTCGACTCGAGCTGGTCGAGGGCGGCGCTCAGCATGCGGTCGGTGATCCCACCGTTGAACTCGGCACAGGCGAAGCCCAGCCGGATGGCACCCGGAGACCGGGCCACCAGTTCGCCGGGGTCGAGCGAGACGCCCACCCGTGCCGCGGCACGGGACTTGGCGTCGTCGGGTAGGGCGGTCCGGTCAGAGGACGTCATCGAGACCCTCGAGCAGGTGCCCCATGCGCTCGCGCTTGGTGCGGAGGTACTCGATGTTCTCCGGCGTGGGGACGGGCTGGATGTTGACCCGCTCGACGATGTCGAGCCCGAAGCCCTCCAGTCCGCCGTACTTGGTCGGATTGTTGGTCATCAGGCGCATGGTGGTGACCCCGAGGTCGACCAGGATCTGGGCGCCGATCCCGTACTCACGGGAGTCGGCCGGGAGGCCCAGCTCGAGGTTGGCGTCGACGGTGTCGAATCCCTCCTCCTGCAGGTTGTAGGCACGGAGCTTGTGGGCGAGGCCGATGCCGCGGCCCTCGTGGCCGCGCAGGTAGACGAGGACACCGCTGCCGTTCTCGGCGATGGCGGCCATGGCCCCGTGCAGCTGCGGCCCGCAGTCGCACCGCAGCGAGCCGAAGACGTCGCCGGTCAGGCACTCGCTGTGCACCCGCACCAGTGTGTTGGGCTGACCCTGGATGTCGCCCTTGACCAGCGCCACGTGGTGCTCACCGTCGAGGACCGATTCGTAGGCGTAGACGGTGAACTCGCCGAAGTCGGTCGGGATCCGGGCGTCAGCGATGCGGCGCACCAGTTTGTCCTTGTGGCGGCGGTAGCGGATGAGGTCGGCGATGGAGATCAGGTGGAGTCCGTGCTTCGCGGCGAACGCCTGCAGCTCGGGCAGGCGGGCCATGGTGGCCTTGTCCTCGCTGACCACCTCGCACAGCACCCCGGCCGGCGCCCGACCGGCTGCCCGGGCCAGGTCGACGGCCGCCTCGGTGTGGCCGGCCCGCTTGAGCACGCCGCCCGGTCGGTACCGCAGGGGGAAGATGTGGCCCGGCCGGTTCAGGTCGGTCGGGCGGATGTGGGGGTCGACCAGGGCCTGGATGGTGGCGGACCGGTCGGCCGCGGAGATCCCGGTCGAGGTCCCGTGGCGGTAGTCCACGCTCACCGTGAACGCCGTGCGCTGGACCTCGGTATTGGCGGTGACCATGAGCGGGAGGTCGAGCTGCTCCACCCGCTCGGGGGTCAGCGGCACGCAGATCAGGCCCGACGTGTGGGCCAGGAAGAAGGCGATCTTCTCCGGCGTGACCGCGTCGGCGGCCATGATCAGGTCGCCTTCGTTCTCGCGGTCCTCGTCGTCGACGACGACGACGATCTCGCCCCGTCCGACTGCCTCGATCGCGTCCTCCACTGCTGAGAAGGGCATTGCCCTGGGTCTCCCTCGTGTCATCGGACCGGCCGGTGCCGTCCCGTACTTCCTCTGTCGACCCGTGCTGCGTCGTTCTTGACAAGCTCGGCGCCACCCGGGGCGGCCGGGTCCGGCTGTGCGCCGACCCGTGGGCGTCAGCCCGGCGGACCGGCCGGGACCAGTTCCACCCGCACGTCGCCTCCCAGGCTAGTCACCGAGCGGACCTCCCCCCGCCACAGGTCGCCGATGGTGGCGGCCCCGGGACCGGCGAACAGGGGCCGGGCGTCGTCGCCCCCGAACAGGGCCGGCGCCAGGTACACCACGTACCGGTCGACGAGGCCGGCGGCGTGGACGTCGTGGGCCACCCCGGACCCACCCTCCACCAAGATCTGGACCACGCCCCGGGACCCCAGTTCGTCGAGGATGTCCCCCAGGGTCCCGACAGCTCGAGTGCGGGCAGCACGGCGGCGCCGGCGGGTGCGGTACCCAGCACCACCCGGATCGGCTGCTCGGCGGGTCCCCGGAAGTACGGGTCGTCCTCGGGCAGGCGCACGGTGAGGGCCGGGTCGTCGGCCCGCACGGTTCCCGCCCCCACGAGGACGGCGTCGGACACGGCACGGAGCCGGTGTGCATCGAGGCGGGCCTCGTCCCCGGTGATCCATCTGACTGGATCCGTCGGGCGCGGCGATGCGCCCGTCGAGGGTGGCCGCCAGCTTGAGGGCCACCCACGGCCGGCCCGTGCGCCGGTGCGTGACGTAGGGGGCGAGCTGCTCGCCCACCACGTCGGCGGCGACACCGGCCTCGACGTCGACACCGGACCGGCGCAGGGCGGCGATACCCCGACCGTCTACCTGGGGGTCGGGGTCGGCGATCCCCACCACGACGCGACGGACGCCGGCGGCCACGATGGCGTCGACGCACGGCGGCGTCCGCCCCTGGTGAGCGCAGGGCTCGAGGGTCACGTACAGTGTGCCGCCACGGGCATGCTCCCCGGCTGCGGCCAGTGCCGCCACCTCGGCGTGCGGGCCCCCTGGCGGCGCGGTGGCACCGGTGAACCAGGCCGAGGGCAGTCCCTCGGTCGGCGGGGACACGAGTACGGCGCCCACCCAGGGATTGGGCGAGGTGCGCCCGTGGACCCGCTCGGCCGCTTCCACGGCCCGCAGCATCCACGCGGCGTCCGGGTCGCCCGCGCCTGGAGTCGCCGCACGGGTGGTCAGGACGGCACTCCGGCCCGCTCGCCTGCGGCTGCGGCCAGGATCCCCTCGACGGCGGCGAGCGGGTCGTCCCGGTTGAACACGGCGGAGCCGGCCACGAACACGTTGGCACCGGCCCGGACGACCTCGACGACGGTCCGCTCGTCGATCCCACCATCCACCTCGATGTCGAGGGCGAGGCCGGCGGCGTGGCCGCCGCCCGCACCCGGGCGATCTTCGGCAGCACGTCGGCGATGAACGACTGGCCGCCGAACCCGGGGAAGACCGTCATGCAGAGCACCAGGTCCACCTGGTCGAGGAAGGGCTCGAGCGCGTCGAAGGGTGTGTCGGGATTGGCAGCCAGTCCCACACGGAGTCCGAGGTCGCGCATCTGGGCGATGAGGACGGCGGTCTCCCCCACCTCCACGTGCACGGTGCAGCCGTTGGCGCCGGCGTCGCGGAACGGCTCCAGGTACCGGGCGGGGTCGGTGATCATCAGGTGGGTGTCGAAGAAGAGGTCACTGTGGTTCCGCAGCGACGCCACCACCGGTGGGCCGATGGTGAGGTTCGGCACGAAGTGGCCGTCCATCACGTCAACGTGGAGCCAGTCCGTACCGGGGGTCACCCGGGCGACGGCATCGGCCAGGCTGCCGAAGTCGGCGGAGAGGATCGAGGGGGCGACCCGCAGGTCGGGAGGGTGGGAAGCGGAGGCGACCATCGGCAGTGAGCCTACCGGCGGGTCCCGAGCCTGCGACCCTGGCCACCGTGGCCGATCCGGTGGCCGAACCGGTGGCCCGTGGAGCGCCCACGCCGGGCGCAGTTCCCGGGTCGTACCATCGTCGGCGCCTCCGGTCTCCGCCGCACGAACCGGTCACCCCCGCACGAAACGGTCGCCGGGCCCGAGGTTCGGCCACCGACGTCTCGCTCACCGGCGCCAGATGGGCGAACATGGACTGTGGGTGAACAGAAGGGAAACGTCAGGTGAACATCTGGAAGATCTCGGCCGACCCACTACATAAGTCCACGTCATGGGTAGTGTCACTGTGACATGACTCCTGACTCCACGGGGCTCGACGCCATCGACCAGAAGGTCATCCAGCTGTTCGCCCTCGTGTCCGAGGCGCTGTCCCGGGGCACCCATGCCCTGCTCAGCGGCGACGCGCTCCTGGGCCAGACCGTCATCGACGGGGACCAGGCCGTCGACACACTGACGGCCGACGTCGAGCTGATGATCTGGGAGGAGCTGCAGGCGCGGCCCGTCCAGGGGGACGAGCTGCGCTACCTGGTGGGACTGCTCCTCATCATCCCCGAGCTCGAGCGCAGCGCCGACCTGGCCGAGCACGTGGCCCAGCGTGCGGTGGAGCACCTGGGGGCGGCGATGAGCCCGAGGAGCCGCGGCATCGTCCAGCTCATGACCGAGGTCGCCAACGAGATGTGGCTGCAGGCCGCCGACGCCTTCGGCGATCGGCGTCGGGTCGCCGAGCGGCTTGCGACCGCTGACGAGGAGATGGACATCCTCCACGCCCGTCTGACCCGCGAGGTGGCCGAGGAGGAGATGCCCGTCTCGATCGCCGCCCAGGTGACGCTGCTCGCCCGGTTCTACGAGCGCCTGGGCGACCACGCCGTCAACCTGGCCCGCCGCATCGAGCTCCTCGCCGACACCCGACCCTGACGGCGGTCGCCGGCTCAGGCGCCGAGGCGGTCGCCGGTTCCCGGGCGCACCCCGTTGAGCCAGGAGGCGGCGTCCATGGGGCGCTTCCCTTCGGGCTGGACGGTCACCAGCTCCAGCCGGGTCCCCTCCCCGGCTCCGACCGTGGCCCCGGAGAGCTCCCCGGGGCCGAGTGGTGTCCCGTCCCCGCCACCGGCCGGACCGGCGGCCAGCACACGCACCCGCCTCCCCCGGAACGTCGTCCACGCCCGACCCAACCGCACCACCCGCCTGAGGTGCACCGCCGGACGGCTCCAGTCGAGCTCGAGCTCGTGGGACAGGAGCTTCTCGGCGTAGGTCGGGTTGCCGGCCTGGTCCCGGGGAACGGGAAGTCCGGCACGGCCGTCGGCCAGGTGCTCCTCGAGCAGCCGGCAACCGATGGCCACGAGGCGGGCACGCAATTCGTCGACCGACTCGTCCGGCTCGATCTCGGTTGCCTCGACGGCGTACACACCCCCTGTGTCGAGACCCGCCTCGACGGCCATGAGGCACACACCTGTCTCCGAGTCACCCTCGAGCAGTGCCCGCTCGACAGGGGCCGCGCCCCGCCACCGGGGTAGGAGCGAGAAGTGCAGGTTCACCATGGGCAGCTGGTCGAGCACCGCCACCGGGATGATCCGCCCGTAGGCGACGACCACGCCGAGCTCGGCGCCGACCGTGGTGGCCTCGGTCAGCTGGTCGGTCACGGGAAGTCCCAGTTCGAGTGCGGCGGCCTTCACCGGGCTGGGCACCAGCGCCCCTCCCCGGCCTCGCCGCTTGTCGGGCCGCGATACCACCAGGGCCACGTCGTGACCGGCGGCGACCAGCGGCGCAGCGGAGGCACGGCGGCGTCGGGGGTACCGAGGTAGACCAGGCGGGCCACGGGGGTGACGCTAGTGGTCCCGGCGGCCGGTGCGGCACGTCCGGCGGTCGACGCCGGCGGGACCTCCGGCTCAGACGGCGCGATCGTTGCCGGCCGACACCAGCTTGGCCTCCATGGCCGAGGTGTCGAGGCCCATGGCCCGGTCACGCAGGATCTTGAGGGCCTGCTTGCGCATGTCGTCGTCGAGCCGCTCGACCATGAGGACGCCGTTCAGGTGATCCACCTCGTGCTGGAACATGCGGCCCATGAAGTCGTCGGCCTCGATCGTCAATTCGTTCCCCTCGAGGTCGAAACCGGTGAGCAGGACCGTCTCGGGCCGGAGGATGCCGATCCGCAGTCCCGGGATCGACAGGCACGCCTCGTCGTGCCACAGCTCGCCCGAGGACTCGACGATCTCGGGGTTGATGATGGCCTTCGGTCCGTCGTCGAGCTCGTAGACGAACAGGCGCCGCTGTACGCCGACCTGGGGTGCGGCCAGGCCGGCGCCGACCGCCTCGTACATGGTCTCCACCATGTCGTCGACGAGCTTGACCAGTGCACCGTCGACGTCCTCGACCGGCTTGGCCACCTGGCGGAGGACGGGGTCGCCGTAGGTGCGGACCGCGTAGGAGGGCATGTCCCCAGTCTACGGCACGGGGTGCGCGTGCCGATCGACGCGGACGGTTGCGGCGCGGGTGCGGCCGGCCGGATCAGGCGTCGGTCGGGTCCACCTCGATGCGCAGACGGTCCACCGGTCGGGCGGTCGCTGCCAACCCGTCGCAGAGGATGCGGTGGTCGTCGGCCCGGACCAGGAACCGGTCGGCGTCCAGACCGGACACCTCGAGGCCGGGGACCGCTCCGAGCCCCGACGCGTAGACGGACGCGCCCGGGCCCCGCAGGGCCGCCAGGGCACCGAAGGGCGGGAGGCCGAGCTGCCGGCGCACCGGCTCCTCGGCGGCCGCCAGGAGCCCGGGGTCGGCGTGGACGGCGGCGACCAGTGCCTCGTGTCCCGGGATGCGGGTCTGGACCAGGATGCGACCGGCACCGCCGCGCCTGCCGACCAGCCGGGCGGAACGGGCCAGGAGGGCGAGTGCCTCCTCCCCCGCCCCGAACCTCGGGGCCAGCAGGTGCTGGTCGAACTCCAGGAACACCACCAGTCCGGAGTGGTCGACGCGGTGCAGCGCCGCCTCGGTGCCCACGACGAGCCGGGCGGTGCCCAGTTCATCGGTCGTGCCGGTATCGGCAGTGACCTCGACGGCCGGCGTCCCGAGGAGTGCGGCGACCTCCTCGGTGGCACGCGACACCCCGATCCGCAGCGCCTTGAGCCTGGACGAGTCGCACACGGCGCACACGGCCGGTCGCCACTCGCCGCACCGGCCACACGTCAGGGTGCCCGCCGCCTCGGCCTGGGCCACGGCACCTCCGCAGCGGGTGCAGCGGGCCAGGTTCCCGCACGCCGTGCAGGCCAGGACCCGGACCCGACCCGTCCGGTTGAGGATGCAGACCACCCGGCCTCCCGGCCGGACCAGCTCGGCGTGGGCCGCCCGTGCCATCCGCTCGCTGAACAGCCCCGTGCGGGGATCGTCCCCGGTCCGGTCGACGACCTCGACCACCGGCCAGCCCATGCGCTCGACGCCCCGCTCCGTGGTGATCAGCGGACGACCCACCGTCAGGCTCAGGGGTGGGCAGGGGCTGACCAGGAGGACCGGCGCACCGTGGCGACGGCCACGTTCGACCACCACGTCGACCGCCGACCATGTGGGTGAGCGCTCCTCGCGCTGGGCCTCGTCGTGGGCGTCCAGTACCACGGCCGCCACCAGGCGGTCGATCGGCGCCCAGGCCCCGGCCCGCGTGCCGACCACGACCCGGCCCCCGGCACGGGCCGCCGCCCATTCCTCGGGGAGCAGGGCGACGGCGACGCCGGCGGCGCGCAGGCGCGCCGCCAGATGATCGGCCCGACCGCGCGCCGCGGCCACGACGAGGACCCCGTCCGGGCCGCACCGGTGCACCAGCTCGAGGACCAACAACGTGGTGTCCAGTGCGGGGGCCAGCCGCACCACGGAGGTCCCACCGGACCCCAGGGCGGCGTCCACCAGCGCCACCGATCCCCCGCCGGGCGAGTCGGGACCGGGGGCGGGCCGACTCGGGGTGGGGGGCAGAGCGCGTACGACCCGGGGCGGGGATGCCGTGCCGAGGAACGACGACTGGGGCCCGGCCCAGCGCCACGCCGCCCACGCGGACAGGTCCACGACGGCGTCGGGCGGGCCGAGGCCGCTCGAGGCGGCGACATCGAGGGGATGGACGCCCTCCTCGGGTGTCACGTCGTCCTCGACCACCCATGCACCGACACGGCGCCCGTGCAGGGGCACCCGCACCCGGCTCCCCGCGGAGACGACGTCGGCCAGGGCGGCCGGCACCGCATAGTCGAACCGACGGTGGATGGCCGGGACGTCAGGGACGACCCGGACCACCCGGGTGCGGGTGCCGCCCGTCGTGGCGGCGCCGCCGTCTGCGCCCGACGGACGGGGGGTGGAGCTCAGAGCCCGAGCGCCTGCTTCAGGTCGTCGGCCCGGGAGGTCTCCTCCCAGGTGAACTCCTTGTCCGCCCGGCCGAAGTGACCGTAGGCGGCGGTCTTCCGGTAGATCGGGCGCTTCAGGTCGAGGTCGCGCACGATGGCGGCCGGACGCAGGTCGAAGACCTGGTCGACGGCCTTGGCGATCGCTGTCGGGTCCACCTTCTCGGTGCCGAACGTCTCGACGAGGAGGGAGACCGGGCGGGCGACACCGATGGCGTAGGCCACCTGCACCTCGCACCGGCTGGCGGCGCCGGCGGCCACCACGTTCTTCGCCACCCAGCGGGCGGCATAGGCGGCGGAGCGGTCGACTTTGGAGGGGTCCTTGCCCGAGAACGCGCCACCGCCGTGGCGGGCCATACCGCCGTAGGTGTCGACGATGATCTTGCGGCCGGTGAGTCCGGTGTCGGCATGGGGGCCGCCCAGCTCGAACACGCCGGTGGGGTTGGCCAGGATCCGCAGGTTCGACGAGTCGAGCTCCGGCGGAAGCAGCGGGGTGATCACGTTGCTGGTCAGGTCGGGCAGCAACAGGGTCTCGAGGTCGATGCCGGGGTCGTGCTGCGTGGAGATCAGGACCGTCTCGAGTGCGATGGGCCTGCCATCCTCGTAGGTCACACTGACCTGGGTCTTCCCGTCGGGACGCAGGTAGGGCAGCGTGCCGACCCGGCGCACCTGGGCGAGCCGCTGGGCCAGCCGGTGGGCCAGCCAGATGGGCAGGGGCATGAGGTCCGGTGTCTCGTCGCAGGCGTAGCCGAACATCATCCCCTGGTCGCCGGCACCCTGGGCGTTCAGCTGGTCCTCACCGCCGGTGCCCGCCCGCACCTCGAACGCCTTGTCGACGCCCTGGCCGATGTTGGGCGACTGCTCGTCGAGCGAGACGATGACCCCGCACGTGTTGCCGTCGATGCCGTAGGCATCGTCGTCGTAGCCGATGTCCAGGACCGTCTGGCGCACCAGTTTGGGGATGTCGACATAGGTCGTCGTGGTGATCTCGCCGGCGACCAGCACCAGGCCGGTGGTCAGCAGCGTCTCGCAGGCGACCCGGCTGTCGGGGTCGTCGGCCAGCAGCGCGTCCAGCACCGAGTCCGAGATCTGGTCGGCCATCTTGTCGGGATGCCCCTCGGTCACGGATTCCGAGGTGAAGGTGTGTCGGCTGCTCACGTCTGGTTCCATCCTTGGTTGTCTGGTCGTCGGTCACCCGGGCGGCGCCGACGGTCGGTACTGCTGATGCTGAAGCGGGACGGGGGCGCAGGTCCCCCCGGCCGGCAGTCCGTTGCCGGCCTGGCGGCGGCCGCGGTGCGGGCAGACCACGCTACCCCCGTGCGGCACGCCGACGCTACGCACGGCCCCGGGCGTCAGATGGGTGCCGCACTCAGGCGGGCGACCTCCCGAGCAGGAGTGCGACCCGGTCGAGCACGGCGTCGGCCACCGCCGACTTGGCCGACAGCGGGACCGGGGTGACGGTCCCGTCGATCCCGAAGACGGTGACTGCGTTGGTGTCGTGGTCGAACCCGACCTGAGGGGCCGACACGTCGTTGGCCACCATGAGGTCCACACCCTTGGCCACGAGCTTGGCCCGCGCCCGCTCGGGCACGTCGTGGGTCTCGGCGGCGAACCCGACCAGCACCTGGCCCTCCCGGCGCCGCCGACCCAGTTCCGCCAGGATGTCGTTGGTGGGCTCGAGAACCAGCTCGGGGACACCGTCCGCCTTGTGCAGCTTGGTGTCGGTGACCACCTTGGGCCGGAAGTCGGCGACGGCTGCGGCCATCACCACCACGTCCGCTGCGGCCGCCCTGCCCAGCATGGCGTCCTCCATCTGGGCGGCGCTCTCGACCTCCACCACCTCGGCGCCCGCCGGGCGCGGTGTCCTGCTGGTGGTCACGAGCACGACGTCCGCTCCCCGACGCAGTGCGGCGGCAGCCAGGGCATGGCCCTGCTTGCCCGACGACCGGTTGGTGATGAAGCGGACCGGGTCGATGGCCTCCCGGGTGCCGCCGGCCGACACCAGCACCCGGACACCCACCAGATCGGCCGCGGTCGTCGGGGGTCGGTGCCCGGCGACCAGGGCCAGGGCCAGGGCCAGGACAGTGTCCACGATCGTGGCCGGCTCGGCCATCCTCCCCGAACCGATGTCCCCACCGGCCAGCCGGCCGTCCTCGGGCGGGACCACCGTGACGCCCCGGGCCCGGAGGGTGGCGAGGTTGGCCTGGACCGCAGGGTGCTCCCACATCTCGGTGTGCATCGCCGGGCACACGACGACCGGGGCGGCCGTGGCCACGAGCGTCGTGGTCAGCAGGTCGTCGGCCATGCCGGCGGCGTAGCGCGCCAGCAGGTCGGCCGTGGCCGGGGCCACGACGACCACGTCGGCGCGCTGCCCGAGCCGGGTGTGCGGGATCGGTGACTCCTCGCCGAAGACGCTCGACTGGGTGGGCTCGGAGCCCAGGGCGTCGAACGTGGCCCGCCCCACGAAGCGGGTGGCCCGCTCGGTCAGCACCGGTGCGACGTGCACGCCCGCGTCGACCAGGCGACGGCAGACCTCGACCGACTTGTACGCGGCGATGCCGGCGGACACGCCCAGCACCACGAAGGGCGCCCCGTCCGAATCGTCGCGGGCCACGTCCGGCGCCATCCGTCCCACGGCACTCCCCTCGTTGCGTCCGACCCCGGCACGGCGGCCGGGGCGGCGTGTCACTCGGCGGACCCGTCCTTGTCGGCGGCGATGGCCTCGGCCACGGCCTCCTCGACGGCGAGCTCGACGGCGCCCTCGATCAGCGCCAGCGCCGCCGCCTCGGCCGCCTCGGCGGCGGCGATCTCCTCGGGGTCGGGGCGGGAGTAGGTGCACTTGCCCTCCGCCACCTCCTCGAAGGCGATCGACAGTGGCTTGCCCGACGCCGAGGCGACCTGGGGCGGGACGACGACGCCGATACCCTCGCCCAGCGAGTTGTAGTAGCTGTTCACCTGTCGGGCACGACGGGAGGCCAGCGCCACCAGCGTGAACTTCGAGTCCACCTTGTCGAGGAGCTCCTCGATCGGCGGGTCCATCAGGGTGGTCGGGTTCTGGGCCATCACGATCCTTCGGGCATGTCGGGGGATGGGTGCCGGCGGGGTGCCGGGCCGTGCCGTGCGTGCGGGTCCCTAGCGGGCGCCCGAGCGACGATCAGCCAGTATAGAGGCGACTTCGGTGGTGGCCTGTGCGACCGTGTCGTTGACCACCACGAAGTCGGCCAGCTCCCGCCCCTGGCGCACCTCCTCGGTCCCCTCGGCCAGGCGTCGGGCGACGTGGGCCTCGTCGTCGCCCCGGGCCCGCAGCCGATCGGCCTGGACGTCCAGCGACGGCGGCAGCAGCAGCACCAGGGTGGCGTCCGGGCGCAGCCGGCGGACCTGGCGGGCGCCCTGGAGGTCGATCTCGAGGAGGACGTCCCGGCCGGGATCGGGGTCGGTGACCGGGGTGCCGTACAGATTGCCCAGGAACTCGGCCCACTCGAAGAAGCCGTCGGCGGCCACCCGGGACTCGAACGCGGCACGGTCCACGAAGACGTAGGCGTCCTCGGGCTCGCCCGGGCGCCGGACACGCGTCGTCCACGAGCGGCTGAGCCGCAGACGGGGGTCGTCCGCCACGAGCCGGGCGGCGATGGTGCCCTTTCCGGCCCCGCCGGGACCGAACAGGACGAAGATGCGGGAATCCTCGTCGGGCCCGCCGGGGCCCGGTGCGACTCCGGTCAGCGGGCGGTCTCGCGCAACAAGGCCTCGCGCTGGTTGGAGCCCAGCCCCTGCAGTCGTCGACTCTCCGAGATCCCCACCGTGTCCATCAGGCGGCGGGCCTTCACCTTGCCGAGGCCGGGGAGCGACTCGAGTACCGAGAGCACCTTCATCTTGCCGACGGTCTCGTTTCCGTCGGCCATGGTGAGGAGTTCGGACAGGTCGATCGAACCCAGCTTCAGCTTCTCCTTGACCTCGGCCCGCTCGCGGCGGACCTTGGCGGCCTTGGCCAGTGCGGCCTGGCGCTGTTCGGGCGTAAGTGCAGGCGGTTGCGGCATGGCGGGAACGATAGCGCCTCCGCGGCGGCCGGTCATCTGTGACCGGTCGGGACGTCGCGCAGCACGCCAGCGTCATCCTGTCAACCCCGTGACCGAGGTCGACCGAACCGTGCCGGCGCGGTGGCGGCAACCGTGGCCGATACTGGTGGCGTGACGGCGATCGACCTGAACGCGGACCTGGCCGAGCACGACACGCTCACCCACCACGACCTCTCCCTGCTCGACCACGTGACCAGCGCCAGTCTGGCCTGCGGGTTCCACGCCGGAAGCGCCGCCGTCATGCGTGCCGCGGCAGCGGAGTGCACCGAGCGGGGCGTGGCCATCGGTGCCCACGTGTCGTACCGGGACCGGGACGGCTTCGGTCGCCGTCCCCTGGACGTGGCGGCCGAGCGCCTGGCCGACGACATCGTCGAGCAGTGGGACGCGCTCGTGGCCGAGGCGGCAGTCGTGGGTGGCACGGTCAGCTTCGTGAAGCCGCATGGTGCGCTGTACGACCGCATGGCCACCGACCCCGACGTGGCTGCCGTGGTCGTCGGTGCCCTCGTCGGACGGTGCGCCGTACTCGTGGCCCCGCCGGTGGGCGAGGTCCCCGGCCCGGCTCTTGCCGCCGGCATCCGGGTGGTGCCCGAGGGATTCTGCGACCGCGGCTACGACGTCGGAGGCGTCCTCCTCCCACGCGACCACACCGGCTCCCTGGTCGACGACCCCGACGCCGTCGCAGAGCGGGCCCGGTCCCTGGCCGTCGACGGTGGGATGGCGACGGCCGATGGCTCGTGGGTCGGCCTCGAGGTCGAGACGCTGTGCCTCCACGGCGACCGCCCCGGTGCGGACGTCAGGGCCAGGGCCGTACGCGCCGCCCTGGAGCGGGCCGGCGTGGCGGTTCGCAGCTTCATCGGAGCACCGGCCGGTTGACCTGGTGACCTGGTGACCTCGTGACCGGATCGGCGTCCCGCGTCGTGCCCTTCGGGGACCGTGCCCTGCTAGTGACGACCGGCGACGTGGCCACGGCCCACGCCCTGGCGCGCCGGGTGTCGGCGGCGCGGTCCGGCACCGACGACCGCGCACCTGGTGAACGTGCACCTGGTGAACGTGGACCGGGTGGGCGTGGACCGGTGCACATCGAGGAGGTCGTCGTCGGATTCGCCTCGGTACTCGTCGTCCTCGGGCTCGGCGCCGGCTGGCCCGACCTCGACCATGCGGCCGTGTGGCTCGGGCGCCTGCTGGCGCGACCGTCGGGAGCCGACCGGATCGGCGACCGGGGCCCCTCGGTCACCCACGTCCTGCCGGTGGTCTTCGATGGTCCCGACCTCCACGAGGTGGCCGAGGCGTTGGGTACCACCACCGAGGCGGTCGTCGAGCTGATGGTCGCTGCCGAGCTCGAGGTGGCCTTCGTTGGATTCGCACCGGGATTCCCCTATCTGACGGGGGTGCCGGACGAGCTGGCTGCGCTCCCCCGGCGCGCCACCCCCCGTACGCGGGTGCCCGCCGGTTCGGTCGCCGTCGCCGCCGGATTCGCCTCCGTCTACCCGCAGGCCACCCCCGGCGGCTGGAACCTCCTCGGTCGCACGACCGAAACGCTGTTCGACCCCTTCCGCCACCCCCACTCCCGGGTATCCCCGGGCGACAGCGTCCGCTTCGTCCTCCACCACCCACCTTCGGGGTTCCCGGTGGCCGAGGACGGGCCGCGGCCACTCCTCGACGCCGGCGACCGGCCCGCACTCGTGGTGGTCGAGCCCGGCCTGCTCGACATCGTCCAGGACGGGGGCAGGTCCGGTGTGGCGGCACTGGGTGTACCCCGAGCCGGAGCAGCGGACCCCCGAGCCCTGGCGCTGGTCAACCACCTCCTCGGGAACGACCCCGGGGCGCCCGCCATCGAGTCCACGGGTACCGGGCTCACCGTGCGGATGGTCGGTGACGGCCACGTGGCCGTGGTCGGCGCCGGAGTCGGGGCGGTCGACGTGCAGTTGGACGGGCACCCCGTGCCCGACGCCACCGTGGTGCCCGTCGGGGACGGTCAGGTCCTCTCGGTCGGCCGCATCCGACGGGGGCTGCGGGCCTACCTGGGAGTGGCCGGTGGGCTCGACACGCCGGTCCTCCTGGGTTCCCGGTCGTCCGACGTGCTGTGCGGGCTCGGCCCCGGTCGACTGCGCACCGGTGACCAGCTGGCCCGTCGGGTCCCGGGGCGGGTCCGGGGTCGGCTGGACCATCCCGGTCCGACCGGCAGTGCCGTCACGACCGTGCGCGTCCTGCCCGGTCCCCACACCCGCGGCGGGGACGGGACGGGGGACGAGCGGTTCCGCCGGCTCGTGTCCACCGACTGGCGGGTGGGCTCCGCCGTCGACCGCGTCGGCGTGCGCCTGGTGTCCACGGGGAGCCCGCCCCCCCTGGACACCTTCCCCGTCGATTCGACGCCGATGGTGACCGGCGCCGTGCAGCTGCCGCCCGACGGCCGGCCGATCGTCCTGCTCCCCGACCATGCCACGGTGGGCGGGTACCCCGTGGTCGCGTGCGTCGTCACCGCCGACCTACCGCTCCTCGGCCAGCTGGCTCCGGACGACCCGGTGGCCCTCGAGGCCGTCGACGGAGCGGTCGCCGCCGATGCGTACGTCCGAGCCGCCGCCTCGGACGCTGCCGCCGTGGCCGGGTGGTACCCGACGGCGGCCGGCACCTGAGATCACTCGGGACCCGCATGCCGGGCCCTGTCCGACCCCGGGTGCCTGGACCCGTCGCGGGGCGTGGCACGATGGGGTGCGGACCATCACGATGGGGTCCGGACCACGGGTGCCGAGTGGGCACGGGCGGGCGATCGGAGTGGCGGTCGCCCGGACCGGCCCCTGACGAGAGGAGTGACCGATGAGCGACACCGGACAGGACGAGGACAGCCCCTTCCAGTCGCGGGCCGACGGACAGCTCCACTTCGAACCCGGCACGGCCGCCAACACGTTCCCCGTCACCGCACCCGAAGACCCCACGCCGCTCAGCGAGGACGAGCCCGAGGGAACCGTCCCGGCCAGCCCGCTGTACGCGATGAAGGAACGTGCCCACGGCGGCATCCACCTCTTCGGCCACCCGGCCCGGATCCGTGCCCACGCCGGCCACGACGATGGGCGGGTCTACGCCATCGACGACGGCCCGCACCACTGCATGATCGGGCGACGGGTCGGCGCCACCACCGACGGGTGCGTCTACAGCCTGGTCGCCCGCGTCGACCTGGCCACGTGGCAGTCGCTGGCCAGCGGGGCCATCGACGGACGCCAGGCGTTCCTCGCCGCCCACGAGGCCGGTCTGAGCGGAACGGTGGAGACCAACGGCGTGTCCAACGTCTTCGACGTGGACTGGTACGACTCGACCGACGACATCCCGGTGCAGTACCTGCCCCCGGCACCGTTCGTCACGTTCGCCGAGGACCTGCCGACCGCCGACCGGTAGGGCGGGAGCAGGGCGGGCACCGTCTCGCTCCCGGTGGCGGGACGGGACGGTCCGGTCAGCGGAGAGCCGACCCCAGGGTGGCGCACTCCTTGGCGGCCGCCTCGCGCAGCGCGGTGACGTCGGGTCCGGCCACCAGGAGCGACCGCGACACGTTGGGCAGGACCGTCCCCGGGGCGCACCCGGCGAACAGCCGTCCGGCACCCTCGGCCGTACCCCCCTGGAACCCGACACCGGGTGCCAGGATCACCCCGCCCAGACCGGCCAGGTCGAACTCCGACGGCGTCCGGGTCGCCCCGACCACCGCACCGACCGTCCCGGCCGTGCGCAGTCCCCCGTGGTTGAGCGCGGCGATGTCGGCGAGCAGCATGTCCTCGACAGCCGGGCCCGACGGCTCCCCTGCCGGCCCGGGTGTGCGCGCCGTCTGGAGCGAGCGCCCCTCGGGATTCGAGCTCCGCACCACCACGATGACGCCCTTGCCGCCGGCGGACGCGAGGTCGAACGCGGGCTGGAGCGCTCCCATGCCGAGGTAGGCGAGGACCGTCATGGCGTCGGCCACCAGCGGGCTGGCCGGGTCGAGCCAGGCCGTGGCATAGGCCTCCATGGTCGAGCCGATGTCACCCCGCTTGGCGTCGGCGATGGCGACCAGGCCGACGTCACGGCAGGCGGCGAGGACCTCCTCCAGCACGGCGAGGCCCGCCGAGCCCATCCGCTCGAAGAAGGCCACCTGCGGCTTGACCACGGGAACGACCCCGGCGAAAGCCTCCACGCAGCGCAATGCGAAGGTCCGCAGCCCCCCGGGCGTGTCCTCGAGCCCCCAGTGCTCGAGCAGCTCGGACGATGGGTCGATGCCCGCGCACAACGGGCCGGTGTCCGCCACGGCCCCGGCCACCCGTCCGGCGAATCCCTCGGTCATGGGCTCCTCCTCGTCACGTCCAGTGTCCCATCCCCGACCCGGCCGATCCAGGAAGGTCCGGACCCGAACCGCTCCGTTCCACCGACAGCCTCACCCGTGCGCCTGCGCGCGCAGTGTGCGCACCGCCCGCACCTTGTGCGAGGCGCACCATGCCCCGATCTCGTCCAGCACCCGCCAGGCCGCACGCGGGTCCCGGAACGTCGCCGTCCCCACCTGCACGGCGTCGGCCCCGGCGAGCAGCAGCTCCACGGCGTCCCGGCCGTTCATCACCCCACCGACGCCGATGATGACGGCGTCCGGGCGGGCGGCCCGCACGTCGAACACCGCCCGGACGGCGATCGGGTGGATCGACGGTCCGGACAGGCCGCCGCCGGCCGACCCCGATCCGAGGACCGGCGTCCGACGCTCGAGGTCGATGGCCATCCCGAGCGCCGTGTTCACCAGGGTGACGGCCTCGGCACCGTGGTCGAGCGCGGCACCGGCCACCTCGGCCAGGTCGGACACGGTCGGGCTGAGCTTCGCCCAGATCGGCACACCGTCCAGGCGCTCGGACACCGCCGACACCACCTCGGCCGTGGCCGTCGGCGAATGGGCGAACATGTGACGCCGGTCCTCGACGTTCGGGCAGCTCACATTGACCTCGACCGCGGTCAGGCCGTCGATGCCGGCGAGCAGGGTCGCCGCCTCGGCGAAGTCGGCCACCCGCTGGCCCCAGATGCTGACCACGATTCGTGCGCCGGTGTGGGCGAGCCGGGGGAGGTCGTGGCGGGCCCACGCCTCGATGCCCGGTCCCTGGAGCCCGACGCTGTTGAGCATGCCCGCCCCGGCCTGGTGCACCCGGGGTGCGGGGTTCCCGGGCCACGGGGACACCGAGAGGGACTTCACCACCACCGCACCCAGGGCGGCGAGCGGCCCGTAGGCCTCCAGCTCGTCAGCATGACCGGCGGTACCTGATGCCGTCATCACCGGGTTCGGGAGCATCAACGAGCCGACGGGCACCGACAGGTCGACGTCCCGACGTGTGGCGGCCCGCCACGCCCGACCCACGCGGCCACGACGGCCGGTGGAGGCGGTGGGGTCGCTCACCGGCTCATCGCTCGTGGTACTCCTGCAGGGACCGCACCGACAGCGGATGGCTGACCCAGTCGGCGATCCCGGCGGCGGCGGCCCTGGCCGCGGCCACGGTGGTCAGGCACGGGACCAGGTGGGCGAGGGCCGTGGCGCGGATGTGGAGCCCGTCGGCCCGTGGCCCGCGGCCACGGGGTGTGTTCACGACCAGCTGCACCTTGCCGCCGGCGATCAGCTCGACGGCGTCCACCCGGCCCGGGTGGGACTCTCCCACCTTGGCCACCACCGTCGCCACGGCGATGCCCTCCGACTCGAGCAGTGCGGCGGTGCCTGCGGTGGCGGCCAGCTCGAAGCCGAGGGCGGCGAACTGGCGGGCCGCGTCGAGGCCGCCCGACTTGTCCCGGTCGGCCAGCGAGAGGAAGACGGTGCCCCCGGTCGGCAGTCGGTTGCCCGCCGCGATCTGGCTCTTGGCGAAGGCCAGCCCGAAGGTGGTGCCGATGCCCATGACCTCGCCCGTCGAGCGCATCTCCGGACCGAGCAGGGTGTCGACCCCCGGGAACCGGTTGAAGGGCAGCACCGCCTCCTTGACCGAGACGTGGCCCCCGACCGGCTCGATGAGCAGGCCTTCGGTCCGCAGATCGGCCAGCGTGGCCCCGACCATGACCCGGGCGGCCACCATGGCGAAGGGCACGCCTGTCGCCTTGGCCACGAACGGTACGGTGCGACTGGCCCGCGGGTTGGCCTCGAGCACGTAGGCCCGGTCGTCCTTGACCGCGAACTGCACGTTGCACAGGCCGCGCACCTGGAGCGCCTCGCAGATGACCCGTACGTGCCGCTCGAGTTCGGCCAGCACCCGGGCGGACAGCGTCTGGGGCGGTAGGGCGCACGCCGAGTCGCCGGAGTGGACCCCGGCCTCCTCCACGTGCTCCATCACCCCGCAGATCACCACCTCGCCCGTGGCGTCCCGCACGGCATCGACGTCCACTTCGACGGCGTCCTCCAGGAACCGGTCGACGAGCACGGGCCGGTCGGCGGTCACACCGCCCTCCCGGCCGAGCGACCCGTCGACCCCCGACATGGCCTCGACGGCCTCGACCAGGCGGCCGTCGTCGTAGACGATCTCCATGGCCCGTCCGCCCAGCACGTAGGAGGGGCGGACCAGCACCGGGTACCCCACGCGGGAGGCGACGGCGACCGCCTCGGCCGGGGTGGTGGCCGTGCCTCCGGGGGGTTGGGGGATCCCGAGCCGCTCGCACAGTGCGTTCCACCGCTCGCGGTCCTCGGCGAGGTCGATCGAGGCGGGCGAGGTGCCGAGGACGAGGTCCTCGGGGATCCCGGCGGCCAACTTGAGCGGCGTCTGGCCCCCGAGGCTCACGATGACTCCGATCAGGCGGCCGCCGTCCACGGAGGCGGACTGCTCCGCCGCGATCACGTTGGCCAGGTCCTCGTCCGTCAGTGGCTCGAAGTAGAGCCGGTCCGAGGTGTCGTAGTCGGTCGAGACCGTCTCGGGGTTGCAGTTGAGCATGATGGTCTCGAACCCGGCTGCCCGCAGCGCCATCGACGCGTGGACGCAGCAGTAGTCGAACTCGATACCCTGACCGATCCGATTGGGACCCGAGCCCAGGATGATCACCCGGGGTCGGTCCGAGGTCCGGATCTCGTCCTCGTCCTCGTGGGTCGAGTAGTGGTAGGGGGTGTGGGCCTCGAACTCGGCCGCGCAGGTGTCCACCGTCTTGAAGGTCACCGTGGCGCCGACCGCCGTCCGGGCGGCACGTACGTCGGCCGCCGTCACGGCCCCACCCAGGAGGTGGGCCAGTTGCGCGTCGGAAAAACCGAGTCGCTTGAGGTGCCGCCACTCCCTCCGGTCGAGGTCGTCGACGGTCACTCCCAGGGTGACTCGGAGGTCGAGGGCCATCCGGGCGTCGGTGATCTTGGCCAGCTCCGTCAGGAACCACGGGTCGATCCCCGTGGCGCGGGCCAACTCGTCCACACCCACGCCCCGGCGCAGCAGCGACTCGAGCTGGTACAGGCGCTCGGGCGTCGCCGTCGACCGCGTCCTGGAGGAGGTGTTCGACCGCGACGTCGTCCACACCGGCCTCCGCCGGGTCGGCATTGAGGCCGGACCTGCCCTGCTCGAGCGATCGCACCGCCTTCTGCAGCGACTCGGGGAAGGTTCGGCCGATGCCCATGACCTCACCCACGGACTGCATTCGCGTGCCGAGCACGTCGGTTGCGCCGGGCAGCTTCTCGAACGCCCACCGCGGGATCTTGGTGACGACGTAGTCGATGACCGGCTCGAAGGAGGCCGGGGTGGCCCCGGTGATGTCGTTGGGGATCTCGTCGAGGCGATAGCCGACGGCCAGGCGGGCGGCGATCTTGGCGATCGGGAACCCGGTCGCCTTGGAGGCCAGTGCCGAGGAGCGTGACACCCGGGGATTCATCTCGATCACCGTCTGGTGGCCGGTCAGGGGATCGACGGCGAACTGGACGTTGGAGCCACCGGTCTCCACGCCGACCCGACGGATGCACGCGAATGCGGCATCCCGCATGGCCTGGTACTCCACGTCCGTGAGAGTCTGCGCCGGCGCCACCGTGATCGAATCGCCGGTGTGCACGCCCATGGGATCGAAGTTCTCGATCGAGCAGATGACGACACAGTTGTCGGCGTGGTCGCGCATGACCTCGAGCTCGAACTCCTTCTGGCCGGCGATCGACCGCTCGATCAGGACCTCGCTGATGGGTGAGGCGACGAGTCCCTCGGCGGCCAGGCGGATCAGGGCTTCGGCATCGTTGGCGATACCGGTGCCGGCCCCACCCAGGATGTAGCTCGGGCGCACCATGATCGGATAGCCGATGGTGGCCCCGATGGCCATGGCCTCGTCGAGGGAGTGGGCGAACCCCGACGCCGGCGTCGACAGGCCGATCTCCTCCATCGCCTCCTTGAACCGCTCCCGGTCCTCGGCGGTGGCGATGGCCTCGGGGTTGGCCCCGATCACCTCGACGCCGTTGGCCTCGAGCACGCCGCGCTCCGACAACGCCATGGTCAGGTTCAGCGCCGTCTGCCCGCCGAGCGTCGGGAGCAGGGCGTCGGGTCGCTCCCGCTCGACGATAGCCGTGAGCACGTCGGGATCGAGCGGCTCGACATAGGTGCGGTCCGCCATCCCGGGGTCGGTCATGATCGTGGCCGGGTTCGAATTGGCCAGCACCACCCGGTAGCCCTCTTCGGCGAGCACCCGGCAGGCCTGGGTGCCCGAGTAGTCGAACTCGCAGGCCTGGCCGATGACGATGGGGCCGGACCCGATGACCAGGATCGACTCGAGGTCGTCGCGGACGCGGCATCAGGCGCCGCCTCCGCCCGGTCCGCCATGGGCGTCCATCAGGATCCGGAACTCCTCGAACAGGTAGCGGGCGTCGTGTGGGCCGGGTCCGGCTTCGGGGTGGTACTGCACGCTGAATGCCGGCACCTCCGTGCTGCGCAGCCCCTCGATCACGCCGTCATTGAGGTTCACGTGGGTCACCTCCGTCGCGCCCAACGAGTCGGCGGCTACCGCGTAGTTGTGGTTCTGCGAGGTGATCTCCACGCGGCCGGTGGCCGTGCGTCTGACCGGGTGGTTCCCGCCGTGGTGCCCGAAGGGCAGCTTGTAGGTGGTCGCACCGAGTGCGCTCGCCAGCAGCTGGTGACCCAGGCAGATGCCGAAGATCGGAACCGACCCGTGATCGACCAGGCGTCTGACCTCGGTGATGATGCCGGGCAGGGCCGCCGGGTCACCGGGCCCGTTGGAGAGGAAGACGCCGTCCGGCCCGCGGTCGAGCACGGCTTCGGCGGGCGTGGATGCGGGCACGACGGTCACCGTGGCGAGATCCCCGAGCTGGCGCAGCATGGCCTCCTTGATCCCGAAGTCGTAGGCGACGACCCGGTAGGGCCCGCTCCCCCGCCGCAGCGTGGTGGCCGTGGTCACCGTGGTCACCAGGTCGCGCCCGTCGGTCGGCGCGGCACTGTGGGCGGCGGCCAACAGGTCGCCCTCGGTCGCCGTCCCGAAGGCGCACGGGACCGAGCCGTGTTCGCGCAGGTGGCGGGTGAGTCGCCGGGTGTCGATGCCGGTGATCCCGGACACGCCGTGGTCGACCAGGAAGCCCTCGAGCGTGCCCTCGGACCGGAAGTTCGACGGGGCGTCGGCCAGGTCGCGCACGATGACCCCGCTGCAGTGGGGCCGGACCGCCTCGTCGTCGGCCCTGTTCACCCCGTAGTTGCCGATGTGGGGATAGGTGAAGGCGATCACCTGCCCGGCGTAGGACGGGTCGGTGATGACCTCCTGGTAGCCGGAGAGGACGGTGTTGAACACCGCCTCGCCCGTGGACACCCCGTCGGCGGGCACGGCGCCGAACGCCACCCCCTCGAAGACCGAGCCGTCGGCCAGCACCAGGAGCGCCGGGTCGCGGTGCACGGCCCCGGACCGGGGGCTCATCGCTGTGCCTCGGCGTCGATGACGACCGGCTCGCCGGCCAGCACGGTGTGGCGGACCCGCCCGGTCAGCGTCCGGCCTGCATAAGGCGTATTGCGGCTCCGTGACGCCAGCGCGGTCGGATCGACGGTCCAGGTGGTCTCCGGATCGATCACGCACAGGTTGGCCGTCGACCCCACCGCCACGGGCCCACCCTGGGTCCCGCCGTGACCGGGGTCGAGTCCGGCGATCACGGCCGGCTGCCAGCTGAGCAGGGCCAGGATCCGTTCCACGGGGAGGTCGAGTTCGGTGACGGCCAGGGCGAGAGCCGTCTGGAGCCCCAGCATCCCCGCTGGGGCCTGGTCGAACGGCAGGTCCTTCAGCTCGGGGGCGTGGGGGGCGTGGTCGGTGGCGATGGCGTCGGCAGTGCCGTCGGCCAGCGCCGCCTTGACGGCGTCGACGTCGGCACGGGGCCGGAGCGGCGGGTTCACCTTGAACACCGGATCGAACCCGGCGGCACACCCGTCGGTGAGGGTGAAGTGGTGCGGTGCGACCTCGGCGGTCACGGACACCCCGTCGGCCCGGGCCCGGCGCACCAGGTCGATCGAACCGGCCGTCGAGAGGTGGAGGAAGTGGACCCGGCCCCCCGTCGCCGCGGGCCAGGGCGATGTCGCGGGCGACCATGACCTCCTCGGCCTCGGACGGCATGCCCGGGAGCCCGAGGCGGCTCGACCACGCGCCTTCGTGCATGGCGCCGCCTGCAGCCAGGCTGCGGTCCTCGCAGTGCTGGCCCAGCGTCACCCCGAGACCCGTCGCGTACTGCAGTGCACGGCGCATGAGCCCGGCCGACTGCACGCCGTCGCCGTCGTCGGTGAAGAGCCGCACGCCGAGCGCGGCCAGCTCGGCCATCGGGGCCAGCCGTTCGCCGGCACGGCCCACGGTGATGGCGCCCGCCACGGCCACCTGGGCCATGGCTCCCCGGGCCAGGGAGTAGACGTTGCGCACCGACTCGGCCGAGTCGAGCGGCGGGTCGGTGTTGGGCATCGCCACCACGGCCGTGAACCCTCCGAGTGCAGCCGCACGCGTGCCGGACTCGACCGTCTCGGCCTCCTCGCGTCCGGGCTCTCGCAGGTGGGTGTGCAGGTCGACGAGTCCGGGCGACACCACGCAGCCCCCGGCGTCGAGCACGGTCGCCCCGGTGGGGACCTCCAGCCCCTCGCCCACCTCGGCGATCTCACCGTCGACGACGCGCACGTCGGCGCGGCGCCCTCCAGCGGCGTCGATCACCGTGCCCCCGCGGATCACCAGGTCGGGTGTCGCCCTCATGCGGCCGCTCCTTCGGAAGGTGCCTGCCCGAGCAGCAGGAACAGGACGGCCATACGGACCGCCACCCCGTTGCCGACCTGGTCGGTGATGCGGGCGGACGGCAGCTCGGCGACCTCGGAGGCGATCTCGACGCCGCGGACCATGGGCCCGGGGTGGAGGATGATGGCCTCGGGCGGAAGCTGCAGGGCGCGCCGGGCGGTCAGCGCGTAGCCGGCGGAGTACTCGCGCATGGTCGGGACGTAGGCCCCGCTCCCCCGCTCCGCCTGGAGTCGCAGCAAGGAGATGACGTCCGTCGAGGAGAGCACGCCGTCGAGGTCGTGGGACACCCCGGCGATGGGCCATCCCTCGAGCGACGGCGGCAGGAGCGTGGCCGGTGCCACCAGGGTGACCTCGGCGCCGAGGGCGGCGTAGGCGGTGATCTGGGACCGTGCCACCCGACTGTGGCGGATATCACCGACGATGGCCACCCGCAGCCCGTGGAAGCGCCCGGTTCCTTCCTGGCCGCCCCCGAGGGACTGGCGCACCGTGTAGAGGTCGAGCAGTGCCTGTGTCGGGTGCTGGTGCCATCCGTCGCCGGCGTTGACGACGGCGCAGTGGTCAACCCATTCGGCCACCCGGGCGGGAACCCCGGACGAGCTGTGCCGGATGATCACGGCGTCCATGCCGATGGCCTGGATGGTCTCGATGGTGTCGCGCAGGGACTCCCCCTTCTTCACCGAGGAGGATCCGGCCGAAAACGAGAGCACGTCTGCCGACATCCGCTTGGCCGCCGTCTCGAAGGACATCCGCGTGCGGGTCGAGTCCTCGAAGAAGAGTGTGGCCACCGTCCGTCCACGCAGTGCCGGTACCTTCGGGTTCGCCCGCCGGCCCACTTCGGCGAACGAGTCGGTCACGCGGAGGACCTCGCCGATGGCGTCGGCGTCGAGGTCGTCCATGCTGAGCAGGTGCGCAGGAAACGGGCTCACCTGCCCACCAGCTCACCGAGCGACACGCCCTCGTCGGAGACGTCCACCATCTCGTCCCTGCTGGTGGGCAGGTTCTTGCCCACGTAGTCGGGCCGGATCGGCAGCTCGCGGTGGCCCCGGTCGACCATCACGGCCAGCTCGACCACCTGGGCCCGACCGTACTCGCCCAGGGCGTTGAGGGCGGCGCGGATGGTCCGCCCCGTGAAGAGCACGTCGTCGACCAGGACCACGGTCGCCCCGGCGAGGTCGGTGGTGATGTCGGTGGCCGCCTCGGGAAGCACGGGGCGGAGGCCGATGTCGTCCCGGTAGAAGGCGACGTCCAGGGTCCCCACGGGCACGTCGGCGCCCTCGACCTCGGCGAGCGTCTCGGCCAGCCGTCGGGCGATCCCGACCCCTCCGGTCTGCAGTCCGATGAGGACGACGTCGTGCAGCCCCCGGTTGCGCTCGGCGATCTCATGGGCCATGCGCGTGATGGCGCGACGCACGTCGTCAGCGGACATCACCTGGACCCGGGGAACGAAGACAGCACCCCGCGGGCGGGTATGACTGCGCTCTCGTTCGGCCACTGGGTCCTCCTGTCCGTACGGGCCTCACGGGACCCGCTTCACGGTCAGACCCAGACTGTAGCGCGTCCTCCTGGGACCCGCACCGGCGGCGGACGCTACCCTCGTCCCTCGTCGGGACCGAGCCCCGGGGTCAGTCGACGACCACAGGAGCCGCCCCTGGCATCCGCGAAGCGGGCACCCGTGCGAGCAGGAGGGCGGGCGCCAACGCCAGGATGGTCATCGCCAGCACCCACCAGAACGTGTTGCCGAAGGCGGTGGCCAGGGGCTGCGCCACCTTCGCCACCACCGATGCCGGGGCGGCGTCGGCCGCGGACAGCCCACCCACCAGTCCGTGGGCCTGCACGGCGATCTGGTGCTCGAGGACCACGGCGACCAGGGCGGTGCCGATCGAACCACCGACACGTTGGACGATGTTGATGGCCGTGGACGCCCGGGGTACCTGTGGCGCCGCCAGCGTCTGGTAGGCGGCCGAGATCGCCGGCATCATCACGAAGCCGAACCCGAGCCCCCGCACGAACAGTGACACGGCCAGGAAGGTGAAGCTGGTGTGGGCCCCGAGCTGCGTGTAGGCGACGGTCCCGAGGACGGCGACCACCAGGCCTGCGGGCACTACCTTTCCCGCGCCGTATCGGTCGGTGAACCGGCCGGCGAGCGGCATCACCAGAGCGGCACCGATGCCCTGGGGGGCCATCAGCAGTCCCGCGGTGAGGGCGGACTGACCCCGCACCACCTGGTAGTAGATCGGGAGGAGGAACATTCCCCCGAAGAGGGCGGCACCGAAGCAGAACGTGGTGGCCGCGGCGGCCGAGAACTGCCGGTCCTTGAACAGGACCACCTCGATCAGCGGCGTGACCTTCGTCCGCAGCGCGTGTAGGACGAAGGCGGCGATCAGGGCGAGGCCGATGGCCAACGGGACGAACACGCTGACGGCCGATCCCTGGCCGGCCTGGGACAGGCCGTACACGAACAGACCGAGTCCGGGCGACAGGAAGCAGAGGCCGAGGATGTCGAGCTTGTAGGCCCGGTCGGTCCTCTGGTGTCCGGGGAGGAACTTGACGGCGAGGGCGATGGCCACGATGCCGATCGGGATGTTCACATAGAAGATCCAGCGCCAGGACACGCTGTCGAGGATCAGTCCCCCGATGACGGGACCGAGGATGGGCCCGAGGAGCATGGGCACCCCGAGCAGGCTCATGACCCGACCCATGCGCTGGGGGCCGGCCGCCGTGGCCATGATCGACTGCCCGATGGGCATGATCATCCCACCGCCGATCCCCTGCAGGATCCGGAAGACGATGAGGCTCTGGATCGACCACGATGCGCCCGAGAGCGCGGAGCCGACGAGGAACAGGGCCAGCGAGACGATCCACATCCGTTTCGCCCCGAAGCGCTCGACCGCCCACCCGGTGAGGGGGATGGTCATGGCCAGGGCGAGCAGGTACCCGGTGGACACCCACTGCACCGAGGAGAGCGGCGCCCGGAAGTCGCGGGCGAACGTGGGTATCGCCACGTTGACGATCGTCGTGTCGAGGATCGACATGATGCTGCCGAGCACCACCACGAGGGCCAGGCGCTTCAGGTGCGGGTCCAGGCCGGCGAGCACCCCCCTGGACCCGGTGTCTCCGGTCGACGCTGCGTCGACGGGGTCGCCGGGGGTGGTGTCAGCCGTGTCGGAGGTGGTCACAGTCGTCCTCGGGATCGTCGTGCGGGCACACCCGACCGTACGCCAGGACGCGCGCCCACGGGACCCTCTGGGGTTCCAACCCCGTGCCCCACGGCCCTATTCCGGACGGTTTCACACGTCTCCGGACAGGAATCGACCGTCGCGAGCAGACACGGCTCGCCGGGGGTACGGTCTGCCCATGCCAGCCGCCTCCGCCAACGGGATCACCATCGAGTACGAGACGTTCGGGGACGCTGGCGCACCACCGGTCCTCCTGATCATGGGTTTCGGGGGTCAGCTCACGCTGTGGGACCCGGACTTCTGCACGGGGCTGGCCGGCGCCGGCTTCTACGTCATCCGCTACGACAACCGGGACGTCGGCCTGTCGACCTGGCTCGACGACGCCGGCGAGCCGGACCTGCCCGCGCTGCTGGGCGGGACGGCCACGGCGCCCTACTCGATCGCCGACATGGCGGCCGACGCCGCCGGGTTGCTCGAGGCCCTCGGCCTGCCGGCCGCACACATCGTGGGCGTGTCCATGGGCGGGATGATCGCCCAGGCCTTCGCCATCGACCATCCCGAGCGCACCTTGACCCTCACGTCGATCATGTCCACCACCGGTGACCCCACCGTCGGCCAGCCCGACGAAGAGGCGTTCGACGCGCTCGTGCTCCCGCCCCCTTCGTCCCGGGAGGAGGCCATGGACCAGGGTGTCGTGCTGTGGAAGACGATCGGCTCACCGGGTTTCCCGTTCGACGAGGAGGCGGTGCGCGAGCGCGCCGCCTCGTTCTACGACCGCGCCTTCCACCCCGTGGGCAACACCCGCCAGCTGGCGGCCATCGCCACCCAGCCGGACAGGACCGCGGCTCTGGGCGCCGTGACCGTGCCGACCCTGGTGGTGCACGGGGAGGACGACCCCCTGGTGAACCCGTCAGGCGGGAGGGCGACTGCCGCCGCCGTCCCCGGTGCCCGGCTCCAGCTCGTCCCCGGGATGGGTCACGACCTGCCGCCGGCGCTCATCGACGAGTTCGTGTCCGAGCTGGCCGCCCACTTCGCACAGGGGTAGCCACCGGCCGGTGGGACCAGGCCGGACCGCCCCACTGCGCCCGTTCGGGGCCGGGAACCACCCCGACCGTGGTTCAGACCGCCGGAGGGGCCATCGGGAACGGACCACCCGGAACCGCACCCGGCGGAAGCTGGTAGCCGAGTCCGGCCACCCGCTGCAGGTACTCCTCCGAGGTGATCTCCCCGCGTGCGTAGCGCAGACGCAGTTCGGCCAGTGCGGGATCGGCACCGGGCCCGGGGGCGCCGGGCCTGGGAGAGCTGCCGGTCGCAGGGGATCCCGGTGAGCCGGGCCCGGTCCTCCAGTGCCTGACCACGGCCAGTACGGCTAGGACCACCAGCGCGGCGACCAGGATCAGGAAGAGGACCCCGAAGAGTGGGTGGTGGGCGTGCTGGCCGAAACGGTACATGGGGACTCCTCGTCCGGTAGTGGGACGACACAATTAAAGCAGGTGGGACCCACCGAATGGCCGCGGCGGCCCACCACACCGAGACGCTAGGACACCCACCGGCGACGGTGCCCGCGGCGTCGGCGCCTGCGGTTCGTGCCGGTCCGGTGACTCCGACGGTCGCCCGGGGCCGACACGGCGGGGTCAGAGCTGGTCGACGTAGGTGTCCGTGCCGACCACCGTGCGCAGGAACGGCGCCGCCAGCAACAGGGTCGCCGTACCCTCGGACTCGACGGCGTCGGTGTAGTCGCGCACCCGCCCGAGGGCTGCCCCGGTGTCCCCGGTGACGAACAGGAGCTGCACCAGCCGGTCGGCCCCACCGGCCGACGAGCCGAGGTCCATCGGCGCCCCACGGTCGCCCTCGTCGGGCACGGAGGGCACCCAGGACGAGGCGATCTCGACCGGCGACCCGGCCAGCAGGCCCGGCAGGCGGGAGCCGGCCAACGAGTGGTGGAGCTCCGGCCCCGTGCCGGACGCCGCATCCCACCACAGGACGATGAGGCCGTCGTAACCGCGGTCGAGAGCGAGCTCGACCGGGACCGGGTCCTCGTCCCGGTAGGCGGAGGCCACGTAGTGGAAGGTGGAGGTGTGGACGTGGGTCCGCTTGTCGAAGCCCCGGCCCGTGGCGTACAGGTCGCGTACCTGGTGGATCGACCACTCGGCAAAGTGCTCGTGGTGGTGACCCCGTTCGACCCAGTAGACGGCCAGGTAGCTCCCGGCGCCGGTGGGCCGTGCGATGGGTCCCTCGGTCGGCCAGCGCTGGTCCTTCAACGGTCGGGTGGCCACCCATCGGCTCCCGGCGAACAGCCACGGGCCGACCATGCAGCCCCCGTAGTAGTGGTCCCGCTCGTACCAGCGGTTGTAGGCGCGCTCGAACCCGGGTGTGGGCTCGACCAGGGTCAGCAGCATGCTGCCCACCTTGACCGGGTAGTCGTCGACCCCGCCGACGTCGAGTGGATAGCCCATGGTGGTCCTCCCCTGGTCCCCGGGCAGCCGCGGGCGGGCCGCCTCCACCCTCGAGCCTGCCACGCCCACCGGATCGCCTCGCTCCGCTGCCCGACGTCACGCCGTTCGGCTCAGGAGCGGACCGCCGCGGCCACGGTGGCCAGCACGCCGTTGACGAACCGGCCCGAGTCGTCGGTGGAGAACGACGAGGCCAGCTCGACCGCCTCGTCGAGGATCACGGCCGTGGGCACGTCGCCGCAGACGAGCAGCTCCGCTGTGGCCAGGCGGAGGACGTTTCGGTCCACGACCGCCATCCGGCTGAGGTCCCAGCCGATGGCCGCGTCACCGACCAGGGTGTCGATCGTGGCCTTGCGATCCGTGACCGCGGATACCAGCGTCGTGACGTAGGGATCGGGTGCCATGGGCAGCGCCTCGAGCACCGCGGTCGGAGACTCGCCCTTCAGATCCGCCTCGTAGAGGAGGGTCAGGGCCCGCTCACGGGACTGGTGGCGGGGTGCGGGGTCGGCGGTCATGGGAAGGGAGGCGGCTCGTGGCCCGCGGATGCGGTCCGGCGCGGCGGGCTCAGGCCCGGGTCAGGTACTCGGCCGTCCGGGTGTCGACCTTGACCTTCTCGCCCGGGTTGACGAAGAGGGGGACCTGGATGACGAGGCCGGTCTCGAGCGTGGCGGGCTTGCGCGCGCCCGACACGCGGTCACCCTGCAGGCCGGGCTCGGTCTCGGTCACGGTGAGCTCGACGGCGGCGGGCAGCTCGACACCCACGATCTCGGACCCGAAGAACTGGATGACGGCGTCGTCGCCCTCCTTCAGGTAGTTGGCGGCGTCGCCGAGGAGTCCGGTCTCCACCTGCAGCTGGTCGTAGGAGGTCGTGTCCATGAAGACGTAGTCGCCGCCGTCCCGGTAGAGGAACTGCATCTCCCGCTTGTCGATGATGGCCTGCTCGAGCTTCTCGTCGGCCCGGTAGGTGCGCTCGATGACGGCCCCCGTGCGCTGGTTCTTGAGCTTGGTGCGGACGAAGGCACCGCCCTTGCCCGGCTTGACGTGCTGGAACTCGATGACGTTGAACAGCCCTTCGGGCAGGTTCAGGGTCATCCCGTTGCGGAGATCGTTGGTGGAGACGGACATCAGACGGCGACTTCTTTCGGGAAGCGGGTGAGTGGACGGCTACCGGTCGAGGTCACGACGAGGGTGTCCTCGATGCGGACCCCGCCGAGCGCGGGAAGGTACACGCCGGGTTCGACGGTCACCACGGTGCCGGGCTCCAAGATAGCAGTCGATCCCGATCCCACCGAAGGTCCCTCGTGGATGTCCAGGCCCACGCCGTGCCCGGTCCCGTGCTCGAACTGCTCGGCCCATCCGGCTGCGGCGATGACGTCGCGGCACACCGAGTCGACGTCGCCGGCCGCCACACCGGGAGCCACGGCCGCCACTCCTGCGGCCTGGGACGCAGCCACGACCTCGAACAAGGTGGCCAGCTCCCCGTTCGGCGCGCCCCCCAGGCAGAAGGTCCGGGTCATGTCGGAGCGGTAGCCGTCGTACGTGGCCCCGAAGTCGACCACCACCGGGTCGCCCGGTCGGAGCACACGGGTGCCGGGCCGGGCATGTGGCTTGGCCGAGTTCTCCCCCGATGCCACGATCGTCTCGAACGCCCGGTCCTCGGCGCCGAGGAGCCGCATGGCATGGTCGAGGGCGGCGGCGAACTCCGACTCGGTGAGCTGGTCGCCCCGGCCTGCGCCGGACAGGAGCGGCAGCACCGAGGCGAGGGCGGCATCGGCGATGGCGGCCGCCCGCTCCATCCGGTCCACCTCACCGGCATCCTTCACCATCCGGAGGGACTCGATCACACCGGTCGTCGCCACCACCGGCAGCGGTGCGAAGACGGCCTCCCACGCCCGCATGCCGGCCCAGGTGACGTGCGCAGCCTCGAGCCCGAGCACGGTCACCGCTCCTGCGGCCTCGGCCAGGGCCCGGCGCTGGGTGGTGACCCCGCCGATGCACACGGCCACGTCCCCTCCCGCACCGGCGGCGGCCAGCTGCTCGTCGGCCTGCGTCCGGTAGCGCCCGTCCGACGTGAGCAGTGCGCCCTCCCCCGTGACCAGCAGGACACCGGCCGAACCTGTGAATCCGGTAAGCCAGCGGATGTTGGCCGGGTTGGTGACCAGCAGCCCGTCGGGGGGACCTTCGTCGGTCTCGACCCCGATCAGCGCGGCCCGGGCCCGGTCGAGGCGCCCGGTCACCGAGAGGGGCGCCAGCGGACCGTCCTCGGGGTCCTCGGGACGTGCGGCCGTCACGACCGCGCGGCAAGCAGCCGTGCCGCCGCCTCCACCGCCAGCGGATAGCCGAGGCCCCGAACCCGGCGATGCAGCCGTCGGCCACCGCGGCGATGGTCGAGATGTGACGGAACGGCTCACGGGCGGCCGGATTGGAGAGGTGGAGCTCGACCACCACGCCGTCGTACGCGGCCAGTGCATCGTGCAGCGACCACGAGGTGTGGGTCAGCGCACCGGCGTTGATGACGATCGCCACGGTACGACCACGGGCTCCGTGGATCGCCTCGATCAGGTCCCCCTCGTGGTTGGACTGGAGGTGCTCGAGCCCGAAGCCGAGGCCCTCGGCCGCGGCGCGGGCGGCGGCGACGTGGTCGTCCAGGGTCTCGTCCCCGTAGACAGCCGGCTCACGCTCACCCAGGAGGTCGAGGTTCGGCCCCGACAGCAGCAGGATCAGTCCGTTCGTACCCATGACCGTCCTCCCGACCGCCTCACGCCGAACCGGCGGGTGCCGGCGACTCCATGTCCGCCAGGGTAGCGACCACGTCGGCCCGGTCGACACCACGCACGACTTCCACCCCGTCGGGTCCGTCCAGTACGAAGGTGAGGTCTCCCTGGGCCTTCTTGTCCCGGCCCATGAACGCCAGCAGCCCGCTCGGGGTCGACACCCTCGGGCAGACCGGTTGCGAGGTCGAACTGACCCACCACCCGGCGGTGGTGGGTCACCCTGGCGTCGTCGATGCGGCCGAGCCGTCTGGCGAGCAGCGCTGCGTAGACGAGGCCCACGGCTACCGCCTCGCCGTGGCGCAGGCCGGTGTCCTCGTCGGCGAAGGCGGAGGCCTCGAGGGCGTGGGCCAGGGTGTGGCCGTAGTTGAGGAGCATGCGACGATCGCCCTCGCGCTCGTCGGCCGACACGACCGCCGACTTGATGGCGACGCACCGGGCCACCTGGTCCTCGAGCGGCAGGTCCGCCGTCGGTGGTCCGCCCAGCGCCGTCGAGATCCCGAGGAGCGCGTACTTGGCCACCTCACCACGGCCCGATGCCCACTCACGGGGTGGCAGGGTGGTGAGCACCTCCGTGTCGCACAGTACGGCCCTCGGCTGCCAGAAGGCACCCACCAGGTTCTTGCCCTCGGGGATGTTCACACCGGTCTTGCCCCCGATGGCGGCGTCCACCTGGCCGAGCAGCGACGTCGCCACGTTCACGTAGGCGGTTCCGCGCTGGAAGGACGCAGCGGCAAAACCGGCGAGGTCCGTGACCACGCCTCCGCCCACGGCCACGACCACATCGGCGCGGCTCAGTCCCGAGCGGGCGAACCGGCGGCAGAGCTCCTCGACCACGGCGAGGGTCTTGGCCGACTCGCCGTCGGGGACGGTGAACACCTCGTGGTCGATCCCGGGGTCGACGGTGACACCGATCCCCTCCTGGGTGACGACCGCGGCCCGGCGTGCTCCGGGGACCGTCTCGGCGACGACCCGGGCCAGCTCGGAGCGGACGCCGGCACCCACCAGCACGTCGTAGGAGCGGTCGGCCAGCTCGACCGGTACGACCCGGGTCACGGGGTGCTCCGTGCCGTGGTGGATCTCACGGCGGTGCTCCGTGCGAACACCGGTCGCGGCCAGGATCCGATCGACCACCGTCGACGGGTCGAGGTCGTCCACGTCGACGATGACGTCCGCAACCTCGGCGTAGAAGGGACGGCGGACGGCGTCCAGATCGGCAACCGCCGCGGCCGGGTTGTCACCGAGCAGTGGCCGACCCGCACCGGTCCCCACCCGGACGGCCAGCGTGGCCGGATCCGCCCGTAACCACACCACGGGGCCGGCGGTGGCGAGCAGCCGGCGGTTCTCGGCGGCCAGGACGACTCCGCCGGCGGCCGACACGACCGCCGGCCCTTCGTGCGCCAGCGCCTCGGCCAGCACCCGCGACTCCTCGGCCCGGAACGCCGGCTCGCCACGGGTGGCGAGCAGCGACACGACGGTTGAGCCGGTCGACTCCTCGACCATGGCGTCGGAGTCGAGGAACGGCCAGCCCAGCCGGGCGGCCAGCTCCCGTCCGACGGTCGTCTTCCCGGCGCCCATCATCCCGACCAGGACGACTCGGTCAGCCATCGATCAGCGGGCGTGCCGCGGAGGGCGTCTCACCCAGCGAGGCCACGTAGGAGGCATAGTTGCGCCGGAACTCGTCCACCGAGTCGCCACCGAACTTGCGCAGCGCCTCGGAGGCGAGCACGAGTGCGGTCATCGTCTCGGCCACGACGCCCATGGCGGGCACGGCGGTGACATCGGTGCGCTCCTTGAACGACACCGTCGACTCCTTGGTCACCACGTCCACCGTGCCGAGGGTCGGCCGGTTGAGTGAGGCGAGCGGCTTCATCGACAACCGGGCCACGATCGGCGACCCGGTGCTCATGCCACCCTCGATCCCGCCGGCACGGTGGGTATCGCGCACGTAGCCGCCGCCCATGAGGGCCGTCGCGTGCTCCGACTCGTCGCCTGCCGGATCCACCACACGGATGGCGTCGTGGGCCTCGGACCCGCGCAGACCGGCCACCTCGGTCCCCTCGCCGATCTCCACCGCCTTGATGGCCTGGATGCTCATGAGACCCTGGGCGATGCAGCGCGTCGAGGCGCCGGTCCCAGTGCACGTGGCTGCCGAGGCCGACCGGCACGCCGTGGGCGACCACCTCGGCGACGCCGCCGAGCGAGTCGCCGGCCTTGGCGGCCGCCTTGATGGCGGCGACCATCTGCCTTTCGGCCGCCGGGTCCGCACAGCGCACCTGCGACTCGTCGATCCGCGGCAGGTCGGAGATGCGCGGCAGCAGACCGGACTCGGCACGGACCGAGCCGATCTGGACGATGTGGCTCAGGACGTCGACACCGATCTGTCCGAGCAGCAGTTTGGCCACGGTCCCCGCGGCCACGCGCGCCGCCGTCTCGCGTGCCGAGGCCCGCTCCAGGACGTCGCGGGCGTCGTCGAGGCCGTACTTCAGCATCCCGGCGAGGTCGGCGTGCCCGGGCCGCGGTTGGGTGAGGACCTTGGAGGGGAGCCCGGGCGCGGGCGACATCTCCTCCTCCCACTTCGGCCACTCGGTGTTGAGGATCTCGATGGCGATCGGCGACCCCAGTGTCCGTCCGTGGCGGATGCCGCCCAGCAGGCTGATCTCGTCGACCTCGAACCGCATGCGTGGCCCCCGGCCGAATCCGAGCCGGCGACGGGCCAGACCCCGCTGGATGTCCTCTGACGTGACCAGCAGCCCGGCAGGCACCCCTTCGAGGATCACCACGAGGGCACGTCCGTGGGACTCTCCGGCGGTCAGGTAGCGAAGCATCCGACCGAATCTACTCGGCACGCCCACCGGCCCCTGCGGCGACGGGACCCGGACGCGTCAGTTCGACGCATGGAAGACGTGGTCCGCCAGCGGAACGCCCCAGATGATGGCGATGGCCGCGCCAACGCAGAGGGCGGGGGCGAAGGGGATGCGGGTCTTCCGTCCGGAGCCCGATACCGGCATCAGCACCAGTCCGAACACCAGGCCGAGCACGAAGCCGATCAGGAAGGCCAGGTAGGCCTCCAGCAGGCCGAGGTAGCCCACGGCGACGCCGATCACCCCGGCCAGTCGGACGTCGCCGAAGCCCATACCCCTCGGCACGAAGAACCAGATCACGAAGAACACGGCGAAGGCGCCGAACCCGGCCCCGGCCGCGTCCACCAGTGGACGCCACGAATGGAGATGGGCGGAGGCGACCACCAACAGGGGCACGATCAGCGCCAGGGACCCGTAGAGGAGCTGCCGGGGCACCAGGCTGTGGGTCAGATCGGTCACCGACACGGTGACGGCCACGGCCAGGAACACCCAGTACGGCAGGACCAGGAGCAGGGTCGCCTCGTGTCCGTGCACGTCGAGCCGCGAGGCGGTCAGCGCCGAACAGACCTCCGGTGACGATGCCCGCCCCGATCGCCCGCGGGGCCGACCTGCCCTGGGGCAGCAGGTGGCGGACCGACCTCGTCGTCGCCCCGTCCCCGCTGCTTGCGTCCTCGCCGGCTGCGTCCTCGCCGGACTGCTCGCCGGGCACGGTCGTCCGCGGTCCGACGTCAGCGTCACCGAGCTCGGGCACCGACGCCGGAGCATCTGGCGGCGGTGCCGGCTCGGTGGTGACCTCGCTCGTCCCGACATCCGGACCTGGGCGGCACGGCGATCGGCCCGCTCGAGTCGGCGGCGCTCCTCGGCCGCCCGACTCCGGTCGGCCAGCCGTTGGCCCACCGGGTCCAGCGCTATGCCGGCGACGGCGCCCACGACGGCGCCGGTTGCGACGAGGAGCGCGTGCACCCCGAGCAACGTACTGGACGGGCGCTGCGGAACGGGGCATCGTGGTCCTGCCATGGAGACCCAGACACTGACACTCGACGTACCCGGCGGCGCCATGCCGGTCTACGAAGCCCGTCCGGACGGCCCGGCCCGCGGTGCCGTCGTCGTCGTCCAGGAAGCGTTCGGCGTGAACGCCCACATCGAGGACGTCACCCGGCGGTTCGCCGAGGCCGGCTACCACGCCGTGGCTCCCCACCTCTTCCACCGCACGGGCGCTCCCGTACTCGGCTACGACGACTTCTCCCTCGTCATGCCCCACATGACGGCACTGCGCGACGTGGACATGCTCTCCGACGTCGAGGGTGCCATCGCCCACCTGCACGCTGCAGGATGGTCGGACCGCCAGATCGGCATCGTCGGCTTCTGCATGGGTGGTCGGGTCACGTTCCTGGTCGCCGGCAACCTGGCACTGGGAGCGGCCGTCGGCTTCTACGGAGGGGGGATCGTCAAGGGCCGCACGGAAGCGATGCCCTCGCTCCTACCGCTCATCGACTCGATGCGAACGCCGTGGCTCGGACTGTTCGGCGACGCCGACCGGGGCATCCCGGTCGACGAGGTCGAGCAGTCTGCGTGACGAGCTCAACTCCGGCGCCGACGTGGACACGGCCATCGTCCGCTACCCCGACGCCGAACACGGGTTCCACTGCGACGCCCGCCCGTCCTACAACGTGGGGGCGGCCACCGACGGCTGGTCACCGCACCCTGGAGTGGCTCGACGGCCACCTGGCGCCCGCCGGCTGAAGGCGCACCGGACCGGGACGACCGCTGCCGGGTCCCGGACTACGGCGCTGCACCGGCGCCGCCGCCCGGTCGGCCGACTCAGGCCGGCTGGTAGTAGGGATTGGTGCCGTCGGCGTGGTCGGTCACATCGACCACGTTGGCGATCTCGGGGATCGCCTCGCGCAGGATGACCTCGATGCCCTGGGACAGGGTGGCCTTGGCCATGCCGCAGCCCTGGCACCCGCCGCTCAGGCGCAGGTACACCGACAGGTCCTCGACGGCGACCAGATCGGCGCGACCGCCGTGCGAGGCGATGCTGGGATTGACCTGCTCCTCGAGGACGCTCACCACGCGTGCGGCGAACGGGTCGGACAGGTCGACCTCGGGGATCGAGGCCAGACCGGCGAGCGTCGGCACCGGCGGCGTGTTCGGATTGACGATGACCAGACCGCCCTCGCCCGACGGCGTCGGTCACGAAGTCGAGGCGTGGCTCCCTGCAGCTTGTCGACGCTGGTCGGAGGGGACGACGATCGGGAGCTGCGCCGTCGGGCTGGACGACGTCGCCGGCCCCGGCATCGGCGATGGCCTGGAAGTACATGTCGTAGGCGTAGGCGCCGTCGGCCTCGCCCGACACCTCGAGCCACAGGGCCAGCGTCTCCGGATTCGGCCTCGTTGGCCAGAACCTCGAGCACGGTGGCCCGGGCCTCGGGGGTGATCGTCAGCACGGGGCTGATGTCCTCACGGTCTTCACTCATGCCTGTCATCATAAGGGCGTGTCCCCGTCCCACAAACACGTTCCCGACGATGCCCACGAATGGGTCAGCTTCGACGACCCGGACGAGGAGCGGACCTGGCTCTTCGACGTCACGTTCCTGGCCAGCGCCTGGACGTGCATCTTCGGTCACGGGTGCCAGGGCGTACTGACCGGTCCCGCCGAAGAGCTGGTGCAGGGGTGCTGCTCCTACGGGGCCCACTTCACGGACAAGGCGGACGCCGACAAGGTGGCGGCGGTGGCGAAGACGCTGGGCCCCGACGTCTGGCAGTTCCACGCGCAAGGGACAGAAGGGCGTGGTCAAGAAGCTGTCCGACGGGGACCTCGGGACCCGGCTGGTCGACGGTGCCTGCATCTTCCTCAACCGCCCCGGGTTCGCCGCCGGGCCCGGTTGTGCGCTGCATCTCGAGGCCCAGGCACGGGGCGTGAGCCATGTCGAGCTCAAGCCCGAGGTGTGCTGGCAGCTCCCTCTGCGCCGCGAGGACGAGACGGCTCCCGACGGCCGGGTCACCTCCGTCGTGCGCCAGTGGGACCGACGGCACTGGGGAGATGGAGGTGCCGAGTTCCACTGGTGGTGCACCGAGGCGCCCGAGGCGTTCGTCGGCCACGAACCGGTGTACCGGTCGATGCGGACCGAGCTCGAGACGATGGCGGGCAAGAAGGTCTACAAGCGGCTGGCCGCCTACCTCGACGAGCGCACGGCGACCTCGGCCCGGGTGACACTGCTCCCCCACCCGACCGTCCGGCGCTGAGCCGCCGACCGGTCCTCGGTCCCGCCTACTCGGCCAGCGGGTCGTCCTCGTCGGGCGCAGAGGCACGCGGTGCCGTCCCCAGGATCTCGTCGTAGTCGTCCTCGGTGGCGAGGCACCAGGAGGCGTGCTTGTCCTCCGGCTCCGCGCCGCACTCGGGACAGCGGCGGCTGGCCGTCGCGACCGACCGCTTCAGGCTCGCGCTTCTTCGAAGCGGCGATGGCGTCCCTTCTTCACGAGACCAACTCCTTGCCCCACCAGGGGTGGACTGTTCCCGGCGCACGGCGCGCCCGGGTCACCACCTAAGAACGATGCACCGAGTGTAGTGCCACCACTATCCGTTCGTGACGACACCGATGCGTGTGAACAGTGCCGCTACAGTCGCAGCGTGGCCGACGAATTCGATCCCCAGGAGATGGTGGCCCGCTTCCGGGCCCGGGCCGAGGCGGTCCGGAACCGGGGACTCCCGCCCATCGAGGGGCCCGACCGCCAGCGGTTCATCGAGCAGGCCCAGACCGACTTCATGGACTACGCCATGCTGGGAGACGCCCAGGCGTCCGTCGAGGACGGGATCCTGGTGTTCCGCATCGACCTCCGACCGGCCCCGGGCGAGCCCAGCGGCTGAGCCGAGGACCCTCGGCGGTCATCGCCGGCGGGCGCCCCGATCAGCCCCCGTAGCTCATCCGGGTGTCGGCCATCGACAGCACACCGTCGGCACCGTCGGCCAATGTCGCCAGGCGGTCCGTCTCCCCGGCATCGACGACCTCACCGATCACGAGCACGTGGCTGCCCGTGCCCGGACCTTCGGCGGTGTCCCACGCCTGGACCGACCGGACCGAGCACACCAACCACGCCACGGCCGCCGTGAGCACGGGCAGGCCACCCGCCACCTCGACGACGGGCTCCCCCTGCAGTCCCGTGGCGACCCCGGCACGGTCGACCTCGACCTCGCGCACCGGCTTGACGAATCGGCGCACGAGGCCCCGGTCGGAGCGGGCCAGGAGGGAGACGGCGAAGGTTCCGCTCTCCTCGATGAGGCTCCGGGTCACGGCACCGGACTCGATCCCGGCCGCCACCAGCTTCGGTGCCGTGGCCACCTGCATCACCCAGTTGCACGTCATGAGGTTCCTTCGGTCACCGGACCGACTGCCCACCACGAAGAGCCCGGTCGGCATGGCCCACAGGACGCGCCGCCGCACCCGGTCGAAATCGATGTCGCCGTCCGACGCGGCCCCGGTCACGTGCCTCCGCTGAAGGGATCGCTGTTTCCCTGGGGTGTCGTGGTGTCGGTCGTCGGCGTGCGGCCCGTGACCGACTGGACGTACTGCACCGCCGTGGCCAGCAGACCGGCCAGCTTGACGCGCTCGGCGGCGGACCGCTCCAGCAGCTTGGCGTCGCCCGACGCCCCGTTGTAGCAGTCGTCACCCGCGGCCGTGGCATCCATGTAGGCCGTGTTCAAGTCGTCGGTCAGCGTGTTGTCCGGGGCCGGCAGGTTGCCGATGGAGGTCTGTGCCTCGTTGCTGAGCAGGGCGCACACCTCGCGGATGGCGGCGGCCGAGTTGTGCTGGGAGAGTGCGAGGTCGACGTTGCGCGACGCGACCTCCACGTTGCCGACGCCGGAGCCGCCGACGCTGTCCATCCACGTCGTGACCCGTTGGGACGGGGTACCCGACTGCTCCTGCCCGGCACAGCCACCGAGCGTCACGGCAACGGCCAGTGCAACCAGCACGACGGCGGCGGTGCGACGGGGCCCGACGACTTCCTGGGCTCGCCGGCGTGACCTGGTCATCAGGCCGGATAGCCGGTCCAGTCCGGACTCCACGCCGGGTCGAGTTGACGCAGGAACTGTGCGCAGCGCTGCTCCTCGACGTGCTCGCCGATCGAACCGGCGGCCGAGCGGAGACCGTCCAGGCACCGGAGGAACCCCTGGTTCGACTCGTGGGTCCAGCGGACCAGTCCCGAGCCCTTCCATCCACTTCCCCGCAAGGCGTCGAGGCCGCGGTGGTAGCCGACACGGAAGCAGGCGTAGGCCTCGACGTCGTCCCGGGCCAGCGACCCGAGGGCGGCCCACGCATCGAGCGAACTCGGATGGGAGCGCACGACGTCGGACACGGCATGGCGGCGGCGCTCCACCGGCTGGTCGAGCGCCTCGCGCAGGGCATCGCGCAGGGCGTCCGGCTCCGCGGCCAGGACCGTCTCGGGCAGTCCGGTGGTCAGTCGGACCGCGGACACGTCGGCGTGGTCACCGGGAGCACTCATGGCGCGTCAGTGTAGGACCAGCCCCGGTTCGTCCCTCGCGGCCTCGCCGCCCTCGGCGGTCGAGTGGGTCGCGGCGGTCGAGTGGTCGCGGTCGCCACACGGTCCCGCCCCACCCCGAGGATCGGTTCTAACCGAAGCGCAGCAGGTGGTGGTCCTTCTTGCCCCGCCGGAGCACCACATAGCGGTCGGCGATCAGGTCCGCCGTGGAGAGACGGCGGGTGACGTCGTCCTCCCGTGGCGTTGTTCACGTAGGCCCCGCCCTGGGCGACGGCGGTCCGGGCCTGGCTCTTCGATCCCACCAGGCCCGTTTCGGCCAGGAGGTCGACAAGGAGCGCGCCCTCACCCTCCAGCCGGCTACGGGGCAGTCCCGTCGACGGTGCGTCGGCGAAGACGTCGAGCAGTGTCCGCTCGTCCAGCCCGGCCAGCTCGCCTCCGAACAGTGCGGCCGCCGCCTGCTCGGCCCGGGCCGTCTCCTCGGCGCCGTGCACCAGGGTGCACACCTCGCGGGCCAGGGCATGGTGGGCCTCCCTGCGCTCGGGGTGCTCGGCCGTGGCCGCATCCAGGGCCAGGAGCTCCCCGTGATCCAGGAAGGTGAAGTAGCGGAGATAGGTGCCCACCATGGCGTCCTCGCTGCGCAGGAAGAACTGGTGGAGCTGGTACGGCGACGTGCGGTCGGCGTCGAGCCACACGGTGCCCGACTCGGTCTTCCCGAACTTGGTGCCGTCGGCCTTCAGCACGAGCGGCGACGTCAGGCCGAACGCTTCGGCCTGACGCACCTTGCGGATGAGCTCGATCCCCATGGTGATGTTCCCCCACTGGTCGCTCCCGCCGAACTGCAGGGTGCACCCGAAGTCGTCGTACAGCTGGAGGAAGTCGTAGGCCTGCAGGAGCATGTAGCTGAACTCCGTGTAGGAGATCCCGGTGTCGGCCCGAGACAGCCGGGATCGCACCGACTCCTTGGCCACCATCTGGTTGACCGTGAAGTGCTTGCCCACGTCGCGCAGGAAGGTGAACAGGGGCATCGGCCGCAGCCAGTCGGCGTTGTTGACCAGCACGGCGGCCGAGGCACCGGCATCGCTCCCGAAGTCGACGAACCGGGCGAGCTGGCGCTGGATCCCGGCCAGGTTCGTCTCGAGCTCCTCGTCGGTGAGGAGCGTAGCGCTCCTCGGACTTGCCCCCCGGGTCGCCCACGAGGCCGGTCCCGCCGCCCGCCAGGGCGATCGGACGGTGACCCGCCGCCTGGAACCGGCGCAGCGTGCACAGCTGCAGGAGGCTGCCGACGTGGAGGCTGTCCGCAGTCGGGTCGAAACCGGCGTAGACGGTGACGGCGCCACCATCGAGGCGGGGGCCCAGTGCGGGGTCGGTCATCTGGTGGATCAACCCCCTGAAGCGGAGGTCCTCGACGAAGTCGGCCATGCCACAGCCTGCCATGCCGTCGGCGCAGGGCCGGACGCTACGATCGCCGTGCCGGCTGCCGCCACGGCTGCCGGGGCGAGGGCGAGGACCCATGGTGAACCCGTATCTCGAAGGCAACTTCGCGCCCGTGCTCGAGGAGCGCACCGACGACCACGACCTCGACGTCAGCGGGGTCGTGCCCCCCGACCTCGAGGGTCGGCTCCTGCGCAACGGTCCGAACCCGGTGGCGACCCCCGCCGACCCCGCCGACTACCACTGGTTCACGGGCGACGGGATGATCCACGCCATCGCCCTCGGTGGGGGCCGTGCCACCGGCTACCGGAACCGGTGGGTGCGCACCCGTCTGCTGGCCACCAAGGTGGCGACCGTTCCCCCGGCCGGCCCGACCGAGCCCGTCGACGGGCCGGCCAACACCCACGTCATCCGCCACGCCGGCGCCACACTGGCCCTGGTGGAGTCCGGCTTCCCCCACGCCGCTCTCCCCCGACCTCGACCGGGCCCGGGTCCACGACTTCGACGGTTCCCTGTCCTCGCCGATGACCGCCCATCCGAAGCTCGACCCCGACACGGGGGAGCTCGTCTTCTTCGGGGCCGACCCCTTCGGGCCGCCCTTCCTCCGGTACCACGTGGCCGACGACACCGGACAGCTGACCGCGACGGAGGAGATCGAGATCCCCCGGGCCACGATGATGCACGACTTCGGGGTGACGGCCACCCGGGCCGTCTTCCTCGACCAGCCCGTCGTCTTCGATCTCGCCCTGGCGTCCCGGGGCCAGGCGCTGCCCTACCGGTGGATACCCGATGCCGGCTCCCGCCTGGGCGTGCTCGACAGGGGCGGGCGGGGCACGGACGTCAGGTGGGTCTCGATGGACCCGAGCTACGCCTTCCACGTGGTCAACGCCTACGACGACGGCGACCGCACCGTCGTCGACGTCGTCCGCTACGACTCGGTGTTCGACACGGCACCCGGCGAGGTGGTGTCCCGGTCCCTGCCTTCGCTCCACCGCTGGAACGTCGACCCGTCCGCCAACCGGGTGCTCGAGGAGCGACTCGACGACACCCCGATCGAGTTGCCCCGCATCGACCCGGCCGTCGCCGGGAAGCCCCACCGCTACGCGTACGCCGTCCGGCTGGGCCCGGACCCCGAGCACCCGAGCTTCGAAGGACTGGTCAAGTACGACCTGGTCCGTGACGAGGTCACCCGCTTCGACCCGGGGCCCGGCCGGATGCCGGGTGAACCGGTCTTCGTCCGGGCCGGCGACGGAGCCGGCGAGGACGAGGGTTGGGTGCTGTCGGTCGTCTTCGACGCCACCCGGGGAGCCAGCGACCTGGTGATCCTCGACGCCACGTCCTTCGGTGGTCCGCCGGTGGCCACGGTGCACCTGCCGGCCCGGATCCCCTTCGGGTTCCACGGCTCGTGGATCCCGTCCGACACCTGAGCGGGCCATAGGACGGACGCTCGCGGGGCCGTCCCCCGCCCCGTGGCGTCGGGGTGACGCCAGGTCACCGTCCGTCCATGGGAAACTGACGGAGCGCAGCCGGGGCCCCCGCCCCCGACCCGCAGTCCGGGACCAGCGCCCGGGGCGCCCGAAGCCTGCCAGCACCGCCTGACCCCGACACCTTGGCACCCGACGACACACCACCGCCTCCGAACCGCCCCTCCGGTCGGCCCGCGCCCCGACCCACCGGGCGCCCACGGGGGACCACCCCGGGCTCGAGCCGGGGATCGGCGACCTTCAGCGGACCGATCCTGGGCGGCGAGGTCGCCATCCCCACCCGACGCGAACGGCGCAGGGCCCGCAGGAAGCGGCGCAGCGTCGGTGAACGGATCCTGCGGTGGCTCGTGGTGCTGGTGTCGCTCGTGCTCGTCGTGGTCGCCGCCGGCTACGGCTACTACCGGTACCTGTGGAGCGAGGTCTCCTCGGCCCCGTGCGCGACGTGCGTGGCACCCGCCAACGGTGCCCCGTACAACATCCTCCTCATCGGCTCCGACAGCCGTGCCGGCGAGTCGGCCGCCCAGGCCCAGCAGTTCGGGTCCGTCCAGGCCACCTCGGGCCAGCGGTCCGACACCTTGAAGATCATCCACGTCGACCCCGCGGCCGGAACGGCGTCGTCGCTGTCCATCCCGCGGGACACCTTCGTGACCATCACCGGCCTCCCGTCGAACTCGCAGCTCTCGACGCAGAACAAGATCAACGCTGCCTTCTCGGCCGGCCCCGACGCGGTGGTCCAGACCATCGAGAACACCTTCGGCATCCCGATCGCCCACTACATCGTCATCAGCTTCTTCGGTGTCGAGGACGCGGTCAACGCCCTCGGCGGGATCTCGATGGACTTCCCCTACCCGGTGCGTGACCAGGACTGTTCGAGTGGCACCTGCTACAACAACTCCGGACTCGACATCCCGACGGCCGGTTGCCAGGTGCTCAACGGGTCCATGGCGCTCGCCCTGTCGCGCTCGCGCTATTACCAGTACTACAAGGATGGCTACTGGCAGTCGGACCCGACGTCGGACATCGGGCGGATCGGGCGCCAGAACCTGGTGATCGAGGCCGCGCTCGACAAGGCCAAATCGACGTACGACCCGCTGCGCCTCAACTCGCTGCTTTCCTCCGTAGTCCACGACTTCTCGAAGGACGACAACCTGTCGGCCGGGGACCTCCTGTCACTGGCCGAGCGCTATCACGCCTTTTCCGGGTCCTCGCTCCAGTCCTACACGCTGCCCACCACCGGGGCGGTGTCGTCCTACGCCGGCGACGTCGAGGTCGTGGAGCCCGACGCCGCCGCTGCCATGATCACCCAGTTCCTGGGCGGACCGTTCGGATCGATCGTGACGCCGCCCATCGACGCCTACGGGAACCCGCTCGCCCTCACGGTCCCGACCACGCTGCCGGCGGCCAACCCCCAACCGACCAGCCCCGCGTCCGGTTCCTCGGCTAAATCGGCCAGCACCACACCCGCCGCCTCGCCCGGCACGGGATCCCCGTCCTTCGACCCGACCCCCTGCTGACACCGCTCCCGTCCTCCGGCCGCCCTCAGGCCCAGGGCAGGGCGGACCAGGCGCGCTCCATCCGGACCACCCCGAAGGCAGCGACGGCGAGAGCGGCGATCAGGAGGCCTTCGACGACGACGAACTCGACCGTCCACGGGTTCGAGTGCGAACCCGGAGCCGTACCACCCAGGAACCACGGGGCGACCCGGGCCAGTGACGTCCACCACAGCGCCACGGCCACGGTGAGGGCGGCCGTCGAGACGGCCACGCCCGCGGCGAGCACGGCCTCGATCCTCAGGGCACCGGCACCGAGGTCGACCTTTCGGGCAACGGCCACTGCCGCGCCGCCCCCCAGGACGATCGACGCCGTTGCGAGAAGCGTCCAGAGCACGAACGCCGCCGCATAGGCGGGGTAGGCACCGTTTCGCTGCGCAGGGTCCAGGTGGTGGGCCCACCACGCCAGTGGCATCAGCGCGGCGGTCGTCGTCACCGTGACCGCTGCCGCCCACCGCACCGGACCCCGGACCGTTGCCCACCCTCCGGACCGCAGAAGGCGGACGGTCGCCGGTAGGGCGACTCCGGCACCGGCCACCACCGCGGTGGCGCCGCAGGCACCGGCCACCACGGCGAGGACGTAGGCGGCGCGTGCGGTCGCCAGGGCGCCCGGGGCCGCCACCGTCAGGAAGTGCTCGGACGCCTTGGCGAACGCGCACCCGGCCACGACGGCGATGGCCCACGCCACCAGCACCACCGGTGCACCGGCCCGCAGTCGATCGGCCGGCGAGAGGGACTCCCCCACCAACCCGCCCGAGCGGACGCGCTCGGACAGGCCGCACCGCACGAGGGACATTCGCAGCGCGAGTGGGAGTGGCCCACCACCCGACTCGGCCTCCGCCAGCGCGATGAGTTCGTCCCCTTACCGCTCGCGCCACGCATCCGGGTACCACCGGAGCAGACGCTCCGTGTCCCTGCCGCCCGTCATCCGACCGCACCCAACCGCGGCCCGAGCCTTGCCGCTCCGACGTCGGCGATGCGACGCATGTCGGAAACGGCATCCGCCAGGGCGGTCACTCCCGCCGCCGTGATCCGATACGGACGACGCCGGTCCTCGGACCCGAGCGGTTCGATGAGGCCGCGTTCCTCCAGTCGGGTGATGGCGCCGTAGAGGGCACCGGGACCGAGGTGGACCCCGGCGAACGACTCGATGTCCTTGGCCAGTGCATGGCCGTGCTTCGGTCCCGCCGCCAGACTGGTCAGGATCAGGATGGGGGGGTCGTTGGGTCTGCGGAGGCCGGACTGTGGCGTGCTCGCCATGGTCGCTGACTACTACGTACGAAGTAGCACCGCAAGACGTAGTAGCACCTGGAATCGCCCTCGAACTCGACCCTCGAGCTCGACCCTCGATGTCAGCCCTCGACGGCGGCCACGACAGCGGCGTTGACGCGGTCGTGGGCGGCCACGTTGGCCGCACGGTCGGGAAGCCCCACCCGGACCACCGTCCGACCGCCCCGTGCCGCCGCACGCTCGAGCGCAGCATCCAGCTCATGGGGACCGGTCGCCACGCCCACCTCCTCGACGGCCCAGCCGAACCCGGCCGCCACCGTCGCCACGTCGGCGGACTGCGGCGTCCCGAAGAGCCGCTCGAACGTCTCGGGATCGAGACTCGTCGCCGGGGCCAGGAACGAGAAGATCCCTCCACCACCGTTGTCCGCCACCACGACGGTGAGCTGGTCGACCTCACCGGTGGGACCGACCAGCGCCGACACGTCGTGCAGGAAGGCGAGGTCGCCGACCAGGACCACGGTCGGGCCACCGGCCATCGCCACCCCGAGCGCGGTGGACATCACGCCGTCGATGCCGTTGGCGCCCCGATTGGCGTAGACGGTCGGCGGGTCGGTCCGGGGTAGCCCGAACGCCTCGAGGTCGCGGACCGGCATCGAGGACGAGACCACGAGGCGACTCCCCGGCGGGAGGTCGCGGACCAGCCGGTGGGCGAGGGAGGGCTCGTCCACCCGCGACCCGCCGACAGCGACCCGTCGATCACACCGGCGGCCCGCGCCTGGGCCCGCTGCCAGTGCGTCGCCCATTCGCTCGGGCCCGTCCCGTCGACGTCCGGCACGGTCGACGCCACCTCGTCGCAGAAGAGGGTGGGATCGCACCGCACGATCCGCACGGCGGACCGATCCGGGTCCGGCCAGCCGCCGTTGGGGTCGACGACGACGCGGGGCGAGCCCGACAGGAACGTGGTGACCAGCTTCGACACCCACCGCTCCCCCAGGACGAGGACGACCTCGGGACCGTGGGCGGTGGCGAAGGCGGTGGAGCGCAGGATCCCGTCGGCCGCGGTCACGACGAACGGATCCGGGCTCCGCAGTCCCGAGCGGGGGTCGGCGAGGACGGGCCAACCCAGTGCGCGTGCGAGTCCGAGGACGGCGGCCGGCTCACCACACCCCGCTCCCGCGGCGATCAGGCCCCGGGTCCCGGGGACGAATCCGGAGCCCACCAGCTCGGTGACCGCGGCGGCCGGGGGTGGCGCCGGCCCGGTGTCCACCCGGTGCCAGGGGGCACCCTCGGCCCGCGCCCCGGGCACGCCGCCGGCGGCGGGGTCACCCAGCAGCGGCTCGCGGAACGCCAGGTTGAGGTGTACGGGTCCCGGACCCGCCGGACCCGACACCGCTTCGGCCACGGCGCGGGAGCCGAACGAGCGCCACGTCGGTCGGGACGCGGTCGTCGGGCACGCCGGGATCGGCGAACCAACGCACGGCGTGTCCGTACAGGTGGACCTGATCGATGGTCTGGGGGGCGCCGACATCCCGCAGTTCCGGTGGTCGGTCGGCCGTACAGACGAGCAGAGGGACGTGGGCCAGGTCGGCCTCCACCACCGCCGCGTGCAGCTCGGCGGCAGCGGTGCCGCTGGTCACCACGACGACGGCCGGCCGGCCGCTGGCCAGCCCGATGCCGAGTGCGGTGAACCCGGCCGATCGCTCGTCCAGGCGGATGTGCACCATCGAGCCGCGGTTCGGCGGCCAGCGCCAGGGCCAGGGGCGTGGAACGCGACCCGGGGCACACCACGGCGTGGGTGACCCCGGCCCGCACCCACTCGTCCACGAGTGTCGCCGCAAACGCCGCCTGACGGTCGCCATCGCCGGGGGTGGCCGTGCCGGTCGGTACGCTCACCGCAACCACCTATGCCCCGCTCCGACCCCCGCACCCCGGGCCACGACCGTTCCCGGTCGATCGCGCTCGCCGCCGGGCGCTCCGGCGACGGGCCACCGCTGGTGCTGGCCCACGGCTTCACCCAGACCCACCGCATCTGGGGCGGGCTCGACGCCGAATTGGCGAGCGACCACACCGTGGTGGCCGTGGACCTGCCCGGCCACGGCGGCTCGTCGGAGGTGGTGGCCGACCTCGCCTCGGGAGCCGCCCTCCTCGGCTCCGTGGCGGGACGCCGCCGACTACCTCGGGTACTCGATGGGCGCCCGCTTCTGCCTCCGCCTGGCCCTCGACCACCCCGACCTGGTGGCCCGGCTCGTCCTCGTGTCGGGCACGGCCGGAATCGACGACGACACCGAACGGGCCGCACGCCGACGATCCGACGAGGCGCTCGCCAACCGGCTCGACCCGTCCGACGGCACCGTACCCAGCGACACCGTGCTCCAGTTCGTGTCGCGCTGGGTGGCCAACCCCATGTTCGGTACGGTGCCGGCGTGGGCCAACGCCGTCGAGGAGCGGTGCACCAACACCGCGGCCGGACTGGCCTCGAGCCTCCGCCTCGCCGGCACCGGGACGCAGGAGCCGTTGTGGACCCGCCTGGCCACGCTGAAGGTGCCGGTGCTCGTCGTGACCGGTGACCGGGACGCCAAGTTCACCGGACTCGGCCGCCGGCTGGCGAAGTCGCTGGGTGGACCGGTGACCCACGTGGTCGTCGACGACGCCGACCACGCGCCCCACCTCCAGCACCCCGTGGCCGTGGCCACCGTGGTGCGGTCGTTCCTGGCCGGCCCCGCTCCTGGTTGACATCGTCAGATCCCAGCCCCGAGGAGTCCGAAGGTCCCGGGAAGCGTGGCCCACAGGGCCACGGCCAGGAGGCCGCCGAACGCCAGTTGCAACCGGCCGGTCGCCGCCAGGACCGGGAGCAGTGCACGGCCCTCGGCGTCGCCCAGTGCGGTCCTGGCCGGCGCCACGGCAAGCGGCGCGGCGAGCAGCGGCAGGAACAGCACGACCGGACGGTCGGCCCGGAGCACCCCACCGGTAGCCAGGACACCCCACACGGCGACACCGGCGAACGGCAGTCCCACGCACGCCGCATAGCACCAGCCCCCAGCCCGCCGCCCGACCCGCACGGCCAGGGTGCGCTTACCGGAGTCGCTGTCGGTGGCGATGTCCCGGAGGTTGTTGGCCAACAGGAGCGCCGTCGCCAGCAGCCCGACCATGGCGGCAGCCACCCAGACCTGCCAGACGTCGAGGCGCAGCGTCTGCACGTAGTAGGTCCCGACCGTCGCCACCAGGCCGAAGAAGACGAAGACGAACACCTCCCCCAACCCGGCGTAGCCGTAGGGGCGGGGCCCACCGGTGTAGAACCAGCCGGCCAGCAGGCAGGCGGCACCGACCGGCAGGACCCACCACGAGGTCACCCACGCCAGCCAGAGGCCGACCAGTCCCGCCACCCCGAAGGAGAGGAGGGCGGCCCGCTTGACGGCTCCGGGCGAGGCCAGGCCGGTGGCGGTCAGCCGCACCGGGCCGACGCGGGCGTCGTCGGTCCCACGGACGCCGTCCGAGTAGTCGTTGGCGTAGTTGGTGCCGATCTGGACGGCGAGGGCCACGACGAGGGCGCCCAGCGCACACCACCACGTGTCCACGCTGGGAACGTGGACCACCAACGCTCCCGCCGTCAGGGCTGCCGCCGACGGCAGGTCCGGCAGGTTCCAGCGGTGGCGCGGCGGCCGTCCCCACCAGCGACCGGCACCACTGCGGCCGGAAGCGTCCGCGGCCGGGCCCCCAACCACCACTTCCGGACGGGCCCGGGGAACGGCGCAGGACCGCCCGGCCCAGGCCCGGTCACGGGCGGCGGGGGAATCGGCCGAAGTCGGGCGGCCGGTGCTCCTGGAAGGCGTTGCGGCCCTCCTGGCCCTCCTCGCTCATGTAGAAGAGCATCGTGGCGTCCCCGGCGAACTGCTGCAGTCCGGCGAGCCCGTCGTCGGCCGCGTGCAGCCCGCCCTTCAGCATGCGCAGGGCCAGTGGCGACAGCGACAGCATCTGGCGGCACCACGCCACCGTCTCGGCCTCGAGGTCGGCCAGCGGCAACCACCTCGTTCACGAGGCCCCACGACTTGGCGGTGGCCGCGTCGTACTGACGGCAGAGGAACCAGACCTCCTTGGCCCGCTTCAGCCCGATGGAGCGGGCGAGGAGGCTGGCCCCGTAGCCGCCGTCGAAGCTGCCGACCTTCGGCCCGGTCTGTCCGAAGCGGGCGTTGTCGGCGGCCACGGTGAGGTCGCACACCAGATGGAGGATGTGGCCGCCACCGATGGCGTAGCCGGCCACCATGGCCACCACCGGCTTGGGGAGCCGCCGGATCTGGATCTGGAGGTCCAGCACGTTGAGGCGGCCGATCCCCTGCTCGGCCACGGCGTCGTCGCCGATGTAGCCGTCGTCGCCCCGGATCTTCTGGTCACCGCCCGAGCAGAACGCATCGGGCCCCTGGCCGGTCAGGACGACGACGCCGACGGACGGGTCGTCGCGGGCCCCGTTGAAGGCGTCGCTCAGTTCGAACAGCGTCTGGGGCCGGAAGGCGTTGCGGACCTCGGGGCGGCAGATGGTGAGCTTGGCGATGCCCTCGGCGACGTCCATGCGGATGTCCCGGTACTGCCCACGGGGCTCCCAGTTCGGCAGCGGGAGGTCCCGGAACCGGTCGACCGGGTCGACCGGCGGGCCGGTGATGACCGTCCGCTCCTGCGGTCCCTCCATCCGTGCGCCCCCGTCCCCGTCCACGTGCCCGTGCTCGCCTGCAACCATTCGACCATTCACTCCTAGAGTCGCCGCTCGTACGGTCGCCTAGGCTACCCGCATGGGTGAGCTGGTGGCACTCGATCTCCCGGCCGGCCCCGGCTTCGTCGACGCCCTGCGGGCGGCATGGGACTCCGGGGACGCCGTGCTGCCGGTGGATACCCGTCTGCCGGCGCCGGCCGTGGACCGTCTGCTCGACACCCTGCGCCCGTCCATGGTCGTCTCGACGGACGGGGTGCCGACGCTGCGGGGTGGCGTGCCGACGGAGCCGGGTGACGCCTTGGTGGTGGCCACCAGCGGCACGACCGGCGAGCCCAAGGGCGTCGTCCACACCCTCGCGTCGGTGTCCGCCTCGGCCATCGTGACCTCGGCGGGCCTCGGGGTCGATCCCGGCGCGCGACCGGTGGGTGGCCTGCCTGCCCCTCGCCCACATCGGAGGCCTGTCGGTCGTCACCCGGTCACTGCTGACCGGGACGCCGTGCACGGTCCTGCCCGGCTTCGACGCCGCTGCCGTCGAGGACGAGGCCCGCCGGGGGGCGACCCTGGTCTCGCTGGTGGCCACGGCCCTTGCCGGATGCGACGCATCCGGGTACCGGGCCGTCCTGCTCGGGGGCGCGGCACCCCCGACGGCGCTGCCGGCCAACGTCGTCACCACGTACGGCATGACCGAGACCGGTTCGGGGGTGCGTCTACGACGGGCTCCCCCTCGCTGGCGTCGAGGTCCGCATCGGCGACGGCCGGGTCGGGGCGGAGGGCGAGATCCTGGTCCGCGGTCCCATGCTGCTGCGGGCCTACCGGGACGGCAGCGATCCGCGGACGGCCGGACGGGTGGCTGCCCACCGGCGACGGCGGACGGCTCGGGGGCGACGGGACCCTCACGGTGCTCGGCCGGATGGCCGAGGTGATCGTCACCGGTGCCGAGAAGGTGTGGCCGGTACCCGTCGAGGCCGTCCTGGCCGGGCACCCGGACATCGCCGAGGTGGCGGTGTGGAAGCGCCCCGACCCCGAGTGGGGCGAGCGGGTGGTGGCCTGGGTCGTGCTGGTGCCGGGCGGCGCCAACGGCCCGGAGCCGCAGAGCTCCGGGAACTCGTCGCCGACCGGATCGCGCCGTGGGCCGGGCCGCGCGAGGTCGTCGTCGTCGACGTTCTCCCCCGGACGGCGAGCGGCAAGGTGCGCCGTGCCGACCTGTCCTGAACCGTCGGCCCTACGACAGGGACCCGCTGGCGATGCACAGCGAGCCGCCGTCGACCACGAGGGTCTCCCCGGTGATCCACGAGGCGGCGTCCGAGCACAGGAACAGCGCGGCATTGGCGATGTCCTCGGGCTCACCGAGACGGCGGGTCGGCAGACGTGCGCTGATCTTCTCCTCGCCCGCCTCCCACAGGGCCTGGGCCAACTGGGTCTTCACCAGGCCGGGGGCGATGGCGTTGACCCGGACCTTCGGGCCCAATTCGCCGGCGAGCTGGCTGGTGAGGTGGATCACCGCCGCCTTGGTCACGTTGTACCAGCCGATCCCACCTTCGACCGTGAGCCCGCCGATCGAGGCGATGTTGAGCACCGTTCCCCCGTGGTCGGACATCCCGGCCCGCCATACCGCCTGGGTCCACTCCAGGTAGCCGGACTGGTTGACCCGGACGGTCTTGTCGGCCCGGCCCCGGTCGATCTCGATGATCGGACCGTAGTAGGGGTTGGTCGCCGCGTTGTTGACCAGGACGTCGACCCGCCGAAGCGGTCGACGGTGGCGGCGGCGCACGACTCGGCCTGCTCCGGGTCCCCGGCGTTGGCGACCGTCCACGCCACCTCGCCCGGCCCTCGGTCCGCGTGGCCTCGATGGCCGCCGCCGACTCGGTGAGCCCGTCGGACCGGCGGGAGGAGAGCATGACCGACGCGCCCGCGTCGACAGAAGGCGCGGGCGATGGCCCGGCCGATCCCCCGTGAGCCCCCCGTGACCAGTGCCGTCCTGCCGTCGAGTCGCAGTTCCATGGCGGACCACCCTATCGGCGGACCCCACCGACCACGGATGCCCCGGTGGGTCGACCCGACCCGTGGCGTACCCAGCCCGGGTCGGTACCCTGGACCGGTGGACGCCAACCGCCTCGGTACGGAAACGAGCCCCTACCTCCGCCAGCACGCCGGCAATCCCGGTCGACTGGTACCCCTGGGGAGAGGACGCCTTCGCCCGGGCTGCGGCCGGTGACAGGCCGATCTTCCTGTCGGTCGGCTACTCGGCCTGCCACTGGTGCCACGTCATGGCCCACGAGTCCTTCGAGGACCCGGCGGTGGCGGAACTCCTCAACGCTCGGTTCGTCAGCGTCAAGGTCGACCGCGAGGAACGACCCGACGTCGACGCCGTGTACATGGAGGCGGTCCAGGCGATGACCGGGTCCGGCGGCTGGCCCATGAGCGTCTTCCTCACCCCGGACCGCCGACCCTTCTTCGGCGGAACCTACTTCCCGCCGACGCGAGCTCCCGGCCGACCCTCGTTCACCACCGTGCTCCAGGCCCTCTGCGACATCTGGGACAACCGGCGGGACGAGATGGAGCAGCAGGCCGACGAGCTGGCCACGGCCATCGCCTCGCGGTCGGTCATCGAGTCCCGTCCCGGCACACCCTCACTGTTCGACAGTTCGGCCGGCGCACCTCCCGACCTCCTGACGCCGGCCGTCGCCGAGCTGGCCGGCGCGGTTCGACCCCGAGTGGGGCGGATTCGGTGGCGCGCCCAAGTTCCCCCAGCCGACGCTGGTCGACGTCGCCCTGCGCCAGGCGCTGCGGGCCCGTGGCACCGAGGGTGGGGCTGCGGCCGAGGCCATGGCCGTGCGCACCCTCGACGCCATGGCCGCCGGGGGCATCCACGACCACCTCGGCGGCGGCTTCGCCCGCTACGCAACCGACGCCGAGTGGCTGGTCCCCCACTTCGAGAAGATGCTCTACGACCAGGCGGGCCTGCTCCGCGCCTTCCTCCACGGCTGGCAGGTGACCGGCGATCCCCGGTACCGGGAGGTCATGGACGGGATCGTCACCTACGTTGCCCGTGACCTGACCGCCCCCGAAGGAGGGGTGTACTCCGCCGAGGACGCCGACTCCGAGGGGGTGGAGGGGAAATTCTACGTCTGGACCCCCGGACTCGTCGCCGAGGCTGTCGGCGTCGACGACCCCGGGGTGGTCGATGCCGTCACCTCCTGGTTCGACGTCACGCCAGGCGGGAACTTCGAGGGGACCACGATCCTGCGCCGGCCGGTCGGCGCGCCGTTGTACGGGTCCGCGGACGTGGAGGTCGGGCGAAGGCGCCTCCTCGCCGCCCGGTCGGGCCGCGTCCGGCCCGGACTCGACGACAAGGTCCTCACCGAGTGGAACGCCATGTACGCCTCGGCACTGGCCGAGGCCGCAGCCGCGACCGGATCGACGGCCTGGGCCACCGCCGCCGTCGGGATCGCGGAGTTCTCTGTCGCGCGGATGATCGACACGGGAGGTCGGTGGCTCCGCAGCTGGCAGCGCGACGGGGGGGCCCGGCACCTCGCCTATGCCGCCGACCATGCATGGCTGGTCGACTGCTTCACCCGGCTCGCCGAGCTGACCGGCGAGGCGGTGTGGCTGAACCGGGCCACCGCCACCGCCGACGCCCTGATCGACCGGTTCGCCGACAGCTCCGGCGGCGGATTCTTCACCACCGCGGCGGACGCCGAAGCGGTTGATCGTGCGGACCAAGGACGTGTTCGACGGGGCGACCCCGTCGGCCAACGCCGTCGCCGCTCTCGCCCTGGCGCGGCTCGGCGCCCTCACCGGCGAGACGGGCTACACGGCCCACGCCCGCCGGGTCGTGGACCTACTCGGCGAACTCCTGCTCCGCCACCCGACCGCCTTCGCCCACACGGTGCTGACCGCCGACCTGGTGGGACGGGGGTGCACCGAGGTGGTGGTCACCGGCGACCGGACCGATCTGCTCGCCGAGTTCCGGCGGGCGTGGCGGCCCGACGCCGTGCTGGCCTGGGGCGAGCCGACGGGGTCCCCGCTGTGGACGGGTAGGGCCCCGGACCTCGCCTACGTCTGTCGTGACTTCGCCTGCCGGGTACCGGCCGCCGACGCCGGCACCCTGGCCGGTCAGCTCGCCGAGGCGACCTGATAGACAGGGCCACGTGATGGCCACCCACTCCGCACGGACCCCGCGCAGCGGGACGGCACGTGATGTCGCCCGGTCCGTCAAGCACCGCGACCAGATCGCCGTCGAGGGAGGAACGTCCCTCACCCTGCTGGTCCTGGCCTGCCACGAGGAGGACACCACGGGGGTCGACCTGGCCTCGGGCGCCCTGGTCCGGGTCCGGGTCGACTGGCCGGCCGAGCACGGGCCCGACCTCGCCCCGTTCGACGTCGTCGAGACCCTGCTGGCCGAGGAACCCGAGCGCGACGACCTGGCCCAGCCCGAGGCCGTCACCGCCACCGGGCTCCCACGGCACCTCGGCACGCTCCACGGCCGCAGGGTCCGCCACCTCCTCCACCAACTCGCCGCCCCGGTCGAGGAGCACGTCCTCGGGTTCCCGGGGGCGTCCGCCCCGTACTGGGAGTTCAAGGGCTTCCGACCTTCGTTGGCCCTCATCGAGCCGACCAAGGGGCCCGTCCTGTTCCGCCGGATAGGCGACCGCTCGGCATGGGTCCGCTTCGGCTGGGGGCGCAGCGACAACTGGCTCCCCGTCGAGGACCCGCAGCTCGAGCGCGCCCTCGACGTGGCCCGACGCGACCGGCTCCAGGGCAAGGACCTGGCCTCCGCCCTCGGCTTCAAGCCCCACTACCTGGTGGCGGCCGTGAGCACGCCTCGCGACGGTCACTGCTACAAGACCGTCCGCGCCCTCCTTCCCCGAAGCTGAGCCCCCCGTCGCCCGGCGCCAGCGGCACGTACGCCGGCGGTGACGGGATCCGACGGCCGTTCCGCCTCGCCTACAGTCGGTGGTCATGACCGAGCGCGCAGCCGCCACCCGAACGACCGGGACCACTCCCGTCCCGGGCGACGTCGAGCCGGTACTGCCCGACTATCGGGGTGCGTGCATCGCCAACGTGGTGCCCCGCGTCCTCGGGGGGCTCGGCGCCCCCGCCGACGGGCTCGACTGGCTGCCCGAGGCCGCCGAGCACGCCCGTCAGGTGGTGCTGCTGGTCATCGACGGCCTGGGCTGGGCCCAGCTGCGCGGGCGCGGCCGCGCTTGCGCCCCCACACTGTCGGCAGCAGCCGGAATCGACCGGGCCATCACCTCGATCGCACCCACCACCACGGCGGCTGCCCTCACGTCGATCACCACGGGGCGCCCACCGGCCGAGCACGGCATCCTCGGGTACCGGCTGGCCGACGGCGACCGGATCCTCAACATGCTCCGGTGGACCCTCGGGACCGACACCGATGCCCGGCGCAGTGTGCCGGTGCGGACCTTCCAGCCCATCGCCCCCTTCCCGGGGGCGCGTGGACCGGTCCCGGTCGTGTCCAAGGTCGACTTCGGTGGCACCGGTTTCACCGCCGCACATCTGGGCGACTCACCGCTGTTCGACTACCGGGTCCCGTCCTCGCTCGCGCTCGAGGTGACCCGGCGGCTGCACGAGGGCGCACCGTTCGTCTACGCCTACTACGACGGGATCGACAAGGTCGCCCACGCCTACGGCCTGGGCGACCACTATGACGCCGAGCTCGTCGCCGTCGACCGGATCGTCGGGGACGTGGCCTCTGCTCTCCCGCCGGGTGCCGTGCTGCTGGTGACCGCGGACCACGGCCAGATCGACGTGGGCAATCGGGTCGAGATGCTCGGGCGCGAGGCGATGGCGATGGTCCGCTTCCTGTCCGGGGAGGGACGGTTCCGCTGGGTGCACGCCCAGCCCGGGGCCGCGCCCGACCTGGTCGAGCTCCTGGCGGAGCGTTACGGCTCCTCCACCTGGGTCCGGACACGGGAGGAGCTCGTAGACGACGGATGGTTCGGCGGGCCGCTGTCCGACGGGTTCGCCGACCGGCTCGGCGACGTCGCCCTGATTCCGTTCGAACCCATCGCGTTCATGGACCCTGCCGACCCCGGTGAGAATCGCCTGGCCTGCCGCCACGGCTCCCTCACCATCGACGAGATGCTGGTGCCCCTCGTGGCACTCGGAGGAGAACGACTGTGATCGACGACACCCCGGTGGCCTCCACCCCCTCCCCGACGGACGCGCTCCGGCCCGAGGTCCTCGACCCGGTAGCCGCCGACAGCCCGGCGGCCGACGGCGACGGCTCCGAGGACGGCGAGCCCGAGGAGCACGTCGAGTCGATCGAGCAGCCGGCCAAGCTGCTCCGGATCGGCTCGATGGTCAAGCAACTCCTGGAGGAGGTCCGCCAGGCCCCGCTCGACGAGGCCAGCCGCGGCCGGCTGCGGGAGATCTACGAACAGTCGATCCGCGAGCTGGCCGACGGGCTCTCGCCCGATCTGGCCGCCGAGCTCGACCGGGTCTCCATCCCCTTCGACAGCGACACCCCGTCCGACGCCGAGCTGCGAATTGCCCACGCACAGCTCGTCGGCTGGCTCGAAGGACTCTTCCACGGCATCCAGGCCACACTGGTGGCCCAACAGGTGGCGGCCCGGGCCCAGCTGGACGAGATGCGCCAACGCTCCCTCACAGGTGGCGGTGCCGGACCGACCGACGGGCGGCCCGGCACCTACCTGTAGCGGGCGACGGGTGCAGCCGGTGCGGCCGGTGCCGCAGCGCCTGAGGACGCAGGGCGAACCCTCCCTTCCGTCCTAGGGCGTGCCTCCGGCGGGACCGTCGGGCCCGGAGTCCCCACCGTTCAGCGAGCGGGACTCCTTGACCCACCGGTTCGCCAGCTGACGGGAGATGTCCAGCAGCTCGTTGAGACGCTCCTTGGGCAGTCCCTCGTCCTGACTCGAGCGCGATGAGCGAGCGTCGTGATCGGTAGCGGACCCGCTCGAACGTGGTCAGCGCGTCGCTGACCGTGCTCCGGACACTCGACTCGTATGCGTCGATGAACGCGTCCTCGACCGGGCCCCCACCGTCCACGACGCTCCGCGTGTTGTGACGGCTGGCGCGGTAGCGTCCCAGCGCGTCGAGGAGGTCACCGATGGCGTCGTCCACTGCGTCGAGGTCGCCCAGCACCCGCTCCCGGTGATCCGCCACGGCCAGACCCTACCGATCCACCTGCGATCTCCCTCTGGACGTTCCGTTGGTCAGCTGCCGGTGCCCACCATGGTCTCTATCGACAACGGCGCACGGCCCCGCAGGATGTCGGCGGCCTTTTCCGCAACGGCGATCGTCGGGGCGTTGGTGTTGCCCCTCGGGATCGTCGGCATCACGCTGGCGTCGACCACCCTCAGGCCCTCGACCCCGTGGACACGCAACTCGGGATCGACGACGGCGAGGTCGTCCACACCCATCTTGCAGGTGCCGACCGGGTGGTACGTGGTCTGGGCATTGGCCCGCACGTAGGCCTCGAGGTCGGCGTCCGAATCAGACGCCGGCTCCAGGAAGGGCGTGCTGATCCACTCGACCAACGGGGACGTGTGGGCGATGTCCATGCACATGCGCAGACCCGCCACCTGTGAGCGCATGTCGCCAGGGTCCGAGTAGTAGTTGTGCACGATGTGCGGTTTGGCCGTCGGATCGGGCGAGACCACGGCGACGTACCCGCGGCTGACCGCCTTGGTGACGTTTCCGCCCATGGTGAATCCATGGCCGCTCCCCGGCACCAGGCCCTCCTCTTGGAACATGGCCGGGATGAAGTGCACCTGGATGTCGGGCGCATCCAGGTCGGCCCGGGTCCGGAGGAACCCGCCGGCCTCCACCCCGTTCGAGGTGAGCGGGCCCTGGCCCTCGGTGACGAACCGGGCCAGGTTCGCCTCGGTCATGGCACCGAACAGGCTGTCCCGGCGCTCCGACAGGTAGCTGACCCCGGCGATCGGATGGTCCTGGAGGTTCAGACCCACACCGGGCACCTCGGCGACCGGGGCGATCTGCAGTGCCGCCAGCTCGCCGCCTCGGCCGATGCCCGACAGCATCAGGAGTTGGGGCGAGTTGTAGCCGCCGGCGCACAGGACCACCTCCCCGTCCGACCGGTACTCCACCGGCGCACCGTCGCGAACCGCCTGGACGCCGACGGCGCGGGTGCCGTCGAAGAGCACCTTCAGCACCTGGACGTGGGTGACCACCTCCAGGTTCGCCCGGGCCTCGGCCTCGCGCAGGTAGGTGGCCGCCGTACTGCCCCGCAGCCCGTCGCGCTGGGTGACCTGGTACCAGCCGATGCCGTCCTGGCTCTCGCCGTTGAAGTCGTCGTTGACCGCAAGGCCGTACGCCCGTCCCGACTCGACGAAGGCGGCGGCGACGGGGTTGCGGGACCGGCCCTCGCTCACCCGCAGGGGTCCACCCGCGCCGTGGAACTCGTCGGCGCCGCGCTCGTTGTCCTCGGACCGCTTGAAGTACGGGAGGAGGTCGGACCAGCCCCAGCCGTCGCAGCCGAGGTCACGCCATTCGTCGTAGTCGATGCGGTTTCCCCGCATGTACACCATCATGTTGAGCGACGACGACCCGCCGAGCACGCGGCCCCGCGGAAGGTAGACCCGCCGGTTGTTGCACTGCGGCTCGAACCCGGTCATGTAGTCCCAGTCCTTGTCGGAGCGGAACAGGGCGCTGTAGCCGAGCGGCATGTGGATGAAGTCGCTGGTGTCCGGACCACCTGCCTCGATGAGGAGGACCGAGGTCCCGGGGTCCTCGCTGAGCCGGTCGGCGAGCACACAGCCCGCCGAGCCGGCACCGACGATCACGTAGTCGTAGGCCATGGCGTCCTCCCGTTGTCCGCCCACACCGGGTACCCGTCGCACCCCAGTCGGTCAAGCTCGTCCGACCGTAGCGCCATTTGGCGATCGGTGCCCGCAGTCATTTGGCTCTTGCGACTGAATTCGTCGACGGCTATTTACACTTCCGGCGCCCGGCATCCGGTGGCGACGGGTGGGACGTGCCCATCCGCGGGACTGGGCTCAGCGCCCGCCCGTCACCGCCGCACCCGCCGACATCCGGTCGCGGTAGTCCCAGCTGATGAGCGACACCGGTCGGAGCCGGAAGCAGACCTCGTCGTGTGCACGCGCTCGCAGGCGGACACCGATCGGGCTGTCCACACCGCCCAGGTAGCGGACCAGGAGGCGGTCGAGGGTCGCAGCCCCGGCGGTCCGGTCCAGCTCCACCCGGGCCCGGCCCCGGACGCCGCAGTAGGGAGGTGCGTCGGCGGCGACCTCGAACCCGCACTCCGGCCGGCGCCCGAGGCAGCGCACGAGGGTCGACGTCGGGCGGGTGGCCCCGACCAGGTCGGTGCCGTCGGGCAGGAACCACACCGACAGCACCAGCGGGCCACCGGGACCGGCGTCCACACCGAGTCGCACGGGGATCACCGACGAGCGCAGGAACTCGGCCACCTCGTCCGGGGACCAGGGACCGCGGAAGGCAGGTGGCTGGGCCGTGGACATCGACCCATCCTACGATGCACCCTGTCGACGGACGGAAGGACCCATGACCGGGGAGAGGGCTGACGACCCCGCTGCGGGGGACCCGAGGACGAACTACGAGCGGATGGTGGCCGGTGAGCTCTATCTGGCCGACGACCCGCGCATCGTGGCCGAGCAGGCCGAGGCCCGCCGGCTCATGGAGGCGTTCAACACCCTGCCGTCGGCCGATCGACCCGGGCGCGATGCCGTGCTCCACCGGCTCCTCGGATCGGTCGGCGAGGGCGTCGAGGTCCGGGGGCCGCTCTACTGCGACTTCGGGTTCCACCTCTCCCTCGGCGACCGCACCTTCGTCAACTTCGGCCTGGTGGCCCTGGACGTCGCCCCGGTCACTGTCGGCGCCGACTGCCAGATCGGACCCAACGTGCAGCTACTGACGCCCATCCACCCGCTCGAGCCCGGACCGCGGCGCGACAGGTGGGAGCGGGCGGCCCCCATCACCCTCGGCGACAACGTGTGGCTCGGCGGTGGGGTGATCGTGCTGCCCGGCGTGACCATCGGCGACGACACCGTCGTCGGCGCCGGGGCCGTCGTCAGCCGCGACCTGCCCGCCGGCGTGGTCGCCGTCGGGACGCCAGCCGCGCGTGGTCCGCGAGCTCTAGTGCCGATCCCTCGGCCGTCTGGGACCCCCGTCGGCACCTCGGACGTGGCCGTCCCCGGGCCGGCGACCGGCATCCTCCGTCCCGCCCCGGGGGCCGGGGCCGGGCCCCGGCCCTGGTCAACGGGGCACACCGATCCGCGGGGTCGGGTCGCGCTATCGTCGGAATCACACCGCTGTAACTCGTCCACAGCCTGTGGACAGCCCCACGGGGCATCGTCCACGGGCGCTGGCGACCGATCCGAGGAAGGCACGCAGAGACGTTGGCAGAACGGTCCTTCACCCACCTGCACACCCACACCGAGTTCTCGATGCTGGACGGGGCGGCACGGGTCAAGGACCTGGTGGAGGCGGCGGTGGCCGACGGGCAGCCTGCCCTCGGGATCACCGATCACGGCAACATGTACGGCGTCCTCGACTTCTACGCGGCCTGCCGCGCCGCCGGCATCAATCCCGTCATCGGCACCGAGGCCTACATGGCCGCCGAGTCGCGCCACGAACGGCCCGTCCGGCGCGGCAAGGTCGACGACACCGGCGGCGACACCGGCGGGGGCGAGAAGCTCTACTACCACCTGACCCTGCTGGCCGAGTCGAACGAGGGCTACCGGAACCTCCTCAAGCTCTCCTCGGCCGCCTACCTCGAGGGTTATTACTACAAGCCCCGCCTCGACTGGGAGCTGCTCGAGCGCCATGCCAAGGGCCTCATCGCCACCACCGGGTGCCTGGGCGGCGTCGTCCTCCAGGCCCTGCTGGCCGACGACCAGGTCAAGGCCGAGACGCTGGCCGGGCGCCTCCAGGACATCTTCGGCAAGGGCAACCTCTTCGTCGAGGTCCAGGACCACGGTCTGCCCGAGCAGCACAAGACCAACCCGGCCCTCGTGGAGATCGCCCAGCGCATCGGGGCCCCGCTGCTCGCCACGAACGACAGCCACTACACCCACCGTGAGGACCACGTCGCCCACGACGCTCTCCTGTGCGTGCAGACCGGTGCCCTGATCGACGATCCGAAGCGGTTCAAGTTCGAGGGCGAGGAGCACTACCTCAAGTCGGCCGCAGAGATGCGCCATCTCTTCCGGGAACTTCCCGAGGCCTGCGACAACACACTGCTCATCGCCGAACGGGCCTCGGTCGAGATCGAATTCGGGAAGCCGTCCCTCCCCCAGTTCCCCGTTCCCGACGAGTTCGTCGGCGACACCTACGAGGTGCGCGCCGCCGCCTACCTTCGCCACCTCAGCATCGAGGGGGCGAAGGAACGCTACGGCATGCCGATCCCGGCCGAGGTGATGGAGCGCCTCGACTACGAGCTCGACGTGATCGCCAACATGGGGTTCAGCGCCTACTTCCTCGTCGTGTGGGACCTGATCCGCTTCGCCCGCTCCCAGCGCATCCGGGTAGGGCCCGGCCGAGGCTCGGCGGCGGGCTGCTGTGTGGCCTACTGCCTCCAGATCGTCGACCTCGACCCGATCAAGTACGACCTGCTCTTCGAACGCTTCCTCAATCCGGGCCGCATCCAGATGCCCGACATCGACATGGACTTCGACGAGCGCTACCGCGGCGACATGATCAGGTACGCCGCCGACCGGTACGGCTCCGACCACGTCGCACAGATCGTCACGTTCTCGACCATCAAGGCCCGGGCTGCGGTGCGCGACACGTCACGCGTGCTCGGACTGCCCTACATCGTGGGCGACAAGATCGCCAAGGCCATGCCTCCCCTCCTCATGGGCCGCGACACCCCCTTGGCCGCCTGCCTGGCCAAGACCGAGGGATTCGAGGAGGGCTTCGCACTCGCCGGCGAGTTGCGGACCATGTACGAGACCGACCCCGAGGCCAAGCGAGTCATCGATGTGGCGAAGGGGCTCGAGGGCCTCCGCAGGGGCGACGGCATCCACGCCGCCGCCGTCGTGATCACCGACCAGCCGCTCACCGAGTACGTCCCGATCCAGCGCAAGCCGGACAGCGCGAATCCGGACGACGCCCCCATCGTCACCCAGTACGAGATGCACGGTGTCGAGGACCTCGGGCTCCTGAAGATGGACTTCCTCGGGCTCCGGAACCTGTCGGTGATCGAGCGGGCTCTGGATCTCATCGAGATCTCGACCGGAAGCCGCCCGGACATCGACAACATCCCCCTGGACGACGAGCCGACGTTCGCCATGCTGCGCCGGGGCGACTCGATGGGCGTGTTCCAGCTCGAGGGCGGCCCCATGCGATCGCTCATGCGCTCACTCGCCCCGACGACGTTCGACGACGTGGCCGCACTCGTCGCCTTGTACCGGCCGGGCCCGATGGCGGCCAACATGCACCGTGACTACGCCGACCGGAAGAACGGCCGGCAGCCCGTCACCTACGCCCATCCCGACCTCGAGGCGATCCTGGCCGACACCTACGGCCTGATGATCTACCAGGAGTCGGTCATGAGGGTCGCCCAGAAGTTCGCCGGCTACACGCTGGCCGAGGCGGACAACCTGCGCAAGGCGTGCGGCAAGAAGATCCGTGCCCTCATCCAGGCCGAGCGCGAGAAGTTCGTCGCCGGCTGCGTGACCGAGGGCTACGGCGAGGAGCTCGGCACGGCGCTGTTCGACATCATCGAACCGTTCGCCGACTACGCCTTCAACAAGTCGCACTCCTACGGTTACGGCTTCATCGCCTACCAGACGGCGTGGCTCAAGGCGCACTACCCCGTCGAGTACCTGGCCAGCCTCCTCACCTCGGTCAAGGACAACAAGGACAAGACGGCCATCTACCTCGGTGAGTGCCGCTCGCTCGGGATCGAGGTGCTCGTCCCCGACGTCAACCGCTCGCTGGCCGAGTTCACGCCGGACTTCACGGCCGGCGAGGGCGCCATCGGGACGTCGGGTGACAGCCCCGGGGCCATCACCTTCGGCCTGGCCGCGGTGCGCAACGTGGGCGAGGCCCTCGTCGCTCTCATCGTCGCCGAACGTGAGGCGGGCGGACCCTTTGCCGACTTCTACGACTTCTGCCAGCGGGTCGACCCCCAGGTGCTCAACAAGCGGACCATCGAGTCACTCATCAAGGCCGGGGCCTTCGATTCGATGGGACATGCCCGCCAGGGCCTGTTCCTCACCTTCGAGGAGATCGTCGACCGGACGCTCGAGCGGCGGCGCGAGCACGACGCCGGGGTGATGTCGCTCTTCGCCACGCTGGAGGAGCCGGCCGACGGCCAGACCACCGGCTTCGCCGACACCCGCATCCCCATCCCGGACACGGAGTTCGACAAGTCGCTCCGCCTCGCCTTCGAGAAGGAGATGCTCGGCCTCTACATCAGCGACCACCCGCTCATGGGCCTCGAGGGCTCGCTGTCCCGCCTCACCGACTGCAGCCTGGCCGAACTCCGTGACTACGACCCGGACGCCATGGCCGCCTCCGGCTACGACGGCGGTGGGGTCAAGGTCGTCGGCGGAGTGATCACCGAGCTCCAGCGTCGCTACACCAAGAAGGGCGACCTCATGGCCACCTTCGTGCTGGAGGACCTCAACGCCTCGATCGAGACGTTCGTGTTCCCGAAGACGATGGCCGACTACGGAGCGCTCCTCGACGACGACGCCATCGTGGTGGTGAAGGCCAGGCTCGACATGCGTGACGAGCGCCTGAAGCTCGTGGCCATGGAGGTCCAACGCCCGGATCTGGTGGCCGACGGGCTGCGCGACCTGCGGATCTCCCTGCCGCTCGGGACGCTCACCGACCGCACCGTGGACGACCTCAAGCGGCTCCTGTCCGAACACCCCGGCCACTCCCCCGTGCTCCTCCACGTGGGCGACAAGGTGCTCCGGCTGCCGTCCGAATTCAACGTCGACTCGAGCCGTGGGCTCATGGGCGAGCTGCGGGTGCTGCTCGGCCCACACGCCATCCAGTCCTGACAGTCCGTCAAATGGCCCGGACCCGTCCGCCGGTGGTCCGCCGGGAGTGGCCGGGCTGCGTCCCTGGTCAGGGCGTCGCGGTGCCGTCACACGGGGGCGGATACGACACGGCCGTCGAAATCCCGTAAAATCGTCGAACGGCTCCTGGCGTGGATGATCCGTGACGGCGCCCCAGCCCTGCGGCGGCACGTCCCGGTAGCCACGATCAGCCAGGTGCGGGGGACAGTCGCAGGGAGATAGAGGAGTACGGAACGACTTATGTCCATCCAGGTGGAGACCAAGGATTGCACGTCGATCAGTGACGCCGAGCTGGCCGAGATGGCCGACCTGTGCGCCGAACGGGAGCCCCGCTTCGACATCGGGTTCCTGTCGAAACAGCGGGAGGAGTGGGTGCTCGTCACCCGGGCCCGCGAGGGCACCAAGCTCCGTGGCTACTCCTTCTCCACCCTGGAGCGGATCGGAGGCACGCCCTCGCTCTTGATCGGGCTGGCCACGGTCGACCGGACCTCCCGATCCGACACCGTGCTGCGGGCCATGATGGGCGACAAGTACCGCCGCGCCCTCCTTGCCTTCCCCGACGAGGACGTCCTCGTCGGCACTCGGCTCCTCGGTCCCGACGGGTTCAAGGCCTTCGCCGGCCTGACCGACGTCGTCCCCGCCCCCAGCCAGAAGGCCACGGGCGAGGAGCGTGCCTGGGGCCGGCGCCTGGCCAAGCGCTTCGGGGCTGACGGTCGGATCGACGATCGCACCTTCGTGGTGGTGGGCGACGGATGCGAGGCGGGTGGGTTCGACTTCGCCAGCCACAAGTCCGACCCGGCTGCCGAGTACTTCGCATTCTTCGAGACCGTCGACGTCACCGGTGGCGGCAGGCTGGTCACGTTCGGGTGGGCCATGGCCGAGGACCTCGCCGCCGGCAAGCTCGGCGGACGCTGAGGCCCCTGGCGACCGCCTCCGGACCGGGGGCGGCGCAGACGGCCCCCGGTGAGGGGCGCAGGCAATAGCATGGGCTCGTGAAGGTATCCACCCGCGGGGACTACGCCAGCCGTGCCCTCCTGTCGCTGGCGCTGCACGCCGACCTTGAAGGCGACGGTACCCCCACCGCGGTCCGGGACATCGCCGAGCGCACCGGCCTCCCCCAGCCCTACCTGGAGCAGATCCTGTTGGCCCTGAAGGGCGCCGGCCTCGTGCGCTCCAAGAGGGGCGTCGGCGGCGGCTACGTCCTGGCCCGTCCCCCACGGGAGATCACGCTCTCACAGATCGTATCGGCCGTGGACGGGCCCATCGTGGCGGGGGACTTCGGGCTCCCCCACGAGAACGGCGCCTGTGACCACGAAGGCCAGTGCGTCCTGTTGACCGTGTGGGCGGACGTCGGCGAGCACATGCGCACCCACCTCGATTCGTTCAACCTGGCGGACATGGTGGACCGGGCCCAGGGCCGGGCCCCGGCCGTGCCGGACGCGGTCGTCTGACCCGTCCTCCACTGCACCCTTGTCCGCCCTGCGCCTGTGACCGCACCGCGCCTGTGACCGCACCGCGCGTGTGACCCCGATGCGCCTGTGACCCCGCTGCGCATCGTCGTCCTCCTGGCCGGCATCGCCGTACTGCTCGGCGATGCCTACAGCGTCCTGACCGTCCTGATCGTCCCCCGGGCCGCCAGCAGTTGGCTCACCTACCCTATGGTGGCGACCCAGGCCGTGTTCCGACGGGTGGCCATGCTGGCCCGCACATTCACCGCCAAGGACCGCGTGCTGGCCCTCAGCGAGCCCGTCGCCCTGATCGTGCTGGTGACCACGTGGCTGACCATGGCTGTCATCGGGTTCACCCTGGTCAACTGGGACATCGGCAGCCAGCCGATCACGGTGGCGTTCTCCGAGGCCGGTTCGTCCGTGTTCACCCTCGGCTTCACCCTGTCCCACACCGAGGGATCGCGGGTCGTGGAGTTCGTCGCCGCAGGCACGGGCATGGTGCTGGTCGCCCTGCAGATCGCCTACCTCCCCACGCTGTATGCGGCCTACAACCGCCGCGAGACCCTGGTCACCCTCCTCGAGAGCCAGGCCGGCGCCCCGGCCTGGGGTCCAGAACTGCTGATCCGTCACCAGTTGGTGGGTGTGGATCGTGAGCCTGCTGGCCGTGATGGGCGCGGGGGCCATGGTCCTGGCGATCGATCCGGAGGGCGCCCCGATCGAGGCGAGGCTCTGCATCCGCATGGGCTTCACGTGCCTGCGGGACATCGCCCGCGCCGTCCGGATCCCCTACGACCCCGATCCGCAGCCCGACGATCCCCTCGTCCTCACCCGGGCGCAGTTCGACGACGCACGGGACCGGTTGGTGGCCGCCGGGTTCGCCACGTCCCGTCCCGTCGATGAGGCCTGGGTGCACTTCCAGGGCTGGCGCGTCAACTACGAGGCGGTGGCCTTCGCCGTCGCCTACCGGTTCAACGCGCCCCCGGCGATGTGGTCCGGTCCCCGCCAGATGTTCCCGGCCGAGTCGCTCCTACCCGAGCGGCCCGCCGACCGCCGCCCGACCGGGGTGCCGGGCGGACCCGGGGGCATCCGCCGGGAACCCGGGCGCAAGCCGGATGGGCCGCAGCTCTGACCGGCGGCGGGCGGGCGCACCGATTACGTGTTCCAGTGCTCGATCACCGGCTGCTCCCGCTCCCAGCCCAGGACGCTGAGCGACGCCGGTCCGAGCACTAGGTAGCGACCGGCAGCGGGCGCCAGCCCCAACCACCGCACGGCCAGGACGCGGAGCAGGTGGGCGTGGGCCACGACCGTCACGTCGCCCGACCCGGCCCGGACCCTGGCGATGACCCGGTCCGCCCGGGTCGCCACCTGGTGGATCGTCTCACCCCCGGGGACGCCGTCCGCGAACAGGTCCCAACCCGGGCGATCCCGCCGGATGGCGGCCGTCGTCCGGCCCTCGTAGTCGCCGTAGTCCCACTCCAGCAGGTCCCCGGTGGTCTCGATCCCCTCCAGACCGGCCAGCTCCGCCGTCCGGCGGGCCCGGGACAGCGGGCTGACCAGTACCCGGCCCACGGTCCATCCGGCCAGGCGGGGGGCGAGATCGGCGGCCTGGACCTCGCCCAGCAGGGTGAGCGGGATGTCCGTTCGCCCTGTGTGGCGGCGATCGCGGCTCCAGGCGGTCTCCCCGTGACGGACCAGAACCATGCGGGGGGCGTCAGCGGTCATCCGTGCAGCCGAGCACTACGAATACCCGGTGCGCAAGCCGTCCCCTCCGTCGATTCCCCGCTCCGGGCAGGAATGGACCCGGCGCTGGGGGCGTTGGAGACGGTGTAGGACCTTCGACCAGGACGAGGAGAGGGATGACGACCGGCACGGCATCAGCGAAGAACCAGGCAGCCGCACCCTCCAGCGCGGGGCGCCCGGCTGCCCTAGGTAGGTCCGCGGCCGCCTCACCGAAGGCCGCGGCCACCCGGAACCGGGGGTCCGACGCCGACAGCCTGGGGCTCTTCCTGCGTGACCTCGACCACCACCCCCTGCCCGACCACGACGCCCAGACCGAGCTGGCCAAGCGTGTGGCGGCGGGTGACGACGAGGCCCGCCGCGAAATGGTGGCCGCAAACCTCCGCCTGGTCGTCCACTGGGCCCGCCGCTATCAGGACCGCGGCGTCGACCTGCCGGACCTGATCCAGGAGGGCACCTTCGGCCTGATGCGGGCTGTGGACAAGTTCGACTGGGAGCGCGGCTTCCGCTTCTCGACGTACGCCACCTGGTGGATCCGCCAGGCCCTCCAGCGAGCCGTTCAGCAGCACGGGCGTACCATTCGGCTCCCGATGGAGGTCGCCGAGCGCAACCAGCAGGTGGACGCCGCCCTGTGGGAGCTGACCCACCAGCTGCAGCGGCCGCCGACCGACGACGAGCTCGACAACGCCACCAACACGACCGCCGTCGTGCGTTCCGACCTGTCCCAGGCCGCCCGGGTCGTGGCCAGCCTCGATCAGCCTGCGGCCACCGATTCGACGGCCACGCTCGGCGACCTGGTGTCCACGGACCAGAGCGACTTCGAGGACGACGTGGCCGTGGAGCTGACCCTCGACCTGGTCCGCCAGGCCGTCGACCGGCTCTCGGACCTCCAGCGTGAGGTCATCCGGCACCGCTTCGGCTTCGACGGCAGCGACCCGGCGTCGCTGCAGACCACGGCCGAGCGGATGGGGATCGGCGTCCGCAAGGTGCGCCAGGCCGAGGCCGAGGCGCTCGAGATCCTCGCCGTCAGCGACGTGCTCGAGGCCGCCCACGAGGCTGCCTGACCCGGGACCCGCCGCAGCGCCACTCGTGGGTGGAGCGGCGACCGGTCAGTGCTGCAGCGCCGCCAGTTGGGTGGCGAGGTCCTCGGGGAGTTCGGACGTCCAGGACACCCGCTCGCCCGTCCCCGGATGGTCGAACGCCAGCGCCCAGGCGTGGAGGAACGGCCGCGTGACCGTCGCCCCCGGCAGCGACCGCCCCTGGCTGTAGGGGTCGTCGCCGACCACGGGGTGCCCGATGGCCGACAGGTGCACCCGGATCTGGTGGGTGCGGCCCGTCTCCAGTGAGGCCCGCACCAGGGTGGTGGGTGCCGGCAGCTCGTAGCGCTCCTCCACCCGGTACCGGGTGCGTGCCTCCTTTCCCTTGCGCGAGATGGCCATGCGGGTCGGCGAACTCACCGAGCGACCGATGGGGGCGTCGACCATGCCCGACTCCCCCTCGACCGTGCCGAGCACCAGGGCCCGGTAGGTACGGGCCACGGCGCGCGACGACAGCTGGGCGACCAGGTCGTGGTAGGCGTCTGGCGTGCGGGCCACCACCATCAGTCCGGAGGTGCCCCGGTCCAACCGGTGCACGATGCCGGGCCGGTCCGGCTCCGAACCCACCAGGCCCGGCAGGAGCGCGATGTCGGGGAACCGGGACACCAGGCCGTTCACCAGCGTCCCCGATCGGTGGCCGGCACCCGGGTGGACGACCAGGCCGGCCGGCTTGTCCACCACGACCACCTCGTCATCGGCATGGACGACGGTGAACTCGACGTCCGGGTCGCCCTCGGGTCCGGCTGCGGCGACCTCGTCGGGACGGTCGACCTCCAGGATCTGGCCGGCGACCAGCTTCGCGCTCCGACTGGTGATGACACGCCCGTCCACCGACACCCGTCCGGCGACCACCAGGCCGTCGACGGCGGAGCGCGACACGTCGGCCAACATCGCCACGGCCCTGTCCACCCGCACCCCGTCGAGCGATGTCGGAACAGTCACCGAGAGCGTGCTCACCGGCGTGACGACCCGAACAGGAGCGAGCCGGCCAGGAGGACGCAGCCCACCGTGATGCAGGCGTCGGCCACGTTGAACGTCGGCCAGAAGTGGAGCTCGATGAAGTCGACGACGGCGCCGTGGTCGCCCCGGAAGAACCGGTCCGACAGGTTGCCGAGTGCGCCCCCGAGGATGAGGCCGAGGATCGCCGCCCGTCCGGCGGTCGGGGCCCGCCACACCAGGACGACCAGCACGGCCACCAGGCCCAGGGCGATGACCACGAGGACCGGTGTCTCCCCCGGGAAGAGGCTGAACGCCGAGCCGGTGTTGAAGGAGAGTGCCAGGTCGAGGCGCCACACCACGTGAACCGGCCCCGAGGCCAGCCGATCGACGGCCCACCACTTGGTCAGCTGGTCGGCGAGGACCACGAGGACCACCACGCCCGCCGCCACGGCCAGCCGGGCCGGTCCGGAGGACGACGTCCGCGGGGGGCCGGACCCACCGGTCACCGCGTCGGTCTCACCGGTCAGCGTCGCGACAGGCCACCGCTCTTGCATGCGACGCAGAGCCGGGCGAACGGCAGCGCCTGGAGCCGAGCCTTCGGGATGGCCTGGAAGCAACGCTCGCAGTACCCGTAGGTCTTGCGGTCGAGCTTGGTGAGGGCGTCGTCGATCTCCTCGACCGCCAGAATCGCCTGGGCCGACAGGGCCAGATTGCGTTCGCGGTCGACCGTCACGGTGCCCCCTTCGCCCGACTCCTCGTCGAACTGCACGTCACCGGGCTCGCGCTCGAGGGCCAGCGAGTCGGCCTCCGCCCGCAGGTCGATGGCCTGCCCGGAGTAGATGGCCCGCTCCTCGAGCAGGAGGACCCGCTGGGCGTCGAGGAATTTGGGTTCCTTGGCGTAGGGGCCGACCGTGGGGCGCTTCGGCGCCTCGGGGACCGCCTTCTTCGCCGGCGCCTTGGCGGCGGGAGTCTTGGCGGCGGGAGTCTTGGCGGCGGGAGTCTTGGCGGCGGGAGTCTTGGATGCCTTGGTGGCCGCACCGGACTTCTTGGCGGGGGCCTTCTTGGCCGGCGCCTTGGATGCGGGGGCCTTCTTGGCCGGCGCCTTGGCGGCGGGTGCCTTGGTCGCCTTGGCGGCGGGTGCCTTGGCGGCCGTGGCCTTGGTGGGGGCCTTCTTCGCCGGTGCCGTCTTCGTCGCCTTGGCCGGCGCCTTGGATGCGCCCGCCGACGACTTCGTGGCCGCGGCCTTGGTGGCGGACTTCTTCGCCGGTGCCGTCTTCGTAGCCTTGGCCGGCGCCTTGGCGGCGCCTGCCGACGACTTCTTCACTGCGGTCAACTCGACCTCCTTGAGGGATCTGCCCGCCACACCGCGCACGGCACCCGGGCACTGCGACACAGCCGTGCCGCCGACATCGACGAGCGGGTGACCCTACCGTGCCCGGGTGGGCACGGCAATCAGTTCCCGGTCGAATGTCCCTGGCACCCTAGTCGTGGCAGGGCGGGCGCCGGACGGATGTGGTCGCCCCGGTCCCACCCGTCGGTGTCCCCACGGCGGGCCGGAACCCCCCCAATGGCGCGCGCCGCCGCCGGTCGGGTGAGGTGAGCGAGGCGCCGGAACGGCGCGCCCGGGAGTCGGTTCAGAGCGGCAGCGAGCCTGACGGGCGCAGCCGGGTGACCTCACCCGTGTTGCCCGACGAGCGCTGTGCGTCGGAGATGTTGGTCACCGCCGCCCCGTCGTCGGACGCGGTCTGCAGGCGCCCGTCCACCCAGCTGAGCATCTCGGAGAGGGCCGAGCGCAGCCGCTCGCGCTCCGTCTCGAGCTGACGGGCCATGGTCTCGACCTCGTGCGAGAGCTGCCCCCGGTTCGACTCCAGCCGGGCGATCTCCTCCCGGAGGCGCTGCTCCGACTCGGCCTGCACCTTGCGGGCCTGCGCCTCGGCATCGGCGATGACGCGCTCGGCCTCGGCTTCGGCATCGGCCTTCGTCTCATCGACGAACTTCTGGGCCAGCAGGAGGGTGCGCTGGAGGGTGTCGTCGGCGACCGCCGGCTCGGCCGGGGCGACGACCACCGGTGCCGGTGCCTCCGGCTTGGCGGCCAGCTCGGTCTCGAGTTGGGCGATCGTCTCGGCGGCCTTGCGCAGGCGCTCGGTGTTCTGGCGCAGCTGCTCCTGCAGGCCCTCGGCCTCGACGGCCGCCTTCTCCAGGTATTCGTCGACGTCGTCCCGGTGGTAGCCCTTGAGGGTCTCCCGGAACTCCACCGTACGGAGCGAATCGAGTGCAGATTGGGAAGCGTCCATGGAACCATGGTAGCGGCGGTGCCGGAGAATTCAGGGATTCCTCCGGCACCTCCCTCGTCCCTGATCAGGGGCGGTCGCTCCGGCGCCAGGATGACGCGTGGGTACGGGGCGGGGGCGCAACCGGTTCCCCCGGTGCCGTCCACGGGTCCCGGGACCGTGCCCGCAGGCCTCAGAAGACGGTGTTGATCAGCACCTCGATCACGAGGAACACGATGAGTACCGAGAGGTCGAGCCCGACGCCGCCCACCTGCACCGGGGGGATCAGGCGGCGCACCGGCCGCAGGACCGGCTCGCAGATCTTGCCGAGCACACGTTGGATCTTGACCACCGGCGAGTCGTACTCCATCCGGCCCGAGTAGGTCAGCCAGCTCAGGATCGCGTACGCGAAGAGGACCAGGAGGAACAGGTAGAGGACATCGCCGATGAGCGCGAGCATGACGACTCAGCCTACGGTCGCCACGGTCGCAGCGGGACGCGGGTCAGGGGGAGACCAGGCCGTGGTCGGCCAGGCGCTGACGCTCTTCCTCGGACACCTTGACGTTGGACGGCGTCAGGAGGAACACCTCGTCGGCTACCCGCTCCATCCCGCCCGACAGCGCATACGTCGCACCGCTGCAGAAGTCGATCATACGGCGCTGCAGGTCCCGGTCGGCGGTCTGCATGTTGACGATGACCGGCTGGTTGCTCATCAGCCGGTTGGCGATCTCCACAGCATCGGCGAACCGGGCCGGGGCGACGATGTGGACCCGTGCCCCGGCGTCGGGCGTCGAGATCTTGACCGAGGGGGAGGTGGCCGGTCGCGCCGAGGGCTGCTGGACCGGGGCGGTGACGGGACCGGTGGGCCCGGCGGCGGGCGTGACCCGGATCCGCCCGGTCGAGGAGGGAGGTGCCTCGTCCTCGGGCTCGGCCACGGCGGGCCGCGGCCTCGTGCTCACGGGCGCGGGGCGGTCGTAGTCGTCATAGTCGTCGTAGTCGTCGACGAGTCCCAGGTACGCCATGGACTTTTTGATGAACGAAGTTGCCATTTGTCCTCCCGGCGACAGCGTAGTGCGTGTCCTGGGGCACGGGTGGCACGCACGACGACGGACGGACAGCCCACGGGGCCCGGGCCGGGGGGTCGGGCCCGGGAGTCGGGCCCGGGACGGTCGCCGCCCCTCAGGCGTGCCCACGGGGCGGGCGCTCGCCGAAGAGCGCCCGCCCGAGGCGGACCATGGTCGAACCCTCGGACAGGGCCACCTCGAGGTCGTCGGTCATCCCCATGGAGCGGACGGCGAGGTCGAGGTCGTCCGCCAGCCGTCGGACCTCACGGAACCCCGGTCGGGCCCCTTCGGCCGGTCCCGGTGGGCCCACGGCCATGAGACCGGCGACGTCCAGGTCCTCGGCCCGCAGCTCTGCGACCAGTCCGGACACGTCGGACACGGGTACGCCACCCCGGCCGGGAAGCCCGGCCACGTCCACCTGGACCAGAACCCGCGCTCCGGGTCGGTGCCTGGCGATGGACCGTCCCTCCTCGATCCGGGAGAGTGCCTGCCAGCACGCCACCACCGGCGCCAGTCGGGGCACCTTGTTCCGCTGGATCGCTCCCAGGAAGTGCCACTCCGGGGCCGGTCCGGGATCGCCGGCGACGGTCGCCGCCTTGGCCACCAGTTCGTCGGCGTAGTTCTCCCCCACCGCCACCAGCCCGGCCGCCACGGCGGTCCGCACGGCCTCGGGTCCGAACCCCTTCGTCACCGCCAGCAGGGTGACCTCCCCGGGGTCGGGAGCGGCCGCGGCGATGCGATCGCGGACGGCGGCGAGGCGCTCCTCGAACCGGGGGAAGGCGTCGGGGGCCACCCTCACGCCCTCCCGCTCGCGGGACCCGACCACACCAGCAGTGCCTGGCGACCCGTGTCCCGGCGCGCCCGGTGGGAGAAGTAACCCTCGGCGCACGCCGTGCAGGCGTCGACACCCTCCACGCCACTGGCCCCGGCGCGTTCCAGCGCGGCGCTGATGCCGGCCGGCACGTCGAGCGCAGGCCGGCCTCCGGCGGTCCGGCCTCGCACCGACCCGCCGTAGACCTCGGCCACGGCGTCGAGGTCCGACGGGGAGAACTCGTAGCACCCGGCGTGGATGCACGGACCGAGGGCACCGACCACGTCGGTCGCCCCCTGCTCGCGCATGCGCCCGACGGCTGCCTCGACCACTCCGGCGAGGAGTCCCCGCCAGCCTGCATGGACGGCGGCGAACACTCCTTCGGGGCTGGCCAGCGCCAGCGCCCCGCAGTCGGCCGTGAGCACGCACAGGGCGGTTGCCCGGTCGTCGTGACACGAGGGCGTCCCCCTCGGCGAGGCAGCGGACCACGGGCCCGCCTCCTTCGGGAGGGGTGTCGTCCGGGCCACCGAGGTCCACATCGAGTACCCCGGCACCGTGCACCTGCCCAGCGGTGGCCACGAGGTGCACGGGCGCGCCCGTCGTGGCGGCCATGTCGCTGGCGAAGCGCGACAGCGCCGCTGCCCCGGCGGCGTGCCCTCCGGTCGGGCGCAGGTCTCCACGCGAGGCGTCGCTCCAGGCGGCGTGGACGTGGCCGGGGAGGGCGACGGTGCGTGCGCCGGGGGACAGCGCCACGGCGTGGTTCAGCGCAGGAACGAGGGCACGTCGAAGTCGTCGTCGCCCAGGTCAAGGTCGTCGTCGGCCGGAGTGGCGAAGATGTCCTCGTGGGCCGACTCGGCGCCGAGCACCCGGCTGCGGGCCTCGTCGCGGCCGGTCGACTCCGCTGCGGCCGAGCCGACGCGGGCGGGCGGCTGGGCCTCCCATCGCTCGAAACCGGCGGCGATGACGGTGACGCGCACCTCCTCGCCCATGGCCTCGTCGATGACGCTGCCGAAGATGATGTTGGCGTCGGGGTGGGCCACGCCGTGGATGATCTCGGCCGCCTCGTTGACCTCGAACAGGCCGAGGTCGGGCCCGCCGGCGATGTTCAGGAGGATGCCCCGGGCGCCCTCGATCGACGCCTCGAGCAGCGGACTGGTGATGGCGGCACGGGCGGCGTTGACGGCCCGCCCCTCGCCGGTGGCCGAGCCGATGCCCATGATGGCCGTGCCCGCGTTGGACATGATCATCTTCACGTCGGCGAAGTCGGTGTTGATCAGGCCGGGAATGGTGATCAGGCTGGTGATGCCCTGGACGCCCTGCATGAGTACCTCGTCGGCCATCTTGAAGGCATTGACCATCGAGGTCTTCTCGTTCGACACGGTGAGGAGCCGGTCGTTCGGGATGATGATCAGGGTGTCGACCTTCTCCTTGAGGTTCTGGATGCCCTGCTCGGCCTGGACCGACCGCCGGCGTCCCTCGAAGGTGAACGGCCGGGTGACGACACCGATGGTGAGGGCACCGAGGCCCTTGGCGATCTCGGCCACGACCGGGGCTGCGCCCGTGCCCGTGCCGCCGCCCTTGCCTGCGGTGATGAAGACCATGTCGGCGCCCTTCAGGGCCTCCTCGATCTCGGACCGGTGCTCCTCGGCGGCGAGGCGGCCGACCTCGGGGTCGCTCCCGGCGCCGAGACCGCGGGTGAGCTGGCGCCCGATGTCCAGCTTCAGGTCGGCGTCGCTCATCAGGAGCGCCTGGGCGTCGGTGTTGGTGGCGATGAACTCGACGCCCCGCAGCCCGGATTCGATCATCCTGTTGACGGCGTTGACGCCGCCCCCTCCGACGCCCACCACCTTGATGACGGCGAAGTAATTGCTCTGAGCCGGAACGGTCATGAAGTTCCTCACCCTCGACCAAAGGTTGAAACCGTTCCAACCTGCGAGTTCGCGCCAACGATACGGTTCACACCGTCCAGGGTCAAGCACCGCGGACCGGGGTCCGACACCGATCCGTCGCCGGTCGGCGGTGGCGCTGCCGCTCGGCGCACCGGCGGTCGTCGCACCGCCGGTCCGGGCCGCAGGTCAGGTGCGACGGTCAGGTGCGACGGTCAGGGGCCGACGGTCGGTGACTGCGGCACGGTCACGTCGATGGTGTGGGCACCCTGGAGCGGCGCATGGGCGATGATGGCCGCCACGTCCTCGTACTTGGCCGTCAGGTCGCTCACGGTCCCGAGCAGGACGACCAGGCCCGAATTGAGGCCCAGGGATACAGTTCCGTCCGCGGCCACGGTGATGGAGACCACCTGTGCGACAAATGCCGGGGGGAGGGTGCGGGCCACCAGGAGCCCCGGATCGGCCGCCGGGGCCACCGTGGCCCCCAGCGGGGCCGGGTGCACCGCCCCCGTGGCCGAGGTCACGGCCAGGACCGGCAGGCCCGGCTTTGCCGGGGTCACGGCCAGGGTCCGCCCGTTGCCGTCCAGTGTCGACCACGCCGCCGCAGGGCCCGTCATGGCGGTCACCGGGACGCGTTCCGTGACGGCGATGGTCACGGCGTCGGGCCAGTGACGGGAGATCCGGGCCGAGGCGATGAAGGGCAGGGACTCCACCCGGGCGGCCGCCGGGCCGGGGTCCACGCTGATCAGCGGTGGGTGGTGGAGCACACCGGCGGCGGCCTCGATCGCCAGGGTGGTGGTGTTCGGGTGCACGCCGGTGACCGAGACCACCTTCGCCTCGAACAGCGGCGTATGCAGCAGCAGGGCACCGAGGACGACGAGGACGACCACTGCGGCGGCGGCGGCCAGCCACCGCAGGCGCTTCTGGGTCCTGCTGCGCTCGACCTGCTCACGGCGCTGGCGGATACGGGGGTCGATCGACGATCCACCGCTCACCGGCGGGGTCATGCCGCACCCCCGCCTGCTTCGCCACGACCAGGAGCGTCATCGTCGCCGAAGCCGACCATCTGGACCTCGGTCGACAGCTCGATGCCCGTGGCGGCCAGCACCTCGGCCCGCACGGCATCCATCACCCGGCGGACGTCGGCGGCGGACCCACCCCGGTCGGCCTGGATGAAGTTGGCGTGCTTGGGCGACACCTCCGCCGACCCGACACGGAGACCCTTGCAGCCGCAGGCGTCGATCAGCCGCCCCGCCGAGTCCCCCGGCGGGTTGGTGAAGACCGATCCGGCGTTGGCCCCACCCGGCTGGTTGGCCCGGCGCCAGCGCACGATCTCGTCGATGGCCGCCCGGCCCGTCACCGGGTCGCCCGGGGCCAGACGGTGGGTGGCCTCGACCACCACCGCGCCGGCGGCAATCGAGGTGTGGCGGTAGGTGGCCTCCAGGTCGGCCGTCGGATGGTCGGCGGTGGTCCCGGTGGCCAGGTCGACGACCCGGTAGCCGACGAGCGTGGCCACGGTGTCGGAGCCGTGGCCCCCGGCGTTCATCCGGACGGCACCCCCCACGGAGCCGGGCACGCCCACGGCCCATTCGAGGCCGGTCAGCCCGGCCGCGGTGGTGCGCCGGGCCAGCGTCGGCAGTGCCAGTGCCCCCCCGGCACGGACCTCGGTCCCGTCGATCGCCAGCGTCTCGAACCCGGGCCCGAGGTGCACCACCAGACCGGCGAACCCGGCATCGGCCACCAGCAGGTTCGACCCGTTCCCGAGGACGAGCACCTCCACGTCGAGGCCGACCAGCGCGGCGGCGACGTCGACCAGCCCCGCCTCGCCGTCCGCTTCGACGGCGAGGGCAGCCGGACCGCCGACCCGGTAGGTCGTGCGGCTGCCGAGCGGCGCCCCGTGCTCGGCCCGGGGTCCGAGGCGCGCGGCCAGGGTGGCGAGGTCTCCCGTCGTGCTCACGCCGGCGCCCCGCCCCGGGTGGCGGCCCCACCCGAGTCCATCAGCTCGTCGGCCAGCGACGTCAGGTCGCCGGCCCCGAGGGTCAGGCACAGGTCGCCGGGCCGGAGCAGTGACGCGACGGCGGCCACCAGGTCGGCGCGTCCGGGGACGTAGTGCAGCTCGACGCCGGGGCGCCGGGCTCGCACGGCGTCGGCCACCAGGCGGCCGGACACGCCGGGCACCGGGGCCTCGCCGGCGCCGTAGACGTCGGTGACCACGACGACGTCGGCGTCCTCGAACGCGCCACCGAACTCCTCGCCCACTTCGGCGGTGCGCGAGTACCGGTGGGGTTGGAACACGGCGACGACACGGCGCCACTCGCCGTTCCGGGCGGCCGCCAGGGCGGCCCGGACCTCGGTGGGCAGGTGGGCGTAGTCGTCGACGTAGGTCACGCCGTCCTGCTCACCGCGGAACTCGAAACGGCGGGCCACCCCCCCGAAGCGGGCGAGCGCCCGCGCCGCGGCCTCGGCCGGTACGCCGGCACCCAGTGCGGCGACGGTGGCCACGGCGGCGTTGCGGGCGTTGTGGAGCCCGGGGACCGACACCTGGACCCGGGTGACCAGGTCCCGGTCCGGGCCGAGCAGGTCGAAGGCGACCGAGCTGCGCGCCGTGGTCAGCGAGGTCATCCGGTAGGTGGCGTCCTCGGCCAGACCCACGAGGTCGGCCCCTGCGGCACGGCCGACGACCAGGGCCTCGGCGTCGTCCGCACCGACCACCCGCTGGACGGCGGAGGCCAGGAACTCGCCGAAGGCGGCGCGCACAGCGTCGAAGGACCCGTAGTGGTCGAGGTGGTCGGGTTCCACATTGGTGACGACGGCGATGTCGGGCGCCAGGTGCAGGAAGGTGCCGTCGCTCTCGTCGGCCTCGACCACGATCCACTCGCCCGTGTCCCACACGGCGTTGGTCCCGATCTCGTTGACCTCGCCCCCGATGAGGAACGACGGGTCGCAGGCCGGCCTCCACCAGGATGAGGGAGAGCATCGACGCGGTGGTCGTCTTGCCGTGGGTGCCCGCTATGGCGATGCACCGCTTCCGGGCGGCGATGGCGGCCAGCGTCTCGGCCCGTGACAGCACCGGGATCCCCCGGTCCCGTGCCTCGACCACCTCGGTGTTGTCGGCACCCACCGCTGTCGACAGGGTCACGAGGTCGGCGTCGCCGACGGCGGTGGCGTCGTGGCCGATGGTCACGCCGATCCCGAGGGAGCGCAGCCGCTCGGTCACACCCGACTCGCGCAGGTCACTTCCGGTGACCTCGTGGCCCATCGACCGCAGCACCGTGGCGATGGCGCTCATCCCGGCGCCGCCGATCCCGACGATGTGGACCCGCAGCAGCGCCGACGGATCCCCGATCCCGGCCGCGCCCGCCGCGGACGGCGTCCCGCCGCTCATGCCGCCTCCCGACCGCCGGGCGCACGGGCACTGGCCTCGACCACCCCGGCCCCGGCGTCGGCGGCGTCGGGCCGACCCACGGCCTTGGCCGCTCTGCCCATGGCCGCCAGCCGGGCCGGCTCGGCCAACAGGCAATCCACGATCCCGGCCAGTCCGACCGGGGTGCAGTCGCCGTCGGGGAGCAGCACCGCTGCACCGGCGCGCTCGAGCACCCGGGCGTTGGCCGTCTGGTGGTCCCCCGGCGCCCCCGGCAGGGGCACGAGGACGGCCGGAACCCCGGCCGCGGCCAGTTCGGCGACGGTCATGGCCCCGGCACGGCACACCACGACGTCCGCCGCCGCGTACACGGCGGCCATGCGGTCCTCGTAGGCCACACGGACGAGGTCCAGGCCCGCACCGTGGCCCGCGTCTGCGGCGGCCTCCGCCGGTACCCGGCCGACCGTCGGGTCGTCGCAGTACGCGCCCCAGTCCCGGCGGCCGACGATGTGGTACACGGCCAGATCGTCCCGGTCGGACCATCGCTCGGCCGCCCCGTCGACGGCCCGGTTGATCTGACGCGCACCGAGCGACCCGCCGAACACGACCAGGACGGCACGGCCCTCGGCCAGTCCGAGCTCGCGTCGTGCCGAGGTCCGGCCCCCCGGCGTCCGGTCGACGGCGCCGATCTCGGGCCGCACGGGCGTCCCCGTCACCACGGAGCGGGGCAGCGGGTTGCCCTCCCAGCCCACCGCGCTGGCCCGGGCGAAGCGCCCGAACACCCGGTTGGCGGCTCCGGGCACGGCGTCCACGTTCACCAGCACCAGGGGCACCCGGTGCACCAGGGCACCCACCGCGCCGGCCACGCTGGCGTAGCCGCCGACGGCCACCACCACCCGGGGCCGGGCACGGCCCACCACGCCCACGGCGCGGACGGCCGCCACCACGAGCTCACAGGCCGAGCGCACGTTGCGCAGGAGGTCCCGGGGGGCGAGGCTGCGGACGATGCCCCGTCCCGGCAGGAGCGTCACCGGGAAGCCGCGTCCGGACAGCGTGGCTGCGTCCTGGCCCCGCTCCGAACCGAGGAATTCGATGGTCGACCGATCGTGGCCACGGGCGACCAGGGCCTCGGCGATGGCGAGGGCGGGTTGCAGGTGCCCGCGGTTCCGCCCCCGGCAACGAGTGCGTACCGCCGGCCGTCGGTCCCCTGCGGGTCGGTCACGCGGACCGGACCGGTCACGCCCGGACGAGGTGGGGGCGGCGGGGCCGGCCGCGGGGGCCCGAGCGCTCTTGTTTGGCGATGTTCAGGAGGACGCCCATGGCAGCCAGGGCGATGACGAGAGACGAGCCACCGAACGAGATGAACGGGAGTGGGATCCCGGTCACCGGGAGCACCCCGATGACCGCACCGATGTTGATCACGGCCTGGCTCGTGATCCAGATGGTCACGCCGACGGCCATGAGCGAGCCGAAGCGGTCCGGTGCGCGCCCGGCGGCGCGGAAGCCGTACCAGGCCAGTGCGAAGAACAGGGCGAGGATGACCACGGCACCGACCAGGCCGAGCTCCTCCCCCACCACCGAGAAGATGAAGTCGGTGTGGGCGTTCGGGAGCGTCCCCCACTTCTCGCGGCCACCACCCAGCCCGAGGCCGAACAGGTGTCCCGACCCGAGGCCGATCAGCGACTGCCACACCTGGTAGCCCGAGCCCGACTGGTGGGCGCTGGGATTGATGAAGGACAGGATCCGGTCACGCCGGTAGGAGTCGCCCAGGGCGAAGACCACGGCGACCAGGCCCGACGTCACCAGTACCTTGATCAGCGGGGTGAGCGACACCCCGCTCATGAACAGGACGCCGAAGGCGATGCAGCCGAGCACCATGGCCGTGCCCATGTCGGGCTGCTTGATGATCAGGGCGGCCGACACGATGAGCACGCCCATGACCGGGGCGATCACCTGTTTCGCCGGCGCCGACCGGTCGGTGCGCTTGACGACGATGTCGGCAGCGAACACCACCATGGCGAGCTTCATGAGCTCGGACGGCTGGATGCGGAGCAGGCCGAAGCCGATCCAGCGCGACGAGCCGCCCGCCGTGACGCCGAGTCCGGGGACCAGGACGGCCATCAGCAGGCAGAGGGTGCACAGCACCAGCGGCACGGACCACCTGCGCCAGACCCGGTAGTCGATGCGGGCGAAGATCAGCAGCGCCCCGACTCCCACCACCATCCACAGGGCCTGACGGGTGAGGATCGTCCACGGCGAGCCGTAGGTGGCCATCGAGATCACGGGTGACGCCGACCCCACCATCACCAGCCCGAAGACACACAGCACGGCGATCAGCACGCACAGGGCACTCGCCGTGGAGGCGCCGGTCAGCCAGCGGACCAGGGCCGGGCCCTGTCGGCGCCCGGCCGGGGCCGTCGTCCGCCCCGCCGCAGCCGGCGCCGCCCGGCGCGGGCCGGCGGAGCGACGGGCCGTCGTCGCCCGCTCAGCCACGACGGGGTCCCGGTAGGGATCCTGCGGTCACGGCCATGGCCGGGATGGCGCGCGTCTCGTGGGAGGGCATGCCACCAGCCTCGCCGATGCGCGCACCCAGGTGGTGGAACCCGCGGATCGCTATGGGGGGGCGGGCCCTCAATGGACCGTGCCCACCGACAGGAAGTCGCCGTAGAAGATGCCCAGCCCGAGGGCGGCGAAGAGGCCGGCCAGGATCCAGAAGCGGACGATGACCGTGGTCTCCGGCCACCCCATGAGCTCGAAGTGGTGGTGCAGCGGGGCCATGAGGAAGACCCGCCGGTGGAACAGGCGGAAGCTGATGACCTGGATCACGACGGACAGCGTCACGATGACGAAGAGGCCGCCCAGGATGACGAGCAGCAGATCGAGGTTCATCAGCAGGCACAGGGCGGCCAGTCCCGACCCGAGCGACAGCGACCCGGTGTCGCCCATGAAGATCTTGGCCGGCGCCGCGTTCCACCAGAGGAAGCCGACGCAGGCCCCGGCCAGGGCCACGGCGGCCAGCGCCATGTCCAGGGCATCGCCCACGTGGTAGATGCTGAAGTGCCGGTACTGCCAGTACCCGATGATGGCGAGGGTGGCGAAGCAGAACGTCGAGGAGCCCGCGGCCAGGCCGTCGAGGCCGTCGGTCAGGTTCACGGCATTGGCGGCTGCGGCGATGATCACCGTGGACCACACGATCCACACGGCCGTGCCCATGTGCAGGCCGATCGAGTTGTACCGGGTGAACGACAGGGTCGTCGAAGCGTGCGCCCAGTAGACGGCGAGGATCGAGAAGGTGAGGCCCAGGCCCGTCTGCGACCCGAACTTGGCCCGCTTGTTCAGTCCGAGGCTGCGGCGGTGGCGGACCTTGATCCAGTCATCGGCGAACCCGATGGCAGCGGCACCGAGGATGGCCAGCATGACCAGTGCCCCCGACCGGGACCAGTGCACGCCGGGGACGAGATGGGCCGAGAGGAACCCGACCACCACGGCGCCGACGATGCAGATGCCGCCCATGGTGGGCGTGCCCGCCTTGGCGATGTGCACCTGCGGCCCGTCCTCACGGATCTGCTGTCCGATGTTGTTCTTGAGGAGCCAGCGGATCAGGATCGGCGTGGTCAGGACGGCCACCCACAGGGCCACGCCACCCGAGGTCATCAGGGAGATCATGCCGACCCGCCCCCGAACCGCTCGACCAGCGCACGTGCCGCCTCGGTGCGGTCGTCGAAGGGCACGGTGACCCCGCCGGACGTCTGGGTCTCCTCGTGGCCCTTGCCCGCCACCAGGACCACGTCACCGGGATGGGCCCGGCCGACGGCGCCCCTGATCGCAGCGGCGCGGTCGGGCTCCACCGAGACGGTGGCGCCGGGGACAGCGCCCGCCCGGATCGCCCCGATGATGTCCAGTGGGTCCTCGGACCGGGGATTGTCGGAGGTGAGCACCACCTCGTCGGCCCGGGCGGTGGCCACGGCGCCCATCTCGGGACGCTTGCCGGCGTCGCGGTCGCCGCCGCAGCCGAACACGCACAGCACACGCCCGTCGCCGGCCAGCACCCGGGCGGCGTCGAGGGCGACCTCGAGGCCCGCCGGGGTGTGGGCGTAGTCCACCAGCACCGCCACCGGGGCCCCGGGCCCCACGACCTCCATGCGGCCGGGCACCGGGGCCGCCGCGGCCAGGCCCTCGGCCACCCGATCGCCGTCCACACCCAGGGCGGTGGCCACCGCCGCCGCCACCAGAGCGTTGTCCACGTTGAACCGACCCGTGAGGGGCAGGGCGACGCGTCGTCCCTGCCAGGCGAAGCGCGACCCGCCCACGGTCAGTTCCACCTCGGTGGCCTCGCCACCGGTGACGGCCGTCACCCGGTATCCGTCCACCCCGTCCCGGGGCCGGAGACGCCCGAGCAGCCGGGCGCCCCACCGGTCTTCGGCGAACACCACGGCGTGGCGACACCGCTCGGGGAGGAAGAGCGAGGCCTTGGCCTCGAAGTAGGCCTCCATGGTCCCGTGGTGGTCGAGGTGGTCCCGGCTCAGGTTGGTGAAGGCCGCCACGTCGAAGACGATGCCGTCCACGCGGTGCTGGGTGAGGGCATGGGACGACACCTCCATGGCGACGGCCCGCCGGCCGTCGGCCACCATCCCGGCCAGCGTGCGGTGGAGGTCGGGCGCCTCGGGCGTGGTCCGCGCGCCGTCCAGTGTGCCCACCACCCCGGTCGGCCGGCCGTCGGCCTCGAGGATCGAGCGCACCAGCTGGGTCACCGTGGTCTTGCCGTTGGTGCCGGTGACTCCGACCGTCTGCAGGGTACGGGCCGGGTGTCCCCAGAAGGCGGCGGCCACGGACGCCATGGCCGGTCGGGCACCGCCCGGTGCCACACGGACCTGGGTGGCCCCCACGTCGCAGAAGTGCTCGCACAGCAGCGAGGTCGCCCCCCGTTCCACGGCCTCGGCGGCGTGGGCGTGCCCGTCGGTCCGTTCGCCCGGTACGCAGCAGAACAGCGCGCCCGCCCCCACCCGTCGGCTGTCGAACTCCACCGAGCTGACCGGGGTCGCGGTGGCGTCGCCCCGCACCTCGAGCACGGAGACGTCGTCGAGCAGGTCGGCGACCATCACCACGTCGGCGTCCGTCGGGAAAGCGTCGGGGTGGCGGGGAGGTCGGGGGGACCCGGGCCCACCTATGGCCCTTCCGTGACCGCTCCGGCGGGCACGGTCACGCTACCCGTGCCGCCCACGGCCGTCGTCGAGGCGGCCGTGGTGGCCGCGGCGGTGGTGGGGATGCCGAAATGGTGGAGGGCATAGGCCATGATCGTGGAGAACACCGGGGCAGCCACGGCACCACCGTAGATCGGGGTGGGGTGGTCCAGGACCACGATGGCCGACAGGACCGGGTGCTGGGCCGGCGCGAAGCCGGCGAAGGACCCGACGTAGGCGCCCGGGACGTAGCCGAGGTGGTCCGGGCTGGGGATCTGGGCGGTGCCGGTCTTGCCGGCCACCGTGTACCCGTCGATGGACGCCTCGGTGCCGGTGCCGTTGGCCACCACGGACTCGAGCATGGTGGTCAGTTCGGCGTTGGTGGTCGGGTCGATGACCCGGCGCGATTCGGAGGGGGCGGACGGGGTCACCGAGCCGTCGGGGCCCACGGTGGCCCGGATCAGGCGGGGCGACACGAAGTCACCCCCGTTGGCCACGGCGTTGTAGGCGTCCAGCACCTGCTGGGCGGTCACGGCGTCGTCCTGGCCGATCGGGGTCGACCCGATGGAGGTTCCGGTCCACTGTGCCGTCCCGGGCACGAGGCCCTCGCTCTCCCCCGGGATCCCGAGTCCCGTGGGCTTCCCGAACCCGAGATTGGAGATCTGACCCAGCAGCCGGTTCTCGCCCAGTCCCTGGGCCACCTCGATCGTCCCGATGTTGGACGACTGGGCGAGGATCTGCGTGGCCGTCAGGGACTCCGTCCCGTGGGCCTCGGCGTCGTGGAACGTGTACTTGCCCATGGGCAGGGCGGACGGCACCGACAGCGCGGAGTTCGGTGTGACGACACCGTCGGCCAGCGCCGCCGAGAAGGTCACCAGCTTGAACACGGAACCCGGCTCGTACACCTGGGTGACCGCGGAGTCCGACGGTGCCTCGGCAACACCGTTCGGCAGGGTGTCGGACTGGGCCACGAGCGTCGGACCCGAGGTGTCCGGCGGCGTCGCCTCCTTGGCCGTGAGCGTCGCCGTGCCGGCGGCGGCGGCCGACGGGGCGGGCGACGTGGTGGACGCGGATCCACCGGAACCGGCGGTTCCGGGCTGAGCGGTCGAGGTCAGGTTGGCCATGGCCAGGATGTCGCCGCTCTTCACGTCCATCACCACCGCCATACCGCTGACGGCGTGGGAGGCGACGATCTCGGCGGCCAGCGCCTGCTCGGCCACGTACTGCACCGACTCGTCGAGGGTGAGCTCGACCCCCGTCCCCGGCTCGGCCGGGGTGGACCGGTCGGCACTCGGCAGGGTGACTCCGTCGGGCGACTCGAGGATGTCGGTCGTCCCCGGCTTCCCGGCCAGCAGTGCCTGCAGCTGGTACTCCATGCCCGAGGCGCCGTTGCCGTTCCAGCCCACGGTGCCGATGACCGGCTCGGCGAGCTGACCGATCGGCACCACACGCTGGGACTCGGGCACCAGGTTGATGCCGTTGAGGTTCATCTTGGTCACGGCCGCGGCCACGGCGTTGGGCACGCGGTGGGCCAGGTAGACGAAGCCCGAGGGCTCGGTGAGTTCGGCCCGCAGGGTGGCCGAGGGGATCCCGAGCACCGGCGACAGCGCAGCGGCCACGGCGGTGGGACGGGTGATGATCTGCGGGTCGGCCACGACCGTCTGGCGGGTCACCGTCTCGGCCAGGACCTCGCCGTTGCGGTCGTAGATGCCGCCGCGCACCGGCGGGACGGTGATCGTCTGGGTGAGCTGGGCCCGTGACAGCGCGGCGTAGTGCTGATTGCCGAACTCCTGGACCTGGACGAGGCGCAGCGCCATCACGGCGAACACGGCCACGAGCAGAAGTCGCATCGCTCTCGTCCGCCGGCTGAGGAGGACGGCGGGGCTCACTTGGCGGTGGACGTCGCTGCCGCGGCGGCCGGAGCCGGGGAGGCCGTGGACCGGCCCGCCGACGCGGGCGCCGGGAGCGGTACGTTCAACGGAACCTCGGGTAGGTTCACGACCTGCGCCGGGGCCGTCAGACCGAGGGCGATCCCCTGTGCCACCACGCGGTCGGGTGCGGCCAGCTCGGCCACCTCGGTCTGCATGGACTTCTGGGCGGTCTGCGCCGACGTGATGGCCTGCTGGATGTCGGCCAGGCGGACCTGGCCCTGGGCGACGAGGGTGTCACCGACGACGACGGCCAGGAGGCTGCCCACCACGAGGACGACCGCCAGCCACACGTGCGCCCGTCGGGAGTGCCCCGGACGCGCCGAGCGTCGGGGCTCGCGATGGAGGACGCGCAGCGGTGGCCGCCGGGTGGACGGCCGCGACTGGGGGGCGGTGGAGCTCCGGCGTGCCGCTCCGGACGAGGGTGGTGCCATCAGGCCACCTCCCCGTTGCTCGTGGCGTTCGGCGCGGCCAGCGGCAGACGCTCCACCACGCGGAGCCGGGCCGCCTCGGCGCGGTGGTTGCGGAGCACCTCGTCGTCGGAGGGACGACGCGAGCCGCGGTGGACCAGACGGAATTGCGGATCGGCACCGCAGACGCAGGGCAGGCCCGGTGGGCAGTGGCAGTCGTCGGTGACGGCCCGGGTGAAGGTGGCCTTGACCAGGCGGTCCTCGCCGGAGTGATACGAGATCACGATGCAGCGCCCCCCGGGGCGGAGCAGACCGAGGGCGGCGTCGAGGCCGGTGTGGAGCTGGTCGAGCTCCTCGTTGACGGCGATCCGGATGGCCTGGAACACCCGGCGTGCCGGATGGCCACCCGTGCGCCGGGTGGCGGCGGGAATCGCATCGCGGACGATGTCGGCCAACTGGCCCGTCGTGCCGATCGGACGGGCGGCGATGATCGCCCGGGCGATGCGACGGGCGAATCGAGTCTCACCGTTGTCGGCGAACAGTTCGACCAGTGTGTCCTCACTCGACCCGTTGACGACGTCGGCGGCGGTGCGACCCACCGTCGGGTCCATGCGCATGTCGAGCGGGGCGTCGCGCCGGTAGGAGAAGCCCCGCTCGGCCACGTCGAGCTGTGGCGAGCTGACGCCGAGGTCGAAGAGGACCCCGGTGAGTCCCCGCTGGTCGTCAGGGGTTCCGAGCTCGTCCTGGACCTGGCGGACGACATCGGCGAGCGCGTCGAAGCGGGCACGGCGGATCACGGCGCGGGCGCCGAACTTGGCGAGCTCACCGGTGGCGGCGGCCACGGCGATGGGGTCCCGGTCGATCCCGAGGAGGTGGATCCGCTGATCGGCCTCGAGGAGGGCCCGTGCGTGCCCGGCGCCACCCAGGGTGGCGTCGAGCACCATCCCCTCGGGGACGGACGAGAGGAGGTCGAGGACCTCGGCGGCCATGACCGGCTCGTGGGGGAAGGCCTCGCTCATCCGCAGTCCCTCGGCCGGCACGGGTCGTGCGGGTGGAGTGCCGCGGCGACCCGACTGGGAGGAGGCGGAGGAGGTTTCCCCCAGCGCTCCGGTCGAGGGACTGCGCATGGGCCAGACGCGCTCGATGTGGACGTCGTGTCGGGACGCCGCAGCGAGACCGGACTGCAGGGGTGTGAGCCGGGGGAGCGCAGCGGGGTGGCCCACCCGCTCGGCCAGTTGGGCGGCGGACAGTGCGTGCGAGGAGGTCGTGATGCGGCGCACGGCGACGACACCGCCGCCGGGCGCGCCGGGCGCGGAGGCTGCCGCCGCGGTGTCACCGGGCGACGGGTCACCGGCAGTGTCGTGACCGGGCGGCGCTTCGGCGAGGTCGGTGACTGCCGCGAGTACCGCCGTGCCCCGACGGGGACGACGGGTGGCCGGGACGCGTCGGTCCTGGTCGGACGAGCCGTGGCGGACGAGGTGGAGGCGCATCGCGACACTCAGCCGTCGTCGCCCTGGGTCAGTCGGGCTTCCTCGGGGAGGACCTTCTCGTCCCACGTCCGACGGTCCCACAGCTCGACCCGGTCGATCGCCCCGAGCACCAGGACCTCGGACTCCAGACCGGCGTACTCGCGCAGCCGGGCCGGGATCGCCATCCTCCCCTGCCGGTCGATCTCCAACTCGTGGGAGGTCGATGCCCACAGGCGCACCAGGTTGCGGTCGCTCTTCGAGACGGTGGCCCGCTCCATCATCGCGTCCATCTGCAACTCGAACTGGTCCGGCGTCCACAGCGACAGGCAGCCGTCCTGCTCGGGCGCCAGATACCCACCGTGCTCGAAGTGGGTGCGGAACTTGGCCGGCAGGATCACCCGTCCCTTGTCGTCGAGCGAGTGCTCGTGTCTGCCGAAGAACCGTGCCACTGGACCTTGCTCCCACAACGCTCCCCGCAGTGCCCGGCACCCGACTGGTTCGGGCCCCTCCCTTTCACACCACTTCGCGCCACTGTACGCCCCCCACCTCCACCCGTCAACCATTCGGCGCCATCTTCCGCCCGAAGGAGCGCGATGCGGGGTGACGGCGCGCGTGGGTCCTGACCTGGGACGTCGATGGCCCCTCCACGACAGGGGCGCGTCGCTACGGGGCGGTGGAGCGAGAAGGGCGGCCGGTGGGTCGCGATGGGCTGATCCGGTGCCCCGACCGCCCTCGCGGACGGCCGCCTTCGATCCGGGCGGCACGGCCGGGGACTTCTAGTCCTGGGGCAGCGACCCCAGGAACGCGCCGGCCACGTCGTCCGCCGTGGTCACGTGGCCGACCCCCTGGGCGGCGCCGGCATCGACCACCCCGGTCACCGCCGTCGCCAGGCCGGCGGTGGCCGCCGCCGCCTCGTCGCCGGCGAGGGCCAACGCCCCGAGCAGCGGGGCCGGATCCCACCGGAGGATGCAGGCACCGTGGAACCAGGCGCCGTGCCGGGTGCGCCGCTGGGCCAGCCCCACGGCCTTGCGACCGTCCACGGTCACCTCGCCCGCACCCACACCCCCGAAGCAGACCAGGGTGGACCACCGTGTGCACGCGCCCGGACCCGGACCCTGTACCCGCACACCGGCCAGCCCGAGGCCCTCCAGTGCCGAAGCCCAGACATCCCCCAGCCAGCCGAACGCCCGGGTGATGTCGGTCGACCACAGCGGATCGCCCACCGGCACCCACGCGTCGATCCACACCGGGTCGTCCGGCGACACCAGCACCGCCCCGCCACCCGAGCGCCGCCGGACCACAGGAATGCCGCCGGAGTCAGCGGCCACGGCGGCGCGGTCCTGCGTCGACCCGAGCACCACCGCAGTTCCGGTGGGCCGGCACCGGGCGGCGGCACGGTGCCGCGGGTCGCGTTCCACCCCGGGCCAGGACGCGTGCAGCTCATGGGCCGGCGCGACACGTTCCTCGATCCGCCACCCCTCCGGCACCCGTCCAGTCTGGCACCGGACGCCCGGGCCCGGCCCGTCCCCCCGCCGGAGCGCGCCTCCGGTCGCCGGGGTCAGGCGCTCTTCTGCCGCCCGCCGACCACGTCGGACCCGAGGTAGTCGGCCCAGTCCTCACTCGTGCTACCGCACAGCGCCAGCAGCTGGACCCTGTGGCGAGGCGGTACCGGCGTCGACCGGAGCACCATGCCGGCCTCGTGGGGCAGTCGATCCTCCTTGCGCGTGTTGCACGGTCGGCAGGCGGCCACCACGTTCTCCCACGTGTGGGGCCCACCCTTGCTCCGTGGGATCACGTGGTCGAGGTTCTCGGCGGAGGCGCCGCAGTACTGGCACCTCCCGCCGTCGCGGGCGAAAACCGTGCGCCTGTTGACCGCCACCCGGTAGTTGTACGGGACCTTGACGTAGCGGACCAGCCGGACGACCGACGGCTCGGGCACGCTGACCCGTTCGGCGCGGAAGACCCGCTCGGTGGCGTGGATGAGCTCGGCCTTCGTGTCGAGCACCAGGAGCACCGCCCGGCGCGACGAGACGATGCCGAGCGGCTCGAAGGTGGCGTTGAGGACGAGCGCCCGCCGCGTGGGCGACATCGGCGACCTGACCGGGGTGGTCCCGACCGGCGCGGGCGCCACGGGGGACGGCATCGCACTTTCGGGCCGTGACGCACGCTCCATGGGCCTGCCGCTACCCGTGTCCGCCCGGCCGTGGTGCCGATGGCGCCGACGCGACCCGGCACCACTCGAGGAACGAGACGACGTCGGCACGGGTCGGTACGGCGTCCGGGCGACCGTAGGCGGTGACCATCCGGAACTCCCACAGCCGCCGGTCCGGCAGGGGCAGGTGGGGCCGGGTGCGCCACCACAACCGGGGGGCCATCCGGCGGAGCTCGCCGAGCGCGGTCCACCACAGGTCCGGACGCCGTAGCACGGCCGACACCACGACGGCGGCGTCCCGGAGCGCCGACGGTGACGGGGCACGGGCCGGCGTCTCGGCGGGCGGTGGGGCGGGAACCGACGTGCTCATCGCCCACCATCCTCCACCACTCCCGAGCCGGCCACCACAACCGCCCGGTGCCGCGCCACCGCGGCCGCGCCCACCAGAGGGCCGTCCGCACCCAGGCCGCCGCGGAGGATCCGGGTGGTCCGGGCGAAGTCGAGGCCGCACCGCAGGTCGATCTCCGACTGGGCGGCACGGAGGAAGTCGTTGCCGTAGCCGAGGGCGACCGAGCCGGCCACCACGGCCAGCTGCAGGTCGAGCAGGTTGGCCACCGAGGCCACGGCCCGTCCGACGAAGGTCCCGCACCGTCGCCTCATCCCCTCGTCCGCCTCGGCCGCCGGGCGCCCGGTGACGGCGGCGATGGCCGTGCCCGACACCTCCGCCTCGAGGCAGCCCCTCCCGCCGCACGCACACGGTCGCCCGTCGGGCTCGACCACGACGTGCCCGATGTGCCCGGCATTGCCTCCCGCCCCGTCGAGGAGGCGCCCGTCGAGGACCACACCCCCGCCGATCCCGGTCGACACCACCAGGGCCACGTAGTCGGCCGAGCCCCGGGCCGCACCTGTCCAACCCTCGGCCAGCGCGAGGGCCTTGGCGTCGTTGTCGACGAAGACGTCGAGGCCGACCAGGTCGGTCAGCCGGTCCCGCAGGGGGAACCTCCGCCACCCGTGGATGTTGAGCGGCGAAACCGTCGAACCCGCGGCCTCCATCGGCCCACCGCAGCCGACACCGCACACGCTCGGCGCCACCGGGGACCGTGCCAGCAACTCGCTGACGACACGGCTCAGCGCATCGAACACGGGCTCCGGGTCCGGGGTGGCCGGGGTGATGGTCCGCTCCCGGGCCAGGATCCGGCCGTCGCCGTCGACGATGCCCGCCTCCATCTTGGTCCCGCCGATGTCGACGGCCAGGACGATCGGACCGGAGGGACCCCCGAAGGCACGCGGGTTCCCGGCCAGGGGGGTCACGGTGCCACGTTGCAGCAGGCCGTCAGCCACCATCGGGCCGACGCCGCCTGCCGGTGGGTCAGTCGTCCCGGTGGAAGCGCCCACGGATCCAGTCACGGGGATCGTGGACCGGATTGTTCATGCTGCGGGTGTGCAGTGACCGGGAGATGTCGTCGATGCCCGCCTTGCCCATCCGGCGGGCGTTGTTGGCGAACACGACACCCGACAGGAACATCACGACGACGCCGACGAACCCGAGGGCGAGGGACGTGGCGAAGGTGAAGAACATGAAGACGAGCGCGGCGATGAACACGAGTGCGGACCAGATGCAGTACCGCCCGGCGTGGCGGTAGACGGTCTCGGAGCGGACACGCTCGGCGAAGTCCGGATCCTCCTGGTACAGCGACTGCTCCAGCTCGTGCAGTATCCGTTGTTCGTGCTCAGAGAGCGGCACTGTCTCGTCCCCTCCACCAGTTCTCAGCCTCGGCGATCGCCACCGCCACCATCCTCGCGCACCGGATCCCCGAGTGCACGGCGCCCCGGGGGTGCCCGGACCGACGGAGGCCATGTCGAACGCTCACCAACCGCATGATACAGGTTGTCGGCCGGTTCCCCTCAGTTCTGGAGCGAATCCGGGTCATCGGGGCCGGACGGGGGCTCTGCCGGGGCCGTCGGTCCCCATTGGGCCTCGCCACGCCTGCGGACCCGGATCCCCTCGGGGGTGACCAGCGACGCCGGTCCGACCGCCTCGCCGCCGTAGCGGGCCCGGATGGCATCGACGGCGTCGGTCACCGGACTCCAGCTCTCCTGGAGACGCGCCGCGGCCACGGCGGCGTCCTCCCGTGCGGTGGCGGCGTCCTCCTCGGCTCCCCCGCCGTCGGCGACCTGTCCCCCGCCCCGCCCGTCCTGGCGTCGACCGCCGTCGGGGACCCCGCGTCGCCCGCCCCACCGACGTCCAGGTCGAGTCGCAGCTGTGTGCCGGCTCCGGGTTCGGACAGTCCGGACAGGCTCACCCCGAGCAGGCGTACCCCCATGCCGAGGTCGACGCCGTCCAGCAGCGCCGTCGCCACCGCGGCTACGGCCGGGGCGGCGTCCACCGGACCGTCGAGTGTGTGCGAGCGGGTGATCTGGGAGAAGTCGCCGAACCGGAGCTTGACCGTCACCGTGCGCGCCGCCCGTCCGGCCGCGCGCAGTGCCGTGGCCGAGGCGTCGACCATCCGATGGAGGCGCCGGTGGAGATCGTCGCGGTCCCAGATGTCGACGGAAAAGGTCTCCTCGTGCCCGACGGACTTCGCCTCCTGCTCGGGCACCACGGGACGGTCGTCGATCCCGCGGGACAGCTCGGACAGGTGCCTGCCCGCTGCGACACCGAGGTAGCGCTCGAGGGAGTCGGGGCGTACGGCCGCCAGCTCCCCCACGGTGGTGACACCCAGCGCGAGGAGGCGCCTCTCGGTGACCGGGCCGATCCCCCACAGCGCCCGCACGGGCATCGGGTGGAGGAAGGCCAGCTCGTCCCCGGCGCGTACCTCGACGACGCCGGGGCCCGGCGCGATCCCGGACCGCGACGCACGGGGCTTCGCCGCCTTGGAGGCCAGCTTCGCCATCAGCTTGGACCGTCCGACCCCCACCGAGCACGGAAGCGACATCTCGGCGCCCACGCGATCGCGGATCTCCCGGCCGATCCGGACGCCGTCGCCGAACAGGTGGACCCCCCCGGACACGTCGAGGAACGCCTCGTCGAGGGAGATGCCCTCGACGAGGGGCGTGAACGACCCGAGGACGGCGTGCAGGCGCCGGCTCTCCTCCGTGTAGCGATGGAACCGCCCGTCGAGGAACACGGCGTCGGGACAGAGGCGCCGGGCCACCGACGACGCCATGGCCGAGTGGACACCGAACATCCGTGCCTCGTAGGTGCATGCTGCCACCACGCCCCGGGCACCGCTGCCGCCGACGATCACCGGCCTACCGGCCAGTGACGGATCGTCCAGGACCTCCACCGACGCGAAGAACGAGTCCATGTCCACGTGGAGGATCACCCGGTCGGACACAGCGAGCCCGGGTACCGGGTGACCCGGGCCGGCGACATCGGGACCCGTCGGTGCGCTCACCCGCCGAGGCGCAGTCTCCGGAAGCCCTCGGCGCAGAGGACACCGGCGCGTCGCCCGGCGTCCTCCGCAGCCAGGCGCATGGCTGTGGCCGCCCATTCGCCCCCGTCGGGGAACTGGCTCCGGTGGCAGCCCACGGCCACCCCCTTGGCCTCGACCGTGGCGGTGATGTCGACCCAGACATCGGGCTCGAGCGTCCCCGACATCAGGACCGTCGAGACCTGGTGGGCCGGCCCCGCCTCGGGAAAGTAGTGCGGCATGGCCGCCGCAGGAGCCACCGCGTCCAGGACGGCGAACCCCGTCACCCGGTGGTCCCGGTGGTTGAAGTAGTCCTGACCGAAGAACACGGCGGTCGGGTCGGGACACAGGACGACGTCGGGCCGCAGGCGCCGGACCGCGGCGACGAGCGCCTCCCGGAACCACGCCTCGTCCTCGAGCTCACCGTCGGGGACCCCCAGGAACGACTGCCCGGCCAGGCCGAGGACGGCGGCGGCGGCGACCGACTCCTGGGCCCGCGCTGCGACGAGCTCCTTCGGCTCGGTCTCCGGGTCGGCGGTGCCCTTGCCGCCGTCAGTGCAGATCAGTGTGTGCACCTCGCATCCGGCCGAGGACCAGGCCGCCAGGGTTCCCCCGCACGAGACGTCGGGGTCGTCGGGGTGCGCGTACACGGCGAGGGCCCGGCGCGGCACCTCTCCCAGGAGCTCGGCCACCCGTCAGCCCTCGGGGCGCTTGGGAGCCGTCGTCTTGGTGAGCAGTCCCACCTCACGCCGGAAGTCGTCGACGCCCTCGAAGCCCTTGTAGACGCTGGCGAACCGCAGATAGGCGACCTCGTCCACCACCCGCAGGTGCTCGAGCACCGCCAGGCCGACCTGTTCCGAGGTCGCCTCCCAACCTTCGTCACGGAGCTCGTCCTCGACCTCACGGGCGACGACCTCGAGTTCCTCCTCGGTGACCGGACGGTTCTTGGTGGCGGCCCGAAGCCCGTCGATCAACTTGCCCAGGTCGAACGGCTGGCGCATTCCCGATCGCTTGACCACGATGAGCGGGATCTCGTCGATCCGCTCGAAGGTCGTGTAGCGGTGCCCGCATCCCGAGCACTCGCGACGCCGGCGGATGGCGGCCCCGTCCTCGGCCACCCTCGAATCGACCACCCGATCGTCGTCAGCCAGGCACCAGGGACAACGCACGGACACGAGGCTAGTGCCCTGCGGCACACCGTCATAGGGCGGCACGGTCACCGGTGGGCCCGAACCACATACGCGGTGGTGTGAACCATGCAGTGGGCATGGACCCGGCTCAGGGAAGTGTGAGCTGCTCGCCGGGGATGACCGTGTAGGAGCCGATCTGGGCGGCCAGCTGCGCGACGAGTGGCCTCGGGTCCCCGGTCGGGTCCACCCGCTCGGCGATCGACCAGAGACTGTCCCCGGCGTGGACGACGTAGGTCATGGGACGACCGTTGGCCGCAAAGGCGGATTCGGTGGTGTGGGAGGCGCCACCGAACCCGCCCAGCGGAATCGCGAGGAGGGCCAGCGCCAGGCCCATCATCGCGAGAAGGGTGCGCCGGCGGCGGACCTCGAGGGGGACTCGGCGCCGGGGAGGGCGCACCTGCCCCGGGATCGCCGCCCCACCCGGTTCGAGACGGGGCCGCAACCGTGCGCCCCGATGGGCCGGCGCCTCGACCAACCGGAGCTCGGGTCGTCCCGGCCGGACCGGCTCGTCGTCGAGGTAACCCGGCAGGGATGCCGTGAGAAGCGCTGTCATCGGGAGTTCCTTCCACTCGTTGCCGTTGCCACCGTTGTACGGGTCGGGTGTGACACCCGCACCGCCCGGCCGGCGGGACCCCGACCGGAGCCGGTCGTCGAACCTGTGTTCGTCATGCGGCCATCCCATCACGAACAGGTGTTCGGTGTCAACGACTTTTTCGAACAGATGTTTGCTTTGTCCGTCCCCTGCGGCTACTTTCATGCAAACAGACGTTCGCACCAGGGTGTGACAGCCAGGGCGGCGCACGATGGACCGGACAGCGGAGGGACACATGGCCCAGGTACTGAGCACCAAGAGGAAGCAGATTCTCGACTGCATCTCCGAGTCGGTCCGCGATCGGGGCTACCCGCCGTCGGTGCGCGAGATCGGCGAAGCGGTCGGCCTGACCTCCTCCTCGACCGTTCACGCCCACCTCGCCGTGCTCCAGCGCGAGGGCTACCTGCGCCGGGACCCCACCAAGCCCCGGGCCATGGAGGTCTGCTACGACCCGTCCTCCAAGGTCATCATGGACTCGCGCCCCATCCGCCATGTGCCCCTCGTCGGCGACGTGGCCGCCGGTACCGGGGTGCTGGCACAGGAGAACGTGGAGGAGCTCTACCCCCTACCCGAGGACTTCACCGGTACCGGCACGCTCTTCATGCTGCGGGTCAAGGGTGACTCCATGATCGACGCCGGCATCGTGGACGGCGACTTCGTCGTCGTGCGCCAGCAGCCCGACGCCCAGCAGGGGGACATCGTCGTGGCCGGCATCCCCGACGAGGAGGCCACGGTGAAGACCTTCTCCGCCAAGGACGGCCGGGTCGTACTCACCCCGGCCAACCCGCGCCTCGAACCGATGGCGTTCGACCCGTCCGACGTCACCATATTCGGCAAGGTCGTCACCGTGCTCCGCCGGCTCTGACGTCGGGCCCGTGCCCGAGCTGCATCTCGGGCCACCACGGACCCGTCCGGTGGCACCGGAAGTGGCCGACGGTCCGGAGGCCGCCGTCGGTGGCGTCGGGTCGCTCAGGCCTCGGGTGTCGCCGCGCTGATGGCACCCATGTCCGCGTAGCGCGCTCCTGCGGTGGCCTCGGGCGGGAAGACGTCGTCGATCGCGGCCAGGTCGTCGGCGTCCAGCACCACCTCGGTGGCGGACACGTTCTCTTCGAGGTAGCCCCGACGCTTGGTGCCCGGGATCGGCACTACATCCTCGCCACGGCTGAGCACCCAGGCCAGCGCCAGCTGGCCCGGCGTGCACCCCCTGGCCAGCGCCAGCTCCCGCACCGTGTCGACGAGGGAGAGGTTGTGGACGAAGTTCTCCCCGGTGAACCTCGGCTGGTACCTGCGGAAGTCCCCGTCGGGAAAGTCGTCCGGCGAGGTGATCTGTCCCGTGAGGAAGCCCCGTCCGAGCGGACTGTAGGCGACGATGCCGATCCCGAGGCTGCGTGCGGTGGGCACCACGTCGGCCTCGATGTCACGGCTCCACAACGACCACTCGCTCTGCAGTGCGGCGATCGGGTGCACGGCGCACGCCCGGCGCAGTGTGTCCGGTGCCGCCTCGGACAGCCCCAGGTAGCGGACCTTTCCCGCGGCGACGAGCTCCGCCATCGCGCCCACCGTCTCCTCGATGGGAACACCGGGGTCGCTCCGGTGCTGGTAGTAGAGGTCGATGTGGTCCACGCCCAGTCGTGCCAGCGACGCCTCGCAGGCCTGGCGGACATAGGCGGCATCGCCCCGGATCGACCGCACGGCGGGGTCGGCGGTGCGGACGATCCCGAACTTGGTGGCGAGCACCACCTCATCGCGGCGCCCGGCGATCGCCCGCCCCACCAGCTCCTCGTTGCGGTACGGCCCGTACATGTCGGCCGTGTCGAGGAACGTGACACCGAGTTCGAGGGCCCGGTGGATGGTGGCGATGGACTCGGTCTCGTCACCGGGACCGTAGAACTCGCTCATGCCCATGCAACCGAGTCCCTCGGTCGAAACGACGAGTCCGGAGCCGCCCAGTGTGCGCGTGGAGAGGGTCATGGCCCGACCCTACCCATCCCCACCTCGCGACGATCCACCGTCCCTGCTCCCGCCGGGCCCCTGCGGCCGGGCCCTTGCGTCCGGGCCCCTGCGGCCGGGCCCCTTCGGCCGGGCCGCTTCCATGGGGCCGCTCTCACCGAATCGTCGCTGCCGAACCACCGGGCAGCTCCCGCCCGCGGTGGACTACCCGTCGGACGACGATCCGACGCGCAGCACCGCCTCCAGGACGGCGGCGGCGCGGGCGAGCTCGCCCGCGCTCACCTGCTCCCCGGGCGTGTGGGCGAGCAGGGGGTCCCCGGGGCCGAAGTTGGCCGCCGGCACCCCTCGTTCGGCGAAGAAGGCCACGTCGGTCCAGCCCACTTTGGCCCGTGGAGGGACTCCCGTCGCCGTCACGAGGGCGGCGAGCAGCGGGTCACCGAGCGCCGGAGGAGCCGCCGGTGCGGCATCGAGCAGCTCCCAGTGGTCACCCGGCTCGAGGAAGGCGGCGAGCAGCTCGCGCACCCCGGACTCGGCCTGGGCCACCGTCCGATCGGGCGCGAACCGGTGGTTGATGACCACGGTGGCCCGGTCCGGCACCACGTTTGCGGCGACCCCGCCCTCGACGGACACCACCTGCAGCTGCTCCGCGAACTCGCACCCGTCGATGACCGGGCGCCGGACCTCGTACCCGTCGACGGCGGTCAGGAGGCCGGCCAGGCGGTGGATGGCGTTGCGGCCCGCATGTGGGCGGGCGGTGTGTGCACGCAGTCCGACCAGCGTCACCCGCAGTCGCAGTGTTCCTTGGCACCCGGCCTCAACCACCCCGTCGGTCGGCTCACCCAGGATGGCGACGTCCGCGGCCAACAGGTCGGGTCGTAGGTCCGCCAGTAGGAGCAGTCCGTTGTGCTGGCGCTCCACCTCCTCGCCCGCGTAGAGGCACCAGGTCACGTCCACCGCCGGGGCCTCCAGGCTCCCGGCCAGGTGCAGGAAGACGGCGAGCCCTCCCTTCATGTCGGTGCTCCCCAGGCCGTGCAGGGTGTCGCCCTCCACCCGGGGCTCGTCGTTGCCCTCCGTCGGCGGCACGGTGTCGAGATGGCCGGCGAGCAGCACCCGTCGGCTACGACCCAAGTCACTGCGGGCGACGACATTGTCGCCCACCCGCTCCACGGTGAGCCACGGGCACAGGCTGAGCGCGGCCTCGACGGCGTCGGCCATCGGGCCCTCGTGGTGGCTCACCGACGGGATCCCCACCAGTGCGGTGGCGAGCCCGAGCAGCCCGTCGGGGATGGGGTGGGCGGCGTCGACCTCCGCTCCCCGACCCTCCGCCCCGCTCCCGTCGGTCACGTCCGTGGACCCCGGGTCACATCGACACCCCGTGGGTGCGGAGGATGTCGTTCAGCTGGGCCTTGTCGTGCCGCTGGCCTTCGGTGAGGCGCTTCAGCACCAGGACGCAGGGCAGGTAGAACTCGCCTCCCGGGAAGTCCCGACGACGGCTGGCCTGGACGGCCACCGACCAGGGCGGCACGTGGCCCCGTCCGAGCTCGTCACCCGTCTCGGCGTCGATGACCGGGATGGTCGGGTTGAGGATGGTCCCCTCGCCGAGCACGGATCCCCGGCCCACGCGGGCACCCTGGGTGATCATCGCCCGGCTCCCGATCATCACCTCGTCCTCGATGATCACGGGGGCGGCCTGGGCGGGCTCGAGCACACCCCCGATCCCCACCCCGCCGGACAGGTGGACCTGCTCCCCGATCTGGGCGCAGGAGCCCACAGTGGCCCAGGTGTCGACCATGGTCCCGGCACCCACCCGGGCGCCGATGTTCACGTAGCTGGGCATGCAGATGACCCCCGGGGCCAGGTAGGAGCCCCACCGGGCCGAGGCTCCGGGGACGACGCGCACGCCCTTGGCGGCGAAGTCGTGCTTCAGCGGGAGCTTGTCGGCGAACTCGAACGGGCCGACCTCGACGGTCTCCATCGACCGCAGTCTGAACAGGAGGAGGATGGCGTGCTTCAGCCACTGGTGCACCACGACCCGGTCCGTGGTCGGGTCGACCTCCGCCACCCGGGCCTCACCCGAGTCGAGCAGTTCGACCGCCTCGGTCACCACGTCGAGTGCCTCCGTATCGGTCGGCGAGAGGTCGGGGGCGCGGTCCCACAGCGCTTCGATCCGGTCCACGAGGTCGATCATGGGTGGAGACGTTACCGCCCGGGTCCCCGACCACCCGTCCCGTAGTCGTGCCGACGTCCGTCCCGCCCCGTCGGGACGGGCGCGGCACGGTCGGTGGGGCTCCTCAGCCGGCCGAGGTGAGCCGCTCGGCCACGAGCTCGAGCCGCTCCATCGGTTGGACCACGGCCACCCGGACATGGCCGCGCCCCTCCTCGCCGTAGAGCTCACCCGGGCTCACCAGGAGGCCGGCGTCGTCGGCCAGTCGATCGCACAGGGCCCAGCCGTCGGCGTACGCGTCGGGAACGGGCACCCAGAGGTAGAACCCACCCGCCGGCGTCGCCACGGGCAGCCCGACGCCGGCGAGCACCTCCGACAGGAACGCCAGCCGCTCCCGGTACCGCTCCCGCTGGGCGTCGACGTGGCCGTCGTCGTCGAGGGCGACGACCGCTCCGGCCTGGACCGGCCCCGGGACCATGAGCCCGGCGTGGCGACGCACGTCGAGGAGGAAGGTCACGAGGCCCTCGTCCCCCGCGAAGAACCCGGCCCGCACCCCGGCCAGGTTCGAGCGCTTCGACAGGGAGTGCACGGCGACCACTCCGTCGGTCCCCGACTCCAGCACGCTGCGGGCCGGTCCGTCCCAGGTGAACTCGGCGTAGCACTCGTCGCTGAAGACCGGCACACCCCGCTCCCGTCCCCATGCCGCCGACCGGTCGAGGTCGGTCAGTCGGCCCGTCGGGTTGGACGGGGAGTTGACCCACAGCAGCAGGGCACGCGCTGCCTCCGACGGGTCGACGGCGTCGAGATCGAGGCCCCCGCCGGCGAGCTCGGGCACGGCGACGGCCCGGGCACGGGCCAACGTGGCGCCCATGGCGTAGGTCGGGTACGACACGGCCGGGTAGAGCACGGTGTCCCGGTCCGGCGAGCGGAGGCGGAGGAACTGGGCGGTGGAGGCCACGAACTCCTTGGTGCCGACACACGCGGCCACCTGGCGATCGGGGTCCACCCGGACGCCGAACCGTCGACCGATCCAGTCCGCAGCGGCCCGCCGGTAGGCGGGCGAGCCGGGGGATGTCGGATAGCCCCGCTCGCTCCCCGACGACGCCATGGCGGCCAGTACGGCGTCAGGGGGCGGGTCGCACGGGGTGCCGATCGAGCAGTCGACCAGGCCACCGGACGAGGCGAACCGCTCGATGGCCCGGTCCTTGGCGCCGTCGAGGCGCTCGTAGGGGTAGGGCGGTGGGGCGAATCCGGTGGAGCGCCCCGATGTGGCCGGACCGGCGCTCACGAGGCCAGGAACTCCGCGAACCGGGCCTTGCCCGCCTCGTCCAGCACCACCTGTACCCGGGTGGCGACCTCGCCCGCCTCCTCGCCGACGATCTCACCCTCCCGGTGGACGGCGGCCAGGATGTCGCCCCGCGCCCAGGGGATCTCCAGCTCGACCACCCGGTCCCCCACCCGCAGCCGGTCGCCGATGGTCACCAGCAGCTCGTCGATGCCCGCGCCGGTCCGCGCCGATATCAGCGCCGAACCGGGATGCGCGGCCATGAGCCGCTTCGCCTCTTCGCCCGCGTGGTCGTCCCCACCGCCGAGCGCGTCGGCCTTGTTGATCACCAGGAGCTCGGGAAGCCCGTCCGCTCCGATCTCGGTCAGGACGGAGTGGACGGCGTCGATCTGACCCTGCAGGTCAGGTGCCGAGCCGTCCACTACGTGGACGATGAGATCCGACTCGAGCACGACCTCGAGCGTGGAACGGAAGGCCTCGACCACCTGGTGCGGGAGCTTGCGGACGAATCCGACGGTGTCGGTCAGGAGGACGAGCTCGCCACCGGGTAGGGCGAAACGCCGGGTGCGCGGGTCCAGCGTCGAGAACAGTCGGTTCTCGACCAGCACGTCCGAGGCGCACAGTCGGTTCAGGAGCGTCGACTTGCCGGCGTTCGTGTAGCCGACGAGCGAGACCGTGCGCTGGCGGCCCCGCTGGCGGCCCCGCCGCTGGACCCTTCGGGTGCGGTCGAGCTGACGGAGGTCGGCCTCCAGGCGGGACATGCGCTGCACCAGGCGTCGCCGGTCGACCTCGAGCTGCGTCTCCCCCGGCCCCCGGGTGCCGATGCCGCCGGCCTGTTGGCTCAAGGCGTGGCCCCGGCCCCGGAGTCGGGGCAGCCGGTACCGGAGCAGTGCGAGCTCCACCTGGGCCCGGCCCTCGGGTGTGCGGGCGTTCTGGGCGAAGATGTCGAGGATCACCGCGGTCCGGTCGATGGCCGTCCGGCCCAGGATCTTCTCCAGGTTCCGCTGCTGGGCCGGCGACAGGTCGTCGTCGAACACCACTGTGTCGGCGTCGACCTCGAGGCAGACGGCGAGCAGTTCCTCGGCCTTGCCCTTCCCGAGATAGGTGGCCGGGTCGGGGGCCGTCCGTCGCTGCAAGATCCTGCCGGCGACGTCGGCACCGGCCGTGTCCACCAGCAGCGCGAGCTCGTCGAGGCCGGCCTCGGTGGCGGCCAGGGTTCCGTGGGGGAAGGTCACCCCCACGAGCACGATCCGCTCCCGTACCTCCCGGGAGATGAGCGTGTCGGTGAACGCCGAGTCGCCGGGGCTCATCGGTCCAGACCGTTCATCGGTTCTGGGCGCTCACGCCACGACCGAACCCACCGGCCGGGCCCCGTCGAGCACGGCGAGCGGGTCGACGACCACGGAGGCGATCCGGTGCACGGGCCCGCGCAGTCTGACGTGGTCACCGTCGAGGGTGACCGTCAGGGACCCGCCGGGGTTGCGCACGGTCACCTGGTCGCCGACCAGGCCCCAGCTGCGCGCCGCGGCGGCGGCGGCGGCACTACCGGTTCCACACGCCTGGGTCTCGCCGACACCCCGCTCGAAGACCCGCAGGTCGAGCGTGTCGGGATCGTCGCCCGAGGCGATGAACTCCACGTTGATCCCACCCTCGTGGACGGTCTGGAGGTGGGCCCCGATCCCGACGACGTCCACGCCGTCGAGCGTTGGGCCGAACATCACGACGTGGGGGTTGCCCATGTCGGCAGCGCGCACCCTGCGGTCGGGGAACTTCTGGGGCTGGTCCGGGCCGAGCACGACGGTCCCGAGGTCGACGGAGGCCTCGGCGACATGGATGCGGTCGGTCTCGAAGTACTCGACGGCCATGATCCCGGCAGCGGTGGCGACGGTGAACTCCGGAGGCGTAACGAGCGAACTCAGTACCGCGGCCTGCGCCAGGCAGCGCATCCCGTTTCCGCTCATCTCCGCTTCCCGGCCGTCGGCGTTCTGGAGCACCATGCCGAGATCGGCCTCCCCGTTACCGTCCACGATCTGGATCACGCCGTCGGCGCCCGACGCCGAACCGGCGGTCGCACAGGGCCCGTACCAGGTCGGCGGGGAGCGGCCCGGAGGAACCGGCGTCGACCATGACCAGGAAGTCGTTGCCGGCCCCATGGTGCTTGGTGAATCGGAGGAGGGAGAATTCAGGTGCGGATGGCGTCATGGTGCTCCCCCACAGTCTCTCACCGGTCCGGCAGGTCCGCGTGCACCGGCCATGCGGGTGACGATCACCGCCACCGGATCGTCCTCGGGTCGCACCCATTCGATGCGCGGGTCCCGCCGGAACCACGCCCACTGGCGGCGCGAGAACTGCCGGGTCCGCCGCACCGCCTCGTCGACGCACCGCGTGGAGCGGCACCCCGTCCTCCACGTGCGCCAGGAGCTCGCGGTAGCCGAGCGCCTGGCGGGCTGTGCGCGACAGTCCACCCGGGCGTACCGCAAGGGCCCGCACCTCGTCCAGGAATCCGGCGTCCATCAGCTCGGCGAAGCGCTCCCCGATCCGCCGGTCGACCTCGAGGGGGTCGGGGCGCAGGCCGACGAGGGCAACGGGGGCCGGGGGGTAGCGCTCGAGACCCGGACCGAAGCTCGAGAACGGACGACCCGATCCGACGGTCACCTCGAGGGCCCGGACCAGCCGACGCTCGTTGTTCACCTCGATCCGGGCCGCGGCCTCCGGGTCGAGTGCCGACCAGCCGGTCGTGGAGCCCCGCCACGGCCACTGCCCGCGCGGGGGTACCCTCGGAACCCTTGGAATCGAGCCCGGCCCGCAACCCGGCCGCCACCCCCACGTACCGTCCCGGGAACTCGAGCCCGTCCGTGATCGCCCGCAGGTAGAGCCCGGTGCCGCCCACCAGCAGCGGCCCGGTTGCCCCGGGCGGCGATTCCGTCGAGGGCGTCCCGCGCCGCAGCCTGGAACCGAGTGACGGTGAACTCCTCGTCAGGGTCCACCAGGTCGACCAGGTGGTAGCTGACCTCGGCCCGCACCTCGGGTGACGGCTTCGTCGTGCCGAGGTCCATCCCCCGGTAGACGGCCATGGAGTCGACCGAGACCAGTTCGACGTCGCCGCCTTCCCCGGGCGAGTCACCGCCCGCCAGCCGGGCCCCCGGTGCCGACCGCGTTGCCGCCGTCGGACGAGTGGCCCGGACGGCCCGAACGACGGCCAGCGCCACCTCGGACTTGCCGGAGGCGGTGGGCCCGACCAGGGCGACGTCCACGTCGTCAGCCGGCGGATGACGGGGATGCGCACCCGGTGGGACGGCCGTGCCGTGACCTCCACCAGGTCGCCCGTCAGATGGTGACGGGCGGCGTCCGTCACCCGGACGGTGGCGTAGGAGCCGCTGGCGATCGGGCGGCCGCACGGGCGACGTGAAGTGGACCAGCTTGTTCTGACCCGTGCGTCCCGTGGTGACCGACGGGTCCCGCTTGGACGGGCCCTCCACCGCGACCTCCTCGACGCCTCCGACCCGGGCGGCATGCTTGACCAGGGCGGAGCGCTCGACGACGGCCCGCAGTCGCTCCATCCGCTCCGCCGTGACCTCGGCGGGGAGGAACCGGTCCGTCATGGCTGCGGCGCGGGTCCCCGGGCGGGGCGAGAACACGAAGGTGTACGCGCTGTCGAACTGCGCCTCGGCCGCGACCTCGAGGGTCCGCTCGAGGTCGTCCTCGGTCTCGCCCGGAAACCCGACGATGAGATCGGTGGTCACGGCCAGGTCGGGTATAGCGGCACGGGCTGCGGCCAGGCGGTCGAGGTAGCGCTCGGCGGTGTAGCCGCGCCGCATGGCGGCGAGCACGGAGTCACTGCCCGACTGCAGGGGAAGGTGGAGGTGCTCGCAGACTTCGGCGGTCTCGGCCATAGCGTCGACGACCTCGGGGCGCAGGTCCTTCGGGTGCGGGCTGGTGAAGCGGACCCGGCGTATGCCCTCGACGGCTCCCGTGGCCCGTAGGAGGTCGCCGAAGAGCGGGCTGCGCCGGGTGAGGTCCCGACCGTAGGAGTTCACGTTCTGGCCGAGCAGGGTGACCTCGGTCACGCCACGGCGGGCCAGAGCCTCCACCTCGGCCACCAGGTCGTCCATCGTCCTCGACACCTCGGGCCCCCGTACCGCCGGCACGATGCAGTAGGCGCAGCTGTTGTCGCAGCCCATCTGGATGGTCACCCATGCCGCGTAGGGCAGGTCGCGCACGGCGGCCAGCGCGGCCGTCTGCTGATCGACGGCGGAAGGTTCGCCCACCGGGACGGGCTCGTCGAGGACCTCGACGATCGGACCCTCCACGGAGGCCCGACGGAGCAGCTCCGGGGCCGCGGTCAGGTTGTGGGTACCGAAGACGACGTCCACGTGGCCTGCCCGCTCCCGGACCTTCTCCTTGTCCATCTGGGCCAGGCAGCCGCCCACGGCGATCTGCATGTCCGGCCGTGACTCCCGGAGGGCCTTCAGGTTGCCCAGGTGACCGTAGAACTTGTTGTCGGCGTTCTCCCTGATGCAGCACGTGTTGAATACGACGACGTCGGCCGTGTCCATGTCCGTGGTGGCCACGAGGCCGTCGGCGACCAGCGCGCCGGCCAGCCGCTCCGAGTCGTGCTCGTTCATCTGGCACCCGAACGTGCGGATGTGGAATGTCCTCGGGCGCTGCTCGGTCACCCGACCAGGATACGGCCCCGGCGCCCGGTGCCCCCCGCCCCACCGTCACACCCACCGGCCAAGCCGCCCCGTGGCGCTCGCCACCTGCTCCGACGCACTGCCCGACGCAGTTCTGGTGCCCTGCCCGGTGCCCCGCCCCCGGCCACCGTCATCGTCCGGGTCGACCTCGCCGCCCTGCGCCGGGGCACCGCCCTGCCCGGGGAGCTGTGCGAGCTGGACCACCACGGACCGGTGCCCCTGCCCGTGGTGGCCGGCCTGGTCGACGACGCCTTCGTGGCCTGCGTGTTCACCGAGGCCGGGGACATCCGGGCCGTCGCCCACCTGGGGCGGACCGTCAACCGGCGGCTGCGCACCGCCCTGGCCCTGCGGGACCGGCACTGCGTGGTGCCCGGCTGCGGCGTGGCCTACGGCCTGGAGATCGACCACGTGGCGCCCCTGGCCTCGGGCGGGCGCACGGAGCTGGACAACCTGGCCCTGCTCTGTCGACACCACCACCGGATGAAGACCTACGGCGGCTGGGTGCTCGGACGCACCGGACCGACCGACGAGGACCCCCGGTGGTCGTTCACCCCCCTGGCGCCCTTCGGGCAGGAGCCCGACCTGGGGCTCGACCGACCAGCGGAGCCGCCGGAGCCGGTGCCCCGGGCCTGAGGCCCGGGACCGGCGGGGCGAGGTCGGTAGGGCGGGGACGGCGGGACGCTCAGACCGCAGTCGGGTGCGATGCCTCGACCACCGTGTGGATCCCGCCCCGGACCAGCCAGTCGGTGGTCACCGTCATCCGGCGTGGGGCGACGGCGGCTACGAGGTCGTCGAGGATGCGGTTCGTCATGTCCTCGTGGAACCCGCCCTCGTTCCGGTAGCTCCACAGGTAGAGCTTGAGCGACTTGAGCTCCACCAACCGCCGGTCGGGCACATAGGCGATCCGCACCGTGGCGAAGTCCGGCTGGCCGGTGAGGGGGCACAGGCAGGTGAACTCAGGGGTGTCGCAGGTGACGACGTAGTCCCGTCCCGGATGGGGGTTGGGGACGGCCTGCAGGTCGGTGCTGGGTTGGCTCGGCATGACCTGGACGAGGCTACCCCTCGCTGTCGTACAACCCGCCCGATCCGTCCTTGTCCAGGATGAGCCCGTCCATGTCGGCGTGGAGCAGGAGCACCTGGCCGGCCAGCCCGGCCTCGGCCAGCGCCCGATCCGCGGCGGCCTGGACCACGGGGGCTTCGACCCCACGGCACACGCCGAGCAGTGATGGACCGGCGCCGGACCAGCACGAGGCGAGGGCGCCTCCTGCCACCAGCGCAGCCAGGAGCTTCGGTGCCGCCGGGAACAGCGGGCTCCGGTAGTCCTGGTGCAGCCGGTCCTCGGCTGCCTCGGGAATGAGCAGGCGGCAGTCCGCCATCCCGGCCATCAACAGCGCCATCCGGGACAGGTTGAAGGCGGCACTCTCGCGACTGACCTCCGCGGGCAACGACTGACGGGCCTTCGCCGTCGACAGCTGGACATCGGGAACGATCACCACGAACGCCAGGCTCACGTCGAGTGGGAGCCGCACCACGTGGACGCCGCCCTTCACCACGGCAGCGGCGACGAAGCCACCCACCATGGACGCGGCGGCGTTGTCCGGATGACCGTCCATCGCCGTGGCGACCGAGAGCGGGTCCTCCGCACCGGCCGCCGCCGCAGCGGCCACCGCCACCGCGGCCGACGATCCGAGTCCGCGGGCGATCGGGATGTCGGAACGCACGGAGATGGCCAGGTGATCGGTGCCGGCGACGTCGATCGCCACGCGGGCGGCCAGATGCGACGAGTCGTCGGCCAGCCCCGCGCCCTCACCCGCCGACCGGACGATGAGCTTGGACGCCGGTTCGACGTCGACCACCACATAGCGGTTCAAGGCGAGAGCCAGCGTGTCGAATCCCGGTCCCAGATTGGCCGACGACGCTGGCACCCGTGCTCGCACGTCCCCAACGTACCCTCCGAGCCCGACCTCAGGCGGGATCGCTCGCCGTCCTCCGGCCGGACGCTCGGCGGACCCCCGTGACGCCGCTCGGCGGACTCCGGTGGGACCGCTCGGCGGACTCGGGTGGGAACGGTGGCGGCTACGGTGACATCCGCCCGGGACGCCTTCCCGGTCAGGCGTGGATCAGACGCCACCACGTCGACGGCTCCGGAACCGTCTCCCCGAGGTGGAGCGGCACCACCTGGAACAGCGAGCCGATGGCGAAGAGCGCGCGCCCACCCGGGTGCCGGCGGGGCTCCCGGGTGCCACAGCCACGAACCGCGTCATCGTCTCCACCTGCTGTCCCGGCCATCCCGGGAGCCAACCTCCGACGGAGGTGACGACCGGGGCCGCATGGGACACCCCTCCCCAGGTGGCCGTCACCACGCCGACCACCTGGTGGGCCGTGGCGACCGTCACCGGAGTGATGGCCGACCGCGCCGCAGCCAACAGGGCATCGGTCGTCGGGCCGGCGAACTTGAACGGGTCGGCGATGGGGAGGTCGCTTACCGGTACCGTCGTGGTGGTCGTGGCCGGCCCGGTCGGCGTGCTGGGAGCCGGGGTGGCGCCCGGCGCCGCCGCGGCCGGCGTGGATGTCGACGTCGGTGACGGCGGTCGGGTGGTCGTCGTGGTCGTCGACTTGGGCGGCGTCGGGGGTGGCGTCGGCTGCCCGAGGACAGCCACCAGCACCAGTACCTGGCTCCCCTGGATCACCCGGTCGGCGGCCAGCACGAGGCACGCGCCTGCGGCCGACGTGTACCCGGACTTGATGCCGATGACACCGTCGGTGCCGACCTCGGACACGATGTTGTGGACGGTCCCGACGAGCGGGAGCGTGACGGTGGTCATCGACACGATCTGGGAGAAGGTGGGGATGGCCATGCCGGCAGCCGCCACCCGCAGCACGTCGGACGCCGTGGACACCGTCTGGGGGTCGTACCCGCTGGCGTCGACGTAGTGGGTGCCGGTGGCACCGAGGGACGCCGCCAGCGCGTTCATCTTGTCGACGAATGGGGGCTCCGAGCCGGCATCCCACGTCGCCAGGCTGAAGGCGATGTCGTTGGCGGACTGCGTCAGCATGGCCTCGAGCATCTGGCGCTCCGTCAGCGTCTCCCCCGCCTGGATCGCCACGGTCGACTCGTCGTTGTGGAGCTCGTTCTGGTACTCCGCCTCGTCGGCCGCCGTCACGGTGATCGCCGGTCCGTCCGAATCCGTCGACAGCGGGTGGTCCCGCAGCACGACCACCGCGGTGGTCATCTTGGTGAGGGAGGCGATCGGGACGGACGACTCCGGACCCGACTGCTCCGTGTAGTGGATCGACGGCACGGCCACGGCCCCCTGCCCCTTCGCCGGCCACGGCAGGGCCGGCGAGGGCCGGGCACGACCACGGCGCCGACGGTCGAGGAGCGCGGGACCGGTCTGGCCAGCGGCGTGGCGATCCGGTGGACGGCCACCGCCGTCCCGCACCCCACCAGCAGCACCACGACCGAGCCCACCACCCACGGCCAGCGACGCCGGCGGACACGGCCCCCGTCGGCCCCCGGGGCCGGCGGGGCACCCCGAGCGGTGGGTTCGTCCGGGGAACCGGTCCTGCGCTTCGCCGAGTGACTGTCGCGCGTGGCCGGCCTTGCGGCTCCTCCTGAAACGACCGGAACCGCCGCCACCCGTGTCCGCCAGGGTCACTCCGGGGGTGGGATCCCCTCCCTCGGGAATGGTCATCGGATCGACGCGTGCTGGGTCCGCTCGCTCAGCGGGCGTCCAGTTCCTCGGGTGTCATGAGCACGGCTCGGGCCTTCGAGCCCTCGGACGGGCCCACCACACCACGCCGCTCCATCAGGTCCATCAGCCGACCCGCCCGGGCGAATCCGACCCGGAGCTTGCGCTGGAGCATCGACGTCGAGCCGAGCTGCGACCGCACGACGAGCTCCATGGCCTGCTCGAGCAGCTCGTCGTCGTCCCCGTCGTCCCCACCACCCGAGCCGCGGGCCCTCGGCGCCGACGACCTCCTCGATGCCGGCGACGATCTCCATCGGTCGCTGCCGCTTCCAGTGGGCGACGACGGCGCGGACCTCGTCCTCGCTCACCCACGGACCCTGGATTCGCTGCGGGTTGGAGGACGATGCCGTCAGCAGGAGCATGTCGCCCTTGCCGATCAGCCGCTCCGCTCCCGGCTGGTCGAGGATCACCCGGCTGTCCGCCAGGGACGACACCGAGAACGCCATCCGTGACGGCACGTTGGCCTTGATCACCCCGGTGATCACGTCGACCGAGGGTCGCTGGGTGGCCAGCACCAGGTGGATGCCGACGGCCCGGGCCATCTGGGCGATGCGGCACACGGACTCCTCGACGTCGCGAGCGGCGACCATCATGAGGTCGTTGAGCTCGTCCACCACGATCAGGATGAAGGGCAGACGAGGGAATCGGACCTGCCCGTCGTCGTCCTCGTCGACCTCGTCGTCGGTGCCCCGCATGCGGAGGCGGTAGTCCTCCTCGTAGGCGGCGAGGTCGCCGGTGTCGAAGGCCTGGTTGTACCCGGTGATGTCCCGCTGGCCGACCTCCGCGAGGAGGTCGTAGCGGCGCTCCATCTCCGTCACCGCCCAGCTCAGCGCGTTGGCCGCCTTCTTCGGGTCGACGACGACCTGGGTGAGCAGGTGCGGCAGGTCGTTGTACTGGCCCAGCTCCACCCGCTTGGGGTCGATGAGGATGAAGCGGACCTGGTCGGGCGTGGAGCGCGTCAGGATCGAGGTGAGCACCGAGTTGATGCAGGACGACTTTCCCGATCCCGTCGAACCCGACACCAGCACGTGGGGCATCTCGGCCAGGTTGGCCACCACGGCCCGGCCGGCGATGTCGCGACCGAGGGCGACCTCGAGCGGATGAGTCGCACGGGCGGCCTCGGGCGAGGCGAGGATGTCGCCGAGGGCGACGAGCTGGCGGCGGCGGTTCGGCACCTCGACGCCGATCGCCGACTTGCCCGGGATCGGAGCGAGGATCCGAACGTCGGGCGAGGCCATGGCATAGGCGATGTCCTTCGACAACGAGGTGACCCGGGCGACCTTCACGCCGGCGCCGAGCTCGAGTTCGTAGCGGGTGACCGACGGGCCGACGGTGCGGCCCACCAGGCGGGTCTCGACGCCGTGGGCGGACAGGGCGTGCACGAGGGCGGCCCCGGCGGCGTCGACCTCCGTCTCGTCGATGACCTGGGCCTTGGCCCGCTTGAGCAGGTTGGCCGGCGGTAGCTTCCAGTCGCCCAGCGGTGCGCCGATCCGGAGCTCGAGCTGCTCGCCCCTGCCCGGCTTCGTCGCCGCCTCGGGGAGCACCACCGGCTCCGACTCCTCCCCGTCCACGCCGTCGGGGGCATCCCGCGGATCGACGGCGACATCGGGGGCGGCACCCGGGTCCACGGCGGCCAGCGGGTCCACGGCGGCCATCGACGGCTGGCGTCCCTCGGCCAGCGCCCGTCCGAACGGGTCCGTCGGCTCGTCCCTCCCGTCGGAGTCGTCGACGGTGTCGGCGGCCCGGTCTCCCTTGGCGAGGGCGAACGACCAACGCAGGGCACGGGCCACGCCGGACACCACCGAGCGCACGGACACCCCGGTGAACACCAGGAGTGCCACGGCGGCGACCATCACGAGCACGACGGCGGCCCCGAACCCGCCGAGGGCGGAGCCCAACGGATCGGCGATGACCGCACCGACCCAGCCGCCGGCGGAGGACAGGGCATCGGTGGAGGCACCGATGGGCGGCGACCCGCCGGCCAGTGCTGCAAGCCCGCTCACGGCCAGCAGCAGCAGGGTCCCTCCGATGACGGCCCGGGCCGGCTCGCGGCGGGGCCGGCCGTCGTCAGCACCGTCACCCCGACCCATCAGCATGCGCACGCCGACGGCGATCAGCACGGGCGGCACGAGGAAGCGGCCCCAGCCGAGCAGGTCGCCCACGCCGATCCGGGCGTCGTGGCCGGCTGGGCCCAGCGAGCCCCCGTAGAAGGCGACACCGGAGAGGATTCCCAGTGTGACGAGGGCGACGCCCCACAGGTCGGTGGCGTGGCCTGCGGCCACCGAGCCCATCGAAGCGAGCAGACCGCCCGTGCCACGGGCGTGGTCCGCAGGCCGGCCGTTGCGCCCCCCGCCCTTGCCGGACCGGCTCTTCTTCGCGGGGACGTTCCGGCTCGATCGAGACGGGGCTGTCGACTTGCCCTTGGGCCGCGATGCCCCGGATCGACCCGCCGGACGCTTGGTGGCGGTCGTCACAGTGGCTACCACGCTACTGCCGGGATCCGCCGACCAGTGGGACACCACCGCACCGCTCCCCGACCCCCTCGCCCCCGGGGACCGGCGGTTCTCAGACGGTGACGATGACCGGGACGATCATGGGGCGCTGGCGGGTGCGCTCCCCCACCAGTTTGCCCAGTGCCTTCCGGGCCACCCGGTTGAGCGTCTCGTGGTCGGGGTTCCCTCCGGACAGCGCCTGCTCGAGCGCCCGGGTCACCTGGGCCCGTGCCTCGTCGAGCAGCGCGTCCGTGTCCTGGTCGTAGGCCCAGCCCCGGGTGACGATCTGGGGCGTGCCGATGACCTCACCCTGCTTGAGGTCGACCGTGGCCACGGCCATCACGACGCCCTCCTCGGCCAGGACCATGCGGTCGCGCAGCACACCGTGGCCGATGTCACCGACCGAGCTGCCGTCCACGAACAGGTAGCCGCCCGGCACGTTCCCGTCCCGGTGCATGCCCGAGTCGTCCAGGCGGATCGCATCTCCGTCCTCGCACAGCAGTACCCGGTCACCCTCGATACCCATGCTGGCGGCGAGACGGGCCTGGTTGGCCATGTGGCGGTACTCGCCGTGGACCGGGATCAGGAACTCGGGCTGGGTCACCGACATCAGCATGGCAAGTTCGCCCTGCTTGGCGTGCCCGCTCACATGGACGTTCTCGACGCCGGAGTGGATGACCTCGACGCCGAGACGGTGGAGGCTGTCGATCACACGGCCGACGGACCACTCGTTGCCCGGGATCGGGTGGGCGCTGATGACAACGACGTCGTCGTGGTGCAGCTTGAAGAACCGGTTCTCTCCGACGGCCAGGCGGGAGAGGGCCGACATCGGCTCGCCCTGGGATCCCGTCGAGATGACACAGACTCGTCCGGGCGGATAGTCGTCGACGGTCTCGATGTCGACGAGTGCACTGTCGGGGATGTGCAGGAGGTCGAGCTTGCGCGCCAGCGCCACGTTCTTCTGCATCGACCGCCCGAGGGTGGCGATCACCCGTCCGCCGGCGATGGCGGCGTCGGCCACCTGCTGGATCCTGTGGATGTGGCTGGCGAAGGACGTGACGACGAAGCGCCGGTCGGGTCGGGCCAGGAAGACCTTCTCGAGTGTGGCGCCCACCGTCGACTCCGAGGCCGTGAACCCGGGCTCCTCGGCGTTGGTCGAGTCGACCAGGAGCAGGCGGATGCCCGGGTCCGAGGCCAGGGCGCCCATCCGGGCCAGGTCGGTGCGACGCCCGTCCACCGGGTGGAGGTCGATCTTGAAGTCGCCCGAGTGGAGGATGATGCCCTGGGGCGTGTGGAACGCGGTGGCGAAGGCATGGGGCACCGAGTGGGTGACCGGGATGAACTCGACGTCGCACGGTCCGATCCGGCGTCGCTCGTGGTCACGCACGGGGATGAACTTGGCACGGCTGGCCATGCCGGCCTCGTCCACCCGGCTCCGGGCCAGTGACAGGGTCAGCTCGGAGCCGTAGACGTCGACCGGGAAGTCACGGAGCAGGTAGGCCAGGCCACCGGTATGGTCCTCGTGGCCGTGGGTGAGGATGACCCCGTCGACCCGGTCGGCGTTCTCGCGCAGATAGGTGAAGTCGGGCAGGACGAGGTCCACGCCCGGCATGTCCGGGTCCGGGAACATGATCCCGACGTCAAGGACGAGGATCCGGCCCTCGACCTCGATGCAGGCGCAGTTCCGGCCTATCTCGCCGAGACCGCCGAGGAACACGACCCGGACGGACGAGCCCGATCCGGACCGATCGGCGGCGGACTTGGACGATGCCTTCGTCGGGCGGGCCGAGCCACCCGACTTCGACGAGCCACCCGACTTCGACGCGCCGTCCGACTTGGCCGCCACGTCCGCCTTGGCCGCCTTGGCCGCCGACGAGCCCTTCGCCGTCACCGGGGCGCTCGTATCACCGTCGTTGGACGCTGCGGCCGAACTCGACTTCCGCCGCCGGCCCGACCCCGACGACCCCGATGGGCTCGACGACCCTGACTTGCCCCCGTCGACTCCCTGGCCCCGTCCGGAGCCCCGACGCTCAGGCAACCGACTGCCGTGCCTGCGCGTGCGCTGCGACCCCGGCGACGACCGAGCGGGCCTGGTCGTCGAGCGACTGGGGAGCGGGGGCATTGGGCAGCCGGCACTGACCGACGGCGAGTCCGAGGACCCGGCACGCCGCCTTGGCCGGCACCGGGTTCGGGTACTCGTCCGACGACTCGAAGCGGTAGGACTCGATCAGGCTGCGGTTGAGCGAAGCGGCGGTCGCCACGTCGCCTGCCCGGTAGGCCGCCAGCATGGCACCGAACACAGTGCCCGCCCAGTGGGAGGCGACGCTGATGATGCCCACACCGCCGACGGCGGCGAACGCCAGGGTGAGCGAGTCGTCGCCGGAGTAGAGCTCGAAGCCGGAAGGGGCCTCGGCCACCACCCGGGCGCCCGAGGCGACGTCACCGGTGGCGTCCTTCACGGCCACGATGTTCGGGACCTCACGAGCCAACTGGATCGTGAGGTCCGCGCCGATCCGGCGTCCCGAACGCACCGGGATGTCGTACAGGACCACCGGCAGCGAGCTGGCCCCGGCCACGGCCCGGAAGTGGGCCGACAGGCCTGCGGCGGACGGCCGGTTGTAGTACGGGGTGACGACCAGGACGCCGGCAGCTCCGGCCGCCTCCGCCTCCTTGGTCATCAGCACCGAGTGGGCCGTGTCGTTGGTCCCCGAGGTGGCGATGACCGGAATGGTGACGGCCTCGACGACCGCACGGAAGAGCGCGAACGCGCTCGGGGTCGCTCAGCACCGGGCCCTCGCCCGTGGTGCCGGCGACGACCAGGCCGTCACTCCCGTTGTCGGCGAGATGCCGGGCCAGGGAAGCGGCGGCATCGAGGTCGAGCTCGCCATCTGGACCGAACGGGGTGACCATGGCGGTCACCACGGTCCCGAATCGGGGCGCGGCGCTCAACGGACGCCCGCTGGTGGGGCCGTGGGAGGGGATGTCCGACGGGGATTCACTGAACCGCAGGCTACCAGCAGCACCGGCGCCGGCCGCCCTGGACCTGATCAGGCCAGCTCGGGCCGGTCGGGTCGAACCCGGCCGGGTCGGCTCAGACCAGCTGGCGCTGGGTCGGGGGCACGGCGGCCATGGCGTCGTACTCCTCGCTGGTGTCCACCGCCGATTCGAACTCGATGACACCGAGCTCGGTGAACTTGGTGCGCAGCCAGCCGTCGGCGGCGTCGAGCAGTCCGAGCTTGCGGCAGTTCGGGACGATCTTCGAGAACAGCAGCGCCTGGAACTGGTTGCGGTCCGGCGCGGACAGGACCACCGGGAGGATCTCCTTCGGGTCCACCCCCATCCGGTCCCACACCTCCTGCTGCAGGAACCGGTCCCGCATGCGTACGGCGGCCTCGAAGGCGAACTCCTGGCGCTCGCGGATCTCGGCGGTGCTCAGATCGGCGTAGTACTCCTGCAGGCTCAACACGCCGAAGGCGACGTGGCGGGCCTCGTCGGCCATGACGTAGCGGAGGAGCTGCTTGAGCAACGGGTCCGGCGTCATCGAGTGCATGAACCCGAAAGCGGCCAGTGCCAGGCCCTCGATCATGATCTGCATCCCGAGATAGGTCATGTCCCAACGCGAGTCGGTGATGATGTCGTCGAGCAGCATTCGCAGGTGGGCGTTGACCGGATAGTGGCCCGAGAGCTTCTCGTCGAGATACTTGGCGAAGACCTCGACATGGCGGGCCTCGTCCATGACCTGCGTGGAGGCGTAGTACTTGGCATCGATCCACGGGACCGACTCCACGATCTTGGCCGTGCAGATCAGGGCGCCCTGCTCTCCGTGGAGGAACTGTGACAGCGTCCAGTTCTGGCTCTCGACGCCGAAGGCGATGAACTCCTTCTCACCCCACTTCTCGAGCGGGGTGCCGGCGATGTCGAAGCCGGCTGCGTGGCCGCCCTGGGCCGCCGCCGCCTCGACCACCAGCTTCTCCTGGTCCACGTCGGTGTCCCACGGAAGGTCGGTCTCACCGTTCCATTGCGCGTTCTTCGCCTTTTCGTACAGCTTGTTGAGCTTCGGTCGAGTGCCCTTCTCGTAGTCCCAGGTGAAGATCGAGTCGTAATTCGAGTGGACCACATGGCGGCCGTCGGCCTCCTCGGTGCCGACGACCGAGAGGATGGCCTCCAGGTCGTCGATCTCCTTGCGGCCGATGATGTCCTCGGTGCTGCTCATCTCGGTGGTCATATCAGTTTCCCCTTGTGGCGGTAGGTCTCGGGTGGGCGGTGGGTCTCGGGTGGGCGGTGGGTCTCGGGTGGGCGACGGTCGATCGGTGCGGACACGACGTGTCCGACGGGACGCAGGTGCGGGCGGATGGGTGGTGCGGTACTGCTCACGGACGGGGGGCGGACCTTCCCGTAGTGGGCCCGCTCCCGGGGTACGGGGTGATCTGGATGGGACCGGCGGCCGCGAACTGCAGGGCGTCGATCCCGGGGAGCATGAACGTGGTGACCAGGCGGGCGACCTGGACGGGGTCGCACGGGTCGGTGCGGTTCGACGGGGCGATGGCGTACGAAAGGACGATCCGGGCGGCCCACTCGGACACCCGTTCCGCCTCGGTCGGGGGCATCCACCGAGCCAGGAACGGTGCGGTGAACCGGGACGCCGTGGCCAGCAGCCGGTCCGAGTCGGCGAAGGCGAGGTGACCCAGGATCATCCCGGGCTCGTGCTCGACGAGGAAGTGCAGGGCTGCGTGGTCCCGCAGGCGGACGGAGGCCTCGACGATGCCACCGACGAGGGCCTGGGCGAGATCCTCGGCCGTCCCGAGCCGGACGCCCAGTGCCGAGAAGAGGCGGGCCATCTCGGTGTCCACGACGGCCCCGAGGATCTCTCGCGCCCCCGGGGAACGCCCGGTACACGGTGGCCCGTGACACCCCGGACTCACGGGCGATGTCGTCGACGGTCGTCTTGATCGTCCCATGGCGAGCGAGGCAGGCAAGGGTGCCGTCGATGATGCGCACGCGGCGAGGCGATTGGGGTACAGGGGGCACCGCAGGCACGATCTGCGCCTCGGGCCGGGCATCTACCACCCGAAGGACTCCCCCCGACCTCTCCACGACTGGAACAGTAGGTCACGGATTGTCTCAGCGTCAACGACACCGGAGGACGACCTGCCGTCACACCTCGTCGTGGTCGTGCCCCTCAGCCGGTGCGGGCGGGTGTCACGACCCCGGCGAGGAGCTCCGAGCGGACCAGCCGTGCGACCTGATCCGGGTCGTCCAGGTCCCAGCGACCCGGAGCGGAGATGTACGACAGCACCATCCGGGCGAGAAAGTCGGCGGCGTCCTCCAGGTCCACGCCGGGAGCCAGTCCCCGCTCCACCAGGTACGGGGTCAGCACGGCAGCGATGCCTTCCCTGATGCGGTTGCTCTCGACGGTGAGGATGGGCAGGAGTTTGTCCGGCTCGGTCTGCATCACACGCTGGAGCACCTCGTGCTCCACGATCGAGCGATGGGCGAACATGATGCCCCGCTCCATGATCTCCTCGAGAGTTCCCGCTCCCTGGATGTCGTCGTAGAGGCGGCCGAAGAAGTCGAGCGTGGCCCAGGCGACGGTGGCGTTGATCACCTCGTCACGGCCTCCGGGAAAGGCCCGGTAGACAGTGGCCCGGGACATGCCGGCTTCTCGGGCCACATCCTCGATCGTCGTCTTGGCCACACCGTGTCGGGCCACACAGGTATAGGCCGCCTCGACGATCCGCTGGCGGGCGTCGTCCATTCGGGGACCCCTCAGATCCCGAGTATCGGCTCGATGCCGACCGTGAGCCCCGGGCGCGACGCCACCGACTCCACCGCCAGGACCACGCCGTCCATGAAGGACGCCCGGTCGTAGCAACCGTGTTCAGATGCTGCAGCAGTTTTTCCAGGTCAAAAGTCTCGCCGCGACGCAAAACCCGCGCCAGGTCGGCATAGTACTCGGCGGGACGCAGCAGGATCGTGGTTGCCGTGACGGGAGCCACAACAATTGCGGCTCGACCGGAGGCGATCTTCCACAACGCGGTTGCACGTTCTTCCTGAATCTCCGGATGGGGCGATAGATTTTGAAAAGGAAGCACATCGCGAGCCGGCAGACTCACCACCGAATCGGTATCCGCCGCCCCGGTCAGTTCACAGAAAGCCCGCATGATCGGCATCAGTTCTTCGGCAGCGCGATTGTCGGCCACCACCAGAACAAAAGGACGTTCCACCGTCCGTCGTAACAAAACAACGATCAGAGCTTTCGCAGCCGGAGAAAGTCCAGTCACACGAATCCGGCCCGCGCTCTCCCGGAGATGGGAGGCCGCACGCGTGAAGCCGGGCAACAATTCAACCTCCGCGAAAACTTCGCGGACGAAAGGCAGAAGCATTACGCTCTGATTCTATCAAGCCGAACGAAAACGACGCTGAATCACAGCCTCCCCGGCGGAGGGGGGTGTAGACTGTCTGCGGCTTTCGAGGATCTAAACTATGCGCAGTCTTTCTCTATTCGTTCTGTTGTTTTGTGGTGCGGTTGCCTTGGGGAACTGCCAGGAGAAAGCGTCAGCCCCGGCTGACGATTCGCCAAGGCCCGCGTGTTTATTAGCGACAGCGAATCGTGGGAAACGGCGGGCGGCGGAGGCGGATCGCGAGGACACTACGGCGGCGGCTTTAGCGGAGGCGCTCTTCCCAAACCGCAGAAATAATCAAAACCTTTGGCCAGCGCTGCCCCGACGTCATGGTTAATAACATCGCAGAGAAGACCGATTACATCGTCCTTCTCGATCACGAGGGTGGCAAGGGTGCTCTGCGGCACAAGAACAAAGTAGCGGTCTTCGCTAGACTTCAGCGGAGATACGATCACGAGCAAATCTACTCTTTCGCTCGGCGGAGTCGTTCAGGACGCGTGCGAGGCCGTCACCAACGATTGGGCGGCACATGGTCCGGCCATGCGCGCCGCAGCAGCGGCCGCGTTGATAAAAAGTAGTCCTGCCCAAATCCAGGTTTCACCTGTCGTCGTCTCGGAGAAACAAACTAACGGGAAGTTATCCGTGATCTCTGTCCCTGACGGCGCTGACATCGAGGTCGACGGCAGTTTAGTCGGAAACGCGCCATCCGATGTGCAGGTACTGGAGGGCGACCACTCCGTTTCCGTAAAGAAAACTGGGTTCAAAAAATCGGGAGCGAAAATTGAAGGTCACTGCGGGCAGCAACGTCCGCCTGAACGCGGAACTGGAGAAGAC
>CAWJER010000002.1:0-1074482 GCA_963841925.1 uncultured Acidimicrobiales bacterium
GATTTGCTAGCTCGGCCCACACCCTGTCCACCTCGACGGCCAGTGCCTCGGTGCCGTCCGAGTTGTCCACCACGAAGTCGGCGCCCTCCAGGCGCTGGGCCCGCCGACGGCTGGGACGCCTGGCGGGCCAGCGCGTCCTCCTCGGACATGCCCCGGAGCCCGGTGAGTGGCTGAGCGCACCTCGGGCGGCGCATCGACCACGACCACGGCGTCGAGCGCCAGCAGGTCCCGGTGGAAGGTCTTCAGCAGCGGGATGTCCATGACCACGATGCGGTCGGTGTCCTTGTAGGCGTCCTTGCCATCGATCATGGCGACCCCGATGGCCGGGTGGATGATGGCGTTCAGGGCCTCGAGCTCCTCGGGGTGCCCGAAGACCTTGGCCGCCAGGGCCGGGCGGTCGATGCGGTCGTCGGCATCCAGGATGTCGGCGCCGAACCGGTCGATGAGCGGCTGGTAGGCGGCGGCTCCCGGCTCCGCCCCCACGGGCGACCTTGTCGGCGTCGACCACCACCGCTCCGTGCGCCTCCGGCAATTCGGCCACCGTCGACTTTCCGGCGCCGATGTTCCCGGTCAACCCGATGGTGCGCGCCCCTCCCGACCGATCAGCCGGTCCGCCGTGGCGACGAGGCCGTGGCGAACAGCACCATGGTGGTCGTGTCGAGGTCGTCGGTGACGAAGAAGTCGTCGGCGGTGATCCCCGTGCCGCCACCCGAGTCACCCCGGGCGATGAGGCGGTAGGCGACTGGGCAGCGCCCGCGTGTAGAAGCCGATGTACCAGGAGCGGGGCATCTTGTGGCGCAGGTCGAAGACGTCGAGCTTCAGCACCCTGTTGGCCTTCACCCGTCGCGCCGTGAAGTCCGCCTTGACGTGCGGCACGGCGTCGAGCCCCTGGACGGTCACCTCGTGGAAGTGCCGGGAAAGCAGTGCCCGCAGCTCGGCCGGCTCGAACAGGTGGATGTGGAAGGGATTCTCGAAGTCGGCCGGGGCGTTCGGGGTCAGGAAGAAGACCGTCCCGTCGTCCTTCATCACCCGGGCCAGCTCGGCCACGTGGCCCTCGGGACCGTCGAAGTGCTCGATGAGGTGCGACGAGCACGCCCAATCGAAGCTGGCCCCGGCGAGCCCGAGGGACAGGGCGTTCATCTGGGCCACGTCGAGGCCGGCACCGCCGTGCTTCTGCCGGGCCACTTCGACGGCCTCGGCGCTGTAGTCGACCCCCACCACGCGACGGCCCGGGGCGAGGAACCGGGCCGATTCGAAACCCTGGCCGCACCCCACGTCGAGAACGGAGCCGACTACCGAGGCGCTCGATGACCGTGCGGTAGCCGGCGGCGTGGAGGGCGAGGAGCGAGTCGGGCGTGACACCCTCCTGGGGCCGCTCGCCGGTCAGCTGGCGGCCTTTGCGATCGGCGGTCGCCGCCGACCCCGCGGTCACGTGCTCCCCCGTCACCGGGCCATCCCGGCCATCGGCCGATCCTCTGCTGCCTGGCTCATCTGACTCCCCGTCCTGATGTCGGCGACCGGTGCTGCCGACCCGGTGCTGCAGTTGTTTACACTACCGACCACTCGTGCCGGAACCAGAACCCTCTCCCGCCGGGCCGACCGACCGGCGTACCGGTCGGGGCGGCTCCCTCGTCGACCGCCTGCGGTCGCCCAGCGCCCTGCGGGCATGGGTGGACTACCTGGCGCTGGCCGTCATCGCCTTCGTGCCCATGCTTGCCGCCCAGCCCGGCGTGGTCACCGACGACACGAAGACGTACCTGTACCTCGACCCGGGACGGTACGTCCGCCAGGCGGCCTCCGTCTGGGACCCGCACGTCGGCCTCGGCACGGTGACCCACGAGAACATCGGCTACCTGTTGCCGATGGGCCCCTTCTACTGGGCGATGGCCGAGCTGCACGTCCCGCTGTGGGTGGCCCAGCGCCTGTGGATGGGCTGCCTGCTCTACGCAGCGGGGGCGGGCGCCTTCTACCTCTGCCGGGTACTCGGCCTGTCCGGCCCCGGCCGCTACGTGACCTCACTGGCCTTCATGTTCACGCCGTACGTCCTCCAGTACTCCGGGCGCATCTCCGTGATCCTGATGCCCTGGGCGGGACTCCCGTGGATGTTGGCCTTCGTAGTCCTCGCCCTGCGGCGCGGTGGGTGGCGGTACCCGGCACTGTTCGCCATCGTCGTCGCCCTGGTGAGCGGCATCAACGCCAGCTCGATCCTCTACGTGGGCATCGCCCCCGCCCTGTGGCTCCCCTATGCCGTGCTCGTGACCAAGGAGTCGACGTGGCGCAGGGCGTGGGGGGTGGCGTGGAAGGTGGCCGGACTCGTCGTCCTCGTATCGGTGTGGTGGGCGGTCGGGCTGCAGGTCGAGGCCGCCTACGGGGTGAACGTGCTCAAGTACACCGAGACGGTGCCCGCCACCAGCGCGGCGTCGCTGGCCTCGGAGATCCTGCGCGGGTTGGGCTACTGGTACTTCTACGGCACCGACCGGGCGGGTCCCTGGACACAGACCTCGGTCGAGTACACGCAGGACATCGCCCTCATCGCCTTCAGCTTCACCGTGCCCGTCCTCGCCTTCCTCGGCGCCTTCCTGGCCCGTTGGCGCTACCGGTCCTACTTCATCCTCGTCACCGTGATCGGCATGGTGATGGCCGTCGGCCCCAATCCCTACGACCACCCGTCGGGCGTCGGGTCGGTCATCAAGAAGATCATGGTGGACACCACGGCCGGGCTGGCCATGCGGTCCACGGACCGCGCCTCCCCGCTGATCGTGCTCTCCATGGCCGTGTTCCTCGGCACCGGAGTCAGTGCCCTGGCCTACCGGGTGCGCAAGACCGGCCTGGTCATCGGTGCCTTTGCCGTCGCCGCCGTGGCCGGTGCATCCGCCCCCCTGTGGTCCGGCCAGATCATCGCCGACGGGTTCACCCAGCCCGCCACCCCGCCCGCCTACGTGCGCCAGGCGGCCGCGGCGCTCGATCCCGCCCACCCCGGCACGAGGGTCTTCGCCATCCCCGGGAACAACTTCGCCGCCTACCGGTGGGGTGACACCATCGACACCGTCTACCCGGCGCTGATGACCCGGCCCTTCATCACCCATGAGCAGCAGATCATGGGATCCCTGCCGACTGCGGACGTGCTCGAAGCGGTCGACGGACCGCTCCAGGACGGCATCATGGACTGGAACACGCTTGCGCCGATGTCGTCGCTCCTCAGTGCCGGGGACGTGCTCGTCCAGTACGACCAGGCCTATGAGCGGTACGACACACCCCAGCCCCAGGCCGTGGCGGCCCAGCTCGCCACCACGCCGACCGGACTGACGGATCCGGTCCCGTACGGGACCCCCCGGCCCAACGTGTCCCTCCTCCCCCACTTCGACGAGACCACCCTCGGCCTCCCGGCCAACCCCGGATGGCCGGCGCCGCTCGTGTCCTACACGGTGTCCGACCCACGGCCGATCGTGCGCACCGAGTCGACCACCACACCGCTGGTGGTGGACGGTGACGCCAACGGCGTCGTGGGTGCCTCCTCGGTGGGACTCCTCACCGGTAGCCCGACCATCTTCTACGCAGGCACCCTGGACACGAATGCCGCCCTCCGCAGGGCGACGCTCGCGGCACCGGCAGACCTGGTGGTCACGGACACCAACCGGAAGCAGGGCTACCGGTGGAATTCGCTCAATCAGAACACGGGCTACACGGAGACGGCGGCCCAGGGTCCGGACACCGCCGACCCGAGTGACGCACCCCTCGACCTCTTCCCGGGGGCGCCCCCTGACGCGCAGACAACCACGGTGCTGAACGGCGTGTCCTCGGTGACCGCCTCCTCCTACGGCTCGTCGATCACCTACCTGCCCGAGGACCGACCCGCCGCCGCCCTCGACAACAACACGCAGACGGCATGGCTGAGCAATTCCTTCGCCGGCCAGATCGGCCAGTGGTGGCAGGTCACGCTGAAGGCGCCCGACACCGTCGGCTCGCTCCAACTGGTCCAGCCCCAGACCGGCGACCCGGACCGGCACATCACCCGCATCACCCTGACGTTCGACGGCAGGCACCAGGTGAGCCTGCCTCTGGCGCCGGTGTCCCGGACCGTCACCGGGGAGACGGTCACGTTCCCGGAACAGACGTTCACCACCCTGCGTATCACCGTGTCCGGAGTGACCGTCGACGACCCGACGTCCCCGGTCGGCTCGCGCAGCTCGGTCGGCTTCGCCGAGGTCGCGATCCCCGGAATCTCGGTGCAGGAGACGGTGTCGATGCCCCAGGACCTGCTGCGGGCGGCCGGGACGTCGTCGCTCGACGACCGGCTCACCCTGGTCATGGACCGACTCCGCACGTCGGGCGTCCCACCCCGGACCGACATCGAGACATCGATGCAGCGCACCTTCTGGCTCCCGACGTCCCGGACCTTCTCGCTCACGGGTCAGGCCCGGGTCTCACCCCTGATCCCCGACGACGAGATCGACCGGGTCGTTGGGCGCCCGGGCTCGGACTACTCCGGGACAGTCGCCTACTCGCTCGGCCGACTGCCGGGGGACCTGCGGGCCAATGCCACGGCCACCCTCGACAACGACCCGACGACGGTGTGGGAGCCCGGGTTCGGGAGCGGCCACCAGGCCGGTCAATGGCTCCAGTACGAGCTGCGCAAGCCGCTCACCTTCGACCACCTCGACCTCCAGATCGTGGCCGACGGCCGCCACTCGGTCCCCACCCGGATCACCGTGTCGACCGACAGTGGCCATGCCACCGTGAACCTGCCCCCACTGGCCGACTCGTCGGTGGCCGGCGCTGTCGTCGACGTCCCGGTCACGTTCCCGACACTGTCCGGTCGGAGCATCCGGATCACCTTCGACACCGTCCGGCTGGAGAACACGCTCAACTACTACTCGCAGACCCCGATCGCCATGCCCATCGGCGTAGCATCTGTCGGACTACCCGGCGTGACGGCGACGACCCCGCCGGCCGAGGTCCCCTACACCTGCCGGGGCGACCTCATCAGCATCGACGGCGCACCGCTGTGGGTCCAGGTGACCGGATCGACGGCCGCCGCCCTCGACCGTGAACCGCTCACCATCTCGCTCTGCGGACCGGACGCCCGCGGCGTGACCCTCGGCCCCGGTGACCACACACTGCGATCCGCCCTCGGCCAGGTCGCCGCGTTCGACGTGGACCAGCTCGTCTTCGACTCGGCACCCGGCGGTGGGGCGATGCCACTGGCCGGTCCGACCACCGTGGTCCCGCCGACCGTCTCCCCCTCCCCCGCCGTCGTCGTCGACCGGGCCACGGCCACGGAGCTCCACCTCACCGTAGAAGGAGTCACCACCTCCCCGGACACGACGCCGTTCGACCTGATCCTCGGCGAGTCGATCAACAAGGGATGGACCGCCACCGTCGTCGGTGGCCCGAAGCTGGGCGTACCGGTGCTGATCGACGCGTTCGCCAACGGCTGGCGGATCGATCCGACCGCCGTGGCGCGCTACGTGCACGACGGCCAGCTCGAGGTGTCGGTCGTGTGGACCCCACAGCGCACGGTCGACTGGGCCGTGCTGATCTCGGCGATCTCCCTCGTCCTCTGCGTCGTGCTGGCGCTCTGGCCGGTCGAGCGTCGACGGCGCCGGAAGCACCGGCACAGCGCGGGCGCCGGGGGCACCCCGGACCTGGACCACGACCCCGAGTCCTCGCGGGGACCCGTTGCCGCTGACGGTGACCAAGAGCAGGCACTGGACAAGCGCCCGAAATTCCACGTCCCGTACGGCTCCGAGGGCCCCCGGGCGTCGGTCCTGGTGTCCGTGGTGACGGCCGCGACCGCCGGCGCGGTGGCCGCGGCCATCGCCACCCCACGGGCCGGGCTGGCCGTCGGTGTCGCCACGCTGGTGGTCCTGCTCGTGCCCCGGCTCCGGTTCCTGCTGTGCATGGCCGCCGTGGGCTGTGTGGTGGCCGCTGCCACCTACGTGGTCGTCCACCAGATTCAGGTGCAGGTACCCAACGACGGGGCGTGGCCGGCGTCGTTCGAGACGGCCAGCCAGTGGGCATGGGCGGGTGTCGTCTTCCTCGGCGCGGACGGGGCCGTCGACGTGGCCCTGCGGGCCCGCCTACGGCGCCTCGCCGGGCGCAGCTCCGCGGGCATCCCGGGCGACGGGGAGGTGGACGCAGCACCTTCCGGTGCCGGTGCCGGTGCCGTCGGTCCGGCGTCCGGGCCGACGCCCGTCGCCTGAACCGGGACCCACCGGAGCCAGGACATCGGATCGACGACGCCGTGTTGGTGCGGGCTCGCCGCGCCCGCTCCGACTCAGTCGGCCCGGGAGAGCGCTTCCGCTCCGAGCGCGGCGAGCGTGCCCCGTGCCGTGGCGTCCCACGTGAGCCGGCCCGCCCGTTCGAGCGCTCCCACACCGAGCCGCCGCCGGAGCACCTCGTCCCTGAGGACGGCGGCCAGGCCCCGGACCATGTCGTCCGTGGAGTCGACCAGCAGACCGGACCGACCGTCGACCACGGCGTCCTCGTGGCCGCCGATCCGGCTCACCACGGCTGGCGTCCCACAGGCCCCGGCCTCGGTGACCGTCATCCCCCACCCCTCGCGGAACGACGCCGAAGCGACGACCCACGCGCTCCGGTAGAGGTCGACCAGGCCGTCGTCGTCGACGAATCCCGGCAGCTCGATCCACGACGCGGCGCCCCGCTCGTCCAGCAGCGCCTCGAGGGCCGGACGTTCGTAGCCCTCCCCGGCGATCACGGCGCGCAGCTCCGGTAACTCGGCCTTCAGGCGAACCAGCGCCTCGATCAGGTGGTGGAACCGCTTCACCGGCACCAGGCGGCCGACGGCGACGACCAGAGGCACGGATGAGCGTTCGCCGCCCGGGGAGAACCGGGGCTCGACACCGGGCGGGGTGACGGAGATCCGGTCCGCCGGTAGGTGCAGGCGCTCCACGATCTCGGCCTTCGACGACTGCGACAGCGTGACGATCCTGCTGCGCCGGTACAGAGGTGGTGCGATCCGGTGCTCCAGCAGGTGGCCGAACTCGGCCATGCCCGCGGTAGGACCATCTTCCACATCTCGGCGTGCACGTGGTGCAGGAACGTGATCTGCGGGCTGCGCGACCACACCGGGCTGAAGAAGGGCATGCCGTTCCAGATCTCCACGACACCGTCGCCGGTACCGATGCGTCCGACCGCCCCCGACAGGATCGAGCGGGGGAAGACCGAGTACCGACCGGCCCTCCGGATCACCCGGTAGCCGTCACGGCGCACGACCCGACGTCCACCGGGCACCGAGGAGGTGGTGATCGACACGTCGAGTCCGGCCTGTGACCACGCCGCCATCACCCGGTGGGCATGCAGCTCACTGCCTCCGGCCTCGGGGTCGTCGAAGTCGCGCCAGGCGAGCACATCGATGCGCCGTAGGCCGGCCCGTTCGGCGATCTCCCCGATCGGCATCCCCGCGAACAACGGCACCGGGACGCTCCCGGCTCGGCCCTGTCCCGACGGATGGTAGGCGGAGGTGGCTGCCTCCTCGGTGGTCAGGGCGACCCGGCCCGTGTCGATCCGGGTCACGGAGGCGTCCGCGGGGTGGTCGACAGCTGCTCTCGACTCCCCCGGTCCCGCAGTCACCGGACCGTCCTCGCTCGCTCTCCCCCGGGGTACCGCATCGGCAGAGTGTACCGGAACGGGACACCTGCAACAGGTGGTTACCGGGTCCGCAACGGGGCCGCCCGACCGGTCCATCCCCCCCGACGTCCGCCGCGATCCCCTCAGCCCCGCCCGGCGATCCGCCGCCAGCCCCAACGGGCGGTCCAGTGTTGCCCGCGGTGACGGCGGTGGATGGCCAGGAAGGCCGCTCCCATGCCGAAGGCCAGGGCCGCCTGGACGACCAGGTCGGCCCACGCGGTCGCCACCGGACGGCCGTGGGCGGCGGTGACCAGCACCACGGCCAGCGCGGACCCGACGGCGAGCACGAGCACGATCCACCGGGAACCGGTGCCGAACAGATAGTTGGTGACGAGCACGGTGAACGACAGGCACATCATGGCCAGCACCAGCGGAGCGAAGGCCGGTGCCGCCGTACTCAGCCGGGCGCTGAACACCAGGGTCAGGAACTGGCGCGGTACGAAGACGGCGACACCGAGCAGGACGACCGCCGGCACGGCGAGGAAGACGAGCGTCACCCCGAGCTGCCGGATGGCGTGGCCGCCCTCGTTCCATCGGATCGTGGCCTCGGGCAGGAGATAGGCCCCCAGTGCGAGGGCACCGAACACGAGGGCCTTCGACGCCACGGAGATCGCCGCATAGGGGCCCACCTGGCTGTGGTCGAGTCGGCCGAGCAGGATGACATCGACGTTCTGCAGCAGGCCGAGCAGGCCGAGCCCCACGAACGCGGCCGACACGTCGGCGACCAGCTTGCGCCGGGCCAGGACCACTTCGGCCGGAGCGTCCGCCTCTCCGGCGAACCCGTCCTCAACCACCGGAGCGGTCGACAGGTCCGCCCAGGCGCTACGGGCCAGCCAATGGGCGTGCAGGGTGGCCAGGACCTCGCTCACCAGCACGCCGATGGCGTAGCCGGGAACACCGGCCCCGCGCGGCCACCAGGGCGAGCACGAGCACGGTGCGCACACCGCCCTCGACGAGCAGGTTGGTGGCCAGGCCACCGTAGCGGCGGTGCGCCTGGAGGAGGCCCCGGTCCACGCAGAGGAGGATCCACACCCCTGCGGCCATCAGGATCAGGACGACGCTCACGCTGCTGTGCAGGTGGAGCTGGCCAGCGATCCAGTCCTTCAGGGCCACCACCACGACGAACTCGACGGCCAGCGCGGCCAGGCAGATCCGGTGCACCCGGGCCACCCAGCCGCGGCACCAGGTGGGCACGGCCGGTGGTCTGGAGCCCGGTCACACGACGCACCACGCCGACCAGCACGGCCGATCCCGGCATCGACAGGATGAAGAACAGCCCGAGCAACTGGGCCAGCTCGCCGTACGCCTGGGACGACAGGAGGCGGGCGACGGCGATCACGACCAGTGCGGCGGCCACATTGACGGCCATCCCGGCGACAGCGACCGGGCCCGCCTGGAGCAGTCCGGCCTTCAGGGTGTTGTCGGAGCCGACGAGTCCGGGAGCCGGCTCGTTGGGCGGGAGCGTCACCATCGGGCCACCGGCCACGGCGATGCCCATGGCCGGCCCGAGGGTCATCGACTCGGCGAGGGGGTCGACGACGGTGTCGACCTCGTCGAGGATCAGTTCGAGTCCGGAATCGCCCATGGTGTCCGGTACCGGCCCGTCGGCCCGCACCGTCAGCTCCGGGACTCCCGCCCCGCTGCCCGTCGGCGTCGTCCACGCTGGCCCGGTCCCGGCTCAGCCGGCGCGCCGGGGAAGCACCGGTGCGTCCCGACCGGTGCCGGAGGTGGTGGCTCCCGGACCGGTCCGGGCATCGGACGTCTCGTGGTACTCCTCCTCGACGTTCACCGACCAGATATCGTGGTGGGCACCCTGGATGTTCTCGACCGTGAGCATGGCCGTGTACATGGAGTGGTCCTGGTTGTTGTACTTGTGCATCCCGTTGCGTCCCACCGGGTGGACGTTCGGGGCGTTCCCCTCGAACCAGCGTCGGATCACCTCGACGTTGTCGCGGTAGGTGTCGTCGTAGACCGGGTAGGCCTTGGGCATCCGCACGACATAGCCGGCTTCGACGTCGACCGGGGTCGACCAGCCCGATGTGGGCCAACTCCTTGGTGCCGAGCGCGACGAGGTCCTCGTCGGACATCGTCCACAGCTCGTCGCCCTCGAACACGAAGTACTCCATCCCCAGGCAGGTCCGGCCGTCCTTGACCAGGTACGGCGACCACGAGCCGAAATTCTGGATGCGCCCGACCTCGACGTCGGGAGCGTGGATGTAGATCCAGTTGTCCGGGAACCCGCGGCTCCGCCGGCACGACCAGGGCGACGGTCAGGAAGTCCCGGTAGTGGAGGTCGTCGGCGGCGGCGGACACCTCGACCGGCACCGGCGGGTCCACCACACGGGCGAGGGCCGTGAGCGGCATCGACGAGATCACGTGGCTGCAGGCGATCCGCTCGCTGGACCCTTCGCGGGCGACGGTGACCGCCACGGCCTTCCCGCCCTCGACGTGCACCCGGGTGGCGGTCGTCGCCATCCGCACCTCGCCGCCCAGGTCGGCGACCTGCTCGGCGCACCGCTCCCACATCATCCCCGGCCCGTACTTCGGATACTGGAACTCCTCGATCAGGCTGGTCACCTGGCTCGCTGCGGTCGCGGCGACGGCCGAGTGAGGAGCGGAGCGGCTCCCAGACCGCAGTCCACAGTGACATCCCCTTGATCCGCTGGGCACCCCAGTCGGCGGACAGCTCCGAGGCCGAGACACCCCAGACCTTCTCGTTGTAGGTCTTGAAGAAGTGGCGGTACAGGCGCCAGCCGTAGTTGGAGACGATGTAGCCCTCGAGCGTCGACTGGTCCTTGGGCGGGCGGACCCGGACCCACAGGAAGGACAGGCCGCACCGTATGGCCTCGAGGACTCCGAGGTTCCCGAGGGCGTTGCCCAGTTTGATCGGGTAGTCGTAGTACTTGCCCCCGTAGAAGATCCGGCTCATCCGAGGACGCAGCAGGAAATCCTCGGGCGGGAGGATCTCGTGCCAGAACTCCTCCACGGGCACGACCTTGGTGAAGAAGCGGTGGCCGCCGATGTCGAAGCGCCACCCGTCGCGCTCGACGGTGCGGCTGATCCCCCCGAGCACGGTCGTCCTGCTCCACCACCACCACGGGGTCCCCGGCACTGGGCCAGCCGGTAGGCGGCGGTCAGGCCGGCCGGGCCACCGCCGATGACCACCACCGGGCGATCGGAGAAGGCGTCCGTCTCGCCCGCGGCGGCGGGTGCGGTGTCGGGGTCGTGGGGCGTTGCCATGCGTTGTGCGATCCGTTTCTTCTGGTGCCGGGGACGGTCGAGCGGGCAGACCCGGGTGCCGGCGATGTGCGGGGTACGGGCCCCGGTGCGACAGGCGGCCGGGCGCCCGACCCCCTCCTCCCACGGGGTCCGACCCGACCGGTGGCCGGGTACCTGTCGGACCGGCCCTGCGGAGGGCAGGATAGTGGCTCCCCCGGACCCGTCGGAGGGACCGACCCGCCTCGGAAGGCCGTCCTGGTAGGACGCCCAGTCCTGGGACGCCGGCCCTCAGGGTACGACGACCCCCAGGAACCCCAGGGTGGCGTAGGCGGCCATGGCCAGACCCGACAGCACCAGGACGACGACCTCCACCCGTCGGCTGGCGGTGAAGGTCGACGCGGCGACGACCAGGGGGAAGGCGCCGAGTGCGTACCGCTCGAACGAGTCCAGGTTGGTGCTGCTCAACGACACCACCAGCACGGCGGTGGTGAAGGCGGCGTAGCTCCGTGGCAGGCGGACCCACAGCCACGACGGCCAGGACCACACAGAGCGCCACCCACGGGACGTGCACGGCGCTCCCGAGGTGGTGACCGTGGAGGGCCGCCACGACGTCGTCCCACATCGCGCTCACGGGCACGGCGAACTGGCCCCGGTGTCCACCCTGCTCCTGAACGCTGAGGGGAAGCCACGGGTCGCCGAACCGGTGGCCCACCCAGACGAGGTAGGCACCGGCACCGACGAGGGGCGCCGCCAGCGCCGCACCGCGGGCCGCCCAGTCCGTCGGCCCCGTGACATCGTGACGGCGTGCCCACACCTCGACGGCCACGCGGCACCAGCAGCAGCACGCCAACCGGTCGGTCGGCGCCGGCGGCCAGGCCTGCGGCCGCGGCCCACCACCACCGTCCGGTGCGCGCCCCCAGGAACACGACCACGGAGCACAGCAGCAGCGTGGCGTCGGAGTAGGCCAGCACCAGCGAGTAGGCCGGAGGGGCCAGCGCCAGGAGCCACACGGACCGGCGGGCCAGTTCGGTGTCGCCCAGGTCGTGCCGGACCAGGAGCCAGCAGGCCGGCCATGGCCAGCAGTGCGCTCACGTTGGCCACCAGGACCAGACGCCGCTCCCGGGCCCATCCCGGGGACGTCCCCGAGCCAGCGACCCAGGAGCGGGAACAGGGGGAAGAACCGGACGGACTGCCGTCCTGCTGCCGCGTAGCCGTGCTCGGCGATCGACAGGTACCAGCCGGCGTCCCAGGCCAGCAGCCCCTCGTGGACCCGGCGGACGGCCCCGGGGTTGTCGGGTCGCAGCGTGCCCACCCCCGTGTGGGCCACGACCAGCGACACGGTCACCACCACCCGGGCCACGACCCACGCCGGCAGGACCTGCAGCACGGCCCGTCCGAGGACGACCGCCCCGCCCCGGGGCCCCGCCGGACGGACCGGCGGATCCCGCGTGACCAACGACGCCCCGGAGGGCTGCCGGCGCGGCCGATGAGGCCGCGGACCCCGTCGGGCACGGCAGTCAGGCCCCGATCGGCGTGAACCGCACCAGGTACATGGGCTGGTAGAAGCTCAGGGAGTTCCCGACCACGACCTGGGAGTGGCTGAAGGACGGGATCCGCCTGGAGTGTCTGGACGATGCCTTCGCACTTGACGCCGAAGGCCTGGTAGCCGGGCGCCCACACCATGTAGATCTGGTGGCCGCCGGCGGCCAGCGCCTCGAGGTGTTGGGCGAAGCCCAGCGGCGAGGCGGCCCCCACCGCGGTGGCGTAGTCCACCCAGTTGACGAACCGTGGTCCCGTGCCCCGGGGGAAGGTGGTCTGCGTGTAGCGGCCGCCCGGCAGCAGTCGGTCGACGGCCGGGCCGAGCTGGTCCGGGCAGTAGGCGACGACGTCGCCCGGCTTGGCCCGTGGCGGCGATGGCTGCCGCGACCTGGCCGGCCTGGGTCCGGTTGGTGACGACGTTGGGGACCGAGGCGGCGATGCCCGAGGACCACGGCGATGGCCACCACGGCCGCCCGGACGTGGCGGTCGCGGAACACCGTGACCCCGAGCGCCACGAGCAGGATCAGCGGGATGAAGACCACCGACGCGTAGCGGGCGTCGAATGCGCTGTTCGTGGCCAGTCCGCCCACGATGGCGGCGCCCAGCGTGCCGAGCACCACGATGGCCAGCGGACGGCCGAGGCGGCACGGGTCCGGATGTCGAGGTCGATGTGGCAGCCGGTCGGTGGCCAGGCCGAAGAGGCCGAGCCCGACCGAGGGCGAAGAACAGCAGGGCGAGGGCCCGGCCCTGGCTGGTGCTGCCACCGGCGAACGACGCCACGGCGCTGACCATGGCGGCGAACGTCGCCGGCGTGGCCCACGGGCGTCCCGGTGTGCTGCGACTGGAAGAGGAAGGTCGGGAACCACGGGAGGAACGTGAGGCAGCCCGACCACCGACGGCCGCCAAGGCGGCCCGGGCCCCCCGCCGCCACTCGGGGCGGCCCCGCCAGGCCTGGTAGAGCAGCCAGAGCATGGTGGTGCCCAGCAGGTAGATCGACCAGTAGTGGGAGTACAGCAGCAGACCGGTGACGGCGGCGACGGCCACCAGGTTGCCCGGACGGGGCTGGCGCAGCGCCCGGTCGAGGGCCAGGAAGCCGAGCACGGTGAGCAGGACGACCAGGGAGTACATCCGTGTCTCGGTGTCGTAGCGGACGGCGAAGGGCGACGTGGCCACGAGGAGCATGGCCGCCCACGCCGCCGTCGTGCCGCCCAGCCGCTGGCCGGCCAGCCAGGCCAGCGGGACGGTCACCACGCCGAACAACCCGGACAGCGAGCGCACGGCGACGTCGGAGGTCCCGAACATGCCCATCCAGAAGTGGAGCAGCGACATAGAACAGCGGTGGGGCGCCGTCGCGTCGCAGGTACGAGGGGAGCTCGTGCAGGGGCTGCCGGGCGATGTTGACGGTGAGCGCCTCGTCGAGCCACAGGTCCGACCGGGTCCAGAACCGCAGCACCATACCGATGGCGACGGCCAGTACTGCGCCCCAGACGAGGAGCGCGGTGGTGGCCCGGCTGAACGGGGGCCCTCGGGATCCTGGGAGACAGCTGTGGACGCCGTGCCGGCGGCCCGCCCGGTCCCGCGTGGCCGGCGCGCCGCGGTGCGGACCGCTCCGGCCCGCCGCGGGTGCGGGCGTGACGTCGAGCGCCTCGTCCGCCGCTGGGGCGGAACCAGGAGATGGGGCATCCATGGCTGGCATGGTACCCAGGCGGATAGCCGACCGGTGATCCCCCACTCGGAGGACCCCTGACGACCCATGGACCCGGTGCCCCGAGGGCACTAACGTGCGCCCACGGCAGTCCACAGCTGTGGCAGAGTCGGTGTCAGCAGCTCGCCGGCAGCCGGTGTGGGAAGCCACGAGTTCCATGGATCGCCGGGAGGGTCGCCGCAGCGTCGGCGGGCCGGAGTAAGCCACCGCCGTGTGGCCACGAAACGCAATTGGGGGAATGTCCGTGATGCGAGCCGCACGAGATCAGCCGCCGTACCTTCCTGTCCCGAGGGGCGAAGGCCGGAGGCGCCGTGGTGCTCGCAGGGGCCGTCGGCACGGCGCTCGCCGCATGCGGCTCGTCCTCGACCTCCAGCTCGACCACGGCGGCCGCACCGGGCTCGGAACCGGGCGTCGGCACCGGCACCCCCGTCCGGGGCGGCGCACTGAGTGTCGGCCTGGTGGCGGAGATCGACGGGTTCTACCCACCCAGCAACCACTGGGACACCAACGGGTACATCTACGCCAACACCCTCTACGACCCGCTGTGCGCCATCGCCGCCGACGGGAGCATCCAGCCCTATCTGTGCAAGTCGATCACCCCCAACTCCACATTCGACATCTGGACGATGACCCTCCGGCCGAACATCACCTTCCACGACGGCTCGGCCCTCACCTCGGCTGTGGTGCTCGCCAACTACACCGAACTCCAGGCCTCGCTCCTCACCGGTCAGGCACTCACACAGGTCGCTTCGGTCACCGCCCCCGATCCCATGACGGTGGTGTACACGCTCGAAGGCACCGAACCCGGGTTCGCCGCCGGTCTCGCCACCCAGGTCGGCTACGTCGTCGCCCAGGCGATGATCGACTCGGTGAAGTCGGGCAACGGCACCCCGACGCCGGTCGGCACCGGCCCGTTCGTCTTCCAGTCCTGGCAGCCCAACGACCACTTCACCGCCACCCGCAATCCGAACTACTGGCGCTCCGGACTCCCCGTACCTCGACCAGATCACCCTCCGGCCGATCCCCGACACCATCCAGCGTGAGTCGACCCTCAAGACCGGTGGCGTCGACATGATCCAGTCGACCGACCCGAACACCATCAACCGGTTCAAGGGACAGTCCGGCATACCAGTTGGTGGACTCGGCCACCGGCGTGCTCGGCGAGCCCACCATGGCGTTCATCATGCTGAACACGATCGTCGCCCCGACCAACGACCTCGGCATCCGCCAGGCGCTCGCCATGAGCCTGGACCAGGCTGACCATCCAGAAGATCTTCGGCGGTGGGCTGACCAAGCCGGTCAACGGGCTGTTCCTGCCCGGTTCGCCCTACTACTCGAACCCGGGCTACCCGGCCTACGACCCGGCGGCGGCCAAGAAGCTGGTGGCGCAGTACGCCGCCCAGCACGGCACGCCCAAGCTCACCCTGCTCACCATCACCGACCCCCGCCTCGCCCAGGTGGTCCAGATCATCCAGCAGATGTGGAACGAGGTCGGATTCGACGTCACCATCAGCCAGATCGAGCAGGCCAACATCATCAACGACTTCATCGCCGGCGACTTCCAGGCGGCCACGTCGTACCAGTTCGGCGCCATCGACCCGGACCTCAACTACGTGTGGTGGAGCACCACCACCGTCAAGCCGGTCGGGAGCATCGCCCTCAACTTCCCCCGCAACGCCGACCCGGTCATCGAGCAGGCCATGCTCACCGGCCGCCACACCACCGACCAGGCCACCCGGGTCCAGGCCTACCAGACGGTCAACGAGCAGCTGGCCAAGGATCTCCCCTACCTGTGGCTCGAGCAGTACATCTTCTCGGAGGTGGCCACCGTCCCGGGTGCAGAACTTCGCCAACCCGACCCTGCCCAGCGGAGCCAAGCAGTACGCGTTCGACGAGGGCATCTTCGTCCCCACCCAGATCTGGCTGTCGAAGTAGCGGCACGGACGATCGGTCGCAACAGGTCCCATGGGAAAGTACCTCCTCAGGAGATTCCTCCAGCTGGTGGTGGTGGCGTTCGTCATCTCGGTGCTGACGTTCCTGCTGGTCCACCTGCTGCCCGGCGACCCGACCGTCACCATCCTCGGACCCAACGACACGGCCGCCAACCGGGCGATCCTGCTCAAGCAGCTCGGGCCTCAACCTCCCGCTCGTGGCGCCAGTACCTGACGTGGCTCGGTGCCGTCGTTCCACGGCAACCTGGGCACGTCGTACCTCAACCACGAGTCGGTGACCCACATCCTGGCCACCGGGGCGCCCGTCGACCTCGAGCTCATCATCATCTCCCAGGTGATCGCCTTCGCCGTGGCCATCCCGCTGGCGCTCGTGACGTCCCGCAAGCCGAACAAGCCGCTCGACAACATCGCCACCACCAGCACCTTCGGCCTCCTGGCCCTGCCGCCCTTCGTCGTCGCCCCGATCCTGGTGGCCGTCTTCGCCGTGGGCCTCGGCTGGTTCCCGGCCACCGGGTACACGCCGTTCACCCAGAGCCCGGCCACCAACCTCCACGAGATGATCCTGCCGTCGGTGGCCATCACCGCCGGGTCGATCGCCGTCTACTACCGCCTGCTGCGCTCCGACCTGATCAGCACCCTGCAGCAGGACTTCATCACCATGGCCCGGTCCAAGGGCCTGTCCGGCCGGCGGATCATGTGGCGGCACGCGTTCCGGCCCTCGAGCTTCTCGCTGCTGGCCGCCGCCGGCATCAACATCGGCGCCCTGATCGCCGGCACCTTCGTCGTCGAGCTGCTGTTCGTGCTCCCCGGCATCGGCTACGCCCTGGTGCAGGCGGTGGAGCAGCGCGACTACCTGGTCGTCCAGGGCATCGCCCTGGTCGTGGCCATCGCCTACGTGCTCCTCCAGTTCATCATCGACTTCATCTTCACCATCGTCGACCCGAGAGTGGTGCGGGAGTGACCCATGCCTGACGACAGAGAACTCCTCGACACCGGAGCGTCGGACCAGCTGCTGGGCGACCGCTTCCCCGGGATGGCCGCCGACCGACGAGGCGGTCATGGCCATCTCCACCGAGCACATCGACGGGGACGACGTCCTGGCCAGGAAGCCGCTCGGCTTCCTCTTCTGGTTCGCCGTCGGCTGGGTGGCGGTGGTCTTCCTGGCCGCCATCCTCGCCAACCTGCTGCCGCTGCAGAACCCCAACTTCCAGAACTACTCCGCCCTCAACCAGGGCCCGAGCTGGCGCCACTGGCTGGGCACCGACGACCTCGGACGCGACCTGCTGGCCCGCCTCATCTTCGGCTCGCGGGTCTCGCTCATCGTCGGGTTCTGCGGCGGTGGCCATCGGCCTGCTCATCGGCGGCACCGCCGGGCTCGTGTCGGGCTACAAGGGCGGCAGGCTCGACATCGGCCTCAACGCCGGCTCGTTCATCATCCTGGCCTTCCCGGCCATCGTGGCCGTCATCGCCATCGTGACCTTCTGGGGCGCGTCGCTCCTGCACATCACCATCATCCTGGGCATCGGGACGATCCCCCTGATGTTCCGGGTGATCCGGGCGTCCAGCCTGTCGTTCGCCCAGCGCGACTTCGTCGTCGCGGCCAAGACGATGGGGGCGACGGACACCCGGGTGGTCCTCCGCGAGATCCTGCCCAACGTCATCCCGGTGATGGTCACCTTCAGCCTCATCACGGTGGCCGGCATCATCGTCATCGAGGGAACACTGGCCTTCCTCGGCCTGTCGGTCAACCTCCCCACACCCTCGTGGGGGAACCTGATCAACGAGGGCACCGCCAACGGCGCCCTGTCCACCGACCCGTACATCATGATGTGGCCGGCACTGGCCATGTTCCTGCTGCTGTGGTCGATCAACCTCATCGGCGACCGGCTCCGCCAGCGCTTCGACATCCGCGAGGGCCTGCTGTGATCGGACGGCGACGGGGTCACCGCACACTGGAGTTCCAGGACGTCGGCGTCCCACGACGGTCCCCTCCTGGTGGTGGAGGACCTCCACACCTCCTTCCGGACCGCCCGCGGGCACGGTCCGCGCCGTCGACGGCGTCTCCTTCGAGGTCTACGAGGGCAAGACGCTCGGGATCGTGGGAGAGTCGGGCTCGGGCAAGACGGTCCTCTCCCGCTCGATCATGGGCCTCCTCCCTCCACGCGACGTGCTGCGCAGCGGCACCGTCCACTTCGGCGGCCACGAGCTGTCCGCCATGAGCGAACGCGAGCTGCGGCCGGTGTGGGGCGCCGAGCTCAGCATGATCTTCCAGGACCCGATGACCGCCCTCAACCCGGTCAAGCGGATCGGCGCCCAGATCGCCGAGTCGCTCGTCCTCCACCTCGACATGGACAGGAAGGAGGCGCAGTCGACGGCGGTCGAGCTCCTCCGTTCCGTCGGCATCCCCTCCCCCGAGGAGCGGGTGCGGTGGTACCCGTTCCAGCTCTCGGGCGGCATGCGCCAGCGGGTCATGATCGCCATCGCCCTGGCCTGCGCCCCCCGGCTGGTGATGGCCGACGAGCCGACCACCGGACTCGACGTCACCGTCCAGGCGCAGATCCTGGACCTCCTGGCCGAACTCCAGCGCGAACGCCACATGGCCGTCATCCTGGTCACCCACGACCTCGGGTGTCGTGGCCACCCGGGCCGACGACATCATCGTCATGTACGCCGGCCAGATCGTCGAGCGGGCGCCCACCCAGACGCTGTTCCGCGACACCAAGATGCCCTACACCCGGGCGCTGATGGACTCGATTCCCCGACTGGCCGACCCGAGCGGGGCCCGCCTCGACGCCATCGCCGGGCGGCCCCCGGACCTCATCCACCCGCCCGAGGGGTGCCGATTCGCCCCCCGCTGCCACTTCGCCCAGGACAAGTGCCGCGAGCAGGAGCCGCCCCTTCGGACCGTCGGGTCGCCCGACCATCTGTTCGCCTGCTGGTTCCCCCTGGTCGACGGCGTGTCGACGGCCCCGGCCGTGAGGGTGACCATCGGACAGGGCGACGACCGGGCCCCGGTCGACCGCCACCTGCCGACCAGCCCGCCGACCAGGCGCCGGAGCCGGACGACGTCACGGGCGATCCCACTCCCGGTGAGACCCCCGATGCGGAGACGACGCCGTGACCGACGCACCGACCACCGCCCGACCGACCGGTCCGCCCGACGACGTCGTCCTCGACGTACGAGACCTCGTCGTCGAGTTCAAGAGCGGACGCCAGCGCGTCCAGGCCGTCTCGGGTGTTACCTTCCAGGTCCACCGGGGCGAGACCCTGGGCCTCGTGGGCGAGTCCGGGTTGCGGGAAGTCCACCACCGGTCGCACCCTGGTCCAGGTGCAGCCGGCCACGTCGGGCTCCATCGACTACCAGGGACAGGATCTCAACGCCCTCACCGGTTCGCAAACTGCGCGAGATGCGCACCAAGATCCAGATGATCTTCCAGGACCCCATCTCGTCCCTCAACCCGCGCCGGCGGATCAAGGACATCGTCGCCGAGCCGCTCACCATCTGGAAGCGGGGCACCAAGCCGGAGCGCGCCGCCAAGGTACGCGAGATGCTCGAGGCCGTGGGCATCGATCCCGATGCCGCCGGCGACCGGCGACCGGGCGAGTTCTCGGGCGGCCAGTGCCAGCGCATCAGCATCGCCCGGGCGCTGATGGCCGAGCCCGACCTGCTCATCTGCGACGAGCCGGTCTCTGCGCTGGACGTCTCCGTACAGGCCCAGATCCTCAACCTCCTGGCCGACCTGAAGACCCGGTTCCAGCTGACCATGGTCTTCATCGCCCACGACCTGGCCGTGGTGAAGAACGTCAGCGACCGTGTCGCCGTCATGTACCTCGGCAAGTTGGTCGAGGTCGCCGGGTCCGACGACCTGTACCGGGTGGCGGCCCACCCCTACACCGAGGCGCTCCTCGCCTCGATCCCCGAGCCGGACCCCGACCACACCTCGGACCACAAGGCACTGACCGGCGAGCTCCCGTCGCCGCTCAACCCGCCCTCGGGCTGCCGCTTCCGCACCCGCTGCCCCTACGCCCAGGAGCGCTGCGCGTCCGAGGAGCCCCTGCTGCGCGAGCTCGCACCAGGCCACCAGGTGGCCTGTCACTTCCCCGTGGGGCCGCTGGGCGCCTCCGCTACCGTCTGAGCCACCCACGTGGGCATCCTGCGGCAGTTCTACGGCAGCACGGGCGTTCCCCTCCACGTCGAGGCCGATCCACACGACGTCGTCACCGCCTGGCACAGTCAGCGGGCGCGCCTCCACGGATGGCTGGCCGAGCTGCCCGACGACGACTGGGACGGGCCGACCCGGTGCGAGGGGTGGGACGTCGCCCTCCTGGTGCGCCATCTGTCGTCGGCCACCCAGTTCCTCGGGTACACGCTCGCCGCGGCGTCCGACGGCACGGCGACGACCCTGCTCCAGGGCATGGACACCCGGACCACGGTGGCCTCGGCCGCCGAGCTGCTCGGGGACCGACCCCCGACCGAGGCGCGGGCCTTCCTGGCGGAGACGGACGGGCAGGTCGACGCCGCGCTCGACCGGCTGGGCGACGGTGGCCTGCAGGCTACCGCCGAGGCGCCACCCGGGCACATGGCCGCCCATCTGGTCCTGAGCCACTTCCTCTTCGACTCCTGGGTCCACGAGTACGACCTGCTGGTCCCGCGGGGCGAGCAGCCGCCGGTCGATCCGCTCGAGGCGCGGGTGGTCGTGGGTTACCTCATCGGACTGGCCTCGATCGCCGCCGACGAGCCGGTGCCGCCTCGACCTACGGGTCGCCGACCCGGACCTGCGCATCGGGGTGGACGTCGTCCACGGGATCACGACGGTCACCCCGGGGAATGCCCCGCGGGCGCGGCGGTGGTCGAGGGGCGGGCGGGCGACGTCGTGGACAGGATGACCGGTAGGTCCGGCAGGACCGGTCGGCGGCGACGCCCGCGGACTCGGGCTCCTCGACAGGTTCGCCCTCGTGCTGTCGACCTGAGGCGCCCGGACGGGCTGGACACCGCTACCGGGTGGGAGGCGTCGGGTCCCCGTAGAACGGGATGCCGGCGTCGGCCAGCGGCGGGGCGAGCCGCTCACGTACCCAGTGCGCGTCCCTGCCCTCGACCACCCAGGCGGCCTCCCGACCGTCCCTGGTCCGCACCGTGACATCGGTCACCTCGGCCGGCGCGTGACCCATCCTGCCGAGGCCGGTGGCACCGAAGGCCATGAGGGTCTGCTCTTCCACCCCACCCCCGTCCCTGGGGGCGACCTCGACGCTCACCACCTCCGCCAGCGGGATCGAGTGGGTCAGCTCCAGCTCGCCGTGCCCTATGCGGCCCTCCTTGATCCAGAGGTGCCGCCCGTGGCAGCCGAGCTGCGGGTTCCCCCCGTCGTAGACGCAGTGGATCGGGAAGGTGAAGCGGACGGACGCATCGCCGTCGTGAATGTCCGCGGCCATGGCCCTGGCTAGCAGTCCGAACTCCGGCTGTTCCGACCACCGGACGTGCCCACCTGGGCCCGTTCGCAGGCGGGCCGAGTGCACCCGGGCCAGAGCGATCAGGGGGAGCAGTACCCGGGCCGGGCCGGAAGGCCCCTGCGCCTTGAGCGCCGACCCCGTGTGTGTTCAGATGCAGCCATGACCGTCATCAAGATCAACGCCATCACCGTGCCCGAGGGTTCCGGCGACGAGCTGGCCAAGCGGTTCGCCGCCCGGGCCGGTGCGGTGGACGGCCAGGAGGGCTTCGAGGGCTTCGAACTGCTCCAGCCGACCGACGACCGGAACCAGTGGCTGGTGGTGACCCGGTGGCGTGACGAGGCGGCGTTCCAGGCGTGGGTCCGGTCCCCCGCCTTCGCCCACGGGCACGCCGGCGCCGCTAGGCCCGACGCCCGAGGGCGCACCGGTCTCGGTGTCCTCCGAGCTGTGGTCCTACGAGGTGGCCGGCGGGTCGCCGGGCTGAGCCCGGGCCCGACCGGGACCCGTTGTCCGAACAGCGGTGGCCGTGACCGCCCAACCACTCCTCCCGCTCCCGATCGAGACCGATCGCCTGAGAGCGGACTCCGCGCCGGTCATGGCCGAGATCCGCCGCGCCGGCTCGCGTGCGCTGCTGCCGACCCCCGCGCTCGGTGTGCGACGTGGACGCGCTCGACGCCAACCTGGCATGGATGGCCGCGTTGGCAACGTGGTCGGGTGTCTCGCTCCGACCCCACGCCAAGACCCACAAGTCCGCCTTCGTGGCCCGCCGTCAGCTGGCGCTCGGTGCGGCGGGCATCTCCTGTGCCACGGTGTCCGAGGCCGAGGTGCTCGTCGACCGCCTGCGCACCGACGGATGGGACGGCCGACTGTCCGTACTCGTCACCTCACCCACGGCTGGCCCGGCGGTATCCGGCCGGCGTGGCACGGCTCAACCGGCGATGCGACCTCCTCGTGGTCGTGGACCACCCGGACGGGGTCGACGAGCTGGCGGCAGTGGTCGGGGACCACCCGCTCGGCGTGGTGGTCGACGTCGACGTCGGTCTGGGACGAACCGGCGTCACCGGACCGGAGGGGGCCCGCCAGCTGGCTGCCCGCCTGGGCCTCCATCCCGGACTCCGCCTCGCCGGGGTCCAGGGCTATGCCGGCCATTCCCAACACATCGCCGGTCGGGAGGCACGGGCACGGGCGACGCGCTCCTCGGACGCCCGGCTGGCCGAGGTCATCGGTGCGCTCGAAGCCGACGGCCACCACGTGGCCCTGCGCACCGGTGGTGGGACGGGTACCAGCGGACTCGACCTCGAGCACGGGGTGCTGAACGAACTACAGGTGGGCAGCTACGTCTTCATGGACCGGGAGTACAGCGATGCCCTGGGCGACGATCCCGAAGGCGGCTTCGCCCAGAGTCTCACCATCGCCACGACGGTCGTGTCGGCCAATCAGCCCGGCTTCGTCACCGTTGATGCGGGGCTGAAGTCCATGGCCACCGATGCCGGGCCGCCCGAAGTGCTCGGCCGGCCCGACGGTGTCACCTACCACTTCTTCGGTGACGAGCACGGGCTCGTCACCCGGGGCCCGGATACCCCACTCCGGCGCGGCGACCGCCTGGACCTGGTGCCCCCCCACTGCGACCCCACCGTCGACCGGTACGACGTGCTGTGGCTGGTCCCGGGGGACACCGTGGTCGGCGTCACCGACATCGACGCCCGAGGCTGCTCGCAGTAGTGGACCCCACCAGGTGGCGTCCACCGGTCCCCAGCGCGCCACCGACGGCCCCCGGGGGAGCCGCCGGTCGTCACGCTGCTGGGTCCCGACGAGCCCCGTGGGGCGACGCCGGTGCGGGCGGTCAGCCCTCGGCAGGGGCCTCGGCGGCGGGAGCCTCGGCGGCAGGGGCTTCGGCGGCAGGGGCCTCGACCACAGGGGACTCGACCACAGGGGACTCGACCACAGGGGACTCGGCGGCGGGAGTCACCACCACAGGGGCTTCGGCGGCAGGGGCTTCGGCGGCGGGAGTCACCACCACAGAGGCTTCGGCGGCAGGGGCTTCGGCGGCAGGGGCTTCGCCCGGCTCCCCCTCGCCCGTGCCGTGCTCGGCGACATAGTCGGCCCACGCCGCCTGCGCCTCGGTCTCGGGGGTGAACTCCGCTTCGGCAAAGACCGGGCCCACGTAGTTGCCCTCCTCGTCGTAGGCATGCTCACCGAAGGCCTCGCGGTACTCCTCGGACACCTCGCCACCCTCGGCGGCCTGCTTGATCGACAGGCTGATCCGACGGCGCTGCAGGTCGATGTCGATGATCTTCACCCACAGCTCCTCGCCGGGGGTGACGACCTGCTCGGGCAAGTCGACGTGGTGGCCGGCCATCTCCGAGATGTGCACCAGGCCCTCGATGCCGTCACCCACCTGGACGAACGACCCGAACGGGACCAGCTTGGTGATCCGGCCGTAGACCAGTTCGCCGACCTGGTGGGAATTGGCGAACTCCTGCCACGGGTCGGTCTGGGTGGCCTTGAGGGAGAGGCTGATGCGCTCCTTGGACAGGTCCACGTCGAGGACCTCGACGTCGATCTCGTCACCCACCGACACCACCGAGGACGGATGGTCGACGTGCTTCCACGACAGCTCGGACACGTGGACGAGACCGTCCATGCCTCCCAGGTCCACGAAGGCGCCGAAGTTGACCACCGACGAGACGACGCCGCGACGACGTTCGCCGGGCTTGAGGTTGACAAGGAACTCGCCCCGCTGCTCCTTCTGGGTCTCCTCGAGCCAGGCCCGACGGGACAGCACCACGTTGTTCCGGTTGCGATCGAGCTCGATGATCTTCGCCTCGATCGTCCGGCCCACGTAGGGCTGGAGCTCTCGCACCCGGCGCAGCTCGACGAGGGACGCCGGCAGGAAGCCGCGCAGCCCGATGTCCACGATGAGCCCACCCTTGACGACCTCGATGACCGGGCCGGTGACGACCTCGTCGGCCTCCTTGAGCTTCTCGATCGTGCCCCACGCCCGTTCGTACTGCGCGCGCTTCTTGGACAGGATGAGACGGCCCTCCTTGTCCTCCTTCTGAAGCACCAGGGCCTCGACGGCCTCGCCCAGCGAGACGATCTCGGAGGGGTCGACGTCGTTGCGGATCGACAGCTCGCGCACGGGGATGACACCCTCGGACTTGAACCCGATGTCGAGCAGGACCTCGTCCCGGTCGATCTTGACGACGGTTCCCTCGACGAGGTCACCGTCCTCGAACTCGACGATGGTGCCGGCCATGGCATCCTCGAGTGAGCCCCCGCCGAGGTCGTCCTCGGTGATGGACCGGGGGACGTAGACCCCGTTCTCGTCGAAGTGGCCCATGGCCTCGGGGGACAGCAGGTCGGTGCCGCTGGGCACGACGTGGGTATCGGACATCAGGTAGGTAGCTCGCTTTCCGGACGGGAGCGCCCCCGTCGCACCGCTTGCGGCGCCGTCGGGGACGGTGAGACGTGTGTCACCTTGGTGTGACAGGAGAGCAATCCTAGCGCGAACCGGACCGACGACCACCGGTCGGGGCCAGGCGCGGCCGGGTGGGTGGGCTCAACCCTTCGCCTCGGCCCACGACGAGCCCCAGGCCATCGCCACCTTGAGGGGAACGGTCAGCTCCGCCGCGCCGGTCAATGCCGTCCGGGTGAGCTCCTCGACGGCGTCGGACTCCGTGGGATCCACGTCCACCAGGACCTCGTCGTGGACCTGGAGGACCAGGTCCGACCGGTAGCCACCGGCCTCCAGCCCCGAGTCGAGTCGGATCAGCGCCATCTTGAACAGATCGGCGGCCAGGCCCTGGATCCCGGCGTTCATGGCCTGGCGCTCGGCGGCCTGGCGGACCTGGTGGTTGGACGAGGTCAGGTCGGGCAGCGGCCGGCGCCGACCGAAGGCTGTCACCGTGTAGCCGTTGGCCCGGGCCTCGGCGACGGCCTGGTCCATGTAGTCGTGGACCGAGGGAAAGGCCTCGAAGAAGGCGTCCAGGATTCCCCTGGCCTCCTCCACCGGCACCCCCAGTCGCTGGGCCAGTCCGTACGACTCCATGCCGTAGGCGAGGCCGTAGGAGACCATCTTGGCGGTGGAGCGCTGCTCGTGGGTCACCTCGTCACGGTCGACCCCGAACACCCGGGCGGCCACCGTCCGGTGGATGTCCTCGCCGGCGGCGAAGGCGGCGGTCAGGCCCGGGTCGCCGGACAGGTGGGCGATGGCCCGCAGCTCGACCTGGTCGTAGTCGGCCACCAGGAGACGTCGTCCGGCCGACGGGACGAACGCCTCTCGGAACCGGCGGCCCTCGTCGGTGCGGACCGGGATGTTGTGCAGGTTCGGCCGGTCCGAGGACAGGCGCCCCGTGCGAGCCACGGTCTGACGGAAGGTGGCATGGATGCGCCCGTCGGGGGCGACCTCGTTCGCCAGGTTCTCGCCGTAGGTCGACCGCAGCTTCTCCACTTCGCGGTAGCGAAGCAGCACCTCGATGATCGGGTGCTGTCCCCGCAGCGACTCGAGCGTGCGGGCGTCGGTGGAGTACCCGGTCTTGGTCTTGCGGCCGGGTGACAGCCCCAGGTCGTCGTAGAGCACGGTGCGGAGCTGCTTGACCGAGTTGACGTTGAACGGCCCACCGGCCAACTCGTGCATGGTGGTCTCGAGGGCCTGGCACTCGGCGGTCAGCTCTGCGGCGATCGACCGGAGGACCTCGCTGTCCACCGGGATGCCCACGACCTCCATACGGGCCAGCACCCGCACCAGGGGCCGCTCCATGTCGTCGAACAGGGCCCGCTCCCCCACCCCGTCGAGCGCTTCGAGCAGCGGTGAACGCAGCCGGGCGAGTACGGCGGCCAGGCGCACCCGTCCCGTCCCGGCCGCGCCGGGGCCGGGGGCACCGTCGCCGTCGGCTCCCTCGGCCTCCGGCTCCAGGGCGAACGCACCCTGGCCCTTGGCTGCGGCCCCGTCGTCGACGGACACCCCGAGGTACCGGACGGCCAGGTCGGACAGGCGGTACTGGTCCACGGACGGGTCGAGCAGGTAGGCGGCGACCGCCGTGTCGACCACCAGGCCGCGGATGTCCACCCCGAGCGGGAGGAGGCTCCGCATGAGCTCCTTGGCATCGTGTGCCACCACGCCCACTCCACCCGCACCCAGGAGGGCGGCCAGTGCGGCGAGCACCTCGGGCTCCGACGCCAGGTTGCCGGCGGCGGACGACCCGAGCCACACGGAGGGAGATACAGCGGTCGGGTCGGACGGCTCGGGCGCCAACGCCAGGCCGAGCAGGGCCGATCGACCGGGGTCGCCCTCCCACAGCGGAGCCAGCGCCACCGTGCCGGCAGCGGAACGGGAGGCGTCCCCCAGCCCGGCCAGTGCAGCCAGTGCCGCGGCAACCGAGGTGGGCACGGTGCAGTCGGGACGAGCCAACCAGTCGGGCTCGACCGCCGGCTCGCCGGCCGAACCGTCGACCGCCGGTCCACCCTGCACGGTCTCGCCCGCGGCCGGCGCACCGAGCATCCCGTCACGCATGGCCGATTCGAACCGACTCCAGGCGCCCTTCATCTCGAGCTGGGCGAAGGCGGCACGGGCCGCCTCGTGGTGCCAACCCCCGAGGACCAGGTCGTCGACGTCGACGTCGAGCGGAACGTCACGCACCAGCGGGATCACCTCGGCGTTGACCCGTACCCGGTCGGCGTGTTCGGCCAGGTTCTGCCGCAGCTTCGGCGACAGGGCGTCCAGATGGGCGTAGAGGGTGTCGAGGTCGCCGTACTCGTTGATGAGCTTCGCCGCCGTCTTCTCCCCTACACCCGGCACCCCGGGCAGGTTGTCCGACGGGTCGCCACGGAGGGCGGCCAGCAGGGGGTACAGGGGTGGGCGCACACCGGTCCGCTCCTCGATGCCGGCCTCGTCGTAGAGGGCGTAGTCGCTCACGCCGCGCCGGTTGTAGAGCACCCGGATGTAGGGGTCCTCGACCAGCTGGTACGAGTCCCGGTCGCCTGTGACGATGATGACCGGGTGTCCCCGGTCGCGCGCCTCGGATGCCAGGGTGGCGAGCACGTCGTCGGCCTCGAACCCCTCGGCGGACACCACGGGGATGGCCAGCGCCTCGAGCACCTCGCGGATCATGTCGAACTGCGGGGGCAGGTCGGCCGGCGTCTCGTCCCGACCGCCCTTGTAGTCGTCCACGATCTCGTCCCGGAACGTGCCACCGGGGAGATCGAAGGCCACCGCCATCCCGACGGGACGATGGTCCCGCACCAGGTTGAGGACCATCGAGGTGAAGCCGTGCACCGCATTGGTGGTGACCCCGGAGCTGGTCTTCAGGGTGTCGGGAAGGGCGAAGTAGGCCCGGAAGGCCAGGGACATGCCGTCCAGCAGGATGAGGGGGCGGGTCTCGACTGCGGGCGCTGCGGGGGTGGAGGGCATGGTGGGGTCGCCTCGGCCGAGCGGGCCTACGGCTCGAGCGTTCCCTCGAGGATCTGACGGGCCACGTCGACCATGCGGGTGCGCGTGCCCATCGCCGTCTTCTGGATGAAGGCGAAGGCGTCCGACTCGCTCAGGCCGTGGCGCTCCATGAGCACGCCCTTGGCCCCGTCGACGAGCCGCCGCGTCTCGAGCTTGTCCTCGGCGATGGCCTGGCTCCCCACGATGCCGTCGTCGACCGCCTGGCGGGCCTCTGCGTCGATGGCCCACTCCTGCTCGCACCGGGCCACCGCCTGGTCGATGGCAGGGATCAGCTCGATCCGCTGGAACGGCTTGACCAGGTACGCGGCCACTCCGGCCTCGCGGGCCTCGTCGATGAGGTTCCGCTGGCTGAAGGCGGTGAGGATGAGGACGGCGACCTTCAGGTCGAGGTCCCGGATGTCGCGGGCCGCCTGGAGCCCGTCGGCTCCCGGCATCTTCACATCGAGGATGGCCAGGTCGGGCTGGTGCAATCGCACCAGCTCGACGGCGTCGTCACCACGGCCCGTCTCGCCGACGACCTCGTAGCCCTCGTCGAGCAGGATCTCCTTCAGGTCGAGCCGGATGATCGCCTCGTCCTCTGCGATGACCACTCGCCTGCTCATCGTGTCTTCCCTCCTTGCCGCGGGGTCGTGTGCTGGTGTGCGGATACGGGATTCTTGCATCGGGGAGCCACGCCCGGGCGCCCGACGGACACCCCGGACACGGGCACTGGGCCACCGTACTGCCCGACGAAGATGCCTCAACCGGGTCCGACAACGAGCCGCTCGAGCAGGTCGTTCTGGCGTCGCTCCAGGTCGGCGATGCGTTCGACCAGGGACTGGCGGGTCCGGAGCATCGCCGACGCCTGCCGGCTGGCCTCGTCGTGCTCCTTGGCCGCCACCGGCGTCTCGGCCACCAGGGCCCGCAACCGTGTGTCGTCCGCCATCTCGTTGACCACGAGCAGCTGCTCGTCGAGGACGGCGAGCTCGGCACGGGCGCGTTGCAGCTGCTTCTGGCCGTCGCTCAGGCGTCGCTCGATCGTGGTCCGGTGCATGGGAGGGCGATTCTACGCCTGCCGGGCGTCGTACCCGACGGGGGCCCCAGAATTCGGCCCGCCCGTCCCGTCGGAACGTCAAGAGTCGAGTCCCAGCTCCAACCGGTGCACCCGGTGGGTGGCGAGCGCCGCTGCGTCGGGGACCGGAGCCATCCCCGGATCCCCGGACACGGCCACGACCAGGTGCCCGGATCCCGGGACCACGTGTGACCGCTCCGGTCCGACCAGGTCGGCGGCCAGGTACGACTCGGTCGGGGCGAGGTCGCCCGGCAGCACCGGGCCCGCCAGGGCGCCGAGTGCGGTCGTCACGCGCCGCCCGAGACCCGACTCGAACATCCCCCCGACCCACCAGGGGATGCCACCCGCCGAACACCATGCCACCACGTCGAGGGCGGCGCCGATCCCACCGAGCCGGGCCGGCTTGACGCAGACCACCGAGCAGGTTCCGGACACCACCGCCGCACGCACGGCGGCGGGGCCGTCCAGGCTCTCGTCCAGGCAGACAGGGGTGCGGATCCGGGCCGCCAGTTCCCGATGGCTGGCCAGGTCGTGGCGGGCGAAGGGCTGCTCGATGCAGAGGAGACCGTACGGGTCGAGCGCCACCAGCCGGTCGAGGTCCTCGGATCCGTAGGCCCCGTTGGCGTCCACCTGGAACCGGGGCACGTTGCCCGGCGCCGAGTCCGCCCACCCGGCGAGTGCAGAGACGGTGGCGAGCTCGCTTCCCGGGACGATCTTCACCTTGACCCGCACGAAGCCCGCGTCCGCGCACCGGGCGACGGCATCGAGGAGCTCGGCGGGGGAGTCCGCCGTCCCGAGCACGGCGCCCGGCGCCACCTCGGACCCGGCCACGCCCAGGAGCCCGGCGAACGAGGTCCCCGCCGCCCGAAGGTGCGCGTCGGCAACAGCCGTCTCGAGCGCCGCATAGGCCAGGGGGTGCCCCGGTGCCAGCCCGGCCAAGCTCTCGAGGGACCCGACGGGGGGCAGCAGCCCCCCGATCGACCGGGCGCCCGCGGCGAGGCCGGGCAGCAGCACCCGCTCGAGCGTGGACCAGACACCGTCCACGTCCTCGGCGTCATAGGTCGTGTCGCCCAGGGCGGCACACTCGCCCCAACCGTCGACCGCCTCCCCACCGTCGGGTCGCCGGCAGCGCAGGTGTACAAGGACGAGGGGCCTGCTCCGATGGGTCCCCACCGCGGTGCCGACCGGGGCGACGAACGGGAGGTCCACGCGGACCAGTTCGGCACCCTCCACCAGCAGTGCGCCCCCGGTGCCGACGGCGTTCCACGCCTGCAGCAGCGGTGGTGTGACGGCGGCGGGGGTGGCCTCCATGGCGTGAGCCTACGGTCCTCCCGAGGGCCGGGGGTAGGCTTCCCACTCGCTGGCCCGGGTGGCGGAATGGCAGACGCGGTGGACTCAAAATCCACTGTCCGAAAGGGCGTGCGGGTTCGACTCCCGCCCCGGGCACCCGTCGGATCCCCGTGGTCGCCACCGCCGGGGACCCCACGTCGACGGGGCGCCGGCCAGCGGACACACCTGGTCGGTTTCCGGCACCTCCGGTCTCACCGTCGCCCGTCGCCGTGAACGGCGGCCTGCCGCGCACCTCGGCGCGTGATCCCGGCCGTCACCGCGGAACGGCCGGAACACGGCCCCTAACGCCCGGAGGGCGGCACCACCCGCTCACCGGGCAGTGGCCGGGGCCGCCGGAGGGGCCGGGCGACCGCTACCAGGAGGAACGCCAGGAGCAGGAGCGCCAGGCCCACGGTGGCCAACGACAGGACGCCGAGGATGCCGAGGACCCCGGCGCACACGCACCCCGAGCGGCCCCAGGCATCACTGCCGGCACGGACCCGGCGGACGAAGCCCAGACCGGTGACCACGTCGCACGCCACCAGCAGGGCGATGAAGGCGAGGACGCCCCCCGGGTCCGACCGGTAGACCGACTCCGTCCGGGTGTGGCCCGGTGCGGTCGTGACCGTGGTCGAGGCGGCCACGAACTGGAGCGACACGAGCGCCGTCCACACCACCGCCCCGGCCAGGGCGATCCACCGGAGCCGGAGCACACGAGCCGGCGTGGTGGGCAGGCCGGTGAGGTCCATGGGGTTGATCGCCAACGCCCCGGCCCCACCGCTCATGGGCAGGGCGGGTGACATCCCCGACATCCCCGCCACCGGGTTGCCGAAGAAGTCGAACTGGTCACCGGGGGCGTCGTCCGGCGCGTCACCCCCGTGACCGTCCCGGTCCCCGGCCCGAAGCCGGTCGTCCGACGGTTGTGCCGGCGGCTGTGCCACCGGCGCCGGCACCAGTCGGTCCGGTAGCGGCCGGTCGGGCGGGGGGTCCTGGGCCTCGGCGCGCCCGTCGCGGACCAGTGCGGTCGGCCGGCCCTGCGAGAACCACCGGTGCTGGTGCAGGCCGAACGGATCGACGAACCACCCCTGGGGCGGTCCGTCCTGGTCGGCGCCGGCCTGGTCCATGCCGCGACAGTAGACCTGCGGCTGCGGCCGGCGGCCCCGTAGTGCCCCATCGGTAACCACCGGTCCCCACCGAGGCCGTGACACACTGGCGTGTCCACCGGGCGAGGATTCGCCCACCGAGCTGCGAGAGGAGTCCGTGGGTGCTGGCCTTCACCTTCCCGGGACAGGGATCCCAGCGGTCGGGCATGGGTCACGCCTGGGTCGACCATCCCTCGTGGGAAGTGGCGGGTGAGGCCTCCGAGATCGCCGGGCGCGACCTGACCGCCCTGCTCCTCGAGGCCCCCATGGACGAGCTGACCCGGACGGCCAATGCCCAGCTGGCCACCTTCGTGATGAGCCTCGTGGTGCTCGACGCGGTGGAGCGGCTGGGTCTCACCCCCGCTGCCTGCGCCGGCCACAGCCTCGGCGAGTACACCGCCCTGGTGGCCTCGGGCGCCCTGTCCCTGGCCGACGGTACCTCGCTCGTGATCGAGCGCGGGGACGCCATGCAGGGTGCAGCCGACGACACGCCCGGCACCATGGCCGCCCTGATCGGGATCGCCGACGACGACGCCGAGGCGGCGTGCCAGCGGGCCGAGACCGACGTGTGGGTGGCCAACTACAACGCACCGGGCCAAGTGGTCATCGCCGGCACCGAGGCGGGCATCGCCGCGGCCTCCATCCATGCCAAGGAGCTCGGCGCCCGCAAGATCCTCCCGATTCCCGTGTCGGGCGCCTTCCACACGCAGATGATGCTGCCCGCCCGGGCCCGGCTCCGCCGGCGGCTCGACACCGTGGACTTCCACGCGCCCGAGGTCCCGGTGGTGGCCAACGTCGACGCACGCGTCCACACCGATGCCGCCGAGTGGCCCGGGCTCCTGTCTGCCCAGCTCTGCAGCCCCGTCCGCTGGCGTCAGTCCCTCGAGACCCTGAGCGGGCGCGGCGCCACCCTTGTAGCCGAGCTCGGCCCCGGCGGTGTCCTCACCGGAATGGTGCGGCGGGCGACGCCCGACGTCAAGGGTGTGTCGGTTGCCGTCCCCGACGACCTCGACAAGCTCATGGACACGGTCTCCGGCGTGGAGGAGTGGAGCGCCGGCTCCCCCGCCGATCAGGGGGAGCACCTGTACACCTCGGAGCGGGTGGTGGTGAGCCCGGCGCCGGGGGTGTTCGAACCGGACGCGGCACTGGCCGCACTGGAGAGCACGGCCCTGGCCGAGGCCACCGCCGCGCCGGGTAGCGGCGCCGGGGCCGAGCCCGGTTCCCTGCTGGCCGTCGGCGACCGGGTCGGCACCGTGGGGCTCACCGACGTCCGGACACCGTTCGAGGGCATCCTGGTCCGGTGGCTCGCCGTGCGGGGCGAGCGGGTGGTCGAGGGACAGCCGGTGGCGTGGATCCGCACCCGGGTGCCCGCTCGATGACCCGGCGCTCCCGCATGACGGCGACCCCGGCGCCCGTGGCCCCCACGGCGCCGTTCGCACGACCAGGAGGACGACGTGACGCAGACCGTCCCACCTGGCGACGGGCGGGTGGTCCTCGTGACCGGGGGGTCCCGAGGGATCGGACTGGCGTGCGCCGAATGGTTCCTGGCCAACGGCGACCGGGTGGCGGTACCTCGCGGACGGGGGCCACCGAGCACGACCTGGGTGTCGGGCGCGACCGCTTCCTGTCGCTGACGTGCGATGTGTGCGACCCCGCTCAGGTGGACGCCGCCTTCACCACCGTCGAGGAGGCGTGGGGGCCCGGTCGAGGTCCTCGTGGCCAACGCCGGGGTCACCAGGGACACCCTCGCCCTGCGGATGAGCGAGGACGCCTGGTCCGAGGTCATCGACACCAATCTGACGCAGCCTTCCGGGTGACCAAGCGGGCGCTCACCAAGATGCTCCGGCTCCATCGGGGCCGGGTCATCATGATGTCGTCGGTCGGGGCGTTCATCGGATCGGCGGGACAGGCCAACTACGCCGCCTCCAAGGCCGGACTGGTCGGGCATGGCCCGGTCGCTGGCCCGGGAGGTCGCCAGCCGTGCGATCACGGTCAACGTCGTGGCCCCCGGTCTCGTCGAGACGAATATGCTGGCCGGGCTCGACGAGTCGAAGCTCGCCGAGTTCGCCGCCCAGGTGCCGCTCGGACGCGTGGCCACGCCGGACGAGGTGGCCGGCGTCGTCGGTTTCCTGGCCTCCGACGCCGCAGGCTACGTCACCGGTGCGGTGCTGCCGGTCGACGGCGGCCTCGGCATGGGGCTCTGAACGTTCTGGCGCAGTGGCCCCGGAGCCGACAACATGGCGCCGACGGGAGCACGCCGGGCCGCGGCCCGGCTTGCCGGGGCACCACCACCCACACACCGAGACACCGACCAAGGAGATGCAGTGAGCAACGACGAGACGTTCGAGAAGTTCAAGCAGTGCGCGGTGGAGGTCCTCCAGGTCCCCGAGGACAAGATCACCAAGGACGCCCGGTTCGCTGAGGACCTGGATGCCGACAGCCTCGACCTCGTCGAGCTGGTCATGGCGCTCGAGGAGAGCTTCGACGTCGACGTCAACGAGTCGGAACTCGAGGGCATCGAGACCATCGGACAGGCCTACGACCTCATCGTCGCCAAGATCTGATGCTCTTGGGCACCGGTCCGGACGGTCCGATCGCCGGACGCCGGGTGGCCATCACCGGGATCGGCGTCCTCGCCTGCTGCGGCGTCGGCGTCGACGCGTTCTGGGAGGGACTCCACCGGCCTGCTCCGGAGGGCGAGCGCCGGGTGCACGACTTCGACCCCGAACGCTGGTTCACCCCGAAGGAGGCACGGACCCTCGACCGTTTCGCCCAGTTCAGCGTGGCCGTGGCCGAGATGGCCCTCGAGGACGCCGGCGCGCTCGGACGCCGACCCGGACCGGTCCGGGGTGATCATGGGGACCGGCGTCGGCGGCCTGCAGTCGCTCGAGACCCAGATCCTCGTCTACGCCGAAAAGGGCGCGGGCCGGATCTCCCCCCGGCTCGTGCCCCATGATGATGTCCAACGCCGGCGCCGCCGCCGTCTCCATGCGGTTCGGCTTGCTCGGGCCGTCGGAGACGATCATCACGGCGTGCGCCGCCGGCGCCCACAGCATCGCCCATGCCGCGCGACTGGTGGCCTCGGGCCGCTGCGACGTCGCCATCGGCGGGGCGGCCGAGGCGGGCATGACCGTCGTGGGTGTCGCCTCGTTCGCCAACATGACCGCACTGTCGACCACCGGCCACTCCCGGCCCTTCGACGTGCGCCGCGACGGGTTCGTGATGACCGAAGGTGCCGGGGCCCTGGTGTTCGAGGACTGGGACCGGGCCGTCGCCCGTGGCGCCCGCATCTACGGGGAGCTCTCCGGTGCAGGGAGCACGGCCGACGCCCATCACGTCACCGCACCGGCGCCGGGAGGATCGGGGGCAGCCGCCTGCATGCTCGAGGCCATGCGTGACGCAGGCATCCGGCCCGACCAGGTCCGCCACATCAACGCCCACGGGACGTCCACGCCGCTCAACGACCAGGCGGAGTCCGACGCCATCGGAACGGTGTTCGGCGCCGACTCGCCACCGGTCACCTCGACCAAGGGCGTGACCGGTCACGGCCTGGGTGCGAGTGGCGCCATCGAGGCAGTCGCCTCCGTCCTGACGATCCGCCACGCGAGCATCCCGCCCACCTACGGCTACGAGGAGCCCGACCCGGCGATCCACCTGGACATCGTGGCCCCCGATGCCCGCCCGTGGGAGCCGGGACCGATCCTGTCCAACTCGTTCGGCTTCGGGGGCCACAACGGCTGCCTGGTCATCTCCCCTGCCTGACACCGCTCCACCTCCCACCGGCTCCGGCGGCGCCCCCCGCTGGATGGCGACGTCCGCGGTACCCCCCCAGCACCTACCGTGGTGAGCCCATGATCGAGCCCGCCACGCCCCTGGAGTACGTCCCGGGACCCGACGACCCACCGGACCTGGCCATCGGCGCCTTCACGCCCCACGCACCGTGGATCGTGGACCCCGACGCCATGCCGTGGCGGTTCGCCCACGGGGACGCCCCCGACATCACCACCCTGCGCAGCCAGGCCGCCGACCTGGCCCGCACGCTCGTCCACCCCAAGCACCTCCCGTCCGCGGTCGTGTCCTGACCGTCGCCTACCGCGTGGGCGGCGCGCTGCTCGTGTGGGGCGCCGAGGGAGCGTGGCACACCGGAGTCGCGGGCAGGGCTGTCCCGGCGCCTCCGGCCCGCGTTCGAGCACCTGGGCCCGACCTATATCAAGCTCGGACAGATCATCTCGTCGGGCGAGGGGATCTTTCCCGAGGAGTTGGTCGACGAGTTCCGGCTCCTGCGCGACCGGGTCTCTCCAGAGCCGTTCGCGGTGGTCCGGCGCACCATCGAGGAGGACCTCGGCCGGACCCTGGCCGAGGTGTTCACCTCCTTCGACCGCACCCCGATCGCCTCGGCCTCCATCGCCCAGGTCCATGCGGCCACGCTGCGCACCGGCGAGCGGGTCGTGGTCAAGGTCCAGAGGAGCCGGGTGGCCCCCATGGTCCGACTGGACATCGCCGCCATGGCCTGGATCGCCCCGTTCCTGGTCGGGCGCATCCCCGTGTCCGCCCTGACCAACCCACCGGCACTGGTCGAGCTGTTCGCCGAGACGATCGTCGAGGAGCTCGACTTCCGGCTGGAGGCCCAGAACATGCTCGACATCGCCGAGGTGTTCGCCGGCACCGGTCAGCGCAGCGTGGTCGTCCCCCGGCCCCACCCCGAACTCGTCACCCGACGGGTGCTGGTCATGGAGCACATCCACGGGTTCTCGTGGGGCGATGCCGAGGGCGATGCGCGTCGGCCGGTATCGACACCGCCGCCGTCCTGCGGTCCAGCCTCATCGCCTTCCTCGAGGGTGCCCTCCTGTACGGGGTGTTCCACGGGGACCTCCACGGCGGCAACCTGCTGGTGCAGTCCGACGGCACCGTGGCCCTCCTCGACTTCGGCATCACCGCCCGGCTGGACGAGCGCAAGCGCCAGGCCTTCCTGCGTCTCCAGATGGGGGCGAGCACCAACAACGTGACCGTCCAGGTCGAGGCCCTGCGGGACCTCGGGCGCCCTGCCGGCCGACAGCGACATCGACGCGGTGATCCGCGACCTCAATCTCGACCGTCCCCCCATCGACCCGACCACGTTGACCGCCGAGGAGATGGTGGCCGAGCTGCGCGAGGTGACCAAGGCCCTCCTCGGCTACGGGGCGCGCCTCCCGAAGGAGCTCATGCTGTTCGTCAAGAACATGCTGTTCCTCAACGGGGCGATGGCCACCATGGCCCCCGACATCGACATCCTGGGCGAAATCGTCACCGTCGTCACGTACTTCACCGAGCGGCACGGCGAGCGCATCGCCCGCGAGGTCGGCTTCGAGGTGTCGACCGAGACCATCGACCTCGACGGGTACCGGGCCGCCATGGGCTTTACCGAGGGCGACGACGCCATCACGTTCCGCGACCTGCAGGAGCGGCGGGAGCTCATCGCCAAACGCCTCGAGGCCCACCAGCACCCGCGTCGGCGGGTGCCACTCCTCAAGGCCGTCTACCGGATCGTCCGACCGGCCAGGGGCTGAGCCGCCGCCGGCCCGGCGCCACCACCCGACGGCGCCAACGCTCGCTCAGACGGCGAAGTAGGGTCGCACGCCTTCGAGCGCCACCTCGAGGGCGTCGACCCGGGCGGACATATCGATGGCACACGACTCGGGGAGGTGGCTCGTGCCCGCATCGATCCCGGCCGGCGTGAGGCGGGCCACGTGGACGGTGGTCGCCCACAGTCCTGCGCAGGCACCGATGAGCTCCCGCACACGCCGCTCGACCCCGAAGTCGGGGCACGGTTCGGCCAGCAGCCAGTGTTCGAGCTCGCCGATCCGGCGGTCGAGCTGGTCACACGCCTCGAGGACGACGGCTCCCGGCTCCCCGATGTCCGCGATGAGGTCCACGACCGCGTTGTGGACCTCCTGCATCAGGGGCACCGCGCCATGCTCCCATCGTTCCCACCGGCGACTCCGGCGACGGCGACGGCTCACGAGCATCTGCCGAACGTAGCGCCGGGGGACCCCGCCTCGCACCGCGATCCGGGCCCGGATCCGCGCGATCCGGGAAGAGCCCCTCCGTCAAGGGCGGTGGCGCATGGATCGTCCGGACGAGGACCCCGATGGGTAGTCGGCGCCCCGTGCCGACGGTGCGTCCGCGGTTCGTCCGGTCGGCTCGTCCGGTCGGCTCGGGCGGTCCGCTCGGGGCCGGGGGTCACCTGCCATGCTGGTGGCATGACGAAGGCACGCACTCTGTCGGCGACCGTGTTGGTCCTGTGTGGAGGGCTCCTCGCCGCGTGCGGGTCGACCTCGTCCTCGCCGGGGACCTCGGCGCCGACCGCCACGTCGACCGGGGTGAGCACCACATCGACCACGGCGACGGGGGTGACGACCACGACGACTTCGGGTGGTCCGCGGAACCTGACCGTCACCTCCGCCGACAAGGCCGCCCTGACCGCTGCCTTCGTCACCGCCAAGAAGGTGGCGGCCGGAGACATCGCAGGGACTCAGCCGGGGACTGTGTACTACGCCTACGTGCCCGCCACGCAGACGTACTGGGCGCTCGCCACCTTCGTCCCCTCGGCCACCGCACAGCAACAGACGCTCGTCGGCATGCAGGACGGCGGGGCCACGGGCATCTTCAGTCGGTCCGCCGGTGGATCGTGGACGATGGTGGGCGTCGGATCGTTCCCGTTCTGTCCGTCCCAGACCCCGATCCCCCCTGCCGTACAGGCGGTGTGGGGCCTCACCGATCCCACAGGGTGCTCCACCTCGGGATAGGCGCCGGCACGGCCTCCGGCGTCGCTCAGCCGGCGTCGAGAGCGGCCCGCAGCGACCCGACGAACTCGGCCGCCCCGTCGGGCCCGGCGCCCTCGAGCAAGCGGCGGACCAGGGCCGAGCCCACCACGACCCCGTCGGCCACCTCGCAGACCGAGGCGGCCTGGCCCGGTGTGGACACGCCGATCCCGACACACACCGGCAGATCGGTGGCGGCCCGGATCCGGCCCGCCACCTCGCGGGCCGAGTCGGCCAGCACCGCCTGTTCACCGGTCACACCCATGCGCCCTACGGCGTAGACGAAGCCCCTCGACCGCTCGCAGATCGCGGCGATGCGGTCGTCGGGCGTGGACGGCGCCACCAGAAGCACGGTGGCCACGTCCTCGGCGTCGGCGGCCCCCGCCCAGTCGTCGACCTCCTCGAGGGGTAGGTCCGGGATGATCGCCCCGCGCACGCCCGACTGCCGCATGGCCCCGGCGATCCGGGTGTGTCCGGCCCGGTAGACGAGGTTGTAGTAGGTCATGACGACCAGGGGCACCCCCACGTCGACCCGGCTCAGGTCGGCGAGTACACCCTCGGGCGTGGTCCCCCGGTCCAGCGCCCGCAAGGAGGACTCCTGGATGACGGCACCGTCGATCATCGGATCGGAGAACGGGATCCCCACTTCGATGGCGTCGGCCCCCGCCCCCGCGAGCGCCTCCAGGACCAGGAGCCACTCGTCGTCGAGCCCGGCGGTGACGTAGGGGACGAGCAGCTTGTGCCCGGCGTCGCGGCGGGCGCGCAGGGTCGACTCGAGCGTCCCGGGCGCGTGGGCGAGGGGCGTGGCGCTCACGTCCGACCCCGAAGGATGTCCCGGACCTGGGCCACGTCCTTGTCGCCCCGGCCCGACAGGTTGACCAGCACCGTCGACCCCGGAGCGAGCTCGCCGCTGGCGGATGCGGCCACCACCCACGCCAGGGCGTGGGCCGACTCCAGTGCCGGCAGGATGCCCTCGGTGCGGGCCAGGAGCTGGAACGCCTCCAACACCGCCTCGTCACCGGCCGACTCGTAGCGGGCCCGACCGAGATCGGCGAGGTGGGCGTGCTCGGGCCCGATGCCCGGGTAGTCGAGACCGGCCGAGATCGACTCGGCCTCCAGGATCTGCCCGGCCTCGTCCTGGATGAGGGCACTGCGCATGCCGTGGAGCACACCGGGGATGCCCGTGGTCACCGCCGCTCCACCGGCGGCCTCGACGGCCACGAGCTCGGAGGTGGTGTCGTCGGCGAATCCGGCGAAGATCCCCGCCGCGTTGGAGCCGCCGCCCGCACAGGCCACGACCACATCGGGGTCGGCACCGAGCAGGTCCCGGGTCTGCTGGCGGGCTTCGTCGCCGATCACCCGCTGGAACTCCCGGACCATCCACGGGTACGGATGGGGGCCCATGACCGACCCGAGGCAGTAGTGGGTGTCCTCCACCGTGGCCACCCAGGCCGCGCAGCGCCTCGTTGACGGCGTCCTTGAGCGTCCGACTGCCGCTGGTCACCGGCACCACGGTCGCCCCCAGCAGCTCCATCCGGAACACGTTGAGCTCCTGGCGCTGCGTGTCGATCTCGCCCATGTAGACGATGCACTCCATGCCGAAGAGGGCGGCGGCGGTGGCCGTGGCCACCCCGTGCTGGCCCGCGCCCGTCTCGGCGATGAGCTTGCGCTTGCCCATCCGCCGGGCCAACAGACCCTGGCCGATGACGTTGTTGAGCTTGTGTGAGCCGGTGTGGGCGAGATCCTCCCGCTTCAGCAGGACCCGCACGCCCAGCTGCTCGGACAGGCGGCCGCACACGGTGACCGGCGTGGGCCGGCCTCCGTAATTGTGCAGGATCGAGTCGAGCTCGTCGCGGAAGGCCGGGTCGGCCCACGCCGAACGGAACGCAGCCTCGAGCTCGATGCACGCGGGAACCAGCGATTCGGGCACGTAGCGGCCCCCGTAACCACCGAAACGGCCCGTCGGCCCCGGGTCACCCATGATGGCGGTGGGGTGGGTGGTCTCGGTGGTCATGATGGGGCGCTCGCAGTCGGTGTGGGGTGGGCGGTCGCGGTCACGTGTCGTCCTGCCAGTCGAAGAGGTCGGTCGCCCGACGGCTGCCCCGATCTCCGAGCTCCTCGTCGGGGTCGGGGGCATCCGCCCGGCGCTCCGCCTGTACCCGGCGACCCGCCTCGCGGGCGGCGGCCACGAAGTCACGGACCCTTCCGGGGTCCTTCACCCCGGAGCAGACTCCACCCCGCTGGCCACGTCCACCCCCCACGGATGGAGGTGGGCGACGGCGGCGGCCACGTTGTCGGGTCGCAGGCCACCCGACACGATCAGGCGGCCCGGGTCCACGATCCCCTCGGCCAGGCGCCAGTCGAACAGCTCCCCCGACCCTGGGTTGGCTCCGTCGAGCAGCAGCGTCCGGGCCCCGTACTCGGGGAACCGCTCGATGTTCCGGTGGCCCGCCGGAAACGCCTTGATCGTCCAGTTGACCCGCTCGGCCACCCAGCGAGTGTCCTCGGCCGACTCGAACCCGTGGAGCTGGACGGCCCGCAGCCCGATCTGGCCGGCGATCTCGACGACGCGCCGAGGCGACTCATCCCGGAACACGCCGACCGTGACCGTCTCGTGCGGGAGGCGTTTGACGATGTCGGCCACGGCCGAGGGCGCCATCTGCCGGGGGGAGGGGGCGAACACGAAGCCGACGGCCGAGGCCCCCATGCCCACGGCCAGGAGGGCGTCGGCCTCGGAGGTGATCCCGCAGATCTTCACGAACACCTCGGACCCGACGTCCCCGTCGGAGAACGGCACGGTCACGCCCGCGCACCGAGCAGGCCGTCCACGGCCGAGCTCCGGTCGGCCGAACGCACCAGGGTCTCCCCCACCAGGACCGCCGTGTAGCCGGCGGCGGCGAGGCGCTCCACGTCGGCGGCGTCCCGGATGCCCGACTCGGCGACGGCCACGGTGCCGCCGGGCATCCGCCCGCCCAACCGCATTGCCCGTTCGCGGTCCACCTCGAAAGTCCGCAGGTCGCGCTGGTTCACGCCGACGAGGTCGGCACCGGCGTCGAGGGCACGGTCGAGCTCGGCATCGTCGTGCACCTCCACCAGCGGTGCGAGCTCCAGGTCACGGGCGAGCTCCAGGAGCGACGTCAGTTCGCCGTCGTCCAGGGCGGCCACGATCAGCAGCACGGCGTCGGCACCCATGGCACGGGCGTCGCACACGTCCAGGGCACCGACCGTGAAGTCCTTGCGGAGCACGGGAAGCGAGCAGGCGGCCCGGGCTGCCACCAGGTCGGCCCGGCTCCCGCCGAAGAACGCCTCGTCGGTCAGGACCGACAGGCAGGAGGCCCCGCCGGACTGGTACTCGGCAGCCATGACGGCGGGGTCGAGCGAGGGGTCGAGATCGCCCTTGGAGGGTGACCGGCGCTTGATCTCCGAGATCACGGCCATGCCGCGCGCCTCCCGGCCGGCGACCAGGGCGGCGACGAAGTCCCGGCGATCGGCGGGGTCCTCACGGGCGACCGCGTCCCGAGCCTCCCCGACCACCCGCGCCACGTCGCGTCCGTCGGTGGTGGCGGCGGCGCGGTGGGCGGCGAGGATCGAATCGAGATATGCCGGCATCGCCGGTCAGCCTACCGGCGCCCCGTCCGATCCCGGTGGTGGGTGTCCTCGCACTTCCCCGACCGTGGCGGCGGCCCGGCAGCTAGGACGGCCAGGAGGGCACGTACCGGGCGGGTGCCCGGGCGGGCGGTCCACGGGGGCGTTCGGTCAGGGGCCCCCGGCGCATAGGGTGGCGGTGCTTGGTCCGTCGAGCTACGGTTCCGCCACCTGCGCTCCGGGCCAAGCGATCACATCCGTCCCTGCCGAGGGGACACTCCCACCGAGGGGACACCGCATGCCTGGGCCGCGTACCCACGAAGTCCGTCCCCCGGAGGGACCCATGCGCGCCCACCGTCGCCGCATCCACCACCGGGCGAGCCACGCCGTCTCCCGACTGACTACGTTCCTCGGCTCGTTCACGGCCATCGGCGCCGCGGTGGTGCTGATCGCACTGTGGGGCATCGGCCTCCTGATCGTCCCCGGCGGTCTGTTCGACGCCCGCTACGAGATGGTGGTCACCTCGATCACCACCATGATCACGTTCGTGATGGTCCTCATCATCCAGTCCACCCAGAATCGCGAGAGCCGGGCCATGCAGACCAAGCTCGACGCTCTGCTGATCGCACAGCAGGACCTGGACGAGGTCGCGCTGCTCGGACTGGAGGACAAGCCCGACGGCACCATCAAGGACGTCCAGTCGGGCGTACACGACGCCGAACGACGCCACGCCGAGGACCGCAATCGCCTGGTGATCAGTGCGGACGTCGGCGTGCGGGCGTCCGAGCACCTCCCGGACGGCTGACCGCCGGCACCCGGATCGGCGCAGGCCGGTCGACGGCCCGACTACGGCTCGAGTGTGCGGGACACCACCGTGACGTCCTGGCCGCCGAAACCTGCCTCCACGACCATGGCCCACTCACGGGCAAGGGACGAGAGCACAGCGAAGCGCTGCGGATCGGCTTCCGCGAGGGCGAGTCGGACGTCCTTCAGCGCCAGGTCCAGTGGGAATTCCGGGGAATAGTCGCCCTCCTCCATCCGAGCCAGCTTGCCGGACATCCAGGGTGACACGAGCGGACCTCCCGCGACGGTGTCCGCCACGCTGCGGACGTCGAGGCCCAGCCGGCGGGCCAGCGCCAGGGCGTTGGCCACTCCTTCGGCGCTGAACGCCAGCAGGGTGTTGTTCACCAGCTTCATGCGCGTGCCCATCCCGACCGGGCCGAGCCAGACGGTTCGCTGCCCCACCGCTTCGAAGACGGGATCGACGACGGGCCGGGCCCGTTCGGAGCCGGAGGCGAAGATGGTCAGCCTTCCCTCCTCGGCGGGGACCTTGCTGCCTGACACGGGTGCGTCGAGGAAGAGGACATCCGGTCGCCGGCTCTCGACGATCGAGTCGATGGTGGCCGTACCGTCGACCCCGATCGTGCTCATCTGGGCCCACACGGCGCCTGTCGGAAGCGCTTGGAGCATGCCGAGGTCTACGGCGATGGAACCCACCGCTGCGGCATCGGTGACCATGGTGATCACCACGTCCGCTCCACGGACGGCGTCGGCAACGGAGGTCTCGACCTGCGCTCCCTGCTCGACGAGGCCACGGGCCGCCTCCGGATTGCGATTCCAGACGATGGTCGGTAACCCCTGTCGAAGGGCCGACGCCGCCATCGCCCGCCCCATGGTGCCCAGTCCGAGCACGGCCAGCTTCGGTCTCCGATCCGCCATGGCGGCCTCCTCCAGTCGGGTCCGTCCGGCCCCGACCGCCGAGGCAGGCCGTTCCGGTTGCTGGGAGCTAGTTGGCGGCACCGCTGATTCCGACCTCGTCCAACTGGCGCGAGCTGGTACTGACCGCGAAGGCGACGGTCGTGACGAGCACGATCACGGCGACGACAGCGAGGGGCCATGTCGCACCCGTATGGAGGTAGAGGGCGGCTCCGGTCAGCGCTCCGACGAACATGGAGGCGACCGCAGACATCCTGCGGGCCGCCTTGGGATTCGATCCACCGGCGATGGACGAGTCGGCAGCCAGGCCGGTCAGGGTCATGGTCAGGACCGTCGTCGTGATGTCCGGCACGGACAGTCTCCTGATGGTGGAGTTACGGACGCCCATGGCGAAGGCGAGCACCACGATGACGGTGAACCGTCCGGAGCCCGAGGACACCGTGCCCCCGTGGACTGCGGCTACCACGGCAGCGGCACCGGCGAAGAGGCCCTCGACCACCATGGCCATCAGCAGCCACCGCCGACGCGAGGTCACGTGGAGGGTGATCCTTCCGGCTACGGCCGCCCCGACCAGGAAGGATCCGAGGGACGACAGGCTGGCCGCGATGGAGAACCCGGGGGCGCCTGCCGCAGCAAACCCGAGGAGCACCACGTTGCCCGTCATGTTCGCCGTGAAGACGTGTCCGAGGCCCAGGTAGCTGACCGCGTCGACCAGTCCGCTCACCACCGTCAGCGCGGTCAGGGTGACGAGCAGCATCCTGGACGGTTCCGGGTTGCTCACGAGGTCGGCCTCCACGCGGTCGTAGGACGGCTCAGCGGTTCCGACCGTACCGTAGCGAGTCCTCGACCCGGCGTGCCGACCCCGGCGAACCCCGCGTGCCGACCCCGGCGGACCCGGCGTGCCGACCCCGGCGGTCGGATGCGCCCGGGCCGGTCTCCCGCCGCTGGGGAACGTACCGTCGGCCCTGCAGGCGCTGTACGGTCACCCGCTTCCCCTGTACGGTCAAGAGGGTGAGTGCTGAGCGGAGTCCCGCTGCGGACGAGCGGTTCCCGGCGGGTGTGGACATCTACACGGAACCGGCGGCTGATCCGGACACACTGGCCAACCTGGGCCCATTGGGCCCCATGGCCGGTATCTGGGAGGGCGTGGGAGGAGCCGACCACCACCCGGTGGCCGAAGGCGTCGGACGCGATGCCTTCGTCGAGCGCTACGAGCTCCAGCCCATCGACGCCCAGACCAACGGCCCGCAGCTGTTCTACGGGCTCCGCTACCACACCCACATCGTCAGGCCCGGCGAGGTCGAGACCTTCCACGACCAGGTCGGCTACTGGCTGTGGGAGCCGGTCGCCGAGGAGATCACCTTCACCCTCGGCATCCCACGGGGCCAGGTGCTGCTGGCCAACGGTCCGGCGGCCGCCGATGCCACCGAGTTCGAACTGCACGCCGCCCTCGGGACGGAGGTCTACGGGATCCTGTCAAACCCGTTCCTGCAGACCAACTTCCGGACGTTGAGCTACCGGATCCACGTGACCGTGAACGACGACGGCACCTGGTCCTACGAGGAGGAGGGGATGCTCGACATCCCCGGCCAGGACGAGCTCGTTCTCCCACCTCGACATCAACACCCTCACCCGTGTCGGCACCCCCGAACCCGAACCCCCTCGCCGCAGCCGGGGTCCCGGCCGCAGCAGGTCCGGACGGCGGCCTCGGGATCGGCGACCTACGACAGGAAGGAAGGACAGCGCCATGAACCACCTGACCCGGGAGCTGGCTCCCGTCACCGATGCGGCCTGGCGGCAGATCGACGGGGAGGCCACGCGCTCGCTCACGCACTTCCTGGCCGCCCGGCGGCTCGTCGACTTCGCCGGCCCGCTGGGGTGGGAACTCGCAGCGGTCACCACGGGTCGCACCGAACCGGTGGACGCAACACCTCTCGGATCCGTCGAGGCGGTCCGTCGCCGGGTGCAGCCCCTGGTCGAGATGCGGGCGGCGTTCACCCTGGCCCGAGACGAGCTCGACACCGTGGAACGGGGCGGGACGGACCCCGACCTCCAGCCGGTGATCGATGCCGGGCGGGCCGCAGCACTGGCCGAGGACCACCTCGTCTTCCAGGGGAACCCCCGGCCGGAGTCATCGGGATCATCACCGCCTCACCCCACGATGCCGTCGCCATCGGGGACGACTACAGCGGCTATCCCGAGCGGGTGGCCAAAGCGGTCACGGTCGCTGCGGTCGGCGGACATCGCCGGGCCCTATGCCATCGCCCTCGGCACCTGCTGCTACACGGGGGTCACCGAGACCATCGAGCACGGGGGCTACCCGGTACTCGAGCACCTGCGCCAACTTCTCGGTGGCCCCGTCGTCTGGGCCCCCGCCATCGAGGGAGCGGTCGTGCTGTCACAGCGTGGTGGCGACTACGCCCTCACCGTCGGCGAGGACTTCTCGATCGGCTTCCGGGCCGCCACGGCGGACAGCATCGACCTCTACATCGAGGAGAGCATCGCCTTCCAGGTGAACACCCCCGAGGCTGCCGTCCACCTCGCCCACACCTAGATCCGCGCTCGGCAACGTTCGCCCGGTCCCGGTGGCGTCCGAACCACAGCCGAGGCGTCGACCTGCATTTCTGCCGGGTAGGAACCACCTTGGCGATCCGTAGCCGACTGCACCACGCAGCGAACGCCGAGGGGGTGGAGAACGGTCGTCCATGGGCGTTGATCCCGATGAATAGCGGCGCTTGCGAAGGGCGCGAGTCCACCTACTGCGCGCCGACACCCAGCCTCTCGACGTGGCTGCGCTCGCTCGCACGGCACTGATGTCATAGGCGCACTTCGGCCGCCGGTTCCGTGAGGCGCAATCCGAGTCGCCCCATTTCCACTTGATGACTCGGCGTGTCGAGCGTGCAAAGGCGCTGCTACGTCGGAGCGATCTGAGGAGGGTCACGGACGTGTGCTTCACCGCCGGCTGGACGAGCCCCGGCTCGTTCAAGTTTGCACGCCAGAACTCGAAGCTCGCAGGTACCATCCGCGGTTCGTACTTCGTGATCAAGGGCGAGTACTGAGCCTGGAGGGCGTCCGATCGGTCGGTACCCGGCCCCGGTCCGACCGGGCACGATCCCAGCGGATCGAGGCGAACCCGCACGCAAGGCGACCGCGTCCACCGTGATGACGTTGTCGGCACCCACAGATTCTGAATTGCGGTTCGGCCGTCGGTTCGACCACGACCTGTCGCCGTGGTCTCACGAACCGTGAGGCAATGACGACCGGAGCTTCGGCTCGAGATCGGCCACGACGTAGTGGACCAGCAATTTCGTGGACATCCCCTGTGAATCCTCAATATTGAGGATGGCAATCCATGATCGCAAGGGCTCCAACCCGTTGGTAACGGAGCAGCCCCGTTGGCTGTAAGGCGGAAGCATCATCTGCGGTGTGAAGCATGACCACGCGCGGATGCTGCCTCTTGATGAAAGGCGGTAAAGCATGCGGAAAAGCACACTGCTCGTGGCAGCTGTGGTGGCCACGATAGGAATAGGACTCGTGACGGTTCCGGCAAGCGTTGCGGGTGCCGTCGGTGCGACCAAACTCTTTGTGAGTCCCAGTGCCGACATCGCGTTGAACAACAATCACCACAGCTGCGCGACGGCCGGCTACAACACGATCTCGTCAGCCATTGCGGCCGCTCCTGCCGGTTCCACGATCGTGGTGTGTGCAGGTACGTACAACGAACGGCTGAGCATCGGCACCGCGAACCTCACCTTGAAGGCGAGCGGTATCGCCATAGTCCGACCGACCGATGCAACACCCAACGCGACGTCGCACTCGTCTGCCGAGCCGACAGTTGCGGTCGTGCAGGTCACACCGGGAACGACCGGCGTCACCATCAACGGCCTGGTGATCGACGGATCGGGTGTGGCCTCGGCCATTGACGGCTGCAGCACGGAATTCGCGGGAGTGCTCCTCCAGGCAACTACCGGCCACAATTCATCGGCAACGCTGGCGAACACGACGGTGGAGAACACCACGCCGACGAACGTGGGGTGTGGGTCTGGCCAGGGTGTCTACGCGTCGACCGACAACACTGGTTCGTCCACTGCCACTCTCTCCGTATCCGGATCCACCATCTCCGGCTTCGGCAAGACAGGAATCCTCTGCGATGAGTTGGGCACGAGCTGCTTGATCAAGAGCAATTCGATCACCACGGCGCCGAGCAGCCTCGTCGCGCAGAATGGGGTCCAGCTCGGATTCGGTGCCGTCGGGACAGTGAAGGAGAACACGATCAGCGGAGTCGATTGGACTGCGCCTGATCCCGGAAACCCGCAGCCTCAGGGCAACTACGGTGCCGCCGTGCTGCTGTATGCCGCTGGCATCAGCAAGTCTGGCGTTGCGTCGAGTTCGGTGAGTGTCACCCACAACGTCCTGACCAATGACCAGATCGGTGTCGAGGCCGTGGATACGGCCACGTCGGCCACGAACAACACGATCACGGAGACCGGCGCGGGGATTGCCGATAGCGTCGGAATCTACGCCGTCGGTTGCGACGAGTGGTGCGGATACTTCTCGGATGTCAACGGCGATCTGCTGAATGCGGTCGCCGCGTCGACTCAGGTGGTCAAGGTGACCAACAACACGGTCAACTTCGGCTCCACACCGAGTGGCAGCGGAGGGATCTGGCTGGGCGACGACAGTTGGTCAGCTGACCCCGGGTACGGGGCATTCGGACCCGCCGGAGGCGAGCACGTCACCGTGCACAACAACGCCGTGTCCAACGCGGCGTTGTTGGTGACCATCGGGGGCGGGGCAACCATCTAGGGCCCCGACGAGCCGACGTCCCTCGGTCAGCTGCCCGACTCGTGCATCTGACCGAGAAGGCGGTGGTCAACAGACGAAGCGACTCCCCCGGGACTGGCTCCTGCGAGCCCCCGGGGGAGCTTCGCGTCCGGACGGCGTACGCACCGAGGTGTCCGGGACATCGGGACGTGTGACGGAGGTGCATTGCTCCCCACGGAAGGACATGGTCGACGGGGCCGCCCCCGCCACTCGGATCAAGAAGCGTCGAGTCCACCAATTCCGAATGGAGGTCACCTCCGATGGCGGGGGACACACCGGAGCCTCCAGGACTCCAGGGGTGGTTCATCCGGATGACCGTGACCTGACCTGAGCGCCATCCCTTCGAGTTGCTCACGGCCAGTGTGTCGGATTCCGGACTTGGCTGCTCCGCATCCCACGATGGCGGGTCGGTGGCGATGGGGAGCGACCCCGACCTCCACTGCTGGCCGTTCGAGCGAGCGGTTCCATTTGGCGTCGGCTCACGGTTGCAGCAAGCTGGGGGAATGTCCGAACGACCGTCCCAGGAGGGCCAATTCGCTCAGATGCCGCTTCCTCTGGATCAGGTAGGTCTCCTCGAAGGAATGGCGACTACGCGGACGATTCGCCGCTACACAGAGGATCCGGTTCCCTCGGAGGTGCTGCGCGCCATGCTCTTCGCCGCAACGAGGGCTCCGAGTGGATCCAATCGCCAGCCGTTCCGATTCATGGTGCTCACGGAGAGCCCGAAGGCGGTGGCGGCGAAGCAGATCGTGGCCAGAGGGGCCAGGCAGATTTGGGAGGCGAAGCGAGTCGCTGACGGCTATGACCGAGGTACCGGTACGGACAGCTCGTCGCCGAAGGCTCGCGTGGCGCTGTCGATGCAGCACTACGTTGACCACTTCGAGGAAGTTCCAGTGCTCGTGCTCCCGTGCTTGGTGCGCCACCGGGCTCCTTTCCCCACGGAAGGTGCTTCGGTCTACCCGGCATGTCAGAACCTCCTACTGGCCGCACGTGCTCTTGGTTACGGTGGCGCCTTCACCGTGATGCACTACCCGGTGGAGTCGGAGCTACGTGAACTCCTCGACATCCCCGAGGAGGTCTTCCTGGCCGGAACGATCACGATCGGCAAGCCCGCCGGCGGTCACGGACCAGTTCGACGACGACCACTTTCCGAGTTCGTGTACTCAGAGGGGTGGGGAGTGACGCCGGACTGGGCGGTCGATCCTCCAGGTACCAGGCACACGTCAGCTGGTCCGCCGAAGGAAGCCACCCAGGGACAGGCCGACCCTCCGGCTCACGCCGACGGAGCGGCTCGAAGGTAGTGCCCCTCGAACCGGAGAAGGTCGCACCAGCAGCGCGGGATGGAAGAATCGCCGCCGCCGACGTACGTCACACCGGCTCATCGGTGTTCGCGTCCGCGTGGGTGTCAGTCCAGGATGCTCTCCACCTTGCCCCTCCGGATGGCGGCCATCAGCGCCGCGTGGTCCCGTTCGTTCTGGTCGGCGTAGAGGCGGGCGAAATTCCGCATCGCCTTTGTGAACACGTCGCCCTTGCCCATGTAGGCGTCGATGGCCACGGGATCGCCGGAGCGGGCGTGCGCCCGGGCCAGCGTGTTGCCGCACGCGATGCCGAACTCGACCAGGACCGGCGCAATCAGGTTCGTAGTGGGGATGAGCTTCATGTCACGGAACTGACGGACGTAGAAGTCGCGCCCACCCAGTGAACCCCAGCCCACGAAGATGTCGGTTGCGCTCTGCACCATTCGTTTGCCGGCGATTACCCGGGCACCATGATTGTCGTGTTCGCTGGAGTAGGTGAAGGATTCGTAGACGGAAGCCCCCGCCTGCTTGCACTGCAGGAAGAGTGGGTCGCCCGTAGCGCTCCCCTCGAGCAGCACCAGATACACCACCATGCCGACGCTGCCGACCCCCACCACTTGGCGGACGATGTCCACCGGGATGAAGCGGTCGAAGAGCTTGCGACGATCCTCCTGGAGCGTGAGGCGATAGCTACCGAGCAGGCCCTCGACCACGTCACCCTGCTCCTCATCGTCGAGCGTGACACGCAGTGGGGGCTGCGGAGTGATGCGCGCCCTCCCCGTCGCTCCGTCGTGAGCTTGGCGAATGCTCCGCGGCTCGTCCGCGTCTCCTTCCCCTTCTCGAACTGCACCTTCACCTGGCCACGGTCAGCGTGTTCGAAATAGTCGATGAACTGGTCGAAGCGTGTCCCCTCGTACCAGATGTCGAGGATCGGCGAGGTGGCGTAGTACCGCATCCGGTTGCGGTAGGCGTCGACCGCGGCCGTTACGGCGGCGTCTGACTTGCTCTGCTTCACGCCGTTCTCCCGGGCGGCCACCACCAAGCTTGCCGCCAGGCGGGCCACGTCCCACTCGAATGGCCCAGGCAGGGTCTCGTCGAAATCACGCAGGTCGAAGTTGAGATTGCGCTCCGGTGTCGCCCAGAGTCCGAAGTTCAGGACGTGGGCGTCCCCACAGAGTTGGACCTCGATTCGGCTGTGCGGCCGAGAGGCGAGGTCGGCCGCCATGACGGAGGCGGCGCCCCGGTAGAAGTTCCACGGCGAGAGCGACATGCGCTTGTGCCGGAGTGGGGCGAGCTCGGGCAGCCGGATCTCGTTCTGGATCAGGATCCTGTCGACCGGGTCGTGCCCGCGGTTCCGCTCGTCCCACTCGCCCAGCTGACCCCGGGGGGCCAACACCCGGGCCTGTCGTCCGATGTTCGCGGCGCTCGGCGGCAGTTGCCGCAAGATCGTGCTTGGCGGCAACGGGTATGGGTGCATTCTGCGCATTGCTCATGGCCGTTCCTACCCCTTCCGGTATCCATCTTGCACGGTCGGAGGACCCCGGTGCCCACCCGATGGGGAACCCGTCGCCGGGTTCACGATTCCCTCCAGTGCTTCCCTCGTCGACCCGCGCCGCTCACATCCACCGGGGAGCGTACGGCCAACTCGGTGGATCGCCCCAGTCCACCGGGGGTGGACCACGCCCCGGCCGTGTGGAAACGGTCGCTGGATCCACCGTGGGAGCTCCCTGGTGCCACCCAGGATTCGCATGGCACCATGGCAGTGTGGGGGACGACGCCAGGGAGCGGTACTACCACGGCACATCTGCCGACCTGCAGCCCGGAGACCTCATCGAGCCGGGCTACACCTCGAACTTCGGCAGCCGTAGGAAGGCCAACCACGTCTACCTGACGGCCACGGTGGACGCCGCCGTCTGGGGAGCCGAACTGGCGACCGGCGACGGCTCCGGCCGGATCTACTTCGTGGAACCGACCGGCCCCATCGAGGACGACCCGAACCTGACCGACAAGAAGTTCCCCGGCAACCCGACGAAGTCGTACCGCTCGCGTGACCCGCTCGTGGTCACGGGCGAACTCACCGAGTGGGAAGGGCACGCTCCCGATGTCCTCCAGGCGATGAAGGACAATGTCGAACGCCTCAGACAACTCGGCGTCGAGGCGATCGACGACTGACGATCCAGCGGCGGGGCATTCCGGGGACAGATCCAGGACGAGTCGGGTGGGCGAGGTTGCCTGCCGGCTCTCCCCCTCCGATTGCAAGGACTCGGCGAACCGCGCCCCCGGACGCCGGAGGGGCGCTCGCGGTCACGGAAGGGTGGCGGACTCCTCCGCCGCTCCTCGAACACGTTAAGGGGAGCAGGAGTACGTTTACCGCAAGGTGTGCGGCGCCGATCTCCTTTGCCTGGTTGCCCACCGAAGACCACCCCTGAATCACCGACCATCAAGGAGACGACAGCATGCCGACCATCATCGGGCACCACGACATCTCAAAGGGCAAGGATCAGTGGCTGAGCTCGCCCAAGCGCGCCGAACTCTTCGGCCAGCTCGGCGTCACCAACATCAGGACCTTCGTGAACCCTGATGACCCGACAAAGGTGGCACTCCTCATGGACGTTCCCGACATGGAGGCCTTTGCGGCCACCATGCAGTCAGAGGCTGCCGCCGCGGCCATGGAGCACGATGGCGTACTGCCCGAGACCCTGGTGATCCTCGTCGAGGAGTAGTCGAGGCAGCGTTCCCACCACCTGGCGCCCGGTACCGTGACCGGAGGACCCGGTCGTGACGACGCGATGCCGTTGCCGACGACGCCCCTGGGGTCGGAGCCGGTCGCCCCTAGCAGTGTGAGCCGGTGATGGCCACCGGGCTGATGCTGATCGCCGTCTCGGTGTTGGGCGGTGCGGTCGAGGTCTGGGGGTTGGACCAGACCAGCTGCACGGTCCCCGTCTTGGCGTTGTTGGGCACCAGGACCGAGACGGCGGTGGTCTTGGAGGCCGACACCTCGACGGGGGCCGTGGCGTCGAGGGTGCCGTCGCACGAGGTGAAGTCGACCGTCGGGTAGGTCTGGCCGCTGCCCAGCAGGGTGGTGCCCTTGATGGTGAACACCTTGCCCACCGTGGCCTTGGTCCCGATGGACGTCGGGGTCTCGGCGATCACCCCGAGGGCGTCGACGATGTGGGCCCGGGGATCGGTGGCGCTGTCGACCAGGGTGACGTCGACCCCACCACCGGAGGCGGCTGTCACGCTGGCACAGGGCAGCACCGACAGCTTGGGGTTGCACTTCTTCAGGTACACCGGTGCCCCGGTCGCCCCTTGGAAGCAGACCTTCACGTTCTTCGGGCTCGAGGCGGTGGGGATGGCGTCGGTCAGGGTGACGTTGCCGGTGGGCTGGAAGTTGGCGCTGAAGGTGGTGATGTTGCCCACCTCCTGGAACCCCTTGGTCCCACAGGTCAGCACGCCCGGGCCGTTGGACACGGTGAGGGCCTGGGCGGCCCCCGAGGCGGCGGCCGGGGCGGTGACGGTCACCGTCTGGGCCGGGGTGGTCGGGGTGGCGGCCACCGCCACCGGTCCCGACGAGCAGCTCGAGCCGGTCGAGCACGCGGTGATCTGGATCTGGACCGAGGCCGTGGCCGTGGCCCCCGGGCCGCCCTTCAGGCTGGCCGTGTGTCCGGTGTACACCTCGGTGGTCGAGGCGCCCGCCGCGTCGGTCACGGTCACGCTGGCCGAGTAGGTCCCCGAGGTGGCGTAGGCGTAGGAGGTGGTGGCCGAGTAGGTCACCACCTCCGGGGAGCCGTCCCCGAAGTTCCAGGTGTAGGAGGCGATCGGCGAGGTGCCCGTGCCCGAGGCCGAGGCGTCGAAGGTGGTCACCCCGTCGGCCGTGGTGGCCTGGAGCGAGGCCGTGGGCCCCTGGTCGGGGGCGATGGCCAGCGAGTAGGGGGTGGCCCCGACCTGGATCGGGGTGCCCGGGGTGCCGCTGGCGGTGGCGATGGGGATCACGGCGTGGTCGCTGGCGTCGGTCACGTACACCGTCGACCCGTTGGGGGCGACCGCCACCCCGAACGGCGTGCCGCCGACGTGGATGGGGGTTCCGGCCGTGCCGCCCCCGGGCGTGAGCGCGATCGGGGTCACCGTTCCATCCGCGGAGTCGGCCACGTAGGCCGTCGACCCGTCGGGGGTGATGGCGATGCCCACCGGGCCCGCCCCGACACTGATGGGCGTCGGGTCGGGGACGTTGGTGTTCGTCGGGATGGGGATGACCGTGCCGTCCGACGTGGTCACGTAGGCCGTCGAGCCGTCGGGGCTGATGGCCACCGCCGCCGTCGGGGCGCCGACGTCGATCGACGTGGTCGCACCGGTGGGGTCGGCCGTCGAGAAGACGGTGACGGTGTCCGAGCCGATGCTGGTCACGTAGCCGGTGGTGCCGTCGGGGGTGATGGCCACGTCGTCGGGCTCGCTGCCCACCTCGATGGTGGAGGTCGGCCCGGTGGGATCGGCCGTCGAGAACACGGTGACCAGGCTGGTGCCGTAGTCGGTCACGTACCCGGTGGTGCCGTCGGGGCTGATGGCGATGTTGTCGGGCGCGCTCCCGGCCCCGGTCGAGATGGGCGTGCCGATGACGGCGTCGGTGGACGTCGAGATCTCCGACACCGAGTTGGCCGGGGTCTGGTCGACCACGTAGGCCGTCGACCCGTTGGGCGAGATGGCCACCGCCACCGGGTCGGTGCCGCCGCTGAAGGACGGCTCGGCGGTGTCCGACGACGTGTCGATCGGGGTGAGGGAGGTGCGCGACGGGGCGGCCGAGCCGGCCACGAAGGCGAACGGACCCGGGCCGGTCTGGCCCGCCGGCGGGTAGGCGACCGTGCCGCTCGAGGACACGCCGAACAACGACAGGGTGAAGGCGTCCCCGCCCTTGGCCCCCGCCACCGTCGAGTAGAGGGAGTCGAAGGCGAAGGTGATCTGGGTGTTCGAGTAGGAGGAGATCACGAACCCGGGACCGGGCGACGCGCCCGCCGTCCACCCCCCGCCCTCCGTGTCGGCGAAGGTCAGGTTCGACCCGTAGTCGTAGCCGGTGCCGCCGCTCGACACCGGTGCCCCGAGGCCGGACTCGGGGCCGAAGCCCGAGCCGTAGACGGTGACGGTGGGGTTGGCCGCCGTGCCGGTGAAGACGACCGAGGACACGGTCACCGACACGTCGACGCTCTGGGGCGAGCCGTCGGCGGCGCCGTAGGAGGCACCGGCGGTCACGTGGGCCACCAGGGTGCAGGTGCCGGGCTCCACGAAGGACACGGCCAGGCCCGTGGCCGTGCACACGGCCGGGGTCGACGAGGTGACCGACGCGGTCCCGTCACCGGAGGTGGACACGGTCGCCGTGAAGCCGGTGTCGGCCGCACCCGAAGAGGGCAGGTTGGAGATGGTGGGCGCCGTCGGGGAGTTCGGACTGATGGCGAACGTCTGCGGGGTGCCGTCGGCCGCGCCGTAGTTGGTCCCGGCGGCCACGTGTACGGTGAGGGTGCACGAGCCGGCGATCAGGAAGGACACCACACCGGTGGTCGGGTTGACCGTGCACGCCAGCGGGGTGGAGGAGGTCACCGACGTGACCCCGTCGCCGGTGGTGGAGACGACGGGCGTGAAGCTGCCGCCGGGATAGGCCGGTGCGGGCAGGTTCGTGATGGTGGGTGATGAGGGTACGGACGCCACGAACACCGCAGGATGTCCGTGGACGGACGAGTCGACCGTGGCCGGCAGCGAGAAGGTCGTCACCGTGGACGAGGGGCAGAGGTTGGTGTTCCCCGTCCCTCCTACGAGGACGAAGGACTCCCCGCTGATCGACGCCGTATTCGTGGCGTTGGACCAGCTCCCCGATCCACCGGCCCCGTAGTACTGACAGTCGAAGCCCTGGGCCGTGGAGGCGACGTCGACCGTCTGCGGCCCGCTGGTGACCGGGTCGCCGGGCGCATCGGAGACGGTCTCCGCGATCGGATAGCTCAACTCGGTGACGGTCAGCGACCCGAAAGGACCGCTGCAACTGGTGAACGTGGCGTTGGTCACGCTCAGATTGGCCGTGCCCGGCGCGTTCGGGTCGGACTCCACCGTCGCCCTGGTGGCGAGGGAGGTGCAGGCGACTCCGACGTTGCTGGTGGTACCGCCCACCCCGGTCAGGACGTTGCCTACCGACACGTTCGCACCGGACGCCGACGTGGTGTGGAGGACCGTGGGAATGCCGGCGGTGCCATCCTGTACAGCGCCGATGTCGCAGGGACCGTCGGCGAGGCTGGCCACCCCCCGTTGGTCGGTGGCCGGGCACACCTGGACGCCATCGATCGAGGTGGGATTCGGGACGGCCCCGATGACGGGGCTCGTCGGTGTCGGCAGGATCGTCTCGGTGGACCCACCGTTGTAGGCCAGGGATCCGAGCGAGGCGTCGAGGGTGCCGGAGCTGGTGACGCTTCCGGTATTGCTCAACTCGCAGGAGCTGTCGTCGGCGATGTTGTAGCCCTCGTCGGTGACAGTGCCGGAGCATTCCTGGCCGGACGTGGCGTCGGCCAGGATGGAGGACCCGAAGGAGAGGCTGCCCGATCCGCTTTCGTTGGAGATCGAACCGCCCCCGGACGACGCGCTGTTTCCCGAGAAGGTCGAGCTGACGACGGTGGCCACCCCGTCGCCGGGACTGCCGAGGTTCTGAAAGGTGGTGCCGTTGTCGATCGCTCCCCCGTTGAGGGGTGCACTGTTACCCGAGAACGTCGAGTCGGAGACGGAAAGTGTCCCTGTGGCCCCGCCCCCCCCGTCGTAGGAGTTGTCGCCGTTGGAGATCGCACCCCCGCTGGTCTCGCTCGACACATTGCCCGTGAACGTCGACGCGGTGACGGTCAACGTACCGATGCCGTTGGCGAGCGCCCCTCCGGTTCCGACCGTGCTGTTCGTCGAGAAGGTCGAGTTGGTGACGGAGACCGAGTCGGAGCAGTTCGGCGTGCAGTACCAGGAATCATCGCCGCTGTCGATCGCCCCGCCCGCATAGTTGCTGGTGTTGCCGGTGAAGGTCGAGCCGACGATCGACAAGGTGGCGCTGTGTGGGCCGTTGGGCTCGTTGGCCCCGAGTTCCCCGTTGTTGATGGCCCCGCCCCGGAGGCTGTAGTTGTCGGAGAACAGCGAGTCGGTGACGGTCAACGACGCATTTCCTGCGCCGCCCCCATTCAAGATGGCGCCCCCGAAATTGCCGCTGTTGTCGTAGAACGTCGAGTCGGTCACCTGCACCGTGCAGCCCGTGCTGTCGTAGCAGACGTTGAGCCCGCCGGCGGTGCCGTTGCCGTCCGCGAAGGCGATGCCGCCGATGTCGACGGTCCCCGAGTCGATGTTCAGGATCGTCCCGGTACCCCCGCCGGAGAGCGTCGTCGTGGACGCCCCGGCACCCTGGAGGGTGAGCGAATTGAGACCCGAGGCGGCGATGGTGTCGTTCTCGGTGTAGGTGCCCGCCGCCACGTTGATGGTGACGTCGTCACCGTTGTACGAGCCAGACTCTGCCGTGGTGATCGCGGATTCGATGGAGCCGCACGCAGTTGCCGATGTAGTGCAGTCGCCCGATCCTCCGGACGCTACGTAGAGCGGGACCGGCGTGGCCGCCGCAGCAGGCTGCGAGTCGAGGGCCACCGAGCCGGCCGCCACGCACCCGAGCACCAGCGATCCCGCCAGCAGCGCCCGGAGACTCCTCCCACGAATTGCACCCATGGCTGCCAACCCTCCGCTCTGGGCTGCATCCGGCCCGCCCGCCTCTGGAGAGGCTTAGCACCGATTGCCCACACCGGCAACGATTCCCACCGTGCCGTAGCGCGATGATCCCGTTGGGTGGTTGGGCCACCACGGGACGCGCCCCCGGTCCCCACCCGGGCGCCACGTAGGCCGGTCGGCACTGGACGCGCCCCACCCCTTCGGACCAGGTCGCCGAGAGCCGCACCTCGCCGTCCGGACGAGGCACCGGCGGCCTCAGGTCAGCAGCAGATCCAGGAAGACGACCGGTACCGGCTCGCTGGTACAGGGCTCCGTATCGGTGTAGCCGAGCCGTCGGTAGAACTCGATGACGGGAGCTCGGCTCGTGAGGACGTCGAGCACGAGTCGTCGTATGCCAGCGTCAGCGGCTCGTCCGTGGAGATGCTCCATGAGTAGGCGTCCCACGCCTCCTCGCTCGTCGGGACGGACGTAGAGATGCTTGACCTCGGCCGTTCCCGGCTCCCCGACCAGCAGGCCCACACCGCCGATCGGACGCTGGTTGCGGTAGGCGACGAGGAACGTTCCCGGTGAGCGGTAGAACGCAGCCAGGTCCTCGACCTCGCGGCGCCACGCCTCGGGAAGGTCCGACGGCAGCAGAGGAGCCGGCAACCCGACCTCGTCAAAGGTCACCGTCATGTACTCGAGGACGAGATCGGTGGCATCGGCCAATTGGCGTGCGGTGTCTGCCTCGACGACGTCGACCACCGGGAGTAGGTCCACCACCCTATTCTGCCTCTCCGTCATCGCGCTCTGCGCGAGACGTCGACGCCGGCCCGAGACCGGAGTGCCTCCAACCGTCTCCGGTCGGTCGGGTGAGGACGCCACGACCGGTCAGCAGGGGTGGGAGATCCCCATAGCCTGGATGCGTGTCGATTCGGGGAACAGCATCCAGATGAGTGATGGGACGCCCCTCGATGCCGGGCGGTTCTCGGCCTGGCTGGACGCAGTCCACAGGGTCCTCCGGGAGGGAGGGACCTCCGATGTTCCTTGCGGCAGCTGCACGGCTTGCTGCACCTCCTCACAGTTCGTGCACATCGCCCCCGACGAGGTGGGTGCACTCGGCGAGATCCCAGCGGAACTGCTGTTCCCCGCGCCTCGGCTTCCGGTCGGGCACGTTCTGATGGGGTACGACGAGAACGGGCACTGTCCCATGCTCGTCGACGGAGCCTGTTCGATCTATGAGCACCGTCCTCGGACGTGTCGCACCTATGACTGTCGGGTGTTCGCGGCGAGCGGCCTGGAATTCGGTGATCCGGCGAAGGCGGCGATCGACGACCGGGTCAGACGATGGCAGTTCCAGCTCGTCGACGGAACCGACCTGGCGGAGCTGGATGCCGTTCGGTCCGCGGCACGGCTTCTCCACGAGCTCGAGCCCAGATCCACCATCACCGAGCGCACGCTTGCGGCCATCGAGATCCACGATCAGTTCCTGGCGATGGACCCCGGAGGACAGGGGTGTGCCGCGGTCACGCCCGATCCGGAGTCAGTGAGGGTCGAGCTCCGGAGGAGGAGGGACCTCTGACCCACCTATCCGCAAGGGCCACGTCGGTGGTCGTCGGTCAGGACGGACTGCCCTCCGGCCCAGAGAAGGTCCAGGTCGTCTGGGAGTACGTGTCACTCTTGGCGAAGGCCAGCACCACACGTGGCACGACCTGGAAGACCAGCACCTCTCCCGCTCGCATGCCGTCGCCGAGGCCCGCCCACGTTCCCGCCGGGGCCGCGAAATGCGCACCGTACTTCACCTCGAATCCCTCGGCGACCGTCGACCGCTTGGAACGCCCGGACACCGGGTCGGCTACGCCGTCGATCACCACGTCGAGGCCGACGAGGCCGTTGTGCCCGGTCGTGACCGCGCACGACGGGTTGGCGGCGATGTTCGCCGCCTTCCGCTCGCCGGGGCCCGTGCAGAACCAGAACGAGCCACCCAGCCATGCTCCGAGCAACGGTGTGACGTGCGGGCGGCCGTCGGGACGGACGGTCGAGAGCCAGAAGACCTCGGCGGACGCCAGCTCGGCGAGCAAGGCGTCTCAGGGGCTCGCCGACGCGCCCGGGCTGCTGAACCCCGTATCGAGCACCCCATCAGGGATACGTTCGACCATCGGTGCCTCCTCGCTCCGCCCGGGTATGGGAGCAGGGCACCGGTGGTCCACCGTCTCCACTCCCGCCCCGAGCCCATGGCCCGTGCACGGTCCACGGTCCGACCCGGGTCCGGCAGGTGGGCTAGGAAGGATCACGCATACACCGGCGATGCCGGCGTCGGCATTCGACGTCGAACGGGGAGGTCGTGATGGCAGAGACGGGGACGGGAGACGGGAACAGGCCGGTCGTCGTGATCACCGGGGCGTCGGCCGGTATCGGACGGGCCACGGCCGACCGGCTGCACGGCGCCGGGTGGACGGTGATCGGCGCGAGCAGGAGGGGCACCTCGCCGGGCACCTGGCAGCCGCTGGTCATGGACGTCGACGACGACAATTCCGTCGCCGAGGGGATGGCGGGGGTCGTGGCCGAACACGACCGTCTGGACGCCGTCGTGGCCTGTGCGGGCTGGGGACTGGCGGGCTCCGTCGAGCAGACACCCCTCAGCGATGCCAAGGACCAAATGGAGACCAACTTCTGGGGGGCCGTCCGGGTGGTCCAATCCGCCCTACCGGTCTTCCGCTCGCACCGCGGCGGCCGGGTGGTGCTCGTCAGCTCGATCGGTGGGGTGCTCGGTATCCCGTTCCAGGCCTTCTACAGCGCCTCCAAGTTCGCCATGGAGGGGTACGGCGAGGCGCTGGCGTACGAAGTCGCCCCGTTCGGGGTCCACGTGACCCTGGTGGAACCCGGGAACGTCCGCACCGACTTCACCTCCAGCAGGAGGGACGTGGCCGTGCCCGAGGGTCCGGATCCCTACGGGGCGGCGACCACCAAGGCGGTCGCCAAGATGGAGGAGGACGAGCGCAACGGCGTTCCTCCCGCTGATGTTGCCGCCGTGATCGCCAAGGTGCTCACCGCGTCCCGTCCGCCCCGACGGGCATCGGTGGGGAAGATGGGCGAGCGGGTGGGGATCGTCGGGAAGCGCCTTCTGCCCTACCGGCTGTTCGAGGCCGCCGCCAAGGACAGCCTCGGGATCTGAACCGTGGTGCCGAGTAGTTGAGACCCTACCGACCACTCGGGCCGGCCAGCCCTTCTCATCACTCGGACCAATCACTCCGACCGATCATTCGGACCGGGCACCGCTCCTGTTGAGAGTGCACCCTCACTGTCTAGTTGAGGATTACATCGAGGGTTGAGGGTCGTCTCCATGGGCGATCGCTGACGGTCCCTCCGCTCGGGTCACAGGGCGACGCCCGACCAGTAGGAACCGTCCAGCATGGCCTCGAGGGTGGCCCGGTGGATGATCAGGTCGTCGATATCGGCCGGTGCCTCGGCCTCGCCGAAGAAGATCGACCGCTCGGTCACCCGGCGCATGATCACCCCGTGCCGCATGGCCGCATAGGCGATGTGCCACGTGAGGTCCCCCACCGCGTGCCCCGCCGCCTCGGAGTAGGTGGTGGCCACGTCTACCGGGCGGAACATATCGGGCAGCCCGGCAGCACCGAGGTCCACGGCCAGGTCCTGGAAGAACAGGTGCAGGTAGCACATCCACCCGAGGTCCACCTCGGGTGGGGCCACCGCCGCCATCTCCCAGTCCAGCACGGCCACCACCTCGTTGTCCCGGAACATCATGTTGCCGATCCGCCCGTCCCCCCACGACAGGGCGTCGGGGCTGGCGTCGGTGGGCAGGTTCTCCGTCAGCCAGGCGAAGCACTCGTCGAGCAGCCTCGACGGGGTGTCCTTCACCACCCACTCGTGGTACGCCTTCCAGTGGTTCAGGCTGCGCTCGAGCGCGGTGGCCCCGGGCTGGTCGAGCTGCAGGAACGCCAGGTCGTGGTCCCCGGGGCGGATCGAGTGGATCCCGGCCATGGCCCGCACCGCAGAGTCCTGGATGGTGCGACGCGCCTCGTCGGACCCGTCGAATACCCAGTTGTCGCCGAAGGTGTACGGCAGGACGTCGGGTGGGACCAGGCCGTCCACCCGGTCCATCACGAAAAACGACCCACCCAGGACCGACGGTTCCGGCTCGTACCAGTGGGTCTCGGGGATGGGCACGTCGGTGTGCTCCGACACGAGGCGCATGACCCGGAACTGCATGTCGAGGTCGTAGGTGGTGAAGACCGGGTAATCGGTGGCCGGGGGCTCCACCCGGGCCACGAGCCGGCGCTCCACCGTGGCTCCGTCCTCGTTCCAACGGGCCGTGACGAGCAGGGTCTCCGAGGACATCCCATTGCTCTCGGGACTCGTGAGCTCCACCACCTCGGCGCCGTTGCCCTCGGGCAGCGTCGCCCGCAGCCAGGCTTGGAACTGCCCGCGCATCCGGCCCGGGTCCCGGGTCGAGGTGGTGATGCGGTCGGCGTCCATGGCCACGGTGCCGTCCGGACGGCTGGATACGGCGTCGCTCCCCGGTGTCTCGGTCGTCATGGTCTCTCCCTCAGCTCCGGTGGCACCGTGCCGGGCCTCCCCCGATCCGTGCCTGTCTGCGGGGCAACGTAGCGCGTCCGCACCCGGTGGTCGGTCGGGGTCAGACGGTGCCGACCAGCGGCAGCGGCCGGGCCTCGGCGGCCACCCGCGATGCGGTGCCGTCGGACTCCCACCGGACCTCCACCGTCTCGGGCGGTGTCACCCGCCGGTGCAGGGTGGCCAGGGCCACCCGCACGCCCGACCCGGGCGTGCGGGCCACCGACGTGAGCGTTCCGACCTCGTAGGCGCCGTCGGCCGTCCACACAGCTGCACCGACCGGCGGACGGGCCTCCGCGTCGGCCACCACCACCCCGCAGAGCGACCGGGCCACCTTCGAGCCGCGGGCGTCCAGTCGGGCCACCAGCTCCTGGCCGGTGAAGCAACCCTTGGTGAACGAGACGGTCCGGTCCACCAGGCCCACCTCGGCGGCGATGGTCGACCCGGTCACCTCCCGTCCGCCCACCGGAACCCCGGCGGCGATGCGCACTGCCTCCCACGCCTCCACCCCGCAGCGCACGGCCCCGTCCGGCTTCCACGAGATCAGTCCGGGGTCGTCGACACGCCGGGGCCCGAGCAGGTCCAGACCCGACCAGCCCGGCCAGGCCACCGGGAGGGCGAGCTCGGGTCCGGCCACACCTGTCCCGGCATCTGCGGCCCTCGGGCCGCGTAGCGACAGGCACGCCCAGTCCAACGGTTCGATCGTGACCCTGGTGCGCAGCCGGAAACGCTCGAGGCGCGCCCGGGCGGCGTCGCCGCAGCCGGGGTCGGCGTCCACCACGAAGTACTCGTCACCGGTCCGGGTGATGCGCACCCAGGCGTCGACCTTTCCCTGGGGACTGAGGATCAGCGACTCGACCGAGTCCCCGATGTCCACCGGGTCGAGGTCCTGGCTGCACTGGCCCTGCAGGTAGCTCCGGGCGTCGGGGCCGTGGACGGCCAGCACGTCGCGGTCCACCACCCGGACCCCGAGACCCGAGCGCAGGGCCTCGTAGCCGTCGTCGGGCACCACCGACTCCCAGGGGCTCACGGCGCCCCCCCCGGGCCTGCGGCACGGGCCATGGCCACCGCGGACAGCAGGGCGGCCGCCTTGTGGGCGCACTCGGCGTTCTCGGTGGCGGGGTCGCTGTCGGCGACGATGCCCGCCCCCGCCTGGACCGATGCCCGCCCGTCGGGGGCCACGGTCATGGTGCGGATGGCGATGGCCGTGTCGAGGTTGCCCGAGAAGTCCAGGTATCCCACCACGCCGCCGTACACCCCGCGCTTGGTGGGCTCGAGGTCGTCGATGATCTCCATGGCCCGCACCTTGGGCGCACCGGACAGGGTGCCGGCCGGCAGCGTGGCCCGCAGGACGTCGATGGGGCCCTTGCCAGGGGCGAGGGAGCCGGAGACCTGCGAGGTCAGGTGCATGATGTGGCTGTAGCGCTCCACCACCATCACCTCGTCGACCACCTCGGACCCGAAGGTGACGACCCGGCCCACGTCGTTTCGGGCGAGGTCGATCAGCATGACGTGCTCGGCCACCTCCTTCGGGTCCTCCACCAGCTCGCCCTCGAGTCGGGCGTCCTCCTCCGGTGTGCCCCCGCGGGGCCGGGAGCCGGCGATGGGCCGCGAGGTCACGGTGCCCTCACGGAGGCGGACCATCGGCTCGGGCGAGGCTCCGACCACGGTGACCTCGGGGAACCGCAGGAAGTACAGGTACGGGCTGGGGTTCACCAGGCGGAGGACCCGGTAGACGTCGAACGGGTCGGCCCCCAGTTCGGCCACGTCGAAGCGCTGGGACAGCACCACCTGGAAGACGTCGCCGGCGTAGACGTGCTCCTTGGCGGCGCGCACCGCGTTCTCGTACAGGCCGTCGGACATCGTCCGGTGGACATCGTCGGGCGCAGGCAGCCGTTGCGGCAGCAACCGGGGGACCTCCGCCGTCGGCCGCACGCAGTCGGCGGCCAGCTGGTCCAACCGGGCCTCGGCCCCGGCGAGCGCCCGGTCGAGGTCGAGGTCGCCCCATCCCGGGTCGATCACCACGTTGTCGATCAGCACCACCCGTTGGCGCCAGTGGTCGAAGGCGGCGAGCTGCCCGATCACCGCCAGGACGGCATCGGGCTGGCCGAGGTCGTCGGGTGGGGTGTTCGGGAGGTGCTCGACCTCGCGGACCACGTCGTACCCCAGATAGCCGACGAGTCCGGCGTGCAGCGGAGGCAGGTCCGGTAGCTCCGGCGAGTCGAATGCGTCCAGGATCGACTCCAGGGCGGCCAGCACCCCGTGCTGGCCGGTGACCCCGCCTCCGCACCGGGCGTCGAGGTCGAGGTCGCCGCGCGTGGTCACCTCGGATCCGTGTGCGACCACGGTGGCCAGCGGGTTGCGGCCGATGAACGAGTAACGACCCCACCGCTCGCCGCCCTCCACCGACTCGAGCAGGAAGCCGCTCCGGTCGCCGGTGCCGACGATCTGCAGGAAGGCGGCGACCGGCGTGACCGTGTCGGCCACCAGCTCGCGCCACACCGGAACGATGGGGTGGCGCCGGGCCAACGCCTTGAAGCCCTGGGCGCCGGGGCCAGTGGGCGCCGTCACGAGGGTGACGGCCCGCCGCCGGCCGTGCCGTCGCCGAAGGCCCGGTAGAAGCAGGTCCGGTTCCCGGTGTGGCAGGCACCGGCGCCCTCCTGGTCCACCGTGACGAGGAGGCAGTCGCCGTCGCAGTCGTAGCGGACGCTGCGCACGTACTGGCGGTCGCCCGAGGTCTCCCCCTTGCACCAGTACTCCTGGCGGCTGCGGCTCCAGAACCACGTACGGCCCGTCTCGAGGGTCTTGGCCAGGGACTCGGCGTTCATCCAGGCGAACATGAGCACGGCCCCGTCGGTGGCGTCCTGGACGATGGCGCCCACCAGGCCGTCGCCGTCGTACGTCACCGCGGCGAGCTCCTCGTCCGTGTGCGGGATCGGGGTGGCGACGAACGAGGGCGGGGCTGCGGGGCTGGTCACGGGAGTCTCCCAGTCGTGTGGATCAGGTGTCGGGGGATCAGGTGTCGGGGGATCAGGTGTCGGGGGATCAGGTGTCGAGAGGTGCGGGTCACGGGAAGGGGGGACGGATCGCTCGGACGGTCGGTGACGGTGGACCGATCAGAGGTAGAGGCCCGTGCCACCGTCGAAACGGGTGGCGGCCACGGCGTGGATGTCCCGCTCGCGCAGGATCACGTACTCCTCGCCCTGCACCTCGACCTCGAAGCGGTCCTCGGGATTGAAGAGGACGGTGTCACCCACCTTGACCGAACGCACGTGGGGCCCGACGGCCACCGCCACCGCCCAGGTCAGCCGGCGGGACACCTGTGCGGTGGCCGGGATCAGGATGCCGGAGCGGGACCGCCGTTCGCCCTCGGCCTGGCCCACCTGTACCAGGACGCGGTCGGCCAGGACGTTGATCGGCAGCTTGGCGTCGTCGCCGAGCGTGCCCGCGCGAAGGGCCTCCGAGGTTGTGATCGCCACGAGGGCAGGCTACCGCAGGCCTGCCGGCCACCGAACCCGGGGCCGGCGGCAGGCGGGGCCCCGGTAGGGGCTCAGATGGGGCGCACGACCACGCCGGCCGCGGTCAGGTGGGCCTTCGCCTCGGCGACGGTGAACTCGCCCAGGTGGAAAATCGACGCGGCGAGCACGGCGTCCGCCGCCCCGTCGACCGCACCCTGCACCAGGTGGTCGAGCTCCCCCACCCCACCCGATGCCACCAACGGGATCGGGCACCGGTCGGCGATCGACCGGGTCAGTCCGATGTCGAACCCGTCGCGTGTGCCGTCCCGGTCCATCGAGGTCACCAGCAATTCCCCCGCCCCCAGCATCGTGCACCGCTCGGCCCATTCCAGAACGTCGAGCCCGGTCGGTGTGCGACCGCCATGGGTGACCACCTCCCACGCCGGTGGGGATCCCGCGGCGTCGGCCCGACGACGGGCGTCGACGGCCACCACGACGCACTGGGACCCGAATTCGCCGGCCAGCTCGGCGATCAGCTCGGGCCGGTCGACGGCGGCCGTGTTAACCCCGACCTTGTCGGCTCCGGCCCGCAGCAGTCGGCGGGCGTCGTCGACAGCTCGGACACCGCCTCCCACGGTGAAGGGGATGAACACCTGCTCGGCCGTCCGGGCCACCACGTCCACCATGGTCCTCCTGTTGTCCGAGGACGCGGTGATGTCGAGGAAGACCAGTTCGTCGGCGCCCTGGGCGTCGTAGCGGGCGGCGAGCTCCACCGGGTCCCCGGCATCGAACAGGTCGGTGAACCGCACACCCTTGACGACCCGTCCGTCGTCGACGTCGAGACAGGGGATCACGCGGACCGTACGCACGCCGCCACCCCCTCCTCCACCGTCATCCGACCGTCGACGAGCGCCTTGCCGGTGATGACGCCCCCGAGCCGGCGCACCGTCCCGTCCGGCGCCTCCACCCGAAGGACGGCCAGACGTTCGAGGTCTGCGACCGAGCCCACACCGCCCGATGCGATGACGGGGACGTCCGTCGAGGCGAGGACGGCGCGCAGCCCGGCCACGTCGGGGCCGGTCAGCATGCCGTCCCGCTCGATCGACGTCACGACCACCGCGGCCAGACCGGCGCCGGCCACCTCGTCGAGCAGCTCGCCGACGGTGCGGCCCGACCCCTGCTCCCAACCGCGTACCGCCACCTCGGCGCGCCCGTCGGCCGTGGTCCGGTAGTCGAGGCCGAGGGCCACCCGCCCGGGATGGGCCGCCGCCGTCGCTCGCACCAGACCGGAGTCGTCGAGCGCGGCCGTGCCCAGGACGACCCGGGCCAGCCCACCGTCGAGCAACTCCTCGACGTCGGCCGGACTCCGCACGCCTCCCCCGGTCTCGACCGGGACCCCGGCGGTTCGGGCGATGGCCAGTACCGTCTCCCGGTTGACGGGCGCTCCGGTCCGGGCGGCGTCGAGGTCGACGACGTGGAGCCACCGCGCTCCACCGGCCACGAATCGGGCGGCCAGGTCGAGCGGGTCGCCGTAGTCGCTCTGGCGGTCGAAGTCGCCCTGGGCGAGGCGCACCGCACCCCCGTCCCGGATGTCGATGGCCGGATACAGGTCCATCAGCGGCGCGCCGGGCTGGGCACACCGGTCGAGGCGTCGACGGCGGCCACGAAGTTGGCGAGGATACCGAGGCCGACGGCGCCGCTCTTTTCGGGGTGGAACTGGGTTCCCCACACCCGGCCCCGTTCCGCCGTCGCCACCACCGCACCGCCGTAGTCACAGGTGGACGTGGTGTCACCGGTGCGCTCGGGGGCGAACGAGTGGACGAAGTAGACCCAGACCGGGTCGGGAACACCGGCCAGCAGCGCCGAGGAACCGACGTCGAGCGTGTTCCACTGCATCTGCGGGCGCTTGACACCGTCGGGCAGGCGACGCACCGTGCCCTCCAGCACGCCGAGGCCGCGGGAGGTGGGGTCCTCCTCGGACCCCTCGTAGAGGAGTTGGAACCCCACGCAGATGCCGAGGAACGGCAACCCGCGGGCGATGGCGTCACGGGCGGCCCCGCCGAGACCGCTCGAGTCCAGTGCCTCGGCGCACCGGCCGAAGGCGCCCACCCCGGGCAGCACGATCCCGTCGGCGCCGGCGGCCTCGTCGGGGTCGCCGACCAGCCGGGCGTCGGCACCGATACGCTGGAGGGCCTTCTCGGCGGACCGCAGGTTGCCGATCCCGTAGTCGAGGACGGCGATCACGGCACTCTGCGGTTCACAGCGTGCCCTTGGTGGACGGGATGCCTCCGCCCTGGACGCGGATCGCCTCACGCAGGCACCGGGCCACCGCCTTGAACGAGGCCTCGACGATGTGGTGGGTGTTCCTGCCCGTCACCAGCCGCACGTGCAGGGTGATGGCCGCGGCCGTCACGAAGGCACGCCAGAACTCCTCGGCCAGCTGCGGGTCGAACGGCGGTGTCCCGAGGCCGGGCGTGTCCGGGGCGAATCCGATGGAGTACGCCAGGTACGGACGGCCCGACAGGTCGAGTGCCACGTCTACCAGCGCCTCGTCGAGCGGGAGGGAGATCGACGCGAACCGGGTCACCCCGGCCTTGTCGCCGAGTGCCTCGCCCACGACCTCACCCAGGGCGATGCCGACGTCTTCCACGGTGTGGTGGGCGTCGACATCGAGGTCCCCGACGGCGGCGACACGGAGGTCGATGCCCCCGTGGCGACCCAGCTGGGCCAGCATATGGTCGAAGAAGGGCAGCCCGGTGGCGATCTCGGTGACGCCACTGCCGTCCAGGTCGACCTCGACCTCGATCGACGTCTCCTTCGTGGCCCGGGACACCTGGGCGGCGCGCCGGTGTGCGGTGGTGGGGTCGGGGGCGGCTGTGCTCATCGCAGGCTTTCGCTCAGTGCGGCCAGGAACCGGTCGTTCTCCTCGGGGAGGCCCACCGTCACCCGCAGGCAACCGGTGAGTCCCGGCCATGTCGAACAGTCTCGCACGAGCACGCCGGCCGACACGAGATCGGACCAGACCACCCCCGCCTCCCGGACCGTCGGCCGGAACAGCAGGAAGTTTGCGTCGGACGGCCAGGTCTCGACCGGCAGGTCGGCGAAGGCCGCGGCGATGCGCCCCCGTTCCTCGGCGATGAGGGCGACCCGCGCGTTCATCTCGTCCGCGTAGTCGAGCGCCAGCCGCCCCGCCAGCTGCGTGACGGTATCGAGGTGATAGGGCAGCGCCACCAGCTCGCAGGCGGCCACCACCTCGGGATCGGCCACCAGGTACCCGAGGCGCGCGCCGGCCATCGACCACGTCTTGGAGAACGTGCGCACCACCGCCACGTGGCGGGTGCCCTCCGGGTCGGCCGTCCGCAGTTCGAGCGCAGACGACGGCGCGAACTGGCCGTAGGCCTCGTCCACCACGAGCAGGCCGGGCACCTGGCGTGCGACCGTGGCGATCTCCTCGGGCGAGTCGGCCCGACCGGTCGGGTTGTTGGGCGAGCAGAGGAAGGTCAGCACAGGATCCGATCCGGTCACCACCCGGGCCACCTCGTCGAGGTCGAGGGCGAAGTCGTCCCGGCGGCCTCCGGCCGCCACCTCCGTGCCGGTGATCCGGGCGACGTGGGCGTGCAGCGTGTACGTGGGCTCGAAGAGCGCGATCCTCCGGCCCGGCCCGCCGTAGGCGAGCAGCAGGCACTGGAGCACCTCGTTCGACCCGTTGGCACAGAAGACCTCGTCGAGCCCGACCCCGTGGCTCTCGGCCAGGGCACTCCGCAACGCGGTGGCCTCCCGATCGGGGTAGCGGTGGAAGTCGATCTTGCCGACGGCCTCGACCAGCGCCTCTTGCCACGCGGCAGGCGGCCGCATCGGCGACTCGTTCGTATTGAGCCGGACGTCGACCGCCACCTGGGCCGAGTGGTAGCCCACCAGGGCGGTGAGGTCGGGACGCACGGCGGGGAGACCTCCCCGCTTCCCTACCCCCGCCATCGGAGCTGCACCGACTGGGCATGGGCTGGCAGGCCTTCGGTCTCGGCCAGGGTGACCACGTGGGGACCGAGCGTACGCAGCGCCTCGTCATCGATCCGGACGGCGTGGATGTGCTTGCGGAAATCGTCGACCCGCAGCGAGCTGGCGAAGCGGGCCGTGCGGTTGGTGGGAAGCACGTGGTTGGGGCCGGCCAGGTAGTCGCCGATGCTGGCCGGCGCGTTCGTGCCGAGGAAGATCGCTCCTGCCGACCGGATGTGGACCAGGACCGAATCCGCCTGCTTCGTGAGGAGCTCGAGGTGCTCGGGAGCCACCACGTTCGACACGGCCGCGGCCTGCTTCGGCCCGTCGACCAGGACGGCCCAGCCCCCCGCGTCGAGCGTCGCCTCCAGGTCGGCCCGGCGGGGCGAGTCGGCCACGATGCGGTCGACGGCGTCGCTGACCGCGTCGATGATCCCCTCGGACCAGGTGACGAGCCACGCCAGGCCGTCGGGCCCGTGCTCGGCCTGGACGACGAGATCGATGGCGGCGTACTCGGGCGGCGTGTCGGGCCCGGCGATCACCACGACCTCGGACGGCCCGGCGAAGGCGGAGGCCACGCCGACCACGCCCGACACCTGTCGCTTGGCCTCGGCCACATAGCGGTTGCCGGGGCCGACGATCAGGTCGACGGCGCCGATGCTCTCGGTCCCGTAGGCCATGGCGGCGACGGCCTGCGCCCCGCCCACCCGGTAGACCTCGGTCACCCCGGCGACGGCGGCGGCGGCCAGGGTGGCGTCGTCCACGCTCCCGTCGGGCCCCGGCGGCACGCACAGCACGATCTCCTCGACACCGGCTACGTGGGCCGGTACGGCGCACATCAGCACGGTCGACGGGTAGCGGGCCCGCCCGCCGGGCGCGTAGCACCCGGCCCGGTCCACCGGCCGCACGAGGTGGCGCACGGTGATCCCACCCGACGCGAAGTCGTCGGGCAGGTCACCGGCCTCGTGGGCGTGGTACGCGAGGATCCGGTCGTGGGCGACGTCGAGCGCCTCCTGGAGCGCCGGTGGGATGCGGTTCAAGGCGGCCTGGATCTCGTGGGCCGGGACACGGAGCTCGTCGAGGTCGACGTGGTCGAACCGGGCCGTGCAGGCACGGAGCGCGGCGTCCCCGCCGGCGCGCACCTCGGCGATGATGGCCGCCACCGCCTCGGACGACCGGTCCTGCTCGTCGACCGGGCGGGGCAGCAGATCGGTCAGCTGGCGGCGGTCGCCGGAGAAGCCACGCAGATCGAGTCGACGGAGGGCCATGGTCCGTCGATGCTACCGGAACCCTGTCGACGCACTCCCTGCCGGGGCCGGGCCCGGGGGTGCACCGGCGACCGGTGCACCGGCGCGACGACGGGCCGCGTCGGCGATGCCATGATCGTCCGATGCCCGCCAGCTCCGCAGAACTGTCCTCGCTCGCCACCGCCCTCGACGAACTGACCCGCAGGGTGACCGTGCACGCCGAGGCGGCGGACACCGCCAAGGACGAGGAGACCGCACGTGAGCTCTTCGCCATCGAGCGCTCCCTGGCCAGCGCCAACCGTCGACTGACACGTCTGGCGCTCGCCCTCGGTCGCCGGTGAGTCAGGCCGCGCCGAGTGGGGACCGTGGCCGCCCCCGAGCTCGTGCGCAGGTGAGCCGACCGGTCGGGCAGCCGACCCGACCTGTGCCCGGACGCGGCGAAGGCACCCCGAAGGGTGCCTTCGCGCAAGTAGGTCGGGCGGCGGATCCCGATCCCTACTCGAAGGGACCAGTTGGCGGGAACTGGTCCGCTAGACAGCACATCACAATTCGCCGGAAGTTTCCAGTCATGAAGGGGAGCAATTACGGATTTTTTACCAGGTGGCACGGATTTTAGTAGTCAACAGGTACGCTTCCGCGATTTTCAATCGTGCAACGACCCTTTCACGACGATCTTCAATCTCCTCAGAACACCTGTTTCCAGGGGACGTGCCACAGCCCTTTACATCAGGACGGCGGTGTGGACCGGATCCGTGGGCCCGACGCCACCGGCGTTCCGCCCAGCGGCGCCGAAGGGCAGAAGTCGGCGAGCACGCAGTCCACACACCGGGGCGAACGGGCCCGGCAGGTGGCGCGACCGTGGAGGATCAGCCGGAGGCTGAACGTCCCCCGCTGGCCCGCCGGCACCATGGCGTCGAGTACGTGCTCGACCTTCACCGGGTCGGTCTCGGTGGTCAGGCCCAGTCGGATCGAGAGTCGCTGGACGTGGGTGTCGACGGGCAGGCCGGGAAGGTCGAAGGCCACACTGCGCACCACGTTGGCGGTCTTTCGACCCACGCCGGGCAACGCGACCAGGTCGGCCATCCGCCGCGGCACCTCGCCACCGAAACGGTCACGCACCGCACGCGCCATGCCGAGGAGGCTGCGGGTCTTGGCCCGGAAGAAGCCGGTGGGGCGGACGAGCGCCTCCACCTCCGCGGGTTCCGCCACGGCCAACGCCGCAGCGTCCGGGAAGCGGGCGAACAGTGCCGGCGTGGTCCGGTTGACCCGTTCGTCGGTGCACTGGGCCGAGAGGATGGTCGCGGCCAGGAGCTGGAACGGGTCGGCATGGTCGAGCGCACACAGCTCGGCGGCGCTACCGGGGAACAGCCGCCCGAGCCGGACATTCGCCTCCCGGGCCCTACCGGCCGGCGTGCGGGGTCGGGCCATGGGCGGAGGTTACCGGTAGGTTCTGCGCCATGGACGACGCCCGGGTGGAGGTGGTGGACGCTGCCGTAGCCGACCTCCTCGACGACGTCAGCGACCTGCTCGACCGGGTGGACCGGGCCACCGGGGTCGAGGGTCTGAGCGAGGCCCGGCGTCGGGCGCTGGCGCTGGCGGCAGCGGGGACGGGAGGCGGGTTCCTGGCCGCCGGGGCGCGGGACCCCGAAGACCACCGCCTCGTCGGCTATGCCCAGGTGGACGACGAGGGTGACAGGTACGCCTCGAGCGGCGAGGTGGTGGTCCTGCCCGCCGGGGCCGTCGGGGCCCGACTGGCCGGCCGACTCCTCGACGCGACGATCGCCGCCTTCCGGGCGTCGGGTGGTGGTCGCCTCCGGCTGTGGGTGACGCACGCCGGGCCCGACGACGACGCCCGGGTCGGGGCCCGGGGCTTCGAACGCGAGCGGGACGTGATCCAGCTCCGCTGTCCCCTCCCCCTGCCTCCGACAGTGGTGAAGGCGGTGTCCGCCACCCGTCCCTTCCGCGTGGGTCAGGACGAGGCCGCCTGGATCGTCGCCAACAACCGGGCGTTCGCCGGACATCCGGAGCAGGGTCACTGGGACCTGGCCGCCATCGAAGCGCGAGAGTCCGAGTCCTGGTTCGATCCGGACGGGTTCCGGGTCCTCGACGTCGACGGCCGCATGGCCGGATCCTGCTGGACGAAGGTCCACGGGCGCACCCGACCGCCGCTCGGTGAGATCTACGTCATCTCCGTGGACCCCGACTTCCACGGGCGTGGGTTCGGCCGGCTGCTGACGCGGGCCGGGCTGGACTGGCTGTGGTCGGCCCGGGGGCTCACGACCGGGATGCTCTACGTCGACTCGGCCAATGCCGCCGCCGTCGGTCTGTACGCCTCGCTGGGCTTCACCACCCACCACGTGGACCGTTCCTACGTCGCCGACCTTCCACCAGCCGTGGGCCGGTGAGCGCTCCGACCGGGCCCGGGGCCCCCTGCGCTCCGGCGTCAGCCGGTGCCGACCAGGTGGCCGATGGAGTAGGTCACCGAGGCCGCCGCCGCCGAGATCAGTAACTGACGGGTCGCCGACCACAGCCACGACCTGCCGGTGAAGAACGAGAGGGCGGTGCCGACGACGAACGAGGCGACCGCGGCGAGCCCGATCGACCAGAGGAGCGCGGGCGTACCGGTCGTGAAGAGCCACGGAAGCAGCGGGACAAGGGCGCCGATGGCGAACATCACGAACGAGGAGGCCGCCGCCTGGACCGGCTTGCCGGTCTGACCCGGGGTGAACCCCAGCTCCTCGCGTGCATGCGTTTCGAGGGCCAGGTCCGGGTTGCGCATCATCTTGCCCGACAGCTCGTCGGCCAGGTCGGGTTCGATCCCCCGACTGCGGTAGAGCGCGGCAAGCTCCCGTCGCTCGTCCTCGGGGTCGGCGAGGATGGCTCGCCGCTCGACGTCGAGCTCGCGCTCCATGAGCTCGGACTGGGCCCGCATCGACACGTACTCCCCCGCCGCCATGGAGAAGGCACCGCCCATCATCCCGGCGATGCCGGCGAGCCGGACGGCTCCGGCACTCGAGTGGGCGCCCGCCATGCCGAGGATCAGCGACACGTTGGATACCAGGCCGTCACTGATGCCGAACACGGCGGCCCGGGCGCCTCCTCCACTGATGTTGCGATGGTGGTGCTCCTCGTACACGCCGACGATCGTACCGACCGGGTCCCGGTGAGGGGCCACTGTGGCCCGGGCGTAGGCGGCCCTCACTGCCGGCGGCGTCCGCTGGTGGCCGCCGGCGGCCTCACCTACAGTCGGGGCCATGGCAACCACCGTGCACGGCATCGAATCGTTCAAGGACCTCGTGGGGACCCACCTCGGCTACAGCGAGTGGCACGTCGTCGACCAGGCGCAGGTCGATCTCTTCGCCGATGCCACCGGTGACCACCAGTGGATCCACGTCGATCCCGAGGCTGCGGCCAAGGGCCCCTTCGGCGGACCCATCGCCCACGGCTACCTCACCCTGGCCCTGGCCCCCGTCTTCCTGGGCGAGGTCCTCCACGTCGAGGGGATCTCGATGGGCGTGAACTACGGCTGCAACAAGGTCCGCTTCCCGTCGCCGGTCATGGTCGGCAGCAAGCTGCGGCTCGGCGTGGCCGTGGCCGAGGTCGAGGACGTGGCCGGCGGGGTGCAGGTCGTGCTCGACATCACCCTGGAGACCGACGGCGCGCCCAAGCCCAGCTGCGTGGCCCAGGTCGTCTACCGCTACTACGCCTGAACCGCCGACCGGGCCTCAGGCGCCCGGCGCCACGGCGAGGTGGAACCCCAGGTCAGGTAGGGTTCCCACACCCAGCTCCGACGATACGAGCAACTACTCCTAGAGTGGTGCCATGGAGATGCGGGTCGAGCAGCTGTCGGCACAGGCCGACGTGTCCGTGGACACCATCCGCTACTACCAGAGCAAGGGACTCCTCGAGCCGCCCCGCCGCGAGGGTCGCATCGCCTGGTACCGCGACGAGCACCGTGAGCGGCTCAACCGCATCCGCGCACTGCAACAGCGCGGATTCACCTTGGCCACCATCGCCCGGCTGGTGACCGGTGAGCTCGACGCCGCCGACGAGGCCCTGCTGGGACAGCTGTCGGGGCTCCCGCCGGTGGTTGGATCGCACAGCTCGTCGACATCGACGTCGACGTCGACGTCGATGTCGAGCGCACCCTCGCGCCCCGGGCGGAGGACGCTGCACCGGTGGCCGGAGACGACGTCACCTACTCGCTCACCGAGCTGGCCGAGGCGACAGGCATGCCCCTCGCTCTGGTCAAGGCCATCGAGGCCGAGGGCCTCCTGGTCCCCACCCGCGTGGGCGGCCAGGAGCGCTACACGGAGGAGGACGTGGCCGCCTCCCGGGCCGGACTACTGCTGCTCGAATGGGGCATCCCGCTCTCGGACCTGCTCGAGCTGGCCCGGCGGCACAACCAGGCCACCGAGGACGTGGCCCGAACGGCGGTCGACCTGTTCGCCCGCCACGTGCGCGAGCCGCTGCGCCACGGGAGCCTGCCCGACGCCCTCGCCCATCCCGGCGAAGGCCTCCCGGTGGGCGCCACCGGCGACCCGGCGGTCGACGGACTGCTGCAGGCGTACGCCGAGCTGCTCCCCGCCGTCAACACCCTGGTCGGCCACCACTTCACCCGCACACTCGTCCGGGTCGCCCTCGAGCACGTCGAACGGGTCGGGTCCGATGAGGAGCGACGTGCCGTGTGGGAGCGCGTCGGGGCCGACGGTGGTGAGCCCGGGCCCGTCGACTCCCTCGCCGGGTCGGCGACCGACCGGGTGGCCCGATGACGGTCGACCCCGGTCGCGACGCCGTTCCCGGCGGCGCGGCGTCACGCCCCTCCGCCACCGTCTCCCTCGCATCGGCCGCCCGTGCCCGTGCCGCCGATCTTCCGACCGGCGAGGCCAAGACCGAGCTCGTCCGGACGATGTTCGACGCCATCGCCCCCCGCTACGACCTCGTCAACAGGACGATGACGTTCGGGCTCGACGTCCGGTGGCGCAAACAGTCGCTTCGGGCCCTCGGGCTGCCCCCCGGCTCGACCGTGCTCGACCTCGCCTGCGGGACCGGCGACTTCCTCAAGCTCCTCGGGGCCGGCGGCTACCGCCCGTTCGGCATGGACCTGTCGTGGGGGATGCTCGAGGCCAACCGCACGGGTGTCCCCCTGGCCCAGGCCAACGGGGCGGCGCTGCCCGTGGCCGGAGGCTCCGTCGACGGGGTCACGTGCGGCTACGCCCTCCGCAACTTCACCGACCTGGCCGCCGTGTTCCACGAATTCGGCCGGGTCGTGCGGCCGGGCGGTCGCATCAGCCTGCTCGAGGTGTCCGAGCCCGACTCCGGACTGCTGCGTGCCGGCCACCGCATCTGGTTCCGCCACGTGGTGCCCATCATCGGCGGGCTCCTGTCCGACCGCGCCGCGTACCGGTACCTGCCCAGGTCGACGGCCTACCTGCCGTCCACCGGGGAACTGCGGGCGCTGCTGGCCGAGGCCGGGTTCTCGTCCGTCAACCGTCGCGGCCTGTCGGGCGGTCTGAGCCAGCTCATCACCGCCACCCGGAGCGGACGACCGTGACCACGCGCACCCTCCCGGACGCCGCCGGCGTCCACGACGTGCCCACGGCCGCCCGACCGACGGCCGTGCGGTTCCGCCTCCCCCCGGGGTCCCCGCTCGAACCCTTCGCCTTGGCCGGCGCCACCGGAATCGTGTGGGCCGACGGTGACCGCGTCCAGATCGGGCTGGGCCGGGCGCTGGTGCTCGACCTCCCCGGCGGGCTGGACGACACCCCCGGGGTCGACGCCGCCACGGCCACCCTCGCCGGCATCCGATGCGACGACCGCCTCGGCACCGGGGTAGGCGGCGCCGGGCATGCCGTGGTCGCCTTCGGTGCCCTCCCCTTCGACCGCACCGCAGCGGCCGAACTCGTCGTCCCCGAGCTCCTCTACGTCCGCCGGTCCGACGGCGTCGAATGGGTGACGGTGGTCGACACCACCGGGGCCGGGCTGCCCGACCCGGACGACGCCGGTGCCGCCCGGGACCTGCGCACCCGGCTCGCCACCCGGGCGGCAGCGCACACCGCCGGCGCCGGCAGGCAGGACCAACCGGTGGTGACTCCCCGTTCGGGTGACGACGAGTTCGAGCGCGCCGTGGCCGTCGCCGTGGCCGCCATCGGGCGTCACGACGTGGTCAAGGTGGTGCTCGCCCGCTCCGTCGACGTGCAGCTCGCCGCCGAGGTGGACGTGCCCGATCTGCTCCGACGCTGGACCGTCCTCGAGCCCAGCTGCACCGTCTTCAGCATGCCCGCCCCCGACGGGCAGTTCGTGGGGGCCAGCCCCGAGCTGCTGGTGGAGCGGGAAGCCGGTCAGGTCCGGAGCCGGCCGCTGGCCGGGACCACCGACCGGGTCCACGACCCCGACGGCGGGCTGCCCGCCGCCCTCCTCGACTCGGTCAAGGACGGCGAGGAGCACCGACTGGTCGTCGACGCCGTCCGGGCCGAACTGGCGCCGGTGACCGACGGGCTGCTCGTGCCCGACCGGCCCGAGTTGGTCCACCTCCACACCATCACCCACCTCGGCACCTCCATCGAGGGCACGTTGCGGCCCGACCCGTTCGGCGGGGTGCCGACGGCCCTGCACCTCGTGGCCCGACTCCACCCCACACCGGCGGTGGCGGGTGTGCCCCGCACGGAGGCCACCGACCTGATCCGCCACCTCGAGGCCGGTCCTCGGGGCACCTACGCGGGGCCGGTGGGCTGGGTCGACGGGGACGGGGACGGCCGTTGGATGGTCGGGATCCGGGCGATGACGGTGGACGGGGACACCGTCCACATGACCGCCGGGGTGGGGATCGTGGCCGGATCCGATCCCCATACCGAGCTGCTCGAGACCGGGCTCAAGCTCCGGGCCGTGTTCGACGCCCTGGCCCCGGGCGTCACGTTCGACACCGCTCCTACGGGCTGAGGCTCGCCACGCGTGCGACCACCGCGGCCAACGCCTCGGGTGTGTCGCGGGCGACGAAGTGCCCGGCCCGCGCCAGCTCCACCAGTTCGGCGCCCGGGATCGCCCGGGCCAGCGTGCGGGCGGCCGAGGGACGGACCACGATGTCCCACTCCCCCGCCACCACGGCGCTCGGGACCCCGACGCGCCCGAGGGCGTCCGTCACTCCGGGCAGCTCGTCGAGCAGCGCCCGCTGCTCGACCACGAACGTGCGGCGGTGACGGCCGAGCGCCCCACGTTCGCCGCCCAGGACCCCCTGGTCGGGCAGTACGGCACGGAATTGGTCGCGGTACCGTTCGGGTACCCGGGGGGCGAGCCGCCGGACCCGCGGGAGCACCTCGCCCAGGGCGACGAGACCGGCCACTGTGAGCGCATCGCCGACCACGGCACGGGCGAGGAGCCGATCCGCGAGATCCAGGCTGTCCGGGGTGCACGCCGCCCCGACCAGTACCAGCCCGCTCACCAGGTCGGGGCGGCGGTCGGCCAGGAGCACCGCCGCCCCGCCCGACCAGCTGTGGGCGACCACCGTCGTCGGCCCGGTACCCAGCACATCGAGCAGCCGGGCGGCGAGTTCGGCGTTGGCGGCCAGGCCCCGGGCTTCGCCGGCCGACTCGCCGTACCCGACGCGGTCCGGGGCCAGCACCCGGAATCGCGTGGACAGCAGGTCGGTCACCGGGCCCCACGACGATCCCGTCCCCGGCTGACCGTGCAGGAGGAGCACCGGGGCACCGGTGCCGCGGTCGATCGTCGCCAGACCGGCCACGATCACCGACGGGCTGCCCCTGCGGCCGGTCCCGTCGGAGCCACCGCCCCGTTCCGGACGACGGTCGGGGGGGCGGCCGCTGGCTCCGGGCCTGCGCCGACCTCGTCGCCCGGCCGGGCGACGAGGTCGAGCGGGAGCACGACGCTGAACGTGGAGCCGTGCCCGGGCACGGACACAACCGTGGCCTCGCCACCGAAGGTGCGGGCCAGACTGGCCACGATGAAGAGCCCGAGCCCCGACCCGCCGTCACGGGAGGCGGAGGTTCCCCGGTAGAACCGGTCGAACACGCGCTCGGCCTGCTCGGGTCCGAGACCCGGCCCGCTGTCCCGCACCTCGAGGACGGCACGGTCTCCCTCGGCCGCCACCCTGACCGCCACCGGGGTCCCCGACGGGGTGTGGGTGAGGGCGTTGTCGACCAGGTTGTGGACGAGCTGCTCCATACGGGCCGGATCGGCCCGTACCGGCACCGGACCCGACCTGTCCAGGTCGAGTGGGCGCGACCGGTCGATCATGCGGGCGTCGTCCACCACGGCGGCCGCCACACCGGCGAGGTCCACCCGGACCAGCTGGGGAACCGGCCCTTCGCCCGCACGGGCCAGCACGGCCAGGTCCCCGACCAGCACACCCATGCGGGCCGCTTCTTGTTCGATGCGGGTGAGCGCCCGGTCACGTGCCTCGTCGTCGGGTAGCGCGTCCTTGCGGAGCAGCTCGGCGTAGCCCTGGATCGAGGTCAACGGCGTGCGCAGCTCATGGGAGGCATCGGCCAGGAAACTGCGGAGCCGCTCCTCGGACCCGGCGCGCTGGGCGAATGCCGTCTCGATCTCGCCGAGCATCCCGTTGAGGGCGCGCCCGAGGCGCGAGATCTCGGTCGTGCCGTCGCTCGGTTGGACCCGGCGGGTCAGGTCCCCGGCGGCAATGGCGTCCGCCGCGCGTGACATGTCCTCGAGCGGCCGCAGCCCGCGCCGGACGATGACGGCGATGACCACCATCAGCAGCGCGAGCAGGCCCAACGTCAGGGCCACCAGTACGGCCCGTAGCGAGTTCAGCGTGGCCGTCACCGAGTCCAGCCGCGTGGCCACGACCACCGTCCGCCCCGGGATCGACACGGCGAACAGGCGGTACTGGGGGCCCGTCGCCCTGTGGTGGTTCCGGCCGGTCCGGACCGAGGAGTCGACGGTGACCGCGCTGGAGGCGGGACGGTAGGCCTGCGACGGCTCGTCGATGTCGGCGGTCGCCGACAGTGGCCGCACCGGAAGTGGTTCGGGCAGGACCGGAGGGGGGTCGGCCTGGAGCCGCGTCCCGGACGGCGCCGTCACGGTCCGGGAGCCCGCCGGGTCGAGCAGCAGGACGTACACGTCGGGACTGACCCGTTCGCGCACCTCCGCGGCGGTGACGGGCCGGCCCGTCACCGTCGACCTGCGGACCAGCCCGGACACCTCGTGCGCCGCCGAGTTCAACTGGCTGTCCACGCGCCCGTACAGGAACGAGTGGAGCGAGGTCAGGGCGATCATGTCGACGGCCACGAGGCCGATGGCGACCACGGAGACGATCGTGACCACCAGGCGTCTGCGCAGGTTCACGGGCGTGACTCGCGGAGCGTGTAGCCCACCCCGCGGACCGTCTGGATGAGCGGTGGTCCCAGCGTGTCGACCTTCTTGCGGAGGTAGGAGATGTAGATCTCCACGATGTTCGACTCCCCCTCGAATCCCTCGTCCCATACCTCGTCGAGGATCTGGGAACGGGACATCACCCGCCGGGGGTTGGCGGCCAGACAGGCCAGCAGGCGGAACTCGGTGGCCGTCAGCTCGAGAGGGCGGTCGCCGCGCCACGCCTCGTGCGTGTCGAGGTCGACCACCAGGTCGGCGTAGCGGAGCCGGCGGCGTCACCCCCGACCACGATGGACCGTTCGTCCCACCTGACCGCCGCAGCACGGCCCGGATGCGGGCGACCAGTTCGTCGATGCTGAAGGGCTTGGTCACATAGTCGTCACCGAGAGCCAGGCCCTCGAGCTTGTCGGCGTCGGCGTCGCGGGCGGTAAGGAACAGCACGGGTGTGGCGTCGTCCTCGTCGCGCAGCGTCCGGCAGACGGCGAATCCGTCCCCGTCGGGCAGCATCACGTCGAGCACGATGCAGTCGAAGCCGCCCCGGCGGGCCTTGTCCAGGGCCTCGGCACCCGTGGCGGCCTCCTCGGTTGCGAAGCCCTCGAACACCAGGGCCGAGGACAGCACGTCGGTGATGTAGGGCTCGTCGTCGACGACGAGGACGCGCAGGGAATCCGTCACGTTCGGCGCCTCAGGCGCGGACGACCTCGGGCTGTCCGCGGTCGAGCCCACCAGGCGCTGGAGTGCCCACAGGGTCACCAGGCCGAGCGCCTCGACCACGATGGAGGCCGACATCTTGGACTCACCCTCCACCCGGTCGACGAAGCTGATGGGGACCTCCAGGATGTGGGCGCCGGCCCGCCGGGCCGCGTACGTCATCTCGATCTGGAACCCGTAGCCCTCCGCCCGGACCTGGTCGAGGTCGATCCGCTCGAGCAGCGAGGCCGAATAGCACCGGAACCCGGCGGTGGCGTCGGCCACGCCCAGGCCCAGCAGCGTCGAGGCGTAGATGTTGCCCCCGCGGGAGAGCAGCCGCCGGTGCCACGCCCAGTTCGGGATCACCCCGCCGGGAACGTACCGGGACCCGATGACGAGCTCCTCGCCGCCGGCCAGGGGGGCAACGAGAGACGGCAGCGCCTCGGGCGAGTGCGAGAGGTCGGCATCCATTTCGACACAGGCGTCGAAGCCGCGGTCGAGTCCCCACCGGAAGCCGGCCCGGTACGCGCTGCCGAGCCCCGACTTGGACGCGCGCCGCAGGACCTCGACACCGCCGAGTTCCTTGCCCAGCACCTCGGCGGTGTCCGCCGTCCCGTCAGGGCTCCCGTCGTCGACGACCAGGACGGTCGCGTCCGGCAGGGAGGCGCGGATCCGACGCAGCACGCGGTCGATGTTCTCCGACTCGTTGTAGGTGGGCAGCACCACCAGGACATCCATCGGAACAGCTTACGGGACGACCGACCACGGTCCACTATCGGGCGCCGGTCGGCGATCTGTCGGGCGCTGACTGGCGTTCTCCCAGTTCAGAGGCTCCATCGACCGGGCCCGACCCGGCGGGCTGGGCCCGGGTCCGAACCCACACCTCGCGGAAGACCACCTGGATGGCACCGCCCACCGGGATGGCCACCAGCGCGCCGGTCAGGGCGCCGAGCGTCGACCCGAACACGCCGCCCAGGTTGGCTCCGATGAGCACCGCCAGCAGCACCCACAGCGGGTTCATCCGGACCGTCCGGCTCATCACTACCGGATAGATGAAGTGGTTCTCCACCAGCTGGAAACCGATGAACACGATCAGGGTCACCACTCCGGCCGTCGGGGAGTGGAGCGCCGCCAGCGCCACGGCCGGCACCCCGGCGATCAGGCCACCGACGAGGGGGATCATGGCCACCAGCGCCACCCACAGGCTGATCAGGAGGGCGAACGGGACGCCCAGGAGCACCATGGTCACCAGGATGACGGCACCGAAGAGCAGCCCCATGGCGACGGTGCCGAGCACGTAGGCGGTGACGGACCGCGAGACGGTGGCCGACACGTCGGCGACCGTCTCGCGCAGCTTGGGGTTCATCGCTCCGAGCAGACCCTGGCGCAGCGCCGGCGCCTCGAGGAGCATGAACAGCGACAGGAAGGCGATGGTGGTGAGGGCCACGATCGTCGAGATGACGGCCTTGGACAGGTTGGCCCCCACCGACAGGGCCGGCTTGCCGAGGTTGTGGGCGTACTGCTTCAGCTTCGGTGCGTTCTTCTGCACCCAGGTGAGCAGGTGGAACCGCTGGAGGGTGTGGGCCAGCCACCCATGCCCCCGCTGGACCTGGTCGACCATGGTGGGGAGACGCTCCGCCACCCGGGTCAGCGAGTTCACCAGCGGGTAGCCGAACAGGGCGAGCAGCCCGGCGAACACGACGACGGCGCTGGCGAACACGACGCCGACCGCCGCCCCACGCCGGAACCGGTGGCGCTGCAGGACGGCGACGGCCGGGTTGAGCACCAGGGCGATGAAGGCGGCGATCAGCACCCACAGGATCACCTCGCGCAGGCGGCCGAGGAGGCGGTAGAGCACCCATGTGGCGATCACCACGGCGTCCACGGCGAGGATGGTGCGCAGGGGCACGCCCCGGGCCGAGGCTGCGGCGAACAGTCGCTCCCGGCGGGGCGCCGCCGGCCCGACGTCCCGGTCGAGGCGGTCCGCCGGGGACTCGGTCACGACCACCGTCGGCGTCTCCACGCCGTCGTCGAGCTGGTCGTCCGGGTCGGCCACGCCCTCAGCATTACAGGTCCGGCGGGTCGCGCCGTGCCAACATGGGGGCGATGGAGGCCACGACGGGAGACGTGCCGCAGGAGGAACCGGCGGCGGCTGCCCGGCGGGCACGGTGGTGGCACCGCGGGCCCTTCGTGCGCCGTGAGGTACGGGTCAGCGTCGGAACCCTCCTCGCCTTCCTGTTCGTCTTCTACGTCGCCCTTCCGCTGGTGGCCAGCCACCGCAGCCAGGTCAGCGCCCTCACCCACATCAACGTCGCCTACCTGGCGCTCGGCGTCCTGCTCGAGATCGCCGCACTGGCCGCCTACGCGCAGCTGACCCACTCGGTGCTGCCCGCCGGGGGCCCGTCCCGGTTCCGACTGTTCCGGATCAATCTCTCCACCCTCGCGCTCAGCCACGTCTCGCCCGGCGGGACCGCACCCGGCGCGGCCCTCGGCTACCGGTTGCTGACCCAGTCCGGCGTGACCGGCGCCGACACCGGGTTCGCCCTCGGCACGCAGGGCATCGGATCGGCCGTCGTGCTGAACGTCATCTTCTGGCTCTCCCTGGTGGCGTTCCTGGTCATGCACGGGTTCCGGGTACCCGCCGGCCTCCATGGCCACGGGTCGACATCGGCGTCCATCCTGGTGCTGGTCGCCGCCGCCGTCGGGGTGATCCTGCTCGGTGCCTTCGGAGGCCTCTTCTACCTGCTCACCCGGGGTCAGGAGCGGGCCAGCCGGGTCATCCGGAGTGTGTCCGGCCACATCCGCTACGTCGACGCCGACCGGTTCACGTCCCTCGTGGAACGCCTGGCGAAGCGATTCGCCGTACTGGTCGACGACCGCCCCCTGCTGTGGCGGGCCGGCGGCTGGGCCGCCGCCAACTGGCTCCTCGACGCCGCCTCGCTCTGGGTGTTCGTGGCCGCATTCAGCCACTTCATCTCCCCCGTGGACCTGCTCACCGCCTACGGGCTGGCCAACATCCTGGCCGCCATCCCCATCACGCCGGGCGGACTGGGTGTGGTCGAGTTCGTCCTGGTGACGATGCTGGCCGGCTTCGGGCTGACCGACGGGCAGGCCCTGTCGGGCGTACTGGCTTACCGGGCGGTCAACTTCTGGCTCCCCATCCCCTTCGGCGGCCTGGCCTATGCCTCACTGGAACTCGAGCAGCGCTCGGCGCACCTGCGGCTCCGGCGGCGGCTGTCAGCCGTCCAGGCCCGCGCCGTCCAGGCGGTGGCTACGGCGTCCGGCCGGAACGACCGAACAGGCGGCGCCACCACGCCACCCTCGCCTTCGACGCGCCCGCCGGGAGAGCGTCCGGCCCCGGCAGCCCCGGCAGCCCCGCCGGCGCCGGCGGCGCCACGAGCGACGCACCCGGCCCGGCCGACGGATCCGCCGCACGCAGCGACGGCCCGGTCTGCGCCGCATCTCGGCGACGCCGCAGTGCCGCGAGCGCCCCTGCTCGGCACTGATCCTGCAGGCTGAAGCCAGAGTCGGCGGGCGCCGGGGCTGCCACCCGAGTCCACGTGCCGTCGGCCCCGAGCGTCCAGGAGTTCGCCTGGTCGGCCAGGGCGGCGTCCAGTACCTCGACCAGCCGACGCTGGATGTCGGGGTCCTGGACGGGGACGATCACCTCGACCCGGCGGTCGAGGTTGCGTTCCATCATGTCCGGTGAGCCGAACGAGATGCGCAACGGCCGCCCCTGGTCTCCGCCGAACCGGAAGATCCGGGAGTGCTCGAGGAACCGTCCGACGATGGAGCGGACCCGGATGCGCTCCGACAGTCCCGGGACGCCGGCCCGCAGGCTGCAGCGGCCCCGCACGATGAGGTCGACCGATGTGCCCGCCGCCGATGCCCGGTACAGGGCGTCGATCACGTCGGGATCGGTCAGGCCGTTGGTCTTGAGCACGATGCGCCCGGACGGTCCCCGCCCGGGCCTCGGCATCGATGGCGGCGATCACCTCGGGCCGGGTGGTCAGCGGCGACACGACCAGGCGCCGGAGGCCGACCTCCGACCCGGACCCGGTCAGGAGGTTGAACACCTCGGCGACGTCATGGCCGATGTCGGGATCGGCCGTCAGCAGCCCGATGTCCTCGTAGGTCTGGGCGGTCACCGAGTTGTAGTTGCCGCTCCCCACGTGGCAGTAGCGGCGGGTGCGGTCGCCCTCTCGGCGGATGACCAGCGACATCTTGCAGTGGGTCTTGATGCGGCGCAGACCGTAGACGACCTGCACCCCGGCCTCCTCGAGGGCCCGGGCCCAGGCGATGTTGGCCCGCTCGTCGAACCGGGCCTGCAGCTCGACGACGGCCGTCACCTGTTTGCCGGAGTGGGACGCCTTGATCAGCGAGCCGACGATGGGACTGTCCGAGCCGGTCCGGTAGAGCGTCTGCTTGATGGCCATGACGTCGGGGTCCGAGGCCGCCCGTTCCACGAACGCCTCGACCGAGGCGGCGAAGGACTCGTAGGGGTGGTGCAGCGAGCACGTCGCCCTCGGCCAGGACGTCGAACAGGTCGGCTCCCCCGGCCAGCTGGGGCGGCACCAGGGGGGTCCACTGCTCGGGGGCGAGGTCCGGGCGGTCCAGCTCGGCGACGGTCCGCAGCCCACCCAGGTCGATGGGCACGTCCGCCAGGAACACGTTGGCCTCCGGGACGTCGACCTCTGTCACCAGCATGTCGAGCAGCTCGGTCGAGATGCCCGAGGCCACCTCGAGACGAACGGCCTGCCCGAACCGGCGCCGGTGCAGCTCCAGCTCCACCGCGGCCAGCAGGTCCTGGGCGTCGTCCTCGTCGACGCTGAGGTCGGCGTTGCGGGTGACCCGGAACACGTGGTGCTCGGTGACGGCCATCGCCGGGAACAGGCTGTCGAGGTGGGCGGCGATGACCTGTTCCACGGGCACGATCCGCCGGGCGTCGGGCAGGACGACGAACCGGGGCAGGAGGGGCGGCACCTTCACCCGGGCGATCCGCTGCTCGGCCGACCCCGGGTCGACGACCCGGACCACCAGGTTGAGGCAGAGGTTCGAGATGTAGGGGAACGGGTGCCCGGGGTCGACGGCCAGCGGCGTCAGGATGGGGAAGATGAGCCGCTGGTAGACGTCGTCCAGGTGCCGGCGGTCCGATTCCTCCAACTCGTGCCAGTCCGCCAGCACGATGCCCGCCGCCGTCATGGCCACCAGCACGTGGTCGACGAAGACGCGGCTCTGGCGCTCCACCAGGGCGGTCACCCGGCCGGGTGATGGCCTCGAGCTGCTCGCCGGGACTCAAGCCGTCGGGCGACCGGGTGCGGAGCCCGGCCGCCACCTGGTCCTCGAGCCCGGCCACCCGGACCTGGAAGAACTCGTCGAGACCCTCGGTGAAGATGGCGAGGAACTTGGCCCGCTCGAGGAGTGGCTGGCGCCCGTCGGCGGCCAGGTCCAGGAGCCGGTCGGCGAAGTCGAGCCACGACAGCTCGCGGTTGGCGAAACGCCCGGGCGGACCCGACGTGTCGCCCGCGGTGACGTCCTCGGCCCACGGGCCGGCCAGGGCCGTCACCGAGTCGGGGGTGGCGGCCGGGCCGGGTGCCCCCAGGCCGGGTCCGAACGCCCGGGCCGTGCCGGTGTCCCCGGGGCCATCGCCCACCGTCCGACTGCCGGGGGCCACCGACGGGTCGATCACGGCCGTGCCGTCCGGCGTCGGATCGGGCGGGCACGTCGGAGGCTCATCGCCGGCCCAGCGTACCCCGCTCGGATCCCGGTCGGTCCGCCACCGTCGGCCGGACCCGGATCCGGCTCCCGCGCTCCCCCGTCCACCCGTCGGGCGCCGGTAGGCTCGCCCCAGTGCCGGCCCTGACCCTGCGTTCCTCCACCTCGAACCGTGCGCGCCGCGGCGTCAAAGCGCGCCGGCGCACCGAACTGGGCCTGATGGTGGCAGCCGGCGGCATCATCGTGGCCGCCTACGTCCTCATGATCCTGGGCAACACGTCCCGGGTCCCGACCGACCTCGCCCCCCTGCTCATCTCGATCCTCCTGCTCGGCGGCGTGACCCACCTCGCCAACCGGGTCTTCGTACCCGACGCCAACGCAGTGGTCATGCCCATCGTCTTCCTGCTGAACGGGCTGGGCTACGTGGTCATCTCCCGGATCGACCTCGGCGTGGGCAAGCACTACGCACCGCTCCAGGCCGCCTGGACGGCGGCGGGGGTGGCGGCCTACGTGGTCACGCTGGCCCTCGTGCGGAGGTCACGGGACCTCGACCGCTACCGCTACCTCCTGCTCGGCTTCGGGGTGATCCTGCTGCTCCTGCCCCTCGTGCCCGGCCTCGGCGCGAACATCGGCGGGGCCCGCCTGTGGATCCAGGTGGGGTCGTTCGAGTTCCAGCCGATCGAACTGGCCAAGATCGTGCTGTGCATCTTCTTCGCCTCCTACTTCGCCGACAAGCGCGAGCTGCTCACCATCCCGACGGCCCGGTTCGGGAACCGGCTGGTGCTCGATCCGCGGCCCCTGGTCCCGATCGCCCTGGCCTGGGCCTTCGCCATCCTGGTGATGAGCCTCGAGCACGACATCGGGTTCTCGGCACTCCTCTTCACCCTCTTCATCGGACTGCTGTGGGTCACCACCGGTCGGACCGGCTACCTGGTCCTCGGACTGGTGCTGTTCGCGGTGGGCGCCTACATCTCCTCCAAGTACTTCAGCCAGACCCACATCCGGGTGGAGGACTGGCTGGACCCGTGGCGTCTGGCCAACGGCAGCGGGTACCAGCTGGTGCAGACCTGGTACGCGATGGGCAGCGGGGGTATCGGGGGCTCGGGACTCGGGCTCGGCACCCTCGCCTACACCCTCGCCACGACGTCGAGGACCGACTTCATCTTCGGCGTCATCGGTGAGGAGATGGGTCTCATGGGCTCGACCATGATCGTCGTGTCCTTCCTGCTGCTGGTAGGGGCCGGGCTCCGCATCGCCCAGGCGGCACGGTCCGAGTTCGCCAAGCTGGTGGCCACCGGCCTCACGCTCATCATCGGGTTCCAGGCCTTCTTCATCATCGGCGGCATCATCCGACTGCTGCCCCTCACCGGCATCACCCTGCCCTTCGTGTCCTACGGCGGGTCGGCCCTCATCGCCAACTACGTGCTCGTCGCGCTCCTGATGCGGATCTCCGACGAGGGCTCGGCGGCCGTCGACGCCGGTGAGCAGGCACAGTACGACGAGGACCTCGAGCGCCGCCGCCGGTTGCTCACCGGCAGCTGAGTCCGGCGGCCGACACGGGGAGCCCGCCCGCGGCCCCGTCCTCGAGCCTCCGGGGCCCACACCGTGTACTGCCCCTCGGTGCCGTGGCCACACCCCATGGCGCCGGTAGGGCGGACGGGCCCGATGCCCGACGGCATGTCACCTGGGCCTCCGACCGGTGCCTGGGTCGCCCTACCCCGCGGGAGCGACGTCGCCGTCGTGCTCGAGCAGCCGGGCGTCGACCAGGATCGGCACCTGGACCGGCTGGTGGAGCGCCAGGGTCAGCGCGTCGCTCGGGCGGCACGACAGCACGGAGCGTCCCGTGCGGCCCCGCAGGTCGAGCTCCGCGAAGTAGATGCCCCCCTGCCTCCCGACCAGACGGACGGCCACGACGTCGATGTCGAAGCGCTGCAGTACGCCGCTCAGCAGCTCGTGGGTCAACGGACGGGGCGTGGGGATCCTGCGCTGGGCGTGGGACAGGGCCACGGCATCGGACAGCCCGATCGAGAAGGTCACCTGGCGGCGCGGGGTGTCGATCTCGCGCAGCACCACCGACGGGTGCTGACTGGGGAGGTCGAGGGTCACCGACGACACCAGGGCCATCCGGAAGTCGACGGCGGCCACCGACGGGGTCGGCGCCGCCCCGGGCGCCGGGTCGGGGGTCGAAGGGCCGTCGGGTCCGGGGCTGCCCTCCACCGCCACGGCGACGGGTGCCGCTGCGACGACTGCAGCCGGCGGCTCGGCGGTGGCCAGCCCGGCATCGGGCAGGTCGGACGGAGTCTGCTCGGGATCCGTCACCGGGTGCTCCGGTAGTGCACGCTGGTGACGATGCCGATGGCGGCCATGAAGCCGATCATCGCCGATCCCCCGTAGGAGAGGAACGGGAGCGGGATCCCGGCCACCGGCATGATCCCCATGTTCATCCCCACGTTCTCGAACACGGAGAACATGAGGAGGGCGAACACGCCCGAACACAGCAGCCGGCCGAAGGTGTCCTTCGCCTGGAGGGCGACCCGCATGATCCGCCAGGCCAGGACCCCGTAGAGCACGAGCAGGACACCCGCCCCCACGAAGCCGAGCTGCTCCCCCACCGCCGAGAAGATGAAGTCGGTCTGCTGCTCGGGCACGTAGGCCAGGTTGGTCTGGGCCCCCTTGAACAGCCCCTGCCCGAAGATGCCGCCGTGGGCGATGGCCGTCTTCGCCTCGTTCACGTTGTACGTCACGTCGACGCTGGCACTGTTGGGTGAGATGAAGCTGGTGAGGCGCTGGATCTGGTAGTGCTTCACCAACCCCAGGTTGAGCGCCAGGAGGACCACGATCACCGCCCCCACCACCAGCAGCAGCAGGTACCGCCCCGGCATGCCGGCCACGGCCAGCATCACCAGCAGGATCACCGAGCACACGATGGCGGTGCCCAGGTCGGGCTGTTTGATGATGAGGACGATGGGGAGTCCGGCCATGAGCACCATGCGGACCAGGTCCCGGAATTCGAGACCCTCGGGTCGCCGGGCGCAGTAGGTGGCGATGGCGATGACGAGCACCAGGGTGGCGAACTCGGACGGCTGGAGCTGCAGCGGGCCGAGGGAGAACCACCGCTGGGATCCGAGCGCGTGCGAGCCGACCGGTGAGAGCACGGCCAGGAGCGCCAGCACGATCCCCACGTAGAGGATGGTCGCCAGCTGCTCCCACCGGCGGTAGTCGAACAGCGAGATGACGACGAGCACCACCAGCGAGATCACGAAGAACGCCACCTGGCGCTTCAGGTAGTAGCGCGGGTCCTCGCCGGCCAGGGCCAGCTTGCCCCGGGTGGCGGAGTAGATCATCACGATCCCGGTGACGGCGAGGACGAAGGTGGTGATGAGCAGGATCGGGTCGATCCTGGCGGACACGTGCCGCGAGCGTGTGGCGAGGGTGTCGGTGGCGTAGGTCACAGGGGGCTCCGGACAGACAGGCTACCCGGCCCCCACCGACCGACCCGGGCGGCGCAGGCGGTCGCACGCCGCCGTCTCCGGCGAGTCCTCAGCCGTGGTCGGCGACGGCGGCCCACATGGCGTCCACCGGAGCCTCGAGTCCCGTCCAGCGCTCGATCTGCAGGGCAGCCTGGTGGACGAGCATGCCGAGCCCGTTCAGGGTCGTCGCCCCCCGCCCGGCCGCCGCCGCCAGCCAGGGTGTCACCGGTGGGTGGTAGACGAGGTCGACGACGACCTGGCCGGGCCCGAGCAGGTCCGGGTCGACGGGCCATCCACGGGGGTCGCCCCCGGCGTCGCCCATACCCACAGGGGTGGCGTTCACCACGAGGTCGGCGTCACCGGCGTCGTCCTCGGTCCCCACCCGGCCGGCCGGGCCCGCCAACGCGGCAGCCACCGTCCCGCGTCCGGGCGTCCGGTTCACCACGACGACCTCCGCCGCCCCGGCGTCGCCCAGGGCGGCGATCACGGCGCGAGCCGCACCGCCGGCGCCGACCACCAGGCACCGCCGACCCTCGGGGGCGAACCGGCCGCCCCTCACCAGTGCGGCCACCAGGCCGGCCCCGTCGGTGTTGTCACCGAGCCAGACGCCCCCGTCATCAGTCACGCAGTTGACGGCGCCCAGGCGCTCGGCCGTCGGCGTGCGGGCGTCCACGGCTGCGGCGACGTCCTGCTTGTGGGGCATGGTCACCGACAGTCCCCGGACGCCGAGCTCACGGGCTCCGGCCAGGGAGGCGGCGGCCCGGCCGGGCCGCACGGGGAATCCGACCGACACCCAGTCGACTCCGAGGTGGGCGAAGGCGGTGTTGTGGAGGACGGGCGACAGCGAGTGGGCAACGGGGTACCCGATGACGCCCACCACGTTGGTGGACGCCGACAGCCCAGGGCGTGCCACGGGTCCCACCTCCGCTGCCGGTCCGCCCGCGCCGGGTCCGCCACGTGCCATGTCCCAGTCTCCCGTGCTCAGCCCAGGCCGCGCTGCGCAGCGAGGCGCTCGTTGGCCTGCTGGCCGGCGAACGTGTCGGCGAACGCCTCGGTGCCGTCCTGTTGGACGACGACGAAGTACAGCCACGACCCGGCCGGCGGGTGGAGGGCGGCATCGAGAGCCTCCTCCGAGGGGAAGCACGTCGGCGTGGGCGTCAGGCCCTTGTTCAGGTAGGTGTTGTAGGGGCTGGGCGTGGCCAGGTCGGCGCTCGTCACCGTGCCGCCGTCCTGACCCAGTGCGTACAGGACGGTCGAGTCCATCTGGAGGGGCATGCCCCGCTCCAGCCGGTTGTAGACGACCCGGGCGACCGGCCCCATGTTGGCGGTGAGCACGCCTTCCTTCTCCACGATGGAGGCGATGACGATCACCTGGTACGACGAGTAGCCGAGGTCCCTGGCCCCGGCCGCCAGCCCGATCCGGGCCGCCTGGGCGTCGAACCGGTCGACCATCTTCTCCAGGAGCTGATGGTCCGTCTCCCCCGGGAGCACCAGGTAGGTGCCGGGGGCGAGGAGACCCTCCAGGCTCGTGACCCCGGCCGGCTGCCACGGCGACGGCACCGACCCGTCGGTAGCCGCCTTGTCGAAGTGGGCGGCGTCGTGGCCCGGGAGCTGGCCCACGCGGGTGGCGAGCTCGGACACGGTGAAGCCGGGGGGCACGACGAGGGGGAAGACGTTGGGCCCGTCGGCCAGGATCGCCTGTGCCTCGCCGAACGACGAATTGGCACGGAAGGCGTAGGGGCCGGGGCGGATGCCGGGCAGGCTGTTGAACTGGGACCAGATCCGGAAGGCGAACGAGTTGGAGATCACCCCCCTGGACGCCAGGAGCGAGGCGGTGGCGTTCTCCCCCGACCCGACGGGCACGGTGACCACGACCTGGGCCCCCTGCGGTCCCGACGGGTTGGCCTCGTGGTCGACCCACAGGTAGCCGCCGACCAGCACGAGGATCCCCACGACGATGACGGCCAGGGCGGCCAGGCGCCAGGGGTGCCGCTTGCGCCCGCGGCGGCCCGGAGCCGGGCGCGGGTCCGACGGTCCTGGGGGCCGCCGCCTCCTCGTAGGGGACGGCGTCGTCGTCGGTCGTGGGCACGACGTCCCCGACGACGGGCCGCAGGGCACCGCCGTCCGGCCCCACCGTCGGCTCGACCGGCCCGGTCACCCGGCCGCCCGGCGCCCGTCGAGCCAGGCCATGAGCATCACGGCGGCGGCCGTCTGGTCCACCACCGCCCGCTGGTCGCGGCCCCGGGTCCCTCCCGCGGTCAGTGCCTGGTGGGCCGAGACGGTGGTGAGCCGCTCGTCGAAGAGCTCGACCCGCACGCCGTCCCCCTCCAGCAGGCCGCCCAGCGCCTCGGCCTCCTCCTCGGCAGCCAGCGCCGCCGGACCGCGGGTGCCGTCGAGCGACAGTGGATGGCCGACCACGACGACCACGGCCTCCTCCTCGCGGACCAGGTCGACCAGCTCCCGCCGGTAGCGGTCCCGGTCACCAGCGCGGACGATCGTGCCCCTCGGCGTGGCGAGCACGCCGGCCGAGTCGCTGACGGCGATCCCGATACGACGCGCACCGAGGTCGACGCCGACCGCCCGGCCCGGGCGGTGGGCCGTCGGCTCAGGCACCCGCGGTGAGGCGTCGGGCCTCGTCGAGCGCCCGGTCGATGCCGGAGGGGTCCTTGCCGCCGGCCACGGCCACCTCCGGCGATCCGCCGCCGCCTCCGCCGAGCAGCGGGGCGATCTGCTTGACCAGGTCACCGGCGTGCGCACCGGGGCCGCCGGCGGTCGCGGCCACCGAGACGGCCACCGAGGCCTTGGTCCCGTCGGGGCTGCCGCCGAGTACGACGACCCGCAGGCCGCCCTGGGAGCGCACGGACTGGGCCAGGTCGCGCAGCTGGTCGGGGACGAGCCCGTCGCGTCGGGCCACCACCACACCGTCGACCGCCGAGTCGATCAGCGATCCGGCCTCGGCCAGGAGCTCCTTGGAACGCGCCTGCTCCAGCGACTTTTCCGCGGCCTTCTGGCGCTCCAGCAGTCGCTCGATGGCCTCGCCCACATGTTCGGGGTCGGTCCGCAGCAGGGCCGCCGCCTCGGCCAGCAGGTGCTCGCGGGAGGCGATGCGATCGAGGGCGCCCGTGCCCGTGACGGCCTCGATACGGCGCGTGTTGGAGCCGATGGAGGCCTCCGAGACGATGGTGATCGGTCCGATCATGCCGAGTGCCCGCACGTGGGTGCCACCGCACAGCTCGACCGAGTGGGGACCGGCCCGCACCACGCGGACCCGCTCGCCGTACTTGTCGCCGAAGAAGGCGAGGGCTCCCAAGGCCTCGGCCTCGGCCTTGGAGGTCTCCTCCACCGTGACCGGTACGTCGGTCAGGACGTCGGCGTTGGCCAGGGAGGTGACGGCGACGAGCTCCTCGGGGGCGACGGCGCCGTGGTGACTGAAGTCGAACCGGAGCCGGTCCGGTGCCACCAGCGAGCCCTGCTGGCGGACCTGGTCGCCGAGCACGGTCCGCAGCGCGGCGTGCAGGAGGTGGGTCCCGGTGTGGTTGCGGCGCAGTGCGTCCCGTCGGGGCCCGTCGATGCTGGCCAGCGCGTCCTGGCCGGCGAAGATCTCGCCGGTCACCGTCGCCCGGTGCGAGGTCAGGCCGGGCAGCGCCGACACCGTGTCGTAGACCGAGGCCGTGCCGGTCTCGGTGACGATCGTCCCGATGTCGCCCATCTGGCCACCGGATTCGGCGTAGAACGGGGTGCGGTCGAGGAAGACCTCGACCTGCCCTGCGTGATCGGGGTCGTTGTCCACCAGGACGGCCACCACACGGGCCGGCGCGGAGTAACCGTCCGGGGACTGGCCCACGAAGCTGGTCGTCCCCTCGGTGTCGAGCACGCTCCGGTAGGCCTCGTCGCCGGCGGTGGCGCGTCCCGACCGGGCCGCCGCCCGGGCCTGGGAGCGCTGGCGCTCCATGGCCGCCTCGAATCCCTCGAGGTCGACCTTCGAACCCACCTCCTCGGCGATCTCCACGGTCAGCTCCACGGGGAACCCGTAGGTGTCGTGCAGACGGAACGCCACCTCGCCGGGCACGGTGGCGTCGCCCGAGGCCAGCACCTCCTCGAGGATGGCCGAGCCGGTGGCCAGCGTCCGGAGGAATCCCTCCTCCTCCCGGCCGACCACGTCGACGACCAGGTGGTGCTGCTCGGCCAGGCCGGGGTGGGCGGCGCCGAGGACGTCGACGGCGGAGTCGACGAGGCGCTCCGTGCAGGGTCCGGACACACCCAGCTGGCGGGCGCGTCGGACGGCCCGGCGGATGATGCGGCGCAGCACGTATCCCCGGCCCTCGTTGGCCGGGAGGACGCCGTCGGCCACGAGCATGGCCATGGCGCGGCCGTGGTCGGCCATGATCCGCAGACCCACGTCGGTCCGCTCGTCCTCTCCGTACGTGGCGCCGGTGATCGACTGGGCCGTCTCGAGCATGGGCACGTACAGGTCCGTGTCGTACAGCGAGTCGACACCCTGGATCACCGGGAGGATCCGCTCGAGGCCGGCACCCGTGTCGATGCTCGGGCGGGGAAGCGGCTCGGTCGCGCCGTCGCCGCCTCGGTTGTACTGCATGAACACGAGGTTCCAGATCTCGACGAACCGCTCCGATCCGCCGAAGGCCGGACCACCGTCGGCGCCGTAGGCCGGGCCCTTGTCGATGAAGATCTCGGAGCTGGGGCCGCACGGGCCGGTGTCGCCCATCTTCCAGAAGTTGTCGTCCCCCAGGCGCTGGATGCGCTCGGGTCGCACCCCGACCACGTCGCGCCAGATGGCCTCGGCCTCGTCGTCGGTCTCGTACACCGTGACCCACAGTCGATCGCCGTCGATGCCGAGCACCTCGGTGACGAGCTCCCAGGCAAAGGGGATCGCCTCGGCCTTGAAGTAGTCACCGAAGCTGAAATTGCCCAGCATCTCGAAGAAGGTGCAGTGCCGCAGGGTGGTGCCCACGATGTCGATGTCGACGGTCCGGAAGCACTTCTGCACCGAGGTCGCCCGCTTCCACGGGGGAACCTCGTCGCCCAGGAAGAACGGCTTGAACGGCACCATCCCGGCGATGGTGAACAGCACGGTCGGATCGTGCGGGATGAGGCTGGCCGAGGCCACGGCCGTGTGCCCGCGCTCGACGAAGAAGCGGGTGAACGCAGCTCGGAGGTGGTCGGCGTCGCGCGCCGTGCCGGAGGTCACGACCGAAAATCCTACTTGCCCAGGTGGGAGGGCGATCTGCGGGACCGGCGGCGCAGGCGGCCGCGTCCGCCGTGGGCCAAGGCCGCATCGGGCGCGGCGACCACGTCGGCCCCGCCGTCGACCCGACCGACCCGAGGGCGTCGGACGGGTCGACGGCGACCGCTCCGTCGGGGGTGGCCTCGGCTCCGGACCCAGCCAGGTCGGCCCAGAGCTGGTCCTCGCGGCGCTGCATCTCCGTGCGACCGGTGGCCAGCGCGTCGCGCACCCGTCCTCCGGTGCTGCGGGCCGCCTGTCGGGCGGTCCGGCCCACCTCGGTGACCAGCGCGTCGGGCTGCAGGCGGGCGGACGCCGCCTCCAGGGTGCGGCGCAGCTTGCGCTCGGCGTACAGCGACGAGGCGGCCCCGGCGACGGCTCCGGTGAGGAGCCACACGGTGCGGCGGGCCACCGCTACCGGCTCCGGTCCGGGTGTGCTCCGGCGGCCCGGTCGGGTGGGGCGCTTGCGGCCAGGCGGCGCATGCCGCTGGCCGCTCCGGCCCGTACGGCGAGGACCTTGACGACCGGGTTGGCGAAGGCCCGGTAGGCCAGCTTGGAGGCCGAGTCGACCGTGGCGTGGACCGACTCGGTCGAGTCGAGGACGGCGCCCACCCGCTCCATCTCGGTGGCCGCCTGGTCCACCACGCGGTGGGCATCGGCCACCAGCGGCACCGTCTGGCGCTTGAGCTCGTCGGCCAGCGCACCCAACCGGCCCACCTCGCGGCGCAGCGATCCGATGGCGACGAGGAGGCCCACGACGGCGAGTCCGCACGCGATGCTGGCCACCAGGACGGCGATCTCTCCAGTGGTCATGATCGGGTCAGTGTAGATCGCCCCGCCCCCACACCGGGGGCCGGTCGGCGTGGCTAGGTGGCGGCCATGCCCGTGATCGGCCGGTTGAGGGTGATGGCGCCGGTCGAGCCGAAGAACGGGGCGTCACCGAAGGCGAAGATGCCACCGTCGCTGGCCACCAACCAGTAGCCGGTACCGGTGAGGTCGGCCGACATGCCCACGACCGGCTTGTTGAGCCTGAGGGCGCCGGTCGAGCCGTGGAAGCCGGCGTCACCGAAGGCGAAGATGCCACCGTCGCTGGCCACCAGCCAGTAGCCCCCGCCGTCGGGCGTGGCGGCCATGCCCACGACGGGGCGGTTGAGGGTCATGCTCCCGGTCGAGCCGTGGAAGCCGGCGTCACCGAAGGCGAAGATGCCACCGTCGCTGGCCACCAGCCAGTACCCCCGGCCGTCGGGCGTGGCGGCCATGCCCACGACGGGACGGTTGAGGGCCATGCTCCCGGTCGAGCCGTAGAAGCCGGCGTCACCGAAGGCGAAGATGCCGCCGTCGCTGGCCACCAGCCAGTAGCCCCCGCCGTCGGGCGTGGCGGCCATGCCCACGACGGGGCGGTTGAGCGACAGCCCGCCCAACGAACCCGAGAACCCGGCGTCACCGTAGCTGTAGATGCCCCCGTTCGACGAGGCCAGCCAGTAGCCACGGCCGTCCGTCGTCGGCGACATCGAGACCACCGGCGCGCCGAGCGGCAGGTCCGCTGCCGAGCCGGCGAAGCCGGCGTCGCCGAAGGCGAAGATGCCGCCGTCGGACGCCACCATCCAGTAGCCGGGCAGGGCGTAGGTGTAGCGGTCGGCGGGTCCGGTGGAACTGGTCCCCGACTGGCCCGTGACCACCACGTCCACGGTGCCCCCCGCTGCCGGGCCCGGCGGCACGGTGGCGACGATCGTCTGTGTCGAGCGCACTTGGAAGCCGGCAGCCGGGACGCTCCCGAACGTCACCGACGTGATGGACGAGAACCCGGACCCGGTGATGGCGACCGTTCCGCCACCGGCGACCGGGCCGCGGTCGGCCACCACGGACGAGACCTCGGGGGCGACGAAGGTGAACTGCGACGCGGCCACCGAGGGGCTCGTGCCGGCTGCCGGCACCCCGGACGTGGTGACGGTGACGGCCGCTGTGCGGCCGGTGTGGACGTCCGGGGTGACCACCTGGATGGACGTCGGACTCGTCCGGGTCACGGGCACGGGGGTGCCGCCGATGTCGACCACCGGCGTGCCGGACCCGAACCCCGAGCCGGTGATGGTGACGGTGGTCCCGCCGGTGGCCGGCCCCGACGACGGGCTCAGCCCGGTCACCGTCGGGCACCCCGAGGGCGCACCCGAGAGCAGGTCGAGTAGCGCGAGCGCCTTCGGGCTCCCCCACCCGGTGGCCATGTCGTAGCCGACGGTGGCGGGGAACGACGTCACGCCGGCCAGGCCGGGATAGGCGTTGTCCCCGAGGGTGACGTCGTTGAAGGAGCCCGCCGCCCCCGCGCCGTAGAGCGCGGGGTTGAGGTGGCCCGCCGTGTCGGCGCACCCTTGGTCGGTGTCGGCCACCAGCGCCGCCCACAGCGGCGCAGCCATGCTGGTCCCACCGAACACGTACCAATTCCCGGCGTAGTAGATGATGTCGCCGTACGTCTGGTCGGCCGAGGCCGAGACGTCGGGCACCTCCCGGCACTGCTGGTCGGCCGCCGGCCCGCAGGTGTAGGACGTCAGGGCCGACTGCGCCGCCGCCACCTGCTGCCAGGAGGGCGCCGTGAACGTGGTCGAACTCCCCCCGCCGCCGGCACCGCCGCTGCTGGCGGTGGCGCCCCAGGCCACCTCGGTCGGGGCGTTCGGCGCGATCCCCGACAGCACCGTGCCGCCGACGCCGGTGACGTACGGCTGGGACGCCGGATCGTCGACGGCGACTGCCGTCGACCGGTCGGACGGATAGCAGTCGGTCGAACCGGCGTCACCCGAGGCGGCGACGACCGTCTGGCCCTGGGTGGCGGCCATCATGAACAGTGTCTGCTCGGCGTCCTGGGCCGCCTGGGCGAGCTGGGTGTCGGGTCCCATGTCCGCCTCGCACTGGCCCCAGCTGGTGGTGATGACCTTGGCCGTGTCGTCGAGCACCATCTGGTGGTACGTGTCCAGGGGTCCGTTGGCCCCGTCGTTCGGCCCCGTGTACACCTCGATGGACGCACCCGGGGCCAGTCCGGTGACGACCTCGATGTCCAGGGCGGCCTCCCCGTCCTGGGCGGTCGACAGGGCGCCGCCGTCCACCGGCCTGGTGGTGACGGGGACGTCGGTGCCGTAGCAGGCCTGGTAGGCGGCGATGTCCGACGGGGTGTAGTCCTCGAGCTCGAAGACGCCGACGGTCTGGCCCGCGCCCGTCCTGCCTGCGGCGAACAGGGAGCTCAGGCCGTAGGTCGAGGCCAGATCGGTCGCCGTCCGCGGGTCGCCGTGGTCGGCGATGGCGGCGCACGCCTGGGGCCCGACAGAGGCGGGCACGGCCGCCGGAGCGGCGGTCGAGGGCGTCGCCACCAGCGGCGTGGCCCCGGACAGCTGGGGTCGGGCGATGGCCTGGTCGGACAGGCCGAGCACCCCCTGGAGCAACGGCACCAGGGTGGACGGGACGGACGGTTCCTCCGTCGCCAGGCGCACGGTGCGACCGTCGGACAGGCGGGCCTGGACGAGGGGCACGGTGAACGCCGACTCGAGTTGGGCGGCGGTCCCGGTCACCGGGATGACCATCCCGTCGGCGGACATCGCACCGACGGTCAGCCCGGCGGTGGCCAGCCAACCGCTCGTGGCCTGCAGCGTCTGCGCCGTCGGGCCGAACTCGGAGGCCAGGCGGCCCGCCGGCAGGTAGCGGTGGTAGCCGGGGTTGCCCGGCGTGGACACCGCCCGGGCGAAGTCGGCCAGGAACGCCGGGTCACGGGGTCGGAGGACCACGTCGACCGTGACCCGCGTGGCCGATGCCGTCGGCCCGAGCACGGCGGCGCCGACGGGCACCGGGGGCACGCTCCCCACGAGCGGCGTCCGCGGCCCGGTGCCCAACGCCGGAGCGGCCGCGGCCGGCACCACGGTGACCAGGACACCACCGAGCGCGACGACGGCGACGAGCACCACCCGGATGGCCCGTCCCGCCGGCGAACGGGTTCCTGATGGCCTCACCGGGCGAGTATTGCCCAGTTCGGTGCGCCGGTGCCGGTCACCGGCACGGTTCACCCCGGACTTCCCTGTTCCTGACCAGCGTCTTCGTCGGTCCCGTCGATCTCCCCAGCTGTCGCCTCGCCGGCGCGCCACCGTCGCAGCCGTTCAGCGACCACGGCCTCGTGGCCCCGGTCGCTGGGTTCGTAGTAGGTGGTGCCCGCCACGGCGGCCGGTCGGTACTCCTGGTCCACGTGGGCACCGGGGTGGTCGTGGGGGTACTGGTAGCCCTGGCCGTGGCCGATCGTCGCCGCGCTCCGGTAGTGGGCGTCGCGCAGGTGGGTGGGCACGTCCCCCCGGGGGGCCTCCCGGACGTCCCGTTGCGCCCGGCCGAGGGCCACGGTCACCCGGTTGGACTTCGGGGCGCAGGCCAGGTGCACCACGGCCTGGGCCAGGTTGAGCTGGGCCTCGGGCAGCCCGACGAACTCGACGGCCCGCGCTGCGGCATCGGCCACCACCAGGGCCAGCGGGTCGGCCTCCCCCACATCCTCGCTGGCCAGGATCACCAGGCGCCGGGCGATGAAGCGGGCGTCCTCGCCGGACTCCAACATCCGGGCCAGCCAGTAGAGCCCGGCGTCGGGGTCCGATCCACGGACCGACTTGATGAAGGCGCTGACCTGGTCGTAGTGGTCGTCCTCGCCGTAGTGCTGGAGCCGGGTGTGGCGGGCCCGCTCCACGTCCTCGAGCGTCACCGGTCGGTCGCCGGCCAGCGCCAGGGCCACCTCCAACGTGGTGAGCACGGCCCGGGCGTCCCCGTCGGCCAGCCCCACCAGCGCGGCCACGGCGTCGGGTTCGGCCAACGCCCCCTCGACGGCGAGCCCCCGGGCCACCACCTCGGCCAGGTCCTCGTCGGTGAGCGGTTCGAGGCGCCACAGGGTGGAGCGGGAGAGCAGCGGCGGGTTGACCTCGAAGAACGGGTTCTCCGTCGTGGCCCCGATCAGCACGAGCAGCCCCTCCTCGACCGAGGGAAGGAGCGCGTCCTGCTGGGACCGGTTGAACCGGTGGACCTCGTCCAGGAAGAGGATGGTGCCCCTCCCCTGCTCACCCAGCAGCCGGCGGGCGCCCTCGACGACCTCGCGGACGTCCTTCACCCCCGCCGTCACCGCCGACAGCGGCACGAAGTGCTTCGACGTGGCCGTGGCCACCACCGTGGCCAGCGTGGTCTTGCCCGTGCCCGGCGGGCCCCACAGGACGGCCGAGGTGAGCCGGTCGGCCTCGATGAGCGCCCGCAGCGGTGCCCCAGGGCCCACCAGGTGGCGCTGGCCGACGATCTCGTCCAGCGTGTGGGGGCGCATCCGGGCGGCCAACGGCGCGCGCTGGGCGATGCGCTCGGCGGCGGCCCCGGAGAAGAGGTCCTCGCCTGCCACCGTGCCCTCAGCCCAGCTTCGGGATCGGCTGGAGACCGAGGTCCCGCAGCGCCCCGGCGGCGAGCGGTTTCGGGGCGTCGGTCATCGGGTCCCAGCCCGACTGCGTCTTCGGGAAGGCGATCACCTCGCGGATGTTGTCCTCGCCGGCGAAGATGGCCACCAGCCGGTCCAGGCCCACGGCGAACCCGGCGTGCGGCGGGGCGCCGAACCGGAAGGCGCCGAGCAGGAACCCGAACCGGGATTCCGCCTCCTCGTCGCTGATCCCGAGCACCGAGAAGATCCGGCTCTGGATGTCGGCCCGGTGCACGCGGACGCTGCCCGAGCCCAGCTCCCACCCGTTGAGGACGAGGTCGTAGGCCTGGCTGCGCACGCTCGCCGGGTCGGATTCGAGCCGGTCGATGTCGTCGGGGTGGGGCATGGTGAACGGGTGGTGGGCCGCCACCGGGTTGCCGGCGTCGTCGACCCCGTCGAACAGCGGGAAGTCGACGACCCACAGGTACTCGTAGGGGCCCTCGGACACCGGGCGCCCACCGAGCTCCACCCGCAGCACACCGAGCACGTGACAGGTCAGCCGGTACTCGTCGGCCACCACCAGGACGAGGTCGCCCACCGACGCCCCGGTGGTGGCCACCAGCCCGGCCTTCTCTCCCTCGGACAGGAACTTGGCCACCGGCGAGTCCACGTCGGTGCCCCCACCCTCGGCCTCGGTCACCCGGAACCAGGCCAGGCCCTTGGCCCCCAGCGCCTTGGACCGGTCGGTCAGGGCGTCGAGCCGTGACCGGGTGAGGGTGGCCCCCTCGGCCAGCACGATCGCCTTCACGCACGGGGCGGCGAAGGCCCGGAACCCGGTGGCGGCGAACACCTGCGTGAGGTCGACCAGCTCCATGCCGAAGCGGATGTCCGGCTTGTCGGTGCCGTAGCGGTCCATGGCCTCGGCCCACGTCATCCGGGGCACGGGGCCCGGGCGCTCGCCGGTGACGGCCTCGGCCGCGTCGAGCACGGCCTCGGACACGAAATCGAGGATGTCCTCCTGGCTCACGAACGACGCCTCCATGTCGAGCTGGGAGAACTCGAACTGCCGGTCGGCCCGCAGGTCCTCGTCGCGCAGACAACGGGCGATCTGGTAGTACCGGTCGACCCCGGCCACCATCAGCAGCTGCTTGGCCAGCTGGGGGCTCTGGGGCAGCACGTAGCAGGACCCGTGGTGGAGGCGGCTGGGGACGGCGAACTCGCGGGCGCCCTCCGGGGTCGGGGCCCAGAGCAGCGGGGTCTCCACCTCGACGAAGCCCTGGCGGTCCATGGCCCCCCGCAACGAGGCGTTGACCCGCGCCCGCAGTCGTAGGTTGGCCTGCATGGTGGGCCGACGCAGGTCGACGAACCGGTGCTTCAGCCGGACGACCTCGTCGACCTCCACCCGGTCGTCCACGGCGAAGGGCGGCGGCTCGGCCGAGTTGAGCAGGGTCACCGTGCAGTCGGACAGCTCGACGTCGCCGGTGGGGAGCTCGGGATTGACGGTGCCCTCGGGGCGGGCCCGCACCAGGCCCTCCACGGCGATGACGTACTCGGAGCGCACGTCCACGGTGCCCGCCACCACGCACTGGACGATGCCGGTGTGGTCGCGGAGGTCGATGAAGGCCAGGTGCTCACCGTGCTCGCGTCGTTTGGCCACCCAGCCGCACACCGTGACCCGGGTGCCGATGTCGTCGGACCGCAGTGACCCGCACATGCGGGTGCGCATCGAGGTGGCCCCGGAGGTCGGCGTCGGCTCGGTCGGAACGGTCACAGCTGGTCCTTTCATGGTGCCCCGTGCGCGGGCCTCGGAGGCATGGTGCCCCGTGCTCCGGGGCGGATCACGGGGCGGGAGGAACGACGGTGGCGCCCCGGGTGGCGGACCGGACGGCCCCGACCACCTCGTCGAGCGGCACGGCTCGCTGGTCCCCGCCGCCCCGAAGTGGACGGAGTGACACCGTACCCGAGGCGACCTCGTCGGGTCCGATGATCAGCACCAGGACGGCCCCGGACCTGTCTGCCGCCTTGAACTGGGCCTTCATCGAGCGGTCGTCGTAGGCCCGGTCGGCCGACAGCCCGGCGGCCCGCAGCGCAGCGGTCACGTCCCGGGCGTGGCTCCCCCCGGCCGTGTCCACCACGAACGCGTCCAGTGCCGGCGGGTCGACCGCGAACACGCCCTCGGCGTCGCAGGCCAGCAGGATCCGCTCCACGCCCATCCCGAAGCCGATCCCCGGTGTCGGGGGCCCGCCGAGCATCTCCACCAGGCCGTCGTAGCGGCCGCCCCCGCCGATGCCGTTCTGGGCCGATTCGAGGGCGTCCGAGGCGAACTCGAACGTGGTCCGGGTGTAGTAGTCGAAGCCCCGCACCAGCCTGTGGTCCAGCACGTAGGGGATCCCCCGGGCGTCGAGCCCCTCCCGCACCCGGGCGAAGTGGGCCGCGCAGGCCTCGCACAGGTGGTCGGCGAACGCGGGGGCACCGTCGGTGGCCTCCCGGCACGGCCCGCGCTTGCAGTCGAGGGCCCGCAGCGGGTTCGCCTCCAGGCGGTCCCGGTGCTCGTCGCACAGCCGCTCCCGGCGCTCGGCGAGGTAAGCGGTCAGCAGGTCCAGGTAGGCCGGACGGCAGGTGTCGTCGCCCATCGAGTTGAGCCGGAGGGTGAACCGGGTCAGCCCGAGCGACCGGAACACGCCGTCGGCCAGCCCGACCACCTCCACGTCGAGGTCGGCGTCCGCCGGGCCCAGGGCCTCCACGCCCAGCTGGTGGTGTTGGCGGTAGCGGCCGGCCTGGGGGCGCTCGTAACGGAACGCCGGGGTGGCGTACCAGGCCTTCCACGGGGTCGGCGGCCGGTGTTGGACGAAGGCCCGCACCATGGGCGCCGTTCCCTCGGGGCGCAGGGCCAGGGTCTGGCCGCCCCGGTCCTCGAACTCGTACATCTCCTTGCCGACGACGTCACTCCCCTCGCCGATGCCGCGGCGGAAGACCTTCACGTCCTCGAAGATCGGCGTGAGGGCCAGCCCGTAGCCGGCCCGCTCCACCGCGTCGGCGAAGCCGACGAGCAGTGCCTCCCACCGGGTCGACTCGGGGTAGAGGACGTCGTGGGTGCCACGCGGGGCGCGCGCGGCGACGCTCTTGTCGGACACGACGGACTCAGTCCTTCTTGCCGGGGAGGATCCGGTACACGTCGTACACGGCGTCGAGGTGCCGGATCAGGTTGATGACCGACTCGAGGTGGGCCGGGTCGGCCAGCTCCACGTCGAACCGCATGCGGCTGATGCGGTCGGCATCCGTCTGGGTGTTGGCGCTCACGATGTTCAGGTGGTGCTCGGACACCACCTTGGTGACGTCGGCGAGCAGGCGCGACCGGTCGATGGCCACGACCTCGATCGTGGCCACGAACACGCCCGACGACCGGTGGTCCCACTCGACCTCGATGAGGCGCTCGCGCGACCGGCTGGCCAACGAGGCGGCATTGGCGCAGTCGGCCCGGTGGACCGAGACGCCCCGGCCACGGGTCACGAAGCCGATGATCTCGTCGCCGGGCACCGGGGTACAGCACCGGGACAGCCGTACCATCATGTCGTCGAGGCCCTCGACGTAGACGCCGACCGAGGCGGCCCGACCCGGGCGCGACGTGAGCGGCTGCTGGCGGGCGGTGACCGGCAGCTGCTCTTCGATGATCCCGCCCCGCAGCTCGCGCAGGATCCGCTGGGTGACCGCCCGCGCCGAGATCCGGTTCTCCCCGATCGCCGCGTGCAGCGAGTCGACGTCCGCGTAGCCCATGGCCGTGGCCAACTCGGACAGGGTGCGCTCCGAGGCCAGCTTCTGGACCGGGAGGCCCTCGCGACGCAGCTCCTTGACCAGCTCGTCGTGGCCCAGCTCGATGGCGTCCTCGCGGCGCTCCCGGGAGAACCACTGGCGGATCTTGGACCGGGCCCGTGACGACGCCACCATGTGCAGCCAGTCCCGGGAGGGGCCGGCCGTCTCGGACTTCGACGTGAAGATCTCGACGGTGTCGGCCGAGTTGAGGTGGGTGTCGAGGGGCACCAGTCGCCCGTTCACCTTCGCCCCGATGCACTTGTGGCCGACCTCGGTGTGGATGCTGTACGCGAAGTCGACCGGGGTCGAATTGGCGGCCAGTGCGATGACCTTGCCCTTCGGGGTGAAGACGTAGACCTCGTCCTCCTCGAGGTCGAGCTTGAGCGCCTCCAGGAACTCGATGGGATCCGTCGTCTCGTTCTGGAAGTCGACGATCCGCTGCATCCACTCGATCTCGGCGGTGGTCGAGGACGTCTCCTTGGCCAGGGCCAGACGCTCGGCCCTCCGGTCGCGCTCGGCCAGTTCGGCCCGCTGCGCCGGGGACATCTGCGGTGCCTTCTTGGCGTCCTTGTCCTTCGTCCGCTTCGCCTTGGTCGCTCCGCCCCCGGTGACGGCGTCCCCACCGCGTCCACCCGGTCCCCCACCGTCGCGCTGGGCTCCCTCCTTGTAGCCCCAGTGGGCGGCGATCCCGTACTCGGCCCGCCGGTGCATCTCGTGGGTGCGGACCTGGACCTCGATGGGCTTGCCGTCGAGCCCGATCACCGTGGTGTGGAGCGACTGGTAGAGGTTGAACTTCGGTGAGTTGATGTAGTCCTTGAACCGCCCCTGGACCGGTGGCCAGATGGCGTGGATCGACCCGAGGGCCGCCCAGCAGTCCTTCTCGGACTCCACGATGACGCGGATGCCGACGAGGTCGTAGAGCTCGTCGAACTCCTTGCCGCGGACGACCATCTTTTCGTAGATGCTCCACAGGTGCTTCGGGCGACCGGTCACCTCGGCGTTCACCCCGGAGGCCTCGAGGCGCTCGCGGACGGCGACCAGCACCCGGGCCAGGAACTCGTCACGCAGCGGGGCCCGGCTCGCCACCATCTGCTCGATCTCGGCGTAGCGCTTCGGGTGGAGGGTGGCGAAGGACAGGTCCTCGAGCTGCCACTTGACGCCCTGGATCCCGAGCCGGTGGGCCAGCGGAGCGTAGATGTCGAGGGTCTCCTGTGCCGTGCGGCGCTGCTTCCACTCCGGCATGACCGACAGGGTCCGCATGTTGTGGAGCCGGTCGGCCAACTTGATGATCAGCACCCGCCAGTCGTTGGCCATGGCCACGAGCATCTTGCGCACCGTGGCGGCCTGCTGGGCCTCCTTGGAGTCGAACTGGAGGCGGTCGAGCTTGGTGACCCCCTCCACGATGAGGGCCACAGCGGGGCCGAAGTCCCGCTCGATGATCTCGGTGGTGACCCCGGTGTCCTCCACGGCGTCGTGCAGGAGGGCGGCGGCGACCGTCTGGGAATCGAGGCCGAGGTCGGCCACGATCCCGGCCACGGCGATGGGATGGGTCACGTAGGGCTCGCCCGACCGCCGCATCTGCCCGGCGTGGGCCACCGTGGCCGTCTCGGCGGCGTGGACGATCAACGAGGTGTCGTCCCCCGGGTGGCGCCGGAGGAAGGCCTCGAGGACCGGGGCGAGCAGCACCGCTTCGGCAGCGGGCAGCGACGCTCCGGCCAGGCTGTCGCCGGCGTGCTGCGTCGCCCCTTCCGCGGAGGCTGGTGTGGCCAGGGCCATCCCTACACGGTACCTGGGCGGGCCCGCGGACCGGTGCGAACGGCTGCACCCCGGCCCGCACCGACGGACGGGTGCGGGCCCGGGAGGCGGGGATCCCGGGTCAGCGCTTCTTGCCCTTGCCCTTGCCCTTGCCCTTGCGGGGACGAGGCGGCGGTCGGTTCCCGGCCGGTCGGGTGGAGCCCTGGGAGGTGCGGCCGGCCGTGGTGGCCGTGCCCGAGCCCGAGCCCCCGGACGCCTGCGAGGTCGCCGCGGTCCGGCCGCCCTTGCCCGTGGACCCGGCGCCGGGGCGGATGACGCCTGTGGCCACCCGCGCCTTGGACGAGCCCCGCCCGGGTCCGCCGGAGGCGCCGGCCATGGCCGCCGCCATGGCCGGGGTGAGGACCGGACCGCGGTCGCCACGGGCCTCGAGTCGCTGGCGGATGGTGATGTAGCGGGCCTCGCGCTCCTTCATCAGGGCGAGCAGCGGCGATGCGATGAAGATCGACGAGTAGGCACCGCTGGTGAGGCCGATGACCAGGGCCAGGCCGAAGCTCTGCAGCGTGGTGGCGCCCAGGAAGAGGGACCCGATCACCAACACCGACAGCACGGGCACGATGGCGACCAACGAGGTGTTGATCGACCGGGCCAGCGTCTGGTTCATCGAGAGGTTGACCATCTCGGAGTAGGTCAGCCGCCCGGACGCGCCGAGCCCTTGCGAATTGTCGCGGATTCTGTCGAAGACCACGACGGTGTCGTACAACGAGTAGCCCAGCACCGTCAGCACGGCCACCACCGTGTCCGGGGTCACCAGGAATTGGAAGATCGAGTAGATCCCCACCACCACGAGGATGTCGTGGAAGACGGCCACGATGGCGGCCACGGCCATCTTGAACTCGAACCGCAGCGAGATGTACGCGGTGACGACGACGAAGAAGATGATGAGCGCCTGGATTGCCTTGCGCGTCACGTTGGAGCCCCAGGTGGAACCCACCTGGTTCACGCTCACCGAGCCCTGTTTGACGCCGGCGGCGTCGGCGAGTGCCTTCTGGACCCGGAGCAGGGTGGCCTGCTGCTGCGCGTCCGACTGGTTCGGCAGGTCGGCGGTCACCTGGATCTGCTTCTGACCGTTCAGCTGGTTCGTGAGCTGCACCACCGTCGGCGACGGCACACCGGCCGCCTTGACCACCGTCGTGGCCTCCGAGACGGTGAGCGTCTGCGACGACACCAGCCACGACTGGCCGCCCTTGAAGTCGATGCCCTCGTTGAGGCCCCGGGTCGACAGCGAGAGGACCCCGATCACGATGACGAGGGCCGAGATCCCGAACCACCACTTGCGATTCCCGATGAAGTCGAATGACGTCTGGCCCCGGTAGAGCCGGAGGAAGACGTTGGGGCGCTTGGTCCCCGCCGATTCGGCCTCCTCCAGCTCGGCGGCGTGCTCGAGCTCCTCCTCGAAGGCCTCCTCGAGCTCGTCGGCCGGGTCCAGTTCGTCCACGTTGTCGTCGTCCATGTCGTCCTCCGGCCGGTCCGGGCTCACGAGTCCGCCCCCGAGTTGATACCCAGGCCACTGGCCACGCCCACGTTCTTGGCCTCGGTGGCGCCACGGCTGCGACCCAGCAGGATCACGAACGGTCGGGTGAAGAAGTAGGTCACGATCACGTCGAGCACCGTCGACAGGCCGAGGAAGAGGGCGAAGCCCTGGACCGGCCCGATCGAGAAGAAGTAGAGGACGACGGCGCCGAGCAGCGACACGAAGTCGGCGGCCAGCACCGTGCGGAACGCGCTCTTGAACCCGCGGTCGACGCTGGTGCGCACGGTACGCCCGGACCGCGCCTCGTCCTTCAGCCGTTCGAAGTAGACGATGTACGAGTCGACGGTGATACCGATGGACACGATGAGTCCGATGACGCCGGCGAGGTTGATGGTGGTGTTCTGGGTCTGGCCCATGAACGCGATGATCGACCACAGGAGGGCACCGGTGAGCGCCAGACCGCTCACGACCACGAGGCCGAGCAGGCGGTAGTAGACGATCGTATAGATCATCACCAGGATCAGGCCGATGAGGCCCGAGATGAGCCCCGCCTGCAGCGACGACTTGCCGAGCGAGGGCGACACCGTCTGGATGGTCTGCTGGTCCAGCTTGACGGGCAGGGCGCCGTAGTTGAGCTCGGTGGCCAGCGACTTCGCCTGGTCCTCGGTGAAGCTGCCCGAGATCTGGACCTGGCCGCCGAAGGACGTGAAGGACGACTGGCTCGGCTGGGTGATCGGGGCGGAGATCACCTGGGCGTCGAGGTCGATGCCGATGATGGCGTGGAACTGCTGCTGGGCCAGCGTGTCCCAGGCCGAGGCCCCGGCCGAGTTGAAGGTGATGTTGACGGTCCACTGACCGGCCTGGTCGAGCGAGGCGCTCGCCGACTTGATCTGCGAGCCGGTCACCTGGGCGGGGCCCAGCACGTACCGGCCGTTGACCTGTCCGGGCAGGCCGGGCAGCAGCACCGTGGACGACTTGGTGTCGTTGAGGGCCGTCGTCGACGGGTAGGTGGTGAACTGGGTGTCGACGGGCGGATTCTGGGTCGCCTGGCCGGTGCTGGTGTTGACGGCCAGGTTGGCCGCCGAGAGCTCGGAGGACGACGCGCACGTCGGCAGTGCGCCGGTGTTCGACACCTGACCCTTGGGCACGTTGTAGTCCGGTGCGTAGCACAGGGCCGGCCGGAAGAACAGCTGGGCCGTCTGGCCCAGACGGTCGAGGATCTGCTGGGTGTTCTTCTGACCCGGCACCGACGCCCCGATCAGGGCGCACTTGTGGACCTTGTCCGGGCAGGTCGCGGAGCCCTGGCTGGACACCGTCGAGCCGCTCGAGCCGCCGACTCGCTCGTTCAGGATGGTGGTGATGGTATCGAGCTCCGTCGAACTCACCGGCGTGTGCGTCTCGTAGACCACCGACAGGCCACCGGCGAGGTCGAGGCCCAGCTTGGGCGACCAGCCGGCGGCGAGCGTGGCCACCAGCATGATCAGCGTCACGAAGACAACCGTCAGCAGGCTGATCCAGAGGGAGCGCTTGTCCTTCATCGCGCTCAGATGATCGGGGGGCCTTCGGCCCCGCCCACGTCCGTCCCGCTGCCACCCTCGTCGCTCGTCCCTGCGTCATCGGTCGACCGGTCGTCCTGCACCTCGGGCTCCGGCGGGGCCGCCGGTGGCTCGGGCCGGTGGTCGTCGTCGTGCCCGTCCTCGACGTCCTGGTCGTCCACGACGTCTGTCGGTGGCTCCACCGGCTCGAGCTTGCGCAGCACGTAGGGGCGCAGCACGGTGAACGATGCGCCCACGCTGGTCTCGAGCGTCACCCGGTCGTCGGTGATGTCGAGCACCCGGCCCACGATGCCACCGGCGGTCACGACCTCGTCGCCCACCTCGTAGGCACGACCCTGGGCCTGGGCGGCCTTCTGCTTGCGCTGTTGGGGCCGGTAGATGAGGAAGTAGAACCCGGCGCCGATCACGACCAGGATCAGCAGGAACGACGACCCCGACGACTTGGTGGTCGTGCTCTTGGCGGCACCGAAGACGAGGGCGACGGCCCCGAGGGCGTGCGTCATCGAACGTCGGAAATTGGGGTGGGGGTCGTCACAGCCCTCCGACTGTAGCCCAGGCCATCCGCACCGGGGTGCCGCATGTGGCCCCTGGCCCCGGCCGGTCCCTCAGGGGCCCCACACGGCCGCTGTGCTGGCCCGCAGCCCGTCCAGCGACCCGGAGGCGATCGCCGCCCTGGCCTCGTCCATGAGCCCGAACACGTAGGTCAGGTTGTGGATGCTCAGGAGTCGCCACGCCGTCGGCTCCCCCACGGCCAGCAGGTGGCGAAGGTAGCCCTTGGACCACCGGGCGCAGGTGGGGCACGCACAGGAGGGGTCGATCGGGCCGTCGTCGCGGGCGTGCACGGCGTTGCGCAGGTTGAGCCGCCCGCCGGACGTCCACATCGAGCCGTGGCGGGCGGCCCGGGTCGGGGCCACGCAGTCGAACTGGTCGACGCCGAGCGCCACCGCCCCGAGCAGGCCCACCGGGTCCCCCACCCCCATCAGGTAGCGGGGACGGTCGGCCGGGAGGAGCGGCACCGTGGCGGCCAGCGTCTCCAGCATCTCGGCGCGCGGCTCACCCACCGAGAGCCCACCGATGCCGTACCCGTCGAAGTCGAGTTCGACCGTACGCTGCGCACTCGTGGTCCGCAGACCGGCGTCGGTGCCGCCCTGGACGATGCCGAACAGGGCCTGGCCCTCCGGCCGTCCCTCGACCCGGTCGAAGTGGGTGCGGGCCCGCGCCGCCCACGCCGAGGTCCGGTCGACGGCCACGCGGACCTCGTCGGGCGGGGCGGGCAGCGTGGCGCACACGTCGAGCACCATCTGGATGTCGGCCCCCAGCAGTCCCTGGACCTCGACCGCCGATTCGGGGGTCAGGCGGGCCGCTGACCCGTCGTACACCGAGGTGAACGTCACGCCGTCGTCGTCGACGGCCGGGTGCAGCGAGTGGATCTGGAACCCGCCCGAGTCGGTCAGCGCATGGCCCGACCACCCGGTGAACCGGTGCAGGCCGCCCAGATCCGCCACCACGTCGGCGCCCGGCCGCAGCATCAGGTGGTAGGTGTTGGCCAGGACCACCTCGGCACCCAGGGCCTCGAGGTCGGCGCTGTCGAGGGCCTTGACCGCCCCCCGGGTGCCGACGGGCATGAACGCCGGGACCCGGTAGCCACCCCGGGGCGTCACCACCCGCCCGGTACGGGCCGCCCCGTCGGTGGCCGCCACCTCGACGACGAGCGGGTTCACCGCACCGCCCCCTCGGGCACCGTCCACGCCGGGATCCCCTTGGCGCCCGACCGGGCGACGACCATGGCGTCCCCGAAGGACAGGAACCGGTACCCGCCGGCCAGCGCCTCGGCGTACATCCGGCGCCACACCGGGCCGCAGAACGCCTCCACCAGCAACAACAGGCTGGAACGCGGTAGGTGGAAGTTCGTGACCAGGACGTCGACGACCCGGAACCGGTAGTCGCCGTGGATGTAGAGGTCGGTCCGCCCCGAGAGCACGCCGGTGGCCGCAGCGGACTCGAGGGCGCGCACCGCAGTGGTCCCCACCGCCACCACCCGACGTGCCCCGGCGCACGCCGCCACCGTGGCCGGCGGCACGGAGTAGCGCTCGGTGTGGATCACGTGGGCCTCGGCCGTGTCCGCCGTGACCGGCCGGAACGTGTCGAGGCCGATAGCGAGGTCCACCGTGGCCATGCGGGCCCCGGCCTCCTCGCAGGCGCCGAGGAGCGCGGGGGTGAAGTGCAGTCCTGCCGTCGGGGCGGCGGCGGAGCGGTCGATGAGTTCACTGTCGGCGGAGTAGACGGTCTGGTAGCGGTCCGGGTCGCCGAGCGCCCGGTGGATGTAGGGCGGCAGGGGCATCGAGCCGGCCCGGGCCACGACCGTGGGGTCGAGCAGCCGGACCCGACGGGTCCCGGGGCCCTCCGGATCGGGGTCCAACGGCTCGCCGACCTCGACCACCGGTCCGCCGGCCGCACCGTCCGTGCCCGGCTCGACCAGCAGGGTTCCGGGCGGCAGCCGTCGGCCCGGGCGAACCAGAGCGGACCACTCCGTCACCCCGTCGGCCGGTGTGGGACCGACGGGCTCCACCAGCAGGACCTCCGCCCGCCCCCCGCTGGCCTTGGCCAGCTCCAGGCGGGCGGCCAGCACCCGGGTCTCGTTCACCACGACCACGTCGCCCGGCCCGAGCAGTCCGGGCAGGTCGGCCACGGTCGCCGTACCGTGCGGTGCATCGGCCAGGCCGGTTCCCACCATCAGGCCGGGTCCCACCATGCAGGCGCGCCGCGCTCCGTGGCTCGATGGGCACCTGGGCGATCGCCGACCCCGGCAGCCCGTAGTCGTAGGCGTCCATCGGCGTGCCCGCCGGGGCGTCGCGCACCGTGGGCTCGGGCGTGGCGGGCATGCCCCCATCGTGCCAGACGCCCCCGCACCTCCGGTCGCCGTCGGGTCCGGCACACCTCCGCCGACCCGGACGGCCCCGTCGGCTCAGAGGAGGGTGGCGTCGATCGGGGCGAGCCCGAGGTGCGCCCACGCCCGTGGTCCGGCCATACGGCCGCGGGTGGTGCGCTGGAGCAGTCCCTGCTGGAGCAGGTAGGGCTCGTAGGCGTCCTCGATGGTGTCGGTCTCCTCGCCGATGCACTGCGCGAGCGTGGTGAGGCCGACCGGCCGGCCCGAGAACCGCCGGCAGAGCACGTCGAGGATGGCCCGGTCGACCTTGTCGAGCCCGAGCTCGTCGACCCCGAACACGTCGAGACCGGCGACGGCCGCATCCGCGGTGATGGTGCCCTCGGCACGGACCTCCACGTAGTCGCGCACGCGGCGGAGGAGACGGTTGGCGATGCGGGGCGTGCCCCGCGAACGCTCGGCGATCCGGCGGGCCCCGTCGGGGTCGATGGGCACACCGAGGATGCCCGCCGAGCGCAGCACGATGGCCTCCAGCTCGGTCGGGTCGTAGAGGTCGAGTCGGCCCACGAACCCGAACCGGTCGCGCAGCGGTCCCGCCACCAGCCCGGTGCGGGTGGTCGCCCCGACCAGCGTGAACCGGGGCAGGTCGAGTCGGATACTGCGGGCGGTCGGGCCCTTTCCGATGAGGATGTCGAGTTTGAAGTCCTCCATGGCCGGGTAGAGGATCTCCTCCACCGAACGGTGCATCCGGTGGATCTCGTCGATGAAGAGGACGTCGCCCTCCTGTAGATCGGTGAGGAGGGCGGCCAGGTCGCCGGACCGTACGAGGACGGGCCCGGACGTGATGCGCAGGCCCACGCCGAGTTCGGCGGCGACGATGCCGGCCAGCGAGGTCTTGCCCAGTCCCGGGGGCCCGGCAAAGAGCAGGTGGTCCGCGGGCTGGTCCCGTTTGAGCGCCGCCTCGATCACGATGCGCAGATGCTCGGTCAGCTGCCCCTGGCCCACGAACTCCGCCAGCGCCCGTGGGCGGAGCCCGGCCTCGTCGGCCTCCTCGGCCGGGGCAGCCACCGGGTCGACCGGACGCAGGGGGTCGTGCTCCACGCCGGGGTCCACGCCACGGGCGGCCAGCACCTCCCTGCGGGCGTCCGGGGTCACCGGTTCCGCACCAGCTCGCGCAGCGCCGCCCGGACCATCTCCTCGACCGGGGCGTCGGCGTCGAGGCCGTCGAGCGCTCCGGCGATCTCGTCGGGCGCGTACCCGAGTTCGGACAGCGCGGCGCGGGCCTCGCCCTTCGCCGAACCGGGTGGGGACGACCCGGTCGACGCACCGTCGAGGTTCGGCAGGTCGAGACGCGCCTTCAAATTCGAGCAGCAGGCGGGCTGCCGTCTTCTTCCCCACGCCGGGAACCAGACACAGCGTGTCGACGTCGTCCTCGAGCACCGCCGTCGACAGGGCGGCGGGCGACAGGGCCGAAAGGATGGACAGGGCCAACGACGGACCCACCCCGTGCGCCCCGAGCAGCGCCTCGAAGCAACGGCGCTCGTCGGCGTGGGCGAATCCGTAGAGCACGATGGCGTCCTCACGCACGTGGGTGTGCACGTGGAGGAAGACCTCGGAGCCCGGCGCTCCCAGCCCGGCCAGCACGTTGGACGGGACCGACACCCGGTACCCGACGCCCTGGACCTCGACGATGACCTCGCCCGTGCTCGGACGATCGAGCAGGACGCCACGAAGCGAGCCGATCACCGGGGTGACCCCGCCGCTCCCGCCCCGGGCGCCACGCCGGCGGCGGTCGTCGCCGCGTCGACGGCTCGCCGGAGGCCCTGGGTGGTGAGGTGGCAGGCCGCCAGTGCCAGGGCGTCGGCCACGTCGGGTGGCCGGGGCGGCTCGGACAGCCCGAGCACCGAGGCCACCATGCGCTGGACCTGGTCCTTGGTGGCGCCGCCGTAGCCGACGAGCGCCTGCTTCACCTCGTTGGACGTGTACTGGACCACCTCGCAACCGGCTTCGGCCGCAGCCACGAGGGCGACGCCGGCGGCCTGACCCGTGGCCATGGCGGTGCGGGCGTTCACCTGGAAGAAGACCCGTTCGACGACGACGGCGTCCGGGTGGAACTCGGCCACCAGGGCACGGAGCTCGTCGGACAGGGTGCGCAGTCGGTCGGGAAGGGGCATCGTCGGCGACGAGGAGATCACCCCGCCGGCCACCGCGGCCAGCGAGCCCCCGTGCCGGGTCACCACGCCGTAGCCGCAGAGCGACAGCCCGGGGTCGATTCCGAGGACGAACATGCGTTCGATGGTAGCCGGGGCGGTGGCGTCACGGGGTGATCCCCCGGGACGGGCGGCGACGGGCTCAGCCCTGGTAGGCCGCCATGACCTCGTCGGGGATGTCGAAGTTGGCGTAGACGTTCTGCACGTCGTCATGGTCGTCGAGCGCCTCGAGCAGCCGCAGCACCCGCTTGGCCCCGGCCTCGGACGACACCTCGACGGTGGACGTCGGGTGCATGGTCAGCTCGGGGGGTCCCGGCTCGAGCCCGGCCTCCTCGAGGGCGGCGCGGACAGCCATCATGTCGGCGGGGTCGCTGGTCACCAGCCACCGCTCGTCCTCGTCGGCCAGGTCCTCGGCACCCGCCTCCATGGCCACCTCGAGGACGCGCTCCTCGTCGTAGGTGCGGGGAACGGCCACGACACCCTTGCGCTCGAACTGCCAGCTGACCGCGCCGGGCTCGGCCATGGCGCCCCCATTCTTCGAGAACAGGTTGCGGATCTCCGCACCGGTGCGGTTCCGGTTGTCGGACAGGCACTCGACGATGACGGCCACCCCGTCGGGTGCGTACCCCTCGTAGCTGATCGACTCGTAGCGGACGCCCTCGAGCTCGCCCGAACCCCGCTTGATGGCCCGTTCGATCGTGTCGATCGGCACCGAGGAGTCGCGCGCCTTCGTATACATGGTGCGGAGGCTCGCGTTGGCCGTCATGTCGCTGCCGCCCTCGCGGGCCGCCACCTCGATCTGGCGGATGAGCTTGGCGAACACCTTCGCCCGCGCTGCGTCCTTCGCGCCCTTCTGGTGCTTGGTGGTCGCCCACTTGGAGTGTCCCGACATCCCCTAACGCCTCTCCTCTTTGGTCATCTCCACGAACAGCCGTTGCAGCCTACGGTCCGCGGTGAGCTCCGGGTGGAAGGACGCCACCAGGACCGGGCCCTGGCGACACACGACCGGTCGGTCGGGCGCGCCCCCTTCGCCCGGCAGCGTAGCCAGGACCTCCACGCCGGGCCCGACGGCCTCGACGACCGGCGCCCGGATGAAGACGGCCGGTACGGGCCCGCCACCCAGCGCCGGGACGTCGACCGCCCCCTCGAACGAGGCGGCCTGGCGGCCGTACCCGTTGCGGCGGATGGTCACGTCGATCACCCCGAAGCTGAGCTGGTCGTCCCGGCCGTCGAGGACGGAGGTGGCCAACAGGATCATGCCGGCACACGTGCCGAACACCGGGAGTCCCCCGTCCAGCGCCTCGGCCAGCGGACCGGCCAGGCCGGACGAGCCGAGCAGCAGCGACAAGGTGGTCGACTCACCGCCGGGCACCACCAGGCCGCCGAGACCCTCGAGGTCAGCGGCGCGCCGGACCTCGGTGACCGGCTCGCCGAGATCCCCGAAGGCGGCGGCGTGCTCGCGCACGTCACCCTGCAGGGCGAGGATCCCGACCGTCACCGGCGCGGTGGCCCGGACGCCGGTGGCGTGGCCCTCCTACCAGCCACGGTCGGCCAGGTGCACGCCGAGCGTGCCGATCTCCTGGCCCGCCATGGCATCGCCCAGGCCGGTGGAGACCTTGGCCACCAGGTCCGCGTCGGTGTAGTGGGCGGTGGCCTCGACCACGGCGCGGGCCATGGCCGACGGGTTCGAGCTCTTGAAGATGCCCGAGCCGACGAACACCGCCTCGGCACCGAGCTGCAGCACCAGTGACGCGTCGGCCGGGGTGGCGATGCCGCCGGCACAGAACAGCGGAACGGGCAGCCGTCCGGTGGTGGCGATCTCCTGGACCAGTCCGATGGGGGCGGCCAGCTCCTTCGCCCACCCGTAGAGCTCGGCCGAGTCCGCTTCGGTGATCCTGCGGATGTCGCCCAGGATGGAGCGCAGGTGGCGCACCGCCTCCACGATGTTGCCCGTGCCGGCCTCGCCCTTGGAGCGGATCATGGCCGCACCCTCGGAGATGCGCCGGAGCGCCTCACCCAGGTTGGTGGCACCGCACACGAAGGGGACCTCGAACTTCCACTTGTCGATGTGGTGGGCCTCGTCGGCCGGGGTCAGCACCTCGCTCTCGTCGATGAAGTCGACCCCGAGCGCGGCCAGCACCTGGGCCTCGGCGAAGTGCCCGATCCGGGCCTTGGCCATCACCGGGACGGTGACGGCCGCCTTGATGCCCTCGATCAGCGCCGGATCGCTCATGCGGGCCACGCCGCCGTCGCGCCGGATGTCGGCCGGCACCCGTTCGAGGGCCATGACGGCCACCGCTCCCGCATCCTCGGCCACCCGGGCCTGATCGGCATCGACGACGTCCATGATCACGCCGCCGCGCAGCATCTCGGCCAAGCCCCGCTTGACGGTGAAGGTGCCTGTCGGACGGTCGGTGCTGTGGGATTCGGCCATCGTCCCAGTGTATCGGGGCCCACCTGGCCCCCTGCCGCACCGCTCGGGAGCGGCCGTCGTTCCCCCGGGCGCGCCACCACGGCCGCCCGGGGGGCGGCCGTGGTGCGGCGGTGCACCGCTACGGGTGGCCGGCCTGGGATGCCGTGGCACCCCGGGCGCCGGCCGCCGCCGGACTCAGACCTGCAGGACGGCCTCGGCCTCGATGTCGATCTCGACCTTCTTGCCGACGACCACACCCCCCGCCTCCATCACGCCGTTGAACGACACACCGAAGTCCTCGCGATCGATGGTCGTCGTGGCGCTGAACCCCACGCGGTGGTTGCCGTAGGGATCCTTGACGACACCCTCGAGGGTGGCGTCCAGGGTCACCTGCTTGGTGACACCGCGGATGGTGAGGTCACCGTCGACGTTCCACTCCGAGGCGCTGACCGGCCGGATCGCCGTGCTGGTGAACGTCCACGTCGGATGGTTCTCCGCATCGAAGAAGTCGTTGGTGCGCAGGTGGTTGTCGCGGTTCTCGTCGCGGGTGTCCACGCTGCCGGCCTGGATGGTGACGGACACCTTCGAGTCGACCGGGTCCTCGGCCAGCTCGAGCGTCCCGGAAAAGTCGGTGAAGTCACCGCGGACCTTCGACACGGCCATGTGGCGCACGCTGAAGCCGAGGCGGGTATGGCTCACGTCGAGAGGGTAGGTCCCGACCGCCGGGTACTCGACGCCGTTGACGGTCCTGCTGGTTACGGTGGTATCTGCCATGTCTGCTCCTAGTGGTGCTGGTTGGTTTCCGATGGGGGCGCCGGCCCCCGGGGAGGACGCCGACTTGTTTGTACGAGCAACTATACCACATCTACTTGTACTCGCAACTACTGCTCCCGACCGATAGAGTGGCGACATGGGGACCACCTCGACCACCACGTCCGCCGACGAGCGGCTCACGACCGTCGGCCTGCTCTTCGAGTCGGCCGCTGGCCTGCGGCGGATGTTCGTCCGCGAGCTCGAGGGTGCCGGAGCCAACACCCGGCAGTCCTTCGACATCCTCATCCGCCTGGCGCGCAGCGAGGGTGGCGAGCTCCGTATGAGCGAGCTGGCCGCCCAGGCCTCCCTCACCCCGAGCGGCCTCACCCGTGCGGTCGACCGCCTCGAGGAGCAGGGTCTCGTGGTCCGACGCACCTGCCCCGAGGACCGTCGGGGCTCGTTCGCCCAGTTGACGCCGGCCGGACGGGAGCTCATGGCCGACGCCATCCCCGTCCACGTGGCCCAGATCGACCGGGTCCTGGACGACGTGTTCACCCCCGCCGAGGAGGCCGAGTTCGCGGCGATGCTCCGCCGCCTGCGCGACTACGCCCGCGAGCAGAACGAGGGGACCGGCTGTCCCGAGGCCGACGCGGACCCCTGCACCGAGGCCTGACGGGCGCCGACCCCCTGTCGGGGACGGCGGCGACGACTCAGTCGAGTGCGAGCGCGGCCGCCCGGACCCGGGTGTCGTCGAGGTTCCCTTCGGGTGACTCCCCCGACGTCGTCCCGGCCATCGGGTCGACCCACAGCCAACGGGTGAGGGCGGCGATCCTCCCGGGCGCCGGGGGCCACGCGGCACCGATCACCGGCTCGCCCACCATCGTGCCCAGTGCGGCGCCGATACCGGACGGATAGCGCACCACGAGCGCGGCCCGCTGGTCGGCCGCGAATTCGCGGCCCCGCCCGACCAGCTGGTGGACGGTGTCGACACCGACCGACGTGCCACGTACCACCGACCACGGCGCGGCCACGAGCACGGCCACGGCGGACAGGACGGTGTCGTTGCGCTTGATGTGGACGAGTTCGTGGGCCAGCACGCCTTCGAGCTGCACCAGTGTGAGTGCCCGGTCGAGGCCGGTCGTCACCACGAGGGTGGCCGACTTCGGATCCCGACCGACAGCGAGCGCGTTCGGCACGTCGCTGGCCACGACGGCGATGGTCGGCCGGTCGAGGCCCATGGTCGCGCACAGTCCGTCCACCAAATTGTGCAGGCGGGGCCGGTCGGCCTCGACGCTCGGTGTGGCGCCCAGTGCGCCGAGCACCGTGCCCGGGGCCGTCCGCCACGTCCACGCGGCCAGGACTGCGGTGACGCCCACCAGGGCGACGAGCCCGATCAGGGGCAGGCCGAGGGCGACCAGCACGACACCGGCCAGCACGCCGATGACCCCGCCGGGCACGAGGCACAGGAGCAGGGCGCGGCGGCGGTTGGCCCCGGCCGCGGCCTCCTCGGCCAGGTCGGCGGTTCGGTCCACCCGGGCGACCGCAGCCGGTGCGGACTCACGCTCGGGCCCGCGCCGCGGCGACGCCGGGCCCTGGCTGCGATTCCCCTGGCCCTGGCGATTGCCGCCCTGGCCCGACGGGCGACGCCCACCCGACGACGGGCCACCCTGGCCGCCGCGGCCGCCGCCGCTGCGCGCCCGGCCGGACCGGCTGCCACCCGAGCCGCTGCGTGTGCCACCGGATGAGGACGCCGGAGCGGACCCACCACCACCGCCGCCACCACGGCGGCGCCGGTTGCGTGCGTTGCCGGAGCGGTTGCCACCCGAGCCGGACGCGCCCGATGGCGTGCCGTCGGCCGGGGACCGGGACGGGCGAGGGGCTGCGGGTCGATCGGAGGCGTCAGTCATCGTCCGAGCAGTGTACGGCCGGTCGTGGGAGGTCCCCGACCACCACGCCCCGGTAGATCCCCTCGTACCGACGGGCCAGGGACTCCATCGACCAGCGTCCGGCCCGTGCCACCCCGGCGTCGAGCCATTCCTGGCGTCCCGGTCCGTGGTCACCGGCCAGGTCGCCGCTCAGTACGCCGCGCACGGCCGTGGCCAGCGCCGGGGCGTCGCCCGGGGTCACCAGTACGGCCCGTCCGCCCGCTGCGTCCCGATAGCCGTCGATGTCGCTGGCCACCACCACGGTCCGGGCGGCCATCCCCTCCAGCAGGACCAGGCCGAACGACTCGCCGCCGAGGGCAGGGGCAGCCAGGGCGTCGGCCCCCAGGAGTCGCCGGACCTTCTCCTCCTCGTCCACGATCCCCAGCCACCGGACCGACTCCGACTCGGGACTCCGGCGCATCAGCTGCGCGGTCTCGGGCCCGTCCCCCGCCACCCACAGGACCGGCGCGCCGCCCCCGGGGCCCACGTCCGGGCCCACGTCCACCAGACGGCGCCACGCGTCGAGCAGGACGGCCAGGCCCTTGCGCTCCTCGTGCCGCCCGAGGAAGAGCACGGTGGGACCGGTGGTCGGCCACGGCGGCACGCCGGTGAACCGGTCGACCTCGATGCCGTTGAACAGCACCTGGTAGTCGCCCCCCAGCGCCCGGCGGGCCGTGGCGGCGGCGGCGTCGGACACGGCGACCCGCACGGCCAGGCGGGCAGCCATCCGTCGGGCGAGTGGACGGAGCGCCGTGTACAGCGCGCTCCCGCCGCTGCGGTGGAAGGTGGCCACGATCGGCGGCGCCGCCCGGGCGGTCAGCAGTGCATAGCCGACGCCCGGTGCGAAGGGCTCGTGGACGTGGACCACGTCGGGGGTGCGGGCCCGCAGGTCGGCAAGTGCCCGCCGGGCCGCCGTCGGCGACACCGACACGGGAGCCACCGACCCGTTGGCCCGCAGCGACGTCGAATGGCCGGCCGCCACCAGCTCCACGCCGTCCGGCGGGGAGACCGGGCCGTCGACGGGAGCCAGGACGGTGACGGTGTGTCCCCGTCGGTGCAGGCTGCGGGCGAGGCCGAGGACCTGGCCCTGCACCCCTCCGGGCCGGGACAGGCTGTACGGGCAGACGAGGGCCACCCGCAGCCCCCCGGGCCCCCCTGGTCCTCTGGCCACGGCCGGTCAGTCCGTCATCGAGCGGCGTTGCCGACGCCTGCTCCACTTGACGCCGTACATGGCGTCGTCGGCCAGGCTGAGCAACCTGGACGGATCGGTGTCGGGGTCGTCCACGAACACGCCACCGACCGATGCCTCCACCACCAGCGTCCGACCTTCGATCCGGTAGGGGCGGGCGAGTGCCGCCGAGATCCGTCGTGAGATCCGGAGCATCTCCTCCTCGCCGCTCTCGATTTCGCACACCACGACGAACTCGTCGCCGCCGAGCCTGGCCACGGTGTCGGACGGGCGGACGAGGGCCGAGAGCCGGCGGGCCACGGCTACGAGCAGGTCGTCACCCACCTCGTGGCCGAGCTCGTCGTTGATCTTCTTGAAGTCGTCGAGGTCGAGCAGGTAGACGGCGATCCCCGGATGCTCCGGATGGTCGCGGGACCCGTCGGGGGCCAACGTGCCGCCGGCGTGAGCGTCGACGGCCACCACGGCCAGGCCGTCGACCGCCTCACGCATCCGGACGGCCAGGAGCGTGCGGTTGGCCAGGCCGGTCAGCGGGTCGTGGTGGGCCAGGTCGGCGAGGCGCTCCTCGTTTCGCTTCTGCTCGGTGACGTCGTGCATGGCCACCACGGCACCGAGCTTCCAGCCGTCCTCGTCCACCAGTGCCTGGCCGTTGACGCTCACCTTACGGGGCTCGCCCTCCTGGGGAGCAAGGATGATCTCGACGTTGTGGAGACGCTCGCCCGCCATCGCCAGCAGGAGCGGGTTCTCCTCGGGGTCGATCGACGTGCCGTCCGGGTGGCGCAGCATCCGGCTCGAGGGCACCCGCCCGATCGGGTCGGCAGTGCCGTCGAGGCCGTGGAGCCGGCGGGCGGCGGGATTGAAGATGGTCATCCTGCCTTGGGCGTCGCAGGCCACGATGCCCTCGTCGAGGGTGTCCAGCAGCACGCGGAGGAACTCCTCCTCCTGGCGCAGTGCGTAGGCCGCCCTCCGTGAACTGGTGACATCGCCGAACGAGCCGACCGCCCCGACGACCGACCCGTCGGGACCCAGGATGGGCTGGGCGTTCACCCTGACCCATTCGGCGGCCTCCTGCCCCGGCGCCGGCCGATGACTGTCCCGACCACGCGGCGGCCCCGGCGCATCGCCGTCAGCACGGGGTCGTCGTCGACACCCAGTACCTCGCCGGTCTCGTCGAAGACCTCCACCCCGCGACGGCCCGCCGAGTCCAACAGGTCGGCGTAGTGGCGCCCGAGGACACGCACCCGCGGCGACCGGAACATGACTTCGAAGGCCTCGTTGACCCGGACGACCCGACCATCGGCGTCGACCATCAGGATCCCGTCGGCCATCGACTCGATCAGCGCGTTCTGCCGCCGGTCCACCTCGCCGGCCCGCTGCTCGAGCAGCTTGCGGTGCGTGATGTCGCGCACCGCCACCACGATGCCCCCCACCGGGTCGTCGAGGTGGTTGGCCGCGGTCACCTCGAGGTCGAGCTCGTGCCCGTCGGCACGGCCGGCCCGCAGTTCCAGCGCCACCGACAGCCGACGGCGTGCGACGAGGTCGTCGAAGAGGGCACGGACGCCGGCAGCGCTGTCGGCATCGAGGACCTCGAAGGCGTCACGCCCGATGGCGGCACGCACGTCCACACCCAGGAGCCGCCCGGCGGAGGCGCTCACGAACACGAAGCGACCGTCGGCCGAGATCACGACGACCACGTCGGCCTCGTGCACGGCGGTGGTCCGCAGGCGGAGCCGGTCGGCGAAGGGAAGGGTCGGGTGGTCGCGACCGGCATGATCCGGCGCGCTGCCGTCCACGACCGGCCCGACACCGTTTCCGTACCCGTGACCGTACCCGTTGACGGCGGGCGGGCACCCGTCGAGCTCGAGCTCGGGCACTGGCACCGAGGGGACCGTCACCACCGGGGGTGGTGGGGCCGGCCCGGGGCCGTCGCGCCCCTGGCGGCGCGAGCGACGGGTGCGGGGCACCCAGCTCATGCCACGGCCTCGGCCTCGGCCGGCGGAGCGCCGCCAGGGACGACTCGGACGTCCTCCCCCACGGCCCGGTCGGCCAGCCACAACGGCTGGAAGACGTGCCACTGATCGGGAGCCCGGCGGATCAGGCCTTCGAGGTGGGAGGCGATCTCCTGGGTGAGTCGGGCGACGTCAGCACGCAACGAACCGGACCGGGTCGTGTCGAGGGGTGCCTCGACCAGCGCCCGGTGCTGGCGCCCGGGGCCGCTGTAGACGGCGCCGGTGCACAGGGTGGCGCCGGTACGCAGCGCCAGCGTCGCCGGGCCCGCGGGCATGGTCGTACGCTCGCCGAAGAAATCGACCTCGATCCCCGTGCCCTCGATGTCGCGGTCGCACAGCAGGCCGACGAGCCTGCCGGCCCGCAGCGTGGACAGCAGTGTTCCACCGGAGTGCTTGTCGAGCGGCACGATGGTCAGGCCCATGGCCGCCCGCTGCTCGACGAAGTAGTCGAAGAGTTCCGGGGGCTCGATGCGCTCGGCCACGGCCGTCATGGGCAGGCCCTGGGTGGCGAGGAACGCGCCCCCGTACTCCCAACTGCCGATGTGGGGCAGTGCCAGGATGCAGCCCTTGCCCGTGGCCACCCCGTCGTGGAGGTGCTGGAGTCCGTCGACATAGACGTGTTGGACGACTTCGGCTGCCTTGATGCCGGGGAGCCTCGCCCCCTCGACCCAGTAGCGGGCGTACTGCCGGAACGATCGACGGGCCCAGCGGTCGAGCACGTCGGCGTCGTCGTCATGGGCGCCCAGGACCCGGGCGAGGTTGGCCGACACCTGTGCCCGGTGCTCGTGGCGGACGCGGAAGAGGACGTCGCCCACGACGTCGCCCAGTCCGAGTGCGATGGGTTCGGGGAGCGCGGCGATGCCGCGCGCCAGCATGGTGTACGTCCGGAAGACGGCGTGCCCCTTGTCCACCGGATGTCAGTCCCTACTGATGGCGGAAGGCCGCTCAGCCATGGCGGCGGCCGGTGCGCTGGCGGGTTCCGGTGCGGGCCTGCCGGGCCCTCCAGGTCCTGCCGGACCGGCTCGAGAGCTCACCCTGTCGACGCGCCCGCCAGCGGGAGGCCGAGGTCGCGCCCGTGCGGCCGGCCGACCGCGCCGCACTGCGGGTGGACGAGCGGGTGCCGGTGCGCGACCGGCGCTGCCGCCGGGCCGTCGTCGAGGCGGGAGCCTCGGCGAGACCCCACACCTTGACGAAGCGCCCGACCGCCGTGGCCGAGGTGAGGACCAGCATCACCCACAGGACGGGGACGAGGAACGCCGCCGAGAGGAAGCCGATTCCGAGGAGGATCATCCGTTCGGCCCGCTCCATGAGTCCGCCCTTGGCGGCGATTCCGAGCGACTCGGCCTTGGCCCGCTGGTACGACACGAGCGAGGTGACGCCCAGGATGGCGAACGGCAACAGCACCAGGTGTCCGGGATGGGTGGACACGAGGTACCACGCGATGCCGCCGAGGATGAGGGCGTCCGCCACCCGGTCGGTCACCGAGTCGAAGAACGCGCCCCGCACCGACGAGGTCCCCGAGGCCTTGGCGACAGGCCCGTCGAGGAGGTCGTGCATGCCGGTCAGGATCAGAAGCACGATGGCCAGGTGGAGGTGCCCGGTGGCGACGGCGACGGCGGTGGCCGCCGCCGAGACGAGTCCGGTGGCGGTCAGCACGTCGGCGGAGATGCCGACCTGCTGCAGTTTGCGCCCGACAGGCCCGGTACCCCGGTCAACCGTGTCGCGCCATCGCCCGTCGAACATGCACGCTCCTTGAGAGTTCCCCTCAACACTACCACCTGCTAACTCCAGGAAGCGGGTGGGCCCATGCCGGGGGACCCCCTGGTCAGAGGCTGTCGCACGAACAGCTCGGAACGCCGTCGAACTGGGATTTCTCTGGCTGATCAGACACTGGGTCAGCCGCGCGTTTCCGGCCGAGCGGTTCAGCCGACCGCCAGGCGCCGGTTCCGCATCTCCAAGAGGTTGTGCACCGAGCAGATGAGGCGCCATTCACTCTCGACGGCTGACATCCCGCGTCCCGAGAACCGTCGGTGACGCAGATTCGCCTTGATGTTCCCGAAGACCGGTTCGGTGGTGATCGAGCCCGCCTCGACTTGGGCGAACACATTGGCCCGTCGTTCGATGGCAGTCCTGTCGTGGTCGAGCTTGACCGTGGTGGCCGGCATGGGTGTGATCAGGAGTTCGGCGGACGTCTCGACAGTGAGGTGCTCCACGCTCCAGTAGCCGGTATCGGCAGCAATTGTCTCCGGTGCGTCGGCACCGGCGGCCTCCAGGTTGGCCTCGGTGGCAGTCACCATGGGGACGAACATCGTCGAGTCATTGGCCGCATTGGTCACCTCGGCGGCGACGATCACCTGGTCGCCGCTCACTGCAGCCTGAGCGTTGTAGCCCTGGAGGAACCGGTTGCGGGCCCGGTCGGCCTGGTGAGCCTCGAAGTTGGCCGCCCCCTGCTCGTCGAGCTGGCGTAGTGCCTCGCGCACCCGGGCCCGGCGGTCCGCCCCGGGGGCGAAGCGCTCGGGCAGCTCATTGCCCCGGGCCTCTCCGAATCGTTCGTCGTCGACCGAGTCGACCCGCTCGGCGTCGGCCAGGATCTCTTCCGCCAGCTGTTGGCGTGTCCGGTTCGACCAGGCCGAGGCGTTGGCCTCCACCGTGGTGCCGTCGATCGACACCACGGTGGTGTCGACCAGCCCTTCCCCCACGCACAGACCGAGCACCTGGCCGAAGAGATCGGCGATGGCTGCCTCGTGGCGACGGCGGAACCGGGCCAGCGTCGCGTGATCAGGTGTCTGGTTGGCCGCCACCACCCGGAAGGCCACGTCCTCGACCAGCCGTCGCTCGATCCGTCTCGAGGATCGTTCCCCGACGCAGTAGGCGTAGAGCAAGGTGGCGAGCATCAGGGCCGGGTCGTAGGCGGCCCCGCCTCGGCCGTCCTCCCGATAGCTGGCGGAGAACTCCGCCAGGTCGAACTCGGCCACCACGTCCACAATGAACCAGGCCAGGTGGTCCTCGGGCGGCCAATCGGCCACCGACGGCGGCATCAGGAACTGCTGGTCACGATCCCCTTGGCGCACGTTGATCGGCATGTCCCATGATCCAGCGCGGCACGAAACGCGGGTGGGACAGTCAAGATTCGTGCGACAGCCTCGTCAGGAGTACTTTGACACGCCGATCAGAGGGCGAGTGGGCGGATCGGGGCCATGATCAGGTCGGGATCCCCCCTCCAGTCGACCCCCGGAACGTCGATGTAGAGCTCCACCTCGTTGCCGTCCGGGTCGAGGATGTAGAGGCTGTGGGTGACCGTGTGGTCGCTGGCACCGACGATGGTCACGTCGGACTGCTCGAGACGGGCGAGCATGGCCCGGAGCTCGTCGTCCGAGTCGCCGACCTTGAGTCCGAAGTGGTAGAGCCCGAGGCGACGGCCAGCGGGCACGGCCGCGGCGTGCTCGCCGACCTCGATCAGCAGGAGCTCGTGATGGGTCCGGCCCGAGGTGAACGCTGCAGCCGGGATCCCGAGCGTGACCGGGAAGGCCACGTCCCATCCAAGGACGTCGCCGTAGAACGCGGCCGACCGCTCCAGGTTCCGCACGTAGAGCACCAGGTGCCCGAGTTCCATCACCGGCATGTCGCCCTCCTCGTCGTTCCCATGGTCTCCTGTCGTGCCGTGCGCCGCCGCACCGTCAGCCGCCGGCCCCCGCCGGCCATGCCGCCGAGAGGCGCTCCCAGCTCGAGGTGAGCGTCTCGGGCAGCACCCGGGTGTCGGCGACCGCGGTCATGAAGTTGGTGTCGCCCCGCCAGCGTGGCACGGCATGGAGGTGCAGGTGACGCGGGATCCCGGCACCCGCCGCCTCGCCCAGGTTCGCTCCCAGGTTCACGCCCTCGGGGCCGTAGGCCGCTTCGAGCGCGGCGACACCGGTCCGGGTGGCCGACCACAGCTCGGAGGCCTCCTCGTCGGTCAGGTCGCCGAGCGCCCCGACATGGCGCAGGGGCACGGCCATGAGGTGTCCGCTGGCATACGGGAAGGCGTTGAGTACGACCAGCACGGTGCGACCGACCCACAGCACGCCAGTGGCCGGCGACGGTGGCCCGCTGGCCGCGATCCGGCAGAACACGCAGTCGTCGGGACCCTCTCCCGGGATGGTGGTCGGCACCCGCCCGGCGGCGTGCGAATCCTCGGCGGACCCGGTCACGTAGCCTGATCGCCAGCCGGCCCACATCCGGTCGAGGCTCACCCGGCCCTCACCCGGCGGTGCCCGGCTCGGGCACGATCCGAGCGGCGATCTCCCGGAGGAGGGCGTCGGTGAACTCGACCAGCGGGACCCCCCGCTCGGGCCGCTCGCTCCCCCGCCGATTCACCCCGACGGTGCCGGCCGCCACGTCGTCGTCCCCCACTACGAGGATGTAGGGCAGCTTCTCTATCTTGGCCCGTCGGATACGGGCGCTGAGCGGCTCGTCGGCCGGGTCCACACCGACCCGCACACCACGGGCGCGCAGTCCGTCGGCCACCTCGTCGGCGTAGCCCTGGTGGTCGTCCCGCACTCCGAGGACCCGCACCTGCTCGGGCGACAGCCACGTCGGCAGGGCGCCGGCGTAGTGCTCGACGAGGATGGCGAAGAAGCGCTCGATGGACCCGAACAGCGCACGGTGCAGCATGATCGGGCGGTGGCGGGCGTTGTCGGCTCCCACGTACTCGAGTCCGAAGCGCTCGGGATGGTTGAAGTCGCACTGGATGGTGCTGAGCTGCCAGGTCCGGCCGATGGCGTCGCGGACGTCGATGTCGATCTTCGGGCCGTAGAAGGCGGCGTCGCCCTCCTTGACCTCGTAGGGAAGGCCGCTGCGGTCGAGGGCCGTGCGGAGCGCGTCCGTCGCCTTGTCCCAGATCTCGTCGCTGCCCACGTACTTGTCGGGGTCCTTCGTCGACAGGTTGGCGGTGAACTCGGTGAACCCGAATGCCGTCAGGACGCTCATGACGAATTCCAGCAGCGAGCCGATCTCGTCCTGGAGCTGGTCCTCGGTGCAGTAGATGTGGCTGTCGTCCTGGGTGAAGCCCCGGATCCGCATCAGCCCGTGCAGCGTGCCGGCGCGCTCGTAGCGGTAGACCGTGCCCAGCTCGAACAGTCGGAGCGGCAGCTCGCGATAGCTGCGCTGCCGGCTGGCGTAGATCAGGCAGTGCATCGGGCAGTTCATCGGCTTCGGGTAGTAGGTCCCGTTGTCCATCTCCATGGGCGGGTACATGCCGTCCTTGTAGAAGCCCAGGTGGCCCGAGGTCTCGAAGAGCTTGGCGTTGGCCAGGTGCGGCGTGACCACGAACTCGTAGCCACCCGAGGCGTGGCGATCGCGGCTGTAGTCCTCCATCAGCTTGCGGACGATGCCGCCCTTCGGGTGCCAGACGGCCAGGCCTCCACCCAACTCGTGGGGGAAGCTGAACAGGTCGAGCTCGACCCCGAGCCGGCGATGGTCCCGCTTCTCGGCCTCGGCCAGCCGGTGCAGGTGCTCGGCCAGTGCGTCTTCGGACTCCCAGGCCGTGCCGTAGATGCGCTGGAGCTGCTGGCGCTTCTCGTCGCCGCGCCAGTACGCCCCGGCCACCCGCATCGAGCGCGAAGTGGCCGAGCGCGGCGGTGGTGGGCACGTGCGGCCCACGGCACAGGTCGGTGAAGGCCGGGGAGTTCCAGTACGTCGACACTCCGTGCTCGCCCGCGCCCTCGGACACGGCGTCGACCTCCTCCTGGCCGGCGCCCACCGCCTCGATGATCTCGCGCTTGAACGGCTGGTCGCCGAAGAGGTCGAGCCCTTCGGCGATGGTGTGCTCGTGGCGGACGAACGGCTGGCCCTCGGCCATGATGGCCCGCATCTCCGCCGTGATCCGGTCGAGGTCGTCGTCGGTGAAGTGGGCCCCGTCGGGGAGCTCGAAGTCGTAGTAGAAGCCGTCCTCGATGACCGGACCGATGGCGAAGTGGGCTCCGGGCCACAGTCGCAGCACGGCCTGGGCCAGCACGTGGGCGGTCGAGTGGCGGAGGATCTCCCGCCCGAGCGGGGTGGTCGCCGTCACCACGGTCACGGCGACGCCGTCGGGCAGGGCACGCGACAGGTCCACCGGCTCACCGTCGAAGGTGGCGGCCACGGCCGCCTTGGCCAGTCGGGGGCCGATCGACTGCGGCGAACTGCAGTGCCGTGGTGTCCGGCTCGAACTCCTTGGTGCTGCCGTCGGGGAGTCGGACGGTGACGCCTGCCATGGGTGGTGCCTTTCGTTGACGTTGGCTCGGAGGTGCATCTCGTGGGTGACGACTGCTTGGGTGACGACCGGAGGCGACGCCTGCGCCACCATCGGGTCGGCACCGGTCGGGGTCCCGCACCCGGAGTGTGACCCGACGGGTCCCAGTCGGCGAGACGCCCGGACTACAGGGTAACGCCCAGCAGTGCGGCCCCCTGGACCACGGAGCGCCCCAGTCCGGCCTCGTCGTCGAGCGCGGCCAGGGCGCCCGGCGTGTCCAGGTCGTCGTCGAGGAAGGCGCGGACCCGCCACAGCCCGTCCTCGTCCGATCCGAGCGTGTCCGGTGGCGAGTCCGGGTCGCGGACCGCACGCCACGCTGCCAGTCGTGCGGCGGCGTCCACGAGATCCCGATCGCTCCACTGCCAGTCGGGCCGGTAGTGGTGGGACAGCAATGCGAGCCGGATGGCGGCGGGCTCCCACTGCTCGAGCAATTGCCCCACGAAGACCAGGTTCCCGAGGGACTTCGACATCTTGGTGCCGTCGAGGCCGACCAGCCCGACGTGCAGCCAGTGACGGACGAAGGGGACCCCGCTGGCTGCCTCGGACTGGGCCGTCTCGCATTCATGGTGGGGGAAGACGAGGTCGCGGCCACCGCCGTGGACGTCGATGGTCTCGCCGAGCTCGCGCAGCACCAGCGCCGAGCACTCGATGTGCCAGCCCGGTCGGCCCGGGCCCCAGCGGGACTCCCATGACGGCTCGTCGGGCAGGGACGGCTGCCACAGCACGAAGTCGAGCGGGTGACGCTTGTTCGGGTCGTCGGGATTGCCCCCGTGCTCGGCGGCCATGGCCAACATCGTGGTGTGGTCGAAGTGGCTGACGTCGCCGAAGCGAGGGAAGGTGGTGACATCGAAGTAGACGGCGCCTCCGGCGCGATAGGCGTTGCCGGACTCGAGCACCGCACCGATCAGGGTGAGGATCTCGGCGATGGCCGAGGTGGCCCGGGGCTCGGACCACGCCGGAATGAGTCCGAGGGCGTCCATGTCCCGGTCGAACCGGGCGATCTCCTCGGCGGCCAGGTCGAGGTAGTGGACACCGAGTTCGCGCGCCTTGCGCAGGATGTCGTCGTCCACGTCGGTGACATTTCGAACGCATCGCGTCTCGTGACCGAGGTCGCGCAGGCGGCGCTGGAGGATGTCGAACGTGAGGTACACCTTGGCGTGGCCGAGATGGGCCGAGTCGTACGGCGTGATCCCGCACGAATAGAGGGTCACGAGCTCACCGGGCTCGAAGGGGATGACCGCCCGGCGGGCGGTGTCGTAGAGGTGGATCACGCCAGCGCCCCGACGCTCAGGCCCCGGGGAACCCGGCGAGCTGCACCGCGGCGTGCACCTTGTGCCGGATGTTCACGGTGATGAGCACGGCGGTGAACGCCTCGATCGCTGCCGCCTGGGAAAGGCTCCCGGCGTCGATCCCCCGCAGGCCGGCGATCCGGTCGACCAGCGCCACCGTCGCCTCGCACGCGTCAGGGTGGTCCGAGCACACCAGGACGTCGGCCGCCATCGGACTCGTCCAGCTTCTCCATCTCGGAGGCAGGGAGGTGGTGGAACGACTGCGGACACCAGCGACCTGGGCAGGACGGCCTGGAGCGTGGCGGCCACCGACCGCGCGGCGGTATCAGGGCCAGGAACTCGCGTCCCTCCTTGACCAGGGCGTTGGCCATGGAGACGACGACCTTGCCGGCCAGCGTCCCGGCCAGCGGCCTGACCGTGGCCACGGCACCGTCCCACGGGGTGGCCACCACGACCAGGTCGGCCGCCGCGCAGTCCTCGTTGGAGGCGCCGGAGATCGCCAGGGCGCGGTCCGGCCACGCCTCGACCAGGCCGGCGGCCACCGCGGCGGCCCGCCCGGCGTCGCGCGACCCGAGGACCACGTCGTCGCCGGCCGCGGCCAGCCGCACGGCCAGTCCCCGGCCGGCGGGGCCGGTTCCTCCCAGGATTCCGATTCGCATGGGCCCCACCCTAGGCACACCACTCCCGGGGGCGGACACGTCGGCTGCGTCCGACCTCGGCACGGGCGGGCCTGTCGCCACCCCGCACCCGGCACCGGCAGTACCCTGGCGGCGCATGGGACTCCTCGACGGCAAACGCATCCTCGTGACCGGGGTGCTGACCGATGCCTCGCTGGCCTTCGCCGTCGCCCGCAGCGCCCAGAGCGAGGGTGCCGAGGTCGTCCTGAGCGGGGCCGGGCGCGGGCTGTCCCTGACCCGCCGGACGGCCCGCAAGCTCCCGGTCCGAGGCCGAGGTGCTCGAGATCGACGTCACCGAGCCCGCCCAGCTGGCTGCGGCCGCCACCGCCCTGGGCGAACGGTGGGACCGGCTCGACGGCCTCGTCCACGCCATCGGCTACGCCCCGCCCGAATGCCTGGGCGGGGACATCTTCCAGGCCGACTGGGAGCAGGTCCAGGTCGCCCTCCACGTGTCGGCCTACTCGCTGAAGGCCCTGGTCGAGGCCTTCCGGCCGCTGCTGGTGGCGGCCGGGGCCGACGGTCGGCCGGGCGCATCCGTGGTCGGCCTCGACTTCGACGCCACCGTGGCGTGGCCCGTCTACGACTGGATGGGCGTGTCCAAGGCCGCGCTCGAGTCGCTCGCCCGCTACCTCGCCCGCGACCTGGGAGGCCGAGCGCGTCCGGGTGAACCTGGTGGCGGCCGGGCCCGGTCAAGACCATGGCGGCCAAGTCGATCCCCGGGTTCGCCGCCTTCGAGGACACCTGGGCCGACCGGGCACCCCTGGGCTGGGACGTACTGGACACCGACGTGGTGGCCCGGGCCTGCCTGGCCCTCCTGTCCGACCTGCTGCCCATGACCACCGGCGAGATCCTCCACGTCGACGGCGGCGTCCACGCCATGGGTGCCTGAGCGCCTGGGTCCAGCCTGCACCACGCCCGACCACACCCCGACGGACCACATCCGGACCCACTGGCCCTACGAGACCAGTCACGACCCACCAGGAGGCACCGTGCCCACCCCCGACGAGCTGCGCCAGGCCGTCGACCACCTACGTGGCCACCATCAACGCCCGGGACCCCGAGGCCATCGCCGCCCTCTTCACCGAGGACGCCGTGCAGGCCGACCCGGCCTCGGCGCCGCCCAACGTCGGGCGTCAGGCGATCACGCAGTTCTTCGCCGACGGCATCGCCGCCAGCGAGTCCTGGACGTTCGCCGCCGAGCGCGTGCACACCTGCGCCTCCACGGTCGCCATCGACTTCTCGCATCACCGTGCGACTCGGTGCGGGGCACGATGCCCATCCAGGGCATCGAGGTCTTCGAGGCGACCGATGACGGTCGGTTCTCCTCGGCCCACGCCTACTGGGACGATGCCGACGTGTCGTTCGCCTGACGTTCCACCCGCGGATCGAAGGGTCCGCCCGCCGACGCCCGAACACCGAGACAAGGAGCACCCGTGACCGACGGCGCCATCGAGATCCAGAACCTCGTCCACCGCTACGCCGAGCTGATCGACCTCGGCGACTTCGACGGCCTGGGCCAGCTGCTGGCCAGGGCCGAGGTCGGGTCGGCGGACAGTCCCGGCACCCTCACCGGGCAGGACGCCGTGGTGGCCATGTTCTCCTCCACCACCCGCCGCTATCCCGACGGGACCCCGCGGACCAAGCACGTCACCACCAATCTCATCGTCCAGGTCGACGACGAGACCGGAACCGGCGCGTGCCGCTCCTACTTCACCGTGTTCCAGCAGGTCGAGGGGCTCCCGTTGCAGCCGGTCGTCGCCGGCCGCTACCACGACCGGTTCGTCCGCGACGACGGCGCCTGGCGCTTCGCCGAGCGCCGGTTCTTCATCGACCTGGTCGGCGACGTGAGCCGTCACCTGTTTCTCCGGGCTCCCCGACGGGGGCTGATCCGCCCGTTCGGTCCACCATCCCGGGTCGGTGCGCACCTTGACCGGCACGACCACCCCTCCTAGGTTCGGACAACCGGAGTCCGGTGACGTGCCGGGCGGGGACCACAGGGGGAGGACCGATGGGACGACTGGACGGCACGGTCGCCGTGGTGACGGGGGGCGCGTCGGGCATCGGCGCCGCAACCGCCGTGCGCCTGGCCGACGAGGGTGCCACGGTGGCCACCATGGACGTGACCGAGGGCGTGGACTACGTGCTCGACGTGCGTGACGAGCCGGCGGTCCGCGATGCCTTCGCCGACGTCGTCGCCCGCAACGGGCGTCTCGACTCGGTGGTGCACTGCGCCGGCGTGGCGGGCGGCGGCCCCGTCCACCTCCTGGACGGCGACGAGTGGGACCGGGTGATCGACGTCAACCTGAAGGGAACTTTCCTGGTCGACAAGCACGCCTCCGTCCACATGCTCGCCCAGGGCAGCGGCTCGATCGTCAACATCGCCAGCATCGAGGGCATCGAGGGCACCGAGGGCGGCAGCGCGTACAACGCCTCGAAGGGCGGGGTGGTCATGCTGACCAAGTCGATGGCCATCGACTACGGGCGGCGCGGCATCCGGGTGAACTGCATCTGCCCCGGCGGAATCGACACCCCGCTGCTGCGCGACGTCACCGACGCCGACGGTCTGGAGCTCTACCGCGACCGCGCTCCGCGACGCACACCTGCTCGGGAGGTTCGGGGGCCCGAGGAGATCGCCGCCGCGGCAGCCTTCCTGGCGTCCGAGGACGCCTCGTTCATCACCGGCACGCCCTCGTCGTCGACGGGGGCTTCACCGCCGGGTCTGCGGGTCGGCCTGCTCGAGCAGATCGGACTGATGTGACCGCCACGACACTGGTCGGGCCCGACGCGGCCCGTTCGCTGCGCGAGCTCACCGCCGAGGAGGCGGCCGAGTGCGAGCGCGACCGCACGCTGACCGCCCGATCGGTCGACGCCCTGTGGGACAGCGGCCTGATGCAGCGGTTCAACCCCGTCGAGGCGGGCGGGTCGGAGCCGACGTTCGCCGAGATGATCGAGACGTGGATCGAGCTGGCCTGGCAGGACGGCTCCCTCGGGTGGATCGGCATCGCCAACTTCCCGTCGGCCGCGGCCTGCGCCGCCTACCTCCCCGCCGAAGGGTTCGCCGAGGTCTTCACCGACCACGACAACCGGGTGACGGTCGGCGGCCAGTTCTTCCCCAACGGGCTCGGCGAGACGGTGCGACGGCGGCTACCGGGTCACCGGGGCCTGGAACTTCGGCTCGGGGACGGGCCACTCCGAGTACGTCGCCGCCGGGTTCATGCCCACGGTCGACGGTGAGCTGGTGGTCGGCGACGACGGGATCCCGCCGCTGCTGGTGGCGGTCGTCCCCCGCGACGAGATCGAGTTCACCGACGGCTGGCACGTGCAGGGCCTCAAGGGGACCGGCAGCTACGACTACAACGTCGACCGACGTCTTCGTCCCGGCGACCGGACGTTCGAGTTGTTCACCCGCACGCCCGCAGCGGGGCGGCTCGCCGGCCTTCCGCATGGGGCTGATCCCGATCACCGCGCGCCGGGCACGCCTCGTGGGCCCTGGGCGTGGCCAAGAGCATGCTCGACGACGTCGCCGAGCTGGCCCTGGTCAAGGTGCGCATGGGCGACGACGGCGCCCTGGCCAACCGGGCCACCTTCCAGAAGGGCTTCGTCCCACCACACGGCCATGTGGAGAGCGGCCCGCCTCCTGGTCATCGACACGTTCGGCCACGTCGAGCGGACGGTACTCGACGGCGGCGAGCTCACCCCGGGCATGCGCGCCGACCTGCGGATGGCCGCCACCTACGCCACCGAGGCCAGCCGCGAGATGGTACCAGTGGGCCCATCTGGCCGCTGGCACGCGGCCATACGTGAGGGCTCCCGGCTGGAACGCGCCTTCCGGGACCTGTACACCGGGGACCCAGCACGTGTTCATCGGCGAGAAGACCTACATCGACGCGGCGCGCATCCACCTCGGCCTGGCCGAGGACCAGCTCGGCCTCTGACGGTGGTCCGGCAGCGGGATCGGCGACGCGGTCAGAGCTGCAGCGACTTCACCTCGAGGAACTCCTCCAGGCCGAAGGAGCCGAATTCGCGCCCGTTGCCCGACTGCTTGTAGCCGCCGAACGGGGCCATCGGGTTGAAGCCGCCCCCGTTGACCTCGACCTGGCCGGTGCGCAGCCTTCGGGCCACCGCCTTGGCGTGCTCGGGGTCGCCGGACCACACGCCGCCGGCCAGCCCGTAGTCGGTGTCGTTGGCGATCTCGACGGCCTCGTCCTCGGAGTCGTAGGGGATGATCACCAGCACCGGGCCGAAGATCTCCTCACGGGCGATGGTCATGTCACGGGTCACGTCGGAGAACACGGTGGGGGCCACGAAGAACCCGGTGTCGAGACCCTCGGGGGCCTCGGCCCCGCCGGTGAGCAGCTTCGCCCCCTCGCCGATCCCCTTGTCGATGTAGGCGCGCACCCGGTCGCGCTGGGTGGCCGACACCAGCGGCCCGAGCCGGGTGGCGGCGTCGAAGGGATCGCCGGGCGTGAACGACTCGGCGGTGGCACGGGCCAGCTCCTCGACCTCGGCCAGACGGTCGCGGGGCACCAGCATGCGGGTGAGTGCGCTGCAGGTCTGCCCCGAGTTGAAGTAGCACTTGCCCACCCCGTCGGGGACGGCCGTGGCCAGGTCCGCATCGGACAGGAGCACGTTGGCGGACTTGCCCCCGAGCTCGAGGGCCACCCGCTTGACGGTGGCGGCGGCCACCTCGGACACCCGCCGACCGGCCCGGGTCGAACCGGTGAAGGACACCATGTCCACGTCCCTGTGGGCGGCGATGGCCTCGCCGACGACCGGTCCGTACCCGGTCACCAGGTTGAACACGCCCTTCGGCAGCCCGACCGACTCCATGATGTCGGCCAGGACGAAGGCGTTCAGCGGGGCCACCTCGCTCGGCTTGACCACCACGGTGCAGCCGGCGGCCAGGGCCAGGGCCACCTTGGCGGCGATCTGGTGGAGCGGGTAGTTCCACGGCGTGATGCAGCCGACCACGCCGATCGGCTCGCGGACGATGAGCGAATTGCCCACCTGTTGCTCCCAGGTGAAGTCGTTGGCGACCTGGGCGGCGGTGGCAAACGAATTGAGCGGCAGGCCGACCTGGACGATCTGGGAGAGGATCCGGGGCATGCCGACTTCGTGGGTGATGAGGTCCGCCAACGGGTCGGTCCGGGCCGTCAGCGCCTCGGCCACCTTGGACAGGTATGCCGTGCGCTCGGTCACGGGCAGGGCCGACCACGCCGGGAAGGCGGCCACGGCGGCGGCCACCGCCCGGTCGACGTCCTCGGACGTGCCCTCGGGCACGGTGCCCATGACGGCCTCGGTCGTCGAGTCGATGACATCGATGGTGCCCGAGCCGGTGGAGGGCACCCAGGCCCCGTCGATGTAGAGCGACTCGCGGGTGGTCTCGTGCGTGGCCATGGTGCTCCCTTGGTGGTCGGTGGGTCGTGGGACCAGACCACTGTAGGGGCACCGTCGCGGCACCGCCCGGAGCCGGCGCGGCCCGACGGTGATCGACCCGCCATCCGCGAGGTCGTCCCTCGGACGCCAGTTGCATAACGTTTCCGATATATGTAGGTTCGCGCCCGGGCCGACGAGCAGTGACGGAGCAGATGTCCAGGACACAGGGGGAGCGCAAGGCGGAGACCGGGCGCGGCTGCTGGCCGCGGCCGCCGAGCTCTTCGCCGACCACGGCGTCGACGCCGTCTCGGTGGATGCCGTGGCCGAGGCGGCCGGGCGCACCTCGGGAGCCGTGTACGCCCATTTCGGCTCGAAGCAAGGGCTGCTGCTGGCCCTCCTCGACTCGTGGAAGGACTCGGTGCTCACCGTGCTGCTCGCCGAGGTGGCGGTGACCGACTCCCCCGCCGGGCAGTTGGGCGCCGTGTGGGCCAACGTGACCGACGACTCCGAGCGCGACTCGTCCCCGTGGCCGCTGCTCGAGCACGAACTGTGGCTGCGGGCGGCACGCGACCCCGAGGTGGCCGACGTCGTCCGTGCACGCGACGCCGAGGCGCTGCGCTACAGCGCCCGCCGCCTCGACGGCTGGACGGCCGCCGTGGGAGCTACCCCGGTCGGCAACCCCGGGGAGTCGGCGGTGCTGGTCAAGGCCCTCCTGACCGGACTGGCCATGCAGAAGCGTCTCGACCCCGCCGCCGTCCCCGACGACCTGGCCCTACGGGGGCTTTCCGCCCTGGTGGGACTGCCCACCACCACTGCCGACGTGGGCGGCAGACCGGGCACCATCCCGACGATCGACACGACCCGACCGAACACCCACCACCCTGGAGGACCACCATGCACACTGAGATCTGCGACCGCCTCGGCATCGAGTTCCCGATCTTCGCCTTCACCCACTGCCGTGACGTGGTCGCTGCCGTCACCAACGCCGGCGGCATCGGCGTCCTCGGGGCCATCGCCTTCACCCCCGAGCAGCTCGAGGTGGAGCTCACCTGGATCGACGAGCACGTCGGTGACAAGCCCTACGGGGTCGACATCGTGATCCCGGCCAAGTACGAGGGGATGGACGAGATGGACCCCGACAAGCTCGAGGCCCAGATCCGTGGGCTGGTGCCCGCCGAGCACAAGGAGTTCGCCCTCAAGATCCTGGCCGACCACGGTGTGCCCGAGATCCCCGAGGACGAGCGGACCTCCAACGGCATGATCGGCTGGACCGCGGCCCACGCCGCCGGGCTCGTCGAGACCGCCCTGCGCCATCCCAACGTCAAGCTCATCGCCAATGCCCTCGGCACCCCGCCCGACGACGTCATCGAGAAGGTGCAGGGCGCCGGCCTCATGATCGGGGCCCTGGCCGGGTCGGTCAAGCACGCCCTCAACCACAAGGCGGCGGGACTCGACTTCATCATCTGCCAGGGTTCCGAGGGCGGTGGCCACACCGGCGACGTCGGGAGCATCGTGCTGTGGCCCGAGGTCGTCGACGCCGTCTCCCCCATCCCGGTGCTGGCCGCCGGCGGCGTCGGCAGCGGACGCCAGATGGCCGCCGCGATGGCGCTCGGTGCACAGGGCGTGTGGTCGGGCACCCTGTGGCTGACCGTGGAGGAGGCCGACATCCCGCCGAAGCAGATGGAGTCCTACCTGGCCGCCACCAGCCGGGACACCGTCCGGTCCCGTTCGTTCACCGGAAAGCCGTGCCGCATGCTCCGCAACGACTGGACCGATGCGTGGGAGGCCGAGGACACCCCCGACCCTCTGCCGATGCCCCTCCAGATGATGGTGGCCATCGAGGCCGTGTCGCGGGGCCACCGCTATCCCGAGCAGGCCCGCGACGTGAACTTCAATCCGTGCGGACAGGTCATCGGCCGGGCCACGACGGTGCGCAAGGCGAAGGACGTGGTCTTCTCCATGGTCGAGGAGTTCATCGAGGCCACCGAGCTGCTCCAGGCCGAGGTGAGCGTCTGACGGGCCGGTCCTGACCCGAACCTGACCGGGGCCGGTCGCGGGACGTGCGCCCCGGGCCGGAACCAGGACCGGTGTCAGCGGAGCCTCGATCGCCCGGGGGCGTTCGCTACACTCCTGCGATGGCACCGGTCCTCCGCCTCCAGGATCTCCGCACGGAGTTCCGCATGCGCAACGGTTCCGTAGTGGCCGTCGACGGCGTGTCCTTCGACGTCGACGAGGGCGAGTGCGTGGGAGTGGTCGGCGAGTCCGGCTGCGGCAAGAGCACCACCGGCCTGTCCGTCATGCGCCTGCTCCCCAACAACGGGCACCTCGTTGGCGGGTCCGTGACCCTGCTCGGCCGCGACCTGGCCGGCCTCGACGAGAAGGAGATGCGCTCCGTCCGGGGCGACGAGGTCGCCCTGATCCCCCAGGACCCGATGACGTCGCTCAACCCGACGATGACCATCGGGCGCCAGATAGCCGAGGGGGTGCTCCTCCACCGGGAGGTGAGCCGGTCCGAGGCCCGCGCCCGCGCCCTCGACGTGCTCCGCCAGGTCGAGATGCCCCAGCCCGAGGAGCGCCTCGACCAGTTCCCCCACGAGCTCTCCGGTGGCCTCCGACAGCGGGTCATGATCGCCATGGCGCTGGCCTGTGAACCGAAACTGCTCATCGCCGACGAGCCGACCACCGCGCTCGACGTCACCATCCAGGCGCAGATCCTGGACCTCATCGACGAGCTCCGCCAGCGGCTGTCGATGGCTGTCGTCCTCATCACCCACGACATGGGGGTGATCGCCGGCCGCACGGACCGGGTGGTCGTCATGTACGCCGGGAAGGTGGCCGAAGAGGCGGAGACCGGGGAGCTGTTCGGTCGGATCCGCCACCCCTACTCACAGGCCCTGCTCGCCTCGGTGCCCAAGCTCGACCAGCGCCGGGACGTGCGCCTGCTGTCGATCCCCGGCCTCCCACCCGACCTCTCCAAGGCCATCGTCGGCTGCCGGTTCGCCCCGCGCTGCCAGTTCGCCACCGACGACTGCCGGACCGGGAGCCCACGCTCGACGCCGATCCGGAGTCGACCTCACCGGACCCGCACCGGTTCGCCTGCTTCCATCCGGTCGACCCCGACGCCGTCCCGGTCGCCGTCACCGGCGCTCCGGCCGCCACCACCGCCGCCCGTAGCGAGCCGGCCGCCGGTGGGACGACCGACCGCATCCTCGAGGTGACCCGACTGGTCAAGGAGTTCCCGGTCATGACCGGCGGCGTCTTCCGGCGCCAGGTCGGCTCGGTCAAAGCGGTCTCCGATGTCAGCTTCACCATCCGGCGGGGCGAGACCTTCGGCCTGGTCGGCGAGTCCGGGTGCGGCAAGACCACGATCGGACGCCTGCTTGTCGCCCTCGAGCAGGCGAACTCGGGCACGATCCGCTTCGAGGGTGCCGAGTTGTCCACCATGGGCTCCAAGGAGCTCCGCGGGCGCCGGCGCGACCTCCAGCTGATGTTCCAGGACCCCTACGCCTCCCTCGACCCCCGCATGCGGGTCGGCACCATCATCCGCGAGCCGCTCAAGGTCAACAAGGTCGGCTCGACGGAGGACCAGCGGGAGAAGGTGAGGTCGCTCCTCGACGAGGTCGGGCTGAGCCGCACCTCGGTCGATCGCTATCCCCACGAGTTCTCGGGTGGCCAGCGCCAGCGCATCGGGCTCGCCCGTGCACTGGCCCTCGACCCCAAGCTGATCGTGGCCGACGAGCCTGTCTCGGCCCTCGACGTCTCCATCCAGGCGCAGATCCTCAACCTGATGAAGGACCTGCAGTCCCGTCACGGACTGACCTACCTGATGATCTCCCACGACCTGGCCGTCGTGCGCTACATGGCCGACACCATCGCCGTGATGTACCTGGGCAAGATCGTGGAGCTCGGTCCGGCGTCCGCCGTGTACGAGGGGTCGGCGCACCACTACACGCTGGGACTCCTCAATGCGGTGCCCGAGGCGGACGTGGTGGCCGCACGGGCCAAGACCTCGGCACGCGTCCGCGTGGCGGGCGAGCTCCCGTCGGCGATGTTCCCGCCCACCGGCTGCCGGTTCAACACCCGGTGCCCCGCCGCCCAGACCCGGTGCTTCGAGGAGGAGCCCCCGATGCAGGAGTACGGCGGCGGTCACCTCGCCGCCTGCCACTTCCCCCTGCGGACCCCGGTGGCACTGTCGGCCACCAGGGCCGAGTCGAGCCCCGGCTGACGGCCGGCCCGGCCCTCAGCGCTGCTGGAGCCGGAGGTCGAGCGAGTCGCGGAGTGCGTCGCCCACGTAGTTGAAGGCGATGACCACCAGGACGATGCAGATCCCGACCGGATAGATCTGCCACCAGTAGCCGTTGCCCGCAGCATTGACGCCGTTCGAGAGCATGGTGCCCCAGTCGGTCTGTGGCGCGGGAACTCCGAGGCCGAGGTAGCCGAGCGCAGCCAGCAGGAGGATCGAGTCGGCCACCTGGAAGGTGGCGAACACGACGATGGTACCGACCGCATTCGGGATGATGTGCCGGTTGATGATGCGATTGCGGCTCCCGCCCATCACCCGGACGGCCTGGACATACTCCCGCGAGCGCAACGACAGCGTCTCCCCGCGGATGAGGCGGGCCGGCACGAGCCAGCTCACGAACGCGATCACCAGGATCAGCAGCGGTTCGGACGAGTGGTAGATGGTGACCAGGGCGATGAGCAGGAACAGGACCGGGATCGACAGCATCACGTCGACGACGCGCATGAGCAGCGAGTCGAACCACCCGCCGAAGAAGCCCGAGACGGCGCCGTACAGGGTGCCGATGACCGTCGCCACCAGGGCGGACAGGAGCCCGACGATCAGGGAGACCTGTCCACCGAACATCAGGCGGCCGAGGATGTTGAAGCCGGACTCGTCGGTCCCGAGGGGATTGCCGTTGCCCGGCGGGGCGTTCTGCGTCGAGGTCTGGAGTGCGATCTGGGAGTTCGTCTGGTTCGTCGGGTAGACGTGCGGGCCGACGAAGCAGAACAGCACCATCAGCACGATGACGCCGAGGCTGACGACGGCGAGCTTGTTCTCGGTGAAGACCCGGCCCATCTGGCGGAGGTTGCCGCCGGACGCCTTCGCCTCCCCCCCTTCGGGCGACCGGTCGTCGAAGGAGCCGATCCCGATGGTCTCGCCGTCCCCGACCGGGAGCACCACCTCGCGCTCCACGTCGTTGAACACCGGATCGAAGGAACCGTCGGGTGGTGTCATCTCATGCACTCCCCAGTCGGATCCGCGGGTCGGCCACGGCATAGAGGATGTCGGCGAGCAGCGAGCCGATCACCGTGGCGATGGTGATCACCAGGGTCGTGCCGAGGACCACGGGCACATCGTCGTTGAACGCGGACTGCACGGTCAGCAGACCCATGCCCGGATAGTTGAAGACGTTCTCCACGATGAGGGCCCCGCTGACGATGGCCGGCAGCGACAGGCCGAGGAGGGTCAGGATCGGGATCAGCGCATTGCGCAGCGCGTGACCGTACAGGACGCGGCGGTTGCTCGCCCCCTTGGCCCGAGCCGTGCGCACGTAGTCCTCGGCCATGGCGTCCATCATCGACGAGCGCATGTAGCGGCTGAACGAGGCGATGCTCGTCACGGCCAAGGTCACGATGGGGAGGACGAACGCCTGCGGTTGGGTGAACACCGCCCAGGCGGACGCATCCGAGGGGGGCGACACCGGGAACCACTTCAGGTCGAAGGCGAAGAAGATGATGAGCAGGGTCCCGACCAGGAAGTCCGGCATGGCGTAGAAGAAGAAGGAGGCACCTGTGACGGCATAGTCGATGGGCTTGTTGCGGCGCACCACCTGGAGGATCCCGAGCGGGATGGCCACGACGAGTGCCAGGACCACCGAGGCGGTCACCAGGGTCAGGGTCTTGGGCAGCCGCTCCAGGATGACCTGGCGGACACCCTGGTTGTACTTGTAGGAGTACCCGAGGTCGAAGTGGGCGAAGATGCCCTCGATGTAGCGCCAGAACTGGTCGTAGATCGGCAGGTCGAGGCCGTTGCGGAGGTTGAACTGGGCGATCGTCCGGGGCGTGGCCTTCACCCCGAGTACCGCCCGCGCCTCGCCCCCGGGGATGAGGCGGGCCAGGAGGAACGTGAGCAGGATGACGCCGAGCACGACGATGAGGGCCTGTCCCAGTCGTCGGATGATGTAGCTCGTCATCGTGCCTCAGTCGTTCGCCCGGTGTGACGCTATCCGTAAGTGTGGGAGAACCCCCGGCTCCGGATGGCGTTCCGGGGCCGGGGGCCCTGCGGTCGTGGCGCCGACATCCCGAGGACCGGCTACTGCCTCGTGAGGAGCGCCTCAGCTGGTGAAGCGCCAGTTCTCCGGGTTGATGGACCAGAGCGGGCTCTGCGGCGTGGTGCCGTTCAGGCCCTTCGCCGTCTCCGTCAGGCTCGACGAGTTGTTCGGCTCCCACACGACCGGCAGCTGCTCGGCCAGGTAGTTCTCGTACTGGGTCAGCGGGACCTGCGTCTGGTTGGTGGCCAGGATGTTGGCGTCGTTGGTCGAGTCCGAGTAGCTGCCCGAGTTGGAGCCCGCCCCCGTCTGGAAGATCGACTCACCGGTCGGGTAGTAGTCGGGCGAGAAGAGCCAGCCTGCGCCCCAGTTCGCCAACTGCCACGAGCACGAGGACCCGCCGCTGCAGGGTACGGCGTTGGCGAGCACGGTGTTGAACGACGCGGTGGACAGGGCCACATTGATGCCGGCGCTCGACCACGACGCCTTCTCGGCGGTCATCACCTGGGCCGTCGCGTCGTTGCCGCTGTCGTACTGCAGCTGCAGATCCAGCTTCGTGCCCGCAGGGATCCCGGCGCCGCACTGGCTCGGCCCGGTACCGGCCGACGCACAGGTGCTCGTGCCGCCGGGCACCACCGTCCACCCGTGGCTCTTCAGCAGTGAGACCGCCTTGGCCGGACTGTAGGGGTACGGGTTGTTCTGCACCTCGGCGGACACGAAGGAGTTGGCGGGCTGACTCGGCACGGGGCCGTAGGTTCCGACCGCGTACCCCTTGTACACCTTCTGGATGTACAGGGGCTGGTCCACGAGGTACTGCATGGCCTGACGGAAGTACAGCTGGCTGAAGATCTTGCCGGCCGTACCGCCGTTGCCCGAGGAATTGAAATTGTACGGGAAGTAGTTGATGGCCCAGGTGTAGAGCGGGTCCATGTTGTAGGTCCCGGCCAGCCGGGGGTTGTTCGGCCCGGCCTTCAATGCGTTGGTGGTCGGATCGGTGACATCGGCGGGTGGGAGGTAGCCGACGTCGACCTTCCCGCCGACCAGGGCGTTGAACTCGGCCGACTCCGAGGTGTAGGGCAGCTCCTGGAAGGTCTTGATCGTCGGCTTGACCGGACCGGAGTAGCTCGGGTTGGCGGTCATGGTCACGTTGCCGCTGGCATCGAAGTTGGTGAGCTTCCACGGTCCGTCGACCACGCCCCACAGCGGGTTGGTGGCGTACGTGGACAGCGAGTTGTTGGACGCCTTCGGGTTGGCCGGGTCGTAGCCGGCCTGCTTCGACAGGAACGTGTACACGTTGGTGCAGGCGGCGTCCGCGGTGCCGTAGGCGGCTGTGGCACAGCCCCCCGAGTCCGGTGCGGCACCGGTGGCGGTCACGTCCCATGCGTTCGGCATGGGCGTGATCTGCGACAGCTCGTTGTAGGTGAACCAGTAGGTGTTCACCGCCCCGGTCAGCGTCATGGTCAGCTGCGTGGGACTGTTCACCGTGACGTTCTGGACGTCATCGGGGAGCGTCCCGGGAGCGTACGCGGCCCAGTTCGCCTTCTGCGCGTGGAGCATGTTCATCCAGAACATCACGTTCTGTGCGGTCAGCGTCTCCCCGTTAGACCATTTGTAGGGATTGAGGTTGATGGTGACCACCGTGTTGTTGTTCGAATACGTGGGCTGTGCGGCCAGCGACAGCGACGGGTTGAGATCGGGCGTCGAGCCCTGTCCGAACCAGTAGAGGGGGCGGTACATCAGGTACTGGAACTGCTCGGAATTCGTGACGCTGAAGAAGGTCAGGCTCATGAACGGGAAGATGTAGTTCGGTGGTGTCTGCGGCTGCTCCGCGTAGGTCACCACGCTCTGGGTCGTCGACGTGTTGGCAGCGGTGCCGCTCGAGCCCGAGCTGCACGCGGCGACCATGACGCCGGCGGCCACGACGGCCACCACCGTCCGCAGGCGAACACTGTTCCTGAGCTTGCCTGTACGATTCATGCGTCACCCGATTTCTCTTCCGCGGCGTCACCCCCATCTGCGGACCGGGAGTTCAGCTGCTGTCCACCTGTTGTCGGGCAGGTTAAACCAGACAAAGGGGTAACTCAACTACTCCCCCCGGAAGTAAATCCGTGCCCGAATCCCTGTCTGACTTTCGCTCTCGCTGTCCGAGAACCCGTACCGCCCTGGAAGAAGAAACCGGTTCCCTTTTCCACATCCCGGCGCGAAGATTGCGCTACGGACCCCGACGGGGGACCGCCCGGGAGCGTCGTGTCCACGGCGCTCCGGAAGGGGGACAGATGTTGGTAGCCGCGATTCTCGAGGCAAAGGGAGCCGAGGTGGCCACGATCCCCCTCACGGACACGGTCGGCGATGCCGTCGCCGAACTGGTCCGCCACCGGGTGGGTGCCCTGGTCGTCTCCCCCGGCGACGGGACCATCGACGGAATCGTGTCCGAGCGCGACGTCGTCCGCAGCCTGAGTGAGCTCCGCACCGACGTGCTGTCCCAGCCGGTGTCCTCGGTGATGTCGTCGACGGTCCACCTGTGCTCGCCCGACGACACGGTGGACTCCATCATGACCCTCATGACCGAGCAGCGGATCCGCCACGTCCCCGTGGTCCGTGACGGGGTCCTGTGCGGGATCATCAGCATCGGCGACGTGGTGAAGAGTCGGATGGGCGAGCTGGAGAAGGACCGCGACGAGCTGATGGAGTACATCACCGCCCGGTGACCGGCCGGGGGGCGACGCTCAGTCGACGACCGCCCCGGCCTCGGCACCGTCGTCGACGAACCGGTACCCCACGCCCCGGACGGTCACGAACAGCGGCTCCAGCCCCGGCTGGTTGAGCTTGCGCCGGAGGTAGCCGACGTAGACGTCCACCACGTTGCTTCCGGTCTCGAACGTCTGGTCCCAGACGCTGGAGAGGATCTGGGCCCGGGACAGCACCTGGTGGGGGTGGCGCATGAACAGCTCGAGCAACGCCCACTCGCGCGGGGCGAGTTCGATGCGTTGACCGGACCGCCACGCCACCTTGGTGAGCAGGTCGAGCCGGAGGTCACCCACGACGACCTCTGACGAGGTCGGCTGCTCGGCCGTACGCAGCACTGCACGCACCCGGGCCAGGAGCTCGTCGAAGGAGAACGGCTTGGTCACGTAGTCGTTGGCCCCGGCGTTGAGGCCCTGCACCTTCTGGTCGACCTCGGCCCGCGCCGTCAGGATGATCACCGGGGTGGTGAAGCCCCGGCCCCGCATCCAGGTCAGCACGTCACCGCCCTCGCCACCGGGCAGCCCGAGGTCGAGCAGGACCAGGTCGGCGGGTGGGTCCGCCGTCCCGAGGGCGAGCCGGGCCGCCTCCGGTGTCCCGGCCACGGTGGTGGCGTACCCCTCGGCCCGCAGTCCCTTCTCCAGGAACGACGTGATCCCTCGGTCGTCCTCCACGATCAGGATGTGCATCAGACCCCCACGGGCGTCCGCTCGGCACCCGTCGCCACCCGCGTCGCCGGCAGCACGATGGCCGCACGGCACCCGCCGAGTTCGGAGTGGCCGAGTTCGAACGTCCCGCCGTGGGCCTCGGCCACCGCGGTCACGATGGCGAGCCCGAGTCCGCTTCCCTCGCGATCGGCACTGCCCAGTCGGCCGAAGCGGGCCAGCACGGTCGGGAGCTGGTCGTCGGGTATCCCCGGCCCGGAGTCCTCCACCGACAGCCTCAGTGACCCGTCGGACGGGGAACGCAGCGCCCGGATCTCGATGGTGTCGGCGGGCGTGGTGGCACCCACGGCGTTGTCGACCAGATTGAGCAGGGCGCCGCGGAGTTTGGCCACGTCGACCTCGAGGACCACGTCGGGTACCTCGGTCAGCGCCCACCGACGGGGTGCGAGGACCCGGGCCGAGTCGGACAGGTCCGACAGGAAGGTGCGCAGGTCGAGCCGCTCGATCTGGAGGAAGTCGGGCTCGAGCGCACGTCCGAGCAGCAGGAGCCGCTCGACCAGCGCCCTCATGTGGTCGAGCTCGTCCACCACGACGGCGACCGTGTCGCGCACCTCGTCCATGTCGGCGTGGGGTTGGCGGGCCAGTACCTCGAGGTGACCCCGAGCCACGGTCAGCGGGGTACGGAGCTGGTGGGACACGTCCGACAGCAGACGGCGCTGGACGATCATCGTGGCCTGGAGTCGGTCCAGCATGGAGTCGAACGTGGCGGCGAGCTTGCCCACCTCGTCGTCGCTGCCCTGGTCGCCGAGCCGGCGGTCGAGCTCGCCGCTCTCGATCGACGCCGCCGTGTCGGTGATGTCGCCCACCGTGCGCAGCAGCCGGCGCAGCAGCAGGTAGGCGCCGGCCACGGCAGCCACCAGTGCTACGAGCGCCTCCCCCACCACCAGCTCCAGCACCCGCTTCTGGTCGGCGTGCAGCTGGGACAGGTTGGAGGCGACGATCAACGTGCCCACCGCGGCGCCGCCCTGGTGGATGGGGCTCACCAGCAGGAGGGTGTCGATGCCGCCGACCGTCTCCCGGTGGGAGGAGGTGGCGGCCGGCGGTGTCTCCAGGAGTCTGCGGATGTACGGGTCCTCCAGGAGCGAGGCCGAACCGGACGAGCCGTACCGCTTTCCCGAGGGCAGGCCGACGAGCAGCGATTCACCCCGGACCAGTACCCGGCCCTGCAGATAGGCGACGGTGGCCGGCTGGAGCGACGCCGGCGTGGTCCGCGCCGTGGCCCTGCTGTAGCTGTCGATCTCGGAGACCAGGGTCCGCGTGGTCGAGGCGATCGACTGGTTGGCGAACGCCCGCTCGGTCTCGTAGGCGGTCACGGACAGGATGACGACGAGCAAGATGGCCAGGAACGCGGCCAGGCGGCTGGCCGCGCCGAACCGCCGGCGTCGGCCTGATCCCGTGGCGAGCGCTGTCACCCGTCCCCGTAGCCGTAGCCATTGGCGAAGCCGGCACCCTTGCGCTTGGGTCTCGTCGTGGTGGTGGTCGTGGTCGTGGGTGGCACGGGCTTGGTCGTCGTCGTGGTGGTGGTCGGGGGCACCGTGGACGGCGGTGTCCAGCCGACAGGGCGGGTCGACGGCGTCGTCGACGCCACCGGGACTGTGGTCGCCACCACCGTGTCCACCGAGGCCGCCGGGGAGGCGACCGTGTCCTGCTCGGGGCGGGGCGGCGCGGGCGGTGTCGGGTCGGTAGGCGATGACTGGGTCACCACGGAGCGGACGGGCGCCACCACGGTGCCCGGCTGTCCGGGCGTGACCGTCGAGACCGGCTGGGTGGGGATCACCGTGGGCGACAGCCGCGGGCCGGACGGCAGGGCCACGTGACCGGCGGCGAGCGACCCTTCCGCGGCCACGGCGATGAGGCCGGCACCGAGCAGGGCGCCCACGCCGGGCGCGATCCACCAGGGCCGCCTGGTCGGCCTCCTGCTCATGGGCTTGTCCGTCGGCATGACACGCGACCTCGCACTCGTCGGGTCCGCCGTGGCTCGGCGACCGGTCCCGGCTCGACTGCCGCGATACCCCAGGCTACCAATCGGGGGCGATCGGCCGCCGGTCGCCGCCCCCCTGCACCGGCCGCCGACCGGGACAGGTCAGTTGCCGGTCGGGTGGGAACGCCTGCCACGGCCGCCGCCGCGCCCTGCGATCCGGCCAGCGACACCCCGCAGCCGACGTGGAGAGCGCCGGGCCCGCCCCGGGGCGATCAGGGTGTCGGCACCCCGTCCGTCGTCGAACCGGGGGTCGGTGGCGCGCCGGGCGGCCAGCAGCTCGTCGAGGTCGGGCCGGGGAGCGAACGCACGGTCCACGGTGCCCGTCGGAAACGGCGCCACGGGACGGGGGCGACCGGTGAGGACAATGACCGCCGAGGCCGTGGCGGATCCAGCCTCGGCGGTCACTGTCGAAGTTGCGGTGGAGGTCACGTCGAAGAAACTGGTGGTTCCCGGCATATCGGCGACGACCCCCCCCGCTCGGGCGCTCCAGCAGCGGCCCTCGTAGTGACGAGTGTGCCCTGCGTTCCTAAGTCGGGCATGAGGTGGTGATGAGAATCCTCTCATGCACCTCGCCGGGTGGCCCGTCCGGCGTCCCCACCCCTCGGTAGAGTCCCTCCATGCCCAGCGAGTCCCGTGACTTCGACATCGTGCTCCTCGGGGCCACCGGGTTCACCGGCGAGCTCATCGCCGCCTACCTGGCCGAACGGGCACCGACCTCGGTCCGTGTGGTCCTCGCCGGGCGTAACCGGGCGAAGCTCGAGGCCGTACGGGCGCGGACCGGCGGAGACCCCGACCTCGTCACCGTCGACGCCACCGACGGGGTCGCGCTACGGCGCCTCACCGGGCGGACCCGGGCGCTGGTCACCACCGTCGGCCCCTACCTCGTCCACGGGGACCCGGTCGTGGCCGCCTGCGCCGACACCGGCACGGACTACCTCGATCTGACCGGCGAACCCGAGTTCGTCGACCTCACCTACCTGAGGCACCACTCCCGGGCGGTGGCCACCGGCGCCCGCGTGATCCACGCCTGCGGCTTCGACTCCGTGCCCCACGACCTCGGCGCCCAGTTCACCGTCGACCTGCTTCCCGAGGGGGTCCCCCTGGCCGTGCGGGGATACGTGCGGATGCAGGGCACGTTCTCCGGTGGCACCGCCGCCTCGGCACTCGAGGTCATGGGACGCCTGCGCCAGGGCCGAGCCGTCCACGACGTCCGCCGCCGGGTCGAACCCGAGCCCCGGGACCGGACCGTCACCATCGGGACCGGCAAGTTCGGACGGGACCCGGACACCGGGTGGTGGGTCGCCCCGATGCCCACGATCGACCCCCAGATCGTCGCCGAGTCGGCGCGTCAGCTCTCCCGCTACGGACCCGACTTCCGCTATTCGCACAACTGGGCGGGCGACAGCCCCGTCGCCCTCGCCCGACTGCTCGGCGGCGCCGGTGCGCTGGTCGCCGTGGCCCAGGTCCCCGCTGCCCGTCGGGCACTGACCCGCCTCCGACCCCCGGGAAGCGGCCCCACACCCGACCAGCGCGAGGCGGCCTGGTTCACGGTGCGTTTCATCGGCGAGGGCGGTGGGATGCGCGCCGTGACCGAGGTCGCCGGCGGCGACCCCGGCTACTCCGAGACGTCGAAGATGATCAGCGAGGCCGCGCTCTCCCTCGTGCTCGACGACCTGCCCGGCACCGCCGGGCAGGTGACCACGGCCTCGGCCCTCGGGCCGGCGCTGCGCATCAGGCTCCAGGCGGCCGGCATCACCTTCACCGTGCTCGACCGACCCGGTTGACTACGGTGACCGGTGATGAGCGAGCTCCCGCCGGTCCCGCCCGGTGGCGGCGCCAACCCTTCGACCGGACCGGACGGCGTGCCCGGGACGTGGTCGACGGGACCATCGGGACATGACCGCGACGACGCCGCCGCCTGGGGTGTGGCCGCCGAGTCCGAGCCCCGGTGGCCGCCGGTCGTGGCCGTCCTCGTCGCCATCGGGCTCCAGATCGTCCTGCCCGAGCGGCTGATCGAGGGGCTGGGACCCAGGTGGCTCATCCCCGTCCTCGAGGGTGTGCTGCTCGCCGCCCTGCTCATCACCAATCCCCACCGGCACGGTCGCGAGGAGTCCGCACTCCGGTGGCTCTCCCTCGCCATGATCGCCGTCATCACCGTGGCCAACCTGGTGGCACTCGGTGAGCTCATCCGCTCCCTGCTCGTCTACACCAGCACCGGGGGTCGGACCCTCGTGTACGCCTCGGTGCCGATCTGGATCACCAACGTCATCGTCTTCGGGCTCTGGTACTGGGAGCTCGACCGGGGCGGCGTCACGGCCCGGATGCAGGTGTCCCACCGCCGGCCTGACTTCCTCTTCCCCCAGATGTCGGTGCCGGGCTCGTCGCCCGGCTGGGCGCCCCAGTTCGTCGACTACCTGTACACGTCGTTCACCAACGCCACGGCGTTCAGCCCCACCGACACGATGCCGCTGACCCCGTTGGCGAAGCTCCTGATGATGCTGCAGTCGCTCGCCTCACTGCTCACCGTGGCCCTGGTGATCTCGCGTGCCATCAACATCCTCAAGTGACGGTCAGGCCATCCGGGGCTCCTGGCCCTGCATCTCCTCGAGCATCCAGGCCGGGTACGGCGAGTCGTAGGCGGTGACGCCGAGTCGGGAGCGGATCTCGGATACGGGCAGGTCCCACAGCGTCTCCCACTCGACCCCGAGCAGCGGCGGTGTCTCACGACCGTGCCGGTACCCGGTCAGGATCGTGTCCAGGGTGAAGCCCGTGATCTCCGGCGCCTGGGTGAACGCAACCTTGGTCAGCAGCATCCCGAGGAACATCGACGAGTACTGGTGGCCGAACTGGGCCATCTGGAAACCGGACACCGATACCTCGTGCAGTCCCGAGGTGGCGTGGCCGGCGACCAGGTGCCAGATGTCGTGGCACTGCAGGATGCGGACGTTGCAGTAGTCGAGTGGCGCCGGCAGATCCAGGAGGCCGAGCGAGTCGCGGTCGAGGACCTCGAGATCGAAGCCGTTGTCCACCACGAAGGCGCGCATGGACCCGCCGAGCGAGTCGCGCGGGCAGGCGGCCAGCTCCTCGAGCGTAAACCGGGGCGGGATGCCACGGGCCGCGGCCTCGGCGACGCCCGGGTAGCGATCCGCCATGGCGGCCACGCGCCGGTGGAACCCTGGCGACAGGAACTCGGTGAGGGCGGCCGTGCGCACCGTGATGTCGGCCGGGTCGCGGCCGGCGTCCGGGTCGAACACGAGGGACCACAGGCCGGCCCACAGCTCGTCCGAGACGCCGGTGGGCAAAGCGGCGCCCGACACGGCGGGACCGTCGGGGGCCGAGCCCAGCCAACCCTCGGTGAGGCCGTCGTAGACGTCGACCACGAGTTCGGGGGCGGCGACGGCGACGTACAGGGCGAGGGCGGCCACCTCGAAGCGGGCGGCCAGGTCGCCGGCCCGGAGTGCGGCGGCGGCACGCAACGAGTCCACCCGACCCCCACCGGCCACCACCCGGGCCTGGAAGTCGCCCGTCGTCAGCTCTGCCGTGGTCATGGCATCCTCCTCCGTGGCCCGCACCCCGCCGTCCACCGTAGTGCGGGACGCCGTCGGACGCCGTCGGACGCCGTCGGACGGCGGCGGTCGGGACGGCCCTCCCGACCACAGCCGGCCCCCTGCGCAGGAGGGAACGGTGTGGAAGCCTGCTGGCATGGCCTCCCCGACCGGCGAGCTGGACCCGGCGGCGTGGGACCCCACGGACCCCGCCTTCCGGAACGACCCCATCCCCTGGTACCGGGTCCTGCGCGAGCGGGCACCGGTGCTCACCCACCCCGACATCGGCGTCGTGCTCTCGCGTCACCGGGACATCGATGCCGTCCTGCGCGACCGCCGGTTCGGCGTGGCCACCCCGTCGCCGTGGCGCGAGGCGTTCGAAGCCGGCGCGCCCCCTTCATGCATCTGCTGTCGGAGAACTCGCTCCTGTTCGTGGACCCGCCGCAGCACACCCGGGTGCGCGGCCTGGTCGCCCAGGCCTTCACCCCCCGGCGCATCGAGGCCCTCCGGCCCCGGGTCGAGACGTCGATCGCCACGATCCTCGACCGGATCCAGGACGCGCCCGCCTTCGACGTGCTGGAGGAGATCGGCTGGCCGGTCCCGATCACCGCCGTCACCGACCTGCTCGGCGTGCCCCCCACCGACCAGGCGCAGCTGCACGCCTGGACGCATGCCATCGCCGCGGTGGACGAGCTCCCCCTCGACTTCGCCGTGCTGCCCGCCGCCGGGGTGGCAGCGGACGAGTTCCTGGCCTACGCCGGCGAGCTGGTCGACGCCCGCCGACGGGACACGGGCGACGATCTCATCTCCGACCTGATCGCCGTCGAGGAGGACGGGGAGCACCTCACCCGGGACGAGCTCCTGTCGATGATCGTCCTGATCCTGCTGGCCGGGCACGATACCACGGCCGGCCTGATCTCGACCGGCCTGTGGCTGCTGCTCTCCCACCCCGACGCGGCCACCGAGGTGCGGACCGACCCGGGTGCCGTCGACAACGCCGTCGAGGAGGTGCTCCGCTACCTGGGCCCGCTGCAGGTCGCCTCGGGTGGTGGGCGGTGGCCCGACCGCCCGGTCACCGTCGACGGCACGACCATCGATCCCGGGACGCCGGTCCGGCTCCTGCTCGGCTCGGCCAACCGTGACCCCGACCAGTACCAGGATCCGGACCGGTTCGACATCCACCGCTCCCCCGTCCGGCACCTGGCGTTCGGGCGCGGGCTGCACGTCTGCCTGGGCGCGGCGCTGGGCCGGCTCGAGGCCCAGGTGGTCCTGTCCGCCGTGCTGCGGCGATTTCCCGGACTCGCCCTCGTGGACGACGGCCCGACGTGGCGACCGTCATTCGTGGTGCGTCAGCTGGCCACCCTCCCGGTGGCGACCGGACGGGCCTGACCGGACCGGGCCTGACCGGATCGGGCCGACGACCGGACGGTGGCCCGGCCCCTCAGCCGGAGGTCGCCGTGAGGAGGCGCAAGGACCGCTTCACCTTGGGACAGGAGGCCGCACGGCCACCGTCGGCGGCGGCGGTGCACACCCGGCACGTCCAGTCGCCTCCCCCGACGCGCCACAGGACCGAGCCGCACGTCGGGCATACGGCGCGGCCTTCGCTGCACTCGGTTCCGGCGTACCGGCCCGACGAGAGCGGGCAGCCCCGCCCGTGGCAGACAGCCCAGTCGGCGTCGGGCACCAGGCCGTCGACCGGGCACACCGTCAGGCACCGCTCGCAGTCGTTGCAGAGCAGCGGGTCGACTACGTAGGCGACCGGGAAGGCACCACCCTGGGTGATGGCCCCCTGCGGGCACGCCGACTCACACGCGCCACAGCCCAGGCACTCCTCGATGTCGATCTCGAGGGCCATGCGGTCAGCCCCGTCCGGCGGGAACGGGGGCCCCGGCGCCGGCCGCGTCGAACACGGCCTGCAGCGTCCCCATGAACCGGTAGAACTTGTCGCTGCCCATGGCGTCCGTGGAGCGCACCTCGAAGGGGACGCCGGCGATCGACAGCCCGTTGAGCGAGTGGGCGCTGTCGGCGGCGCCGTTCGCCTCGATCCACCCGATCATCTCGGTCCAGGCCTCGAGGGGGCCGGAGAACACCACGTCGGGTCCGAAGTCCGACTCGTCGACCGGGCCCACTGCGGTGATGTCGTAGCCGTCGAGCACGAGCCCGAAGAGCGGTCGGGTGGCGTCGGGCAGGACGACCTCCAGGCCGAGGCGGAACTCGGCGATGCCGAGACGCTCGATGGCGGCCGAGTCGGCCGTCGCCCGGCTGACGAGCTCCTCGAACCAGGCGGCCGAGGGGAAGGGGGCGTCGATGTTCGCCATCAGACCGCCACCTCCGCCTTCGCCCCCGGCACCCCGTCGATGATGGCGTCGGGGAGGTGGAGCCGGCCCCGCCGGTCGAGGCCGGCGTGGTCGCAGCGCTTCAGGTAGTCACCCACGATCTGGAGTCGGAGTACGTCGCCCGCCTCGGCTCCGAGCTCGCAGGCCGCCTGGAGGCTGCCGGCGGCCAGGATGGCGGTGGGTTCCACGATCTCGGGCGTGGCGAAGATCATGGCGATCATCTCCTCGCCCTTGTCGAGGTAGGCGTGGAAGTCCGCCGCCATCGACGGGTCCTGCTCGAGTCGGTAGCGCAGGTGCATGGTGCCGTAGGCGACGTGCCTGGCCTCGTCCTGCATGCAGAGGCGGAAGATCTGCTGCTCCACCGGCGAGGGCGACAGGGCCGCGCCGGCACGGAACAACGACAGCACGATGCCTTCGCCCAGGAGGTGCATGAGGGCCGAGCCCTCGTCGTAGGACTCTGCGTCGAGGATGAGCTGGAGGAACCGCTCGATCACCGCCGTGGCCCTCCCCAGCCCGCCGCCGTTGGCCAGCGCACGCTTGCGGAACACCTCGGTGTGTCGGGCCTCGTCCATCACCTGTGTGCAGAGGAACATCTTCGCCTCGACGAAGTCGTGGTTGATGCGCCACAGCCACTTGGCCGGGAAGTCGGCGGCCACCATCTCGACCTCGGACAGGACCGTGGCCAACTGGCACATGGCGTGCTCCACATCGGGGTCGAGCGGGACCAACTCGCTCCAGGGGATGTCGCGAGTGGCGCTCCACTGGCGACTCACGGCCTCCTCGTAGAGGTCGAGCACGTTGTCCGCCCAGACCTCGGCCCGATCGTTGACCGTGTAGCCCATGTCCGGCACGTCGGCCTCGACGTCGGAGCCCCGGGGAGCCATGGTGCGCCGCGGCGCGTGCTCGGGGATCACCCCGTACGAGCCGATCGAGATGTCCCGCATGGTCAGGCCGGTCTTCGAGGGGACGGCCCGCACCCCCCACTCGGAGCCGGTGTCCCGCAGCCACCCCAGATCGAACTCCCCTCGCGCCGAGCGCTCCAGATAGCTCAGGTCCAGTCCCAGTGACATGCCGTACCCCCTATGTTCAGCCCTGCATCGATGAGACACTTTGTGCCTGCATGTACCACCACACCCCAGGATGCGGATCCGGGGACGCCCGGGACTAGGGCCGAAAGTCCCTATCCGGACGTGCGTCGGGGACCGGTCCGGGGTCCCGTCCGGCGGGAAGGGCCGCCCGCCGACCGCGGTGGCCGCCCACAACGGGGCAGGTCAGGCATGGTCATCCGACGGTCGGGGCGTGCTCAGGAGGCGGTGCGTGTCGAGTAGCTGAGCCCGTAGGTGGCCTGACGCAGCTGCAGGATCTCGTCGTCCGGATCGAGCGCGACCCCGGCGACCACGTTCGTCGGGTCGAAGATGACCGGATCGGCGTCGGCCACCGTTGCGTCGAGCTGCAGTCGACCGACCACGACCTCCGGTCGTTCCGGCCAGATCGCCGTCGGGTCGCCGGTGGGGTCGCCGTCGGTGCCCAGATGGACGACGAGGTCGAAGGCCGCGTCCTCCGGCGGGCCCGCCAGGCGCTCGGTCAGCTCGGAGGCCAGGTCGAGATTCTCGGGCGGGTCGTCGAGGAACTGCTCGCCGCCCACCGGCACCCACGAGTAGCGGAAGGGCCGGCACCCGCTCTCGGGGTCCTCCAGGAAGAACGTGTGGAGTCCGTTGTAGGCGAGCGTGGCATAGCTGGCCGGGACCCGGGCGCCCAGGGCCGCCTGCACCGCCGGGAGGGACTCGGGATGGGCTTCGACGAAGGCCAGCATGCGGGCCGGATCGGTGACACCGGTCGCAGGGTCCGGTGCCCGGGCGGCCAGGAGTTCGAGGAACGAGGGTCCGTCGCGGACCAAGAAGGCCGGCGAGCTCACCGCCACGAGGTCGTGGCTCCCCTCGGGTGTCCGCAGCTTGACGGCCATGCCCCGGGCACCCGGGACGGCGTCGGCCGCGTCCGGGTCGCCGCCGGGGTGGGAGAACCGCACGAGTGCGGGTGTCGACCCGGTCACCAGGTGGGACGCCGACGTCAGACCGGTGAGCTCACCCGTCGGGACGAAGCGACCCTCGGTCACGGTCCCCTTGGCGTGCAGCGCCCGGTGACCGGACGAGCTGGCCGGAGCGGACCGGAGTGCCTCGTGGATGCGTGCCGCGGTCGCTTCGACGTCGGTGCTCATGCACTGGCAGGGTAACGGGGAGGACCCGCGGGTGCACCGGGTGCGGTGGGCCCGGACCGGCCGGGAGACGGTCAGAGGGCGAGGGGCCCCCGGCCGGCGACGCACCGGTTGTGCAGCTCGCCGATGACCTCGGCTCCGGTCACCACCGTCTCCCCCGGGGCCAGGAAGCGCCCGCGTGCCATCCCCACCCCGGACGGCGTACCGGTGAAGATCAGGTCGCCCGGGTACAGCGTCGTGATCGACGACAGGTAGGCCACCAGTGTCGGAACGGGGAAGATCAGGAGCGCGCTGCGCGCCTCTTGCATCCGCTCCCCGTCGACCTCGCACCACAACCCGACGTCGTCGGGATCGGCGAAGCTGTCGACCGAGACCAGGGCGGGCCCGGTCGGACCGTAGGCGGCGAAGCTCTTGCCCAGGCAGAACTGGGCGGGGCTCCCGGTCATCTGCACGCCGCGGTCGGAGATGTCCTGGCCCAGCATCAGACCGGCCACCGATCCCCACGCCTCGTCGACCGGCACCGCCGTCGTCGGGGTGCCGATGACCACCACCAGCTCGGCCTCCCAGTCGACGAGCTCACCCGAGAGCGGGATCTGGTCGTGGGGACCGACGATGCAGCTGGGGAACTTCGTGAAGGTGAGCGGCGCCGGGGGGAGGTCCATACCGCTCTCGCCGGCGTGGTCCCGGTAGTTGAGGCCGATGCCGAAGACCTGTCGTGGCAGGGGGACGGGCGGGCCGAGGTGGGCACCGTCGACCGTGCCACCAGGGACGCTGGATGCGTACCGTTCGGAGAGGGCGTGGAGCTCGCCGGAACGGGCGACGGCGACCATGGGGTCGGCCAACTCGGGATCCCCGGACAGGGCCGCCAGGTCGAACCACCGTCCGTGCTCCTCGAGTGCGGCACGGCCGTCGACGTTCACCAATCGGTACATGGGTCTCCTCGGTTCAGGGGTGGGACACGGGTGGTTGTGCCGGCGCCGCCGGCGTTCCTCAGCTGCCGCCGGACCTGGCCTGACGCTCCTCTTGGTGCTGCACGATCGCCGACAGGACGGCGTCGCCGGCCGCACCGATGAATTCGGGACGGTTCTCGACCGCCCAGTCCCGGCTCCGGGTCAAGGAGGCCGACGTCTGCTGGAACTCGGGCATCACATAGCGGGCCACCAGCTCGTAGGAGTGGTGCGTGGCGGCCCGGTCGGCCCATTCGTGGCCCATGAACAGGTAGGTGCCGAACCCGTTCGACTGGGCCCGGAGGCGCTCGATCTGGTCGATGGCGTCCTGCACGGTGCCGATGACCGCCATGCCCGAGGCGTTGAGGGCGTCCACCAGGCTGGCGTGGTTCTCGGTGTCCGGCGCCAACGGCAGGGCCGCCACCCGCTGGAAGTAGTCGACCCACTCGGCCAGCCCGAACTCCACGTCGGCGATGGCCTGCTCCTTGGTGTCGGCGATGTGCATCGGGCCGACCAGTCGCCAGGCGTTCCTGTCGGCCGTGGTGCCGAACTCCGCCGACCGCTCCTCCAGGACCTCCCACTGGGAGCCGAGGACGTCGAACCCGCCGGCAGTGGTGGCCCCGAGCGACAGGAGGCTGCAGCCGAACCGCCCCGCGGCCCGCGGCCCGGCCGGCGAGATCTGCGCCGCCACGGCCACCTCGGGGTAGGGGCGCTGGAAGGGCCGGAGCTGCAGCCGGGCCTGCTTCAGGGTGAACCAGTCCGTCTCCCTGTCGACCGGGCCCTCGCCGACGAACAGCGCCAGGATGGCCTCGAGGGCCTCCTCCATCATGTCGCGCTGCCGGGCGGGGTCGATCCCCATCATGAAGGCGTCGGAGGGCAGGGCACCCGGTCCCACCCCGACCATCAGTCGCCCTCGGGTGAGGTGGTCGAGGAGCACCAGCCGGTCGGCGAGCATGAAGGGGTGGTGGTAGGGCAGCGAGGACACGCCGGTCCCGAGGCGGATCCTGGCGGTCCGCTGGGCCACGGCGGCGATGAACACCTCGGGCGATGCGATGATCTCGTATCCGGCCGAGTGGTGCTCGCCGATCCACGCCTCGTCGTAGCCCAGCCGGTCGAGGTGCTCGATCAACTGCATGTCCCGCTCCAGCGCCAGGGTCGGGTTCTGGCCGACGGGGTGGAACGGGGCCAGGAAGATCCCGAACCCGAGGTGGTCGTCGGCGTCGAGCACCGTCATCGGCGTATCTCCTTCGCTGGCACGGGGACCGTGGTCACGGCCGCAACAGGATCTTGCCATGCGCAGATGGATCCACCAGCGACGCGGGCCATCGGGCCCCGTCCGCCGCGAGCCGGCCCGCCCGGCTAGCCGTGGACGGGTGGGCCGTGCAGGTAGTACACGGCGTGGGTCGTGGTGCCGGCGTGGCGGTGCTCGGCCAGGGCGCGGTACTCGGACGACTCCCACCATCCGCGCAGGTCGTCCTCGGAGTCGAACTCGATCATCACGGTGCGCCCGGACACATGCTCTCCCTCGAGCACCACCGGCGCGTCGTCGTAGGTGACGAATCGGCCGCCGTATCGGCGGAGGACGGGGAAGAATCCCTGTTCGTAGGCGTGGTACCGCTCGGGGTCGTCGACGGTGAAGTGGGCGATGAGCCGAATCGGCTGCGGGTCACTCATGGTCGTGGTCCTCTCGTCGGGCGGTGGCGGATCGCGTGGAGACGGCGGAACGCACTGGTGGGAAGCACGCGTCCAGTAGCTGCTCGACGGCCCCGTCCAGGCCGGAATGCCCGCTGCGGGCCAGGACCATGAGGCCCTCGAAGGCCACGAACAAGGCGGTGGCCAACGCCTCGGGATCGGCCCCCGGTGCGGCCCGTCCCGACCCGACGGCGCGGTGGACCTGGGCCCGAAGTGCGGCCTCGACCGAGACGAGGCCGGAATCGACAGCGCCCCGGACGCCGGGATGGTCACAGGCGGCCTGGCCGGCGGTCAGCGTCAGCAGGCAGCCCCGCGGCACCGACTCGCCCGGTGCCGGCTCGATCGCCGAGGTGAAGAAGGCACGCAGACCGACGACCGGGTCGACGGTGGCGTCGAGGTGGCGCCGGATCCGGCCGCCGACGACCCGCCCGGTATAGCGGTCGACCGAACGGGCGATGAGCTCGTGGCGGCTGTGGAACCGGCGGTAGATCGAGGGTGCCTTGAGGTCGAGGGCCCGCTCGAGGTCCCGGATCGACACCGAGTCGCACCCGTCGCGCCACAGCAGGTCGTAGGAGCGGTCGAGCAGATCGGTGTCGTCGTACTTCACCGGTCGTGGCACCGTCCCCCCTCTCGTCGGCCTGGGATGGCGTCGACCAACTCTCCCGGCGCCTTGACCAACGATAGCACTTGCTACTAAACACCCATGGCATGGACAGCGCACCGCTCGACAAGACGTTCCACACGGTCCTGGGCAAGCAGATGGCCGTCCACGACGTCGGCACCGGGGACCCCGTCGTCTTCCTCCACGGGAACCCGACCTCGTCCTACCTGTGGCGCAACGTGGTGCCCTACGTGTCCGACCAGGCCCGATGCGTCGTGCCCGACCTGATCGGCCACGGCGACTCGGACAAGCTCGACGACCCGGGTCCGGGCTCCTACACGTTCGTCGAGCACCGGGCGTTCCTCGACGGCCTGCTCGACCAGCTGGACCTCGGTGACCAGGTCACCCTCGTACTCCACGACTGGGGCTCGGCACTCGGCTTCGACTGGGCCAACCGGCACCGCGGGCGGGTGGCCGGGATCGCCTACATGGAAGCCCTCGTGCGCCCCCTCACCTGGGACGAGTGGCCCGGGGCGGCCCGGCCCATCTTCCAGGCGATGCGCTCTGACGCCGGCGAGCAGATCGTGCTCGAGAGGAACCTCTTCGTCGAGGCCATCCTCCCGTCCTCGATCCTCCGGACGCTCGACGATGCGGAGCTCGCGGAGTACAGGCGCCCGTTCGCCACGCCCGGTGAGGACCGCCGGCCCACCCTCACTTGGCCCCGCCAGATACCGATCGAGGGCGAGCCTGCCGACGTCGTCGCCATCGTGTCGGACTACGCGGCGTGGTTGGCCGGTTCGTCGGTACCCAAACTCTTCATCGATGCCGATCCCGGTTCGATCCTGGTCGGCGCCCAGCGCGACTTCTGCCGGACCTGGCCCAACCAGTCCGAGGTCACCGTCCCCGGCCTGCACTTCATCCAGGAGGACAGCCCCGACCTGATCGGCACCGCCGTCTCGGACTGGTTGCGCCGGAGCACCGCGCCCTGAACCGTCCGACGACCCGACCGGCACCCGGGCCGATCGCGCCGGTGCCGGCCACTGTGCTCAGATTGCCGGGTGCCGCCCCCCCTCCGCCTGCGCTCCCGCGCCATCGCCCTGCTCGCCGGATCAGGCGTCGTCCTCGGCGCCTGCTCGTCGGCGGCGCCGTCCACTCCGTCCGTGGCCCAACGGATTCCACCGTCCCGGATGCTCACCGCGTCCGACCTCGGGCCGGGTTGGGCTCCAGCCAACGTGGACCTGTCCGCCCTGCCCTGCAGCGTGCCCAGGTCGGCGGCGATCGTGGGCGCCGGTGGGTACGCCGTCCGGCAGGCGCAGGCGGGGGGCTCGCCCTCGGTCGTCGAGTTCGCCGGCGAGGTCTCGTCGCCAGGGCAGTCCTACATCTCCGCCATCGACTACCTGCAGACCTCGGAGTCGTGCCGACGGACCACGGGCGACCACACCCAGACCTCGACGTTCGAGGGTGTCCTCCCGCTACCCCGCCAGGGCGATCGCAGCGTCGCCATGGTCTTCTCCAACGCCGTGGACGGTGCCTCGTCCCAGACCGGCTACGAGGTCGTCCGGACCGGGCACATCGTCGCCGTGGTGGGCTACACCGACGCCGGGACACTCGACGCCGCCCAGCTCCAGAACGTCACCTCCACCGCCGTCGGCAAGCTGACCGGGTAGGCGGAGGTGGAGCACCTCCGGCGACCCGCCTTCGCCGGCCCCACCGGGGGCACGGACCCCCGAGGGCCCGTGACCCTCATCCGGGATTCCGGCGATGGTGGCGGCGCACAACGCGTGGCGGATCTGCGTGATGGTGTCGTCGAGCAGGCCGATCAGCCCGTTCAAGGTGGCGTCCAACGTCACGTCGATCCCGTGGCGGCCCTGGATCCCGGCGATGCTGAATCCGCAGTCGAACAGGTCGTGGATCAGCCCGTCGAGCTCGTCGCTCAACGATCGGGGGTCACGCAGCGGTGCCGGGGGACGGGACGGACGACGGATCCCCGACCACGGCGCGTGGCTGACGGGATCAGGTCTTCGGGCAACGGGTGAACGGTCTGCCGTCATGTGGAGCTCCTCGGTGGAGTGGAGCGTCACCTGGATTCCGGAGCGACGATGCGATGCCGACCGCAGGAGGAACGGAGGGAGGAGGTGGAGGATCCTCTGCTTCCAACCGTACACCTGTTCGGTGGCGGCACTCCCCTGCGTCGGCGGTCTCCCCACGTCGGTGTCCGTCCGTGCCCACAGTGGGCCGCGGTGGACCTGCCGCCGCTGGTGGCGCCCAGGTTCCGGGCCTTCACCGGCACCGGTCACCGGTCGTCCAGGTTCACGGCACGGAACCCGGGAACCGGGATCCCGGACGGACGACATGCACGGTAGGAGTCGGCATGGGTGTAATCTTGTAATCATGATTACTCACACAGAACTCAAGGAGCTCGAGTCACTCGTGGGGCCGATGATCCCCGGTGGATGGTTCGAGGGCCCGCCACGACTCACGGTCGACGACGACGAACTCCTGATCGTGGGCACGCTCACACCCGACGGACCGGGCGACGGCGATCCGGCCGCCTTCCGCGAGGCGACCCGGGCGGCGCGCATGGAGATCGCCGACCGCGTGCAGCCGGCGACCGGCCGCTCGGTGGCCTGGGCTGTTCGCGCCGACGACACGACGACGGTGTTCACCGGCCTGGGCGTCCCGGTGATGACCCGGCTGCGCATCGGCGAGCGGGAGGTGCTGGACACCCTGCAGGCGGCCGGGGTGGCCAGGAGCCGGAGCGAGGCACTGGCCTGGTGCGTCCGATTCGTGGGCCAGCGCGAGGCGACGTGGCTGCAGGAGCTCCGCACCTCGATGGAGGGCGTGTCGAAGGTGCGGGCCGAGGGGCCGACGCTCGACTGACGACGGGCGGCACGGCCGGAACCCGTTCCGACCCCGGTCACCCGACCCGTGCCTCGATCCGCTCCAGCACCACCACCGCCGGCTCCTCCGGCACGGACCGGGCCGGGAGCCCGACCGACAGTCCGGCCGCCGTGTCGGTCCACTCGAGCGGTGAGCCGGCGACCGTGGTGACTGCAGTCGTCGGCGTCGGGCGCACGTCCCCCAGCACCACGGTTCCCGGTCCACCCCGCACGTGGGCGAAGACCACGTCGCCCCGGGCCGTGTAGCGGACGGGTGCGCCGTCGACGGTGGCCACTCCGGGTCGGACCCAGGGCCGGGTGTCCATGAGCGCCCGACGGTTGGGGGCGGTCCATTCCCCCAGCCGACCCAGGCGCTCGAGCTGCTCGTCGGGCAGGGCACCGTCGACACCGCGGGGACCGACGTTGAGCAGGAGGTTGCCACCCTTGGCCGCGATGTCGGCGAGGAGCCACGCGAGGTCCCCCTGACCGATGAAGTCCTCCGGTCGGGAGGCCGCGTTGTAACCGAAGCTGTGGTCCATGCCCCGCACGCACTCCCACGGGGTGCGTTGCACGTCGTCGAAGACGGCGTACTCGGGGGTCCGCACGTCGAAGTGCGGTGGCCTGGGTGGGACGATCCCGCCTCCGGGCGTGGCGAGCCGACCGATGGCGGCATCCACCACCCTGCGAACCGTCGAGGACCGGGTGGCGGCCAACAGCGGGCTCCACGGCATCCAGCGGTCGTTGAGCACCCCGTCGGGCACGGCGGCGTAGTAGTCCTCGAAGAGGGGCCACAGCCGGCCACCGGTCGTGGGCCAGGCGATGTCGTTCCACAGCACGCTCGGTCGGTAACGGTCGATCAGCTCACGCACCTGGGCCTCGGCGTAGGCCGGGTAGTCCCCCCGGGGGACGGCGGCCAGCATGTCCGCCAGCGAACCGATCGGGCGGTCGTCGAACGTCCAGTCGAGTCCGCCGCTGTAGTAGAGCCCGAAGCGCATCCCGGCGCGTCGGACCGCCGCGGCCAGCTCGCCGACGACGTCGCGGCGGGTGTGCCATCCGGGTCGGTTGGGGTTGGCGACGGCGGTGGGCCACAGGCAATAGCCGTCATGGTGCTTGGCCACCAGGACGACGTACCGTGCCCCGGTGGCGGCGAACCGGGACACCCAGTCGTCCGGGTCCCACCGTTCGATGCCGTACTCGAACGCCTCACGGAATGCCGCATAGGGCCGGTCACCGTAGACGGCGTGATGGTGCCGGCCGGCTGGGCTGTCGGGGAACCGGATGGAGTTCTCGTACCACTCGGTGTAGGGCGACCATGCGAAGGCGTCGCGCCTGTGCGAGCCGATGAGTCCCCCCATCCCCCCCTCCACCGGGGCGTAGGCCGGCACCGAGGCCATCGTCCAGTGCACGAAGACGCCGAGCTTGGCGTCGAGCCACCAGGCCGGCACGGTATGCCGCCGCAGCTGCTTCAACCGGCCGTCCCGAGGTGCCACGAGAGCAACCTACCGGCGTCGTACGCGGGTGTGGAGGCCTACTGCCCGCCGGAGATCCACGGCAGGCGACTCCGCTGCCTGGCATGCTTCTGACACGACGTCGGTTCCGGGGGATCCGCCCGGTCGTGACCCCGTGGCCCCGGCCCCGGGGGCGGCCACGGCGTACGGAGCGGGCAGACACAGGGGGAGAGCGCGGATGACACAGCGCGGGATGGACCGCCGGACGTTCCTGGTTCGCGCCGCGGCCACCGGCGGCGCGCTGGCTCTCGGGGGTGCAGCCGCCGCCGGGCTGTCTGCGTGCTCCTCCGGCGCGGTCGAGCCCTCGGCGGACGTGTCGACCGACCAGCCGGTCCACGGCGGTTCGATGACCGTGGGCACCATCGCCGAGATCGACGGCTTCTCGCCGTCGCAGAGCCAGTGGGACACCAACGGTCTGCTCTACGCCAACACGGTCTACGACCCGCTCATGGCCGTGGCCGTGGACGGTTCGATCCAGCCCTACCTGGCCGAGTCGCTGGCTTCGAACCCCACCTACGACACGTGGACGCTCACGCTGCGCCCGGGAATCGTGTTCCACGACGGGACGGCGCTGACGGCTGCGGTGGTGAAGAACAACTTCACCGCCCTCCAGTCCTCCGCCCTGACCGGTGGAGCGCTCAAGGGGGTGGACTCGGTCACCGTGGCCGACGACCGGACCGTCGTGTTCGCGCTGAGCGGCCCCACGACCGGCTTTGCCGCCGCGCTCACGACCCAGGTCGGCTACGTCGTCGCCCAGTCGACGCTCGACCACCCGGACCAACCTCCCGTCGGAACGGGACCGTTCGTCTACTCGCAGTGGCAGCCGAACGCGGACTTCACCGCCACCCGCAATCCGCACTACTGGCAGTCCACCCTCCCCTACCTCGACCAGATCACGTTCCGACCCGTCCCCGACACGACCCAGCGCGAGGACTCGCTGCGGACCGGTGCCGTCGACGCCATCATCTCCATCGACCCGCAGACCTACCAGCACTTCCGGGACGCCCCCGGCTACCGGTCGCTGGTCCAGACCTCGCCGGTCGTGGGGTCACCGACGATGGGGTTCGTGCTCCTCAACTGCGCCCGGCCGCCGACCGACGACCCGCGGGTGCGCCTGGCACTGGCCAAGGCGACCGACCAGGCGGCCATCCAGAAGGTCTTCGGGGACGGGGACGTTCAGTTGGTCGACGGTCTGTTCCTGCAGGACTCGCCGTACTACGGCGCAACCGGGTACCCCGCACACGATCCGGACGGGGCCTCGTCACTCATCCGCGACTACACGGACGAGCACGGCCCGCCGGTGATCCAGCTGAGTACCACCCCGGACCCGCGCATCACCCAGCTCGTCCAGGTGGTCCAGGAGATGTGGACGCAGGCGGGGGTCCAGACGAGCATCACGATCGTCCAACAGGCCGACTCCATCGTCGATCTGCTGACCGGCGCGTTCCAGGCCGTCCCGTCGGCGCAGTTCGGCGCGGTCGATCCCGACCTCAACTACCCGTGGCTGAGCACCACCACGGTCGAGCCGATCGGCACCGTGGGACTCAATTTCGCCCGGAACACCGATCCGGTGATCGAGGCGGCCATGCTGAAGGCTCGGTCCACCCTCGACCACCCCACCCGGGTCGAAGCCTGGCGGACCGTCGACGATCGCCTGGCCCAGGACCTGCCGTACCTGTGGATCGGCCGGGACGTCTTCCCTTTCGCCTCCTCGGACCGGGTACAGGGGATCGGCCACCACGCCCTGCCCGACGGGACCCCGGGGTACGCGTACGACGAGGGCGTGTTCTTCCCGGCGGTGCTGTGGCTCGAGGGGTGACCAGGCGCGTCCCGCCCGGGCCCGTGGGCCCGTACTCTGGCACCATGGGCCGACAGGACCGGGAGGAGATCCGACGATGAGCGGATGTGGTGCAGCGGACGCACGAAGGGTGGACCAGTGCGAGTGCGACCTGCCCCCCGGTCACCCGCCTCCCCACCGGTGCGAGGACTGCGGCAGGAGCTGGGACGAACCGGGCACACGTCCCCACCAGGACCTGGACCTGGCGGCGGGCAAGTGACAGCGGGGACCCGCACGGGGGGATGACCCGGGGGCGGACCGACTAGAGCTCCCCCCACACCGGAGCGCGCTTGGCCATCAGCGCTGCGGCCGCCTCCCTCGGGTTCCCGGTGAACGTCGCCAGGACCTGGGTCCGGTTCTCGAGCTCCATGGGATGCCGAAGGCTGGTGGCGTCCAGGGCGGCGTTGAGGCCGACCTTCGTCTGCCAGACGCCGAAGGGGTTGTTGGCGGCGATCAGCTCGGCCACCGCCTGCGCCGAGTGGATCAGGGCCTCGGGGGCCACGACGTCGTGGACCAGGTGGATCCGCGCCGCCTCGTCCGCACCGATGATCCGTCCGGTCAGCATCAGCTCACGCGCCACGCCCGCTCCGACGATCCGGGGGAGCAGGTAGCTCGTGCCCATGTCCAACGACGAGAAGCCGACCATGATGAAGACCGAGCCGAAGACACGCGGTGGTCGAGGCGACGCGTACGTCGCAATGGAGGGCGAAGGCCAGGCCGCCGCCGACGGCGGCACCGTTCACGGCGGCGACGACGGGTATGGGGAGCTCGTACAGCCGGGTGTAGAGGTCGGCCAGTCTGACCTGGGAGTCGTAGACGGTCTTGAGGTCGGAGCCGGCCGGTGCCACCCAGGGAGCCCCCGTCCCGCTGAGGTCGGCGCCGGCGCAGAACCCCCGCCCCGCCCCCGTGAGGACCGCAGCCCGGTAGGCCCCCGACGCCAGGACGTCGAGGACGCGGTCCATGGCCTCGATGAGCTCACCGTCGATTGCGTTCAGGCGGTCGGGCCGGTTCAGCGTGACCAACGCGATCGTATCGGTCAGATGATCGATCTCCACGGCTCCCATCGGGTCGACCGTATCGGCTCCTGCCGGGGGGCGCCGGATGCGGCTCCGGAGGTCGCCCCGGTGGACGGGACCACCGTTTCCGGGCATGCTTCGCGCTCCGGTCGATCGGCCGGGGGCATCAGGGTGTGCCGAGCGGAGGTCCGGGTGAAGGTACTGGTGACGGGGGGCACCGGCTTCGTCGGATCGCACACGGTGGCCGCACTGGTGCGGCGGGGACACGACGTCCGCGTACTCGCCCGCAGCCCCGAACGGCTGCCGCCGGTGCTCGAGGCCCTCGGTGTCGGTGCCGAGGCGGTCCGGGGCGACGTCTGCGACCCGCGTTCCGTGTCCGCCGCGCTCCGTGGCTGCGAAGCCGTGGTGCACGCCGCCGCCGAGATCGGGGTGGGGGGATCCGGCGGGCAGACGACCGACGTCAACGTGGTCGGTACACGGACGGTGCTCCATGAGGCACTCGGCGCAGGCATGGACCCGATCGTCTACACGTCCACCGTCACCGTGTACCTCCCCAGCACGGATCCCGTCGTGACGCCGTCGTCGGCGATGGCCGAGCCGCTGTCGGCCTACGGTGCCTCCAAACGGCACGCCGAACTGGTCGTCCGCCGGCACCAGGAGCGGGGCGAGCCGATCACCAGCTTCACGCTGGGTGGGATCTACGGACCTACCTCGCCGCACCTCGACGGCAGCTTCCAGGCCGTGCTCGGTGCGCTGGGCTCGATGATGCTCGTGCCACCGGGTGGCCTCGGTGTCCTCGACGTGCGCGACGCCGCGGAGCTGCTGGCCCGCGCCGTCGAGCCGGGCCGGGGGCCGAGGCACTACCTGGCCGGGGGGCAGTACGTGACATGGGCCGAATGGACCGGACTGCTGGGTGAGGCAGCGGGAGTCGATCTCCACGGGCACGTCGTCAGCGCCGCGGACATGATCGAGATGGGACGCCGGTTCGACGCCCAGCGGCTGCTCGGGCCGGTCGACGTCCCACTGTCGGAGGAGGCGGCCGTCATCATGACCAGCGGGGTACCCACCGACGACTCGGCCACACTGGATGAGCTGGGCATGGCCTACCGCCCGCTGTCGGACACGTTTCGGGACACGGTGGCGTACCTGCGGGCCGGCGGGCACCTCCCGACCCCGTAGTGTCCGGGGCACGGACGGCCGGCGGTGAGCACGCGTGAAGCTCGGGCGGACGGGTCCGAGGCGCGCCCTACACTCGCCGGTGCATCCCGACTTCGGGAGCCGAGCACTCACGAGGACGGGATCATGCCGGACATAGTCGACGCAACGCCGGTAAGCCACCGGGACCTGCTGGCCGCTCCCCTGACCGCCACCCTCACCACTGTCGATCCCGCAGGCCGACCGCAGTCGACCGCCGTCTGGTACCTCGTGGCGGATGGTCAGCTCGCGTGCTCCACCACATCCGACCGCCAGAAGTACAAGAATCTGGTCGGCAATGCGAACTGCTCGCTCTTCGTCATCGACCCGGCCAATGCCTACCGGACCCTCGAGGTGCGTGCCGAAGCAGAGCTGACTCCCGACCGGGACAAGGCAACGGTGCGCAGGTTCGCCGAGGCCTACGGTGTCGATGCGGCGATGCTGGTCAACGAGCAGGAGGACCGGTACACGATCACGCTCCGTCCCCGACGGATCGTGGTGAACCCGTCGGCGTAGGACTGGCTCGCCGCCCACTCCCCGGATGCGGGGGCTCACCTCGTGGGCGGACCGGCGTCCACGACGTCCACGGTCACGACACCTCGCCCTCGGCCCCGTCGGGCTGACCCCGAACGAACTCGTCGAGCCTGTCCTGCGCACGGTGCGTCGCCTCGTGGTCAGGCCCGAGCGCCCGCAGGCTGGTGGACGCGGCATGCCGGAGATGGCCCTCGGCCTCAGACCGTCGACCGGCGTGGGCCAGTGCGACCGCCAGGCTCAACTCCGTCTGCAGGGTCTCCTCATCGTCTTCACCCCGGGTCCTGCAGAACGTGGCGAAGCTGTCCTCACGCAGGAGCAGACGCGGCATCCCACTTCCCCATCCGGGCGAGCTGGAGCGACAGCTCCATTCGGGCCCGGGCCGCCTCCATGCTCCCGGAGCCGTGCCTCTTCACGACCCGGCTCGTGAACTCCTCCAACTGCCACAGGACCAACCGGGGATCCTCCGCGTCCGTGCGGTCCGCCTGACCCCGCTTCGCCAGCTTGGCCAGGGCTCCACGGACCCGTCCGGGACCGTTACCGCCGGTCTGCTCCGCGCCGTTGACGTCCGGGGAACCGGTCACGTGGAGAGCTTAGGGCTGAACGCTCGGGATTCAGCGAGCCGCCCCGCGCGGGGCGGGGCGCGTCGTCGGAGACGGCGTCCGGCCACGTGGCGGTCGCCGCGCTGCTCCGCGCACCGGGGCGTCGGCACCATGGGTGCCGTCCCGAACACACCCCCGGTGGCGCGGTCTACGCCTTCCCGGTCTGGAACGTCTCGGTGAACAGGTCACCCTGGGCGGCACCGGACCCGGACTTCCCCCCGCCCGCACCCCGCAGGACGAAGGCGATGCCTACGGCCAGGACAGCGCCGGCAATGGGTCCGGCCACGTAGATCCAGTATCCGGTGAACGTGGTGCTCACGAGATCGGGGCCGAACGTACGGGCGGGGTTCATCGAGGCCCCCGAGATCGGGCTCCCCCACAGGCCGGCGAGGGCGATGTACCCCCCGACGCCGAGAGCTCCGAACAGGCCGATGTTCTGCGCCCCTGATGCCGTGCCCAGGATGACGCTGACCAGCCCCATGGTGAGGAGCAGCTCCATCCAGAAGGCGGCCATGTCGGAGTGCCCCGGCGCCGGATAGTTGGCGCCGTACTTGGCCGACACCGTGATCACGGCGTGGAGGACCAGGGCCGCCAGGGTCGCCCCGACCAGCTGGACCACGACATAGCCCGGCACCCGGCGCCACGGGAAGTCCCGCCGGAGGGCGAAGGCGATGCTCACGGCCGGGTTGAGATGGGCACCGGACACCTTGCCCATGAACAGGATGACCCCCATCACCATCAGACCGGGCGCGACCACGGCTGCGGAGCGCCCGATGGTACCGGGGAACGCCTGGCCCATCATGCCCCCGCCGGCGGCCACCATGACCAGGAGGAAGGTGCCGAGCAGCTCGGAGAAGAGGCGCCTCCACTCCTGCTTCGGGTCGTCGAAGTCCGAGATACGGTCGAGGATGCTCTGTTCGTAGCGGGCGATGGGCCCGAGGACGGGCTGCTCCTGAATCCCGGTCATGGTCGATCCCACCTTCCTGTCGGCGGGCCCGTCAGGACGGCGCCGTCGTCGTCCGCCCCCCGGGTCGGATCGTAGGACGACTGCGCCGCTCGGGCCAGGAGTGGCGACACCCCGACGGAACGTCACCACGGAACTCCGGGGTCACCACGCCATGCGGCATGCTGACCTGATGCATCCGGCCCCACTGGTCATCGCTGCGACGATCAGTCTGCCCAACATCGGAGAGGAATTCCTCCTCTTCCTGGCTGTCGCCGCCTCCTGGGCGGGGGTTCCGGCGATCGGAGCGACGGCGCTCACGGCCGCAGCCGTCGCCGCCAGTCAGGGTCGCCTCGACCTGGCTGTCGTCCTGGCCGTCTCCACGACCGCCGGAGAGGTCGGTGGCCTCGTCGGCTACTCGATCGGTGACCACTGGGGCCGTGACCTTGCCGACCGGCCGGGCAAGCATCACGACCGGCGGGCACGCATGCTCGTCCGAGGCGAGCAGGCCTATGCCCGATGGGGACGCCTCGCAGTGTTCTTCACGCCCGCCATCATCTCGGGGACGGCCAAGATGAAGTACGGCCAGTTCGTGCTCTGGAACCTCCTGGCCTCCCTCGGGTTCTCACTGGCCGTTGGAGCCAGCGCCTACGGAGTGGGGAGGCTCGCCACCGGCCACCACTCGGGTCGGGACGTGGCGGTCCTCGTCGTCGGCATGGCCATCGGGGCGGTCATCGTCGTCTGGACCGTGCGGAGGCATCGTCGGAGGGCAGCCGGACCCACGCCCGCCTCCTGACAATCAGCGCGCCGGCCGGAGGGCCACGGTCATCCGGTGGGACCGCACGTGCGCAGGGTGGCGACCATCGCCGACCAGGTCGACGTCGACGTCGGCGGAAAGCGGGTGGTGAACAGGCCGCCCGTGCGGCCGGAGGATCCGGGTCCGGTTCAGAGGGCGTCCGAACCGCGTTCTCCCGTGCGAACCCGGATCAACGAGTCCAGCGGCTGCACCCAGATCTTCCCGTCGCCGATGGAACCGGTCCGTGCCGCGGCGACGACGGCGTCGACGACGCCATCGACCCGGTCGTCATCGACGGCCAGCTCGATTCGCACCTTCGGGACGAAGTCCACCTGGTACTCGGCTCCCCGGTACACCTCGGTGTGGCCGCGCTGGCGCCCGAAGCCCCGGGCTTCGGCCACCGTCATGCCGTGAACGCCGAGCTCCTTCAGCCGTGCCTTGACCTCTTCCAGCTTGAACGGCTTCACGACTGCGATGATCAGCTTCATCGGTCCCATTCCCCCTGTCGGTCGGCGCGGCGAAGCGAACAGTAGCGGCACGCGGTTGCTCAGGTCACGAACGGTCGTCGATCGGGACCCCCGGGGCTCGGTGACCCCGACCCGTCAGCTACTGCCAGCGTCGGGCAACGGGTCGCCGCGGGCATCCCGTTGCGCCATCTGTGGACGTACTCACGCGCGTGGCCACGCACCTCACTCTGTGACGTGGACCGCCGTACTCTGTGACGTAGACCGCCGTCGGCTCCCGGTGTACCCCGAGGAAGGGACCGTCGGCGGCCGGTCGCTATCTGCCGGCCCGCTCTCGGTGCGTGCACCCCGGTCAGCAGCAGGGTCGATGCTGGCCCTCTTCCAGTTCCTCCCGGGTCCGCCGGATGCGGCGCTCCCGCGTCACCTCCTGCTTGGCATCCTCGACCCAGCAGATGAAATCGTTGCGGGCCAGAGGCGTGATGTCCTTCCAGGCATCGAGTGCCGTGGGGTGGGCGACGAGCGCCTGGCGCAGGTCACCCGGAAGCCTGTGCACCACCCCACCGGGCACCCTCGGACCGCTCACCGGGCCACGGTAGTCGGTGAGGGTCGGAGCCCACATGGGACGTTCGGAGCGGGACAGCGCAGCCCGAGTCCAGCGACCCCGGCGTGGAGGCGGTCACCGGAGCGACCCGCCTGCCGATCGCCGCCCGGCGGCAGGATGGGCACGAGGAGTTCCCGCCGGCTCTCGGACACCACGACGCGATTGCAACGGGAACGGAGCGATGGTAGGCCAGTGCCGACGGAGGGTGTGCGGTCGGCACCCCAGGGCGGAAGGTGTCGATCGATGGATGGTCATCTCACGAGACGGCTGCGCACGGACACTTCGCACGGCGACAGAATGTCCAGGGTGCGTCGGCGAGGGGGGACCCCGCCCCCGGGAGGCCCCCGACGACGCCGTCGGCCGCTGCCGACCGTGCTCCTAGCCACGGTGCCGCTTCTCGGCCTCGTAGGCGTGATGACGGTGGGTCCGGCGTCGTTGGCCGAGGCCGGGGTCACCGCGAGCAGCTGGGTCCAGCTGTCCCCGGCAACCAGCCCGCCCGTCCTCCAGGACTCCATGGCCTACGACTCGGGTACGGGCCAGATCGTCCTCGTCGGATGCACGTCCTGTGTGGGCGGCTCCCTCATGGAGACGTGGACATGGAACGGGTCCACCTGGACCCAGCAGGATCCGGCAACCAGCCCGCCCGCACGCGTAGGCGCCTCGATGGCCTACGACGCCAGCACCGGCCAGCTCGTACTGTTCGGCGGACTGACCTATCCCCCCGGACAGCAATTGCTGAACGACACCTGGACCTGGAGCGGGACCGATTGGACCCAGCTGCACCCGGCATCGAACCCGTCGCCCCGCGATCAGGGCAACCTGGCCTTCGACAGCTCCACCGGCCAGATGATCCTCTTCGGCGGCGAGGCCAGCGGTGGTGGATCCCTCGGCGACACCTGGAGCTGGAGCGGGTCCACCTGGAGCCAATTGGCCCCGGCTGCCAGCCCGCACGCCCGTAACTCCAGCTCGATGGCCTACGACCCGGACACCGGCCAGATCGTCCTCTTCGGCGGTGTGTACAACCCTGGCGGCGGCAGCGCCGACCTCAACGACACCTGGAACTGGGACGGCTCCACCTGGACCGAGCAAGCGCCGGCCACGAGTCCCGGTGCCCGGTACAGCACGTCCATCGGCTACGAGCCCGGCGCCGGGATCGTCCTGGTCGGTGGCGCCAGCCTCGGAGCCCTCGACAGCTACACCTGGACGTGGAACGGATCGACCTGGATCCCGCTGACCCCCACCTCGAGCCCGACGTTCGGCGAGCAGCCGTTGGCCTACGACGCCAGCACCGGCCAGCTCGTCTTCTTCGGAGGGTATGTCGCTGGTTTGGAAGGTCAGGTCCCGAGCAACCAGACGTGGGACTTCGGCGTCGCCGGCGACTTCTTCGTCCCGTACTGGGTGCAGCCCGGAGCGGGCTGCACCGGTCCGGCCGGCCCCGGCTTCTCGCTCTCCGGCCCCAGCGGATGCGGGTCGTCCAGCACCAACGAAGGGATGCTCGCCTACAGCTACCTGGCCGGTCCCGAGGCCGGCGCTCCGGGCAGCTCGTTCACCTACAGCTGGGTCGATCCTCCCGGCTACGGGGACCAGGTGACCTATGGGATTCCCGACGGTGCCTACCTGAACAACGGCGCCGGAACGGTGACCCTGAACGGAGCCGCTGCCGGTACGACCCACGGGGGAGCCAAATTCGGCAAGACGTGTACGAAGGTGGCCGGCTGCACGTACTGGAAGAGCCACGAGCTCCTCGCCGGGACGCACGTGCTGACCGTGACGGCGGGCGCCGACTACGTCAACGTCTACGGACTGTGGGTGGCCCAGAAGGCGGTGAAGGCCAAGAAGTAGGACCACGGTCCCTCACCGACCCCAACGAGGCGACCGAAGCCACCGGCTCCGAACCGGCCAGGATCGGGACCGGGATCAGTACCCCACATCTGTTGTCGGGCGGTGGGAGTCAGCGGGCAGCAGGTACGCCGTGCCGCAACGCGCCACCGGGACCGGCCGTCTACTACCGGTCGGCCCCTCCGGTGTCAGCTCCCATAGGGCCGTGTAAGGACCTCCAGGTTGTGGCCGGAAGGATCTTCGACGTAGAAGCCGCGCCCGTGATCGTTGATGCGGCCCTCGTGGGCATGTCCGGGGTCAGCCCAGTAGGAGAGACCACGTCGCGTGATTCGGGCGAAGATGGCATCGAACTCCTCCTCGGAAACCAGGAACGCGTAGTGGTGATGCTCGAGAACCCCACGGTCGTCATAGTCGAGACTGACGCTGTTGGCGGTCTCCACGCACAGGAACGGCCCGAACGGTCTCGGTGGTTCGAGCCCGAGGATTTCCGACAGGAAGGTGGCCGACGCCGTCTTGTCCCGTACGGGAACGATGGTGTGGTTGAGCTGAATCGCCATGGCACCTCCGATGATGCTCGCGGCATCCGGTGTCGGACCGGTGAGGCCCGGAGCGTCTGTCGACAACATTGTCGTCGTCGGAGTCGCCGGCACCCACCCCTCGGCACGCGGTTCGCTCAGGTCGAGCGACCCCGGTCAATCTGGTGGAATGTCGGCACCGTGGCTCTTGGACAGCTCACGTAGTCGCTCGGCATCCATGGCGGAGTGGGGCACGACGGCGACCCGGCACGGAGTGACCGCGATCAGCGTCGAGAGGCGCTTCCCCGACTCGAGGCCGGACCGCTCGCCCAGAATCGCGCCGGGCCCGTACTCGGCGATGGGCTCTCCACCCTTCTCGACCCGCATCACCCCGTCCAGGACCAGGAAGACGTCGCTCCCGCTCTCCCCCTCGGTGACCAACGTCTCACCGGCGGGGAGTGTCCGGAACTTCGGCCTCGAACGCGGAATTCATCAAGTCCACCGACAACGAGTGCTCGAGGGCGGTCTCGATCGCCATCACCAGGGCGGGCGAATCGTGGTCACCCCACGGGGTGTGCTTCCCGAACGACAGCCGGTACCAGTCCTTGAAATCGGTGAGTCCCGACTTGGCCGTCAGACACCACTCGTTGTCGTAGATCCAATGGCGAGGGAACTTGCTCGCACCCAGCACCTCGAATTCGGGGTCGCCGTCGACACGGAGTGTGAGGGACATCGTCGACCACACCAGGGGTGCCTGCCACTGGACGAACGGCTTGTGTCGAACCCGACGGGGTGCCGGCAGGCCGGTACGACCGCCGGCGGTCTGGACGAATCTGACCGTGCCGGAACCCACCTCCGGTGGTGCCTGGATGACCGGAAGGGCCACCGCCTCGAACAGATGGTGCAGCCCGGCGAAGGCCACGGTCGTGGCTCCCATCAGTCCCCCGCCCGAGTAGCCACAGTCGACGACCGTCCCGTCCTCGTCGACCTCCATCCAGGCCGACAGCACGTTGGCGAATCGGAAGCGGTCCGCCTGGCGCAGTGCCTCCATGTCGTCGATCCGGTCAGGAGGTGGCTCGTCGTAGTGGGTGAACCCCGCATCGAAGGCCAGGCGGGTCGGTCCGCGGACCGCCTCCTTGGGTATCCAGGATAACGAAGCCGCCGAGCCTTCGATCCGCACCCTGTCATGGTAAACCCGCTCAGAGGTCTTGCCCAGAGGTCAATTTGGGACGCTGCATAGAGGTTTGGCCGGACGGTCCCGAACGCGCTTCACGGGTGGGCACATGGGAGTCCGACACCGCATTTCGGTGCCGTATGGACCGCTCGGGACTCGCCACGACCGGCTAGTGGCCGATGGTAGAACAGTGCATGTGAATCCCTTCGCAATCACCCGTGAGGGACTGTGGCCGGGCTAGACGCAGTAGTCGTGGGCTCGGGTCCCAACGGCCTGGCTGCCGCCGTCACGCTGGCTGCCGCCGGACATTCCGTGACGGTCTTCGAGGGAGCCGCTACTGCAGGTGGTGGTTGCCGCACCAGCCCGTTGACGCTGACCGGCTTCGATCATGACGTCTGCTCGGTGGTCCATCCACTGGTCTTGGCATCCCCGTTCTTTCGTCAATCGGCATTCGACGACCTTCGCAAGCTGCTGCGTCAACCCTTGGTCCCGTTCGCGCATCCCCTCGACGGGGGTACCGCGGCAATCGTCCACCGATCGGTGGACGAAACTGCAGACTCCTTGGGACGTGACGGACCGAGGTATCGCCAACTGATGGGGCCATTGGTCCGCAGTGCCCGATGCATCACCGACGCCGTGTTGGCTCCCCTCCGATCGTTCCCCGACCATCCCCTCTCCCTGGCGCAGTTCGGAGTGCGCGGGCTGCTTCCCATGCAGTGGCTCGGCGGCAGATTCGACACCGAGCCTGCGAAGGCGCTGCTGGCGGGAGTCGGGGCCCACTCCATGGCGCCCCTGTCCGCTCCCCTCACCGGAGCGTTCGGGCTCCTGCTCACACTGATCGCCCACACCGAAGGTTGGCCCGTCGTCGAAGGCGGGAGTGTGGGGATCGCCGAGGCACTGCAGGCCGAGCTGCAACGCCTGGGTGGGACCGTCGTCACCGGCCAGTGGATCGCCTCCCTGTCCGAACTGCCGAGCTCGACAGTCGTGCTCCTCGACACGTCACCGGAAGGCCTCACCTCATTGGCCGGCGACTCACTTCCGGCACGCTATGCACGATCGATCCGCCGGTTCCGCTACGGTCCCGGCGTGTGCAAAGTGGATTGGGCCCTGGCCGGTCCGGTTCCGTGGACGGCGGATGCCTGTCGACTGGCGGGAACCCTCCACCTGGGGGGAACGCTGGCTGAGGTCGCCGCCAGCGAGGCCGACGTCAATTCGGGCAGGCACCCGGATCACCCCTACTGCATCGTGGTGCAGCCGGGTGTGGCGGATCACACGCGGGCTCCGTCGGGTCAGGAGACGCTCTGGGGCTACTGCCACGTACCGGCAGGTTCGACGGTGGACATGACCCGAGCGATCGAAGCCCAGGTCGAGCGCTTCGCACCCGGTTTCTCCGAACTCATCCTGGCGCGGTCGACGACTACCGCAGCCGACGAGGAGCGGAACAATCCCAACTACGTCGGGGGTGACATCGCCGGTGGGGCCGCCACCCTGCGCCAGACGTTGTTCCGGCCGACGGTGCAGTGGAATCCCTACCGAACCCCGTTGAACGGCGTGTACCTGTGCTCGGCATCCACGCCCCCAGGTGGTGGGGTCCACGGCATGTGCGGTGTCTACGCGGCGCGCACGGCGCTGCACGAACACTTCGGAGGCGCACCACCGTTCCGGGATTGACGGGAGACGACTCCGGTGGGAGTGCGGTCGGTGCTGTCCGGTGGCGTCAAACCGCCACTCCACGGCCGCCGGAGCGAGCAGGGCGGGGCAACCGGGACGGGCCGTGACCGCAACGAGCCGGCGATCACGCCGCGGTCCCCGACTGAATTCGTCCCACTCCACGACCGACTCCGGCAGGACACGTGGCCAGCGCCGTGGCGACGGCCACATGGGCAACGAGAAGCATCCGGCCGTGGGCCGGGCACGGTCGCCGCCCCCAGAACACCGGCTCTGCCAGGCCTCCGAGGGCGAACATCGCGCCCAGGAGCCGGAGCGCCCCGGGCCGTCGCCGGTAGTGGGCGGCAGCGACCGCGAGCGAGGTGACGGGGGCGGACAGCGCCGTACCCCACAACGCCACGACGACCGGCTTGCGAACGTCGAGTGACCCCCCGATGCCGAGGGGCTCCCCGGCGACGCGATATCTCACGGCGACGGCCCCGCCCGCCGTGTCCACGGCCAGGAGGGCGAGGAGCAATCGCTTCGTCGTGATCACCACCTCGGCAGTATGCCCGATGTACCCGGTTCGGTTCGGGCTCGCCGTGACCCCGTGTCGGCGACCGGGGCGGTGACCTGCTTCGAGCGTCCGGCGGATGGACACCACGCAGGCCGAACCGGACCGGGCGGCCGGGTGCGGCTGACACCGGCTGGAACCCCCGCCACCAGGGTCGCCGCAGGGACATCGTGCGTCACGACCGCCCCATCGGCGGCGACCGAATCGGCGCCGATGGTCACACCGGGCAAGACGGTGGCTGCGGTCCCGATCCACACAGTTGCCTCCACCGTGATCGGCTCCACCGCGATGTACGCCCGCCGCTTGTCCGGCTCGACATGGTGCCCGGCCGTGACGAGGTTGACCTTGTTCGCGATCATGACCTCGTCCGCGATGTCGATGGCCCCGTGACCGGTGAACATGCACTAGTGGCCGATGCAGACGCCCCGACGGTGGTGATGTTCAGCCCGTAGTCGGCGTAGGAGGGAGGGATGAGGTGGAACGGGTCGCCGACGGGATTGGCGATCAACTCCTCGAAGACCTCTCGGATCGCGTCCGGCTCGTCCCAGCAGTATCCGCTCAACTTGGAGGAGGGTCGGGTCGCCACCTCGATCCGCTCGGCAACGGCACGGAACTGCGGCGATCCGACCCCGATCCACTGACTTGCGTCCATCCGGTTCCTCGACTCCATCTGCCGTGGGTGCCTGGCGAGGCCAGATCGGGGTCGTGTGCGACGGTTGGCCGCCGACGGACACCGAGCGCAGTCCGTACCGGCTACGGTCGATCTCGCTCCCGAGCAGAGAGGCGGTCGATGTCGGAGTCCACCGGTCCAGGCTCGCCGTCGGTCCATGTCCGGACGATCGAGCACCAGCTGACCCGTGACGAGGTCGTCCCGCTCGTCTACCGGCAGTTCCTCCACCGGTGGCAGAACTGGGGCCTGCCTGTCGCCGGCATCTGCCTGGTCGTTTCCGGAGCAACCGTGCTCGTGCTGGACTCGGCCGACGACGTGGCCTGGGTCGTCCTGGTGGCCTCGGGCCTGGTCGTCCTCTCGATCTTCCTCGCCCTCGTTCCCGTAACCCCCAACCGCATCTGGAAACGGCTGGGGAAGCAGTTCGCCGTGAGGACGCTCGACATCTCCGATGAAGGGATCTCGCGCCACACGGCGCTCAATGACTCGATGCTGAGGTGGGCCATGTTCTCGGACGTGACGATGCGCGACGACCTCTTCCTACTCGTCGTCGGGAGCGGTCCGGGATTCTTCATCGTCCCCAAGCGGGCCTTCACCTCGCAGGCTGACGAGGCGACCTTCCGCGAGCTCGCGGAGCGATCGATCGCGGCGCACACCGAAGGTCACCCCTCGTGACACCCGTAGCCCACGGTGTCCCGCTGGTGCAGCGGGGCCACTCCCCCACCTTCGTGGGAAGCCGCACGGCTCGATCGACGTCACGGCGCCTTGGCGAGCAGTGGAGCGGCCGGACGCACGTCGAACGGTAGACCTCTGCCCGGCAGCGAGGGAGAAGCTTCAGGGTGCGGACAGTGTGACCGACCTCGCTCCTCGGTCCCGGGCGAGCTGCTCGGCGGTGTAGGGCAGGGACACCCACTTCTTCTGTGAGTACAGGGTCGTCATGTTGTCGTACCAGGGCGACGTCGGGTCCGTCGCCTCGGAGTAGGTGAGGATCCCCTGGGCTACCGGACCAGTGGGGGTCAACTCGGTGGTCATCACCAGTGACGAGCCCTCGTACACCTCACCGTACGGTGCGGCATCGAGCGGCCCACCCTGGCCATCGGCCGCGTAGATGGCGTTGAAGCATCCGGTGTCACATCCCGGGATCGGGATCCGGGCCCCGTTGCGCGTGACGTGCTGCACGTCTCCGTAGGTCGCATCGAGCGCTATGTGGTGGGACCGGAGGTTCAGGACCGCATCGGCAAGTGCGGTGAGCACGGCCGGATCGGTGGCGTTGAGGTGTGCCGGCGTCGTGAGCGGATCGACCGGGTCGAAGGAGTCCGACCAGAACCCGTTCGCCGGCGCAAGGGCCGACCACTCGGAGAACAGCCAACCACCGCTCGCATCCAGGTTGCCCGTCCGGTCGTACCCGGCGAGCGCCGTGCAGGCAGACGCCAGGCCGACGGTCACGCCTGATGACGACCTGGCCGTCGGAGTCGCCCGGCATGCACCCACCAGGGAGGGCAGGACGAGCTGTGCCTCGAGGGATTGGTTGCTCTCCCACATCGCCTGGAGGGACCCGAGGGTGAACTTGGGCGGCCCGAACCCGTCGGTGCCCGCCACCCGCTGGGCGATCATCTGGTTCCCGAGCCGGGTCCGGAGGCCCTGCTCGACGTCGATGTCACCGATGATCGGCGAGTACGCAGCAAACGGTGCGCCCGGGTTGGCCAACCAGTACGAGTCGTTCGAGTTCTCGACGTAGTCCGTCCGGACCGTGTGCGGCTCGTTGGAGGCGTTGAAGATCCCCGGCACCGGGGTGCCGGGATCTGTCGCCCACGCGCACGACGAACGGGAACCGTCGAGGGTGATGACGCCGCTGACGTTGAAGACGAGCTGGGCGAGCCCGGTCGGCATGCACGCCGTGATCAGCGACTGCGGCACGTTCGGAGTGTTCCCTACGTCTCCGTACAGCACATGTCCGGTGTCGTCCGAGGCGATGGTGTTGAACGTGGGGATGGCCAGGTACTGCGACTCGACCGCCAGCAGGTCCTCCACCGAACTCGTCTTGCCCATCTGCAGGTACTGGTTGGCGGCCCGAAAGGCGTCGTTGCCCATCGAGTCGGCCACGGCGTAGGCGGTGGTGCTCGTCCAGTGATAGCCCGCCTGCCCGACGTCGGCGACGGTGCCCCAGCGCGTCGTGTAGAAGGTATGTCTGGCCACGCCGTGACCGGTGTCCACGCTGACGGTGACCCGGCCCATCTTGCGGGGTACTCCGTCCAGGTAGTAGCTGGTCGGGTCACCCGGGACCAGCTTCAACTGGTAGAAGGTGAAGCGGAAGCTGGTGGACACGGTGTGCGTCCAGGCCAGGTGCTGGTTGAACCCGATCCCGATCAATGGGAACCCTTCGAGCGTCCCGCCTTCGACGTCGTACTGACCGGGGACGGTCAGTTGAGCCATCCAGAACCGCTCGGTGCCCCTCCACGGGAAGTGTGGATTGGTGAGCAGCATCCCGTCACCGGCAGCGGTGTCCTGGGAGCCGATGCCGATGCCATTCGATCCCAGCGTGTCGTTCCCGTTGGATCCGAACGCCGCCACCAAGGTCGCCGCTCGGGGGGCTGGCAGAGCTGACGACCCGGCAGTCGTCGTGGACGGCGAACCAGTCGGTGCCGGCACCTTGGGCGGGGCCGCCTTGACCTCGAGGGAGATGAACTGGGCGCTCGATGCCTCGATCACTACCTGATAGCCCCGCAGGAACATGTCCGACAGTGTGATCGGACGGACCCACGGCTTGCCCGCGCACGTCGGGTCCTTGAGCTTGCCGGACCCCAGGTACGCGTTGTACCCGGCGATGAAACCGTTGTAGACCGACAGGACTTGGGGAAGGGGCCCCAGCGGTGGGGCTTGGCGGATCTCTCTGGTCAGGAGGTTGCTCTGCTTCACGGACTGCCAGAAGAAGTCCGAATCGAGGTTGGTGTCGTAGGCACCGGCGGAGTAGTTGAGGCTCAGATTGTTCGGACCGAAGTACTTCGACCTCTGGCCGTTCACGGTGACGAAGTCCTTCGCGAGCGTGCAGAAGTTGTCCTGGGAGAACGCCACCGCCTCGCCGAACCCCAGTGCCGTGAAATTGGGGGCCGTGATGTGCGGGATACCGGAACTGTCACGCGTGATCGTCACCGTGCTCGACAGTGTCTGATCGGTCGAAGTCGACGATGTGGCCGACGTCGAGCAACCGGCAGTCACGGCGGAGAGTGCGGCGGCGGCGACAACCACCCTGGCCATCCGCGCACCGCTCATGTCCCGAGGGTAGCTGTATCCACCAGCCGGAAGTGGTTGGGCAATTGCTCGGATCGCCGACGGGCCATCCCATCGACGCCGCACGGTGGCGGTGCGCAGTTGTCGGACAGCCGTCGCCAGGTCTCCACGCCGACAGCCCACGGCGTGAGGACCCTGGCCGATGGCTCAGCAGTCCCTGCCGTTGAGCCAGTACCCGCCCACCAGGTTCCCGCTCTGGTCGGCGCCCCCACTGCAACCACGGGAGTCGCTGTAGTCCGACCCGATCGGTGATCCGGGTGGGGGTGGGAAGCAGCAGTAGTACGGGCCAGGGTCGGAACCGAGTGGATCGCCCGTCTGCCACACCACGGACCCATGGACCCCGGCGGTGATCCTGTCGACCGTCGCGGTGGCCACGGGGGCGGGGACCGTTGCCGAGGTGGGCGGCGCAGTCGCATCCGGTACCGCCGTCGCCGTCCGAGGGACCGTTGCGGTTGTACCCGCCGTCACCATCGTGGTGGTCGTAGCGCTGCTCCTGGTCGGGCCACGGGTGACGAGCGCAGTGATGCCCACGGCGGCCAGCGCGACGATGGCGACGATCATCCACCTACCGAGGGGCGGGACTTTCCCAGCTGTCGCGATCGGCTCATCCGCCACGTCGTGTCCTCACGTTCCTCCGGAGCGTAGTTCCGTGCGTGGCGTCAGCACCTCGGGGGTCGCGGTCGCAGCTCCTCGGTCCCGCACGGGTACAGATCCACATCCGGCGACCGGGGTGGACGAGAGCTCTCTTCACGACATCGTCGGGGACACCCCCTTCGGGGGCACCCCACGCTGGATCGTGGCCATCCGGTGCGGACTCCCCTGGCGGTGCATGCAACGTGCAGTATAGTGCACTAATGGACGAGAGCACCGCGAGCCTGGCGTCTGCCATCGGCGGCCGGGTCCGGGCCGAGCGGCAGTCGAGGCGGTGGACTCTCGACCAGCTGGCGGAGTCCGCGGGGGTCAGTCGCCGGATGCTGGTCAACGTCGAGCAGGGCACGGCGAACCCGAGTGTCGGAACGCTTCTCCGGATCAGTGCTGCGCTCGGAGTGGGGTTGCCCAGCTTGGTCGAGCCACCGGATCCCAAGCCGGTGAAGGTCATCCGCTCCGGTGAGGGTGCCGCGCTGTGGACCGGTGAACACGGCGGTCGGGGCGTGCTGGTAGCCGGGACCGAGCCCCCGGACCTGATCGAGCTGTGGGATTGGGTGCTCGGTCCCGGTGACCGACACACGAGCGAGGCGCACACGCCGGGGACCAGTGAACTGGTGCACGTCCTGGAGGGGTCGATGACGGTAGAGGTCGCCGATCAGGCGATCACCCTGGAGGCCGGCGATGCTGCGTCCTTCCCAGGCGACGTCCCTCACTGCTATGCCAACGCCACCCGTGGGTCGGCTCGGTTCTCGTTAGCGGTGTTCGATCCCGGTACCCCGTCGCCGACCCGGGAGGAAGTGAGCGATGCCTGATCCCGGTGCCTTGGCGACGTTCCTCGGCGGCGCCCGACCGTGAGCAGGCGTGGCCCTCGTACGGGTTCCGTGCCGCCGTGGACGATGGCGATCGCGGCGATGCTGTCCGTGCAGTTGGGCTCAGCCCTGTCCATCCACCTGATCTCGACCGTGGGACCAGCCGGCACCGCGTGGCTGAGGCTCACGGCCGGAGCGGTGATCTTCGTGGCGTTGGCCCGTACCCCGCTGCGCTCCCTCCGCTGGCACGACGCGCCGGTGCTCCTCGGTCTGGGTGTCACGACCGGCCTGCAGACCACGGCATTCCTGGCGGCGATCGAGCGCATCCCCCTCGGCACCTCGGTGGCCATCGAGTTCCTCGGTCCGATGACCGTCGCTGCCGTCTGCAGCCACAGTCGCAGCGCGCTGGGCTGGCTCGGTGCCGCAGGGGTCGGGGTCGTACTGTTGACGGAGCCATGGCACGGCAGCATCGATACCGCCGGTGTCGTATTCGCCGGACTCGCCGCCGTCGGCTGGGCCGTCTACATCCTCCTCACCCAACGGGTCGGCGACCGCTTCACCGGCATCAGCGGCCTCTCCCTCACCGTTCCCGTCGCCGCACTCACGGCGGCGATCATCGGCATCCCCCAAGCCGCCGGCCATCTCACCTTCAGCGTGGTGGTCGCCGCCATCGGACTGGCGGTCCTGCTCCCCGTCGTGCCCTACTCGCTCGAACTGCTCGCACTCCGTCGGATGACGCCCACCGCCTTCGGAACCCTCATGTCCCTCGAACCCGCCATCGGCGTCCTGCTCGGCCTGTTCCTGCTCCACCAGACACCGTCTCCCGGTCAAGTGGTGGGCATCCTGCTCGTCGTCGTCGCCGGCGCCGCCGCTCAACGCAGCGGCCAGCGCCCACCCTCGGCCGGCGAACACGCCGGTCCCGAACCGAGTGCCAGTCCGGCGCCGTTCTGAGTGCCCGGTACCCGGAAGCCCGGGGCGCCGCACTCCCCCAACCGGGTGAGGGGCGCTCCTTGCGGTGCATCCACACCTATGGGCGGCGGCAGGCCCTCACGGCGGATTCGGCGTCCGGCCCCGGCCGAGTGCGTCGCAACGCCAGGCGTGACGGAACCATCCCGGTCGCGTCGAAGCGCGGGACCGTGGCGCCCGCGCTGCGATCCGAGGCCCGCCACCAGGAGGGCGAGAGCTCAGCGGATCACGCCGACGGGAACCGCCACTGCGTTGCGCCTCCGGGCTCTACGGTCTGGAGGGCCGTCGCCCGACCAGGCACCAGGCGATAGACCACCCATGGAGGAGGACCCGCTGAGGGGGCACTGAATTCCGCAGTCAGAGCGGCGCCCGAATCATCGACCCGGGCCGGCCAGCCCTGATCGCTCCACCGTTTCGCCATCGACGCGACGGTCTCGGTGTCCCTGACCTGCTCGGCCTTGCCCTCCACGACGACGTCGAATCCGTGGGTGGCCAGGCTCAGCGAGCATCGCGGATCGCGATCGAGGTTCCTCCCCTTCCGTGTGTGCTCTCCGGTCTCGAACCAGAAAGCGTCATCGACCCACAGCGCGCCTACCCCCGTGAGGTGGGGACTGCCGTCCTCGTTGATCGTCGCCAACCAACAGGTGTGCCGATCGGGTCCGCCGGTGCCGGGGGCCTGGGTCACCCCCGTTGCGAGTCGGTCGGCGATGCTGTTCCAGTCCAGGAGTGGGAGTCCGTAGAGGTCGGCGAGGTTCATGGCTTCGACAGGCGCTCTCGGGGGCGAAGGACGTGACGGCATGAGAGCCCCATTGTGCCCCCACCGGCGCTGCCCGTGCGTCCCGGCGACCCGGTGCCGGAGGCCCCGACCGGTTGACGTGGCTAACAGTGTTAGCTAGCCTGGTGGCCGACGGCGTTCTCCCCACCCATTCGGAGGTCATGATGAATCCAGCCAACCCTGTCCGCTACCGCAAGCCGGGTTGGTTCACCCAGCACATCGTCAATCGGGCAGTGTCGCTCCTCACCCGGGCCGGGGTGAGCGTCTGGGGCAGCCGGGTCCTCGAGGTGGCGGGGCGTACCTCGGGTGACCCGCGCCGTGTGCCGGTGAACCTGCTGTCGCTCGACGGCAATCAGTACCTCGTCTCGGCGCGGGGCACGGGCCAGTGGGTCCGCAACGTCCGGGCTGCCGATGGTCGGCTGGACCTGCTCCTCGGCCGCACCCGCCAGCACTGGGTGGCCACCGAGCTCACCGACGACGAGAAGCCCCCGGTGCTGCGTGCCTACCTGAGACGTTGGAAATCGGAGGTCGGCGTGTTCTTCGAAGGAGTCACCGCCAACTCCTCCGACGACGAGCTCCGGGCAGCGGGGCCCAACCACCCGGTCTTCGTCCTCCACCCGGCGTCGTGATCCATGACACGCCTGCCGCCTCGCCACGACCGACGCCACGGGAACGCACCCCGCGGGCACGCCAGATCATCGACACGGCGCGGGCGCTGCTCGAGGCGGTCGGCGACGACGGCTTGACGATGCGACGGCTTGCCGATGAGCTCGGGATTCGGGCGCCGTCGCTGTACAAGCACATCGATGGGCGGCCTGCGCTCGAACTGGGGTTGGCGGAGACCGGCCTCGACGAGACCGGACTGGCCCTGCACGCTGCGGTGGCCGCTGCGAACGGCGATCCCGTCACTCGTCTGCTCGGCGCCTACCGGGCCATGGGACTCGCCAATCCCGAGCTGTACCGCCTGATCACCGCCAGCTCGTTTCCCCGCGCTGGGCTGCTCCCCGGTCTCGAGGCATGGGCCGGTGAGCCGTTCTTCCTGGCCGCGGGCGAGCCGTACCTGGCCCAAGCGCTGTGGTCCTTTGCCCACGGGACGCTCATCCTCGAGCTCGACCGCCGGTTCATCGAGGGGTCGGACCTCGACCAGACCTGGCACGCCGGCACCGAGGCGTTCGCCGCCGCTCGACTGGCCAGACTCGACTCACCCGCAGTGCCGACCCGAGCAGGCTCCGGACCTCCTCGCTAGCTGACCCACCCGCACGCCGATGCCCGGGGCTCCACAGGCGCCCTCAGGTGCCGGATGTCGGGAGCCGGCACCGGGGCCCTCGAGGGCACCACTGCCCCATGGTGTCTGACCTCGATCGGTCCGACGGCGACGACGGCACGCTTCGGTTCGGAGGGCGACCAACCCCACCGGGGGGCACCGAGCGATGCCGAGACATCGCGGCCGGTGACATCAGGGTCGAGGGAATCAACAGGTCATCCGGGCGTGGTGGCGCCAACTCGTGCGGCGGGTGTGCCGGATCGACAGGGCTTGCCACGACCCGTTTCGCAGAGGATGCGCAAGCTGTCGAGGTGGTGCCGCCAATCGAAGCTGGCTGACGCGACGGCATCGTCGGACCGATCCGCTCCCGTCCGGTGCCGGAAGCTCACCATGGTCCCTCCCTCGATGCGGTCGGGTTGGACGGGGAGCGTGGTCGTCGCCCACGCATCGTGTCCGCTGACGCCCTCCCGAGCCACGAGGGAGGGTGACTCGATCTCCGTCATCCGGAGCTGAGGATCGAAGGGCCCACGAGACCTGAACAGGAACAGCGAGCCACGCTCGGCGGTTCCCGCTTGCACCGAGGTGGTCCACCAGGACGACAGTCCACCGGCGGTCGTGATCGACGCGAACACGGTGTCCGGTGTCTCCCGGATGTCGAAGACGTGATGGGCGTGATTCACGTCGCCTCCCGGTTGATCCGAGTGGACGGGAGCGGCTCCCCGGTTTCGAGCAGCGTCTTGAGACTCGAGAGGAGGACGGGCCAGCCATTCCTCACCATGGTCGCCGCTGTGCTGCCAGGCTCGAAGTCGTCGTGGACCACGGTCAGCTTGACGAGCTCTCCGGCCTCCTCGATGTCGAACGCGACGCGTGACCGACGCTCGCTGGAGAGCTTGGCGAACAACTCGTCTCCGAACTCGAGGCGCTCATTGAGTTCCGGCGTGAACGAGTGCCACGTGTAGGCCAGCCTCCGGAAGGGATCGGACTCGAGGACGATCTGGTCCGGATCGGCGATGACGACCCCGTGATTGTCCCACGTCATCGTCGATCCCACCTTCCAGTCCGTAGCGAAGGCGGCCTGCCACCAGCGGCGAGTGAACGCCGGTTCGGTGAGGGCCTGCCACAGGCGTTCGGGTGTGGTCCTGATGTAGGTCGTGTAGACGAACTCCGGCTGCTCCATGGATGTCTCCTCCAGTGCTTGTTTGAGGTCTGCCAGCGCGTCGACCCGTGCTCGGTCGTAGCGATGGATCCAACGCTCGGCGATCTCGTTGATCGGTTCCGCATTCAGGTAGTGGAGCTTCTCGCGACCCCGCCGGAGGGTTGTCACGAGGTTGGCCGCCTCCAGGATGTCCAGGTGCTTGCTTACCGACTGGCGGGCCATGTCCAGACCCTCGGACAGTTCCCGGAGGCTCTGTCCGTTACGGGAATTCAGACGATCCAGCAGCAGACGACGACTCGGGTCGGCCAGTGCCTTGAAGACGTCCACCGCGAATGGCCTGGCCCCTGGTTTCAGAACCTGAGGTCCTCGGGGGACGGGGTGCCCGTGCCTGTCTCGACCAGGCTCTTGAGGCTGAGGAGGAAGTAGGCCCACCGCGCGCTGCAATGGGCCATGAAGTCGCTCGGATCCCGCCAGTCCGCATGCGTGAACAGCACGACGGTCTCGCCGTCCTCCGCGGTGAGCTCGAAGGTGAGCTTGGTCCCGACCCATTCGTCAGCTCCCGCGACACAGCTCCAGCTGACCTGCCCATCAGGATCCAGTCGAGTGACCTCCATGACCGCCGCCGGCTCCGGCTGTCCGAAGTAGAACTCGACGGTGGATCCTTCCGTCGATTCCCCCCGGACACCGTCCCGGGTCCACCAGTCCGAGAGGCCCTCCTTCGTGGCTATCGCCGAGTACACCCGGTCGAGCGGGGCTGACATGACTACACGGTGTCGGATGTCGGGCACTTCCGCTCCTCTGATAGGCAGCTGTTCGGCTACCTCACAGATAAGCAGCCATATGGCTGCATGTCAACCGAATGACCGACGTCCTCGGTGCGTCGGTCATCGCCACGCCCGGAATCGCCGGCGGGCGCCGGGTCGAGACTCCATGGACGATCCTGTGCTCGTTCGCGGCGTGGAGGGGCCCGGACGGGGTTGCTCGCCACTGCCCTGCCACCGGCCCCGGCCGGTCGGCCCTCTCACGACGAGCTCCCCGGCCGGACCTTGCCGCCGGTGACCCGAAGGGAACAGGCATCAGATCCGAACCTGGACCTCCCGCGCCGCTTCCCCACCCTCGAACCGCCCGATGGAGGCGGTCCTCGACGTCCGGCTGGAGGCATCGCACCGGCGGATCGAACCGACCGCGATGGAGTCTGGGACCTCAGTCGCCGAGCTCTCCGGCGTCGTGCCGACCTTGGCCGGCGCGCTCATCGGCTACCCGGGTGACGTGCATCGGTTCGCCTCGCTGGTCCGGCTCGCCCCCCCAACCTCGGCGTGGCACCCGTGGAGCCGCCATCGGGCGGCCGGCCCGTCCATCGGCTGAGTCGCGCCGCGACCGGGGGCGGTCTCCCCTACTAGCCGGGTCTCGGGGGACCGACCAGGCAGAACTCGATCCCTTCGACATCGGTCATGACGACCACTGCACCTTCGTAGTAACGAAGGATCTCGCCGGTGGACTTCCCACCGAGGTCCTGGACCAGGGCAACGGCGGCATCCAGCCTTTCGACCCACAGATCCAGGTGGATGCGACACCTGCCCACCTTCTCCTCGGGAACCGGCTGAAAGGTGATGGCTGGACCACCGGGGGCGGTGGGCCCGATCCTGAACCATCCCGGGAGTCCGATCGTTCGCACCGGTGCATCGAGCATGCGGCTCCAGAACAGGGATACCTTCTGCGGCTCGACGCAGTCCACCGTGACCGCTGCCCAAGCTGCACCCGGCACGACCATGCGATCGAAGGTACTCGCTGTCCCGACGAACTGCACCGCCCCACCGTCCGGTCACGGTTCAGGGGCGGTACGACGAGCCCACGTCGAAGGCAACGACCGGGCCACGGGTCAGCGGGTTCATCGGGGATCGGGTCTGTCCAGATTCCAATGGCGGCCGACCTGCGCGTACCAACCATCGTCATCTGTCGGAAGGACCGTATAGCGGCTGATCGTGCGCTGGCGGCCCTGCTGGTCGCCGTAGAGCAGGTCGATGGTGAAGGCCTCGCGATCACGGAGGGTACGCAGGAGGGCGGGGCGGACCGGATCATCGCGATCCACGGACGGCTGCCTCCCAGTAGCCGGTTCCGCCCGCGGGGATGTACAGGTCGATCCTCAGGCGACGGAACTTCTCCGCCTCAACGTGTGGCAGGTCGCCAAAGACCTCGTCGGGCGTCGGGTACCAACCGTGCAGAAGGGCGATTCCCGTCCCGAGGTTGCGGAGTCCGACGGCAAGGTAGATGACGTCGTTCTCCTCCTCGAAGATGGCTCGACCCCCACCGACGCGAGCCGTGTGCCGATCGCTCCAGAGGACCTTGTGCACCGCGTCGTCCGGAAGTGACGGGACCAGGAGTGGGCGCATCCCCGTGAGCAGCGTCTCTTCCGCAATTCGAGCTGTCCGGTTGGAGGACCGGACGGCGGAGAACGTGGCCAATGCCAGCACGAGTGTGCCTCCCGCAGTTGCGAACGAAGCGATCGTTGCCCAGTCCACCATGGTCTTCCACGCTACAGAATCGGCATCGGGCGGGGGCCACTCGACACCGGGCGGAGGTGGTCACCGACCCGGCCGTTCAGGGACACACCGGAGCGATCCCCGGCCGCACCCCCTGGCTGCCCAGCCCGTCCCCCGACATCGATGCCATCCGTGCGGACGAATGGACGACTCGGTGCATCGGGCGGGCCCAGCCAGCCTTCGGCCGTCCGGTCGAGGCCGGGCAGCCGATCTGCCTCGAACTCGCCGTCGGATGCGGTACCGGCGAGGATGCACGCCTGGCGGCGTCACCGGGCAACGAGGCCGTAGGTCGGTCGGGTCCCACTCCTGGCGGAAAAGGCGGTCCTGCCGGCCTGGTCCCACCACCTCCGACAACCGAGAATTTCAGCGACCGTCTCTCGCCGGTGAAGCCAGCGTCATCGCGCGATGCTGGTCGGAACGATCAGGTCGGGGTTGACCTGCGAGCCCCCACTGCGTCCATGAGGAGTCCCACATGCCCGACACCGTCTTCCTGCCCGACCGGATCGAAGTGACCCGTCCCATTCCGGCGCCAGCGGCTGCGATCTTCGACATCCTGCGCAGCCCGGCAGGCCATGTGGCGATCGACGCCTCCGGCATGCTGCAGGGCTTCACCGGCGAGCCGGCGGAACAGGTCGGCGACACCTTCGTCGTCCACATGGACCGCGAGTCGCTCAACGACGTCCCGCTCGGCAAGTACGACGTGACCGTGCACATCATCCTCTTCGAGCGCGAACAGGGAGATCGCGTGGGACCTCGGGCCCGATGTCCCGGTCCCCCACTTCTACGGCTACCGCCTGGAGAGCGCTGAAGACGGGATCACCGATGTGACCTCCTACTACGACTGGTCGAAGGTGAGCGGCGCACTCAAGGAGCGTTTCCCGATCGTTCCCGAGTCCGCCCTGCGCGCAACGCTCGGAATCCTGGAGCGGACGGTGAGAGCAGGCGGCCCCCGTCCTGCACCGTGAGTGCAACTCCGCCCGGCGGCCACACCTTGTCGCCCGGCGGTCGCGGCGCCGATCGCACCACATCCGCGTCGGAGGGTCGGCCAATGGCCGCCTCGACTCGAGCGGGCTCATCCGTCGAAGCGGGGCTGACCCGTCCTAGTGCGACGACCAGCTGTCGGTTCGGGCTCGGGCTGCAGCGTGGCGGCCGGCGCCCCGGCCGAAGAACGAGCCGTCTCCGAGGCTGATGCCGCTGGCGTAGTGGTGGGCAGCGAGGCTGGCGGCGGTCCGGCCCACGGCGTAGAGCCCCGAGATGCGACGACCCTCGCCGTCGAGGGCGGCGCCGTCGGGATCGGTGACGAGCCCGCCGAGCGTGAAGGTCGCGTAGATCGCGCCGTGGTCGACGCGCAGGTTGATGGCCCCGATGCCGCTCGCCGGCGGCGCACCGATGGGCTGCAGGAAGGGCGCCCTCTTGTGGAATGTCGGGTCGTGACCGCCGGCCGCGGCCTCGTTGTACTCGCGGACCGTGCGCGCCAGCGCGTCCGGCGGGATCCCGAGGTCGACGGCCAACTCCTCCGGGGTGGCCGCGGCGTAGCCGATGCGGAGTCCGATCGGATTCGGCTCGTGGATCACGTCATCGGTGATCATGTAGACAAAGCCGTCGTGGTCGCGGAGGGCGTGGAGGCCGATGCGACCGGTGTAGGTGTCCTCGTTGATGAATCGCTCACCGTCACGATCGACGAGGATGCCCCGTGCGAGACGGTGGGGTGGTCCGAGGGGCAGTGCGCACTCGAAGGAGTCGAGCCTGGTCGTCGCTGCGCCGGCGCCCACGCCCATGCGGATCCCGCGCCCGTCGTCGTTCGGGGTCCCGATCCGCCAGGCCGGGTCCGGGACGTGGGCAAGTGGGCAACACTCGGCGACCATCGCCTCGTTGTGGATGAAGCCGCCAGTGGCCAGGATCACCCCGCCACGGGCTCGGACAGCGCGGGGTCCGTCATCGGTCCTCACCTGGAGGCCTACGACGTCCCCGCTGTCGACGACCAGCGCCTCGGCACTGGCGTCGACCACCACACGGGCGCCGCTGGTCGATGCGGCCGCACTCAGGCGTTCCATGAGGAAGCCGCCGGCAGAGTCGACGCACTTCGGCTTGTGCCCGCGCGGCACCGGGACGGCGAGTTCGTCGAAGGGATAGGTGTCCTCACCACCGCTGAAGAGCAGCCCGGCGTCATCGGCCGATTCGCGGTTCGGCTCGTCGCAGAACGACGCCCGGAACGCCACACCGATCGAGACCAACCAGTCGAAGTGGTCCGGCGATCCCGTGCAGTAGGCTTCCACGCGATCGTCGTCGGCGCCGGGCCCGAGAGCCGCCCCGAGGAACGCCGCCATGTTGTCCGGCGAATCTTCGAAGCCACAGGCGCTCTGGAGGGACGTGCCGCCGCCCAGATAGATGAGACCGCCGGACTGCGCCGACGTACCTCCGGTTCCCCCGCCACGTTCGACGGCCAGTACGTCGGCTCCCGACTGCCGCGCACCCATGACCGCCGAAGCTCCCGAAACCCCCAGTCCCACGACGACCACGTCGGTCGTCTCGTCGAAGCGAACCTGACTGACCTCGAGCGCCGGGATCGGCTCCATCACACTCCTCGCGCCGAGGCCAGACGGCGGGTCCTGTAGTGCGTCCACGGAATTGGCATCACCACAAGCTTGGCATGGGACCGATGCACGTAGGCGGCTCTACCACCGACTTCCTCGAGACCTGGACTCGTCGCTTCGCATGATGTCTCCGATCGAGTCCGATGCTCGACGGACACCGACTACAGCGACATGAATCCAGTCAGTCGACTGCACCAAACCCGGGACAGGCCAGCGTCCCAATGAGAGTCGAGCCGGTTCAGATCGTGCCGATAGACAAGCGCCAGAACCCCATTCAGGACGAACGCGAAGTGCGGGAGTGCAGCAGTTCCCTCTCTCCAGGCACCTACCCTTCGACAGTGCGCCCGCACCCGGCGATCAGGGGCGGGTGCCGTCTCCGCGTTGTCGCCACTCGATGCTGGGTGGGTTATGGCGAGCGTGTGTCGATGCTCAGCATCACGAGTCAGTAGGCATCCCCGTAGCCATAGACATCCCCTCCCGATCCCGCCAAGAGGTAGCCGAGACCCGTCCGGGAACTGGACATCCCCACGACAGGCTGGGTGCCTGGAACGTCACCCTTCGATCCGAAGAATGGCGCGTCGAATGAGAAGATGCCGCCGTCGACGGCCACCTCCCAGTAGCCACCGGTCGCGGGATCAGCACTCATCGCCCTCACTGGCGCATTGAGGGGTTGACCACCCATGGAACCCTGGAACCGAGCATCGCCGAAGGCGAAGATGCCGCCGTCTAAGGCCACCAAGTAGTAGCCGAGACCGTCACGCGTAGAGGCCATCCCGACGACAGGCGCGTTCAGGTGAGCTCCACCCATCGATCCATGGTACGAGGCGTCGCCGAAGGAGAAGACGCCGCCATCGGCCGCGACGAGCCAGTACCCCTTGCTGTCGGGCGTAGCCGCTATGCCGACGACCGGCGCGTTCAGGCGAGTTCCGCCCATCGATCCATAGAACGAGGCGTCACCGTAGGAGAAGACACCACCATCGGCGGCAGCGAGCCAGTAGCCGCTACCGTCCCAGGTCGCGGCGACACCGACGATTGGGGCGTTGAGCGACGGAATGGCACCATCGTTGTAGCCGTACGCGCTCGAGGGAGACGGCGTCGCCGAAGCCTTTCACGCTCCCATCCGACCCGACCAGCCAGTAGCCAATGTCGTCGGGTGATGGGGCAATTCCCACGACCGGTGGATCGACCGCACCCGTCGTCGAACCAGGCGCAAGGTCATTTGGACAGGGCGTAGCGGGCGCGAGCCCGCTACCCGGAGCACCGACGACAAGATCATAGGAAAAGTCGTTGTCAGCACTCGTGGGTCCGGTTCGGAGGGTGGAAGCTACCCACCCACTCCCCGGGAAGGAGCGGAACGAACAGCGCGAAATCCGATGTGGTGCAGCTCGCGGATCGATGGACCGTTGCTTCTCCCCCGACCAGGCTCGCAACCACGTTCTGCCCAGGGATCGGTGGTCCCCCGATCCCCGTGTAGTCGACGGTGATTCCATTCGACCATGCATAGACACATGCCATGGCAGAACCGATCGAGCTACACGTCGGCTCAGGAGTTTCGGAATGCTGATCTACGTTCGCTCCCGCTGCCGCAGAAAGTCCAAGCGTTGCGATCAGGACGGCGAGTCCGGCGGCGACCGCCAGACGAGTGAGCAGCCTTCTGCATTTCGGCAGGAATAGCATGGTGGGCTCCGATCCGTCGCGATCATCGGTGGACTCACAGAGACTACTGACGCCTTGACACGCCATTCATCGCGATAGAGCCGCGTGAGGTCCGATTGGTGCTTGGAGTATCCCCGAGTGCCGATCAGGCATGGTCGATGAGTGCCTCGCTTCCGGTGTGTCCTCAAATGGTCATCGCAAGGGCGTCGGCGAAGGAGCCTGACCGGAGGGGCAGGTCGGGCTCCGATCTCCATCTGGGCACGAGCTCGAGGCGCCGTTCACGGGCAGGGCATAACTGAGCTGAGTCAGCTGTCCATGGTGCCCGACTGAAGGGTACCAACCCGTCCGGCACCCAGACCTCCGGGGGCCGGCGGTGCGGTTCGAGCGGGACCTGGCGAATCGAAGACCGAGATCCTTCAGGTAGAAGCCTCGCGCGCCCTGGTGCCCCCCTTTGGTTCGTCTCTCCCTGGACTTTGGGGTGGGCGCTAGAGGACTCGAACCTCCGACCTCAGCCGTGTGAAGGCTGCGCTCTAACCAACTGAGCTAAGCGCCCGTGCCACGGCTCAGCGTCCGTAGCGGAGTCTGCATCCTAGCCCGCGAGGCGGACGCAGCCGGGCGGCGTCAGGACGGGAACGGCGCCACGGCGTCGAACCCCAGCGCTGCCTCCAAGGCAGCAGCCGCCCGGATCACCACCAGGTCGGCGTGCTGCGGTCCGACGAGCTGCAGTCCCACCGGCACCCCGGCGGAGGACAGGCCGACACATACCGTGGCCGCCGGCGACCGGGTCATGTTGAAGGCGTAGGTCATCTTCACCCAGTTGTAGTCCTCCCTGCCGTTGATCACCCCCGCGCCCCCGAGTGACCGGGGCGGCGCCGGGGCGGCCGTCGTCGGTGTGACCAGCAGGCGCACGTCGTGGAAGAGGTCGACGAGCCGCAGGTTGAGGTCGTGGCAGGCGTCCTCGGCCCGCACGACGTCGAGCGCGATGGTGGCGGCCGCACCCTCGAGCACCATCCGCAGGACCGGATCGACCTGATCCCAGGCCGGGGTGCCGACCAGATCGGCATGGGTCCGCAGATTGTAGACCCCGGCCAGTGTCAGCCACTGGTCGATCGGGTCGGCGTCGAACACGGACCCCACCTCCACCACCTCGGTGCCGAGGTCGGACAGCACGTCGACGGCTCGGCGGCAGAGCGCCAGCACCTCGGCGTCGATTTCGGCGAAGCCGAGCGTCGGCGACCACGCCACCTTCGACGGGGGTCGGGCACCCTCGAGCGCAGCTGGCCACGACGCCTCGGGCTTGGGCAGCGACCTCAGGTCGGTGGCGTCGGGGCCGACGGCCACGTCCAGCGCGGCCACCACGTCCGACAGCCGCCGGGCCATCGGCCCCTTGGTGGACAGGTGCTGCCAGTCGGGAGCTTGCGGCCCGCCGGACGGGACCCGTCCGAGCGAGGGCTTCATGCCGGACAGCCCGCAACACGCCGACGGGATGCGGATCGACCCTCCCCCGTCCGATCCGGTGGCCAGCGGGACCATTCCGGAGGCGATGGCGGCCGCACTCCCCCCGGACGAGCCACCGGGCGTGTGGTCGAGGTTCCACGGATTTCGGGTGGCGCCGAACAGGGGGTTCTCGGTATCGGCCTTCCAACCGAGTTCGGGCGTGTTCGTCTTGCCCACCACCACGCACCCGGCGGCCACCAGTCGGGCGACCAGGGTCGAGTCGGCCGTGGCCGCAGGTCCGTCGGCGTAGGCCACCGAGCCGTGGGTCGTCACATGGCCGGCCGCGTCCTCCAGGTCCTTCACTCCGAGCGGGATCCCGGCCAGCGGGCCCGGGTCCCCACCCGAAGCCACCTCGGCGTCGATGGCTTCGGCGGCGGCACGGGCCCGGTCCCCGTCCACCGCCACGAAGGCGTTGAGCGTCGGGTTGTCCGCGGCGATCCGGGCCAGGGCGTGGTCCACGAGCTCCGCCGCCGTCAGCGACCCGCTGCGGACCCGGGCTGCCAGGTCGACGACCGATTCCGTCCGGAAGTCCATGGACAGGACCGTACCGGGGCCACCCCCTGCCGACAAGGGCCGCAGCCACGGTCGGCCCGCCGCCGGGGAGGCGGCGGCCCGGCCCCGGTCGGTCGACCGTTTCGACAGGACGGCGCCTGTCGTTGCAGGCTGTGGACATGGCGACGAACCCGTCCGACGGGCCCCACCTCGAAGGCACCGTCCTCGACCACGTGGCCCACGCCGTCCCGAGGTGGCAGGACGTGTGGCACCTGTACGCCGCCGAGCTCGGCGCCGTGTGGGCCTCGGGCGGCCCCGGGCCCGGTTTCGCCCCGGGTCAGCTCCGGTTCGCCAACGGCGCCCGCGTCGAGGTGCTCATGCCCTGGAACATCGAGGTCAACGACTTCCTGTCCCGGTTCCTGGCCCGCAACGGCGCGGGGGCCCACCACCTCACGTTCAAGGTCCCCGACATCGGGCAGGCCATCGACGAGGCGCGCCGCTTCGGCATCGAGCCCATCAACGTGGACCTGTCCGATCCGGAGTGGAAGGAGGCGTTCCTCCACCCGAAACTGGCCGGGGGGATCGTGGTGCAGCTGGCGGAGGCAGCCCATCCGTGGAGCAGCCCACCCCCTGACGACTACCCGAGCGACCTGCGCAACCGTCTCGACGGCTCGGGCCCGGCGGCACCGGCCACGCTCGAGCACGTCTGCCACGTGGTGGCCGACCTCGGGTCCGCCCGCGCCCTGTTCGGTGGCCTGCTGGCCGGCGAGGTCGTCGCCGAGGGGTCCGAGGACGGTGTCCGCTGGGTCGACCTCCGCTGGCACGGCCCGCTCGGACTGCGACTGGTCGGTGCCGGGGACCCGAGTGCCCCGGGGACCGTGGCCGACTGGCTGGGCGGCCTGCCCGGTCGGGTGCACCACCTCGCCTTCGAGACCGAGGAGCCCGACGCCGTGCCGGGCGCACGTCCGGCGACACCGGGGATCGCCACACTCGGCACCGGGACCGGTGGCGACGGCCTGTTCGACATCCCCGGGGACGAGAACGGCGGCCTCGGAGTCGTCCTGACCCGGTTCGGCGGGACCACCGTGTCCTCCGTCGGCGGGCCGGTAGCCTGAACCCCGATGGCCGAAGAGACGGACGACACCACGGACGACGGACCCGACGACGGCCCGGACGGAGACATCGGCCCCCGACGCGAGGGACGCGTCGCCCGCCTCGAGCGGATGCTCGCCCCGAAGCCGGCAGCCCCCAAGGGCGGCAAAGGCGGCGCGCCGACCAAGTGGTCGGTCGACCGGCTCGACGGTCGCGAACGCCTCTACTGTTACGTGGCGTCGGTGGTCGCCGTCATCTTCTCGCTCCTGATCTACGTGGGCGAGACGTCCGAGAAGCACTTCCACCCGGCCAAGAACCAGTTCTCGCCCGTCACCGCCCTGCTCGTCGGACTCGGTTGCGCCGTCCTCCTCGCCGTGACGACCTGGATCGGGCGTCGGGCCCTGGTCGGCTTCGTCGCGCTCTTCGCCTTCCTCGGATTCGAGAACTCGGCGCTCATCATCGGAGTCCCGTTCCTGGTGCTCGCAATCTGGCTCCTCTACCGGTCGTACAAGGTCCAGAAGGAGGCGACGGCGAGGCTGCGCGCCGACCGCGAAGCCGGGGGGGGCACCACGGCAGCACGCACCCCCCGGTCGGCGGCCACATCGGGCCGGTCCGCCGCCGAGGCCCGGGCGGCGCGCAAGAAGGGGCCCACCGGACCCGAGCCCAACAAGCGGTTCACCCCCAAGAAGCCGGCGCCCAAGCCGATCCCGCCACCGAAGCAGTCGCGACGTGAGCGGAAGGCGGCACAAGCCTCCGAGTGAGCCGCCTCCCCCGACGGGCGCATCCCGGTGTGGCCTGCAGCGGTCCTCAGCCCTCGTCGGTCACCAGGGCGGAGCGGAGCAGCTCCAGGATCTCGTTGCGACGGCGCACCAGCGAGCGCGCCGTCGGCTCCTCACCGAAGGCGCGGAGCACCTCCACCTCGGTCAGCATGCCGATCACCGTGGAGTAGATGGCCAGCAGCAGCAGTCGCGGGTCGTGGCGGCGCATGTGCCCGGCATCCATCTCCGCCTCGAGGAACTCGGCGGCCCGCTGGACCAGCGGTTCGACGGCCGTCGCGAAACGAGTGGCCGCCGGTGAGCCCAGGCGACCCATCTCCCGCACGAGGCCGAGGAGCTCGGGTCGGCGGGCCGCCAGCCGGAACACCGAGCGGACCACGGCCTCCACCCGGCCCCAGCCGCTTCCGGCCGTGGCCAGGGATGCCTCGAGTGCCGCCGACAGCTCGACCGCACTTCGGTCGATGACCGCCTCGAGCAGCACCTCCTTACTCGGGAACCAGTAGAGGATCGTCTGCTTGCGGATGTCGAGGCCCACCGCCAACGCGTCGAGGGAGGACGCCTCGTAGCCGCGGGTGGCGAAGGACACCAGCGCGGCGTCCAGGATCCGCTCCGACGTGCTCACGCCGTCTGCGTCGGTCCTGCCGCCCTCGGGCACCGGACGGGGACGGCTCCTGTCCCGCACCGGGGCCTTGGCCGCGGCGCGGCGACCCGATCCGGCCGCCGGACGCTCCGTCGGCTCCCCTGCTGGCGTGGTCGACCCGGTCACTTACCATATGGTAGACAGATCGGGTGACCCGCGTCCGCGACGCCCTCGCCGGCAGGCGATTCTTCATCACCGGCGCCACCGGGTTCCTCGGGACCGCGCTGGTCGAACGGATCCTGCGCAACGTCCCCGACAGCCAGGTCGTCCTCCTCATCCGTCCTGGCCGACGGGCCACACCCATGGAGCGGGCCGCCAAGGAGATCCTGAGGAACGACTGCTTCGACCGCCTCCGCGAGGAGTTGGGCGACCGGTTCGACGAGGACATGGCCGCCCGGGTGACCGCGGTGGCCGGAGACGTCGCCACCGACGGGCTCGGTATCGACGCCGAGGGTCTCGAGGCCCTCTCGCACTGTGACGTCGTCGTGCACTCGGCCGCCTCGGTCAGCTTCGACTCCCCCCTCGACGCCGCCGTCGAGGTCAACCTGCTCGGCCCGTCGCGGGTGGCCGGTGCCTTCGTGGCAGCGCGCGACCTGGCCCGGGCCGACGGGCGCCGCGGACCACTCCACTTCGTCCCCGTGTCGACGGCGTACGTGGCCAGCACCCATCAGGGCGAGGCACGGGAGGAGCTGCTCGACGCCAACCCGTTCTCCGTCGAGGTCGACTGGCGCCACGAGGTCGCCGCCGCCCGACGTCAACGGGGCGACAGCGAGGCCGAGTCCCGCCGGCCCGAACGTCTCCGCCAGTTCCACAAGGACGCCCGGGAGGAGCTCGGGGGCGCAGGACTCCACCTGCTGGCGGAGCGGGCCGAGCGCCTGCGCGAGGACTGGGTCAAGAAGCAGATGGTCTCCATCGGCCAGGCCCGGGCCCAGTCGCTCGGGTGGCCCGATGCCTACCCGTACACCAAGGCCCTGGGCGAGCGGGCCCTGGTCGCCCAGTACTCCGACACCGTCCCGATCACCATCATCCGTCCGTCCATCATCGAGTCCGCCCTGGCCGAGCCGCGGCCCGGCTGGATCCGCGGATTCCGGATGGCCGAGCCGATCATCATCTCCTACGCCCGCGGCCTGCTCCGGGAGTTTCCCGGGGTTCCCGAGGGGGTCACCGACGTGATCCCCGTCGACCTGGTGGTGGCCGCCATCATCGCCGTGTCCGGCGAGGCCCTGCTGGACGCCGACTCCGCCGACCGGGCGGACGCCTACGCCGGTCCGTCCGTGTACCACGTGGCCTCCGGCGTCCGGAACCCCTTCCGCTACGGCCGCCTCGTCGAACTGGTGCAGGCGTGGTTCACCGAGCACCCGCTCTACGACCAGGACGGTCAGCCCATCGTCGTCCCCGAATGGTCCTTTCCGGGGCGGGGCCGGGTCCAGCGCCAGCTGAGCCGGGCGTCGAAGGCGATGTCGCTGGCCGAGCGGGTGGTCGGATCGCTGCCCATCCGGGGGAAGCAGGCCGAGTGGATGGCGGCCCTCGAGGAGCAGCACCTGCTGGCCGACAGGGCTCTCGGCTACGTCGAACTCTACGGCGCCTACACCGAGACCGACGCCCTCTACCGGGTCGACCGGCTGTTGGCCCTCTGGGACCGCATGGACGACGACGACCGGTCCACGTTCTGCCTCGACCCGGCCACCGTCGACTGGGCCGTCTACGTCAACGAGATCCACCTTCCCTCGATCATCGAGCACGCACGCGTGCGGACCACGCCGGGCAAGTCGGTCAAGACCAACCGCGCCGACCGGGCCAGGAAGAACATCCTCTCCCCCGAACGTCACCTGGCCGCCTTCGACCTGGAGAACACCCTCATCGCCTCCAACGTCGTCGACTCGTACGCATGGCTGGCATCACGTCACCTTCCCGCGCCCGAGCGGGCCGGCTTCGTGGCCGACCTGATGGCCGAGGCCCCCGCGTTGCTGGCACTCGACCGCCGCGACCGCGGTGACTTCCTCCGCTCCTTCTACCGGCGCTACGACGGGGCTCCCGTGGACCGGCTGCGCGACGACGGCTGGGACCTCTTCCACCACCTCCTGCTGGCCAAGTCCTTCCCCGCCGGCATCGCCCGGGTGCGGGCCCATCAGGCGCTGGGCCACCGCACCATCCTGATCACCGGCGCGCTCGACTTCGTGGTCGAGCCGTTCCGCCCGTTGTTCGACGAGATCGTCTGCGCCCGACTGGGCGAGGTCGACGGGAGGTTCACCGGGCGGCTCGAACTCCTCCCACCCATCGGTGAGGCCCGCGCCCTGGTGCTGGCGGACTACGCCGAGTCCGAGGGCCTCCGGCTCGACCAGTCGATGGCCTACGCCGATTCGGCCAGCGACCTGCCCATGCTGGAGGCCGTCGCCTTCCCGGTCGCCGTCAATCCCGAGGCCAAGCTGGCGGCCATCGCCCGCCGACGCGGGTGGCACGTGGAGACGTGGCACAAGGCCCACGGGGGTGCACAACCCCTGCTCCCCCTGGGCCCGCTCGACCGGCGTGGTGCGGCGGCACGGGGCCGCACCAGCCCTGCCGCCCTGGCCGGCCAGGTGAGGCGCATGGCGGGGGGTCGACGATGAAGGCGCTCGTCGTGGAACGGAACGTGCCGCGGTTCGCGGCGGCCCGGGTCGCCTCGATCCTGGGCTCCGGTCGCGGCGCGGGCGTCGGCCCGCTCCAACTGCTCGACGCCGAGGCGCCCGACCGCCCGGGCGATGACTGGTTCCCGCTGCGCCCCCTCGTGTCGGGCATCTGCGGGTCGGACCTGGCCACGCTCGACGGCCGCACGTCCCGGTACTTCGAGGACATGGTGTCGTTCCCGTTCGTGCCCGGCCACGAGGTGGTGGGCGTGCTCGACGACGGTGGGACCGACCATGCCGGCCGTTCCCTCGCACCCGGCACCCGGGCGGTCATCGAGCCGGTGCTGGGCTGTGCCCCCCGGGCCATCCACCCGCCGTGCCAGCGCTGCGGTTCCGGACACACCGGACTGTGCGGCAACCTCGCCCTGGGCGCGCTGGCCGCCGGGCTCCAGACCGGCTTCTGCACCGACACCGGTGGCGGTTGGTCGACGGCCCCTCTGATGGCCCACGCCAGCCAGCTCCACGCCGTACCCGACGAGCTGTCGGACCGGGATGCCGTCATGGTCGAGCCGACGGCGTGCGCCGTCCACGCCGCCCTGTCGGCGCACGTGGCCGACGGCGACCTGGTGGCCGTGGTGGGCGCCGGGACCCTGGGCCTCACGACGATCGCCGCCCTCGACCGCGTGGTCCGTCCGCACACCGCGTGCACGGTGGTGGTCGGGGCCAAGCACGCCCGTCAGCGAGACCTCGCCACCTCCCTGGGAGCCGACCAGGTCGTTCCACCCGACCAGCTGGCACGCGCCGTGCGACGGGCCGCCGGGTCGCTCGTGCTCGGAGGACGCCTGACCGAGGGCGCCGACGTGGTCTTCGACTGCGTGGGTAGTGCCGCCTCCATCACCGAGGCGCTCTCGCTGGTGCGGGCGCGTGGCCGGGTGGTGCTGGTCGGCATGCCCGGCAGGGTCACCGTCGACCTGGCCCCGCTGTGGCACCGCGAGCTCACCCTGGTCGGTGCCTACGCCTACGGCAACGAAACGGCACCCGCACCGGGCGCGCCGGACCGGCGCAGCTTCGAGCTCGCCATCGACATGGTCGGCACCGCCGGGCTCGGTCGCCTGGTCTCGGCCCTCTACCCACTCGAGCGCTACGAGGAGGCCCTGGTCCACGCCGGGGCGGCAGGCCGCAGGGGTGCGGTCAAGGTGGCCTTCGACCTCCGCAACCCGAAAGGACGCACCCGATGAGCCCCAGGCCCGGATTCGTGCTCGACGTCGACAGCTCGACGCCACCCACCCTGTTCTGGCACGGCGAGCGGCTGTCGCTCGAGACGCTTCCCGAGGGGAGCCGGGTCATCTACGCGCCCGAGCCGATGGAGCCGCTGTCGGATCCCCAGGCCGCCATCCGCCATGCCCTCACCCACCCCGAGGGGGACCAGGAACCGCTTCCCGCGTTGCTGTTTCCCGGGATGCGGCTCACCATCGCCTTCGACGACATCTCCCTGCCGTTGCCCCCCATGGAGCGCCCGGACATCCGCCAGCTGGTGATCGAGCAGGTCCTCGACCTGGCAGCCGACGCCGGGGTCGACGACGTCGAGCTGATCGTGGCCCTGGCCCTGCACCGGCGCATGACCGAGCCGGAGCTGCGCCACGCCGTCGGCGACCGCATCTACGACGCCTTCGCCCCGAACGGCCTCCTCACCCAGCACGACGCCGAGGACCGCACCAACCTGATCCACCTGGGGAAGACCGACCACGACGAGGATGTCGAGATCAACAGGCGCGCCGCCGAGTCCGACCTGCTCGTCTACGTCAACATCAACCTGGTGGCCATGGACGGCGGCCACAAGAGCGTCGCCACCGGGCTCGCCAGCTACGCGAGCCTCCGCCACCACCACAACCCCGCCACCATGCGCAAGTCGAAGTCGTTCATGGACCAGCACAAGTCCGAGCTGCACACGGCCAACTGGCGCATGGGCCGACTCATCAGCGACGCCGGGGTCAAGGTGTTCCAGATCGAGACCACCCTCAACACCGACACCTTCCCCGACGCGTTCAAGTTCCTGCAGAAGCGCGAATGGGAGTGGAAGGCGAAGGACCGTCTCGCCTACCTCGGCGCGTCCAAGGCGCTCGACCGGGTCCCCGCCCGCTACGCCCGCCAGATCTTCCACTCGGTCCGGGCGCCGCACCGGATGACCTCGGTGCAGGCCGGCGAGGTCGAGGCCGTCCATGCCATCACCACGGCCAACGTGTGGGAGCAGCAGGGCGTGGTGGTCGAGGGACAGACCGACATCTTGACCATGGGCCTCCCGTACATCAGCCCCTACAACGTGAACTCGATCCTCAACCCGATCCTGGTCGCCTGCCTCGGCCTCGGCTACTTCTTCAACCTCTACCGGGGCAAGCCTCTGGTGCGCGAGGGGGGGGTGCTGATCATGACGCACCCCACCCCGTGGGAGTTCAACCCCGTGCACCACCCGAGCTACATCGACTTCTTCGAGCAGGTGTTGGCGGAGACGACCGACCCCAACGTCATGTCGGAGCAGTTCGAGCACGGCTTCGCCACCGACCCGTGGTACATCCACCTGTACCGGACCGGGCACGCCTACCACGGGGTCCACCCCTTCTACATGTGGTACTGGTGTGCGCACGCCCTCGAGCACCTGGGTGCCGTCGTGATCGTGGGGGGTGACGCCAAGGCTGTCCACCGGCTCGGGTTCCGGGCCGCCTCCACCCTGGCCGACGCCCTCGAGATGGCCCGGGACGTAGTGGGTCCCTCCCCCACCCTCACCCATCTCCACACCCCGCCCATCCTGATGGCCGACGTCCAGTGAGCGCGCCGCGCCACCCGTCGCGGACGCTGCGCTCGAGGCGGGCGGTGCGCAACGATGCCTCGCTCGGGGACGATGCCGCGGCGCCCCTCCGCCTCCGTCCCGCAGCACTGCTCTCCCGCGCCGGGCGCGCCGGGTTCCCCCTGGCGGCGCCCACCTGGCCGGGATCGGTGCCCCGTCCGGCGCCCGAGCAGGAGCTCGGGGTCCACTACGACACGGCCTGGTCGCGCAAGTACCCGGTCCGGCTGGCGCGGGCGATGGTGCTCGACAACGTGACCCGCCCGCTGGCCAGGGCGGTGGCCCAGCCGATGCTGCGGGGCGACGAGTACCTGGCCGACCTCGAGGCGCCGGTGATCTTCGCCGCCAACCACACCAGCCACGTCGACACACCGTTGCTGCTGGCCTGCCTGCCACTCAAATTCCGCCACCGGACAGTGGTGGCGGCGGCGGCCGACTACTTCTTCGACCGGCGGTGGAAGGCCGACGCCTTCTCGTTCCTGCTGGGAGCCATCCCCATCGAGCGGACCAAGGTGAACCGCCGATCGGCCGACCTGGCCGCAGCGTTGCTGGACGACGGCTGGAACCTGATCATCTTTCCGGAGGGCGGGCGCTCACCGGACGGCTGGGCCCAGCAGTTCCGCGGCGGAGCCGCCTACCTGGCGGCACGCACGGGCCGGCCTGTCGTCCCCGTCCACCTCGACGGCACACGGCACATCCTGCCCAAGGGGGGCGGCACGGTGAAGCGCACCCGCACCACGGTGACCTTCGGGACACCACTGTGGCCAGCCGAGGCCGAGGACGCCCGACGGTTCGCCGAGCGGATCGAGGCCGCCGTGGCCACACTCGCCCACGAGTCGACGACCGACTGGTGGACGGCACGGAAGCTGGCCGCCGAGGGCCGCACCCCGTCGTTGCAGGGGCCCGATGTCGCCGCCTGGCGCCGGGCCTGGGCGCTGGCCCCGGCCCCTGACCGGAGCCCGGCCATCGACGCCGAGGGCAACGACTGGCCCCGGACCGGAAGTTCCCGCGCCCGGGACTGAGCGCACCGCACGGACGGGGCCGGTCCCCGGGTAGGATGCCCCAATACACCTAGGGGGTATAGGCATGAACGTCGCAGCCGTCCCCGTGCTGGACGCCGTCGCCCGCAGCCTGCGGGAGGGATTCTTCATGTTCTGGGAGACCCTGTGGCCGCTCGTCCTCGGCTTCGGCCTGTCCGGGGCCGTCCAGTCCTTCGTGAGCCGGGAGGCACTGCAGCAGAAGATGGGCGACCACGGCCCGCGGTCGGTGGCGCGGGCCAGCGCCTACGGCATGGTCTCCTCGTCGTGCTCCTACGCGGCATCGGCGATGGCGAAGTCCCTCGTCACCAAAGGCGCGGACTTCGTCACCTCACTGACATTCATGTTCGCCTCCACCAACCTGGTGCTCGAGCTCGGCATCGTGCTCGTCGTGCTCATGGGCTGGCAATTCGCCGCCGCCGAGTACGTGGGCGGGGTGATCATGATCGTGCTGCTCGCCGCCCTCGGCGGGCTGTGGTTCACCGGGCGCGCCGTGGCCGAGGCGCGCCGACGCGTCCGGTCCGAGACGTCCTCCGCACACCACCACGAACCGGCCGAGGACCTGGAACGCCAGGCCGAACCCTGGTCGTCCAAGCTCCGCAGCACGGGCGGCTGGGCGGATGCCGCCACCTACACGATGGCCGACCTCACCATGCTCCGCCGGGAGCTGGTGGTCGGCTACACCGTCGCCGGATTCCTGGCCGTCCTGGTGCCCTCCCATGTGTGGAACGTCGTGTTCCTCTACGGTCACGGCTTCTGGACGAGCCTCGAGAACGCCGTCGTCGGACCGCTCATCGCCATCCTCAGCTTCGTCTGCTCGATCGGCAACGTCCCCCTGGCCGCTGCCCTGTGGCACGGTGGAATCTCCTTCGGCGGTGTGATCGCGTTCATCTTCGCCGACCTGATCACACTCCCCCTCCTGCTGATCTACCGGCGGTACTACGGCGGGCGGATGACGCTGCGCATGCTGGCGCTGTTCTGGGCGATCATGGCCACCGCCGGGCTCCTCACCGAGGGCATCTTCGGACTCCTCGGCATCATCCCCACCACCCGGCCGAAGACGGTTGCCGCCGCCCACTTCCAGTGGGACTACACGACGTACCTGAACATCGTGTTCCTGGTCCTGTTCGGCGCCCTGTACTGGACCTACCGCAACCGGGAGCGCCTGGGTGGGGGCGGGGGGTACGCGCTGGACCCGGTCTGCGGCATGCAGGTCCGGACGGCGGACGCCCCGGCGTCGGTGATCCACGACGGCCGTTCCGTGTGGTTCTGCTCCGACCACTGCAGGCACCGGTTCGAGGCCGACCCCACCCGGTTCAGCGGGGCACCACCGGCCTCCGGGCTCCCCGAACTCCACGCCGGCACCACCCCCTGACGGGCGGCCGCCCGCTACCGGTCGAGTTGGTCCACCCCGACGGTGACGATGCGCTCGAACAGATCGGGGTCGACGGCGAACGGCGATTCCGGTACCGGCCAGTGCACGACGAACTCGTCGATCCCCACCCGCCCGAACCGCCCGACCACGTCGACGAATGCATCGACCGACTCGAGGGGACGCTCCTCGGTGAACCCGTCGAGCAGCACGCGCCGGACGGTCGCCGGCGCACGGCCCCGGGCCTCGAGGGCGGCATCCAGCATGCGGATCTGGGCGGCCACGTCCTCCTCGGTCGGCACACCGTCTCTGCCGGGCCGTGCACCGGTGGTCACCCAACCCTGGCCGAACTCGGCGGCCACCTCCATCGCCCGCGGACCGAGCGCCGAGACCACGAACGGGGGCCGGGGAACCGCCAGGGGTGGCGGGTGGCGCACCACCTCGTACGCCGAGTAGAAGTGCCCCGTCTCGGTGGTCTCCTCGCCGGTGAGGAGCTGGTCCAGGCGCTGCACGAACTCGGCGAACCGGTCCGACCGCTCACGCCGATCCCACACCTCTCCGCCCAGGGCCCCGGCGTCGAACCCGGTGCCCCCGGACCCGATCCCCACGATCAACCGCCCCCGCGACAGGTCGTCGAGGCTGAGCAGTTCCTTGGCCAGCGGCACCGGGTGACGGAAGTTCGGGGACGTGACCATCGTGCCGAGCCCGATCCTGGAGGTGACCTGCGACGCCGCCGCCAGGGTCGTCATGGCGTCGAACCACGGGCCGTCCCGGAAGGACCGCCAGCTCAGGTGGTCGTAGGTGTAGGCGGCGTGGAATCCCAGCAGCTCGGCGCGCTCCCACGTCGCCCGGGCCCGATGCCAGCGCTCGTGGGGCAGGATGACCGTGCTCAACTTCACGGGGCGAGCCTAACCAGGGGGCCCGGCGGTGCCGATGGTCGGCCGCTTGACTACGGGTCGGCGCATGGGTTGCCTGGAGGGATGTACGCGCCACCGCACTTCGCCGAATCCGATCCGCAGGTCCTGCGGGACGCCGTCCGTTCCATCCGGGCCGGCCACCTCGTCACATCGGGTACCGACGGCATGGAGGCATCCTTCGTCCCGCTGCTCATCTCGGACGACGCCTCGGTGGTGACGGGGCACCTGGCCAGGGCCAACCCCCAGTGGCGGCGGGCCGACGCCACGGTGGAGGCGCTCGTGACCTGGGTGGGACCCGATGCCTACGTCTCGCCGGGCTACTACCCGTCCAAGGCGGAGCACGGCAAGGTCGTGCCCACGTGGAACTTCATCGCCGTCCAGGCACGGGGGAGGCTCACCTTCCACGAGGACGTCGAGTGGACGCGCGCCCAGGTCTCCACGCTGACCCGGTTCCACGAGGAGGGGCGTCCGGCACCGTGGGCGGTCACCGACGCGCCCGCCGACTACGTCGACTCGATGCTCCGCGGCGTCGTGGGCTTCGAGGTCCGGGTCACCACCATCGAGGGGAAGTGGAAGCTGTCGCAGAACAGGGGCGGGGACGATGTCGCCGGCGTGGTCGCCGGGCTGGCGGCGTTCGGGCCGGGCTCACCGGAGGCGATGGTGGCGAGCGCCATGGTGGAGGTGGCCGCCCGCAACCCGTAGTGGGCCGCGTGTCACGTCATGAAGGGGAGCCCTCCGTGGGGGCGCCGACGTCGGAGCCGCCCGGTCGCCGGACCCCTCCCTCGGCGACAGGATCGGGAGGAGCCGGTTGGAGCACACTCCTCACGAGGTCCTCCCACGGCACGTCGTCCCAGCCCACCCGTTCCGCTTCCGCCACGGCGACGGCGACGGCCGCGTCGACCCACTGGATCTCCACATCGTGGGCCGGTCCGACCCCGTCCGCCACGGCCAATCCGAAGTGGGCCCCGAACAGGGAGTCCCTCACGATGACACGGCTCTCCCCGATGCCCTCGATCATGCGTTCGAGGCGTGAGTCCCCCCGCCTCTGAGCCAGGTGGACGGCCCAGTCGGCACACGACAGCGCCCGTCCCAGATCGCCGTGTCCGGTCGTGGCGCGCGCCGCATCGGCGTACCCGGCCAGGCGGACCCGTCCCGAATCGGGGAGGACCCGCTCGAACTCCCGGACCAGGTGCCGGATCACCGGGGACGGAGGCGTTCCGGTAGCCATGGAGCGAACCTACCGGAGCACCACGGCGATCGACCCCAGGGTCCCCATCGGGGCCGAACCCCGAGCGGGATCGACCCCGCAGGCCCTGGCTCCTCCCGGGGTCCCGCCGTCAGGCGCGAGGGTCGAGCCGATCGGGCAGATGGGGCGCGGCCTGGAGGAGGGCAGCCGGGGCACCGGCGCCACGGAGCGTCCCCGGTGGTCCGGGGCCCGACCCGCGGTTAACTCTGGGGAAACTCTGCGTAGACGGCGCATTGCGCCCGCTCCGACCAGGGGATATGCCGACCACTGTGGGCGACCAGCAGTTGCACCCCACCTCGAAATTGCTTCACGATGCGTATATGGCACGGCTACGGGCGCAGCAGCCGGATGCGGAGGAGGCGACGGGCCGGCCCGTGGCGGAACGGGTCCGACGATGAGCACCCCTCCCACCGACCCACGCTCGGGGGGCCGCTGGTCGGTGCCGACGCAGCGCCCCGGGGCGGCGACCGACCCCGAACCGTTGACCGGGCCGTCGACCCTGGGTGACGCGCTCTCCGCGGCCATGGCCAGGGACGGCCGACCCGTGTCCGAGGTGGCGGTCATGCTCGGCGCCTCGAGGGCCAACCTCGTCGGATGGTGCAGCGATCTGCTCGACCCGTGGCCGGAGAGCTTCGACGTGCTCACCGAGTACCTCGGCATCGACATCGACGAGTTGGGCCGCCTGATGATCCGGTCCAAGGTCCGGCGCGCCGCCCGGGACACCGACACGGAGCACCGATCGGCGCCGCGGAGGGTCGCCAACTGACCGACACCCGGGCACCGACTGATGCCCCCGTGCGACCGGGCCCCAATCGGGAACCCCGGTGCAGGCCAGGCCGTTCGAGGCGTAGGGTGGTCGAGGGTAGCGCGGAGCCGACCGGCAGCCGTGCCGATTCACCCGAGAAGACCGGTGCACCCGTCAGGTGCGGTGGCCGAGGGGAGACGTGTGGTTCCAGAGGGCGAGGCTCACACGGGCAGCCAACTCGATCAGCACCACCTGCCGGAGACCAACGGGCGGATGTCCGTGTGCCGACGGTGCGGGTCCCAGACCGACGGACCGGCCGGAGACCACCACATGCCCACGGAACGTCAGGGGACCCGCATCCGAGAATGGCTCGTGGCGGAGTCACGCAGGATGCACATCCAGCGGGCGAGCGAGGACCGGGAGCGCTGAGCCCACGGCCGCGTCCACCGCGGTCGTCCGGCCACGGGCACGTCCCCGCCGAGCCGGGGTCACCGTTCGGGCACCGCGTCGGAGCCCGACGTGCGCGCCGACGTCGTCCCCGGCGCTCCACCTTGGTCCCAGGCCTCGTGCAGACGGGGCACGACCTCCTCGGCGAGGACGCCGATCTGTCGACGGATCTCCGACGGTGGGACGCCGGGTAGGTGCACGCGCAGGTTGACGGCGTCCACGCCCGACGCCAGCCAGACCCCGTGGATGCGCCGGGCCAGCTCCTCAGGATCGTCGGCCGTGATCGTCTGGTCGTCGGAGAACGACGTCCCTGCGCCTGCGTAGCTGTCGTAGACGTCGCGCTGGCGCTCGATCAGCGTCGAGGGCGGAGTGCCGAGCCACACCCGCCGGATGATCACCTTGGCCTGGTCGCCCCCGGCCGCGTCGTAGGAGTCGCAGATCCGCCGCAGGCGCCCGACATCGGACATCCCCTCCGACAGGATGCCGGCCCCGCAGCCGGCGGCCCGGCGGGCCGCACCCGGTGACGCGGCGGCGCTGAGCACGGGGACCGGCGACCGCACGCAGGCCTGCAGGGCGCGGTCGCCGTCGAGCTGGCGAAGGTCCCGGCCCCGCAGCATGTCGACGATACGCGGGAGATCCGCCGTGAAGCGCGGGACGGCATCGGCCGGATCCACGTCCATCGCCTCGAAGTCGAGTGCGAGGGCACCGGCGGCCACCCCCAGTCCCACCCGACCCGGGTGGCGGACGGCGAGCCAGGCGACCTCCTCGGCCAGCTGGGCCACACGCGCGGAGCGGCAGGAGCACCGGGCAGGCGGCCACCCAGCCGGTCGTCGTCTCCTCGAGGAGGAACGATGCGACCTGCAGCGGATTGGGTAGGTAGCCGGCGAAGCCCCCGTGGTGCTCGCTGGTCATGATCCCGTCGAACCCGGCGGACAGCCCGAGACGCGCCTGCTCACAGAGCTCGCGCAGGATCCCGCGAGCATCGAGCTCGTTGTGGGGATACAGACGGAGCGACACGGAGCCTCGGGGGAACACCACGGCGGGCCCCAACACTCGGCGGCGACCGGGTCCGCACCGGTTCCGGGCGGTGGCCGGGGAGCCGCCGGGCAGTTGCCGGGCTACGGGGGGATCCCGGCCGACGCCGTGCACCACCGTCGCACGGGCGCATCGTCCCGGCGGTGCGCGGTGGTCGGGGCCAGCCAGCCGGGACCGGGGCCCCACCACCCCGGCCGCGGGCGGCACCCTTTCGCCACTCGTAGTGTTGACAGTAACTGACATCACAAGTACGGTGACAGCAGCCACTGACATCAGTTGAACCCCGCGGAGGTACCCCCATGAACATCTTGGTCACCGGCGCATCGGGCTGGATCGGCTCGGCGGTCGTTCCCGAGTTGCTGGGGGCCGGCCACGAGGTGGTCGGCCTCGCCCGCTCCGAGGAGTCGGCGCAACGTCTGGCGGCCACCGGCGCCACGGTGTGGAGGGGCGACGTCGACGACCCCGACGGCCTGGCCGAGGCCGCCGCCCGCTCCGACGGGGTGATCCATCTGGCGTTCCAGCACGAGATCGCCTGGAGTGGGGACTTCGCGTCTGCGGCGGCGGCCGACCGGCGGGCCGTCGAGGCCATGGGGGCGGCCCTGGCCGACTCCGATCGGCCCTTCGTCCTCGCCTCAGGCCTCCTCGGGCTGGCCTCCGGCCGGTTCGCCACCGAGGGGGACGGCCTCGTCCCCAGCGCCGAGGTCCGGGCCAACCCCGCCGGTCGACGCTCGGCCACCGCCCTGCTGGTGCTGTCCCTGAGGGGCATCGGCGTCCGCTCGTCGGTGCTGCGGCTGCCCCCGACGGTCCACGGCGACGGCGACCACGGATTCATGGCCGCCCTGGTCGCCACGGCCCGCCAACGGGGCGAATCCGGTTACCTGGGCGACGGATCGAATCGCTGGCCGGCGGTGCACCGCTCCGATGCCGCCCGCCTGACCCGACTGGCCGTCGAGTCCGCCCCCGCCGGATCGGTCCTGCACGCTGTCGCCGACGAGGGCGTTCCCTTCCGGGACATCGCCGACGCCATCGGGAGCCACCTCGGGGTACCCACGGCATCGGTGCCCCCCACTGGGGCCGTCGAGCGCTTCTCCCACCTGGGCCACTTCGTCGGCGTGGACAGCCCCGCCACCGCCGTCGTGACCCGGGAGCTCCTGGCATGGGAGCCCACCGGACCCAGCCTCCTCGACGACCTCGGTCAGGATCACTACTACGCCTGAGGGCCGAGCGAGGCGCTGTCCGGGCGGCGAAGGGAGGGTCAGCCCCTGGCACGCCGCCGTCCGAGCAGACCCCGCCACCCCGGGGCCGCCGACGTCTCCACGGCCTCGAGTCGCTCGGAGCGCAGTGCCAGCTCCTCGAAGTCGTCGAGGGGATCGAGCTCGGCCACGGTGACGTCCGACGACCCCGTGGGCGCCAGTGCCCATCCGAGGAGCAGGTCGGCGAGCGCCGTGTTCCGCGCCAGTACCGGACCGTGGAGGTAGGTCCCGAGCACACGGCCCGACCACGCCCCCTCGGTCCCGTCTCCCCCTCCGTTGCCCACTCCCCGTTCCACGCGGGCCAGGGCACGGGCGCCGGGACCGACGAGCGAGACGCCGCCGTGGTTCTCGAAGCCGCTCAGCCTCGGCAGTGGGTCGCCCCGTCCGGTCCGGGGCGCGTCGGTCGCCGGTGCGGCGATCACCTCCCCCACCGCCCTCTGGCCGGAGCCCTTCCGCGTGGTGAGGTCCAGCAGTCCGAGTCCCTGGTGGGGCCGGTCGGACGCGTCGGGGAACGTCCGGCCGATCAACTGGAACCCGGCGCACACCCCGAGCACCACGGCACCCTCCTCCACCCGCCGGGCGAGCGTGCCGTCCTCGGCGAGTGTCGTGGCCGCCCGCACCTGTGGACCGTCCTCGCCTCCGCCGATGGTGTAGACGTCGGCCTCGGGCAGGGGACGGTCCGACGCGGCCTGGAGCAGTTCGACGTCGATCCCCCGCCAGGCGGCCCGTCGGGCGAGCACGAGCCCGTTCCCTCCGTCGCCGTAGGTGCCGAGCAGGTCGGGGTGGACCACGCAGACCACCAGGCGCCTCCGTCCGGACGGACTCACAGCGCCCGCCGCAGGTCGGCGAACGCGGTGTAGTTCCCGAGGAACTCGACGGTCCCCGTCGCCACCGGTCCGCCGACGCGCGTGGTCGAGCGCGGCCACCGCCCCGTCGACCACGTCGTGGTCGACACCGGCGTACCGGAGGCGCACGGCGAGGTCGAGTCTGCGGTCCCCGGTCGCCACCGCCGAACGACCGGCCAGACGCTCGAAGGGGACGTCCCACAGCCAGCTGGTGTCGAGCCCGTCGGCCGTGCGGGCGTTGACCGACAGGACGACCGGGGACACCGCGTCGCCCGTCTCGTCCAGGAGGTCGAAGATCGCCGTCCACCCGGCCGGGTTCTTGGCCAGCAGCAGGCGCACGGGTCGGCCGCGCCGCGTGATGGTGGAGAACCTCCCCGCCACCTCGGTCACGGTGGCCAGCCGGGCGAGCACCAGGTCGACCGTGGGTGGCCCTCCGTCCGTGTCACCCACTCCGGCGGACGCCAGGAGCGGCAGGGCGGCGACCGCCACCATGCCGGCATTGGCCCGGTTGAACTGACCGGGCAACGCGATCCGGATCGGGTGCCGCGTGCCGTCGGCCAGCACGAGTTCGTCGCCCACCACGTCGGCGTCGACGTCGGGGCGGGCGAAGTCACAGCGGTCGCAGGCCCATCGTCCGTCGTCGGGGAAGGAGATCCGCCCACCACAGGCCGGGCACCCGACGGCATCGTCGTGCCAGACCTGGCCGGCGCCCACCCAACGGACCTCGGGCGCCATGGCGGCGGCATACGCCACCATCGGGTCGTCGGCGTTGGCCACCACGACGGTGCCGGCGACCCCGGGACCGGGCCGGCGCAGCCCGCCGAGCGCCGTACGCCACCGGTCGACCAGCATCCGCACCTCGGCGATGCGGTCGAGCTGGTCGCGCGACAGGTTGAGCAGCACGACCACCTCGGGGCGGGCGTCGTCGATGAGCCGGCCCAGGTACCCCTCGTCGACCTCGAGCACCGCCACCGGGGCGTCCGGGGCGCCGGCCAGGGCCGCCACGTGCCCGGCGGGCATGTTGGCGCCGGTCTCGTTGCTCACCACCGATGGACCACCGTCAGGCCCCTCCAGTGCAGTGGCGAGCAGCCGTGTCGTGGTCGTCTTGCCGTTGGTGCCCGACACCAGGGCCACCCGCCGACCGGCCGCCAGCACGGACAGCAGGCCGGGATCGAGCACCAGTCCGGCCCGACCGCCCGCCACGGTGCCACTCCCCCGTCCGAGGGCGCGCGACAGGCCGTTGACGGCCGTCACGGCGGCGACGGCCACCGAGGCCGCGCGGCCCGACGCGGTTCGCCGGGCGCGCGTGGTCGGCCGGACCGTCACGCCGAAGGTCGGGTGGCGGCCAGTTCCTCGTCGGTGGGGACGTGCGCCTCCCGTGCCTCGGGGGGCAGCAGGTCGACGACCGCTTCCATGAGGACGGCGGTGTCGGCCACGGCGTCGGAGTGCCCGAGCGCCACCGGGGGTCCGACGGTGACCGTCACCCGCGGCGGGTGCTGCAGGTTGGCCACGTTCGGGACCTTGGACGACCGGGGCCAGACCTGCTCGGTACCCCAGATGGCGATGGGGACGACCGGCGCCCCCGTGGCGGCGGCCAGGCGGGCGGCGCCGGTCTTGCCCTTCAGCACGGGGTCGAAGAAGGCCTCGCCCCGTGGGATCGTTCCCTGAGGTAGGACGAAGACGGCCTCACCGGCACGGAGTGCGGCCGTCGCCCGGGCCATCGACTCCCCCGGCGCCGTGTCGCGGTCGACGGGGATCCCGCCGAGCGCCCGGGCCAGCTGTCCCACCACCGGTGCGTCGAAGAGCTCCTGCTTGCCCATGAAGCGCACCGGCCGGCGGATCCGTGCGGCCACCAGCGCCAGTGCGGCGACGTCGAAGTAACTGCGGTGGTTGGCGACCAGGAGCACCGGGCCCTCGGCCGGGATGTGCTCGACACCGTTGACGCTGAACCGGGCATAGGGGAACGACTCGGCGCGGACGAACGGCCGGATGAGGTGGTAGGGCTCGAGGCCGATGACGTTCGGCACACCCGGGGGCCGGTCCCAGTTCTCGAGCGGCCAACGCCGGGCGAGGGCCACGGCCGCCAATCGGGGGTCGGCGTTCAGCGGGTGGGGGTGGCCGACGGCGCTGAGCACGGGGACGTCGAAGACGCTGTCGGAGTAGACGTGGCTGTCAGCCAGTTCGACGGCGTTGGACACGCACCAGTCCCGCACCTTGTCCCGCTTGCCCCGACCCCAGGCGAACTTCCCCACCAGGCGGCCGGTGTAGGTGCCGTCCACCTCCTCGTAGCGGGTGGCGACGAGGTCGTCGAAGTCGAGTGCCCGGGCCAACGGTGCCACCAGGTCGAGGGGTGACGTGGTGGCGAGCACGATCAGGCGGCCCTCGGCCCGGTGCGCCCCCAGCTGCTCGAGGGCCCAGGGCTGGACCAGGTCGATCAACTCCTCGACGGCCGACTCGCCCGCCCGGCGCACCGACTCGGCCGGCCGGCCCTTCATGAGGCGAGCGGCAGCACGGGCCAGGCTCATGAAGGCCGCCGTCTCGCCGAACGTGTTGTAGAAGCCGTAGAGGATGCGCTCACCGGGCAGGGAGCGGCCGGCCGGCAGCACGCCCTCGGCCACCATGGCGGCCTGCAGTATCGGCCCGCTGGCCGAGCGGATGAGCGTGCGGTCCAGATCGACGAAGACGGCACCGGTGGCGTCGGTCATCCCCTCAACCTACTGCCGCCCGTCCGGGCCCGGTAGTGGCCCCCGGAGGGTCCCCACTTGGGTAGGGAGCAACGGTGGATACCCAGCTCAGCGGGCTCGAATCCTGAATCGTCCCCAGACGCGGCAAAGGGACCACCGGGGGGGAGAGGTGGTCCCTTCGCACTGACGCAACAAGGAAAGGAGGGGGATTCCTATGTCCTGTGTTCGCTGGAATCACTGTATAACAACCGCGAGCAATCAGTCAACCAGTTTGATTAGATACCTGGTATCGTTTCTGACGATGGAACTCCGACACCTGCAGGCTCTGACCGCTATCAGCGACCACGGTACCTTCTCGGCTGCGGCCGACCACCTCGGCACCGTGCAGTCCAACATCTCGGCCCACGTCGCCCGGTTGGAGAAGGAGTTGGGCGCCCCCCTCATCGACCGCGCCGACGGCCGGCTGACCGAGGAGGGTACCGTCGTGGTGGCCCGGGCCCGACGCATCCTGTCCGAGCTCGACGCACTGCTCTCGGACGTGGCGGCCTGCAAGGACGAGGTCACGGGCACGGTCCGGGTGGGCATGATCGGCACGACGGCCCGGTGGCTGGTCCCCCGGCTGATGGACGCCGTGGCCCAGCGTCACCCGAAGCTGCGGCTCATCATCGTCGAGGGCACGACGACCGGCCTCGAGCCGCAGCTGGCCAACGGGCAGCTCGACGTGGCCGTCCTCCACCTGCCCGTGAGCGGCAGGGACCTGGTGACCCGGCTCCTGTTCGAGGAGGACCTGATGCTGGTCGTGCCCGAGGGCCATGCGCTGGCCAGTGCCGACCGTCCGTTGAACCTCGACGACCTGGCCGACCTCGAGCTGCTGCTGCCGCTGCCGGGGACGTCGTACCGCGACGAGCTCGATGCCGTCACCCGGCCGCTCGGCATCACGCTCCTTCCCGCTGCCGAGATCGACGGCCTCCGCCTCATCGCATCCCTCACCTTCGAGGGGTACGGCCCGGCCATCCTGCCGGCCACCGCCATCCCCACGATCCTGCAGGACCGGTTCCGGCCCGTGCCGATCAGCGGGCTCCCTCGCCGCCGGGTCGGCGTGGCCCAGCGCAGCCGCGGCCTGCCGTCCGCCCCCACACGGGCCCTCATCGAACTGCTGCGTACGACGGTCGCCCAGCCCGTGGGCCAGCCCCGGGGACTCCACCTCACCGCCTGAGACGCCTCCCGCCCCGAGTCGACCCCGGCCCGAGGCGCCGGGGCCCGGCCGTTCAGTTGTGGCCCGGGTCGACCGGGTAGCCCGAGACCAGGGCCAGTGCCCCGCCCTGGCGGCGCAGCACCCGGCGCCACAGCCCCTCGGGATCGGCCGAGATCGGGTCCCGTGCCTCGGCTCGAACCACGTACCACGAGCCCTCGGCGATCTCGTCCTCGAGCTGGCCCGTCTCCCACCCGGCGTAGCCGGAGAACAGTCGCGCCCCCACGATGGCGTCGGCATAGGGCCCCGGGTCGGTGTTCAGGTCGACCGTGCCGATCGGCCGGTCGTCGTCCACCAGGAGCCGCCAGCCGACCGGGCAGCCCGGCGCGCCCTCGACGGCGAGCTCCCGTGAGGCCAGCCGGACCAGGCCGATGAGGGAGTTGCGTGAGACGGGTCCGCCCGTGAACAGCTCCGCCGGCGCCGTGGCCAGTCCGTGCCACCGTGGCAGGAGCTGGTCGACACCCACGCCCCCGGGGCGGTCGATGACCACGCCGAGCGCGCCGTGGATCCCGTGGTCGAGCAGGAGGACGACCCGGCGGGCGAAGCTAGGGTCCTCGAGCCGGGGTGTCGCCACGAGCAGGTGCCCGGGCAGGGCGATGGGCGTGGGATCGCCCCCGTAGGGGTCGAACTCGCTGAACGGGTCCATCGGCACGCCCCGATGATGGCGCATCCGCGTCCGTCGGGGCACACCGGCGACGCCGATGACGGTCGGCACCGCCCGGCTCGACCCGATGCACGGCCTTCCCCGATGAATGGCGCGGCGGGCCCGCGTCGGTGAGGCTGTCCCCATGGCACTCGTCTCCGTCACGACCGCGGCGCAGCACGTCCGCGTGATCACCCTCGACAACCCGGCCCGGTTGAACTCGATGTCGTTCGCCCTCGTCGGCGATCTCTACGAGGCGATCGCCTCGGTCGCCGCCGACAACGACTGCCGGGTGGTGGTGCTCACCGGGGCCGGGCGGGCGTTCTGCTCGGGTCTCGAGCTCGAGCACGCCGGCCTCCCCCCGGGCACCGAGGACATGGGCCGCCACCGGATGGGCCTGCGGGCCATGGAGTACATGGGTGGAGTGGTGCCGGCCCTGCGCAACATGCCCCAGCCCGTGATCGCCGCCATCAAGGGTCCCGCATACGGCGGCGGGATGTGCCTGAGCCTGGGCGCCGACGTCCGGTTGGCCGGCCGCTCGGCGATGTTCTGCGGCGCCGGCATCACCAACGGATTGACCGGGTGCGAGCTCGGGGTCAGCTGGCTCCTCCCCCGTGCCGTCGGCACGTCGCGGTCGAACGAGATCCTCCTCACCGGGCGCAAGGTCGACGCCGAGGAGGCGGAGCGGATCGGACTGGTGTCCCAGCTGGCGGAGGACGACGAGGTGCTCGACCGGGCGGTGGCCATGGCGGTCGGGATGACCGCCCTCAGCCCGCTCGGCCTCACCCTCACCAAGGACACCCTGTGGGGTTCCCTCGAGGTCGGGAGCCTCCAGACCGCCGTGGACCTGGAGAACCGGACCCAGCTGCTCGCCGGGTTCACGGGCAACCTCAACGAGGCCGCCGCCGCCTTCAAGGAGAAGCGGCGTCCCGTCTACACGGAGTAGCGGCCGTGGCCAAGGCACGTCGGGGGCGCAAGCCCCACCGGCGTCACCGCGACCCGGACGCCGCCGGCGGGAGACGGGAGCACTGGCGGTCCGACGGCACACCCAAGGTGGCGTTCGCATCCGCCGACCAGGCCAACCGCGCCGCCCTGCAGGCCCGACTCGAGCACGGTGTGGACCTCGATCCCTACACCTGCGGGATCTGCAACCACTGGCACCTGGCCAACCGGCGGGAGTGACGCCCCGCCCGCGTCCTAGCTGTACCGTCCGGACGGTATAGTAGCGTGGATGACCACGACCGCCTCCTCGCCGGCCGGGGCGCGCCCGGGCGCCCGGACGACCACCCGGGACAGCGCCGCCACCAAGAGGCGGATCCTGGACGCGGCCGAGCAGGTGGTCCTGCGCGACGGCGTCGGGCACCTCACCCTCGAGGCGGCGGCGTCCGAGGCCGGGCTCTCCAAGGGTGGCGTGCTCTACCACTTCCCCACCCGCGACGCCCTGGTGGCCGCCATGGTCGCCCGCATCATCGAGCAGTTCGACGACGACATCGCCTCCTATCTGCCCGTCCCCGGCACTCCCGATGGCGCCCGACCCGGCGCCTACGCCCGCGCCTACGTGCGGGCCACATTGGAGCCGGTGACCCCGGGTGAGGAGCGCCTGGGTGCCGCCCTGCTGGCCGCCGCCGCCGCCGAGCCCGAACTGCTCGTACCGCTCCAGATGGCGGCCGCTGGCTGGCAGGCCCGACTCGTCGATGACGGACTCGACCCCACGTCGGCGACGCTGGTGCGCCTGGCCTGTGACGGCCTGTGGCTGTGCGGGCTGTTCGGGCTGGCCACGCCGACCGGCGACCTGCTGGCCTCGATCAGCGCCGCCCTCGAGCAGATGACCCGGGTGACGCCGTGATCCGCCGCGGCCCCGCCACTCCCGTAGCACCGGCGAGCGACGCCTCGGTCGAGCTCATCCGCACCCTGACCGTCACCGTCTTCCTGCTGTGGCTCGGCTCGACGTCGATCATCCCGATGCTGCCGGTCTACATCCGCCACCTCGGCGGGACTGACACGTTGGCCGGGCTGGTCATGGCCTCCTTCTTCGCCGCCGGGGTGCTCTTCCAGTACCCGGTGGGCAAGTTGGCCGACCGGGTCGGGCGCAAGCCGGTGCTGCTGGCGGGCCTCGGCATCTACGCCGTCGCCAGCTTCGCCTTCCTCCTGCCCATCGCCCCGTACATGGCCATCGTGCTCCGCGGCATGCAGGGCCTGGGTGCGGGCGGGGCCGCCGTGGCCTCGCTGGCCATGGTGTCCGGGGCGGTCGCCGTGGAGCGGCGGGGACGGGCGTTCGCGTCCATCTTCAGCGCCGAGATCGCCGGGATGGCCGTGGGACCACTGATCGGGTCGATCGTCGGTGCCGGCCACATGTGGATCATGTTCCTGGCCTCGGGCGTCGTCGCATGCGCTGCCGCCGTCCCCGCCTCCCGAATCGTGGAGCCCGCCGAGGAGACCGCACTGCGCCAGGCACGGACCAACGCCGACGGGACGGTCAACCGGCTCGCTCCGCTGCAGCGGAGCCCGTCGAGGTCCGGGGCGCTCATTGCCGCTGCCGCCCTCGGCCTGACCACGCGGTGTCTACGACATCTGCTGGACCCTGTTGCTGCTGTCCCGTGGCGCGGCCGGCTGGCAGATCGGCGTGTCGTGGACCCTGTTCGCGGTCCCCTTCGTGATCGCAGCCAGTCCGAGCGGCTGGCTGGCCGACCACATGGACCGCCGGCTGCTGGTGCTCGGCGGTCTCGGACTCGCCATGGTCTTCTGCGCCTCCTATCCCTTCATCCACGGGTGCCGGCGCTGATGGTGCTGGGCGGCACCGAGGCACTCGGGTTCGCCGCCGCCATGCCCGCCCTCCAGTCGCTGCTGACCCAGGGGTCGGAGCCGTCGGAGGTGGGCCGGATCCAGGGGATGTTCGGGACCACGCAGACGGCGCTCACCGCGGTGTCGGCCGCCGTTGCCGGCGCCGCGTTCGCCCTCGCCTCGTGGCTCCCGTTCGTGTCGGCCGCCGTGCTGACCGCCTGCGCACTGGTGGCGACCGCCGTCGTCGTGGCGGCGTGTGCCCGGACACGTCCACAGCGAACTGCACACCGTCGAGGTGGCGCCGGGTGCCGTCGAGGTGGCCCCCGGTGCCGGCACCGTCGATCCAGCGGTGGCCGTGGCTCCACGCCGTGGCGTGCCGGCCCCGAGCCTCCCGGATTCCGCTCAGCCTGCCGTGGGCGTCAGGGCCGAGGTGCAGTAGGCGCACCGGGTGGCGGCATCGGGCACTTTGGACAGGCACTCGGGACACTCGCGCACCGGTTCCTCGCTGGGCGTGCGCCCGAGCTCGGCCATCAGTGCGTTCACCGGCTTGATCACCAGGAAGAAGATCACGGCGGCCACGATCACGAAGTTGAGCAGCGCGTTCAGCACGGCGCCGTAGTGGATCGTGGAGCCGTGGATGGTGACGGCCAGGCCCCCGAACTGACTGCCGCCGCCGAAGATCGCCTTGATCAGCGGCGTGATCATGTTCACGGTGATCGACGTCACCACCGCGGTGAACGCCGCGCCGATGACCACGGCCACGGCCAGGTCGAGCAGGTTCCCCCGCAGCAGGAACTCCTTGAACTCCTTGATCATCGACGTCCCTCTCCGTGTCCGGACCGGCGCCGGACGACGCCGCGGCACACGACTGTACGCGGGGTGGCGCGGGCTGCGAAAGGGGCCGAGGTCCTAGGTGGAATGTGCAAGCCCTGCCGCGGCCACGGGGTGCTCAGTCCAGGCCCGGGTGGACCGCCGCCGTCCAGCGGCCGGTCATCTCCACCTGGCACACCGTGGCCGCCGCCGACAGCAGCCAGCCGATCACAGCGGCGTTGTCGGCGTCGGCCGGCACCTCGGCCACGAGCCCCCGTCGCGGGTGGTCCTGGGTGACCCGCCACCCCTCGGGCACGGGCTGGCCGAGGTCGCGCAGGCGCCACGCCACATGGGGACCCGACGCGTGCTGCAGTCCGACGGTGGTCGGCTTGACCGGTCGACCGGACTGGCGGCGGCCGGGCATCCAGGTGACCACCGGCACCAGATGGGTCGAACCGCCGAGGAAGGCGAACGGGCCCGGGGGCATCGGGCTGGTGCTCCTCGTCGATGACCGGCTCGACGTTGATCCACCCGTCCCGCCCGCCTGGACCATGCGACATCTGCGCCAGGAGCTCGGCATCGTCGTGGGCGACGAACCCGAACTGGGTGGGCGGCTCGGGCCCTCGCGTGGCTCACGTCTGGAGGTCGCCCACCGCCGCGGCCAGGGCCTCGAGCTCGGACCGCCACGAGACGGGTCGGGCCAGCGGCCGGACCACGAACTTGGAGAACCCGACCTCGAGGAACGACTCCAGGAAGGCCCGCAGGGCATCGAGACCGGCGGGCACCACCAGTGCCGGGTCCACGCCCTTGCGGGACCGCCCGAGGGCGGCCAGCAGGCGACGGCTCCAGCGGCCCCGGTGCATAGGCGAGGGACACCCCGAAGTGCTCGGGACTGATCGACCGCCCGGCAGCATCGGCAGCCTCGTCGATGACCACCCTGCCGGCGGCGGCCTCCGTCGGGTGCACGCCGAAGGCAGCCACCCGTCGGCGAACCGGCCACACCGCTCGAGCGCGGCCGGCACCATGCCGCCGAGCCAGAACTCCAGTGGATCCTGGACGGGTAGCGGGGCCAGCGTGAACCCGTCGAACCCGCCCACCGGACCGCGGTGGTCCACCGTCTCCCCCGCCCACAACCGACGCAGCAGGGGGAATGCCTCCTCCATCCGGGCGCCCTTCTCCGTCCCGGGCACGCCGACCGCACCCGACTCGGGTGCCTGGGCCAGCCCCGGCACGAAGGTGACCAGCAGCCGTCCGGTCGACAGGCGGTCCAACGTGGCGAGCTGCTTGGCCAACCGGACCGACGTTGCGCCCGGGCAGGAGCATCGTGGTCCCGAGTTTGAGGCGGGGGTTGTGGGCGGCGGCGAAGGCCAGCGCGGCCAGCGGGTCCAGCGTGGGGGCCGTGAGCACCTCGGGGAGCCACAGCGAGTCGAACCCCAGCTCGTCGAGGTCGTCCACCAGCCCGACGAGCTCGGACGGGTCGCCGGCGAGCGGCCCCGTGCCGACCCCGATGCGGACCTTCATCCGGGCCCCAGCGGCGGCCCGTCGAAGCGGTCGACGGTGGCGAACTCCTCCACGCTGCCGCGCCGCAGCCGGGTCGGCTGACGGATCGGGTGCCCGAGGGCCAGGAGACCGGCCACGGTGTGGGTGGCGGGCACACCCAGCAGCTCGGTGACGGCCCCCTCGTCGCGGACCACCATCGTGGTCATCACCCCGGCCAGCCCCTCGGTCCGCGCCGCCAGGAGGATGCTCCAGGCGAACGGGTAGATCGAGGCGCCTCCGACCATGGTGTAGTGGTGGCTGTCGCGGTCGACCGTGGCCAGACGGGTGAAGTCGGCCAGCAGCACGAGCATCACCGGGACCTCGTCGAGGTGCTCGGCGAATCCACCGGGTCCGGCCGACGCCGATGCGGCGATCTCACGGGCGCCGGCCACCGAGGTGGCCTCGAGCTCGCGGTCGGTGACCACGGCCCACGGGGTGAGTCCGGCCGAGACCTGCGCCAGGTACTCATACCACCCGGGCAGGTAGATGTCCCGCAGGGACCGGCGGGTGGCCGGGTCCTTCACCACCACCACGCGCCACGCCTGACGGTTGCCGCCGTTGGGAGCGAACCGGGCGGTGTCGAGCAGCCGGTAGACGGTGGCGTCGTCGACCGGCTCGTCGGTGTACTCGCGCACCGCCCCCGTGGTCCGGAGCGCCTCGGCCAGGTCCACGACCGTCCCGCCTAGAGGATCTCGAGGACGGCGTCCGCCGCGCTCACCGTGAGTCCGCCGCCGGGCTCGACGGCCAGCGCCGTGACCACGCCATCCTCGATCACCATGGCGTAGCGCTGCGACCGGGTGCCGAGGCCGAAGCCGCTGCCGTCCATCTCCAGCCCTACGGCGGCGGCGAACTCGCCGTTGCCGTCGGCCAGCAGGAGCACCGTGTCCCCCACGTTCTGCGAATCGCCCCACGCGCTCATGACGAAGGGATCGTTGACCGAGATGCAGGCCACGGTGTCGACACCCTTGGCGACGAGGTCGTCGTGGCGGATGACGTAGCTCGGCAGGTGGTAGTCCGAGCAGGTCGGGGTGAAGGCACCCGGGACGGCGAACAGCACGACCTTGCCGGAGCCGAGGACGTCGGCCGTCTGGACGTGGGTCGGGTTCCCGCCCACGGTGGTCATCACCTGTACGTCGGGGATGCGGTCGCCTACGGCAATGCTCATGGTCGGTCTCCTGGGGCTCGGTCCCCGCCGGCCCGGTCGCGGGTCGTCGGGGCATCGTCGGGCACGGCGCAGCCGCCGTTGCACGCAGCATACGGTCCGCCGGCACGAGCCGGTCACCAGGTGATGTGGGGCCCGTCCTCGACCGGGGCCGACCCGCCCTCCCCGTCGGCACCTCCCGGCCCGGCCCACACCAGGATGGTGGCGCCCACGGCAAAGGCGATCGCCGACCCGGCGAACAGGCCGAGCTCGGCTGCGGTCACCAGCGGCGGATCGTGCACGAAGGCGAGCTCGGCGATGAGCAGGGGCACGGTGAAGCCGATGCCGGCCACCGCGGCGCCCCCGGCGAGGTGGCGCCAGCACACGCCGGCGGGCAGGCGGCCCAGCCCGAGCCGGACGACGAGCGCACAGGCCAGCGTGATCCCGCCGAGCTTGCCGACCACGCGGGCGAGACCGACCCCGACGAACACCGCTGTGGCGCCGGGCGGATGAAGGATCCCGCCATGGAAGGTGATCCCCGCATTGGCCACCGCGAACAGCGGAAGGACGAGGAAGGCGGACCACGGCGCCACCTGCGTCTCGAGCCGGGCGGCCGGATCCAGCACCGGGAGTGGCCCATCGGCGCTACGGCCTGCTGCGCCCGGGACGAGCAGCCCGGCCACCACACCGGCCAGTGCGGGTTCGACCCCTCCGGCGGCGAGCAGGATCCACAGCACGACGCCTCCCCCCAGGACCACCCCGGTGGACGCACCGGTGAACCGGCGCAGGAGGACCAGGACGGCGACCAGGCCGGCGGCGGCGGCCAGCGCCGGCAGGTAGGTCCGGGACGAGTAGAAGACGGCCAGGATCACCACCGACCCGATGTCGTCGGCCACGGCCAGGGTCAGGAGCACGACCCGAAGGCCGGGCGGCACGCGTCGCCCGAGGAGGGCGAGGGCGCCCAGGGCGAAGGCGATGTCCGTGGCCATCGGGATCCCCCATCCCGGTGCGCCCGGACCTCCGTGGGCGACGGCGGCGTAGACGAGGCCGGCACCGGCCATGCCCCCGACCGCCCCGGCCACCGGTACGACCGCCGTGCGGGTGTCGGCGAGGTCACCGTGACGCCGTTCGCGCCCGATCTCGAGGCCGACGACCAGGAAGAAGACCGCCATCAGGCCGCCGTTGACCCAGTCGCGCACGGTGGTGAAGTCCTGGAAGGCGCGTCCACCCCAGTGGGTCGGGTGCAGCCACACGGCGTCGTAGGAGGACGACCACCACGGCCCGTTGGCCCAGAGCAGCGCGATGCCGACGGCCAGGACCAGGACCCAGCTGCCGGCCACGTCGGACCGGAAGAACCGCGCCACGGACCCACGCGGGGAGGAGCGCTCCGATCGTGTCACCGCGGCGCGCTCACCCCATCAGGGTACCGGCGGTCCGGTACGGGTTCGGGGACGAGTGACCGTGCAGCGGTGGTCAGATCGCCGTCAGGACCCTCTGTCCGAAGCCCTCGATCGCCGCCAGCTGCGCATGGCGGGTGTCACCGGGCAGCGCCACGCTCACCCAGTCCACCCCGAGGGCCTCGAGTTCGTGGATCGAGGCCACGACGCGCCCCTCGTCGACCGGTCGGGCTCCCATCGACAGCCCCTCGGGGATGAAGCACACGGTCAGCGGCTCGGTCCGTCCCGCCCGCTCCGCATGGGACCGGGCGTACCCGAGGGCGACGCCGAGGTCGGCGGCGGTCTCGAGCGGCGCGGTGCGGGTCCGGGCCGCCAACGACGCCGGAACGGGGAACGGGCTCCAGCCGTCGGCCGACTCCACGGCACGTCGGATGGCGCGACGGCTGTTCCCACCGATCCACAGCGGGGGGCGGGGACGCTGACGTGGTCGGGGCAGCATCGTGTTGCCCGGGGCCCGGAAGCCGTTGCCCTCGAAGGTGACGCTCTCCCCCGACCATGCCGCACCGAGGGCGGCCAGGGCCTCGTCCATGCGGTCGTTGCGCTCGGAGAAGGGCGCTCCCAGCGCCTCGAACTCCGGCTCCAGGTAGCCCGCTCCGAGCCCGATGACGGTGCGCCCGCCACTCAGGACGTCGAGGGTGGCGATCCCCTTGGCCGCCAGGAAGGGATTGCGGTAGGCGAGGACGAACAGGTTCGTGTGCAGGAGCACGGTCGACGTCGTCGCCGCCGCGAACGAAAGGGCGACTAGCGGGTCGAGCGCGTGATGGCCGCCGTGGGACAGCCAGTCGTCCCCCGGGAACGGGTGATCGGTGGTGTAGACGGCGCCGAACCCGGCGGACTCGGCGGCTGCGGCCAGCTCACCGATGGCCCCGGGGGCGAGGAACTCCTCGCCGCAGTCGACCCGGTGGATGGGCAGTCCGTAGGACACGCGCACGGCGCTACCCGGCCCCGGTCAGCTCGGCCAGGAAGGCCGGCAGGCGCGAGGGACGCCCCGCCGGGTCCACGGCGCCGTGCACGGTCACGGCCGTCGCCCGGGTCTCCCCCGCCACCTCCAGGAGGTAGCCGACCTGGAACGTGGTCCGGGTCACTCCGTCGACGAGCACGTGGACGCGGACGTCGTCGTCGAACCGCAGTGGCTTGCGGTGGCGGACGTACAGCTCGAGGACGGCGAAGTCGACGCCGTCGGGTCCCGACCGTACGACCTCGTAAGGATGGCCGGCGTCCCGCAGCATGGCCGCCCGGGCCTCCTCGAGATAAGCCGCGTAGGCGCCGTGATGGATGATCCCCATGGCATCGGTTTCGGCGAACCGGGTCCGGAGGGCGTGTGTGAAGCGGTAGTCGGACGCATCGAGCGACGGCTGCAACGAGAGGCGCACGACGGTGACGCTACAGCGCGACCGCCGCGGCCTCGGGCTGGTTCCACTCGATCCAGCCCGTGCCGGTGCGTCCGTCGTCTGCCGTGAACCTGGCCATGGCGCGCGGGAACCGGCTCACCCGGCCGTCGGTGGAGGTGAGCAACAGCGGCCCGAAGGCCACGGGTTCGATGGCGAGCTCCAACCCGGTCGGTTCGATCCGGGCCCGGGCCGACGTCGGGATCCCCTCGGCGCCCAGCACCTCGGTGACGTCCAGCCCGGTCACCGTCACGACCTCGCCGTCGGGGTGCTGGACGTAGCCGAGGGGGATCCGGGACCCGGGAATCCGGATGTCCGCACCGTGCACTCGGGTCCCGTCGTCGAGCCGCCCGGCGAACCAGCACCAGGCGAACGCCCACCAGTCGCGGACCCCCCAGGAGTGGTCACGCTGGCCCTGTCCCTCCACGGCGTATGGCTCTCCCCCCACCGTGACGGTGCCGCCCACCAGGCACGGGATCTCGTAGCGGGTGGTGACGTCGTAGTGGTAGGGGACGCCATCGGTGGTCCAGGTGAGATCGAGGTCGAGCGTCGTGGGCGTTCCGGTGGCACCCCGGTAGACGTCCGCCGGGTCGCCGAGCACCACGGCGGGCACCGACGCGGTCAGGTTGAGCTCGTCCAGCGGACTGCGCACGACGGCTTCGAAGGCGTGGCCGGCGGCATCGAGGGCGAGCCCCGGGTCGGGGGCGACCGGCAGGTCGTAGGCGATGGACGCCACGAGGGGCCGGCCCGGACCCACGACCGTCGCCGTCCACCACGTGACACCGAGGTTGGGGTACAGCCCGATGCGCGCGTAACCCGACACGGACCCGTCGTGGGAGACGACGTCGAGGTAGTGCGACTCGTTCCACAGCGGGTCGTCGGACGGGACATGGCGCCCCTCGTCCACGGGGTCGACGGCGTGCCGGTTCGGGTTCGTCATGGCCTGCTCCTCGCGATGTCGGGCCGGTGGCCGCCCTGTCGACGGAGGGCCCCCGCTAGTACCTTGGGTCTAGCAGGCCACCCCATCGGACGGAGAGTTGGGCCCGTCACGGACGGCCACCCTCGCCGGGAAGCCCTACCTCCTGCAGACCCGGGACCCGGTGGGCCATCCCTTCGAGACGACGATCGAGAGTCCTCAGTGGGTCGATTCCGGAGGTGCCCACTTCCTGCACTTCTCCACCGGGATCTGGGACAGTGCCCCCCTACTCCGAGTCCGCCGTGGAGTGCGCCGGTCCGCTCGGTCCGTGCGACGAGCCCGCGCAGGACCCGTTCCTCACCTCCTACGGCAACGTCGCCGGACCGGGTGGTGGAAGGTCCTTCCGGGACGCCACCGGGAGCTGGCAGCTTCGCGACACGTCGTGGCCGTCCGGTGGTGGACCGGCTACGGATACGGCGCTGAACGGAGCCTGTCGGCATTGCCGGCCGGGCACCGGGAACCCACCCGGGACGGGAAGGGGTACCGGCAGGTCGCCGCCGACCGCTGGGTGTTCGCCTTCGACGCACCGTTCCCGGGCTCGAACGGGGCCCGACCGGGCGGATTCGGACGCACCGTGGGCGTACGCGCCAGTCCCGCACCCGACGAGATCACACCGAGCAGCCGTGGCGCCCAGTGTGGGGCCGGCCTCGGCTCAGTTCGTGGCGCCGGAGCCCGACCCCGAGGTGCCGCCACTTCCGGTCGATCCGCCCGAGCCGCCGGTGCCGCCGGAACCGCCGGAGCCACCGGTGCCGCCGGAGCCGCCCGAACCACCTGAACCGCCGGAGTCGCCGCTACCGGACCCACCGCTACCGGACCCACCGGTTCCACCCGATCCGCCCGTGCCACCGTGGTGATGACCGCCATGGCCGCCACACCCCGGCGCCGTCGACGACGGGTCGGTGGTGGAGTTCGTCCCGATGCCGGCCGTGCCAGCGGCAGAGGCGGTGGTGGTGGTGGCAGAAGGTGTGCTCGTGGTTCCGGTGCCCGTGTCACAGGAGCCACCACCACCGCCCTGGTTGCCACCGCGAGTCGTCCCTCCGCCGTTCCCACCACCCGGTACGCCACCGGTGCTACCGGTGCCGCCCGTGGACACCCCTCCTTGCGCCGCCCGGACCGGGTGCACGCGCACCGTCGGAGCCTTCGGCGTGTGCACCCGGGCGAGGGGAGCGGTGGGAGCCACCGCTGCATTGACCGTCGCAGCCACCACCGGAGCCGGTCGGTGCGCCACGGTGATGGTGCACGAGGCAGTTTGGACCGCGCCTGTGGCCACACCGTTGGCCGTGCCGACGACCGTGCAATTGGCGTGGCCGCTGCCGACGGGACCCGTGCCCGTCGCGGACGGGACGACCGGGACGGTCGAGTCCGCCACCGGGGCGGCGACGCTTGGGGTCACCGACGGCGTAGGTGGTGCGATGGTCACACCGACCGACCCGAGCAGTCCCTCGACGGCCCTACCTGCCGGTCCGGGGAGCTGCGAGGCAGCGGCGAGGCCGGTGGTGGCGACCATCATCGTGGCCACAGTGGTGACCGCCAGGACGGCGGGCGTGCGGCGGAACCGGCGCCGCGGGACCGACCAGGATTGCGACACGGCCAGAAACGCCGTCCGGGCGTGGATCTCACCCCGCAGCTCGTGCTCCCGGGCCGGGCCCGAGGCGGCCGCCAACAGATCGGCGAGCCGGCCACTCGTCAGGTTCGCCAGGGTCACCACATTGCCCTCGGTCGCGCCGATTCCCAGGGGACCATCGGTCTCCAACATCGGGTCCTCACGCATGGAGCCGCTCCCCCACGACGGTCGTCACGGTGGCCGACCCGACCGTGACCACTGCGGTCCCCGGCGGCGGCGCGTCGCTGCCGACAGCCTCGACGGCCTCGATCCCCGAGAGGCGCTGCTCGAGTCGCTTGAGCCCCCGGTGGCACAGGACCCGGACCGACCCCGGCGTGCGTCCCATGATCTCCGCCACCCGGGCGACGTCCAATCCGGCGACGATGCGGAGCATCACCGCCTCGGCCTGGTCGGGTGGCAGCTCGCCGATGAGGGTGAGGGCCCGATCGGTGGCCGAGTGCTCGGCCGCTTCCTCCTCGACGTTCGTCGCCGACGGCATGACGACGAGGCTGGCATGCTCGATGACGTCGATCCGGCGTTCACCACTGCGGTACCAGTCGGTCAGACGGTTACGGGCCGTCGTGAACAGCCAACCCCGGAATCCCGATTCATCACCTGCGAAGCCGGGTAGGGCGCGCAGCACACGCACCCAGACATCGGCGGCCAGATCCTCGGCCACCGGGGACGCCTTGATGCGGAGGTAGCGGAGCAGGCCGGGCTGGAACTCGCGCCACAGTCGCGCGAAGGACTCCTGGTCGCCTTGTTGCGCCCCCTGCAACGTCCCCCTGAAATCCATCATGCGAGCCACCTGCCGTCCGGTACTGCGTCGAGGCGGGAAATCCCCTGCCGCCTGTCTTACACCCGGGGCCTCCCACCGTCCAGCACCTCCACCTCATTGTCTGCTCCATCCGAACCTGACGGTCCAGTGTTGTAACGGAACGGTCCTCTGGTTCGTTGGTTGGGCTCCGGTTCGCGTCGATGGGCTCGCCCCCTACGGCCCCCGCACAGCCGTCAACCACGTTCCTCCCTCCATCACGCTTCGTCGGACTCCCGCCTCACCCCATCATCGGACGGTGACGGCGCGGGTCTCCCGAGGGCCCACGATGGTACGATCTTCCGCCGGCCGTTGGCACGGGCAACCAACAGCTCGTCGCAGGGGAGACGCACCGATGCATCCATCTCGATCCGCTTCGACCTGCCGTATGGCCCCCGTCGCGCTGGTCGTACCGTTCGCCCTCCTCCTGGTGGCCGGGGGTCTCGCCAGCTGCGGGTCGGCCGCGTCTCCGCCGGCCAAGCCGGCCTGGTTGTCGGCCGTCCCGGGTGACAACACGGCGAGCCTCACCTGGGGTGCGCCGCAGCCGCACGCCGACGTCACCTCCTACGTGGCACGAGCCCAACCGGGTGGTGAAACCTGCACGACCACCGGCACGAGCTGCACCATCACCGGGCTGAAGAACGGGAAGTCGTACACGGTCACCGTGCAGTCCGTGGGCGTCAGCGGCACGAGTGCCACGACCTCGACCAGGGTGACCTCGGGCGTACCGTCGCCGCCGCAGGCGGTGACCGGGGCCCCCGGCGACTCCAGCATCGCGCTCACCTGGGAGGCGCCGGCTCTGTCCCCCGGGGGACCCGTCGTCGCCTACGCGGCATTCTCCAATCCGGCCGGGGGGAGGTGCGTGACCACCAGTACGTCGTGCACCGTGACCGGCCTGGCCAACAACGAGAGCTACGTGTTCACCGTCTACGCCCTGAATGCGTCCGGACACAGTCTTCCCTCGGCCGAAAGCTCATCGGTGACCCCGGAGGACACGGCCGGCGGGTCGCCGGGAATCGTCTACCTCGGACCCGTCAACGCACGGCAGGAGACAACGACGGGCACCATCCTCCAGCGCGACGCCGGGATCAGCGTCGCCCTGCCCAACGACCGCGATCTGTGGATCTTCGGCGACACCTCGTCGTTCACGGCCGCGTCAGCCGAGTCGAACACGTTCATCGGCGGGAGCACGGCGGCCAGGGGCCGATATGTGCCGGGCAAGTCCCCGTTCGCGCTCAAGGACGTCCGGCCGGCCGGGACCCAGACGTCCTCCACGACCCTGACCCAGTTCATCCCGACCCCGACCGACACGTACCTGCCCGACGGGAGCGGCCGGCCGTGCGTCCCGGTCAACAGCACCAGCTACACGGCTCGCTGGCCCACCGGGGCGACCCTGCTCGACGCGAAGAACGTCCTCGTGACCTACTCCGACGTGTGCGTCACGTCGACGACGTCGTTCACCGTCGAAGGCTGGGGCTTCATGACCTACAACTGGCGGAACGGCAGGATCACGACCCCGCCCTACGACGTGTTCCCGCCGGCGGTCGACGGCGCCGCACTCCCACCCGACCGGACCTACCAGTCCCCCGTCGTGGCCAACGGCGAGGTGACGTTCTTCACCTCGCAGTGCACCGCGCTCTTCATCATCTGCGCGTCGGGGACGGTGTCGACGACGACCATGTCCAGCAACGTGCTCGTGATGGCCATCCCGGCCAACTACGTCGCCCGGCCAGCCGTCACCGACGGCAGTACCTCGTGGATGCCGGTGAACGTGTCGGTGGCCGGGTACCCGAGCGGGCTCCGGCTCATCGAGCAGACGTCGATCGGCGGCACCTTCATCGTCTTCTCCTCGACCACTCCCACCGGGCCGTGGCACCCCATCTACTCCGGGACCCTCCCCGGCTGCAGCTCCACGCCCACGGGCTTCTGCTACGCCTTCGTCGGCCATCCCGAACTCGGCAGCGACACCTCCCTGGTGGTGTCCTACTTCAAGCCCGATTCGCCGGAGAACGCCGACGTCGGCCACGTCGACCTCGCCCTGATCCCCCTGACCGCCTCCTGAACCCGCCTGCAGCTGGGTCGACCGGTGGCCCTGTCGACCGGGTCGACCGGCCTCAGGTGGGAAGCGTGTACGAGTGCTCGAACTCGTCCTGTAGCACGGTGGCGACCGCGTCCGTGGTGTCGACGACGAGCTCCTCGTCGAGCACCCGGACCCGGTAGGTCCAACCCTCGGGCATCGTGAGGCGCTCCCCCAGGGTGGTCAGGCCGGCCTCGTCGGTGGACGGGTCGACCCCGATGCAGTACGCCTGCATCACGTAGGCCAGACCGTCCGGATCCACCAGTTCGTAGACGGGCTTGCCAGCATCGAAGAAGAACACCGCACCGCGATCGACGTGCACGTCGGTGTAGGGCGGTGCACCCGGCGTGTCGCCGAGGTCGATGACGGCCAGACGGCGCATCAGGAGCCCGTTGAACTCGCGCAGGACGGGTTCCCGGGCGTTCACCTTCGTACCCATCCCGTCGACCACCCAGTAGCGGGGGCCGTTCAGCTTCACGGCAACGGCACCCATCTCCTCGGCGATGACACCGGCGTCGAGCCCGTCCCACAGTTCCTGGGGACACTCGTTCAGGAACTGGGTGCCGAACACCTCGGCCTCGAAGCGTCCGTCTCGGTGGAAGGCGGCGATGACCTCGCCGTAGCGCACGCCCCGCACGTCGTCGATGAGTCGCGGCGTGTCGCTCACCATCGTCTCGGCCCTCCCCGATTCGGGTCCGCCAGGTGCGGACATGCGTGAAACTATAGACAGAAACACTGACAGTTGCTCCCTCAAGGCCCTCACACGCCCACACCCTTGACCAACCGTTCAGTCGGGTAGCGTGCGACGACGATCTCGGGGCGACCGGCCACCGATGGGACCGGACGAAGGGGACACCCTGGTGAGCAGCGACATCGACCGGGTGGAGCCGGGCAGCGAGTACGACGAGCCGTTCGTGGACAAGGGGCTCCAGCCCAATGCCATCGGGCTGGTGACGAGCACGGCGGTGGGACTGGCCTCGACGGCCCCCGCATACAGCCTGGCCGCCACGCTCGGATTCGTGGTCGTGGTCATCGGCGTCCAGGCCCCACTGCTCGTCGTCCTGGCCTTCATCCCGATGTTCTTCTCCTCGTGGGCCAACAAGGAGATGAACCGGGCCGATCCCGACTGCGGGACCAGCTTCACCTGGGCCGCCCGTGCGCTCGGACCACGGACGGGCTGGTTCGCCGGCGGGTGGGGCACGGTGGCCGCCGACTTCCTGGCCATGGCCAGCTACGCGCAGGTCGCCGGACAGTACGTGTTCCTGCTGTTCGGCTTCACCTCGATCGGCTACGACGCCACCAGCCCGTGGGTGCTGCTCATGGGCATCGGATGGATCGTCCTGCTCACCTGGATCTGCTACCGGGGCGTCCAGGTCTCGGCCCGGCTGCAGGTCGTGCTGATCATCATCGAGGTCGTCCTGCTGGCCGTGATGGCCGTCACCGCACTGATCAAGGTGGGCACCGGCCACGCGCCCGCAGGCCATCTCACTCCGTCCTGGGCATGGTTCGACCCGTTCAAGATCACCTCGTTCAACACCTTCATGCAGGGCATGCTGCTCATGCTGTTCATGTACTGGGGATGGGACACCACCGTCTCCCTCAACGAGGAGAGTGACGAGCCCACACGCATCCCCGGCACGGCCGGCGTGATCTCGACGGTCATCCTCCTGTTCACGTTCCTGCTCGTCATCCTTTCGGTCCAGTCCTTCGCCGGCATCGGGACCCACGGCGTCGGCCTCGGCAACCCGAGCAATCAGAACGACGTGCTGTCGGTGCTGGGCTCGGCGATCTTCGGCAGCTCCGGCGTGGGACAGGTGGCGAGCCGCCTCCTCGTGCTCATGGTGCTCACGTCGACAGCGGCCACCGCCCAGACCACGATCCTCCCCAACGCCCGCACGACACTGTCGATGGCCTTCCACAAGGCGCTGCCCGACGCCTTCGCCCGCATCCATCCGAAGTACCGCTCCCCCACCGTCTCGACGATCGTGTTCAGTGCCATGTCCGTCGTCTTCTACGTGATCATGAATTTCGTGTCCGGCGGCAACGTGATCGCCGACTCGGTGTCGGCGGGCACGTTCTTCATCGCCCTCTACCTCGGCATCACCGGCGTGGCCTGCGTGTGGCACTACCGCCGGTCTCTGTTCACGTCGGGCCGGACACTGTGGACCCAGGGCATCATGCCCGGCCTCAGCGGTGTGCTCCTCTTCGCCCTACTGGGCTGGAACGTCTACACGTACACGGACCCGAGCCAGAGCTACACGTCGTGGACACTGCCGGTCCCACCCCACTGGACCATCGGCGGCGTACTCGTCGTCGGCATCGTGACCAGCGTGGTCGGGGTCGGGTGCATGTTGGCCATGCGCGTCGCCCGGCCGGCCTTCTTCCGTGGCGAGACGATGCACACCGGCCTGTCCATCACCGACGACGACCGCGTGGTGCAACTCGACCCGGACAGTTCCCCGGCGTAGCCGGGACCGCCGTCTGCGCCACCCGGACCCCCGTCGGAGGTCGTTCCGGACGGTCACCGGTAGCTTGTCCCCATGCGCGGGGAACTCCCATGAACGGACCGGCCCGGTGAGGTTCCCGGCCTTCCGACGCAGCCGCGCCGACGACGAGATCGTGCCCCCGGCCGGTATCGAGCAGTCCGATGACGCCCAGATCGACGCCGATCTTCCCTATACGCCGGGCTCGGCCCGCGCCGCCCTCAGTCACCGGGCGTTCCGCTCCGTATGGACGGGCACCTTCGCATCGAACATCGGAACCTGGATGCAGAACATCGCCCTCGGTGTCTTCGCCTTCCAACTGACGCACTCCGCCACCTACGTGGCCCTGCTCGGGTTCGCCCAGCTCGGTCCCCTCTTCCTCCTGTCGATCGTGGGTGGGGCGCTGGCCGATGTCTTCGACCGGCGTCGCCTGCTCATCGCCTGCCAGGTCGAACAGCTCGCCTTCTCCCTCGCACTGGCCTGGGCGGCGTCACGCCCCCATCCCTCCGCCGGCCTGGTCTTCGTCTGCGTCCTGGCCGTCGGGATCGGCAACGCCCTCAACGCCCCGGCATTCACGGCCATCCTTCCGACCCTGGTGCCGAAGAGGGACATGCCGGGTGCCGTGTCGCTGCAGTCGGTGCAGATGAACCTGTCCCGGGTGATCGGACCGGCCTTCGGTGGCCTCCTCCTCCCGTTCGTGGCGGCGTGGGGGATCTTCGCCATCAACGCCGGCACCTACGGGTTCGCCATCTACGTGATCGCCCGTGTCTCGCTTCCGGGCCTGGTGGGTGGCGCCGCCGCACCGACTGGGGACTCCGGCGTCCGGCGCCTCCTCGGCGGCCTGACCGTGGCCCGTCACGACCCTCTGGTCCGCTTCTGCCTCGTGACGATCTTCTCGATCTCGTTCTTCTGCCTGCCGTTCATCGGGCTCATGCCCGTAGTGGCAGCGCGGGACCTGCACATCAACCCGGCCGGCGCCGTCTACGGCGGCCTGTACGCGCTGTTCGGTCTGGGCGCGGCGATGGGCGCCATCTCGGTGGGCACCGTGTTCATGGCGTTCCCCCGGACACTGCTGATCCGACTCGGTCTGCTGGGATTCGGGTCTGCGCTGGCCGTCTTCGGGCTTCTCGGGCAGATCTGGATCGCGTACCCGGTGGTCCTGGTCGTCGGGTTCGCCTACTTCGTGACCGTCACGTCGTTGTCCACCGCGCTGCAGGCGCACATCGCCGACGAGATCCGGGGCCGGGTCATGGCGCTGTGGATCATGGGTTTCGGTGGCACGGTCCCACTCGGGCTTCTGGTGGGAGGTGCGCTGGCGACGGCGACCTCCGTGCGCGCCGTGGTCGTGGGCGGTGCGGTCGTCGCGCTCCTCATCGGTGCCCGTGTCTGGCTACAGGCCCCCACCGCCGACGCTGTGGTCGCCGCCACCTGACCGTTCGACCGGACAGCCTGTCGCGTGGGGACCATTCGCGCGTGTCACGAGGCGGAGTTCCTAAGATGTGGCGATGACCGAGCCACAAGTTCAGATCGTCGATGCAATGCGCGAGCTCGTCGATGCAAATCGAGGTGCACGCGACGTGATGTTCGCCGGGGAGCAGGCACTGTTGCGGGGGATCCAGATGATCGAGGCGGGCACTTCCGTCGCCGACACCCTCCGTTCGACGGCGGCGGGCCAGCAGCGACAGGCGACCCAGGACGCACTGTCCCGCGTGGTGGCGGCGCGGCACCAACTCCGACTCCGGGTGATCGCCGAGTGCCTGTCCGACGACATGACCCCGCGCGAGATCGCCACGGCGTGGGGGTTCTCGCGACAGCGGGCCGCCCGGTACATCCAGGAGCTGAAGGCCGCCGCCCCGGAGACGGTGGGCATCCCCTGACTCCTGCGAATGCCAGGGACGGGCCACCGGCCGGCCGGGGCGGCGCGGCGCGGGGCCATCCCATCGGGTGCGCCCATAGGATTCGGACATGGTCGGTAAGGAGTACCTCCTCGACAATTCGCAGTCCGAGGCCGGTGAGCGCTTCGACGCGCTTTCCGAGCTGTTCAACCCTTCGACCTTCCGCCGCATGGACGCCCTGGGTCTCTCCAACGGGTGCCGGGTGTGGGAGGTGGGCGCCGGTGGTTCGAGCGTGCCCACGTGGATTGCGGGCCGGACCGATGGCTTCGTGCTGGCCACGGACATCGACACTTCATGGCTCGATGCCGCTGGCGACAGCTTCGCTGTCCTGCGCCATGACATCGGCGTCGACCCGGCGCCGGACGGCCTCTTCGACCTCGTCCACGCACGGCTGGTGCTCGTCCACGTGTCCGAGCGGGCCCACGCCCTGTCCACCATGGTCGGAGCCCTCCGTCCCGGTGGCTGGCTGTTCCTCGAGGAAGCCGACCCGGGGCTCCAGCCACTGGTGTGTCCCGACGAGTCCGGACCGGAACAGGTCCTCGCCAACAAACTCAAGCTGGCGTTCCGGTCACTGCTGGCGGAGCGGGGGGTGGACCTGTCCTTCGGACGGACACTGCCGAGACTGCTGCGGTCCGCCGGCCTGGTCGACGTGGGGTCGGATGCCCACTTCCCGATGGGCGGACCCGCGTGCAACGAGCTCGAGCGGGCCACCGTCGAGCAGATCCGCGAGCGGCTGCTCACCTCAGGCCTGGCCACAGCGGACGAGATCGACCGACACGTAGCGGCGGTCACCTCGGGTCGGCTCGACCTTGCGACGTCCCCCATGGTATCGGCCTGGGCGCGCAAGCCCCGTTGACCCGCTGATGTCCTACTGCCCAGGGATACCGCCGTCGGGAGTGGTTGGCGTACCCGGCGCTCACCCGGGTGAGCGCCGGGTAGATTCGGTGCATCCAGCCTGAACAGGCCCAGCCACCTGCGTCGACGACATCGCTGTCGGAGGATTCCCGGTGTGCCGCCTCCCGCCGGACGGTGAGGCGGGACCAGAAAGTCGCCGCTCGCTTCGCCACCGGGATGCACGGATGGTCGGGCACCCGACCGGCCTGGTCAGGCCCCGCGATCGGGTGGCCGTCTGGCCCAGCAGCACATGATCTCGTCCCGTTCGGGATGCATCCAGTGCTGGATGCGGGCTTCGCCGGCGACGGTGACGGCGCGCACGCGGTCGCTCGTCTGGAGGACCGGCCGATCGGCCAGTGCCCGTCCTTCGCGCTCCTCGGTTCGGAAGGTGGACTCCCACCGCATCGCGCTGAGCGGACGTGAGCCGAACGACTTCGACGTCAGTGCGGTCACCTCGAATCCGGACTGGCGCAGTGCGCGGTCCAAGGTGACGGGGTCGAAGAGCCAGAGGTGGCGGGGGGACTCGAGGCCGTACCAGTAGGTCCCGCACCGTCGCGCCACGAGACTCGAGACATTGGGGGTCTCCACGTACAGTCGACCACCGGGCTCGAGGAGCCCGTACACCGTCCGCAGTGCCTCCAGGGGATCGCCCACATGCTCGATCGAATGGGACATGCGGACGTAGGCGAACGACTGTGGGGTGAGAGGTGCGTCCTGCACGTCGCCGACGAAGACCGGTACGCCCCGCTCCTCGGCCGCGCTAGCGGCGGCCCGACTCGAGTCGACACCGTAGACGTCCCATCCGTGCCGGGTCAGCAACGTCAGAAATGCACCGTTCCCGCAACCCACGTCGAGCGCCCGACCACCCGGGCGGTAGGGCGGAAACCCACGCGATCCGTACGTGGCCATGGTGAGGACCGCCCGTGGGGTGAACCGGCGGGCGAGTGCGGCCAGTGGCCCCGGAACGATGTCGGACGGGTAGCCGATGGACGTCATGGCCGTGGCACGGACCCCGGCCCGGGCCCGCGAGCGAAGGCCGACCCCTGCCGTCGTCGCCTGGTTTCCGGCACCCTTCGGGCGGTAGGCGTAATAGTCGTCGGCTGGGTAGTAAGCAGCGAGCCGGTCCCGGGTGGGCCGGGGGGACAGCCGGACCAGTCCGCACGCCGTGCAGGTGACGAGGCCGAACTCCCCGGGGATCCGGTGCAGGCGGTCACGTACCGCGAACTTGGGGGAGATCTCCGTGGAGCCGCAGAGGCAGCAGGTGGGTACGTCCTCCGTGTCCGGAGCGGTCGGCACCGACGAGACCGCTCCGTCGGCATCCGTGCCGGCGATGGGTGAGGCAGGCTCACGTGGGTCATCCAGGGGTGCCGTCATTCGGAGCAGTTTCCACCAAAACCGGAGAGGGTGCGAGTAGGGACCCGGAGCTGCGTTGTGCCGGCCCCCGAGGAATGCCTTCGTCGACTCCGGACAAGGAGTACTCCATCGCCACCTGCACCCATCGGGCACCGGAACGGATTCCTCCAGCGACCCCGCACCCACCGCTCGCCTGTCTGCAGTGTCCCTCAGGACTGCCCCCGGGGCCGGTCCGCCGCCCACCCGAAGGCCTGGATCCCAGGTCAGTCGTGCTTTCTGACCTGGACTTCCCTGGTGGGCCGTGCGGGACTTGAACCCACGACCCCTTGCGTGTCATGCAAGTGCGCTACCAACTGCGCCAACGGCCCGTGGGGAACGACGTTACCACCCGGCCCCCCGGTCGATCGTACGGGCGCACCGGCGACAGCTGCGCCGAGCCGCCACCTGCGGGCACCGGCCGACGTTCAGCCGATCGGAACTCCCTCGGCCTCCGGCATGGCCGCCTCGAGGGCTTCCCAACCGCTGGACCGGCGCCTGCGCTCCTGATCGGCAGAATGGCCACCACGTACACCGAAGAGCCGCTTGGCCCACAGCAGGTAGGCGGCGACGAGCACATTGAGTACGAAGGCGATCAGCTTGAGCACGCTGACCCTTAGGTACAGCTCGTAGATCTCATAGGGAATGAGGATCGACGTGGCCACGAACGTGAGGTACTCCGCCCACCGCTTGTTGTACCAGAGTCCGACGGCCTCGACGCCTTCGAGGCAGGCGTAGGCCACGAAGATGCCGGCCAGGACGTAGAGATGCGTGGGGGTGTAGTCGAACGCCTTGCGCAGGTAGCCCAGCACTCCCCGGACGCGCAGGGCCGCCGCCCCACCTCCGTTCAGCGCATTCATGATGTTCTGGTAGTCCGTGTGCAGGGCCCGGTTGTGCGAGGCGAAGGTCACGAACGCGACGGCAAGGAACCCCAGGATGACGACGTGGAGCACCCGGTCCAGGGCGATCAGGCGAAGGACGTACCGGTCGCGCAGCGCGGGGCCCCGCAGGGGGACTTCGATGTGTTCGCGCGACGGGACCCGCTCCTCGGTGGGCTCTCTCGGGATGGGGACGGGGAACCACCCGTCGCACCGCAGGCACCGACACCACCGTTGCCCGCCGACTTCACGGACCACGACGGCGTCCTCGGGCACGACCACGGCGGCGTGCTCCCCCACCAGTTCGTGGCCGCGCCACGCACAGGTGAGCAGTTCGTACCGGGACTCCGGGCGCTTCGTCCCTGCCATCCCCCCACCCTAGGCTGCACCCCACGGGGCACGAGGCACGCCGGGGCGCGAGGAGTGCAGACCGATGAGTGACACCACTGCCGGGCACCTGCAGGAGATCGAGGAGCGCGGGTACACCATCGTCGAGGGCGCGGTCGGGCTCGACCTCGTCGACGCGCTCGTCGACGACCTCACCCGGCTCGAGCACGACCTCGGGATCGTCCCTGCGTCCAACACCTTCGAGGGAACCCGGACGACACGGGTCTACAACCTTCTGGCCCACGGTCCCCACTTCGAGCAGATCCCGGTCCATCCGGCGATCCTGCCGATCTGCGAGGGTGTGCTGGACCGCGGACTGCTGGTGTCGTCGTTGTCCTCCATCGCCATCGGCCCCGGCGAGACTGCCCAGCCGGTCCACGCCGACGACCAGGTCATCCCGTTGCCCAGGCCCCATCCTGCAACCGTCTGCAACACCATGTGGGCACTGACCGACTTCACCGAGGCCAACGGCGCCACCCGGGTGATCCCGAGGTCCCACACGGCCGACCACGCTCCCGACCTGACCCGCACCTACGACACCGTCCCCGCCGTCATGTCCCGGGGCAGCGTGCTCGTGTGGCACGGCAGCCTCTGGCACGGGGGCGGCGCGAACACCACGTCGGGGCGACGCATCGGCGTTGCCATGAACTACTGCGCCGGCTACATCCGACAGCAGGAGAACCAGCAGCTGGGGCTGGGGCGGGACACCGTGGCCCGCTTCCCCCACCGGCTCCAGGAGCTCGTCGGCTACGGCATCTACCGGGGACTCATCGGGCACATCGACAAGAAGGTGCCCGCCGACGTCCTCCTCGCCTCGGACACGGACACCCGGCTGCTGTGGGATCTCGCCACCCCACCCCCGGGGACGCCCGGCGCCGCGTAGCGGCGGCACCGGTCAGGCCGCCGGCCAGAGGTCCTCGGGCTCCCGGCCCCTGGTCTCGGGCACGCACCAGAAGAGGGCGGCGGCCACGGCCACCGGCAGGAACGTCACCAGCGCGGCGCGCCCGAACCGGTTGCCGACGTCGGCCACCGCCCCGAAGACGACCAGTCCGACCGACGCGCCGATCACTCCGGCCACCACGAACCAACCGGACACCGAGGCCCGCACCCCGGTCGGGAACAGCTCGTTGACGAGGGCCCCGGCCGCCGGGGCGAACACCGAGCCGAAGAGGACGCCGAGGACGTAGCCCACGACCAGGACCACCGAGCCGCCGCTGTAGGCGAGCGTGGCCGAGCCGGCGATGCCGACCATGCCGAGTGCCCCGGTCGGACGCCGCCCGAGCCGGTCGGCCATCCAGCGCCCGACCAGCAGCCCGCCCAGGCCGGCGACGCCGGCCCCGACCACCATGGCCGCGGTGACCCCCCCGGACAACCGCCGCACGTTCTGGGCGTAGAGGAAGACGAAGGTGTTGGCCGGTCCGGTGATCACCGCCACGGTGAACGCCAGGGCGACCACGACAGCCAACCTGACCCGAAACCGGGGCCCGATGGCACCGAGCACCGGCATCGGGTGGTCGTGCTCCGCCTCGGCCACGACGAACCGGTCCGGCTCGGTGACCCAGCGGGCGATGACCGGCACCAGTGCCAGCGCCACGACGGCCATCGCCACGGTGCCCCGGAATCCCAGGGTCGACGACGCCAGGCTGTGGATGATGGCGGTCAGGCCCGCCCCCACGCCGTAGCCGGCGGCCACGAGGGCGACCGCCTTGGCCCGGTCCTGCGACGAGGTCTCTTCGGCCGCCACCACCTGGGCCAGTGCGTTGACGGCGCTCAGGAACGGCCGCCCCAGAGCGAAGATGACCACGAACCACCAGTAGCTCGGGCTCACCGCCGAGGCCACCGTGATGCCCAGTCCGATCGCCAGGCTCACGAGCAGCATGGTCCGGCGCCCGAGTCGGTCGGCGAACCCGGTGAGCGGGAGCGCCAGCAAGGACGACAGTCGGATAACGGCGAGACCGGCGCCGAGGACGGTGCCCGACAGACCGGCCTGGTCGGCCAGCGTGGCCCCGTGGGTGATCCGGCCGAACTCCCTGGCGACGTCACCCAGCGCGGCGGTGACCCCGAACTGTCCGAACCCGGCGGCCATCGAGGCCAGGACCACACCGACCACCGCCCGGTCACGCCACGAATGGAGGTGGAGTCCGGTCTGGCTCCCCCCCGCCGGGCGCGGGCTTCCGTCCGCTGGGGGTGTCGTCGGCCGGGTGCTCACCGTCCCAGTGTGCCCGAGTGGCCCACCCCGCACGCCGGAGTGTCCTACGCCCCTTGTCTGTCCCGCTCCGATCCGTCATGATGGCGCTCCAGGGGTCCGGTCGCGCGCGGTGGACGCAACGGGCTCGAGGGGCAGGTGTCGGAGACAGTGCGGAGGGAGTGTCGGATGGTTGACGTCGCGAGCAGTACCGGGATCGGTGGTGCGGGAGTCGAGTGGTCCATGCGCTCGCTCCAGGTCGTCGACGACCCGAAACGCCAGCTCGACCGCCTGGTTCCCCTGCTGCACGAACTGGTGTCCTGGGACCTCGTCCGGAGGGCCGAGGACGGGAGCTTCGTGCTGCGTGACGACGTCCAGGCCCGCCTCGCCATCCTGACCGCCGAACGGCCGACCCGGTCGGCCCAGGTGTACGTGGGTCGCAAGTGCGAGCACTGCGAGCGCGTGGCACTGACCCGTATGGTCGATGGCGAGCGCATCTGCTCGACGTGCAGCAGGAAGGCGCTGACCGGCGGCGACGCCGCCCCCGACGCCGCCCCGGTCGTGCTGAAGGGCTCGCGCAGCCTGTTCCACTGGCACCGCACGGCCAGCTGAACCCGCACATGGCATCACCGACGGGCCGCCCGCCGGGCACGCCGACGGCGGGCGGTGTCGAGCGGCGCCAGGACCCAGTCGGACGCGAAGCTGATGTCCGCGGGCGTTCGCTCGTCGCGCTCCTCCTGTCTGCGGGCGGGGATGCACAGGGAACGGTTCCACCGAACCTGGCTGATCTGGTTGCCACGTCGACTCGGGGCGCGAACGTGGGCTCGAGCGCGTGGGGGCCGAGCGTGCGGATGGTGCAGATGGGCTCAACCGTGTCGGTGCGTAGGAGGTGCACCGGCCAGATGAGTGGGGACCGTGGAACAGCCGGTGGACGGTCACCTGTCGCTGCAGCCCCCCGGTACTCGGATCGACGGCACGTGATCCGCCCATGACTTCCCGTCCATGACGTCGTGCGGTCAGCGGCACCAGGACCGGTCGCGTGGACCGTCGCCATCCCGACGACCTGAGGTAGGTCCTGTGTGACTGCGCCTTCGACGATCCGGTCGCGGGAGCCCGGACGTGCACGTTCACCGACGGGAGGGGGTCTCGGCTGGCCTAGTGCGGTGCGTACGCGGCGACCGGTCGAGCGGCGAGGCAGCTGACCGGGTCCGACTCAGGGGTGCGTCGTGCACGGCAGGGCGTCACCCAGGGAGCTTTCGTGCCGCTTCCAGGATCTGGGGGACCAACCACGTCGCCACCTGCAACGACGCCGCCGGCGAGTAGTGCAGTTCGTCCCCACGGAGGACGGTCCCGTGCACCACGTAAGGACAGGGCGGACCAGACGGGCAGACGTACGTGGCCAGATCGACCACGCCGACCTGGTCGCGGTGGAGACGGGTCTCGGTTCGCAGGAGCGCGTTCATGGCTGCGTAGGCCCGGTCGATCGACGTGTTCCCGTGCGTCATCGGGCCCTCGACGGTCGGCGCCTGGAGCACGACGATGACCTTGGCACCGGTAGCCATCAGCTGCGTGATCCGGGCATCGATGCGCCGGTGCATCTCCGCGGTCCACTCAGGTGTGCCGACCGCGAGGTCCACCGGTCCCGACCGGGTGTGGGCGACGATCGACTCCATCTCACGGGTGCTGTCCCACAGCACGATGTCGGGCTGCGCGTGGCGGAGGGCGTAGGCCTCCACCCGGTCCGCGTCGCTCTGACACTGCTTGGTGTAGGCAAATACATCGACCCCCTCGGAGTAATAGGCCGGAATCTGACCGCTCACGATCCCGCAGCCGATGACCGCCCCGTTGATGACGTGGATCCGGTAGCGCTGGCCTTCGACGGTGAGCCCGGCGACCATGGTGCAGGCAGTCGAGTCACCGATGACCAACATCTCCAGGGTCTGGTCGGGGGGAGTGGTCCTGAGGGGTGGAAGCGAGGATCGTGGGTGCGCTCGGAGCTGGCTCAGGCCCGCCTTCGCCTCCGTCGTGCAGCTCGTGCCCGGAGCGGCATCGGCGATCGCCGAGATCGATGTGTCCGCGGTCGATCGTACGGCGAGTGTCGTGACCCCCAGGCTCGCCGCCACGAGGCATGCTCCGAGCAGGAGGCTGGCCCATCGCCGCGAGACGAGTGCCCGCCAGTGGCGGACAGGGTTCTCCAGGACCGCATAGGTGACGATCGCAACCACCAGGGCGATCAGCACCAGTAGCACGTTGTCCGCGGTGGAGGGGGTGACGTTCCCGTTCTGCTCCGTGGCGATGGTGAGGATAGGCCAGTGCCACAGATACCAGGAGAAGGAGACGAGGCCGAGGAATTGGAGCGGTCGCCGGCCAAGGACCGTCTCGGGTCCCCATCGGGGCTGCGACGTTCCACCGGCGATGACGAGGCCCGTTCCGACGACCGGGACGGCCACGAGCCAGCCGGGGTAGTTGCTCGCCGACGTCAGCGTGGTGGCGGCGACCAGGATCATCGCCATCCCGACCCACGTGGCGACTCCGGCGAGGACCCGGGGGACTCGCAGGAGGCCCTCGCTGGACAGGGCGATGATCCCACCGAGGGCAAGCTCCCAGGCGCGGTGAACGGGGAGAAGAACGCACCCGCCGGGTCCGTCGCCGTCGTGGAGACGGAGAGGGCGAGGGAGGCCACGCCGACGATTACGAGCGCGCACGCCAGCCGGATCCGCAGCGACGACCGCGAGGTGATCCTGGCCGCCAGCAGGAACAGTCCCGGATAGACGATGTAGAACTGCTCCTCGACTGCGAGCGACCAGAAGTTCTGCAGGGGAGACGGGGGCTTCAGCGACGCCAGGTAGTTCGTCGACGAGGCGGCGAAGTGGAAGTTGGCGAGGAAGAGCGTCGCCCACTGGCCGTCGACCGCTGTCGAGCGCCCGGATGACGAGCCGAGGAAGAAGTATGCCGCCACGACGGTTGCGACGATCACCAGTACGGCGGCGGGGATGATCCTCCGGGCCCGTCGGCCGTAGAAGTTCCTGAGCGAGGTGCTCCCGTCGGACCGCGTGCTCGCGGAGGAGTACCCCGGTGATGACGAATCCGGAGATGACGAAGAACACGTCGACGCCGACGTATCCCCCGCCGAACGCCGCGATCCGAGCGTGGAACAGGACGACGAGCAGGATCGCCACGGCGCGAAGCCCCTGGACGTCGGGTCGGAACGATCGGTCACCGAGGCCGGTACCGGCGTCGTCACCGGACTCGGTGAACCGGACCGGCACCCCCGGGTCCTGCGACGTGGTGGTCACGTCGGGCCGAATACGGACTGCAGCATCGACCAGACCCTACGGGATCCCCGGCCAGCGCGGCCATGCCGGCACCGGGTCAGCAGTGCGTCCTCCGGCCCTCGGCGGAGCTCGTGCGGCCGGCGATGCGATCGATCGGATCAGACGTCCCTGTGGGTGGGCGCCGTCGACGGTCCGGGGCGAGTCCGGGCAACGTTGGAGGTTCGCCCGCCGCATCGCCGACTATCCCCCGGCGTACCCGGGTCGGAAGAACTGGTCGGTGCGAGGGACGCCGGCCCGGCTGGAACCAATCCGTACCCCAACCCATGGGCCGGCAGTCCCCTGGAGGCGGCGGGCGGAATCGAACCGCCGTACGGGGCTTTGCAGGCCCCTGCCTAAACCACTCGGCCACGCCGCCAGAAGCGCCACGTGATCCTACCCTCCGGGCCGGGATGCTTAGATCTGTCTATGCGGATAGGACTCATCGCCCCACCCTGGACCCCCATCCCCCCCGTGCTGTACGGCGGCATCGAACTCGTCGTGGACCAGCTCGCCCGCGGCCTGCAGGACGCCGGACACGAGGTCCTGCTCTACACGACCGGGGACTCCACCTGCCCGGTCCCCCGCCAGTGGGTGCTGCCCACGGCCGAGGGACAGCGGATCGGCATGGCCGTGCCCGAACTCCGCCACGTGATCCACGCCTACGAGGCCGTCCGAGAATGCGACGTCGTCCACGACCACACGATCATGGGGCCGTTCCATGCGGAGCACTATCCGGGCCTACCCGTGGCCACGACCATCCACGGACCGTTCAACCAGGAGCTCACCGACCTGTACCGGGTGACCGCCGACCGCGTCCCGCTGATCGCCATCTCCCACGCCCAGCACCGGGCTGCCCCCCAGATCCCGGTGGCGCGGGTGATCCATCACGGGGTGGAGGCGGCCCAGTTCCCCATAGGGGACGGTGCCGGCGACGACGACGGCCGCTACGTCGTCTTCCTGGGCCGGATGGCGGACGACAAGGGCTGCCACCGGGCCATCCAGGTGGCGCGTGCCGCCGGCATCCGAATCCTCATGGCCGCCAAGATGCGCGAGGCCTGGGAGCGCGAGTACTTCACCGAGCAGGTCGAGCCCCTGCTCGGACCAGACGCCGTCTATCTCGGCGAGGTGTCCCACGAGCGCAAGCTCCAGCTGCTGGCCGGGGCCTCCGCCCTCTTGTTCCCCATCCGGTGGAACGAGCCGTTCGGCATGGTGATGATCGAGGCGATGGCCTGCGGGACCCCGGTGCTGGCCTTCCCCGAGGGGGCGGCTCCCGAAGTGGTCGACGACGGCGTCACCGGGTTCCTGTGTGAGGACGAGACGTCCATGGTCGAGGCCATCGGCAGGCTCGACCAGCTGAAGCGCGAGGACTGCCGGCTGGCCGTCGAGGGCTACTTCTCCACCCACCGGATGGTCGCCGAGCACATCGACCTGTTCGAGTCGATGCTGGCCTGAGGTCCCGTCGTCGGGTCGCCACCCGGAGCGTCGGCGCCCGTCAGGACGTCTTCGAGCGACCGAACAGGAACTTGACGGCCACCACCACCAGCACGACCACCACGGCGACCTTGGCGAGCGTCCACACCAGGCCGAAGATGAGGTGTACCAGGCCGAGCAGGAACCAGCCCACTACGAGCACACCGAGCACCAGCAGAACCACCTCGGTGGTCGAGAGCCCCGAGCCCTTCGAGTCGTCGGCCATCGACCCAGCGTAACCCCGGTGCACCCCGGTGCCGGCGCGGCCCGGTGGTACGGTCCCCCGATGGGCCTGCGCACCCGACGTCAGGAGCTGATCGATCAGCCCGACCTGCAGGGTGACGACTTCTGTCGGGCCTACTCGGCAGCGGCCGACGAGTGGCTGACCGGCCTGTTCGACGAGGCCACCGGGGGCGACGGACGGGGGATGGCCCTGCTGGCCGTCGGTGGCTTCGGGCGTGGCGAGTTGTGCCCCTACAGCGACCTCGACGTCGTACTGGTCCACAAGGGTCGCAAGGACGTCTCGGAGGCGGCGGACCGGATCTGGTACCCGGTGTGGGACGAGGGGATCTCGCTGGACCACAGTGTCCGCCGCCCCACCGAGGCGCTCGACATGGCCGCTGAGGACCTGCGCGTCGCCCTCGGCCTGCTCGACGGGCGGGTGATCTGTGGCGAGTCCAAGGTCGCCGAGCCGGTGCTCGAGGGAGCCCGGGAGCGCTGGGTCCGCCAGAAGCCACCGTGGCTCGGGGAACTGGCCGACAAGGTCGCCGAGCGCCACGCTTCCTTCGGGGACCTCGGGTTCCTGCTCGAGCCCGATCTCAAGGAGTCCCACGGGGGCCTGCGCGACATCGCCGCGCTGCTGGCCATGATGGACGCTGTACCCGTCCTGGCCGACTACGTGGACACGGTCGCCATCGAGGCCGCCCGCGGCGTCCTCACCGCGGTGCGGGTCGAACTGCACCGCAGGGCAGGTCGCGGAGCTGAACAAACTCCTGTTGCAGGAGCAGGAGCAGGTGGCCCTGGCCCTGGGGTACGCCGACGCCGACGCCCTGATGCACGCCGTGGCGACCGCCGGACGCACCGTCGCCTGGGAGGGCGACGATGCGTGGCGCCGCCGGGGTGCCTGGTCGCGGGCCCAGGGCGCTCGCGGTGGTCGCAGGCGCACCAAACCCACCGGGACCACCGTGACCGCTGTCGCCGATCGGCCCGGTGTCGGCTACACCGAGGACGAGGTCGTGCTGGTGGACGGGGCCGACGCCGCCGGCGACGCGGCCCTGGCCCTCCACCTCGTGTCGGTGGCCGCCGAGCGCCACCTGCCGATCTCCCGTGACGCGCTCAACCTGCTCGGGCGGCGCGCCCCGAGCCCCCGGTCCCGTGGCCGCAGACCCTGCGGACCGACCTGGTCGAGGTCCTCGCCCTCGGCCCCGCCGCCATTCCCGCCCTCGAGGCCCTCGACCAGCGCCGGCTGCTCGAGCGGTACCTGCCCGAGTGGGCGGCGGTCCGCAACAAGCCGCAACGCAACCCGTACCACCGGTTCACGGTCGACCGGCACCTGCTCGAGGCCACGGCAAACGCCGCCACCATGACCCACCGGGTGTCCCGTCCCGACCTCCTGCTGCTCGGCACGCTGCTCCACGACATCGGCAAAGGCTTCCCGGGGGACCACACCGAGGTGGGGATGGTGGTCGGAGCCGACGTCGCCACCCGGATGGGCCTGCCGCCCGAGGACGTGGCCGCCATCGTGACCATGATCCGGCTGCACCTGCTGCTTCCCGATACCGCCACCCGCCGCGATCTGGACGATCCGGCCACTGCCCAGCGGGTGGCCGACCAGGTGGGCGACCGCGGCACGCTGGAGCTGCTCGCCGCCCTGGTGGAGGCCGACAGCCTCGCCACCGGTCCCTCGGCCTGGGGCGGATGGAAGGCGGGACTGGTCGCCGACCTGGTCGAGCGGACGAAGCAGCTCCTGGCCGGCGAGGCGCCGGCGGCACCCACCCCGCTCATCACCGAAGAGCTCGAGATGGTGATGGACACGGTGCGCACCCACGGGGTGCCGGCGCTGTCGGTGGAGCCCCCCCAGGTCACTGTCGTCGCCCCCGACCGCCCGGGCCTCCTGGCCGAGGTGACCGGTGTGCTCGCCCTGCACGGGCTCAACGTCCGGTCCGCCGTCGTCGCCGGCGCCCACGGGGTGGCGGTCGAGGTGTTCACCGTCGAGCCCGAGCGGGGCCGGTGGCCGGCCTCCGCCAAGCTCTCCAACGACCTGGCCGGGGTCATGGACGGCACGCTGGCCGTCGACGAGCAGTTGGCGGTCCGGGCCCACACCTACCGCAACACCCAGCGCGCCCGGGTGGCGCAGCTGGTCTCCACCCAGGTCACCGTGGACAACAACGCCTCCGACGCCGCCACCGTGGTCGAGGTCCGGGCCGAGGACGTGGTCGGCCAGCTGCACCGGATCACCCGTGCCCTCGTCGATTGCCACCTCGACCTGACCTCGGCCAAGGTCTCCACGTTCGGCTCGGCCGTGGTCGACGCCTTCTACGTCCGGGGCCCCGACGGTCGCAAGCTGACCGACCCGGCACAGATCGCCGCCGTCGAGCAGGCGATCCACGACGGGGTGGGCGGCGCCTCCGCCGACTGAACCACGACGGGCACCGGCCACCTCGGTCTGCGCCGGACGATTGCAACCGTCCGGCGGCACCGGGGGACGCAGTCCTACTGGTAGTTTGGGGGCTGATCGCGCCATGCCAGCAGCCCACGCACACACCAAGACCTCGGGCCATCCCGCCCGCCGACGGATCGCGATCGCCCTGGGCGTGGTCGTGGTCGTGGCCGGCGTGGGCGCCGCGGTCGCCGCCCGCTCGACGGGGGCGAAGGTGTCGGCCACGCCGACCACGGCCGCTCCAGCCCACCTGGCCGTGTCCACCCGGCCGCTGAACGTGGTCTCCGTGTCCCCCGTGGACGGGACCACCGGCGTCCCGTCGGACGCCACGATCACGGTGCAGTTCTCCGAGCCGCTGGCCGCGCACAGCCCGCTGCCGACGCTGACCCCGGCGGTGGCGGGGTCGTGGCAGCCCCTCACGCCGACCACACTGGCCTTCGTCGCCGACGCCCCGCTCGTTCCGTCCTCGACCGAGACGCTCAGCGTGCCCGCCGGCACCGGCGGCGTCCAGAGCGCCGGGGGTGTGGACCTCCAACAGGCGGCCGTCGTCCACTTCACCGTGGCCCCGGGCACGGCGCTGCGCCTCCAACAGCTCCTCGCCCAACTCGGCTACCTCCCGGTGGCCTTCACCCCGGCCGAGCCCCTCACCGCGCCCCAGGAGCTGGCCCAACCCCAGGAAGGCACGTTCACCTGGCGGTTCACCGAACCGGATTCGCTCGTCTCGCAGTGGACCCCGGGATCGGCCAACGTGATCACCAAGGGTGCCGTGATGACCTTCGAGGACGCCCACGGAATGACCACGGACGGGGTGGCCGGCCCGGCCGTGTGGACGGCGCTGCTGGCTGACGCCGCCGCCGGCAAGGTGGACAGCGGCGCCTACAACTACGTGTTCGTGTCGAAGACGCTTCCGGAGCGGGCCACCGTGTACAGCAACGGTGCCGCCGTGTACTCGACGCTGGCCAACACCGGTGTAACCGGCGCCGAGACGGCGGACGGCACCTTCCCCGTGTTCGAGCACCTGACCGTCACCACCATGTCGGGCACCAATCCCGACGGCTCGAAGTACCGCGACCCGGGTATCCCCTGGGTGAGCTACTTCAACGGGGGCGACGCCCTGCACGGCTTCGTCCGCGGCAGCTACGGCTTCCCGCAGTCCGACGGTTGTGTGGAGATGCCCCCGGCGAACGCCGCCGTGGTCTTCCCGTACACGCCGATCGGCACGCTCGTCACGGTCTCGTAGGCACGATTCCCCGATCGGGCCGGTGGTCCGCCCCGATCGGTGGGTTCCCGTCAGCGGGCCGACGGGAACCTGGGGGCTCGGCGCTCCCGCACCGCCTGGATGCCCTCGGTGGCATCGGGCCCGAGAAATCCCAGCATCTCGAGGGCCAGCGACTCGCCGAACACCGGTGCCGCCTGCAGCATCCACTGGTTCATCACCCGCTTGGTCCACTGCACCGCCGTGCGGCTCCCCGCCGCCAACCGCTCGGCGATGGCCAGCGCCTCGGGCAGCACGCGGTCGTCGGGCACGCAGCGGGTCACGAGTCCGATGCGCTCCGCCTCGGGACCGTCCACAAAGTCGGCTGTCATCAGGTAGTACTTGGCCCGGGCCATCCCGCACAGGAGGGGCCACAGGAGGGCGGCATGGTCGCCGGCCGCCACCCCGAGCCGGGCGTGGCCGTCCGACAGACGGGCCGACTCCCCCATCACACTGACGTCGGCCAACAGGGCCACGGCCAGCCCGGCGCCCACGGCCACCCCGTTGATGGCCGAGACGATCGGTTTGACCGACACCAGCATCTCGTCGACGACGGCCTTGGCGTCACGCCACTGCTCGAGGGTGGTGGCGTAGTCGGTGGTCATCCTCTCGACCATGGCCAGGTCTCCCCCGGCGGAAAAGGCCTTGCCCTCCCCGGTGATGACCGAGACCGCCACCGAGTCGTCCCGATCGACGACCCGCCACACCTCGGAGAACTCGCGGTGGAGCCGTTCGTTGGCGGCGTTCAGCACCTCGGGCCGGTCGATGGTGATGACCAGCACGTGCGGTGACGGGCGGTCGAACCGGAGGTGGGCGAAGTCGCCGTAGGAGGCGAAGGAGGCAGGGGTGGTGTCGGTCATGGGTGCATCATGGCCGACCGGACGGCGCCGTCCCACTCGGTGGGCCAGGCGACCGGGGGCGGCGCCGGGGCCCGAGGCGGGGGCACACGGCCATGCGCCTCGGGCCCGCGTCAGCGACCGGCCAGCATCCTGTCCACGGCCCCGAGTGCCGGCGGCGTCACGATGACCGGGAGCGGCGAGAGCTTGAGGACGCGCTCGCGGGTCCCGTGCCCCATCATCGACCGGAGCCCCCGCAGCCGGAGCGATCCGAGGACGATGGCGGTGCAGCCCCGCCTCGACGCCTCCTCCACGATGCGGCGCGCCACGTTCGTCTCGCGATCCGAGCAGGCTTCCCCCTCGGCGGCGATCCCCGCTGTCTGCAGCCGACGCACGGTCTCCTCGACGAGCATCCGGGCCTCCATCGCCGATTCGAGCGGGGGTATCCGGAGCGATGCCGGCAATTCGCGTACGTGCAGCACGTCCACGTCCGATCCCGACGACGCCGCCAGACCGATCGTGAAGTCGGCCGCGGCCTGCCCCGGCTCGAACTGATCGATCGCGAGCAACAGCCTGTTCCTCATCGCCCACCTCCATCGCTACCGGGAACCACAGTACGTGCGGCCCCCGTTACAGGGCCGGAAAGGTCCGGCCGGGTGGCGTAGAGATTCCGCGAAAGGCCGACCGACGGCTGTGGCGGCGTCCGCCTCCCCCCGGCGGATAACATGACGGCGGAGCGCCGGGAAGTCTGGTCGGCATGGGGCGCGGAGAATTCCGTGGCCCTGTTGAGGAGCGCGATGACCGACGAGAGCGACCGCGGGGACACGTCCCCCCGCCCGGACCACCTGCGCAACCGCAGGCTGCGACTCCCGAGTTGGCGCAGGGAGGCGCTGCGGACCACCTTCTGGGTCGTGCCGACGCTCCTGATCGCCGTCGCATGCGTGCTGTTCGCCGTGACCTACGCCATCGACCTGGCCGCCTATCACCATCGCCTGAGCTTGCCCTGGTGGGTGCGGACCGGGAGCGCCGATGCGGGCCGTCAGGTCCTGATCGCCATCGCCGCGGCCATCATCACCACCGTGGGCGTGGTCTTCTCGATCACGATCCTGGCCCTCACGCTCGCGTCCCAGCAGTTCGGGCCCCGGATGATGCGCAACTTCATCCGCGACACCGGCAACCAGATGACACTGGGGGTCTTCGTGGCGACCTTCGTGTATTCGGTGCTCGCCCTGGGGTCGATCACGGGCCTGCCGGCCGGCGACTTCGTACCTCATCTCTCGATCACCGTCGCCGAGGGGCTCCTCCTCGTCGACCTCGCCGTCCTCATCTACTTCATCCACCACATCGCCAAGTCGATCCAGCTCCCCGAGGTCATCGCCGGGATCGCACGGGACCTGGACCGGGCCATCAACGCCGAGTTCCCCGAGCGCGTGGGAACCCGCCACGCGGCCACCGATGGGTCCACGGTGCCCACCGACGAGTCGCTGGCGAAGCTCGAGCGGTCGGGGGCTGTGGTGACGGCCCGCCAGAGCGGCTACCTGCAGTTCGTCGGCTACTCGAAGCTGGTCGAGATCGCCGAGTCGTCCGACGCCGTCATCCGCCTGGCCCACCGACCGGGGCACTTCGTCGTGGCCCACCGGCCACTGGCCTCAGTGTGGCCGCCCGAGGCGGCGGCAAGGGTCGCCGCCGCCCTCGAGAAGGGTCACGTGACCGGGCCCCACCGCACCCTCACCCAGGACCCGGTGTTCGCCATCGACCAGTTGGTGGAGATCGCCATCCGGGCGCTGTCCCCGGCGGTCAACGACACCTTCACGGCACTCACCTGCATCGACTGGCTGTCGGCCGGTCTGTCGGAGGTCTCGTCCCGGATCCTGGAGGAGGGCGTCTACCGGGGCCGGAGCGGGCGCGTCCGACTCGTCGAGTTCGATCCCAGCTACGCCCGGATGGTCGACCGGTCGTTCGACAAGGTACGACAGGCGGCCCGGTCGATGCCCGCGGTGATCATCCGGATGATCGACGCCCTGGAGCACATCGCCGAGAGCACCACGGGGCCCGACCAGCGCGCCGTGCTGCTCCGCCAGGCCGAGATGATCCTGCGTGGAGCGGAGGAGGAGGTCCCCGAGCCGCTGGACCTGGCGGAGATCCGCTTCCGTTACGACCGGCTGATCGCCACGTCGACGGCGCTCGACGCCCCACCGGTCTGACCGTCCCCGGCACGGCCCGGCAACGTCCCCGACCGGGTCGCTCAGGTGCCGAGCAGCGGGTGGGACAGCCCGAGCTCGGCCAGCGTGCGTTCCGGCTCCCTGGGCTCCACCGCGGCGGGGTCGGCGCCCCCAAGTCGGAACACGTAGAGGTTCCAGTAGGGGGCGAGGTCGGCCGGGGCGATGTCGGCGTAGAGGCGCTCCTCGACGTCGACGCACCGGGTGAAGCCCGCCTCGGCGAACCGTTCGGTCCACCATTCGAACGAGGCGATGCACAGGTGGCCTTCCACCAGCTCACCGTCGGCGTCCACGGCCAGGTCGGGCTCGGGTACCGGCCCCGAGTACCCGGGTCCGAGGTCGCGGTAGTGGTCCAGCCGCTCGGGGCGGACCTTGCCCTCGAAGTGCCCGGCGGGACCGGACCGGTTGGGACCGAACGACGGGATGGTGGCGTACAGGTAGCCGCCGCAGACGCGGGCCAGCTCGGCCAGGGCGTCCGGCACCCGGTCCGGGGGCAGGTGCTCCAGGATCTCGAGGGTCGTGACCAGGTCGAAGGCACCATCGGGCCACGGGAGCCCGGCAAAGAGGTTGGCCACCCGGATGTGGCCCGCCGCCCCGGGGCTGGCGTGGTCGACGGCGAACTGGCTGAGGTCGCACCCCTGGGCGTCGATCCCCCGCTCACGCAACACCTCGACCAGGTATCCGGTGGCACAGCCCACGTCGAGGCAGGTCGCCACCCGGAAGTTCCTCCACAGCAGCCACCCGGCGATGTCGGCGTTGGAGGCGATGCGGTCGTAGCGGGCATAGCCGGACCGACCTTCTCGGTCACCGGCGGCGTCACGCCCCTCACCGAAGTAGGCGCCGCCGTAGGCGTCGGGGACGCCGGCACGGCGGGCCTCGGCCACGGCCGTGGCCCGTTCGGCCGCGGCCGTCAGCTCGGCCCCGCCCCGGGCGACCAGGGCGCGGACCCGGTCGTGCCCTGCGGCCAGGTCGACCAGGGCCTTGCGGGCCCGCTCGGCGGCGCTGCGCACGGCGGGCGAGGTCATGACGGCGCCGCCACCAGCCGCTCGGCCAACGCCCGGAAGGCCCGGCCCCGGTGGGAGACGGCGTGCTTCTCCTCGGCCGTCATCTGGGCGAACGTCCGGCCGTCGTAGCCGTCCGGGGCGAAGATGGGGTCGTAGCCGAATCCGCCGTCGCCCCGGGCTTCGGAGGTCACCGTCCCGGTGACCTCCCCCTCCACCCACAGCTCGGAGCCGTCGGGGTAGGCGACGAAGGCCACACTACGGAACTGGGCCCGTCGGGCACCGGGTTCGGTGGCACCGACCCGCTCGAGCTCGGCCAGCATCTTGGCCACGTTGTCGGCGTAGGTGGCGTCCTCGCCGGCGAAGCGGGCCGAGTACACACCGGGAGCGCCGTCGAGTGCCTCGACCTCGAGCCCGGTGTCGTCGGCGACGGCGGCGACACCCGTCGCCTCGCACAGCGCCCGGGCCTTCAGGCGGGCGTTCGCCTCGAGGGTGTCGCCGGTCTCCTCCACTTCCGGCACGTCGGCCGGCCGGGGCACCAGGGTCAGCCCCGGCACGGCGCCGAGGATGTGGGCGATCTCGGCGGCCTTGTCGACGTTGGCGCTGGCCAGCACCAGGGTGAGCTCGGGCACGGTCGGCTGCCTCCGGTCAGCGGGGAGCCGGAGGATCGACCAGTGTCGCGTCCTGCAGGTCCAAGAGCTGGGCGATCCCGTGCTCGGCCAGGCTCAGCATCTCGTCGAGCTCGGCCTTGGTGAAGGGCATGCCCTCGGCCGTGCCCTGGACCTCGATGAACCGGCCCGACGAGGTCATCACCACGTTCATGTCGACCTCGGCCCGGCTGTCCTCCTCGTAGGGGAGGTCGAGCATGCACACGCCGTCGACCACTCCCACCGACACGGCGGCCACGGCCTCGGTCAGGGGGTTGGCCCGCAGGGTCCCCTTCTGGACCAGGCGGGTCAGGGCGTCGTGCAGGGCCACGTAGGCCCCGCAGATCGAGGCGGTCCGGGTGCCACCGTCGGCCTGCAGTACGTCGCAGTCCACAGTGACCTGGATCTCGCCCAGGGCGACCATGTCGCACACCGACCGCAGCGAGCGCCCGATGAGCCGCTGGATCTCCTGGGTCCGTCCCGACTGCTTGCCCTTGGCGGCCTCGCGGGTGACCCGCTCGCCCGTCGACCCGGGCAGCAACGAGTACTCGGCCGTGACCCAGCCCTTGCCCGATCCCCGCATCCACGGTGGCACACGCTCCTCGACCGAAGCGGTGCACAGCACCCGGGTGCGGCCCATGGAGACCAGGACCGACCCGGGGGCGAACACCGTGAAGTCCCGCTCGAACGATGCCGTCCGCAGCTCGTCGATTCCTCTGCCGTCGGCCCGCTTCATCCGGTTGTCGTCGCTCACAGCTGAAATTCCCTTCCCATCGTCGCCTGTTCTACCGGGCCACCGAATGCGGCTTCGGCCTCCTTGCGCACCGCACCGGCTTCGATCGTCGGCCACCGGTGGGTGAGCACCAGCCGCCGGGCGCCGGCCGACTTAGCCGCCTTGCCGGCCTGCCGGGCGCTCATGTGGCCCGCGGTGCCCTCGTGCTCGGCCGTGTAGGTGGCCTCGCACAGCAGGAGGTCCAGACCGCTCCCGAGCTCGTCGACCGACCATCCCGGCCCCGAGTCGGCAGAGTAGCCGAGCGCCCGACCCGCTCCGTCGATGCGGACGGCCAGGGTCTCCTCCACATGATCGGTCCGGTGGAACGCACACGACGCCTCGCCGATCCCGGCGCGGTCGCCATGGGTGATCTCGCGCCATTCGAGCATCGTGGTGCTGTCCAGTCCGGCCAGCTCGGCCACGCGCGCCGGCGCGTAGACCGGCAGCGTGGACCGTCGCCGGCGCGCCCCGAACCGTGCCTGGGCGTCCATGGCGAACAGGTCCGTCCAGTGGTCGTGGTGGTGGTGGGTGATGACGACGGCGTCGACGTCGGCCGGGTCGATGACGCCCTGGAGGGCGGCGAAGGTGCCGGGCCCGGCGTCGAGCACAACCGTCGTGTCACCGATCCGCACCAGGTACCCGCTGCCGGCGCCGCCTGGACCCGGCCAGCTGCCGTCGCAGCCGAGCACCGTCACCGTGAACGCGTCGCCGGGGTCCGACACCGCGGCCGCGGGTGCGACCTTGGACCGCGTGGGGGGCATCGACCCAGGTTAGGCGCCCGCCGACCGGCCGGCGGCGCATCGGGGGGTCCGGATCCGGTCCGTGGCCGCTGCCCGGGCGTTCGCCGGCCCTCCTAGTGTCCTGTCCGGCTGAAGCGGTTGGAAAGTCGTGATGTCATGCGTCCGCCCCCTCGTTGATGGCGCTGCAGTATCCGGCGAGGCGCTCGAGGATCTGCTCGGCCGTCTTGTGCCATACGAAGGGCTGGGGGTCCTCGTTCCAGTTGTCGACCCACGCCTGGATGTCGACGGCGAGTTCCTTGGCACTGCAGTGGGCCGACCGGTGCAGCTTCTTGGTGGTGAGCGCGGAGAACCACCGCTCGACGAGGTTCGTCCACGACCCATACGTCGGGGTGAAGTGGAGATGGAACCGGCGGTGACGCAGCAGCCAACGATGGACTTTGGGCGTCTTGTGGGTGGCGAGGTTGTCCAGGATCACATGGACGTCGAGGTCAGCGGGCACCTCGCGGTTGATCTTGTTCAAGAAGGCGATGAAGTCGTTCTGGTTGTGACTGGTCCGGATGTCCGAGATGACGGTGCCACGGGCGATGTCAAGGGCGGCGAACAGATCGACCGTTCCGTTGCGCACGTAGTCGTGGGTGGCCCGCTGCGGCGTGGTGGGCAACAACGGCAGAGTCGGTGCGGTGCGGTTGAGCGCTTGGATCTGCGGCTTCTCGTCGACGGCGAAGACCGCCGCGGCTTCGGGCGGATTCATGTACAGGCCGACGAGATCACGGACCTTCTCGATCAGGTCGGGGTCCGGGGACACCTTGAAGCTGCCCTGCTGCCACGGCTTCAGTCCGAAGGCTCGCCAGATCTCCGCCACGGTGGTCTTGGAGATGCCGTGCTTGGCCGCCAGTCCCCGAGTGGACCAGTGGGTGTCCTCGCCCGGTGTGGACTCCAACGTGTCGACCACCACCGCTTCGATGGTCGCATCGGCGATGGTGCGAACCGCCCCGGGTCGGGGAGCGTCTCCAAGACCCTCCAGTCGGTCCACCGCGAACCGGCGTCGCCACTTCGACACGGTCGCCGGATGCACCCGCTCGGCGGTGGCGACCTCTTGGTTGGTCATCCCCTCGGCGCACGCGAGCACGATCCTGGATCGCAGCGCGAGTGCCTGGGCCGAGCTGTGTCGCCGCACCCAACGCTGCAAGGTCTCGCGTTCGGCGTCGGTCAGTTCGATGACAGCTGTCGGACGTCCTCGGGTGGACATGGCACCTCCAATGTTGGCTCACATCGGAGAGCACGACCGGACGAGGGAAATTCCCGAATCAGCGATACTTCGCGGCTAATCAGCCGGACAGGACACTAGAAGTAGGTGATTTCCTTGGCCCGGGCCTCGACCACGTCGAGGTCATCGGTCCAGGCCCCGGTGGAGAGGTACTTCCACCCGGCGTCGCAACAGACGGTGACGATCACCCCCGACTCGAGGGTCGAGGCGGTCCTGACGGCGCCGGCCAGGATGGCCCCCGACGAGATCCCGGCGAAGATCCCCACGTCCATCAGGCGGCGGGTCCACTCGATGGACTCACGGGGGCGCACGATGCGCTTGCCGTCGAGGAGCTCGTCCCCGTGGTTCTCGATGAAGATCGGCGGGATGTAGCCGTCGTCGAGGTTGCGCAGCCCGTCGACCAGCTCGCCGGCCGGCGGCTCGATGGCCAGCACCCTGATGTCCGGGTTCTGCTCCTTCAGGAAGCGTCCGACCCCGAGGAGCGTTCCCGACGTGCCGAGGCCGGCGACGAAATGGGTGATCTCGGGGCAGTCACACCAGATCTCGGGCCCGGTGGTCTCGTAGTGCGCCCTCGGATTGGCCTGATTGGCGTACTGGTAGAGGAAGGTCCATTCGGGGTGCTCGGCGGCCAGGGCGCGCGCCCGACGCACCGCACCGTTGGACCCTTCGGACCCGGGGGATTCGATGATCTCGGCACCCCACGACTCGAGCAGCTGGCGCCGCTCGATCGACACGTTGGTGGCCAGGACCACCTTCAGCCGGTAGCCCTTGATCCGGCACACGAGGGCCAGGCCGATGCCGGTGTTTCCCGATGACGGCTCGATCAGGGTTGCACCGGGGGTGAGGACCCCGTCGCGCTCGGCCTGCTCGATCATGGCCAGTGCGATGCGGTCCTTGACCGAGCCTCCCGGATTCTGGCCCTCGAGCTTCATGAGGATCCGGACGTCCGGGTTGGGACTCAGCGACGAAATGTCGACCAGGGGCGTGTTGCCGATGAGGTCCAGGACCGACCCGTAGGCGGTCATCGACGGAGGTGGACCCCGTCGAGCGCTCCACCGGCGACAGCCGGCAGGATCGAGAGCTCGTCCGAGGGGCCGACGCCGGTGTCCACGCCCGACAGGTACCGCACGTCGTCGTCGTTCAGGTAGACGTTCACGAACTTGTGGAGTGCGCCCGAGTCGTCGATGACCTGGCCGGTCATGCCCGGGTACCGGGCCACCAACGCCGTCAGCACCTCGCCGACGGTGGCGCCGTCGACGGGCACGGTCCGCTCTCCCCCGGCGTGGGGCCGGAGCACGGTGGGAAGGTTGACTTGGACGGGCACAGGTGCTCCTTTGCGTTCCACCGTCCCGGGGAGGGATCGGTCCTTGCGATGCGTGGCCACAGGTCGACCGGAGGGTACGCCCGGCCCGGTGTCGAATCATGACCTTCCGGGTGAGGATTCTATCGGTCCAGCAGGCGGACCGGCTCCTCCTCGATGGATCCGTCGACGATGCGGTAGCTGCGCACCATGGGCTCGGTATCGCGCAGCGACACGAGCACGTAGTGCCACGCCGGGTCGGGTGCCTGGGCCACGTCCGTGGGCGACGGGTAGGCCTCGGTATGCGTGTGGCTGTGGAAGACGCCGATGATCGAACGACCGTGGGACTCGGCGTCCCGGTCGGCCCGGAGGTGCTCCTTCGGGTCCACGGTATAGAGCTTGGCGGAGGCTGCGAGGTTCCGGGTCGGGTAACACGTGGTGGCGTGGCCGGTGGCAGGATCGCCGCCCAGCAGTCCGCAGGCCTCGTCGGGGAGGCCGACCAGGCAGTGGGCCACCATCTGGTCGTGGACGGTCCGGGGCAGAGTGAGCATGGCCCCTTCACGCTAGAGGAAGGTCGCCCGGGACCGGGCGACTACCGTCGAGGGACATGGCCGCGGCGAAGAAGAAGGGCGCGGGCGCCCAGGCCGGCGCCAAGGGGTCCGGGGTGAAGGGCGCGCCGAAGGAGATGAACCGTGTCGTGGCGTCCAACCGACGGGCCCGGCACGACTACGAGATCATCGACACGGTGGAGTGCGGGATCGTCCTCCAGGGGTCCGAGGTGAAGTCGCTGCGCGAGGGACGGATCGCCCTCCAGGACTCCTATGCCCGGATCGACGACGGCGAGATGTGGCTGTTCGGAGTGCACGTCCCTCCGTACGCACAGGCCACCGGGTTCGGCGCCCACGACCCTGACCGCCGACGCAAGCTCCTCCTCCACCGCCGCCAGATCGACGAGTGGATGGGCAAGTCGAAGCAGAACTCGCTAACCATGGTGCCGCTCAGCATCTACTTCAAGGACGGTCGGGCCAAGGTCGAGCTGGCGCTGGCGCGGGGCCGCAGGCAGTACGACAAGCGCCAGGCCATTGCCGCCAGGGACGCCGGCCGTGATGCCGCCCGCGAGGCCCGGTCGGTGGCCAAGAGCCGGTCGTAGCGCCGGGTCGGACCGGGGTGATCGGGACCGACCGTCGCCTTGGGCCTCCGGAGCGATGCCGTAGGCGCCGGCACCGGGGGGCGGTATCATGGGGGATCGGCCGCACAAGGCGTGCGGTCGGTGGTGCTGCCCAGGGGGTGACAGGCTTCGACTCCGGTCGTCGATGTAGGAGAAGCGAGCCGTGGTCTCCGGATCCACGTAAAAGAGCCGGAACCAAAAACAAACGCCGAGCCTCAGCTCGCGCTCGCAGCCTAGAAACTGCGACGTCCGACCGGTCTCAGTCCTACGGGCCGGAACCGGGCGCCATCTAGTGGGACTCACCTGAACGACTGCGCCGACGGGCCGTCAGGGACAACTCAGTCGGATACGGACCCGACCTGCCGCCGGTAGCGGAACGGGTCCCGACAATCCACCGCCGGCTGCGCTCGGAGAAGACCTACTGAGAAGCCGGAGGACGCGGGTTCGATTCCCGCCACCTCCACGGTGCCCCTGACCTGCGTTCCTGCAGATCAGGGGCACGTGTCCGTCCGAGGCACCTGTCCAAGGCGGCCCCCAAGACGCGGAAACGACGCGAGAACTTCTCCACTGGGCGGCGATGTTGCCCAACCAGCCCTATCGCAAGGCGGCGCCTTGGGAGCTATCACGGGAGCGACACCCGCCCCTCCCCCATCGTCGACAAGCCCGGGGGCAGTGTCGAGGTCCATCACGACGCAGTCACCGTCCTTGACGCTTCCCTCCAGTCGGGCACCTAGCGGGTGTGCGCCTCGCGGCACGCCGCACAGTGACCGACCCGGCAGGCGGATTCTGTCGAGTACCCCCGTTGAGTGCCATGTTCAATCGGCACCGGTTCCGCCGGGGCCCGCGTGACTCGTTCCCGTTCGGTCTTGCCGCCCCATACGCCCACGACGTCCCGGTGGGCCAGCGCGAACGCCGGACACGGACCACGGACGGGGCACCTGGTGCACGTCGCCAATGGGGTGGGTTCGTCGGGGGTAAAGGAGGACGCCGTCCCAGCACCTCGGCAAGCCGCGGCGATCGTCCACCCGGGCGTCCGATCATGGTGGCGACGGTTTCGACCGGGTCGATTGCGCCTGGTGCGGACGACCTGAGCCAAACCGAAACGGCCAGGGTCACGCTGCGGACGCTGCCGGCGGCGTGTACGTGCATTGTGCATGGAGGACCCGGTAATCGGAGTGGCGTCTGCCTCAAGTCTCGATCAGGCACGACTTGGGCACCCCTCGCGCCCGTGCATCGTTGCCTAGAGATGACGTCCCGCCAAGTGGTGGAGAACTGATCTCCGGCTGAGGTGATCGTAGGTCGCGTTGATTCCCGTGTCACCCGGGCACTGTCAGCCCCAGAAATAGCTGCTCGGATCCTCGGTCAGTTCCGTCAGGAGAACCTCCAGAGGCTGGTGGTCAGCAACGTCGATGAACAGCTCCCACTGGTCGTCATCGTCGGTGGCGTACATCGTCCAGGCGCCGTCGTCCTCGAGCCGGAGCTGAGCCAGGGGCGTGGCCGTCCACTCGCCGACCCCTACGAATGGAGCGTGGCGCTCGACGATAGAGATGGCCGACTCCTCGACCTCCACGTCGAGCCGGACTTCGAGGTGATCAACATCACGAAGCCGCTCGTCGCACAGGGCTCGAACGGCAGCGATGGCGGTTTCGGGGACCGTTGCCATGGCCCCGAAAGTAGGCCAGTTCAGCCGGCCAGGGCGGGCGGTTCAGCCTCTGACTCAACCTCGATGGTGGCCCGGGTGGCCTCGAGCTTGCGGAGTTCGGCCATGGAGATCTCTGACAGGTAGCGCCGGTCGGCGACGGCCCACTCGTCGTGGGTCTCCAGCACCACGGCGGTAACCAGTCGGCACACACTGGCATCGTTGGGGAACACTCCGACGACGTCACTGCGCCGCTTGATCTCCCGGTTGAGGCGCTCCAGCGGATTGGTCGACCAGGTCTTGCGCCAGTGGGCCTCAGGAAAGGAAGCGAAAGCCAGCAGGTCCTCTCTGGCCCCATCGAGCATGCCGGCAATATCGGCGAACTCGGACTCCAAGGTGGCCGTGATCCGTTCGAACTGGGCCCGCACCGACGTGGCATCGGGCTGGGCGAAGATCGTCTGGATGGCGGCGATGACCATCGGGGTGTTGGTCTTGTTCACCCGAGCCAGAACGTTCCGCATGAAGTGGACCCGGCAACGCTGCCACGCCGAGCCCACGAACACCGAGTCGATGGCTGCCTTCAGCCCCAGATGCTGGTCGGAGATGGCGAGCCGGACACCGGTGAGCCCCCGGGTGCGCAGATCTCGGAGGAATTCGGTCCAGAACGCCCCGCTCTCGGAGTCACCGACAGCGATGCCCAAGACCTCCCGGCGGCCGTCCATCGACACGCCGGTGGCCACCACCACGGCCCGGGAGGTGACGTGTCCGGCCACCCGGCCCTTCAGGTAGGTGGCATCCAAGAACACGTAGGGAAACTCGACATGGGAGAGGTCCCGGGTCCGGAAGGACTCGAGGTCTTCGTCCATCAGCGTGCAGATCCGGGACACCTCGGACTTGGAGATGCCCGAGTCGAGGCCGAGTGCCTGAACCAGGTCGTCGGCCTTCCTGGTCGAGACGCCGTGGACATAGGCCTCCATGACCACCGCGTAGAGAGCCCGATCGATCCTCCGGCGTCGCTCGAGGATGGACGGGAAGAAGCTGCCCTTCCGGAGCTTCGGAATCTTGAGCTCGACATCGCCCGCCTTGGTCGACAGCGTCCGGTCCCGAGAGCCGTTGCGCTGGTTGGTCCTTGCCTCTGTCCGCTCAAAGGGAGCGGCCCCGATGGTGGATGCGAGCTCGGCGTCGATGAGTCCCTGGAGCAGCATCGTGATGCCGTGTCGGAAGACGTCGATGTCGCCGCCGGAACGGATCACATCGAGCAGGTCGTTGAGGTCAGAATCTGAGATGGCCACTGGGTGGTCCTCCCTGGTTGAGTTTGATGGTTCAACCGAAGATCACCCTGTGGCCAACATCGCTGGCGGACCCTGGGGAACTACACCACTTGGAGGGGCATCAACACCAAGGATGTCCCTGATCGCCAGGTAGGTGGATGTCCGGTAAACGGCGTGTGGCAGAAGCCCGGCCTCAACTTGGGAAGGCCAACTTCCGATAAGGCAAGGGGTCCCCGGCTATCGGGCCACTCGGTATCGATCGGCGAGACGGGAGAGGCATGGCCCCATCACACTCCACTCTCATTGCGGCGCTTCACCGCCTGTCGGAGTCGAATCGCGCCCTGCGGCTCCGCTTAGAGGAGAACGAAGACCTCATCCGCCAGGCGCTGACCATGCTCAGCGAAGGTGCCACTGCGGTCGACGGACTCGAGAAGATTTCCATCTACGACGCACAGCAAGCCGCTGATGCCGCAATGACCAGGCTCTTCGATGCTCGCCACCAGCTCCGCAAGGTCGTCGTCTGCGACGCGGTAGAAGGCGGGATGTCGGTTGAGCAGCTTGCCACCATGTTCCACGTCCGGCCGGATCTGATCAGCTCTTACGTCGCGGAGGGTGCCAACAGGTTCTTGGCGGGGTTTCCGTAAGCTGATCAGGTCAGGCGGCTCAACTACCAGGTTCGGCCACCCGTGGAATTGACCCGCTCTGACGCGCACAGTTGATTTGGCCACTGCCGCTTTCTCGAATTCGGCTGGGGAACGGTAGCCGAGACGTTTCTGGGTCCTCTGTGGGGGTGCAGAACCACTCGGGGTAGTCGAAGATCGCCGAGCGCAGCAGGGGGATCTCCATCCCGTGCAGGTTTGGCACCGATCCCCGATGAGGACAGCCGCTCGGTACGCGCCTGAACGGCCACGCCACTCGCCTGCACTCCTGGGTCACCACTCCCGGATCGCCGGATCGGTCGCAGTTGTCGATCGAATTGTGCTTGCCGGCCGCCACTCGTCCATCAACGGTAGTGGTGCAACGGTCCCCGGGTCGCTGCCTTGGCCACCAGTGCGGATGGGGGGGCCGCCCTGGAGTATCGGCGTCGGTCCTGGTGTCGTCGCACGTCACTCGGGTGATCGGCCATGGTGGCGCCAGGGCTTGCTATATCCCGATATGAGCATATGATGACCGCGTGGCCCGCACGCCGACGACAGCCGATGCGTTCAATGCTGTCGCGGAAGGCAGCCGTCGTGCACTTCTTGGCGCACTCGGCACGGATGAGGCCACCGTGGGCGAGCTCGTCGATCGGCTTGGACTGACTCAACCCCAGGTGTCGAAGCACCTCGCGGTGCTCCGTGCGGTCGGGTTGGTGTCCACCGCGAGCTGATGGAAGGCGTCGCTGGTACCGGGTCAATGGGCCGGCATTGCAACCCGTCTACGAATGGGTGCGCGGCTTCGAGTCCACATGGGATAACCGGCTGGACAAGCTCGACGACGTCCTCGTCGAGCTTCAGACCAAGGAGGAAGCGACATGAGCAGTTCAATCGGCAATCGACGCGGCACTGCAGTCTTTACCTTGCCGTCGGACAACGAGATCCTGATCACCCGAGAGTTCGATGCACCTGCAGACCTCGTGTTCGACGCCTGGACGACACCCGAGCTCGTCAAGCGCTGGTGGGCGGGCGATCGGGGTCAGGTGACCGAGGCCCGGATCGATCTGCGGATCGGTGGTCGCTGGCGGTGGGTCATGACTGCCAATGGTGGCTTCGAGGTGGCCTTCAGCGGCGTGTACCGGGAGATCGAGCGGTCGCATCGCCTCGTGAGGACTGAGGTATTCGAGATGTCCCCCGACGCCGAAGCCCTCAGCACGGTCACCTTCGATGAGTCCGATGGCGTCACCACGCTGAAGATCCTGGGCCACTACCCGACCAAAGACATCCGCGACGCGGCGATCGCCTCGGGAATGGAGGGCGGACTCCAGACGTCGCTCGACGAGTTGGAGATGCTAGTTCTGCAGGTGGTGTAGATCGGCCGCCGGGGCCGGGAGTTCGGCGAGAAGCTCCCCCCGTGACTACTTGACCACTTCGTGGACCTCGGTCGATCGGCCTTCCGCATCGACGGTCTGTTTGTCGTACGTCTGCCGACGTCCGCCCGCGGGACGCCGCGACACGACGAACACGATCGTCGCGATCACGAGACGGATGGCCCCGACGACCATGAGAATGACCCCTACCGTCGAGAATCGGAAGCCATTCCTCTGATAGGTCACCGCCCCCTACATGATCGCACCCGCGGCGATGGCCACGGTGCTGAATCCCATTCCGGTCAAGCCCATGCCGTGTGCCTCCATCCTCTTGTCTGGTTCGTGCCCACGACAAACGGACACATCGCCGGGTGCGTGCATGGCGCCCCAGCTGACGACGGCCCCACGAGCAGCTACGCCCGACGGACCAAGTAGACGATTCCCAGGACTACCAGGACGAAGACGAGCGTTCCAAGGCCGATGTACACAGTTCCCGACTCTCTTGGGCAGCGAGACGCGCAACCCAGATTTCGACACCAGGCGTAGCGCCCGAGCTGACCCGCTGCCATGGTGTCCTCGCCGGTCCCCAGCTGACCAACCATCGTGAACAGCCCCAGGGACCGCTGGATGGACGACGGATCCCTACTTCTTGTGGAGTGCGCCCTTCACCTTGTCGATGGCCTCGTCGACCTTTTCCTCGACCTTCCCGACCTTTTCCTTGACCTCACCGGCCTGGCGGTCCGCTGTGCCTTCTGCCTTGAGGTCCTTGTTCCCGGTCAGGTCGCCGACTGCTTCTTTCGCCTGACCCTTGATCTGATCCGACTTTCCAGCCATGTCGTCTCGCCTTCTTCACATTCGCGACGTGCACCGGACCCTCGTGGACCCGGCTGCATGTCCACCGTGACCCCCGGCGCAGCGCTCGACCAGAGGACAAAGCCACTCCGCGGCCGGATGATCCAAGGCCATTGGGGGCACGAGCGCCAACCGCACGAGCCCGCGCCGTGCATCGGAACTGGACGTTTGGAACGCCGGATGGGTGGGCCTCAACAGGAGTGCTGGACCACTTGCCTTCTGCTGTCAGACTGCTTGCGCCGGCGGCAGGTCCGTCCCGCGATAGTGGTGCGACGCGAATTGGCTACCTCCGGATGGTTCCCCAAGAGAGCGAGGTGACGGAATGGCTGAGCACTTCGGATACGACATCGACAGGCGGTACCTTCCCGCACTGCTTTCATTCCTGGTACGACCATCGAAGGACGGCGTCACACTTACCGATGAGGCCTCGTTCGTTGCGACCTTCGGCTTCCTGCAGCTCATGACTCCCCTGCAGAACGTCGTCGGGGCGCACCTGACCCAGGACTACCGCTGGTGGACGGCTGTCGGGGCTCGCATGCCGCGTGTCGACGACGGCCTGACCTTTGGCACGAACGCACGTGCGGGCGTCTGCGTCCACTTCGATCAGAAGGTGCCCTTTCGTCTTCGACGAAGGGGTCATTCGGCGCTGACGGTGACGGTTGCCGACCTCCAGGGTCTCATCCTGGCCTTGGGCGGAGATCACGACCCGGGGGGCACACCTTCGCCCTGACTGCACGAGGAAGAACTGGATCCGGCGGACATCTCACCAGGGCACGGGTATTCCGGAACGCCGGATAGCGGCGCGATCTCCAGCGACGGGTTCTTGCCGCTCGCGGACTGTCACCGACCGATCTCCGTGACTCGGCCCCGATCCACGACCACTTGAAGATTCGGCGCATCATGGTCGCCCAGACCTGCCCACCGTCGGCGACAAGCTCCTGCTTCTCCCAGCCGATCTCGCGCCACGAAAGATGGGTGCCGGGGAGATCCGGAAATGCCTGCCACTCGCGCCCGGTTTCGGCCTTCGCCCGCCCTCTTGGGTTCGCGTCTCCGGCCATTCCCGACATGCGACGAATCCGGTGGCCGCACTCACGCGTGAGTCCCCCGGCCCCCGGACCCCGCCTGTTTGTCGTGGTCGCGAACGGGTCGGGCAATAGCACGTGTCGCCGGGTGGGAGTCGCACTTCGAGGGCACTACTCGCCGGTAATGGTCGTTCGCCTCTGCGTCAATTCACTGATGGGGAGGAAGGTTGCGTCAGGCAACGTCGTCGAGTTTGGATCCGCATCCCAGCTCCGGCATTGTCTTCGGGTCGACCGGTATACCGGGGGGACGTGCCGGTCGGCTCAGCCCGCACTGCCGTGCCGCCTCCTTCCCTATCGCGCAGTAAGCCCCAGCCGAGCGGCCGGCCGGACAGACGCCACACGAGCGAATTGGGTACCGGCGTGTCCATTGCCAGGCGGTAACAACGGATCGATTCTTGGCGGGCCCGAGGGGAATGCCTGATCGCCGGGTGGGGGTGCATCACCCAGTGACGGTGATCGCCGCCCGCGGACTGCTTCCCACCGGCAGATCGCGGACCGGTGGTCATCGAGCACACGCCGTTAGATCGACCAGTCGGCGAAATCGGAACCATGACGGCCCGCGATTCCCAAGAGGGAGTCAACGGCGTCTGTGTCGTAGAGCCGTCCGCGGTTTGCCTGCAACTCGTCCAGGGCGGCCGCCTTCCCGAGTGCCGCACGGTACGGACGATGCGCTGACATCGCCGAGAGGACATCGGCGACGGCGACGATTCGCGAACCGAAGAGGATCTCCTCCCCTGCGAGGCCTCTCGGGTAGCCACTTCCGTCAAGACGCTCGTGGTGTTGGAGAATCATCTCGGCGACGGGCCAGGGGAACGGGACCTCAGCCACGATGTCGTGCCCGGCCAGGCTGTGGGTCTTGACCATCTCGAACTCGACGACGCTCAGACCACCGGGACGGGCGAGGATCTCGGCGGGGATGGCGATCTTCCCGATGTCGTGAATCGTCGCCGCGACCTCGATCCCCCTGACCTCGTCGTCTGACAGTGCGAGATCCCGTGCGATGGCGATGGCGATCCCCGCCACTTCCCGCTGATGCCCAGCTGTGTACGGGTCTCGAAGCTCGACCATGGTGGAGACCGACGCGGTGACGGCGTCAAGAGTGGCCTCCAAGCTCGCCAGGTAGCGGTCTCGCTCCGTCACGTCATGGCCGTTGATGACGATGCCAGAAATGACCTCGTCGTCGAGGAGGTTTGTGGCGACGATTTCGAGCACCCGGATGTCGCCGCCGGATGACACAAAGTGGACTTTGTCGGTGTTGGACGTTCCAGGTCGTCTGAGCAGCTCGTCGAGGCGACCGGTCAGTCGCTCCAGATCATCGGGACAGATGAAGCGAAATGCGTTCGAGCCGATCACGTCTTCATTGGACACTCCGAACGTTGCCAATGCGGCGGGGTTGGCAAAGCTCACTACGCCCGATCCATCGACAACCACTACGAGATTGGCTGAATGCTCGACGAGCGCTGGGAACCAGTCCACCTGCGCCGCTTCCAATCTGGCAACCAGAGACATCACCTGGAGTACATCGGCACTTCACAGCTACGACTGAACACACGCCCGCAAGACCTGTTGCCAGGAGAACACTCAGATCCATTGGCGAGCCTTCGGAGCAGTGCCCCGATCGCCGTGTGGGGGCCCGGGTTCGCAGTCCTTCAACTGTGGAGGGGCTCCCACACGGCCTGATCGTGGGCGAATACGACGCGTCGAGGATCCAATGCCTGCAGGTGTTCGAGCCATGCCGGCGTGATCACTGGAACCTTCGAGTTCCCTTCCAGTCGGGAACGCAGCGCAAGATCGTCCGCGGCATACGCGGTGGCCGAATCGTGGCACTGTCCCGCAACCACGACCGTCCCGTCGCCAGAGGCCACGACGACGCTCTGATGTCCATCCGTGTGACCCGGCGTCGGGATGACCATGACTCCGTCCAGCACCTCGGCCTCTCCTTCCAGCACCTCGTAGTCGAGGCCTGGCGGGTCGATCAGTTGGGGCAGCGTGTAGTGCTCCGCGGCCCGGGCCGTATCGAGTTCGATCCGCTGGACGTAGAACGTGCGATCGGAGAGCATCGGATTTCCCCCACAGTGATCGAAATGGAGATGGCAGTTCACGACGAACGTGACATCTTCGAGATCGAAACCGGCAGAGCGCACTGCATCGCCCAGGTGTCTTCGAACCGGACGGTAGTGCTCGTCAACATCAGGGTCGGCTCCCATGCCCGTGTCGACGAGCAGAACGCCGTCAGGATGATCGATCAGGTAGCCGAAGCTCGGCTCGACTCTGGGCACACCTGCATCCGTCTCTTCGGCGGGCCGGATGAAGTACCCGAAGTCGACCCGATGGACGCTTCGATTCGACATGCGACCATTATGTCGCTGAAGTCGAGGGCAGTTGTCTGCAGCGTCGCCAATTCACCGTCTCGATGCATCTGCCCCTGATCGCGGGTTGTGGGTGCATTACCCATGCCCCGGTGGTTGGTGTCCGCGAACTGCCGTCGACCGGCACCTTCGGATGTGTCGAAGGCTGCCCAATCCGGCATCGAAGTGCCAGACTGTTCCGTGGTCTCCTACAGCACCTTGGCTTGGCATGACTTCTTCATCGGCACGATCGGGGCGGCAGCGGCCCTGACCGGACTGCTGTTCGTCGCTATCTCCATAAACCTGGAACAGATTCTGAAATTCCCCCAGCTACCAGGCAGAGCAGCTGGAACCCTCGGGATCTTGGTGAGTGCTCTGGTCGTTTCCGGGTTGGCGCTGGCACCGGGCCAAGGTGACCGTGCCCTTGGGATCGAGATCGCGGCTACGGGCGCCATCGTGGCCGTGCAGGCCACGTGGGTCGCCCGCGGAAAGGAGACCCCAGGTGAACCACTGTCTTGGAGGATCGAACACCTGGCCACCTTGTTGCTCCCGAGCATCGGTTTGATTGTCGGAGGTGTGAGCCTGGCCGCCGGCGCGGGGGGAGGCCTCTACTGGGTACTTGCCGCAATCCTGCTTGCTTTCGTATCGGCGGCGATCAACGCGTGGGTACTGCTCGTCGAGATCAAACGGTGAAGGTCCCCGCGCCTGCCCCGTGACCTCGGCTCCGGGGGTGGTCGTGCGTGGCTTCGGCGATGGACCCCTGCGCCGGGCCTCGAGGGACAACCCCTCCGGCGGACACCCTCAGCACTGCCGACTGACATCATCGACGGGACGCCGGCCCACAACGCGAGCACGACCCATGTGCGCCTGCCCGCAGCGACCGCGCCGCCCTGGTCGCTACTGGGCCACATCCGCCAGAATCCCGTCTGGGGTGCCAGCTTGTCGCGGGTGCCACCGCACAGTTCACTTAGATCTGCGCTGCCCGCCATCGCCGGGTCGGCGGCGGTTGTCGATCGGGGTGTGCTCGCCCAGCTCCAGCCGCCCGTGAAGTCTCGGTCAGGCAGATCGGGGACGGCCACGGGGGCGTTGGAGGCCGCCGTCGAGGAGAATGCAGCCGTGTCGATCGTGCGACCGGTGAGGCAGTTGGCGGCACTGGTGATCGTGGGCGTCTTCGGCTGGGTCCTGGCCGCCTGTGGATCTCCGACCTCGGCGTCCCGGCCCCAGCCCGTGAAGGCGCGCAGCCTGATGTCACAGTAAGAGGCGGAACCGATCGTTGCGGTAGGCAGTAGTTGCCTTCCGCAACAGGAGGCGTCGACGAACCAGCTGAGCTACTGCTCCTACCCGCGCTCCACACAGGGCATCTCCGTGCTCGCCTACGTGACCTGGTCCGAGGCGGCACTTTCGGCATTCGAGAGGGCCCACGATGGCCGACGTCCGACAACCGGTTTGGCACTTCCCTCGGGGGGGTCGGTGCCTGCGCCCACCTTCATGAAGGTGCTGGTCGACGGTGGCACGGCGTACTGGCATGCCCACCAGCCGCTGCCCGTGACCGGGACCACCAGCTATCCCTCGATCATGGCGGCGACCAAGGACGGCTACGTGGCGGCGCTTTCCGCTAGTGGACTGACGGGATCCCAGAACGAGCAGATCTTGTCGACGATGCTCCGGCGACTCTGACGCTCTCAGCCGGCACCCCGGGTCGGTGCGCGTCGTCTGGTGACCGGTGCCTGCCAACCTCGGAGTGTCACCGTTCAGACGACCGGTGCACCCCGGCGGTCGCGGTCGCGCCGACAGACCGGTCGACGTCGAACACCTACCTGGGTTGACATCCGGCTCGTGGCGGTGAATAATCAACCGGTGAGTTGATAATCTCATCAGTTGAATACACATGGCAAACGATCCGCTCAGTCAGACTTTCGCCGCCCTGGCAGATCCGACCCGACGGGCAATCCTGGTCCGCCTTGCAGGAGGCGAAGCGACGGTGAACGAGCTCGCCGAGCCGTTCGACATGAGCCTCCAGGCGGTGTCCAAACACCTCAAGGTGCTCGAAGCGGCCGGATTGATCTCACGGGGTCGGGACGCACAGTACCGACCCTGTCATTTCGAACCGGCGCCGCTGGAGGCCGCCACTGACTGGATCGCCAAGAACCGGCAGATCTGGAAGGAGCGATTCGACCAGCTCGAGCAGCACCTGAAGCGCATGACCCACGACAAGGAGAAGACACCATGAGCGACGCACCGACCGAACTGGGCGAACTGACCATCACACGGATCTTCGAGGCCCCACCGGATGTCGTCTTCGAGTGCATGACCACACCCGCCCACTTGACCCACTTCTGGGGGCCGATCGGAGTGAGTACGCCGCTCGACAGGATCACCATCGAGCCCCGTCCTGGTGGGCGTTTCGAAACGGTGATGGTCAACGACGAGACCGGGGAGGAGTACCCGACGCACGGCGTATTCGTGGAGTTCGATCCACCCCGTGCGTTCTCGTTCACCGAAGCTGACGTCGCAGGCGGCATGACCACCGCCATCGTGTTCAACGACCTCGGCGACGGGCGCACGGAGACGGTCACCCATCAGACCAATGTGCCCGCGATGTTCATGAGCCCAGAGGCCCAGGCCGGGCTCGAGACCAGTTTCGTCAAGTTCGATGCCTATCTCGCCACCTTGTAGCGGGGGCGCTGGCGTTCGGGGGTGAGTCCGCGAACGTCGGGAGCGGGGCCGCACGGAAAGGCAGGTATCGGGGCGTTCCTGCGTCACTTTCCCGATGTCGGCTGAAGGGCGAAGTCCACCAGATCCTGTCCATGGACCCCCACGGCGGACAACGGTCTGCCGCAACTCCGGGGACCGGGCAACGGACGACACGGGATGGATCGTCCATCGGAATCGGGCGGTCCGGTGCGTCCGGACTGCGTGGGGTGGGATCGTCGACCAGGAGGACTTCGTGGACACCGGGAAGGTGCAGGCAGTCGGCGCCCACGTGGCCCCCAGGCAGCGGGCCGACGCGTGGTCGGTCACGCCTGTCCGCGATGGTCTGGCAACCAGGATGCTCTGGACGGTTCCCGGTCACCGCCTGTGCCTGCTCGTGGCCACGGATCGTGCGCCCCCGACTCCGAGGACGCTCCACGGGCGCGTCCGCCTATTCCAGGCGGTGGAAGATCTCCCGGTCGGCTGCGAGCCCTGTTCGGATGGCGTCGACGGCGGCGGCGCGGGCCAGGGCCTTCGTCGATGCATGAGCGTGTGGATCGAGTCTGGCGAACTACTCCGCCAGCGAGATCGCCGACGGCCCGAGGGCGGTATCGGGAACGACCCGGTCCAGGAATCCAGCCGCAACACCATCTGAGGGCGTGTAGGTCTCGGCGAGCAGCACCGCCCGTTGGAAGTGCGCCGGCGCAAGCCGAAGACGACAGATCTCGATCGCCGCTCGAGGCATCGTGAGCCCGATGGCCACTTCGTTGGCCACCACGCGGTACGGGCCCTCGACCCCGATGCGGTAGTCGCCCGACAGGAGGAGAAACTCCCCATGGCGATCGCATGACCGGTGCATGCGATCACCACGGGAAACGGATGCTCCAACTGTCGAAGCGCCAGGAGGAACCCCCCTTCGAGCATCCTTCCGGCATCGGGGCCGCCTCCACCCAGCACCTCGAGATCGAAACCGCCCGAGAAGATGCCGGTCCGGCCCGACAGGATGACGATCGCCTCATCGTCACGGGCTCGATCGAGTGCCTCGTCGACAGCCGCCAGCATGATCGGTGACAGGGCATTGGCCTTGCCGTCGTCCATGGTGATCGTCGCGATGCCGTCGGCGAGTTCGTAGGAGACCGGGTGGGCCATTCCGACATTCTCCTCCACTGCCGGAGGTGTCCGCAGGAGTTGCCGCTCATTCGACATCGATGACCCCGACCACTGGCACGGGTCTGCTAGTAACGATGCCAGCAACCGGCCAAGGAGCCCCGATCACCTCGTCCCATTCCAGACATCGGATGACATGGACCCATCGGACTGCGCTCGTCGTCGGAGGGACCCTGGTCATCGTCGTCATCGTCGTCATCGTCGTCACGGGGCAGACGCACGTGCCCTCGACCTCGACGCCGACCATGTCGAAGCGGGTCCGGGCCGCCGCGCTCAGCGCGACCTTCCCCGGCAGGGCCGGCATCGAGGCGCGCTGGGTCGTGGAAGAGGATGCACGCCGAGGGACTTCCTCTTGGCGGATCCCGCCCGGTACCCCGCAGAACCAGATCGTGGGGTTCTCCAACCTCAACTACGCCGAGGTCGGCGACTCCGCCAACCTCTATGTGAGCACGCCGTCGGCGACGTTCACGGTGACCGCCTACCGGATGGGGTGGTATCGGGGCCTGGGTGCCCGGGCGGTATGGACGTCGGCGGCGGTTCCCGGGCAGCTCCAGCCGGCCTGCCCCCTGACCACCGGGGTGAACATGGTGAGCTGCGACAACTGGACGAGCTCGCTGACGGTGCCCGTCACCAAGTCGTTCGTGCAGGGGGACTACCTGCTCAAGCTCACCGGGAGTGGGGGCCAGGAGGGCTACATCCCACTCACGGTATGGGACCCGAGCAGCCAAGCGGCCTACCTGGTCGTCAACCGGACCTTCACCGAGGTCGGATGGAACACCTACGGCGGCTACTCCTTCTACCAGGGCGTCGGGCGCTGTCCACCGGGGTCGGGTACCTATCCGGTGTGCAACCGGGCGAGGGTCCTCTCCATGGACCGCCCCTATGACACCGGTTACGGCGCGTCGGACTTCCTGAGCAACGAGTATCCCCTGATCCAGTACTGCGAAGAGCACGGACTCGACGTGACCTACGTGACCGACCTCACGCTCAGCGAGCATCCGGAGCTGGCCCTCGCGCACAAGGCCGTCCTGTCCCTGGGCCATGACGAGACCTGGTCCTATGACGAGCGCCAGGCGGTGGTGAACGCCACGGACCGGGGGGTCAACATCGTGTTCTTCGGCGCTGCCGCCGTCCTGCGTCACGTGAGACTCGAGGCGTCGCCGCTGGGTCCCGACCGGCAGGTGGTCGACTACCGGGACTCCTCGGCGGATCCGCTCGACGGCGTGGGCGATCCCGCACAGGTGACGGGGAACACCTTTGCCTCCCCCCCGACGGACCTCCCTCCCGAGACGCTCACCGGGGAGCTCTACAGCGGCTACCTGAAGGGTGCGGACAACGTTCCGTTCGTGGTGGCCGACCCGACCAGCTGGGTGTTCAGGGGAACCGGCCTCAAGGCGGGATCCCTACTTCCCGGCGTCGTCATGTCCGACGTGGACCACCTCAGCGAATCGGCACTGATGCCGCAGGACATCCAGGTCCTGGGCCACTCGCCCATCCCCCTCGCGCTCGTCTACACGAACGAGGGGACGTGGGCCGGCGACACCTACTCGGACATGACCTACTACACGGACCCGGTCAGCGGGGCCGGAGTCCTGGACACCGGCACCGTGAACTGGATCTACTCGATGAGTTCGTGCACGGTGGGCGCCCCGGGATGCCCCGCGGGCCAGGTGCAGGCGATCACCGGCAACATCCTGCGGGTGTTCGGCCAGGGGCCGGCCGGACTGACCGAACCCTCGGTCGCCAATTGGCAGACCGTCGTGCCCAGGGGATCATGACCCGAGACGCTGCACGGCCCCGGCTCCAGTGGCGCTGGGCCGCTCCGACCCGGTCACCGCATGCCCGTCCCTGGTGCCACGAGTGCCGGTGGACGGACGCGTAGCGGCGTGGAGGTCGAAGCCCCCCTCGCGGGATACGCTCCATCCGCTGGTGCCCTGACCTGTTTTCCCGCAGGTCAGGGCATCTGCACGTCCGTCGTCAGGACCCGGGGCGCTCCGGGCGGCTCCGGTCACGAGCCTCGGGTTCCCCCAGCTGTAGACCATTCCCACCGGGATCATTGGGAATTCGTCGCGCAGTGGCCGTAGGCTGTCCCGAATGGATCCGGCGATCGAACGGGTGATCGAACTCATCGGGCGCTACTCGGAGGCCGGCGACCGGCTGCGTGAGCGGCTCGACACCCAGCGCGCCTGGAACGACGAGGACATCGCACGGCTGCGAGCGGGCACCAGGTTGTCCGAGTCGACCAAGCAGACCCGGTCGGCGGATCGCAGCCGGGACCTGACCCGCATCCTGGCCGAGTTCGAGACCAGCCGCCGGGAGATCCGGGCCGCGGTGGTCGCCGCCGCCCTCGAGGACGGCATGTCCATCACCGAGATCGCCGACATCTTCGGCGTGTCCCGCCAGCTGGCCAATCGCTTCGTCAAGGACGCCCGCAACCTCGGATTCCTCCCAGGGGGCGGCACCGGCGAGTGATCTGGCGGACGGAACGGCGCTGCGGGCGGGACCGGCACCGGTGCCCTGGGGACCCGACGGCCGGTGCTCCCCATTCGAAGGCCCGCCGGGGCGCACCCCTCGAGTTGCCGACGGCCCCTCGCCGTCCGACCGGTAGCCTCGTCGGGCGCAGGTGGCCGACCAGAGGGGGACGTGATGGACGCAGCCGACGACGTGGTGCGGATCTTCGTCGAACGCGGCGCCGAGCACCACGGAGAGGTCGTCGACCAGCGTCGGCACGCCCTGCAGTGTGCCGCTCTGGCGAAGGCCGACGGGGTGGAGGACCATCTCGTGGCCGCCGCCCTCCTCCACGACGTCGGCCATCTCGTGGCGTCGGCCGATCACGGACCGCGGATCGACCTGACCGCCGACGACGACCACCACGAGGCGGTGGGTGCCCGGTGGGCCGCCATCCGGTTCGGTCCCCGAGTCGGCCGCCCCATCGCTCTGCACGTCGTGGCCAAGCGCTACCGGTGCACGGTGGACCCCGACTACCTCGCTACCCTCTCCCCCACCTCGATCCGGACGCTCCAGTCCCAAGGCGGCCTGCTCGACCCGGACGCCGTGGCCCGGTTCGAGGACCACCCGGGCCGGGCCGAGGCGCTCGCCCTGCGCCACTGGGACGACACGGCCAAGGACCCCGATCGTGAGACCGAGGGCATCGAGACATTCGTGACCGTGCTCCAACGCCTGGCCGCCGCGGCCGGCTGAACGGCCGGGGCGGTCGACGGGCCCGCTCAGCGTGAGCGCCAGGCCTCGGGGTCGGCGGTCAGACGGGTCACCGAGTCGGGCAGCTCGCCCGACACGATGCTGGCGATGGTCACCTCGTCGAGCACCGAGCGCAGGCTGGCCCGCACGGCCACCCACACGGCCTGCAGGTGCTCGGCCGCCCCGACGTAGTTGGCCGCCTCGGGTCGCAGCCCGCGGATCTCGGCCAGTGGGCCGTCGAGCGGTCGGATGATGTCGGCAACGGTGATCTCGCCGGCGGGCCGGGCAAGGCGGTAGCCACCGTCCGGCCCACGCTGGCTGGTCAGCAGTCCGGCACGGCGCATGTCGTTCAGGATGCTCTCCAGGAACTTCGCCGGCAGGCCCTGGGACTGGGCGAGCGACTCCGAGGTCAACGGGGTGTCCGTGGCGGCGAGCGTGCACAGTGCCCTGACGGCGTAGTCGACCTTGGCGGAGATGTACATGGGCTGGATTCTTCCAGATCGGGACGGACCACCCTGTGACTCGTCCCCGGGCGGCGCCCCGGGGGCGGGACGACGCACGGACCGACCGTCCGAATCCCGCGATCCGGCCCGCAACCCGTCCTTGGTTCGCCCGACCGCACCCAGGACCCCGGCGGGGTGGCGGTGCCCATCCTGGTGGTGCACGGTGCGGAGGACCCCCTGATCACCCGGCCCGGTGGGAGGAGCCGGCCGAGGGTCAGTACACGTTGGGCAACAGCCGCATCGCCTCGTTGCTGAACGCCCACAGGACGGCGAAGAGCACCGGGGCCCCGACCATCCAGGTCCGCAGTAGGCCCCAGCGGTACCAGGCCCGCCAGCACAGTGCGGAAACGGCCATCAGGACCACCATCCACAGGAGAGCGAAGGGCAGTCCTGCCGGATCGACGTGTCCCTGGGTGGCGGCCGGCGGAACGGTCCTCGGTCGGCCCCGGGGAGTGGCGACCGCCGTGCCGTCGAGCCGCGCCACCACGTACACGAGGCGGTCCGAGGCGAGGGGACCGGCCCAGCCCGAGCCGGCGGACGTGACCAGGACGAGCAGACCGCTGTCGGACCGGTAGCTCGGCAGGGCATGACCGGCGACGACCCTCCCGACGACGGTGTAGCGGAACGCCCCCTGACCGGTCCGGACGTGGACGGTCTCACCGCGGCGGAGCCCGGCGATCCCGGCGAACGGCGCCCCTGCGGTGGCGGACCGGCCCACGATCACCGATGCGCCCGCCTGTCCGGGCAGTGGCGAGTTGGACCGGTGCCCGGGCCCGGCCAGCAGATCACCGGACGTGGTTCCCTCCACCACGATCACCTTGTGCAGACCGGCGACCGGCGCATCGATCAGCGCCACGGGCGTTCCGGCCGGGATCCGGCCCCCGATGCTGGGGGCGATGGTGCTCGACGGGTCGAGCAGCCCCCGGAACTCCGCATAGAGCAGGTGCTGGCTGCGCTGCTCCTGGAGCCCGCTGAGGCCGAAGGCGAACACCCCGAGGAACACGGCGGCCACACACAGCACCATCACCGCCGCCAGCACCACCTGGAGCGGGCCGGGAGTGGGCGGTCCCGAACGCTCCGCCGAGCGCTCGGCACCCTCGTCCGGGGTCACCGGTCCCGTGTGGTCGGGGCCGCCCGACCCTGCACCCTGGGCGGCGTCCCCGGGCGCGCCCGCACGGTCCGTGTCGGCGGGCACCACGCCGATCACCATCGCCCGCGGCGCCTTCCGAGGGCGAAGAGGGTGGGGATGGCGAGCACCCCAGCCAGAGCCAGGGCCAGGGCCAACACGACGAGCGACCCACCCGTCCAGAGCGCGGCCGACACCACCGCGCCCGGGTGGACCAGACCCGCCGCCAGTCGATCGGTGGAGGGGAGTCTGCGGTCGGTCGCCCTGACGGCAGGCGGCGCCCCGGCGTACCCGGCGCTCTGGGTGAACGGGACCCCGTAGTCGTAGGACGCCGGAACCGACGATCCGGTGTCCGACGTGCCGGCCGTCGGGGCGCCGGAGGACGGGGAAGCGGAGGTGGATGCCGTCAGCGACGGCACCTGCCCGTTCTGGGCGGCGACATCACCGGCCGCGGCCAGCGTGTACTGCGCCAGGCTGCCGAGGCCGTCCGCGGAGGTCAGGGGGAGGTAGCCCGTGGGGAGCTGGCCCACCCCGAATCCGGTCGTCTGGCCCGTCGTCGCCGCGAACTGGAGGAACGACGCGTAGTCGGCGGCATCCGTCTTCGGGAGCCCCGTCGTCGGGATCGCCGCGTACACCAGCATGGTCCCCGGGTAGGCGGACGCCCCGGCCGGCTGCCGGAACGTGTCGTAGGGGATCGGCCAGGTGCCGGTGGTCGGATCCGGCGTCAACAGAGCTGCCGCAGCCTGCAGGGACGCGTCGCTCGGGGCCACGAAGGTGCCGCTCGTCGTCTCGAGGGCGGCGGACTGGAGCAGGTAGCGCTGCGTGTCCGCCAGGGGGGCGATCCCGATCATGAACCGGTTGGGGGCCGACTGTCTGCCGCCTGTCGTCATCTTCTCGCCGAGCGTGGTCCCGGGCTCCGGCTGGAAGCAGGTGGTCGTCGAATTGGGCTTGGTGTACTGCAGGGACTCGCTGATCGACTCCAGGTTGGCCAACGGTGCAGCCACCAGCGGCTGGTAGGGAACCGGGTCGTTGTAGAGGCAGTCGTTGTCGTCGGACTGGTAGTAGGAAGTCGGGACGACCGTCGACAGCAGGGGCCACTGAGTCACCGGGAGCTGGATTCCCTTGTAGGCGGGGTTGACGGTCATCCCCCCGGACCCGGGGTCGGGTGCCCCGTCGAGCCAGGCCCTGGCCGCCGGGTCGGCGTTGATGTACTGGGTGAGCGCCTGCATCACATCCGACTGGCCCGACATGGCGATGAGCTCGGACGCGGCGTCGAATCCGGTGCCGGGATTCGGTGCGACCCCCGGGTTCAGTGCCTGGAACTCGGGGTCCATGGTGATGTTGAGGGGACTGTGAGCGAACGCCGCGGGATCGGCCTGTTTCACGAACAGGTCACTGGGGTAGGACTCGGTCAGGAGCTTGGCCAGCAGCAGCGGCGTGAGCTTGAGCGAGGTGTACGGCTCGCCGTTGGCGCCGTCGATGGCGTAGGAGATGGCGAACCCCGTGGCCGCCACCGGGGCGTTGACGACCGGTTTGCCGTACCCACCGGGTTGCGCTTCGCTGGTGAACGCCGCCTCGGCCGAGCCGCTCGCCACCAGGTTGCGCGCCTGCGGCTCGCCCGTCTGGACGTGGATGAACGAGAACTGCAGCTTGGGGTCCAGGCAGAAGTCCGGCTCCCACTGGCTGGTCGCCTGGACCATCAGCTCCGATCCGTAGATGTCGACCACACTCTGCGACGGGGAGCCGGCGACGGTGCAGTAGTTGGACGGGGTGGCGAACTGCAGCGGCACGCTGATGTGGTTGCGCCAATTCGACGGCGTCCACCACAGGGAGCCGCTCACCGTCAGGTCCGGCGATTCCGAACCGACCAGTGCGGACCCCGGCGCGAACGCACCGGTCGCCTCGCACTGCGCCACGTCGGCGGTGGGCACACCGGCGGTGTCGAGGCAGCTGACGCCCATGATCGGGACGGCCACCAGGCTGCAGGCAACCGTCTGCGAGCAGCCCAGCGAGGCGTTTTCTGCCGCGGTGAAGATGTCGAAATTGGCACTTCCCGTTCCGTCGAGACCGGTGACGCCGAAGGTCTCGTTGCTCGGGAGTGCGGATCCACCGACATCGTCCGATTCGGGTGGCTCACCGGCACAGGCTTCGGCACCACCGCCGTAGACCTGGCCGTCGGCAGCAACGAACGGCACCCAGTGCTGGACGAGCGCGAGCTCGTCACCCGCGCACGAGGCCGGAAGCGGGGACGGTGCACCGACGATTGCCGGCTCCGGAGTCGGGGACGCGTACTGGTCGATCCGGTACGGCGGGTAGGGGTCTCCGATGGCGTCCTGGTAGTGCTCGCTCCAGGTCTGGGTCCAGCACGTCTGGGGACTCAACTGCTCGCTGGCGGGCGCAGTCGCCGAGTCGACCCCCCGGCACTCGAGGAGGACGAACGGGTACTCCTCGTCCTGCGCGTACTGCGAGTTCTCGTCGGCGACGATGCCACCGGTCGGATGCGCACCCGTCCAGGAGACGTGGATCTCCTGGCGTCCCTGCAGGTTGGCCGTCTGACTGACGTCGAGCGTCACGTTTCGGGTGTCGACGGTGACGTCGCTGCCGCCCACCTGGTTGACCCGACTGATCGCCTCCGTCTGCGAGAAGGCGCTCGAGGTGGAGGACGTCGTGGCATCGGACGGCGCCGATTCCGTGGCCGCCGAGGCCCGGACGCCGGAGGCCATCGCCATCAGGAACGCCGCGATCAGCACGACCACGGCCGTCCGGCGTCGCCGACTCATGACGCCGCACCCCGGTGGCGACGGAGCCGTCGGATGCCGATGAACGCCGGGATACCGAAGACCAGCAGGAGCAGCACGACGGTCAGCGGTCCCCAGGCCCGGAACAGCGTCGAGGCCCCGGTCCCGGGCAGGGTCGCGTTGACGATGGTGGCAGCGGCAGGAGTGGAGCCGGCACCGCCGCCCACCGAGCCGGCCACGGACAGCGCCGCGCCGCCCGCCCCCGTCGACGACGCGCCGGTCGCACCAGCCACCGCTGCCGAGCCCACCCCCGTTCCGCTACCGCCTGTCTGTGCCGCCGAGGCGGTCCCGCCGGAGGCCCCGGAGCCGGCGATGGAGCCCGACGACGTCGGGGTGGCACCGATCCCGTTCGGGGTGACGCCCGCGGCACAGGGGCCGGCCCCAACCTGGTCACAGGACGGCGGAAGGGGCGCGATGGTGGCCAGGTAGTTGGTATTGGGTTGGCCGAGGACGAAGGTGGGGTTGTTGCAGGTGAGGATGTTCAGGTTGGTCAGGTCCACTCCCGGGTCCGCCGTCTGGAGCTTCTGGAGCTGGCCGAAGCCCGCCTCCACCAGATTGACCGGCAGCGGCGAGTACCCGATGGGCCCGATCTCCTTCTGCCCCTGGCAGATGGAGTAGTAGCCGAAGTCCGCCAGTGCCTGGCGCTTCCCGGTGGTGATCGAGGTCTCCGCCGGGGCCGATCCGGTGGGTTCGATCATGTAGACGTACGACGAGAGCGGGTAGGTGCGGGGATCCGTGTCGGTGTAGACGTTGGCCAGATTCTGCAGCAGGTAGTCCGGTGAGCTCGGGTCCATGTTGATCTGGGCCGCCTCGAGCGAGACGGCCACGTTGTACTGGGTCGGGAGCGTGAAGTCGCCGGCGGCGTTGAGCACCTTGGCCACCGGGTAGTTGACGCTGAGGGCGAACGAGTACTCGACGTAGCTGATGGACCCGTTGGCCTGGCTCGAGGCCACGTAGTTCATGGCGCCGTTGGAACCGTTCTGGGCGATCTGATCCCCCTGCCGGGGGAAGTACTCGGTCGGGCCGCTCTGTCCCGAGAACGCCTTCCACAGGCTCGGGTACTCGGTGGCGAAGTAGCTGGTCAGCTGGTTGGTGGCGCCCGACCCCTCGGACTGGACCACGGGGGTGATGGGCAGGGACGGGAGGGCGTGTCCGTTGTTGTCCTGGGTGATCTCGGGGTCGTCCCAGTTGGTGATCACGTTGGTGAAGATCTTGGCCAGCGTGAGACCTGACAGACGCAGGTTCTCGACCTGCTGGCCGTCGTAGCGGATCTGGTAGGGGAACGAGGTGCCGCCGGCGGCGATCGGCAGGTACGCGTAAGGGCGCCCTCCCGAGGTGTCGGACACGCCGGTCACCGGGTCGACACCCTGGTAGCCGTCGGAGGTCACGGCGAAGTCCGACACCTTGTTGGCGTAGTCCTGTCGGCCCTGCGAGTCACCGTCGGGGCTGTAGACGACCTCGACTCCCTGGGAGTGGACGTCGGACACCCACTGGTTGACGGCGTTCTCGGCCCAGCTCGAACCGGACCCGTCGATCTGGGACGGCGGGTCGGCACCGGCCGGTGCGGACAGCAGCACCGCACCGAGCAGCATCGCGAGCAGCAGTGCTCCGAGACGCAGGAGGCGCAGGCGCCTGCGCGGCGCCGTCATCGTCGAGACCTGCGCTCGCGCACGACCAGCCGCGCCGCGACGAACAGGATCAGCACCATCGTCAACAGCACACTGGCGGCGCCGAAGGCACGGATGATGGCAAGGGGCTCGTGGGTGCTGTACTCGGTGTAGGCCAACAGCGGGAGCGAGTTCATCGGCTCCTGGACCGGGTTGTAGTTCGTGAAACTCGAGGCACCCGAGCAGATGAGGGGGATCGCCGTCTCGCCGATCCCGCGGGCGATGGCCAGGATCGTGGCCGTCACCAGGCCCGCCGCCGCGCTCGGCAGGACCACCCGGGTGACCGTCTTCCAGTGGGTCGCACCCAGCGCGCTGCTCGCCTCACGGAGACCGCCCGGCACCACCCGCAGCGCCACCTCGCCGGCCCGGGCGATGATCGGCACCATCGTCACCGCCATGGCCGCCGACACCGCCAGGCCGGTCTTGGACAGTCCGAACCCGATGACGAGCACCACGTACACGAAGAGCCCGGCCAGGATCTCGGGCAGGGCCGTCATCGACTCGACGATGGTCCGCACCAGCTTCGAGCCCCTGCCGCGCACCTCGGTCATGTAGACGGCCGTCCCGATGCCGAGCGGCACCGACACGGCCACGGCGATCCCGACCTCGATGACGGTGCCGACGATGGCATGGAAGATCCCGCCCTGGGTCAGCGGCGCGGTCGGGCTGACGCCGGCCATGTCGTGGGTGAAGAAGTTGAGGTGCACGATGGCCCGCCAGCCCTTGGCGAACGTGTAGACGACGGTGCTCCCCAACGCCAGGACCACGACGGCCGAGGCCAGGTAGAGGGTGGAGGTCACCAGTCGCTCCACCACGATCGGACGGGGGTTGGTGACCGAGACGACGACGCCGTAGACCACGAGGTACACCAGATACCAGCAGACCAGGAACCCGAGCAGCCCACTGAAGTAGAGAATGTGCAGGTAGCCGACGTAGACGAGGGCGAAGGACGCCAGGAGCGAACCGATGGCGGCGAACCGGTCCTCGGCGGTGAACTTCCGGATGCGCCGCGGGGTCCGTCGGACGGTTGGGGCGTCGTCGTCGGCGATCGTCGGCACGGCGTACAGGGTCGTCACGGTCAGATCTCCGTACCGGCGCCGCTGCGGCTCCGTCGGATGAACACCGCGGCCACGCTGTTGACGGCCAGCGTGATGAGGAACAGGACGAACCCGGCGGTCAGCAGCGCCGACAGCTGGGACTTGGTGGCGTTGCCGAAGTTCCCGGCGATGAGGGCCGACGTGGTCTGGGTGCCGGCCTCCAGGATGCGCGGCTTGATGTCATAGGCGGGCGAGATGATGATCAGGACGGCGGCCGTCTCCCCCAGCGCCCGTCCGAGCGCGAGCATCGTGCCGCCGATGACACCTCCCTTGGCGAAGGGGAGCACGACGGTCCGGGCCACCCCGAACCGGGTGCCCCCGAGCGCCATGGCCGCCTCACGCTCGCCCAGTGGCGCCTGGTCGAAGACGCCCCGCATGATGGCGCACGCCAGGGGGATGGCCATCATCGACACGGCGAGGCCGGCGATGAAGGCCGAGCTCGTGTACCTGGACTGCTGCCAGACGGCGGCGTTGGGGTCGGTGTCGACGTGGAAGACGGGGAACCAGCCGAAGTACTGGCTGAGGAACCGGGCCAGATTGGTGGCATGGGGCTGGAGTAGGAAGAACCCCCACAGGCCGTAGATGATGCTCGGCACCGCGGCCATCAGGTCGACGGTCGAGATGAGCCACGACTTGATCCGCTTGGGAGCGTAGTCGGTGATGAACAGGGCGAACATGAGCGCCAGTGGGAAGGCGACGACCATCGCCACCAGCGCGACCTCCACCGTGCCCACCAGCACGGCGGCGATGCCGATCCTGTTGAGCTCGGGAAGCCACTGGGTCTCGGTGAAGAACCGGAATCCGTAGTGGTGGAGCGTCGGGATCGACTGGTAACCGAGAAACAGTCCGATGGCACCGGTCAGGGCCAGGACCACCATGCCGATCATGGTCGCCCCGCCGTGGAAGATCCGGTCGGACGGCTGGTGACCGGGTGCGAGCCGTCGCGGTGTGCGTGGTCCGGCCGGGGGTGACGCGGGAGGGAGGAGGTCGACCGTGGTGGTCATCCGAACCTCCCGTGCACATAGTCCGCGGTCCGAGGGTCCTGCGGGTGCTCGAACAGGTCGACGGTGGTGCCCTGTTCGACGATGCCGCCCGGGGTGCCCGGCTCGGCCAGGAAGAACGCCGCACGCTGCGATACCCGGGTCGCCTGCTGCATGTTGTGGGTGACGATGACGATGGTCACCTGGTCCTGCAGTTCGGCGATCGTGTCCTCGATCCTGCGGGTCGAGGTCGGGTCGAGGGCCGAGCACGGCTCGTCCATCAGCAGCACCTTGGGACGCACAGCGAGCGACCGGGCGATGCACAGCCTCTGCTGCTGGCCACCGGAGAGCGCCGCCCCGGGCCGGTCGAGCCGGTCCCTGACCTCGGTCCACAGCCCGGCACGGGTCAGGCACTCTTCGATGAGGTCGACGCGGGCCGACTTGGTCACCTTGGTGTTGGTGAGGCCCAGTCCGGCGGTGACGTTGTCGGCGATCGACATGGACGGGAACGGGTTGGGCTTCTGGAATACCATGCCGATCTGCTTGCGGACGTCGGTGAGGCGGTGGCCGGGGCCGTAGATGTCCTCCCCGCTCAGGAAGACCTCGCCGGCCATCTGCGCTCCTTCGGTCGACTCGTGCATCCGGTTGAGGATCCGGAGGAAGGTCGACTTGCCGCAGCCCGAGGGGCCGATGAGAGCGGTCACCGTCGCAGGGGGGACCGAGAGGCTGACGTCCTCCAGCACCTGGGCCCGACCGAACCAGGCGCAGATTCCCACGGCGTCGAGGCCGGCCGGAGCCGGCCCCTCCACCGCGGTGCCCGGTGCACGCGGCGCGGACGACGCGCCGCCGCGGTGAGCCCCACCCGCGGTCGGTGCGCTGTCCAACGTGATCCCCATTCTCGCTCCCTCGACGTCAGACGATCGGTGCGGTGAGGGCGAGACCCGCCGCCGAACCGAAGTACACGGCGTCGCCGTAGGCGAAGACGCCACCGTCGGCGGAGAACAGCCAGTAGCCGTTTCCGTCGGAGGTCGACGCGCTGCCCACTATCGGCGCCGTGATCGGGAGTCCGGAGGCGGAGCCGTAGAAGCCGGCGTCACCGTAGGCGAAGACACCGCCGTCGGCGGCCACCAGCCAGTAGCCCTTGCCGTCGGCGGTCGAGCTGACGTTGACGATGGGGGCGTTGAGGTGCTGCCCGCCCGTCGAGCCGTAGAAGCCGGCGTCGCCGTAGGCGAAGACACCGCCGTCGGCGGCCACCAGCCAGTAGCCATTGCCGTCACGTGTCGTGGCGATACCGACGATGGGGGCGTTGAGGTGCTGCCCGCCCGTCGAGCCGTAGAAGCCGGCGTCGCCGTAGGCGAAGACACCGCCGTCGGCGGCCACCAGCCAGTAGCCATTGCCGTCACGTGTCGTGGCGATACCGACGATGGGGGCGTTGAGGTGCTGCCCGCCCGTCGAGCCGTAGAAGCCGGCGTCGCCGTAGGCGAAGACACCGCCGTCGGCGGCCACCAGCCAGTAACCCTTGCCGTCGAACGTGGAGGAGAACCCGACGACCGGGGCGTTGAGGTGCTGACCGCCCGTCGAGCCGTAGAAGCCGGCGTCACCGTAGGCGAACACACCGCCGTCGGCGGCCGCCAGCCAGTAGCCCTTGCCGCTGGGCGTGGTTGCGCCGCCGCCGCCCCTCGTCGCCGGTGTCGCCGGCACGGTGTTCGACGCCTGACCGCTCCCCTGGGCGTTGGTGGCCACGACCGAGAAGTCGTAGGTCGTCCCGTTGACCAGCCCGGTGATCGTGCAGCTGGTGGACGGAGCGCTCACAGTGCAGCTGAGCGTGCCTGCCGCCAGGAGGGGCGCCGAGGCCAGCAGCGGAGTGGCGTACGCCGTGTAGCTCAGGATCGGCGTGCCTCCGGTGGGACCGGGAGTCCACGACACCGTGGCCGATCCGTCGCCCGGCGTGACCTCGTTGACCACGGGTGGCGCCGGTGGACTGGCCGTGAAGGTGAAGCCGCCGGTCTTGGTCGTCGCGCCACCCGCTGTGGTCACCACGACGTCAGCCGGACCGGCCGTGTCGGTCGACGGCGTCGTCACCGTGATGCTGCCGGCGGCGTCGGACACGATGGTGGCCGCCGCCCCGCCGATGGTGACCGAGCTGACATTGGCCAGGTTGGATCCGCCGATGACCACGGAGGTGCCACCCAGGGCCCCGCCGTTGTTCGGCGTCACCGTGGTGACCACCGGAGCGGCCACGTAGGTGTAGGCACCGCTCGAGGTGACGGTGCCGCCGGGCGTGGTGACCACGACGTCGGCCGGACCGGCGGTGCCGGACGGGGCCGTCACCGTGATCGACGTGGACGAGTCGGCGGTGACGGTCGCTGCCGCCCCGCCGATGGTGACCGAGCTGGCATTGGCCAGGCTCGTACCGCCGATGACCACGGTGGCCCCCGCGGTGAGCGGGCCCGCATCGGGCATCACCGAAGCGACGATCGGTGCGGACTGGTAGGTGTAGCCACCGGTGTCGGTGACCGGGCCACCGGCCGTGGTGACCACGACGTTGGCCGGACCGGCGGTGCCGGACGGGGCCGTCACCGTGATCGACGTGGAGGTGTCGGCGGTGACGGTCGCTGCCGTCCCACCGATGGTGACCGAGGTGGCCCCGGTGAGGTTGGTGCCACCGATGACGACGGAGTTACCGCCGGCCACAGGTCCCGCGTTGGGCGTCACCGAGCCGATGATCGGGGCGGCGACGAAGGTGTAGCCACCGGTGTCGGTGACCGGGCCACCGGCCGTGGTGACCACGACGTTGGCCGGACCGGCGGTGCCGGACGGGGCCGTCACCGTGATCGACGTGGAGGTGTCGGCGGTGACGGTCGCTGCCGTCCCACCGATCGTGACCGAGGTGGCCCCGGTGAGGTTGGTGCCACCGATGACGACGGAGTTACCGCCGGCCACAGGTCCCGCGTTGGGCGTCACCGAGCCGATGATCGGGGCGGCGACGAAGGTGTAGCCACCGGTGTCGGTGACCGGGCCACCGGCCGTGGTGACCACGACGTTGGCCGGACCGGCGGTGCCGGACGGGGCCGTCACCGTGATCGACGTGGAGGTGTCGGCGGTGACGGTCGCTGCCGTCCCACCGATGGTGACCGAGGTGGCCCCGGTGAGGTTGGTGCCACCGATGACGACGGAGTTACCGCCGGCCACAGGTCCCGCGTTGGGCGTCACCGAGCCGATGATCGGGGCGGCGACGAAGGTGTAGCCACCGGTGTCGGTGACCGGGCCACCGGCCGTGGTGACCACGACGTTGGCCGGACCGGCGGTGCCGGACGGGGCCGTCACCGTGATCGACGTGGAGGTGTCGGCGGTGACGGTCGCTGCCGTCCCACCGATCGTGACCGAGGTGGCCCCGGTGAGGTTGGTGCCACCGATGACGACGGAGTTACCGCCGGCCACAGGTCCCGCGTTGGGCGTCACCGAGCCGATGATCGGGGCGGCGACGAAGGTGTAGCCGCCGGTCTTGGTCGTCGATCCACTGGGAGTGGTGACCACGACGTCGGCCGGACCGGCGGCGCCGGACGGGGCCGTCACCGTGATCGAGGTGGACGTGTCGGCCGTGACGGTCGCTGCCGTCCCACCGATGGTGACGGTTGCCGCCAGCAGGTTCGATCCGGCGATCGCGACGGTGTTGCCCGCGGCGAGCGGGCCCGAGCTCGGTGTCACCGTGGTCACGACCGGGGCAGCCTCGAAGGTGTACCCACCGGTCACGGTCACCGTGACAGCACCGGGGAAGTGTGCCACGACGTCAGCCGGGCCGGCCGTGCCCGAAGGTGCGGTCACGGTGATGCTGGTCGAGGTGGCTACGACATTGGTGGCCGGAGTCCCACCGATCGTGACCGAGGTGGCGGTGGCCAGGCTCGAGCCGTTGATCACCACGGTGTTCCCTCCACCCAGGGGTCCGGCGTCCGGGATGACGGACGTGATCGCCGGGCCCGCCAGGTAGGTGAAGCCACCGGTGTCGGTCACCTGGCCGCTCGACGTGGTGACGGCCACGGCAGCGGGACCGACGGTGCCGACCGGGGTCGTGACGGTCACCGCGGTTCCCGTGTCGGTGACCACGGTTGCCGCCGCGCCACCGAACTTGACCGAGGCACCCAGCAGGTTCGTGCCGTTGACGACGACCGAGTCCCCCCCGGCGACGCTGCCCGTGTTCGGGACGACCGACGTGATCGTCGGTGCGGACTGGTAGGTGTAGCCACCGGTGTCGGTGACCGGGCCACCGGCCGTGGTGACCACGACGTTGGCCGGACCGGCGGTGCCGGACGGGGCCGTCACCGTGATCGACGTGGTCGTGTCGGCGGTGATGGGCGCATTGGTACCACCGACGGTGACCGAGGTGGCACCCGAGAGGTTGGTGCCACCGATGACGACGGAGTTACCGCCGGCCACAGGGCCCGCGTCGGGCGTCACCGAGCCGATGGTCGGGGCGACCACGTAGGTGTAGCCACCGGTGTCGGTGACCGGGCTGGAGCTGGGGAAGTCGACCACGACGTCGGCTGGGCCGGCGGTGCCGGACGGGGCGGTCACCGTGATCGACGTGGCCGTATTGGCGGTGATGGGCGCATTGGTCCCACCGATGGTGACCGAGGTGGCCCCGGTGAGGTCGGTGCCACCGATGACGACCGAGTTACCGCCGGCCGTCGGGCCCGAGCTGGGCGTCACCGAGCTGATGGCGGGCGGACTGGTGATCGAGTAGCTCAACGTGCCGGTGGACGTGAGATAGGTGCTTCCCGTCGACGGGGTGAACACCGCGGTGAGCGAGTCGGTTCCGAGCGGCAGGGTCGACGTCTGCACCGATGCGACCCCGGAGGTCACCGTCTGTACGGAGCCGATCGGCGTCGAACCGTCCTCGAATTGGACCGTGCCCGTGGCTGCCGAGGGGGTGAGCGTGGCCGACAGGGTGACCGGAGCACCGGACACCTGGGAGCCCGTCGGCGACGCGGTGAGGACGGTGGATGTCGCCACGGGATAGATCACGGACCAGGTGCTCCCGGTGACCTGGATGTCGGCCGAGTCGTAGGTCGTCTGCGATGCGCCGTTACCCGTCGTCTTGACCCGCAGCTGGTAGAGGTTGGCGTACGCGCCCGAGGTGTTCGGCAGGGCGGCCTCGATGCCGGCCACCGTGAGGTCGGTGGCACCGCCGGTGACCAACGGCAGGGGGTTGGTCCCGCCCAACGCCCCCGGTGCCGACGCGTTCGGGTACGACGTCGACTGCGAGACCTGGGTGGTGGTCCACGTGGCCGGATTGGGTGGGGTGGCGGGTACGGGGAGGGCGGCGAACAGCGTCGCCTTCAGGTTCACGGGGTTGATGACCGCCGTGCCTTCCACGTAGGCGGCCACGGGCTGGTCGGTGACGTTGCCCCCGGTGATCTGGTTGCCCGCGGCATCGAAGAACAGGAGGCCGCCGACGGAGTTGGCGTCGGGCTCCCAGGGTGGGGCCGTACTCGCGGCTCCGGCCGTGGGAGCCAGGACCACGCCCCCAGCCAGCGCGGCGCTGGCGGCCAGCACGGCTCCGAGGAGGGCGACGATGACCGCCTGGAACGCGTTGCGACGACGGGGATTCCTCATGGGACTTGGCCTTTCATTTCTCTGACATTGACGAACTACTGGACGAACCGACGGTCTGGCCCGGGCCCCGATCGGCGGGTGCGGGGTCCTCGGGGTCGTGATCGGGAGGTGCGCTGCCCGATGCTCCGGGGTCGGTGGCATCGGCAGCGCTGGCGGCACCCGGCCGACGCCGGCGCAGCAGGAACCACGCCGCCACCGCGACCAGGAGCACGATGAGCACCACGGTCAGCACCGAACTGAGCGACGAACCGGACTGCGTGGCCGTGACTGGCGTCGGTGACGGCGCGGATCCGCCCGATGTGGTCGCCCCGGGGGTCGAACCAGGAACGGTCCCGGTCGATCCCGACGCGGGACCGGTCCCGGTACCCGTGGCGGCACCACCCGCTGTGGACTGGCCACCGGTGCCGCCCGACGTCGCCGGCGAGCCGGTCGTCGGGGTGGCGATGGTGATCAGGCTCTCGGAGGACACCACCGTCCCTGCCTGGCAATTGACCTGGGCACCGCCCACAGCGTGCCAGGTGTCACCCACCACCTGGATGTCGAGCGTCGGGTAGTTCGAGCTGAAGGCGGGCTGATCGGCGGCCCCCAAGTACATCCTCAACTGGAGGAACCCGTCCCAACGCGGCGCGAAGTCCGCCATGAAGTCCGCCAGTGACCCGTCCCGGGTGGTGGCGGCAGCCATCGGGGCGCTGGGGTTCGAGTACCGGCTCGACGACGTCAGCTGGGCCCCGCTCCACTCCCCCGGCGGCAGTTCACTCTGCGGCTGGTAGGCGATGAGGACGGCGGTGCGGGAGGGTCCGTTGTACGGGGCGTTGGCCGGGGTGGTCGACACGGCGGTTGCCACGAACGGCACCGAGGTCGTGCTGCCACTGGTGATCTGCTGACCGGCCTGGTTGCACAGGCCGATGGAGCCGACCGCGCTCGGGTCGGTGTACGGCGCGGTCGTCGCCGCTCCGGCCGCGCCGCTGCCGGCGACGAGCGCGCCGAACACGATGCCGACGGCCATGAGGGAGCGGCGGATCGACCGGATCGGACGAGTGGTGCAGGTGTGGCTCATGCCGACACCTCCTCTCTTGGGGAGGTCTCCTCCAGCGCGCCGTCCCCGGTCACGTCGGTCCCCGCCGCAGTGCGGCGGTGGCGCCGCCGGGCCCACAGCACGCCACCGGCGATCAGGATGAGCAGGATGAGCACAAGGAGCGGCCACGGCAGGACCCACAGCGTGTCGCTGACGGTTACCGGCGACAAGCCGGTCTGGGAGCCGGCGTAGGCGACCGGGCTCAGTGACACGGTCTGACGGAGTCGGAGTGCGGGCCACACGCCGGGAACCACCGCCGTCTGGGTGACGGCGGCGCCGGGCAGGAGCAACGCCAGGTTCGCCAGGTGCACGGTGTGACTGCCCCCGAGGAGTGCAGACACCGAGACCTGCTGATCCTTGACGGCCAGGTTCGCGTTGCCCGTATTGTCCACCGTGTAGCTCACGTGGACCTTGCCCTTGCCGAACGGATCCGACGTGCCCGCGTAGGACGCATGCAGGCTCGTCACGATGAGCTGGGGAGACAACGTTCCAGCCACCCGGACGAAGACCCGGGAGCCGATCCGCTGGTTGAGGACGACCGTCTGCCCCGTGGCGTTCGTGCCCACCGTGCGCAGGGAGGCGATGATGCCGCCGACGTGGTCCCCGGGGGTCGCCGACGCCGGGACGTGCACGGTGATCGGGACGACGACGTCGCCGGGGCCGGTGGCCGTCTCCGCCGGGACCTGCACGGTGGAGGTGCTCGGAGGCAGGCTGATCCAGACGCCTACCCCGGTGGGCTTCGCCGTCGCCGGGAGGAGACCGAAGCCGCCACCGGCCGTCTCGATCGCATCGGTGGCGTACAGCTGGAGGGTCAGCGGCGTCGAGGAGTAGTTGACCACGGCGGCATGGTCGAAGAGCACCGCGCCGGGGGTCATCTCGAACGAGAAGTTCGGACGCCCGTCCGGCCCCGACGCCTTGGCCGGCTCGATACCGAACGTGACCCGGCCGGCGGGCGGGGTCGTCGCCGCCGACGCCGGCAGGGCGGTGCCGACGAGCATTGCCAGGACGGCGACGACGATGGCGACCAGGGGCAGCGCGGTCCCCCGGCCGGCGAAGTGCCGTCCGGATGACGAGAGCTGTGCGCCGTGGTCGGCAGGGGTCGTGGTCATCAGGAAAGTAAATCTATCGTGTTAGTAGGCCATTAGCCAGGCGAGGCGGCGTCTTTCCGGATCCCTACGGGTGCGTCGCCCCTGGGGCCGGTGCCGGGTGCGTCGGGGCTGGAGCCCCGGACGCCGAGGAGCGGGCATCGGCCGTGTCGGCCGACGCCCGCTCCTCGGGTCGCAGTGTGGGCCCCGGCACCCGATCGGGTACCGGGGCCCACCGGCTGCTGCAGCTACGAGATGGTGAAGGTGATGGTTGCGGTGTACTGACCGGCCGGCGTGGACGTCGGCGCGACCAGGGTGAGCAGGCCGTTGACGTACACCGACCCGTCGCTCCCACCCACCGGGGCGGAGGCGAACTGGTGCACGCCACCGAGGCCGTCCGTGCCCGTGGCGTTCGGACCGTAGATGGCGCTGTTGCCGACATCGGTGGTCACCACGCCGCTCTGGAGCGCGTTGCCCGTGATGTACTGGGCCTGAACGTTGGTGAACGTCAGGTCCTGGGCATTGATCACGTCGGGAGTCGGCACCGACCCGTCGGTGAAGTTGCTCGACACGGCGGAGGCCGACCAGCCCTGCTGACCCGACCGGGTGTCGGTGATGGTCACACCACCGGCGTTGGTTCCGTCCGTCGCTGGGGTGCCGAACTGGGCACTGGCGGTGAACTTCGAGTCAGCCGGGTCCAGCACGGCCGTACCCAGGTTGAACGGGTTGGACGGGCTGTAGGGCGTCGTGATGGTGAGCGTTCCCGCTGGGATGCTCACGTTCACGGTCTGCGCGTCCGGCGCGAACGTCGGCGCGGTGGCCACGAACGGCAGCGACAGCGACAACGACGCCTGGTAGGTGGCCGTGCTGGTCGGGGCGAAGCTGGCCACGATGTTGTGGGTGCCGGTGGCGAACGAGCTGTAGTTCAGCGTGGCGATGCCACCCGAACCAAGTGCCACCGTCCCGAGCAGAGCGCCACCCGTGGTCGTGTCGGCCGTGCTGGTCCCGTTGTCGTAGAACGACACCAGACCGGCACCCGACGCCAGCGCCGAGCCACTCGACGTGACGGCGGCCGTCAGTGCCACCGAGGTGTCGGCGGCGGCCGTGCTCGGGTTCACCGACAGTGCGGTGACCGTGGCGGCCGCGGGGGGCGTGGTCACCGTCAGCGACGCCGTGCCGGTCGAGCCGCTGTAGGCCGAGAACGCCGCAGGCGAGAACACCGCACTGAGCGAGTCCGTGCCGACAGGCAGGGCGGTCGTCGTGGTGGACGCCGTCCCTCCACTGACCGTGACGGGAGAATCGATCGCCACGCCACCGTTCTCGAACTGCACGGTACCGGGGGCGGACGGGTTGACCGTGGCGGTCAGGGTCTCCGTCACGCCGGCCACCTGAGGACTCGTGGGGCTCACGGCCAAGGTGGTGGTGGTGGACGTCAACACCGGTGCCGGGTAGATCACCGACCACGTGCTGCCCGTGACCTGGATGTCGGCCGAGTCGTACGTGGTGTTGTTCCCACCACCGCTCGTCTTGAGGCGCAGCTGGTAGAGGTTGGCGTAGGCGCCCGTGGTGTTCGGGAGCGCCGACTCGATGCCTGCCACCGTGGTGTCACTGGCGCTGCCGGTGACCACCGGCAGACTGGTCGTGCCCAGCGCCGCCGTGACCGCGGCGGGCTCGGGCGAGTACACTGTCGAGTGCGAGACCTGGCTGGTGGTCCAGGTGGCTGGGTTGGGTGTGGTGGCGGGGACGGGGAGGGCGGCGAACAGCGTCGCCGAGGTGTTGGCGGCGTTGATGACCGTGGTGCCCTCCACGAATGCGGCAAGGGGCTGGTCGGTGACGTTGCCACCGGTGACCTGCTGGCCCGCGGCGTTGAAGAACAGGAGGCCGCCGACGGAGTTGGCGTCCGGCTCCCAGTTCGGTGCAGCTGCACCCGCTGTGCCGCCGAATCCTGCGGCGAGTGAGCCGACCGCGACGGTGGCCGTGGCCACCAGCGCAATCGATCGGATGAACTTGTTCATGGTGCTTCCTTCTTTCGTGTCAGGCGACCTCGGTCGCCCGTCGGATGTGCCGATGGCATGGGGATGACACGGCGTGTGGATGAAGACGTTGCGTACTGCGTTGCTGCGGTGTTCGTGGCGCGGACGGCCCGACCGCGTGGAGCCGGCACCGGGTCCGGACCGGGTGGGAGGTCACGACGATCTCCCACCCGGCCGGTGCACCGACGGCATGGTCCGTGCCGTCGGTGGGCTACCCGATCGAGAATGCGGTGTTGTGGTCCACGTAGCTCGGTGTGAATCCAGCGGCGGCGATGTCCGCAGCGCCGAAGTTCTCGAAGTACGGCTGGGCAGACGGGTTGCTCGGGTTGGAGAACAGCGCCTCCGCCCAGTTCAACGAGCTTCCGGGCTCGAACGGCGTGCTGTTGCTCGTCAGGTCGGTCTGCCGGAAGATGATGTAGGCGTCGATCGCACCCGTCCAGGCCGCCGTTCCGTTGCCGTCAGCCGTGGCAGTCAGCAGGCTGACACCTGGAGTCAGCACCGCCCCAGCCGAGACCGACGAGGTCGGAGCGTGGAAGTACCCGCTGTTCCACAACGACAGTCGAGCCGCAGAGAACGGCACGATCGCGTTGACCTCCTGCGTCGCTGGCAGGCTCGTGATCGCCGTCGGGTCGTTCTGCTCCACCTGGGTGGTACCCGCGAAGGCGAATGTGTTCGGCAGGTCCGCCGCGGTCAGTGCCTTCAGCAGCGTCGAGGTCAGCGTCGAGCTGCTCGGGGGGAGCAGCGGGACGATGGTGGCCGAGTCCTGGGCGGACGTGTGGGTGGCGCTGTAGCCAGGAACCTGGCCCCAGGTCGTCCACGTGCCGTCGTAGATGTTCACCAGGTCGGTCACCGACAGGCCGGCCGGTGCGTTGGACACTACGGCCGGGTTGCTCCCGCTGGCCGGAATGTTGACCGCGGCGATGTCGATGCTGTCCGTACCGATCTGGGTGACGTGCAGGAAGCCCCAGTTGTGGGTCGAGTTGCCGGCCGTGGTCTGCTGGGCGGCCGTCGGTGCCGTCGTGCTGAAGACGTAGTTGACCTGCTTCGACGTGTCGGCCAGCAGCGCCGTGATGGATGAGCCGCTGCTCGTGTTGCGCAGGACCGGAGCGGTCCCGGCACGGAGCGTCACGGTCGGATTCCCCGCGATCGGAGCGGCCAGGGTGCTGCCGACCGCGTACGAGGCGTGACCGTTGCCGTCGGCGGTGGCGAGGAACGCCACCAGCTTGTTGTACGAGCCGGACGTGTTCCATCCGGCATCGCCGGCGAGGTCGCCGTCAGCGGCGAACTCCGCCGCGAACTGGGGCGTGTCGCCGCCGATGCCGACGACGTCGCCGGGCCCCGGGGCGTAGTCGGCCACGGCGCGGCCGGCACCGACCAGCGGGAGCAGGAGGCCTGCCACTCCGACCAGTCCGACCTTGAGGAGCGTGTGCTTGCGCTTCATGAGTGGATCCCTTCGTGCCTGATGGCGATTGTCGAACTGCTCATTCCGTGTGTCCTCCTGTAGCGGGGGATCCGGCGGTCTGCCCCGAACCCGGTATTCCTATATATCTGACCCAGATGGTCAGGTTTAGAAAGGTACAGATCTGTTCGGGGGGTGTCAACCCTTCTGGTCAAATGAGCGCTCCAGGTGGTCGGGAAGGGCGCCCGAGGCGCCCGGACCACCACTTTGTGCACCATGTTCCGGCGCAACGTCCAGACGGAACGCCCGCCGCACGGTCCCCGCCGGCCGGGCCCGTCGGAGATGGCGGCAGCGCTCCCCACCCCTACTGGTCCCGCGGCGGTTCAGCCGGCGGGCCGCCGTGTCAGCGCGGCAGTGGTGGCGTGCAGGCGGCGAGGACCTCCGCCTGCAACGACGTACCGGCGGGGGTGGCCCGGCCCCGCGCCAGGACCCAGAACCCGTCGGCCGACACCGGGGGCACCCTCGTGTTGGTGGTGACCACGATGCGCTTCCGGCCGACGCGGATGAACACGGTCGGAGGGATCGTGACCGACACGTCACCCGCCGGGCCCGGCCTGGTCCGGGCCGGTGCGGCCCCGGGCTGCGCCCCATCCCCGGCGGGTCCGTCGGCGTACGCCCTCACGGGGGCCGACGGCAGGTCGATGACGCAGCGCACCCAGCGCCTCCCGTGGGCCCCGTGGCCCGCGATCACGGCGGCGCCGGCGGGAGCCCCGGGCGAGCCCGCTCCGACCGCACCGGAAACCGAGACGAGAGCCAGGGCGACGGACACGGCGAGGTGCCGGCGGGTGCACATGCCTGGACTATCGGCACCGTCCCCCTCGTGCTTGACCGGGACCCGCCCGGTGGACCGTCACCCGTCCACGTGGCACCCACCCGGATCCCCCTGCCGGGCACGGCGTCCTGCGCCGGCGCCGGTCAGCCCCGGATGAACGAGTCCAGGATGGCCACGAGCTCGTCCGGGGCGTCCTCCTGGATGAAGTGGTTGGACCCCTCGAGCACCACGTGGGGCTGGCCCTGTGCACCGGGTATCCGTCGCTGGAACTGCAGGTGGGCGCCGGGGGCGAATGCGATCGGGTCCCGGTCACCGAAGACCGTCAGGAACGGCTTCTGCCAGTTGGCGAGGTACTCCCAGGTCGCCACCATCGTGGGCACTCCCGGGTTGTCGGGTTGGACCGGGATCAGCAGGGGGAACCGCTTGGGCGCGGCCTGGTAGGAACCGTCGGGGAACGGCGCCTCGTAGGCGGCGATCTCGCCGGCCGACAGCTCGCGGGTGGTGCCACCCTGGAGGAGTGCGCCGACGGGGAGTTCGTCCACCGACTGGCTGAAGGCGATCCAATCCTCCAGGAACTTCGTCGAACCCCTGCCCTCGGGCAGGCCGGTGTTCGAGGCGACCACCCGGGCGAACCGCTCGCCGTGGAGCGGCAGGAGGTTGAGGCCGGCCGTGCCGCCCCAGTCCTGGCAGAACAGGGTGACCCGGTCGAGACCCTCCCCCACCAGCCATTGGCTCAGCCAGTCGACGTGGGCGGTGAGGGTGTAGTCGTCCTGGTCGGACGGCTTGTCGGACCGGCCCATGCCCACGAGGTCGGGAGCGAGGACCCGGTGGCCACGGGCCACGAGTCCCGGCACCATGTGGCGGTAGAGGTAGCACCACGACGGGTTCCCGTGGAGCAGGACCACCGGGTCGGCGTCGCGGGGACCCTCGTCGAGGAAGTGCATCCGCAGGGTCGTGCCGTCCGCAGCTGTCACGGCACGGTAGTGCGGGGAGAAGTCGTAGCCGGGCAGATCGGCGAATCGATCGTCGGGAGTGCGCAGGACGTCCATGGCGGTTCAGGACCCGGTCGTCACGACGGAGCCGATGAGGTCCTCGAGCAGCGTGTCGACGACCACCACGACCTGCTCCGCGACACCCTCGGTCCGGGCCAGCCCGGCCAGGGCATCCTCGGTGACCCGGTCGAACCGCACGTCGTCCCACGTGCGACCGTCGCCCAGGATCACGCCGTCGACGCTGAAGTGCGCCACCGGCACCACGCCTTCGGGGTCCGCCCCCGGGGTGGCCCCTTCGGCGAACCGCCGGACGCGCATGACGATCGGACCGCTGCCGGCGGTCCCGGGATCGGCCACCGACACGGGGACGCAGCCCATGACGATGGTCGTCTCCATGCCCGCCTCCTTGTGTACGTACTGCTTCTGGAAGTCGTCCCGGTTCTGCATGGCGAAGAACGAGGCCCGGCTCGGGTAGCGCACGATGCCGACCCGCTCCCACGCCACGTCGTCGGTCACCTGATGGATGACGTCCCCGAACAGCGGCACGGTCGCCCCCAGGTCGGCCAGGATCGCCGTCGGCGCATAGATGTCATCGGCCTCCCGGCCCGAGATGGTCGACTCGGTGCCGTCCCCGTAGTCGGCGACCGGCTTGTACTTCATGAGGTTGAGCATCCACACCTCCCGGTCGTGCTCGGGCGGGAGGTGCAGCCAGCGCCCGGCCGTCCCGGTGTCGATCGTGCCGAAGGGGTACTCGAGCGGGCTCGCCATCAGGGTGCATCCTTTCGTCGGGCCCCGAGGGGCCGGTGTGTGGTCATGGACGGAGCAGGGCGCCGAGGGCGCCGACGAGGAGCGGTCGGGCATCGGCCGGCGCCAGCCCCCGGTGGACCAGGTAGTGGTCCAGGGACTCGAAGGCGAAGAGGGCGTCGACGGCGGCCGAGCGGGCCCGGTCCCGTGCGGCGTCGCCCGTCGTGAGCTCGGGGGCGAAGTGCCGCTCGATCTGCTCGCGCAGGAATGCCCGCGGACGCGTCCATGTCCTCGCGGACCAGCGGGTCGAACGTCGCCCGGATGCGGGCAGCCCGAACCGTGGCGCCCACCTCGGCCTGGAGGCGCAGACGGCTGTCGGCGAACCGCTCGATGCGGTCCGCCAGCTCTCCCTCACCTATGGCCGGGATGCGGAACAGGGGAGCACGGCGCTCGATGTTGCGGGCGATGGCGGCCCTGGTCAGCGAGTCGTGGTCGTCGAAGTACCGGTAGACGGAACGAGCCGAGAGCCCGACCCGCAGGGCGACCTCCTCGGGACCGGGGCTCAGGTTGTCCTCGGTGAAGAGGTCGAGGACGGCGTCGAGGACGGCGGTGCGGTTCCGGTCGCGGATGGCCGAGCGCCCGTCCACCACCGGGCTCCGGGACGCTGCGTTGTCCGTCAGCGGCAACCACTCCGTGACCGGCGGCCCGTCCGACACGTGCGGTTCCGACACGCCCGTCAGGCTCCCGACCCGAACTTCGGGTTCCTGCCCTGCTCCAGGCGTGCGTTGCGGGCGTGCACGCGGGCCCGGGTGGACTGGTGCGTGAGGATCCAGAACTGGTCGGCGCGCACCGCGTAGACCACGTCGGCGGCGAGGTCGGCCGGAGGCAGGGCGACGGTTCCCATGGCCTCGGCGATCTGGTCGATGGGGATGGCCGGCGGCGTCGGGAACCCGAGCGCGGCAGGCGCGTTCCGCGTTGCCTCGAAGATCCTGGTGGCCACCAGCTCGGGACAGAGGCACGACACACCCACGGGCGTTCCCTCGAGCTCCAGCGCCAGCGATTCGGACAGGCCGACCACGGCGTACTTGGTGGCGTGGTAGGAACCGAGCATCGGGGACGACGTCAGACCCGCCTCGGATGCCGTGTTCACCACGTGGCCCTCGCCCTGGTCGAGCATGAGGGGCACGAAGGTGCTGACCCCATAGGCGGGGCCGAGCAGGTTCACGCCGACCACCCAGTCCCACACGGCCGGCCTGGTCTTGTGGTTCGGGCGTCCGGAGGCGACCCCCGCGTTGTTGCAGAGCAGCTGTACGGAGCCGTAGGCCTCCAGCGCCGCGTCGCGCAGTCCGGCCACTTGGTCGGCGTCGGAGACGTCACACAGCACAGGGGTGACCGCACCACCGGCCTCGGCGATCCGTGTGGCTTCGCGCTCGAGGACGGGCTGCTCGATGTCGGCCATGACCACCTGCATCCCCTCGTCGAGGAAGCGCTCCGTCAGTGCAAGCCCGATCCCCGAGGCGGCCCCCGTCACCACTGCCGTTCGTCCCTCCAATTCCATCGCTGCGTCCTCCTTGGGATGTCGTCGTGTCGTGTCGCCGTGTCGCCGTGCCGCGTCGGGTGGGGGCGCCCAGGGTCCCGGCGGTGACCGGGGCCGGTTGCCGGTCACACCCGGGAGATCACCTCGTGGCCGTAGCGGGCCAGCGCCTCCGAGGCGTCCTGGTAGAAGAGGAAGGCGGGGACCACGATCCGGTCCACCCCGAGTTCGGCCAGCGCCCCGGCCTCGTCGAGTGCCCCGGGGCCGACCACCCCGTTGCCGCCGCTGGTCAGCTCGATGGCCGTCGGATCCCGGCCCGCCTCCTCGGCGGTCGCCCGGACGAGGGCGAACAGCTCGGCCAGCCGGTGGTGGTTGCCCTTGGCCGGAAAGAACCCGTCGCCGAGCCGCCCGGCACGACGGGCGGCCGCGTCGCTGTGCCCACCGACGTGCACGGGGACCGACCCGGAGACCGGCTGGGGTCGGCAGATGCAGTCGGTGAACGATGTGAACTCCCCCGAGTAGGTCGCACGGTCCTCGCCCCACAGAGCCCGCATCGCCGCGATCCCGTCGTCCGTCCGGCGACCCCGCTCGTCGAAGGGCACACCGATGGCGTCGAACTCCTCCTCGAGCCAGCCGACGCCCACGCCCAACTCCATCCGCCCGCCCGACAGGTGGTCCAGGGTGGCCACTTCCTTGGCCAGGACCACCGGATGGCGCTGGGGCTGGATGAGGATCCCGGTGCCGAGCCGGATGGTGGCCGTGGCGGAGGCCAGGAAGGAGAGCCAGATCAGTGGGTCCGGGATGGGCGAGTCGTCGGCCCCGGGCATCCGGCCCGACCGGTCGTAGGGGTAGGTCGACCGGTAGCCGGCGGGCACGACCGTGTGCTCGACCGTCCACAGCGACTCGAAGCCGGCCGACTCGGCGGCCCGGGCGAACTCGACCGCGGCCACCGGGTCGCAGAAGGGGCCGGTGTTGGCGAAGACGATGCCGAATTTCATGCGGAGACCTCCTCGGTCCGGAGCGTGCAGATCGTGCCGACCCGAGGATCGACCGAGCCCGAACGGTACCGGGCGAAGACATCGATGACCGCCTGGGGCCCGGCGGCGTGCTCGAGGGTGATCCAGCCCGCCACCCAGTCGGAGTACCGCCCCCACGCCTCGGTCATGGTCGAAGCCAGCACGTCGGCACCCCATTCGCGGCTTCGCTTGGTGATCTGGCTCGCGGCGAACAGGAATGCCGGGGCCGGGCCGGGCCGGGGCCCGTCGGCGGCCGCCGACGGGCTGTCCCAGTGCGTGTCGCCCACGATCATCGAGTGGGCGAGCCGGTCACCCAGCCGGTGGTGGACCGCCGACACCACCCGCTGGTCGCCGGCCACGTCGATGAAGACGGACGGGATCCGGTCGAGGCCCCCGGCGTCGTCGTAGGCCACCACCTCGTCGTAGACCCCGAGGGTCCGGCAGAAGGCGGCGTTGCCCGGCGACGTCAGGCCCACGGTGCGAACACCCCGGGAGTGCAGGAGGTAGGCCGTGCCCACCGACGTCTTCGCCGACGCACTCGACACGACCAGCTGGGCGGCGTCGAAGTCGTCGTGGTCGGCCACGAAGTCGTCGATCACGAACGACGTGAAGAACAGGGGGTAGAGGAGCATCTGGATCGCTTCGGCCCCCGCCCGGTAGTCCGGGTCGGCTGCGCACCGTCGGTAGGAGTTGTAGGGGCCGGCCAGGACCGACCGGTGGGCGGCGGTGTCGGACACCTCGGACGCGGTGGCCCGGCCCGGGGTCACCACGAGCTCGGTGGACATCGGGAGGAACCCGAAGAGGCGCTCCCCCACCGCGACGTCCGCCGACCGGGTCGCCACGACGTCGGCGAACCCCCATACCGGGACCCTCCCCCAGACCGTGGCGCCGGCGGCTGCCGCCGGGGACGCCGGGAAGGCCTCCCAGAATCGGAACATGTCGCCGATCACGGCGTAGCTCACGTTGTTCGACGAGAACCCGAACCGGTCGACGCGGAGCCGGGCGTCACCCTCGGCCAGGGTCCGGGGGGCCGTGTCGACGACCCGCCAATTCGCCAGTTCGGCCCGTTCGACCTCGATGTCCATCCGACCGTCTCCCTCCCGTGGTGGCGCACCCTCCCTCCCCTGGTGGCGCACCGACGGCTCCGGTGCCGTCCGACCGGTGCTGCCCGTGGGGCCCCAGGTACTGTCAAGAGCACTGACATGTGTCAATGTAGCTGACAGAAGATACGCTGACAACCGGCCGGTGGGCTCCTCTCCCCCATACCCGAACCCCGCAGGCTCCCCCACCGGGAAGGCAGCCGACCGTCCTGGCGCCGGGCCCCGGCCCGACCCGGCGATCGGGTCGTGGCCACCCGGCGCCGATCTACAGTCCCGTGACCCCGCCGAACAGGAGATCCGCTGATGGACCCGTACATCCTCTACGCCATGCCCGGTTCGCTGTATTCGGGCAAAGCCCGTTCCTACCTGCGCAAGCACCGCATCGAGTACCTCGAGCGGGTGCCCGGGGACCCCCGTTACACCGACGACGTCGTCCCGGCCATCGGCCGGTGGATCATCCCGGTGCTGGAGACACCGGACGGCACCCTCGTGCAGGACACCGTCGACATCATCGACCACCTCGACGGGCAGGTGGCCCCGGACCGTTCGGCCTATCCGGCCTCGCCCGTCCACCGCGCCGTCGCCCACCTGCTCGAGCTGTTCGGCGGCGAGGGGCTGCTCCGGCCGGCCATGCACTACCGGTGGGATTTCGACGACACCAACGTGGCCTTCCTGTCCAGGGACTTCTCGGCCAGCCTGGTGCTCGGCGGGGACGACGAGACCCGTGACGCCGTGTTCGCGTTCTCGAGCGACCGCATGCGGTCTGCCACCACCGCATTCGGGGTGAGCGAGGAGCTCATGCCCGAGATCGAGCGGTCCTACGAGCAGTTCCTCGACCTGTTCGACGCCCACCTCGCCGGTTCCCCCTACCTGCTCGGCGGCCGTCCGACCATCGCCGATTTCGGGTTCATGGGCCCGCTCTTCGCCCACCTCGCCCGCGACCCGTATCCGTCGGTGCTCATGAAGCGCCGGGCCCAACGGGTGTGGCGGTGGGTCGAGCGCATGAACGCGCCGGTCCTCGACGCCAGCGAGTACGGCGACTGCTCCGAGGAGCTGTTCCCCGACGACGCCGTCCCCGACACCCTGCAGGCCCTGCTCGGCTACGTCGGCGAGGAGTACCTGGAGGAGGCGGTGGCGCAGGTGGCCGCCGTCGACGCCTGGTTGGCCGATCACCCCGACGCCGCCGAGGGCGAGGTCGTCCTCGGCAAGCCCAACCGTCGGTTCAGTGGCACCACCACGTTCAGCTGGCGGGGACGGCCCATGACCGTGGCCGTGGTCCCCTACCGGCTGTTCCTGATCAAGCGGCTCCAGGACGCCGTGGGGGCGGCTTCGCCCGATTCCCGGGCCACCATCCGCAACGTCTTCACCCGGGCCGGCCTCGATCCGCTGCTCGACATCCGGCCCCGTCGCTGGGTGGTCCGGGCCGACAACCGTGAGGTGTGGGGCCCACTGCAGGATCCGGTTCCGGCCAACTGACCCCTCGGACCCCGTCGCCGGCGCCCTCCCGCGGGTGTGTCGGCACCGGCGGGTGGGTCGGCACTGGCGCAACACTCGCCCGCCCGTCACCCCTCGACGGCGGTGCGCACCTGCGTCCGGTGGCGCTGGAACCAACCCACCAGCTCGTCCGTCTGCGCGTCGGTCCACTCCACGTGCGCCCAGCCCTCGAGCCCCCGGCACCGGTCGACGTGGGCCGCCACCTTCCGGTCGAGGGTGGCGGCGAACCCGAGTCGGGCCAGCGCCTCGAGCCGCACGTAGACGGGGATCACCGCGGCCTCCGCCAGTGACGGGGTCCCGCCCGCCAGCCACGGGCCCTCCTCCAGCCATGCGCCCAGGTCGCCCAGCGCCGCGGCCAGCTCGACCGAGGCACGGGCGATCCGGTCCTCCCGGGTCCCGTGGTACACGCCGATCATGGGAGGGAAGACATGGGCGTCGATCCAGGCCGTCCGCCGACGCGGACGGACCCGGCCGGCACCGTCGGCAGGGAGCAGCGGCCGCCCGTCGAACCGCTCCTCGAGCCACTCCAGGATGGGCAGCGAGTCGGCCCGGTACTCGCCGTCGACCCGAACCATCGGGATCTCCCCCCGGGGCGAGTGCTCGACGAACTCGGGCGGCACCACGAAACGGCGCGGTCGGGCCGCCGTGGGGGGGACCTCGACGACGTCGTGGACGATCCGGCGCTCAGCCAACGCGAACGACACCCGCACCGAGTACGGGCAGGTCCAGTGCCCGAACAGGGTGACGGCGGATGGGCTCACGCCCCGGCCACCGTCGAGCACCTGGCGCCCGTGCTGTCACGAACCATGGGGCCACCGTACTCCCGTGCGCCAGGGACGACCCTGGAGCGGACGACCACCCCCGGCCCGGGACCGACGGCGCCGCCGGTGACGCCGGGGTGGACCCGTGGCGCATCGACCGCACTACAGTCCGGCACGGCCGTGCCCGGTGCCCGACACCCCGGATCCGCCTCCCAGAACCCCCTCCCAGATGCGAGGACGCGATGACCCCGACGACACAGCTGACGGCCCTCCAGATCGCCCGCAGGGCCACCCTCCGCCCCATCGTCGACATCGCCGCCGGCATGGGGATCGACGAGTCGCTCCTGCAGCCCTATGGCCGCTACGTGGCCAAGGTCGGCCTCGACGCGGTGGCGGCGCTGGCCGACCGCCCCCGCGCCCGCTACGTCGTGGTGACGGCCGTGACACCCACGCCCCTCGGCGAGGGGAAGACGACGACGACGATCGGGCTCGCCCAGGGGATGGCCCACATCGGCAAGCGGGCCACGGCTGCGATCCGGCAGTCGTCGATGGGCCCGACCTTCGGGATCAAGGGCGGGGCGGCAGGCGGCGGCTACAGCCAGGCGGCGCCCTTCGAGGCGTTCAATCTCCACCTGACGGGCGACATGCACGCGGTGACGGCTGCCCACAACACCCTGTCGGCCGTCGTGGACAACCACCTCCACCACGGCAACGGGCGCCGGCTCGACCTGCACGAGATCTCGTGGCGCCGGGTCCTCGACGTCAACGACCGCTCGCTCCGCAATGTGGTCATCGGCCTCGGGACCGCCCAGGACGGCGTGACCCGGCAGTCCGGCTTCGACATCACCGCCGCCTCCGAAGTCATGGCGGTGCTGGCGCTCTCGACGTCGTTGGCCGACATGCGCCGGCGGCTGGGGGCGATCGTCGTCGGCTTCGACACCTCGGGTGCACCGGTGACGGCCGAGGACGTCCGGGGTGCCGGGGCCATGGCCGTCATCCTCCGGGACGCGCTGCAGCCCAATCTGCTCCAGACGCTCGAGAACACGCCGGTGCTCGTGCACGCCGGACCGTTCGGCAACATCGCCCACGGCAACTCCTCGGTCGTCGCCGACCTGATCGGGATCCACGCCGGCGACTACCTCATCACCGAGGCCGGGTTCGGGGCGGACATGGGCGCCGAGCGGTTCTTCAACATCAAGTGCCGGGTGTCCGGTCTGGTGCCCGACGCGGCCGTGGTGGTCACCACCGTGCGCGCCCTCAAGGCCCACTCCGGTGCCCACCGCATCGTGGCCGGACGACCCCTGCCACCCGCCCTGCTCCAGGAGCGCCCCGACGACGTGCGGGCCGGGAGCACCAACCTGGTCAAGCAGGTCGAGAACGTGCGGCTCCACGGTGTCACCCCGGTCATCGCCGTGAACGCCTTTCCCGGGGACTTCGCCAGCGAGTACGACGTCATCCGCGAGGTCGCCGCCTCGCTCGGGGTCCGCTGCGCGGTGACCACCCACTTCGCCGACGGTGGGGCCGGGGCGACGGAACTCGCCCGGGCCGTGGCCGAGGCGGCCGAGGAGCCCGGCCACTTCGCCTTCCTCTACCCGTCCGACGCGTCGCTGGCCGAGAAGATCGAGGCCATCGCCACCCGCGTGTACGGGGCCGACGGCGTGGACTACGCCCCGGCGGCGGCGCGCATGCTCGACCGGCTGGAGGCCCTGGGGTTCGGCGGACTCTCGGCGTGCATCGCCAAGACCCACCTGTCGATCTCGTCGGACCCCGCCCTGAAGGGCGCCCCGACCGGCTGGCGCCTGCCCGTCCGCGAGGTCCGCCTGTCAGCCGGCGCCGGGTTCGCCTATGCCATCTGCGGCGACATGGCCACCATGCCCGGCCTCGGCTCCCATCCGGCGGCCTTCGACATCGACCTCGACGAGAACGGCGACATCGTCGGGCTCTACTGACGCCGACCCCGCTCGGGTGCCCCCGAGTGTGGTGGTCAGTGCGGGAACGGCTCCGCCGCGGCCGACAGCTCCTCCTCGGCCAGGTGGACCTCCGCCGGGGTGCCCGCGGGGCGGGGCCCCGAGTTGTCGAGGGCCACCACGGCCACGACGGTGCCGATACCCACCAGCACCGCACCGATGAGGAATGCCATGCGGTAGCCGTCGGTCATGGCCACGTCGGCGGCATGGCCCTGGGCCTCGAGTGCCCGGGAGCGTCCGGTGGCGACGGCGCTCAGGATGGCGAGCCCCAGCGCCGAGGCCATCTGCATCGACACGTTCACGATGCCCGACCCCAGGCCGGCGTCGGCTACGGGCACCTCGGCCATGGCGATCGACAGCAGCGGGGCGAAGGCGGTCCCGGCGCCGAGCCCGATGAGGAGGAACGCGGGGAGCATCACCGACACGTAGGGGGTGTCGGTCCCGAGCGTGGTGAGCAGCAGCAGGCCGGCGGTTCCCGCCACCATGCCCGGGATGAGCACCCGCTTGTCGCCGAACCGGGTGACCAGCCGAGCTGTGATCCCGGCCGACAGGATGCCCATGGTCAGCGACATCGGGAGGAAGGCGAGGCCGGTCCGGACCGGTGAGTAGCCGAGCACTCCCTCCAGGTACAGCGCCCCGAGGAAGAACGTGGTGAACATGCCCGTGGCCAGCATCCCCCGGATGATGCTGGAGCGGGTGAGTGTGGGGATGCGCAGGATGCGCAGCGGCATGATCGGATTGGCCAGCCGGGACTCCAGCACGAAGAAGCCGCCGAGCAGCACCGCGGAGCCCCCGAGGAAGCCGAGGGTGTGGGCCGAGAGCCAGCCGTACTGGGTGGCCGTCGAGATGGCGTAGATCGCCACCATGAGTGACACGGTCACGAGGATCGACCCGGTCACGTCCACACCGGTGCGGATGCCGAGCCCGACGTTTTCGCGGATGAGGATACGGCCGAAGACGAACGTGAAGATGCCGATGGGGACGTTGATGAAGAAGATCCAGTGCCAGCTGAGCGCCTGGGTGAGGATGCCGCCCACCAGGAGGCCGATCGAGCCACCGCCCACGGCCACGAAGATGTAGGCGCTCATGGCCTTGGCCCGCTCGGCAGGCTCCGGGAACTCGGTGACGATGATGGCGATGATGGCCGATGCCGAGAAGGCGCCACCGATCCCCTGGAAGAAGCGGCCGACGACCAGCATCGTCTGGCTCTGGGCCACGCCACAGGCGATCGACGAGACGGTGAACAGCACGATCCCCGTCAGGAAGACCTTGCGTCGGCCGATCAGGTCGCCCAGCCGGCCGGCCATGAGCAGGAAGCTGCCGAAGCTGATCAGGAAGGCGGTGACCACCCAGGTCAGGCCCGACGGGGTGAAGTGCAGGTCCTTCTGGATGGCGGGCAGGGCCACGTTCACGATCGACGAGTCGAGGGCGTTCATGAACATCGCCAGGCACACCACGACGAGCGCCCACCACCGCACGCGGTTGGACCGGGGCGCGTCGACGAGAGCGTGCGGAGCGCTGGTGGCCATCCGCCCATCCTACGAGTCGCCTCGTCCAGGCAGCACGCCACGGGTGGCGGCCGGGCGGTGACCTTGCCGCGCCCGGCGGGCGGTGGCACACTCCGCTCATGCGATCCGCGGTGCACCACCCGTCGCCACCCCGGCGCCGGCCGGTCCGAGCCACCGTCCTGGGCGTCGGGGCCGTCCTGGCCCTCGCCGGCACCCTCGCCGGGTGCTCGTCCTCCTCGTCGACCGCCTCCTCGGCGACCACACCGGCGGCGGCCTCCACCACGGGTTGCCACCGCCCGGTCGTGCAGGTCCACGCCGTTCCGGTTCGCGGTGTCCCCACCGACTGGAAGCGTGACCTCGTTCGACGGCACCGTGATCCGGGCCCACTGGTTCCCGCTGTCGGTCTACGACCCGGGCGCCGGGCCCGGGCCCCACCCGACGGTGCTCATGGGCCCGGGCTGGAGCCTGTCCGGCGACACCGACACCACGGGCCAGGGGATCCTCGGGGGCCTCCCGATCAAGGACCTGCTCGCCGCCGGATACAACGTCCTGACCTGGGATCCCCGGGGCTTCGGGAAGTCGGGCGGTACGGCCGAGGTCGACAGCGTGCGCTACGAGGCCAAGGACGTGAGCACCCTCGTCAGCTGGGTGGCGGAGCAGCCCGGCGTGCTGCTCGACGCACCGGGCGATCCCCGGGTCGGGATGGTCGGCGGCTCCTACGGTGGGGGGATCCAGCTGGTGACGGCGGCGACCGACTGCCGGATCGACGCCATCGTGCCCACCATCGCCTGGCACTCGCTGGCCACCAGTCTCGACAAGGCGGGCACGGTGAAGATCGGCTGGTCGAACATCCTCACCGATCTGGCGGCCACGGACCACGTGGACCCGGTCGTGACCACAGCGGCCGCATCGGGACGCTCCACCGGGGTCGTCACCCCGGCCGAGGCCGGCCTGGTTCTCGTCGCGGGGCCCGGCTCGGCTCATCCGCCGGATCAAGGCGCCGACGCTCATCGTCCAGGGCACGGTGGACACGCTCTTCACCCTGCAGGAGGGGGCCGACAACTACGGGGCACTTCGCGCTGCGGGCACCACGACGTCCATGGTGTGGTTCTGCGGCGGACACGGCGTGTGCCTGACGAACCCGGGCGACCCCGCTGCGGTCGAACGGGCCACGCTGGCGTGGCTCAAGCGCTACGTGCAACGCGACACCTCGGCCGACACCGGACCGGGGTTCTCCTTCGTCGACCAGAACGGGACCTCCTATGCTGCCCCGTCGTACCCGGTGTCCCAGACCCTGCCCTTCACCGGGTCCGGTTCAGGCACCCTCCCCCTGGTGTCGACCGGCGGGTCGGGTCCCCTGGCGAAGGTCCCGGCCGGCCAGATGCTCGGTGCCCTCGTCGCCCACGTCACCCCGGCGCCGGCCACCAACGCCGTGGACGTCCCGGTCGCGGTCCCGACGTCGGGCGTGATCGTCGGCGCCCCCGAGCTGACGATCTCCTACCGTGGCACGGTCCCGGCGCACAACCGACCCACACGGGTCTTCGCCCAGCTGGTCGACACCGCCACCGGGCTGGTGCTCGGCAACCAGGTCACCCCGATCGCCGTGACCCTCGACGGGCACACGCATGCCGCCACGGTCCCGCTCGAGATCGTGGCCTACACCGCCAACACCGGCCAGTCACGTGGAGCTGCAGCTGGTGGCGACCACCGTCGCCTACGCCACTCCCCAGCTCGGCGGGTCGGTCACCTTCTCCACCGATCCACCTCGCCCTGCCCGTGGCCGCCGACCTCACCCCACAGGCCTGAGGGCCGACGGGCCCGGGCACGGTCGTCAGTCCGGCAACGACTCCAGGAAGGCCAGGACCGCCTCGTTGACCGGTCCGGGGTGGGTCATGTTGGCCGCATGGGTCCCGCCCTCGACGGCGACCACGCCGTCACAGCCGACCAGCCCGGCGGCCAGGGCCTCGGCCTTGTCCATCGAGATGGCCACGTCGGCGGTGCCGTGGACCACGAGCGCCGGCGTCGTGATCTCCCCCAGCCGGTCGACGATGCTCTCGCGCTCGAGCAGCGTACGCCCCGGTGTGGCCAGTGCCTCCTGGGGCCGGGACCTCCAGACGGCAGCCCAGGTGGCGCTGAGGTCGGGGTCGCCGATGATGATCGAAGCCGTGGTGGCCGCCAGCTCGTCGGAGGGGCCGTTCGTCACCCACTCCTCGATCATCCCGGCGTAGAGCGGGATCACCTCGGCGTCCTCGGGCCCGGCCTGGGTGTCGAGCAGGACGAGCCCCCGGACCCGCTCGGGGGCGAGCAGGGCCGCCCGTAGACCGATGAACCCGCCCTGGGACATGCCGCCGAGCACGGCCCGGTCGATGCCCAGGTGGTCCAGGAGGCCGAGGCAGTCGGCGGCCGAGTCCCAGTAGGTGAACGGAGCGCCGTCGTAGACCGTCCCGCCGAAACCCCGCTCGTCCCACGTGACGAGCCGGTACCGATCGCGCAGGGCGGCCACCTGGTCGGCGAACATCGTCCGGTCCATCAGGAACCCGTGGGCCAGCACCACCGGCGGACCGTCCCCACCGGTGTCGTCGTACGCGATCGTCGCCCCGTTGACCTCTGCCGTCGCCATCAGCGCCCTCCCCTTCGCCGGTCGGGCGCACGTGCCCGGACCGCCGGCCGGAGTGTAGGCCCATTCGGGACCCGGGACCCGGGAGTCGGCGCCGGAGCGACCGCTCCCCACCCCTCGGCGCGGAGCTACTGCTGGTAGCCCTCCACGGTGCCGATGGGTCGGACGTCGGCACCGGTCGGGTCCCCACCGGCGTCGCGCAGGGCCCGGCGCTGGCGCATCAGATCCCACAGCTGGTCGAGCGTCAGCTCGATCTCGTGCAGGCGGGCGTGGTCCGCCTCGGACAGGCCGTCCCCGGCATGGGACTCCCCGAGCCGGCGCTCCTCGGCCGCCAGCTCGTGGATGCGGGCGATGAGATCCTCGTCGGACATGGGCGGCTCCTAACGCAGGTGGAGGGCGTCTCGGCGTGACGCCACCAAGGGTAGGGGGAACGCCCGTTCCGCCGCGCCCGGCGCCTTCGGACACCACGGTCATCGCGGCGCCCGGGGAAGCCCGAGGCCGAGCCAGGAGATGATGTCCCGCTGGATCTCGTTGGTGCCTCCGCCGAAGGTGAAGATGGTCTGGCTCCGGGCGCGTTGCTCGAGCCGGCCGTTCAGGACGGCACCGGGCGAACCCTCGGCCAGGTAGCCGGCCTGGCCCACGATCTCACCGAGGACCCGGTAGGCCTCCAGGGCGAACTCGCTGCCGTAGACCTTGGTGGCCGAGGCGTCGGCCGGGTTGAGTCCCTTGTCGGCGGCCCACGCCACCTTCCAGTTGATCAGCTTGAGGTACTCGGCCCGGGCCCACAGCCGGGCCAGATGGACCCGGACCCACTCCTGGTCGACCACCCGACGTCCGTCGGCCAGCCGCTCCTCCTGGGCCCAGGCCCGCACTTCGGCGATGTCACGCAGGATGCCGGAGACCGGGCAGATGGCCACCCGCTCGAGGTTGAGCTGGTTGGTGATGAGCGTCCACCCGCCGTTCTCCTCGCCGACCAGGTTGGCCGCCGGCACCCGCACGTCGTCGTAGAACGTCGAGCTGGTGAACTCACCGGCCATGGTGGGCAGCGGGGTCCAGCTGAATCCGGGGCTGTCCACCGGCACGATGAACACCGAGAGCCCCTTGTGCTTCGCCGCGTCCGGATCGGTGCGCGCCGCCAGCCACACGTAGTCCGCGTACTGGATGGCGCTGGTGTAGAGCTTCTCGCCGTTGATGACGTACTCGTCGCCGTCGCGGACGGCACGGGTCCGCAGTGACGCCAGGTCGGTGCCGGCCGTGGGCTCGGTGTAGCCGATCGAGAAGTGGACCTCGCCCCGCAGGATGTCCGGCAGGAAGCGCTCCTTCTGCTCGTCGGTGCCGAGCTGCATGATGGCGGGGCCGACACTGTTGAGGGTGAGGAGCGGCAGCGGCACACCGGCCCAGTGGGACTCCTCGACGAAGATCATCTGGTCGATCGGGCCCCGGCCGTGCCCGCCGTACTCCACGGGCCAGCCGATGCCGAGCCAGCCGTCGTCGCCCATGCGGCGGATCGTGTCGACGTAGTCCGGGCGCCCACCGTCGGGCCCGGGAGCCGCCAGGTCGGCGAAGTACGGCGCGCAGGGTGGCCTGCAGCTCCAGCTGCTCGTCGGTCAGCGCCAGGTGCACGTCGGATCTCCCATGGCCGGACGTTACCAACGGCGCCGGTGTGGGGTACCGTCCCCTGCCATGACCGATCCCGCCGCCCCCACCCCTCCCGATGTCCTCTTCGACGTCGTCGGGCAAGACCGTCGTCGTCACCGGGGGCACCCGCGGGATCGGCCGGATGATCGCCGGTGGCTTCGTCGCCGCCGGCGCCGACGTGGTCATCGCCTCGCGCAAGGCCGACGCCGTCGAGGCCGCCGTGCGCGGAGCTGTCCGCCTACGGGTCGTGCTCGGGCCTGTCCGCCGACCTGTCGACCGAGGAGGGCGCCCGGGTGTTCGCCGAGGCGGTCGCCGCCGACCACGACCGGGTCCACGTCCTGGTCAACAACGCCGGTGCCACCTGGGGGGCGCCACTGGCCGAGCACGACACCGCCTCGTGGGACCGGGTACTCAACCTCAACGTCCAGGGCGTGTTCCACACCACCAAGTTCTTCCTGCCCCTGCTCCGGGCTGCGTCCACCGAGGAGGACCCGGCCCGGGTGATCAACATCGGTTCGATCGACGGCATCCAGGTGCCGGTGCTCGAGTCGTACTCGTACTCGTCGTCGAAGGCGGCCGTGCACCAGCTGACCCGGCACCTGGCCCGCCACCTGGCCCCGGGGATCACCGTCAACGCCGTGGCCCCGGGCCCGTTCGAGTCGAAGATGATGGCGGCCACCCTCGACGCCTTCGGCGATCAGATCGTCGCCTCTGCACCCCTCAAGAGGATCGGTCGCCCCGACGACATGGCCGGTGTCGCCCTGTTCCTGGCCTCGCGGGCCGGCTCCTACCTCACCGGTGCCGTCATCCCCGTCGACGGGGGCATCGCCACCATCGGCTGACGGTGGAGATCACGACGGTGTCCGGTGACCACCGCCCCGGCCCACGTGGCTCCACGCCATCCCGCCCCCTCCCGCCGATCCTGTCCCGGAAAGTTCACGTCCCGGAACGGACCGGATCCGCCCGCCTGGTGGAAAAAGCACTCTGAGTGATAGTATGACCACTCTACGTGTGGCCCTGGAGGTCACCGACATGTTCGGAGGCCGGGTCATGCGCACAGGACGCAGCAGGGGACGGGGGCTCGCCGCCCTGGTGGCGTCCGGGCTGGCCACGGGGCTGGCCACCGCACTGGTCGTCGGGCCCATCCTGGCCACGGCCGGGGTAGGGGGCTCGATCGCCGCCGGCGCCGCCGCTGGCCCCGGCGGCGTGCTCCCCTCCCCCGTGTCCGACGCCTACTGGCTGGTCACGGCGGACGGGTCGGTCGAGGCCTACGGCGTCCCCGACCTGGGATCGCCCTCCGGCCCGCTCAACCAACCGGTGGTCACGGCCTCCCCCACCGACGACCACGCCGGCTACTGGCTCACCGCAAGTGACGGCGGGGTCTTCAACTACGGCGACGCCCCGTTCTTCGGGTCGACCGGGAACCTCCGCCTCAACAAGCCCATCGTGGGCATGGCGCCGACCGGGCACGACCTCGGCTACTGGATGGTCGCCTCCGATGGCGGCATCTTCTCGTTCGGGGACGCCCGCTTCTTCGGGTCGACCGGGAACCTCCGCCTCAACCAGCCCATCGTGGCGATGGCCCCGACCGCCGACGACCGGGGCTACTGGCTCGTCGCCGCCGACGGCGGTGTCTTCGCCTTCGGGGACGCCGGGTTCTACGGGTCCACCGGCGCCCTGACCCTGGCGCAGCCGATCGTCGGGATGGCGTCCACGCACGACGGCCGGGGCTATTGGATGGTGGCGTCCGACGGTGGTGTCTTCGCCTTCGGGGACGCCGCGTTCTACGGGTCGGCGGAGAACACCACGGGCGAGCCGATCGAGCGCCTCGTCCCCTCGTCCGACGGCAAGGGCTACTGGATCGTCGCCCAGAACGGCACGGCGCAGGCCTTCGGGGACGCCGTCGGCTCGGACCCCGCGCCCCTGGCCCTCATGTTCCGGCCGGTCACCCCGGGCGACAAGGCCGTCATGTTCGCCTTCCAGCAACTGGGCAAGCCCTACATCTGGGGTGGCAACGGACCGGTGGGTTACGACTGCTCCGGCCTGGCCCTGGCATCGTGGACCCAGGCCGCCGGCGTGACGTTCGCCCGGGTGGCCGACGACCAGTACCAGACGGCCGGGACCCCGGTCGCCCTCGGTCAGCTCCAGGCTGGTGACCTGGTGTTCTGGGGGACCGACACCACGGACTGGACCACCGTGTACCACACGGCCATCTACGTCGGCGGCAACTGGATCGTGGAGGCGACCGGTGACCAGGTCCAACTCAACGCCATCGACCAGTGGGGCCTCGGCGACCTGATGCCCAACGGCCGGCACCCCTGACCGACGACGCAGGCGTCGTCCGTCACCGGCGCCGCGGCCCGCCCCGGCCGGGGCGTCCGGGGACGCCTCACACGGAGGTGAGCGGACTCCCCGCCCTCCAGTCCGAGATCGACACCGGCAGGCAGCCGCCGATGGCGTGGGGGTCGGCCGGCTTGCCGTAGAGGAAGCCCTGGGCGATGTTGCAGCCGCGGAGCACGAGCTCGATGGCCTGGCCCGGTCGCTCGATGCCCTCGGCCACCACGGCCAGGCCGAGCGCACTGCCCAGTGCGACGACCGCCTCCACGATGGCGCGGTCGTCCTGGTCGGTCTCGAGGTGCTCGATGAAGCTGCGGTCGATCTTGAGCGCCTCCACGGGCAGCTGCTTCAGGTAGCTGAGCGAGGAGTAGCCCGTACCGAAGTCGTCGATGGCGAGGTGCACGCCCAGGGCCCGGAGCGACCGGAGGATGGCGATGGCGGCGGTCGGGTCCCGCAGCAGCGCGCCCTCGGTGATCTCGAGCCACAGGCGGTCCGGTGGGAAGCCGGTCTCCTCGAGGACGGATACGACGAACTCGCAGAAGCGGGGCTCGGCGAGCTGCCCGGGGGAGATGTTCACCGAGAGCACCGGCTCAGGCGACCCGAGCACGTCGGCGCGTGCAGCCTCCCAGGACGCACCCTGGCGGCACGCCTCGCGTAGGACCCACGAGCCCAGGTCCACCATGAGGCCGCACTCTTCGGCGAGGTCGATGAACTCCGACGGCGGCAGCAGGCCCCGTGTCGGGTGCTGCCACCTGACCAGCGCCTCGGTACCGATCACCGTGAGCCGCTCCACGTCGACGAACGGCTGGTAGTGGAGGACGAGCTGGGACTCCTTGATGGCCCGGTGGAGGTCGTTCGACGTCCGCAGGCTGCGACCGGCCTCGTCGTCGCCGTCCGCCGAGGACACGACGTAGCGGCCGGGGCCCGCCCGCTTGGCCTGGTACATGGCGATGTCGGCGCTGCGCAGCAGTGCCGAGGGGAGCATCGACTCGGACGTGGACAGCGCCACTCCGATGCTCAGGGTCACGAACTGTTCGAAGTCGACCTCGGACACCGGGGTCGCCATCGCCCGCCGCAGTCGACCCACGATCTCCAGCACGTCCTCCTCGCCCGACACCTCGCACAGCACGGTGAACTCGTCACCGCCGAAGCGGGCCAGGAAGTCCTCCGGTCGCAGTGCGTGCTGCAGCCGCTGACCGACCCGCCGGAGCAGGCGGTCACCGGCGTCGTGCCCGATGCCGTCGTTGACGAGCTTGAACCGGTCCAGGTCGAGGAACATCAGGGCCACGTGGCGCCCCGTCGACTCGGCCCGGTGCAGGGCCCGTTCGAGGTGCTCCATGAACTGCTTGCGGTTGGGCAGTCCGGTCAACGGGTCCGTCACCGCGTGGTGCGCCAGCTGCTCACGCAGCGCCCGTCGCTCGTCGACGTCCTCGATCTGGCCGATCAGGAAGAGTGGTGCCCCTTGGCCGTCTCGGACGACCGATCCGTTCAGCGACACCCAGACGACCCGTCCGTCGGAGCGGATGCTCCGCCGCTCCAGGTGGAAGCGGTCCAACTCGCCCGAGAGCAACCGGTCGATGTTCGCCAGGTTCTCGGCTCGGTCGTCGGGGTGGACCAGATCGCGCACCGGCATCCCCACCATCTGCCGGCGGGAGTACCCGTGGATCTCGGCGTAGGCCCGGTTGACCTCGAGGAACCGGCCGTCGAGCCCGAGCTTGGAGATCCCGATCGGCGCCTCGTCGAACAGCTGCTGGATGCTGGCCGCCCCTTCGGCGACCTCGCCCTCGGCCAGGGCGAAGCGGTGCATCCCCCAGGCGATCGCCTCGCCGAGGAGCACGCACACCGGCACCACGAAGATGGCCGAGCCGAGTCCCACGGCCTGGACCTCCCCCGGCACGACCAGCAGCGGGCCCACGTAGGCCAGCGCCAGCAGCGGCGCCAGCCGCACGGCGGTCCACTGCGGGAGGGCCAGCCCGACGAGGGCGAAGATCAGTACGAACGTCACCGAGTACGTGAAAGCGTTGCGGACCGCGTAGATGTAGGTCACGTCGACCGAGACGAAGGCGAAGGGGACCATGACCAGCACGGCCCACCGGCCCAACCGGTCCCACGGCAGCCACCAGGCCGTGATCCCGACGACCAGGGTCACCATTCCGGTGAACCAGACGGCAGCGGTCGACTGCACCCGGGGCGCCAGCAGCGAGCACGCCACCAGCAGGGCACTCGAGAGGATCAGCGCGATGGCCGCGATCCGGCCGCACAGCACGCGGCTCAGCGTGCCATCGTCCTCCGAGTGAACCAGGTCGGCCTCGGGCAGCCATTCCACACACGGACATCGGCACCCGCTGTGGGCAACTTGAACGGGCCCGGGATCGGCGACCCGGCATTCCCCCTGGTCGCATACGTGGAACGCCTCCGTAGCGCCGGCGCCCCCACCGTCGTCCGGGCAGGCTGTACCGTGCCCGGGACGGCCCGTCCGGCGCCGTCACCGCCATGAGGAGTCGCCCGATGAGCACCTTCCCCTACGCCGACCGCGTCCCCGTCCACCGCACCCTGCCCGACCACGGGACGCCCCGCGCCGAGGTCCTCGGGGTCCTGCGGTCGATGGCTGCCGAGGAGGACCGCTCCTGGGAGTCGGGCCGGTGCTCGGGGACCATGTACTGCGGCGACCACGACCACTACGACTTCCTCAACGAGGCCTTCTCGCTCTTCTCCCACGTCAACGTCCTCCAGCGCGACATGTGCCCGAGCGCCACCCGGTTCGAGGCCGAGATCATCGCCATGACGCTCGACCTGCTCCACGCAGACGCCGTCACCACCAGCGAACCGGTCGGACTGGTCTCCTCGGGGGGCACCGGCAGCATCTGCCACGCCATGCTGGCCTACCGCGACCACGCGGCGGCCACCCGGGGGATCAGCCGTCCCAACGTGATCAAGCCGGAGACGGCCCATCCCGCCTTCGACAAGGCGTGCCACCTGTTCGGCATCGAGCTGCGGGTGGCACCGGTGGACCCCGTCACCACCCGGGTAGACACCGACTGGGTCGCCGGGGCCGTCGACGACGGGACCGTGGCCCTCATCGGTTCGGCGTGCAACTACGGCTACGGGACGGTCGACCCCATCGACGGGCTCTCCGACATCGCCCTCGATCGCGGCATCGGCCTGCACGTCGACGGCTGCCTGGGCGGGTGGATCCTCCCGTTCGGCCAGGACCTCGGCTACGACATCCCCATGTTCGACTTCCGGGTGCCCGGGGTCACGTCGATCTCGGCCGACACCCACAAGTACGGCTACGCCCTGAAAGGCACCTCGGTGCTCTCCTTCCGGGACAAGGCGCTCCGCAACGCCCAGTACTTCTTCAACACCGACTGGACCGGCGGGAAGTACTGCTCCCCGGGCATGGACGGCTCACGGTCCGGCGGCCTGCTGGCTGCCACGTGGGCGTCGATGGTCCAACTCGGGCGGGAGGGCTACCGCCGCTACGCCGAGCAGATCTTCGCCACCTCGACCGTCATGCAGGCGGCGGTGCGATCCCACCCGGAACTGCGGATACTGGGTGACCCCTCGTTCCTGTTCAGCTTCACGTCCGACGAGTTCGACATCTACCACGTCAACGACTTCATGCGCGAGCGTGGATGGCGCTTCAACGGCCAGCAGTACCCGAACGCACTGCACATGGCGGTGACTCGCCCCCAGACGCGGCCCGGCGTGGCCGAGGCCTTCGCCGCCGACCTGGCCGCGGCCGTCTCGTACGCCTCGGATCAGCGCGGCGACCCGCGCTCGGGTGCCGTCTACGGCGGTGTGGCCGGGGGCATGACCGACGAGGCCGACGAGTTCATCCGGCTGATGATGAGCGAGATGATGGACGCACAGCAGTCGATCCCGGACGATGCCTGACCCGTCCGACCGCCGCGACGATCGCTGGGTCCTGGCCGTCGACCTCGGAACCGGCGGGCCCAAGGTGGGACTCGTCTCGCTCACCGGGGTCATCGCCTGGCACGAGCACCAGGCGGTCCCCACCCGCACCGGCCCGGGCGGCGAGTCCACCCAGGATGCCGGGCTGTGGTGGGACCTGGTCCGCGGGGCTGCGGGCCGGGCCCTGGCATCGGGGGTGGTGGACCCCGGCAAGGTGGTCGCCGTGTCCTGCACCGGCCAGTGGGCGAGCACCGTCCCCGTCGACGCCGCCGGCCTGCCCGTGGGCCCGTGCCAACTGTGGTCGGACACCCGCGGGGCACCCCACACCCGGGCGGCGGTCGGCGGTCGGATCGCCGGCTACTCCCCACGTGCCATGCTGCGCTGGATCCGCCACAGCGGAGGCGCCCCGTCGACATCGGGCGCCGACCCCATCGGGCACATCCTCCACCTGGAACGCGACGAGCCCGACATCGCCCGGGACACCCGCTGGTACCTCGAGCCCGTGGACTACCTGTCGATGCGGTTCACCGGAACCGCCGGGGCCACCGCCGCCTCCATGGCCGGGGCCTGGCTGACGGACAACCGCGGCTCCGACCCCATGGCCTACGACCCGGTCCTGGTGGCGGCGTCCGGCGTCCCGCCATCCAAGTTGCCGCCGCTCGGGCCGACGGCCGGCGTGGTGGGACCGGTGCACCCGACGGTGGCCGCCGAACTCGGCCTGCCCGACGGGGTGGTCGTGGTGGCGGGCACACCCGACCTCCATTCGGCGTGCGTCGGATCCGGTGCCGTACTCCCGCTGCAGCCGCACGTCGCCATCTCGACCACCAGCTGGGTGAGCTGTCCGTTCCCGAGGAAGAAGACCGACGCGGTCCGACAGATGGCCACGGTCCCGGGGATCCTGCCCGGCCTCCGTCTGGTGGCCAACAACCAGGAGTCCGGGGGGCGGGCCCTCGAGTGGCTCCGCGACTGCCTCGACGGGGACGATGCGTCCGGGCCGACCTCCTTCGACGAGCTCACCGCCCTGGCGGCGACGGCGGCTCCCGGCAGCGGACGCCTGCTCTTCACCCCGTGGCTCGCCGGTGAGCGTTCTCCCGTCGACGACCGGCAGGCCCGCGGCGGCTTCCACAACCTGTCGCTCCGGTCCACCCGGGCGGACCTGGTGCGGGCCGTGCTCGAGGGCGTGGCACTGAATTCTCGCTGGTTGGCCCGGTACGTCGAGCGGTTCGTCGGTCAGCCGCTCGGGACCGTCCGCGCCGTGGGAGGGGGCGCCACGTCCCCGCTCTGGTGCTCGATCTACGCCAGCGTGCTCGACCGGCCCGTCGAACAGGTGGCCGAACCGGTCCTCGCCAACCTGCGCGGTGCGGCACTGATCGCCGGCCTGTCACTCGGCGCCGTCGCTCCGGACGAGATGCGGGGCCTCGTGCCCGTGGCCGCCACCCACCTCCCCGATCCCGACGCGGTCGCCGTCTACGACCAGCTGGCCGCCGAGTTCCCCCATCTGTACGCGGCCCAGAAGCGCACCTCCGCCCGCCTGGCGGGCTGACACCGCGGACGGCCCCGGGGTCAGAGCGCCAGGCTCGGCACCCCGGCCGTCCGCTCCAACGACTGCAGGTGCGGCGGCGCCGGCCGCCCGAGCAGGAAGCCCTGTGCCTCGTCGCAACCCATCGCCCCGATGGCCCGCAGCTCGGCCGGCGTCTCGACGCCCTCGGCCACCACGGTGATCCCCAGGTTGTGCGCCAGGTCGATCACGGTCTGGATGATGGTCCCGTCGTGGTCACCGGCGTCGAGCGCCGACACGAAGCACCGGTCGATCTTGAGGCGCTCGATGGGGAGGCCCTGCAGGTAGAGCAGCGACGAGTACCCGGTGCCGAAATCGTCGAGGGCGAGGTGCACCCCGAGGTCACGTATGCGCCGCATCACGGTGCTGATCTGGAGGATGTCGACCACGAGCACCGACTCGGTCACCTCGAGCACCAGGTGGCCCGGGTCGAGGCCCGAGGCCTCGAGGGCGTCCTGCACGTCGTCGAGGAAGCCGGGGTCCTGGAGCTGACGGGCGGAGACGTTGACCGAGACGGTCAGCTCGGGGAACCCCTGGGCCTGCCAGTCACGGCACTGGAACGTCGCCTCCTCGAGGACCCACCGGCCGACCGACACGATCTGGCGGCTCTGCTCGAGGAGCGGGACGAATTCGGCGGGCCGGATGCTGCCCAGCTCAGGGTGGGACCACCGTAGGAGTGCCTCCATCCCGGCCAGACCGGCCGGTCGGCCACCCGACATCCGGAAGATGGGCTGGTAGTCGAGGGTGAGCTCGCCCTTGGCGTGGGCCACGCGCAGCTCGTCGGACAGCAGGCTCTCGCGGCGGCTGTCGTCGCCGATCGCCGCGTCGTAGACCTCGAAGTGGGCGGGACCGCTCCGCTTGGCCTGGTACATGGCGGCGTCGGCCTGGGACAGGCACTCGTCGGGATCGGCGTCGGACCTCACGGTGGTGATCCCGATGCTGACCGAGGTGTGCAGCTCGCGCTCGCCCACCTTCACCGGGGCCCGCATGGACTGGTGGATGCGTTCGGCCAACGACTGGGCGGCGGTCATCGGCTCGTCCAGGTCCTCGGCCAGGATGACGAACTCGTCGCCCCCGAGCCGCGCCACGGTGTCCGACGCCCGTACGAGGGTGAGCAGCCGTTCGGAGACGGTCACGAGCAGGCTGTCCCCGGCGGAGTGCCCGAACCGGTCGTTGATGGCCTTGAAGTTGTCGAGGTCGAGGAACAGGAGCATCGGAGCCGAGCCCGTGCGGGCGGCACTGCGAGCGGCCCGGTGCAGCCGGTCGGCCAGGAGCGTCCGGTTGGGCAGGCCGGTCAGGTCGTCGTGCAGGGCCTGGTACGACAGGTTCGCCTGCTCGTTCCGCAGGCGTTCCTGGAGGATGCTGCGGGTCTCGTCGAACGCCCGCACCGTCCGGACGAGGCCGCCGTCGCTGCTGAGGCGGACCACCGTGCACGCCAGCTCGACGAGGTCGGCCTCCACGTCGAGCCGTGCGGCGTCCTCGACGAGCGCCGCCGTGCACAGGTCGCGCCAGTGGAGGTAGCCCTTGACCGCCATGGCCAGGTCGACCTCCATGAGCACCACCTGCTGGCCCTGGCGGGACAGGGCCGACTCCTCCTCGGCCGTGGCCGGCAGGTCGGTGCACAGCCACCGCCCGATCAGCTCGGTACCCAGTCGGGAGGACGCGAACGCCTCGTTGCGGAGGAACTCGGGAAAACGGGCCGCCACCTGCCTCCCGATCTCGTCGGCGCGGGCCTGCAGGGCCAGTCCCAGCGCCACGCGGCCGTCACCGGTGACGGCACCCGGCCCGGCACCGGGTGCACCGGGTGGCTGGGGGGGAGGGCCGGCGCTCATCTCCTCAGCTATCGGCGGTGCCCGGCGGCAACTTGAACCCCCGGCGGCGCCGGACTGCCTAGGGTGGCGTGCACGCCAGGGAGGGAGGACCATGAAGGCAGCGGTGTACTACGAGACGGGCGCTCCGGACGTGTTCCGCTACGAGGACGTCCCCGACCCCGGCTGCGGGCCGGGCGACGTCCTGATCCGCGTGGAAGCCGTGAGCATCGAGGGTGGCGACACGCTGAACCGGCTCGGCGGTGACCTCACCTCGGTCCCCCACATCGTCGGCTACCAGTGTGCCGGCGTCGTGCTCGAGGTCGGTGACGGGGTCGACGACCTCGCCCCCGGCGACCGGGTGGTCACGGTCGGGGTGGACGGGTCGCACGCCGAGCTCCGGGTGACCGGGCGGCCGTTCTGCTGGAGGATCCCCGGAGGGGTGGCGACCGAGGTGGCGGCGTGCGTGCCCGTGCCCTTCGGGACCGCCGACGACTGCCTGTTCGAATTCGGACGGCTTCAGGCCGGCGAGACCGCCCTCGTCCACGCCGGCGCCAGCGGCGTCGGCATCGCCGCCATCCAGCTGGCCAAGCGGGCCGGTGCCCGGGTCCTCGCCACCGCATCGTCGGCCGACCGCCTGACGCGCCTGGCCGACCTCGGGCTCGACCACGGCATCGACTACACCCAGACCGACTTCGTCGAGGAGGTCCGGTGCCTCACCGACGGTCGGGGCGCCGACGTCATCGTCGACTCGGTCGGCGGCTCCAACCTCCAGCGCAGCCTGCACTGCCTGGCCTACCGGGGCCGGTGCGTCACCTTCGGCGACGCCGGCCGCGAGGTCCCGTCGACACTCGACGTCTCGACCATGCGGGCCAACAACCAGACCCTCGTCGGCTACTTCCTGGGCGCCGAGCTGTTCCTCGGGACCAGGGCGCACGCCATGATCGCCGGACACCTCGACGACATCGCCGCCGGGACCCTGCAGGTGGTCATCGACCGTCGGTTCGCCCTGGAGGAGGCCGGCGAGGCCCACGCCTACATCGAGAGCCGCCGGGCGTTCGGCCGGGTCCTGCTGATCCCGTGATCCTCCGTCCCGCGGCACCGGCCGACGCCCCCGTGCTGGTCGAGCTCATCCGCGAGCTGGCGGCGTACGAGCGCGAGCCCGATGCCGTGGAGGTGGACGCCGTCATGCTGGCCGACGCCCTGTTCGCCCCGGCGCCCGTCGTCTTCGCCACCGTCGCCGAGGACGACGGCGTCGTTGTCGGCATGGCCGTCCACTTCCGCAATTTCTCGACATGGACCGGCAGAGCCGGCATCTACCTGGAGGACCTCTACGTCCGGCCGGACCAGCGTGGCCGCGGCGTGGGTCGCGCCCTGCTCGCCCACCTGGCCCGGACGGCGCACGACAGCGGCTACGGGCGCCTCGACTGGTCGGTGTTGGACTGGAACGAGTCCGCCATCGGCTTCTACCGGTCGCTCGGAGCACGCCCCATGACCGGCTGGACCGGGTACCGGCTGGACGGGGACGCCCTGGCCGCGTTCGCCGGCGAAGGTGCCGCCGACGCGTGAACGGGTCCACCCGGGGTGGTGGGGACCGCCGGGCGTCCGTCGGACGGGCGCTCAGATGGTGAAGGACAGGTTGGCCACCAGGCGGTCACCGAGCTCGCGGTCACCGGTGAAGCGCACGCCGTCCTCGGGATCGACACCCGGGTCGCGGCGCCCGCCGGTCAGGCGGAGGTAGTGCGTCGCCGGCAGTTCGAGCCCCACGGTCGGCGGCCCGTCGAGTGCGTCCACCACGGTCGCCCGCCCGTCGACCTGGACCAGGTAGGTACGCGGCAGCGGGCCGGTCAGGTCGATACGCACCCGGGACCCCTCGGGTAGGCCCGCCCGTCGACCGACGATGTAGCCCAGGCCCGTGGCCACCTCGTCGAGGGCCGACGCCAGGTCCTCCACCGTCTCGCGGGCGGGCAGCCCGAGGGCCAGGCGGATGTCCTGCTCGTGCAGGTAGCAGTCGTAGTGGCGGATGCGCATGAAGCGCCCGTAGGTCTCGTCCCTGCCGGCCGGCGTCCACGACGGTGCGTCGAACTCCGCCTGGCCCATGGCGTCGAGCGCCGCCAGCCGTCGGGCCGTCACGTCCTCGAGCCGGGCGAGCATCTGGGGCCCCGGTGTCCCGCGCAGCTCCTCGACCCAGACCTCGTTGGCCTCGGCGACCGGATTGCGCATGTGGGTGATGTGGGACACGTCGACCGCCGGCGCCGGCTCACCCAGCAGCATGGCCTCGGCCCCGATGACGTGGCTCAGGGCGTCGCGCACGGTCCAACCCGGGAGGCAGGTGGGAGTCTCCCACTGCTCGGCGGACAGGTCGGCGCACACCTCGGCCAGGGCACGGTACTCGTGCCTCAGCAGGTCGACGACAGCTTCCTTGTCCACGATGGTCGCCATGGACCAACCGTAGCGTCCGGTCGGCGCCGGCCGGTGGTGCACCGCGCCACCCGGATCGACGCTCAACTTCCGCCCGCCGCGCACCGATGGAAGCAAGGGGAGTTCCCGGCCGGATGGGCCGGGACGGAGGTGATCATGGACCTGAGGCGACGAGCGTGGGCGATGGCGCTGGTGGGCGGCGTCTGCCTCATCGGTGTCTTCTACCTGATGCCGAGCCAGCTCAGTCACGACGTCGTCTACTCGGTCGTCGGGCTGTCGTCGTTCGCCCTGATCCTGGTGGGCGTGCGCATCAACCGGCCCCCCGACAGGCTCGCCTGGTACCTGGTGGCCGCGGCCGGCCTCTCCTTCGCGCTCGGCGACCTGGCCGGCGACTACTTCACCGACATCGTCCACCAGGCCACACCGGTCCCGTCGATCGCCGACCTCTTCTACCTGCTCGGCTACCCGTTCCTGTTCGTCGGGGTGATCCGGCTCAGTCGCAACCCACAACGCGGGGCGGTGCGCGAGGACTATGCCGACGCCGCCGTCATCGCCCTCGGCAGCCTGACCCTGGCCTGGCACTTCCTGCTCAACTCCTACGTGCACCAGGAGGGGATCTCGATGCTCGGGCGGCTGGTGGCCATGGCCTACCCGATCATGGACGTCGCCCTGGTGTTCGTGCTGTTCAAGTCGGTCGTCTTCGGCTCCGCACGCCGCGCCTACCACCTGTGGCTCATGGCCTCGATGGCGGTCATGTTCGTCGCCGACTTCAGCTTCGACCTGCTCGTACTGCACAACGCCTACTACACGGGCCAGTTCTGTGACGGCCTCTTCCTCCTCCAGTACACCCTGGTGGCCGTGGCCGCCCTCCATCCCTCCGTCGGGGCCGTCGACGGCGACGGCGATCGTCCCCGGCGGTGGGACCGAGGACGGGAGCCGGACGACGTCACCGTCGATCACGGGTACCGCCAGGCCGGGGGACGTCTGCCGATCGTGGTCCTGGCCGCCTTCATCCCCCCACTGCTGCTCGTCCTGACCGCGGTGTCCGGGACGTCGGTCAACGTGACCGCCGTGTCGATCCTGTGCCTGGCCGTCTTCGCCGTCATCTCCATGCGCATGCTGTGGATGCTCACCCGCATCGGCGACCAGGCCGCCGACCTCGAGCACCACGCCCAGGAGCTCGAGGCCTCCCACGCCGAGCGCGACACCCTCGAGGCCGACCTGCGCCACCTCGCCTACCACGACGAGCTCACCGGGCTGGCCAACCGCACGCTCCTCCAGGAGCGTGTCGCCCTCGCCCTGGCCGGACTGGACGGCACCGGCAGGTCGGTCGCCCTGTGCTTCGGCGACCTCGACGGGTTCAAGGCCGTGAACGACTCGCTCGGACACCACGTCGGCGACAGCGTGCTCACCCGGGTGGCCGCCATCATCTCGGAGAACGTGCGACCCGGGGACACCGTGGCCCGCATGGGCGGTGACGAGTTCGCCATCCTGATGCCCGACGTACGCGAGGAGTCGGCGGCCGTCGAGATCGCCCAGCGCATCGTGGCCGCCCTCGACAGCAGCCTCGGCTCCCGCGGCAGCCAGTCCGGGATCTCGATCAGTGTCGGCCTGACCTTCACCGACATCGGCACGACGGCCGAGGAGCTCATCGGGGAGGCGGACGCCGCCATGTACGAGGCCAAGGCGCACGGCCGCAACCGGATCGAGGTGTTCGATCCGACGATGCGGGCCCGCCTGACGGAGCGCATCGAGATCACCAACGGGTTCCGCGGCGCACTCGAACGCGGCGAGTTCCATCTCCAGTACCAGCCGGTCATGGCCCTCGACACCATGGAGGTCCGCGGCTTCGAGGCGCTGGCGCGCTGGAACCACCCGGCCCTCGGACACGTCCCGCCGTCGACCTTCATCCCCCTGGCCGAGGAGACCGGCTTCATCGTGGCCCTCGGGCGGTGGGCGCTGGTCGAGGCCACCCGCCAGCTCGCCGAGTGGTCCCACGCCTCCGAGCGGCCACTGCGGATGGCGGTCAACCTGTCGCGACGGCAGCTGACCTCGCCCGAACTGGCCGACGACGTCCGCCTGGCCATCCGGACCGCCGGCATCGCCACGTCGCAGCTGGCGCTCGAGATCACCGAGAGCGTCCTCATGGACGATCCCGAGCGCGCCACCGTCGCCCTGGCCGAACTGCGCGGCATGGGCATCGCCATCGCCGTCGACGACTTCGGCACCGGCTACTCGTCCCTCAGCTACCTCCAGCGGTTCCCCGTGGACGTGCTGAAGATCGACCGGGCCTTCATCGAGCCGCTCAACCGGTCCGAGCCGGCCAGCACCGCACTCGTGGGCACCATCATCGGGCTGGCCCGGACCATGGGCCTCGACGTCGTGGCCGAGGGCATCGAGCGGCCCGACCAGCTGGACCGTCTCGTCGAGCTGGGCTGCTCGATGGGTCAGGGCTTCCTCATGTCACGACCACTCGACGCCGAGGCCGCCACCGCCTTCCTTGCCGCCCGGCGCGACGAACGGGTGGCCCTCACCAGCTGATCGTGGGTGTCATTCGATCCCAGATCGCGACGGAGGGGCATGACGGGGCGTCAACAGGTGGCGACTAGTAGCGTTCCGCCCATGGTTTCGCGCACCGCCCGGCTCGTCGTCATCGGCGTGCTCCTCGCCACCGGTCTTGCCGTCGGCACCGCCGCCACCACGGCCGGCGCGTCGTCGCCGCACCAGTCGACCATCGAGCTCCAGGGGTCGAGCTACACCCCGAGGGCACCGGCCGGCGCCACCGACGACTACCACTGCACCCTCGTCAATCCCCACGTGAAGAAGAATTCGTTCATCGTGTCGGCACACTTCTACCCGAACAGCGTCGAGGTGCACCATGCCATCCTCTTCCTGATCCCACCGGACCTGGCCGCCACGGCCAAGGCCGACGACAAGGGGGGGAAGGGCTGGACGTGCTTCGGTGAGTCCGCACTCCCGAACTCGATACCCACCCAGTCCGGCGCGGCCGCACCCGTGGCCAGGACAGCGGCGGCCACCGGTGGACCGGGCGGCAGGCACTTCCAGAACCAGATCTCCAACACGCCGTGGCTGACGGCGTGGGCGCCGGGCCACGGCGCCACCCGCATGCCGAAGGGCACCGGGGTCGACCTGCCCGCCGGCAGCCTCGTCGTCATGCAGATCCACTACAACCTGCTCCGGGGCGACAAGCCGGTCCGGGCCCGTCTGGTGCTGCACACGGTGCCGGCATCGACGCCTCTCCAGCCCCTCCACCTCAACCTGCTCGTGGCGCCACCGGACGTGCCGTGCCCCGCCGGGGTGACCGGTCCGCTGTGCAGCCGCTCCGCCGAGCTGGCCAACCTGGCGCAGCGCTTCGGGCCGGGGGCCATCGCCTTCGACGACGTGATCGAGCAGGTCTGCGGGCGCGACCCGAGTTCCCCACCCGTAGGGGACACGACCACCTGCACGTGGCCCGTCGGCCCGGGACAGACCCTCCTCCAGGTGACGGCGCACATGCACCTCACCGGCCAGGCCATGCAGGTCGTCCTCGACCCGGGCACACCGAAGGCGCAGAACCTGCTGGACGTGACCAATTACAACTTCGACTACCAGAGGACGTACACGCTGGCGCACCCCGTCACGACGCAGCCCGGGGACACCATCTCGGTGACCTGCACCTACGACCCGACCCTGGCCCAGGAGCTCCCGCAACTACGCAAGCTCCCCCCGCACTTCACCGTGTGGGGCGACGGATCGTCCGACGAGATGTGCCTGGCCATCATCGGAGCGGTCCGCGGGGCGTACAAGCCCTGACCGACCGGGGCCGAGTCACCATCCGGCGGTCAGCCGGCCGGGGTGGTCAGTCGGCCGAGGAGGTCAGTCGCCGGCCCAGCAGCCCAGGATGACGTCGGCCACCGTTACCGCCACCGCACCCGAGCTGGTCGGTGGCGTCCCGAACTGGGCGGGTAGGTGCGAGTCGTCCACGAGCAGCACCTTCCAGTCCTTGCGGACCACCACGGAGCCGTCGGCGGTCTGGAATGCGCCCTGGCCCAGCGCCTCCAGGTCGCGTGACTTGCCCATCGAGGTCGCCAGCCCGTCGAAGTATGCGTAGGTCTCGGGCCAGCTCGACAGCTCCTTGACCGACACGGTGTACGAACCTGCGGGCGTCGCGTCCGGGTACGAGTAGGTGCACGAATAGCGGTGGTCGACCCACATCGGCGTCGACACGGTCGCCGTCTCCCCCAGCGCGTTGGCCAGGTCCTGACGGGCCTCATGGGAGCAGACCTGCAAAGCGATCGGCGAGGGGAGCGACCCTGCCGGCTTCGGTGCCTGGGTGGTCCCGGTGACGGCCGACGACCCACCGGAGCACCCGGCGGCGGTCAGCCCAGCGGCGAGGAAGAGGCCGAGGGACCGGGCACGCACGGGACCGAGGGTACCAGCGGCACCCGGCACCCGGTCGGCGCCCGGTCCGCGCCCGGTCGGCGCCCGGTCGGCGCCCGGACGTTGCCTGGGTGGCCTCAGGACGGCGCCGGCAACGTTGCCACACCGACCCGGTCAGGAGGCCGGGCGCTCCAGGATGCCGACCAGTTCGACGTGCTCGGTCATGGGGAAGAGGTCGAAGGCCCGCAGCGACCCGAGGTGCCATCCGGCGGCGAGCAGTTGGCGGAGGTCGCGGGCGAAGGGTGCCGGCTCGCACGACACATAGGCAATCCGTCGCGGAGCGGGGTCGAGGGCGCACAGCGCCTCCAGCACCTGGCGCCCGGCACCGGCCCGGGCCGGGTCCAGCACCACGAGGTCGGGCCGACCGATCTTCCGCGCCACCAGCCCCGGGGCCACGTCGCCGCGCACGACCTCGACGCCGTCCAGGCCCGCCGTGTTGCGGACCAGGTCGGCCACGGCGGGCCCGCTGCGCTCCACGGCGATGACCGCGCCGGTCGGCCCGACGGCACGGGCCAGCGCCACCGTGAACAGGCCGGCCCCGGCGTACAGGTCGGCCGCCCGCTCGCCCGGGCGGGGGCCGAGCCCGTCGAGGACGGCCAGGGTCAGGACCTCGGCGGCCCGCGGGTGCACCTGCCAGAACACACCGGCGTGGACGACGAAGCGGTGGCCCAGCACCTCGAACTCGACGTGGTCGGGAGGGCGCAGGGCCCGACCCTTCCACACCAGGCCCACGTCGAGGTCCGGCAGGTGGTCGAGGCGCCGCTTCCCGGTCTCGACGAGTACCACCGGGGCGCCACCGTCGGGCGAGGCCAGCACCTCGAGCTGGCGGGCCCCGGTCCACCGGGTCGAGCCGACGGCGGCCCCGTTGACGCCGTCGGTGGCGATGGGGCAGGTCACCACCGGCTCGAGGTCGTGGCTCCGGTGGCGCCGCAGCCCGACGGTCCCGTCCCGGGCGACGCCGAACGCCACCCGGGTCCGCCATGCGAGGCCCCCCGGGGCTCCGCCGACGTCCTCGACGTCGACCCGCAGGTCCACCCCGCCCACGCGGGACAGCTGCTCGGCCACCAGGGACTCCTTCAGCCGGCGTTGGGCGGCCAGGCCGACGTGTTGGAAGTCGCAGCCTCCACACCTTCCCGGGCCGGCGTGGGGGCAGAGGGGCTCCACGCGGTCCGTCGACGCCTCCAGTACCTCGACGGCGTCGGCCCGGAGGAACGAGGACGTCTCCGACGTGATGCGGGCCCGCACCCGTTCGCCCGGCAGGCAGTGCCGCACGAAGACGACGCGGCCGTCCGGCCCCCGGGCCACGCAACCGCCGCCGGCGGCGACGGATCCCACCTGGAGCTCGACGACGTCGTCCGGCACGGAGGTGGTGATGGCCATGCCCGGTTCTTAGCACCAGCGACGCGCCGGCCACCCCGGGGACGAGGCCCCTGACGGCGGAGGGGCCGTCTCGCCGTCGCCGTCAGGGCACCCTGTCCGGTCGGACGTCCGCGTCCATCGGGTCCGTTCGTCGGGCCTGTCCAGCGGGCCTGTCCAGCGGGAGCGGACGCGTGGGGAGTGCCGATACGGTGTGGGCCGACCGACCGCCCCGTGGCGTCGGAGCGACCCAGGAGGACGCGTGGACATCTTCGAGGCCCTGTACACGACGCGGGCCATGCGCCGCGTGCGACCCGACCCGGTGCCGATGGACGTCCAGGCACAGATCCTCGACGCCGCCATCCGCGCACCGTCGGGAGGAAACACGCAGAACTGGCGCTTCCTGCTCGTCGATGACAAGGCGACCATCGCCAGGCTGGCGCCGCTCTACCGCCACGCCATCACCGAACTGTGGGACACGGTGTACGCCGAGCGACTGTCGGCGGCGCGAGCCCAGCCGGACACTCCCGAGAGCCGCCAGTTCCTCAAGGTCCAGGCCTCGGCCGACTGGCTGGCCGACCACTTCGCCGAGGTCCCGCTCTTCCTGTTCGCCTTCGTCCAGGGCGACCCGTCGGGAGGGTCGATCTATCCGGCGGTGTGGAGCTCGCAGCTGGCGGCCCGGGCCCACGGGGTCGGCAGCTCCCTGACCGCGGTCCTGGGGTTCTGGCATCCCGAGGAGACGTTCGAGATCCTGGGGGTGCCCACCGACGAGCAGTGGATCATGGCGTGCTGTGTCAGCTTCGGGTACCCGACGGGGCGGTGGGGCGTGGCGGCACGTCGGCCGGTCCACGAGGTCTCCTACCGGAACCGGTGGGGGTCGCCCGTCGGGTTCACCGTCGACGAACCCCTGTGGTCGCCCGACGCCACCTGACCCGGCCGAGTCCGGGCCATCGCACCGTCCCGGCAAACATCCTGGTCAGCGGTCCGCTGCTAGAGTCGGGACCACAATCCTGCGGCTGTAGCTCAATGGTAGAGCCTCTGATTTCCAATCAGATGACGAGGGTTCGATCCCCTTCAGCCGCTCTCGGCCCGATGCCGCGCGCCGCGCTCGCACCGCGCTGCAGCGCAGCCCCCGGGTGACGCGGGTGACTGCTGCCGTTGGCCTCCGCCGGTGACACCTCGGGCCCCAGGCAACGCGGTGGGCGCCCCACGTCCCGTCCACCTCGTGGCCGACCCGTCACGGACGCGGCACCGTTCCCCGTCCAGGTCGCTCTGCCGCGTGGGACCCCTTCCCGCGGTCGGGCTAGGTTCGCCTCGTGCGCACGGTGACCGAGGCGGGGGTCCGCGACTGCCTGGCCGGACTGCCGGGCGACGAGCCCCGTGTGGTGGTGGCGGGCAACTTCGCCACGCCCCACGAACTCGTGCGCATCCTCGACGCGACCGTCCCCCGCTGCCGCGCCTTCTCGCTCAACATCCAGCCCGGCTGGCCCCGACGGGCCGGATTCGTCACCGAGACTCCCTTCGTGGGACCCGGCGTCCGGGACGACCCGTGGATGGAGTACCTCCCGATGCGGCTGTCACTGGTTCCCCGGCTGCTCCGGCACCACTGCCCACCCGATGCCGTCCTGATCCACACCACGCCGCCCCGCGACGGCGTGGTCTCCCTCGGCATCGAGGTCAACCTGCTCCCGGCCGCCATCGAGGAGGTGCGGGCACGCGGTGGCCCGGTCATCGCCCAGGTCAACCCGCGCATGCCGTTCACGCTGGGCGACGCCCTGGTCGAGGTCGACCACATCGACCTGGCCCTCGAGGTGGATGCCCCACTGCCGTCCCCGGTCGCCCATCTTGAGGACCCGGTCTGTGCGGCGATCGGCGAGCGGGCCGCCTCCTACGCCCGCGACGGGGGCACCATCCAGCTCGGGATCGGGCAGATCCCCGACGCCGCCGCCGGGCAGCTCCACGGGGCCCGCTCGCTCGGCGTCTGGTCGGAGATGGTGAGCGACGGCGTGCTCGGCCTGGCGCGGTCGGGGGCGCTCGACCCGGACCGCCCGCTCCGGGCCTCGTTCCTCTTCGGCTCGGCCGAGCTCTACGACTGGGTCGACGGCAACCCACAGGTCGTGATGACACGTACCGAGGTGGTGAACGACCCGGCCCGGATCGCCGCCCAGCCCGGCATGCTGTCGATCAACACCGCGCTGCAGGTGGACCTGTTCGACCAGGTGAACGCCGCCTACGTCCGCTCACGCGTCTACTCGGGATTCGGGGGTCAGCCCGACTTCGTCAGCGGGGCGCTCCGCTCCCCCGGCGGGCACGCAGTGGTCGCCCTGCGTTCCTGGCACGACAAGTCGGGCTCCTCCAACGTGATCCCGATGCTGGTCGACCCGGCTACGTCGTTCCAGCACTCGGTCATCGTCACCGAGCACGGTGCGGCCGAGGTATTCGGGCGCAGTGCCGGCGAACAGGCGCAGCTGCTCATCGAACAGGCGGCCGACCCGCGCTCCCGCGACGAGCTGCGCGAGGCGGCGTCCGGCGTCGGACGGTTGCGCCCCTCGCGCTAGGCGAACCCGAACCCGACGCCGCTGCGCACCAGGCCGAGGTCGGCCATGGTCCGGATCCCCGGCTCCGCCTGGCACAGCGCCGGGATCGAGTTGACCGCCTGCATCGCCGTCGCCACGCTGGCCGCCCGCACGTGCTCGGCCAGCGGGACGTTGCGCTCGTAGCTGGCCAGGGTCAGCAGGTGGGCACGCACCGAGGGGTCGCCCTCGATGGTCAGCGTCCATCCGTCCTCGGGGGTGGGCCAGTGGGCCGGGTACTCACCACCCACCGTCCACAGGGCGTCGATCTCCACCAGTGTGTGGCCGGCGCGCCGTCCCCGCCAGTGCCACCGCTGCCCGGCCACCGTTCCGGCGGCCAGCCGGATACCGAAGATGTCGTGGTCCTGTCGGGCCGGGACCAGGTCGACCTCGGTGGTGATCTCGTCGATGCCCGCGCCCAGCCCTTCGGCGACGAGTGCGACCTCCTCCTTGAAGATCCCACTGTTGAAGCGGAGGAATTCGCTGGCCTCCTCGGTGACCTCTTCGGCCGGCCGGCCGAATCGCATGTTGTCGAACGTGATGTTGGTGCTCTCGTAGAACGACCAGTCGGCCCGCTCCTGCAGCGTCACGCGTTCGATGGTGCGGCACATGCCGGACAGGGCGAACGGCAGGACGCCGCTCAGGTTCCCCGGGTTGAGGCCGGTGCCGTGGACCGAGGTCCCACCCCGTGCGCAGGCGTCGAGCAGCCGGGCCAGGTCGTCGGCGGGCAGCGACCGCGGGTGGAAGAGGAATGCCGTGGTCACCACATTGGCACCGCTGGCCAGCAATGTGCAGACGTCGTCGAGCGAGGTGTTCCTCGGCATGTAGGCCACGCAGTCGGCGCCGAGGGCGAGCAGTTGGTCCACGTCGCGGGTGGCGGCCACGCCCACGGGCTCCATTCCGGCCAGGACGCCCAGGTCGATCCCGTCCTTGTCGGCCGAGTGGACCCAGCCCCCGACGAGGTCGAGGTCGGGCCGGCCGACCACGGCACGGATGGCCTCGACGCCCTGGGCACCGGTCGCCCACTGGATCACTCGATAGCCCACGGGACCCCCCTCTGACTTCGTCCTGCCGGAGCGGCCGGCGACGGAACCGATGGTAGGGGCTGGGGCCCGGGCGGATGGCCGTCAACGCCGCCCGGCGGCAGTAGCGTCGCAGCGTGACGTCGCACAGGGACCAGGACGCGGCGGCCACGCCCGTGGGGTCCGGCCGCTCACCGGTCCTCCTGATCCTGGCGTCCGCCCAGTTCCTCATGACCCTGGACAGCTCGGTCATGAACGTGTCGATCCAGTCGGTGGCCAACGACCTCCACACGACGGTGACCGGGATCCAGACGGCCATCACCCTGTACACGCTGGTCATGGCCGCCTTCATGATCACCGGCGGCAAGATCGGCGCCCTCATCGGACGGCGCCGGGCCTTCGGGATCGGGCTGGTCGTCTACGCGTGCGGCTCGGCCGTCACGTCGATCGCCCCCAACCTGACCGTCCTGATCATCGGCTGGTCACTCCTCGAGGGCCTCGGCGCCGCTCTGATCCTTCCGGCCATCGTCGCCCTCGTCGCCGGGAACGTGGCCAAGGAGGGCCGGTCCGCCGCCTACGGACTGATCGCCGCCGCCGGGGCCATCGCCGTCGCCGCCGGCCCGCTCATCGGAGGCGCCGTGACCACGTTCGCCTCGTGGCGGTGGGTGTTCGTCGGCGAAGTGGTCATCGTGGCCGTCATCCTGGTGTTCCTGCGCAGGATCCACGATACGCCTCCCGAGGAGCGCAAGCCGTTCGACGTCGTCGGAGCCGCACTGTCCGTCGTCGGCCTCAGTCTCACGGTCTACGGGGTGCTCCGTTCGGGGACCTGGGGCTGGGTGAGGCCGAAGGCGGGCGCACCGACGATCACCGGGGTGTCCCTGGTGTTCTGGCTGGTCCTGGCCGGACTGCTGCTGATCGGCGCCCTCGTCGAGTGGGAGTCGCACCGTGTGGCCGTGGACAGGGAGCCGCTCTTCCGGCCGTCGATGTTCGGCAACCGCCAGATGACCGGCGGTCTGGTCCAGTTCTTCTTCCAGTTCTTCATCCAGTCGGGGATCTTCTTCACCATCCCCCTGTTCCTCTCCGTCGTCCTCGGACTGAACGCGCTCCAGACCGGGCTCCGCCTGCTGCCCCTGTCGGTGATGCTCCTCGTGTCGGCCCTCGCCGTGCCGAAGCTCGCCCCCGGTGCCTCGCCGCGGCGGGTGGTGCGCATCGGGCTCCTGCTGATCCTGGCCGGCGACCTGGTCCTCGTGGGCGGGCTCTCCCCCGGCGCCGATGCCGCCATCGTGCTGATCCCCATGGCACTGATCGGGCTCGGTATCGGCGCACTGGCATCCCAGCTGGGCGCCATCACCGTCTCCGCGTTCCCCGATTCCATGAGTGCCGAGATCGGGGGCCTCCAGAACACGTTCACCAACTTCGGGGCATCCCTCGGGACCGCCCTGGTCGGCGCCGTGCTGATCGGCAGCCTCAGCACCACGTTCGTCACCGGCGTGTCGTCGAACCCCGCCGTACCGGCGGCCGTCGTCTCCCAGGCCAGCTCGACCCTCGAGTCGGGGGTCCCGTTCGTTTCCGACGCCGAGCTGGAGAAGCACCTGGCCACGACCACGCTCTCCCCCGAGGCCCAGCAGGCGATCGTCGACGAGAACGCCAACGCCCGCCTGGTCGGGCTGCGGGTGGCCCTGTCGGTCGTGGCCCTGGTGATCGTCGTGGCGGTGGCGTTCGCACGGTTGCTGCCGACCGAGTCCCTGTCGGGGGCTGTGGACCCGGCCGGCGGCCGGGGACGCCGGAGCGGCCGACGGGGGGAGTGAACCGGCCGGCCGTAGCCGTCCGTCCGGCCACGACAACCTGTCCGACAAGGGCCATTGCACCCGCGACGGGACGCCACGACGCCGGGAACCGGGCGCCGCGCCGGTCCCGACACGGGTAAAGGTAGGCCCATCGCGGACCGATATCACCGGTGTGCGATTCGATCTCACCCATCCCACGCCCCAGCAATTGCGGGACGGCGTGACGTGCGGGCTCATCGCCGAGTCGATCATGGTCCCCGTCCTGCTGACGCTGACGTTCGTCAACCACACGTCGGTCCGCTGGGGCTACCTGATCGGAGCGGTCGTCTGCATCGTCGCCTCCATCGCCTACCAAGCCGTGTTCTCGATGGCCACCAGGGGCGAGGCCAGCGTCCGCTCACAGGCCAATTCCTGGTTCGTCATCGCCTGCCTGGCCATCGCCGGTCTGGCCTGCATCGAGCTCTCGACGGAAACGCCCGCCGCCCTCTACACGCCGGCCATGCTGGTCGGCGTCATCTTCGTGTCCATCGTCGGGGACCGGCGCATGCAGGTGGTCGTCGACCTCTACGCCCTGGCCCTCATCGCCGTGATCGGCTGGGTGCAGGGGCTCCGCGGCGGCGAGTTCCTGGTCTCGATGGTCGTCTACGCCTCGACCATCGTCGTGGTGAACTTCATCTGCGCCCGGACCGTCGGCTCGCTCACCGGTCAGATCAACTTCTCCCAGGCCCTCGACTCGATGAACGAGTGCTTCGACGAGGTGGGGGTGGACGCCGCCCGGCCCACGTCGGAGGCCTTCGCCGAGATCTTCTCGCGGGGCCTCCCCTATGTGGCCCACATCGTCCCGGCCCAGCGGGTGGCCGTGTTCGTGCGCAACGGCTCGCTCCAGAGACACACGCTGCTGGCGTCGTGGCCCGACCTCACCGCCGACGCCGGAGACCTGGCCCGGCTCCCGGCCGTCGCCACGGCGCTGGCCGACAACGCCGTCGAGATCGACCCTTGGCACTGCGTCCTCCCGGTCGGGTACGCCGAGGACGGTGAGCTGTTCATGGTGATCGAGCGGACGGTCCCCGAAGGGCCGACCGACGCCCGGACCGCCGAGGAGGTCGGGCTGCTGGCCGCATCCTTCCTCCGCATCACCAGCCGGGTCAACTTCGTCAACGGCCTCCACACCGAGAGCCGTACCGACCCCCTCACCGGCCTGGCCAACCGTCGGAGCCTCATGGAGCGCATCGAGATGGAGATGGCCCACGCCCTGCGGTCCGAGACCCCGTTGAGCGTGGCCATGATCGACATCGATCACTTCAAGGAGTTCAACGACCGTTACGGTCACGTCGTCGGTGACACGGTGCTCCGGTCGGTCGCCGCCATGCTGGTCTCCAACACGCGGGACCAGGACCTGGTCTCGCGCTATGGCGGCGAGGAGTTCTGCCTCGTCCTGCCCGACACCGACCTGCTGGGCGGCCACCACATCCTCGACCAGCTGCGCAGCGGCGGACGGGACTCGACGACCGACCTCGGCATCACGTTCTCGGTGGGGCTGACCAGCTGGGACGGCATCGAGGACCCGATGTCGTTCATCGACCGGGCCGACCGTGCCCTCTACCGGGCCAAGAGCTCGGGGCGCGACCGGGTCGTGTCCATCGCCGCCTACACCGAGTCGTGACGGCGACGGGCCGGGGTCGCCGGCCCACCCGAGCTGGTCACCCTTCGGCGGCCAGCACCAGATAGACGTTGTCGTCGACGGCGAACGAGTTCACCAGGGTGAACCCCTGGGTGGCGAGTTCGTCCAGTGCGGCCTCGAGCTCCACGCGCCGCTCGGCCCCCACCAGGCGACCACCGTGGACCCGCAGGACCTTGTGCTTCCTCACGGGGCCACCCCCGTGTCCACCACGCCGTCGGTCGGCGCACCGCCGGCCGTCACGCCGTCCGCCGTGACCACCAGGGCCCGCTCGCGGATCCCGTCACCGAGGCCCATCGGCTCGGGGCGGACCCGGATGAACCACTCCTGGCCCCAGACGCGGGCGAACACGTCCTCCGGCATCCGGAGGAAGAAGCTCTCCTCGGTGATCTGGCTGGCGTGGGCGGCCATGGCGGCGCGCTTGGCGGCGAGCCACGGCGTCACGTCGAGCTCGGTGGTGATCCGGGCCGCAGGCTCGCCCATGGTGTCGGTGCCCTCGAGGTCGTCCGCGGATCCGAGGTCCGACTCGGCCGCCTCACGGCGCAGCGCCGACATGAAGTCCCGGTCCATGGTCGTGAGGTAGACGACAGGGGTGCCGGCCCGGTCGGCGGCGGCCGTACCGACATCGTGGACCCGGACGTGGTCGGGGTGCCCGTAGCCGCCGTGCTCGTCGTAGGTGACGAGCACGTCGGACGCCTCCTCGGCAAGGATGCCGGCCAGCCTGCTCACCGCCTCGTCCAGCTCTGCGGTGGCGAAGACGTCGTCGCGGGCGTTCGACTCCTCACCCGCCATGCCCGAGTCGTGGTAGCCGAGGAAGACCTGGCGCGCCACACCGAGGACGGCGGCAGCTTCGGCCAGCTCGAGGGCGCGGCGGTCCCCCAGCGACTCGCCGGGCCGGAGGAACCCGTCGGCCACCTCGCCCAGTTCGCCCCCGGTGGCGGTCACGAGGACGACCCGGTGGCCCTGGGCGGCCAATGACGCCATGGTCCCACCGGTGGCGATGGCCTCGTCGTCGGGATGCGCGTGGAAGAAGGTCAGCGTGGCCATTGCCCGCACCCTACCGGTGCTGCGGCCGGAGGTCAGCCGAGTGGGAGCTGGGGCGCCTCGGCGAGGGACAGCTCGCCGGCCGTGGCCCGGGCCGCGCTGCGTCCGTGAGTGGAGCCGTTCACGGCGAAGATCCGTTGCGGCTCGAACGAGCGGATCGCCCGGTCGCCCGGTCGGCCGCCGATCACCTCGACCGACTCGGTCCCGTTGTTGCGGTTGCGGACGTGGGCCCGGAACGCCCACGTGGCGCCCCGCATCGACAGCCCGCTGATCACCACCGGGTCGCCCGCCCGCAGACCGTTCCACGCCTCGGCCCGCTCGAGGTGCTCCGAGGCGCGCAGCGCGGCCTTCTTCGCCCCGGCGGTGGCACGCCGGCTCAGTGTCGCTCCTCGCGCAGCGTGCGCAGCCGGTGCCAGAAGAGGAGCGCCACTGCCACCACGGCCAGGAACGCCAGCACGTAGCCGGCATCACTGAACGACTTCTGTACGTGGTCGTAGCTCGAGCCCAGCGACTTGCCGAGGAGGGCCAGTGCGGTGCACCAGATGGCGCAGCCGATCACGGTGAACACCACGAACTTGGCGATGGCCATCTCGGCCAGGCCGGCGGCGAACGAGACGAACGAACGGAGCAGCGGGATGAACCGGCCGAACAGCACCAGTGGCTCGCCGTGCCTGGCGAACCATGCCTCGGCCCTGTCCAGGTCCTTGTGTGTGAGCAGTACGTACTTGCCGAAGCGGTCGACGAGCGGGCGACCGCCGAAGTAGCCGATCAGGTACCCGGCGAGCGAGCCGAGGAGCTCGCCGGCGAGGGCCAGGAGGATCACGGCCGCGAGCGAGAGGTGGAAGACCTCGGGGAGCGCCTGTCCGCTCGACGACAGCTTGTGGACCTCGCCGCTAGCCAGCGCCCCGCCGCCAATGATGGCCAGCTCGGACCCGACGGGAAGGCCCATGGAGGAGATGAAGCTGAGGATGAAGATGGCGAAGTAGCTGTAGTTGTAGAGAAAGTTCGTCATGCCGCACCTTGTCTAGTCGGTCCCGTGCGGACGATCGCGCCATTCAGCGCGCCGCGTCAGGTGGCCGTCAGGTCCGCCCTGGTCGGGCCCCGCCGCCGGTGGGCTACCGTCGACCCGTGCCCTCCGGAACGCACCCCGCCGCCACTCCGACCCGGACCGTACTGACGCCGGACGGCGTCGACGTGGCCCTCTACGACTTCGGCGGCACCGGCGAGGACCTGCTGCTCGTGCACGCCACCAGCTTCTGCGCGGGGGTGCTCGTGCCACTGGCGGAGGCACTCGGGGACCGGTTCCACTGCTGGGCCCTGGACCTGCGCGGCCACGGCCACTCGAGCCGGCCGGTGGACGGCGAGTTCGCCTGGTCGGGCTTCGCCACCGACGTGCTCGCCGCCGTCGATGCGCTCGGTCTCGAACTCCCGGTGGCCTTCGGCCACTCGTGCGGGGGCGCATCGCTCCTGCTGGCCGAACAGCGTCGGCCGGGCACGTTCCGGGCCCTCTTCGTGTTCGAACCGGTCGTGGTGCCGACCGACCTGCCCGTCCCGTTCCCGTTGGAGGAGAACCCGCTGTCGGCGGGGGCCCGGCGACGGCGCGAGACCTTCCCCGACGCCGAGGATGCGTTCGTCAGCTTCTCGTCCAAACCGCCCTTTCGGACCCTCGAACCCGCCGTCCTGCTCCGCTACGTCGAGGACGGGTTCGAGCCGATCCCCGAAGACGAGGGTGGTGACGGCGCCGCCATCCGGCTGCGATGTGCCCGGGACGACGAGGCCGAGGTGTACCGCCGGGGCTTCGGCAACGGCGCCTACGAGCATCTCCACGAGATCGGGTGCCCGACCACCTTCGCGTACGGGACGAAGACCGACGCATTCGGCGGGCCGATCATGGCCGCCGATGCCGCCCGTGTGCCCCACGCCACCGTCGAGGCCTTCGGCGACCTCGGGCACTTCGGCCCGTTGGAACGGCCCGACGAGGTGGCGGCCAGGGTGCGGGACGTGCTGGCCCTCCCCGACGACACACCCCGGCCGTAGTCTCTACACGTGCCCTTCGAACCTCCCCGGTCGCTGTCACCGTCCAAGGTGTCGTCGTTCCGCGACTGCGCCCTGGCCTTCCGCTTCACCGTCATCGAGCGCCTGCCCGACCCGGCGACCATCTGGACGGTCAAGGGGACCCTGGTCCACACCGCGCTCGAGCAGCTCTTCTGGAACCACCGGCGAGGCACCCGGACGCCCGCGGCCGCCGCCGCCGAGCTCGACGCGGCGTGGGAGTCACTGCAGGACGATCCGGACTACCTGTCGCTGGACCTGGCACCCGACGGGGCCGAGGCGCTCCGGGCCGACGCCGCAACGCTGGTGGCGAACTACTTCCGCCTGGAAGACCCGGATGAGATCTCCCCGGTCGGTGTCGAGCTGACGCTCGAGACCCGGTTGGGTGACGTCCGCCTCCGGGGGATCCTCGACCGACTCGACCGCACCCCCGATGGGGAGCTGGTGGTCGTCGACTACAAGACCGGTCGGGCCCCGGCCCCGGCCTACGAACAGGCCCGCCTGGCCGGCGTCCAGCTCTACGCCCTTCTGTGCCAGGAGGTCCTCGGCCGGCGACCGGCCCAGGTGAAGCTCCTCCACCTGAAGGAGCCGACGGTCATCACCGCCGAACCGTCCGAGCAGGGGCTGAAGGGGCAGCGCACGAAGACGCTCGCCGTGTGGAACGCCATCGAGCGGGCCTGCCGCGACGACGACTTCCGGCCGAAGACCGGCCCGCTCTGCCGCTTCTGCCGGTTCCGCGACTACTGCCCCGCCCACGGCGGCGACCCGTCACGGGCCGCAGTCGCCCTCGGTGCCACCCGCCGGGGGGCGGCGTGAGCGGCCCCGGCTACGGGCTCGACGACACGTCCGCCGAGGACCGCCGCACCGGGTTCCTCGCCGTCGTCGACTCCTTCGACGACGGGGTCGACCGCCTGTTCGATCCCCTGCGGGGCAATTCGACGGCGGACACAGCCGCCAAGCTGATCACCGCCATCGGCGACCACGGCTGGCTGTGGTCGGGCGTGGCCGCCTGGCGCGGCCGTCGGTCGGGCCCGACCCGGCGCGCCGCCGTCCGGGCCCTCGGCGTGGCCGGGACGTCGTCGGCCCTGGTCAACGCCGGCATCAAGTTGGCCGTCCGCCGCGAGCGCCCGGACCGGTCGGACCTGCGGATCTCGAACGCCGGGGTACCTGTCCGGGAGCCGACGACGAGCAGCTTCCCGAGCGGCCACACGCTCGCCGCGTTCACGGCCGCCACGGTGCTCAGTCGACCCGGGGACCGGGCCGGCAACGCCTTGCTGTACACGGCGGCCGGCCTGATCGGCGTGAGTCGGATCCATCTGCGGGCGCACCACGCCTCGGACGTCGTCGGCGGCGTCGTGATCGGGACAGCCCTCGGGCTGGCCGTCAAGCGCTTCCGCTGAGCAGCCACGGTCGTGCACGACGGGGAATGGACCGGCGTCGGGTGGCGTTGACCCGCCCGTGACCATTCCGCAGACATTCTCCGTGACCTGGGACTACCGGTGCCCTTTTGCCCGCAGTGGCCACGAGCACATCCTCGACGGGCTGGAGGCCGGGGCAGAATGGGACGTCACCTTCGTGCCCTACTTCCTCAACCAGGGGATGGGGACCGAGGGCCAGGACACCTGGGACGATCCCGCCCACCAGTCCGATCTGCTGGCGCTGGCCGCAGGGGTCGTCGTGCGGGACCGCTTCCCCGAGCACTTCCTCGCCGTGCATCGCTCCCTGTTCGAGGCGCGCCATGACGAGGGCGGCGACCTACGGGACCGTGCGGTGGTGCATGCGGCCCTGGCCCGCGCCGGAGTCGATGCCGACGCCGTGCTGGCCGAGGTCGACGACGGCTGGCCGGCCAAGGTGGTCCGTGCGGAGCACGAGCGGTGTGTCGAGGAGCTCGATGTCTTCGGTGTACCGACGTTCATCGTCGGCGACGATGCCGTGTTCGCCCGCCTGATGAACCGCCCCGAGGGCGACGGCGACCTGGCCCGGGCGACGATCGACCGGGTGCTCGGCCTGATCGGGGAGCACCCCGAACTCAACGAGTTCAAGCACACCCGCCTGTCGCGCTGAGCTGGGCGTCGGATCGGCGCCACCTGGCACATGGGCCCGGGCAATCCGAGTGTGGGGAGCGTGCGTGCGCCGGCTCCGGTCAGCCGAAGGGGCCGTTCAGCAGACGGGGCCGTTCAGCAGACGGGGCCGTTCAGCCGACGAGGCCGGTCAGCGTGTCGATCGACGCCCGGATCTCGTCGGCGGTACCGAACGGCTCGCCGTGGAAGTGGGTCACCCCGACGTCGCCGAACCGGCGGACCGAGTCCGCCACCTCGGCGGCAGTACCCACGATGGCGACGCCGGCCGGACCATCGACCCCTTCGCGCCCGAGCATGGCCTGATAGGAGGGCAGGTGGCCGTACATGCCGAAGACCTCGGCGGCCTTTGCCCGGGCTGTGTCGGCATCGGTGGTCACGCACACCGGTAGCCCGACGGCGACCTTGGGCACCGGTCGACCGGCATCGGCGGCGGCGGAGTTGATGGTAGGGATGATGTGATCCTCGACGGTCCTGATCCCGGTCATCCAGGTGATGGTGCCGTCCGCCAGCCGCCCGGCGACGTTGAGCATGACCGTGCCCAGGGCGGCAACCAGTACGTCGGGGGCCGACGCGGTGATGTCGAGGGGGCCGAACGTGGATGCCTTCAACGTCTCGCCGGCAAAGGCGACCTGTTCGCCGGCCAGTACCGGCATCAGGATCTCCAGGTACTCGCGCATGTGACGGGCCGGCCTGTCGAACGACATCCCGAAGACGTTCTCGATCACGATCTGGTGGGACAGGCCGATGCCGAGCGTCAGGCGACCCCCGCTGATGTCCTGCACCGTCAGCGCCTGGGCCGCCAGCGTGACCGGATGCCGTGGATAGGTCGGGACGACCGCCGTCCCCAGGTCGATCCCCGGCACCTCCCGCGCCACTGCGGCCAGGGCGGTCAGTGAGTCTAGGCCGAAGATCTGGATCGCCCATGCGATCTCGATGCCCGCCTCGGACAGGGCCGCCACCTGACCGACCACGTCGTCGAATCGCTTCTGGGTGTCGATCACCACGCCGATGCGCATCGGTTCCTCGTTTCTGGTCGGGTCCCCGTAGGTGGGGAGGGTGCCGGTCCGGCGTCACGGCAGCCGGTCCGTCGGGTTCACCACCGTATCGGGAGCACCACCGGGAATCCGGAGCACCACGAGCGGGCCGGCAGTACCGCAGAGGCACCGGCGGTGCCACGGGGCGGTCGTCGGCGGTCGTCGCTCGGCTGTACCGGCGGCGCCAAGTTCGGGCAGAATGCATCCATGTCAGTCGCCATCATCATGGGAAGCTCGTCCGACGCGTCGATCATGGACGACGCGGTCCAGACCCTCCGCTCCTTCGACGTCCCCGTCGAGGTACGCGTCCTGTCCGCCCACCGCACCCCGGACGACGCCATCGCCTTCGCCCGTGGCGCCAAGGAAGCCGGGATCCAGGTGATCATCGCGGCCGCCGGTGGCGCCGCCCACCTGGCCGGTGTGGTCGCCGCCACCTCGCCGGTGCCCGTGGTCGGTGTGCCCATCGCCCTGGCCAACCTGGGGGGCATGGACTCACTGCTCGCCATGGTGCAGATGCCCAAGGGCATCCCCGTGGCGACGGTGGCCGTCAACGGCGCCCGCAACGCAGCCCTCCTCGCCATCCGCATCATGGCCCTGTCGGACGAGCGGGTGGCCGCCGAGCTGGACCGGTTCATCGCCGATCTCGCCGACCAGGTCCGTGACATGGATGCCGAGATCGTCAGCCGCTACTCCACGTCCTGAGCCGACGGCCCCCGGACCTCGTCCATGAACGCGGAGCGCCGGATGCACACCCGACGCGCCGTCGTTCCGGTCGTGATCGTACTAGCCGCCCTGGGACTCGCCTCCTGTAGCACCTCCCCCTCGTCGTCGCCGTCGTCGACGACCGCCGGAGCTGCGCCATCCACCACCGGGGTGAGCACCTCCACAGCCACGGCCGGACCCACCGGGCCCTCCACCACGGCCCGACTGTGCAGTGACCTCACCGCCTTCGAGCAGCAGGAACAGGACTTGACCGCCGTCGCGCCGAGCGATGCCGTCTCCACCCTTCAGGCCGTTGCAGCACAGGCCAAGGCGGCGTTCGTCCGGGGGGGCCCGAGGATCACCGACGACCTCGCCACGGCGCCCGAGATCGTGCAGACGGCGTGGTCGACGATCCAGCCCCAATTCGACCAGGTGATCGAGGCGGCGGCCACCGCCACCAGCCTCCCGGCGTTCATCCGGGCCATCGCCCCCATCGAGTCGTCCAACACCTATACGGGCGCCAACCAGACCTTGAGCGCCTACGCATCGGCGGTGTGCCCGAACGGCACGACTACGGCCGACGGCTGACGGGACCGCCGCCCCGCTCACCCGGATCGGGGAGGGGTCCGGACACGTCGGCGGCCAGGGCGAACCGTCCCGCCGCCCATCCCACCCGACCACTAGGTTGCAGGGCACCCGAGCATCAGGAGGCGGACGAGGATGACCATGGGCACGACGGGCGCCACGGGCAAGGTCAGGAACCCCTGGGCCGTGATCGGACTCTCGATCATCACCCTCGGCATCTACTCCCTGTACTGGCAGTACGCCACCTTCAAGGAGATGAAGGACTACTCCGGAACCGGCATCGGCGGCGGCCTCGGGCTGCTGTTCGCCATCCTGCTCGGCATCGTCAACGTCTTCATGATGCCGGCCGAGGTCGGCGGGCTCTACACGGCCGAGGGCGGCCAGCCGCCGGTGACCGGACTGACCGGATTCTGGATCCTCCTGCCGTTCATCGGTGGATTCGTCTGGATCATCAAGACCCAGGGACGGCTCAACGACTTCTGGGAGTCGCACGGCTCCGCCGTCGCCGCCTGAGCGGAGCCGTCCACCGGACCTCTGGCAGACTCCTGGGATGGACCGCTCCCGCGCACGGACACTCGTCATCGTGGCCGCCGTGGCCACCTGGGCCGTCGTGACCCCGTTCATGTGGCGAGATCTGCGACACCGGCCGGCCGACCAGGTCCGCGGGAGGAAGTGGCTCTGGTGGGTCGCCAGCACCAACCTGTCGGGGTCGGCCGCCTACTTCCTCTTCGGTCGGAAGGGGGCCGGCTGAGGTCACGACGGAGCGACGGCGGACGGAGCCGCATCGAACCGGTTCAGAGCCGAGCGGCCAGCTCCCCCACCAGAAGGTCGGTCAGACTGGCGGCAGGCACGACGGCGGAGCGGTCGGCGACCCAACCTCCGGCCACGTCCTGGCCGAGGCCGGCGGTCATGCCGCCCCGACCGCCGAGCACCTCGACGGTCAGCGATCGCACCCCGGACCACAGGAAGATCGCTGCCGTCGCCAGGCGGGCCCGTTCCACGCCCTCGACGGACAGGGCGTCGAGCACGGCCAGGCACACGCGGGACTCGGCGTGCAGCTGCTCCGCCCACGGCGCCACCCCGTCACCCCAGGAGCCGGTCCGGCACTCGGCCGCCTCCTCGAGCCACGCACGCAACCCGGCCGCCGCGCCGGCGTCGCCGTCGAGCGCTCGGCGTCCCAGGACAAGCGGCACGTCGCTGTCGCACCCTTCGGCCAGCACCCGCTGGTCGCCGACGGCGGCCGCCCACGCGGCACCCGGGTCGTCGCCGTGCAGCCAAGCGGCTGCCGACAGCAGGGCCGGGAGCGACGCCGCGGCCTGGACCATCGGGTTGGCCAGGTAGCCCCCGAGGCGATCCACGAGATCGGGACCACGGCCCCGCAGCGGCCCGGCCCGCAGGCGCGAGGCCATGAGCGCGTCGTTGACCGGGGTGTTGTCCCACAGGAGGGGACGGCGACCACCGACCGCCACTGACCAGGCATCGGCCTCGGCCGCCGTGATCACGTCGTTCACGACCAGTCGCCCGGTCCAGCCGATCAACACGTCGGCGGGCACGCGTCGGTCGAACTCGTCGAGGTACGGGCTGCGGTTCGTCCCCGTGTAGTGGGTCGGGACCACGAACAGGTCGACGGCGTCACCCAGGGCGTCGGCCAGCCAGGCCGTCAGTTCACCGTGCCGTCCTCCGAGACCGGGGGACGGCGGCAGGTCGTCGAGGCACAGGCCGACGAGGGTGACCCCGCGCTCGGTGACCTGGGTGACCTTGGCCAGCAGGGAGTCGCGGTCCCCGGCGTCGTCCGTGTCGATGCTCAGTCCGGGTGAGACGGCGAACCCCACCCGGAGCCCCCCCGGTGCACCCAGGGCGGACAGCTCGTCGAGGAAGGCGTCGTCGTAGGGCTCGCGCCAGCGCTCGCGATGGAGCGGGTCGCCCTTCGGGGCGTAGACGTAGGTGTCCAGGCCCGCGTCGGACAGTGCCTCGCCGACCGCACGCCGCTCCACCCAGGTCCACGGCGTGCCGTAGAAGCCCTCGATGATCCCCCGCACGCCGTCCTCCCTGCTCCACGCCGGTACCTTGTCGGCCCGCCCCGGCGATCGTAGGGCCGTCACGTCGACCGGGCCGGGGGCGGTATATAGTAGAACGCGTTCTACTTGATGACCGAGGAGGTCACATGGGAGGCAGCGAGCAACAGACGGGCCGGTCGTCCGGCCGGATCGCCTTCGTGCAGTCGGAGTGGCACGCGGACATCGTGGACCGGTGCCGCGACGCCTTCCTCGACGAGATCGTCGTGCTCGGTGTGCGCCGCGCGAGCGTGGACCTCTTCCGGGTGCCCGGCGCATTCGAGATCCCGCTGCACGCGCAGCGCCTGGCCGCCAGCGGTTCGTATGCTGCCGTCGTCGGGGCCGGCTTCGTGGTCGACGGAGGCATCTATCGACACGAGTTCGTGGCGAGCGCCGTGATCGACGGCCTCATGCGGGTGCAGCTCGACACCGGCATCCCCGTGCTGTCGGCCGTCCTGACCCCGCACCACTTCCACGACCACGACGTCCACGCAGCACAGTTCGCCGAGCACTTCGTCCTGAAGGGCGCCGAGGCCGCTCGGGCCTGTGCCCGCACGATGGCCAGCCTGGCCCAGCTTCCGGTCCGTTCCGCCGCCTGAAGCGATCCGCGGGGCCGGAGAGGATCCGGTCAGCGAGGAGCCAGACCCTCCACCGCCTCGGACAGTTCGACGCCGAACGGCAGGACGGCGAGCACGGGGATGTCGACCCCGTTGGCCACGTAGCGGGCGACGTGGTCGCGGCACTCCGCGAACGAGCCGTGCACCACGAGTTGGTCGACCACTTCGTCGGGTACGGCCGCCAGCGCGCCCTTGCGGTCCCCCGCCTCCCACAGCTCCCACATCGGGGCCAGTGCGTCGCCCCGGCCCAACCACCGGTGGAAGTCGGCGTAGACCCCGACGTTCAGATAGGCGGTGATCATGCGGCGTCCGACGGCACGGGCCATGTCGGCGTCCTCCGAGGGGATCACGAAGATCCGGGCCGCCACCGGGATGTCGGCGCCGAGTTCGGGGGTCACCGTGGCGACGTCGGTGGCCGACAGCCAGTTGATGATGACCCCGTCGGCGGCCCGCCCGGCCAGGCGCAGCATCCCGGGACGGAGCGCGGCCAGGAAGATCGGCGGCGGGTGCTCGACGGGCCGGGCGAGACGGAACCCCCGCACCTCGAACGTGTCGTAGGCCATGTCGACCTTCTCGCCCGCCAGCGCCGAGCGGAGGAAGGTGATGGTGTCGCGCACCCGCCTGTACGGCTCGGTGAAGGGCACGCCGTTCCAACGGGACACGATCACGTCCGAGGACGTGCCCAGCCCGAAGGTGAAGTGGCCGGGTGCCGCCTCGGCCAGGGCGGCCACACTCTGGGCCAGGAGCGCCGGACCGCGGGTGTATGCGGGGATGATCGCAACCCCTAGTTGCAGCTGAGGCGTCCAGGCCGCGGCCAGGGCCAGGGGGGTGAAGCCGTCCAGGCCGTCGGTCTCCGCCGACCACACGTCGGTGTAGCCGAGGCGGGCCAGGTCGTCGTACCACCGGCGGTGCTCGGTGAGCGGAATCCCGTCGAAGGGCACGGTGATCCCGTAGCGGGGACCCTGCCCGGTGGCGGGCGCGTCGGAGGTGGTGTCGGCCTCGGTCATGGCCCCCGTATTACACCCTCTTGGCACACTGGACCCATGAGCCAGAACCTCGACGCCCGGTTGCACGGGCTGCAGCCCCCGCTCCCCCTCGTCGATCCAGAAGACGACACGACCGGCCCGACGGCGTCGGGTCCCGATGCCGAGTGGCGCCTCGACGAACACACCCGCGAGGTGGGCCGCCGGGGCATCGCCGCAGCGCGCGCCAGGCTGCGGGCACCGGCGGGCACGCCTCGGCGCGGCGGATCCGGCCGCGGCTCCCCGACCGGCACGCCGGGCCGCGCCCGGGTCGCGCCGCCTGACCGACCGCCGACTACGGTCGGGGCATGGCATCCGTGGCCGAGCGGCTCGGGGCTGACCCCGATGCGCGCCTCCTCATCCTGAACTGTGCCGACCTCGGCTTCTGCCACTCGTCGAGCACCGGCGTGTACCACGCCGTCCGCGACGGCATCGCCACGTCCGCATCGCTGCTGGTCCCGGCGCCCTGGGCACGCGAGGCGGCGTCGCGGTTCCGGGGCGACGACGTCGGAGTGCGCCTGACGCTCAACGCCGAACACGACCTCTACCGGTGGGGGCCCATCACCCAGGCCCCGTCGCTGCTCGACGGGGACGGTGGCTTCCCCCGGACGGTCACCGACGTCTGGGACCATGCCGACCTCGACGAGGTGCGCCGTGAGTGCCGGGCCCAAGTGGAGCGGGCCGTCCTGTGGGGCTTCGACATCAGCCACCTCGAGGCCCATCGGGACGCACTCCTCCTCCGACCTGAGTTCTTCGACATCTACCTGGAGCTGGCCCTCGACTTCGGCCTGCCCCTGCGACTGCCGGACGCCGCCGTGGAGCCCACGGTCGGCTTCCCGATCCGCACGCTCGCCGCCGAGGAAGGTGTGCTGTTCGCCGACCACGCCTTCACCGTTCCGGCCCAGGCCGGCCGCGAGGCGCTGCTCGGGATCCTGTCCGCCCTCGAGCCGGGGGTGACCGAGGTCACCCTCCACCCGGCCGTCGACACCGCCGAGCTGCGCGCCGCGACGTCGGACTGGCCGTCCCGGGTGGCCGACCTCGCCCTGCTGGTCGACGACGTCGAGGTGGCGGCGTCGGTGGCGGCGTCGGGAGCCAACCTGATCGGCTACCGGCCACTGCGCGAGGCGATGCGGTCCACCTCGGCCCCGTGACGGGAACGCCCGGGCCCGCGGGACCCGACGTCCCACCCGGTCCCGGGCCACGTCCGCTGACCGTCACCGGGCTCCTCCTGTTGGACCCCCACGGCCACGACCCGACGACGGTCGAGTCGATCACGTTCGACGACGACGGGATCGGCGTCGTGCGCAGTCGGGGACAGGAGGCCAGGGTGCTCCCGTGGGAGTCCGTGCTCACCCATGCCGTCGAGACGTGGGCCGGCGGGGTGATCCCCGAGTGGTGGGTGGAGCCCGAAGCGTCACGCTCCGAGCGGGCCGACGCTGCGGGCGCCGACGGTGTCGGCGCCCTCATGGCCGAGCCCCGGACCGCCGGTCGATCGCTTCCCCATGCCGAGGCCGGGGCCATGATCAGCATCCAGACCCGGACCGGCACCTACCGGTTCCTCCGATCCGGTGGCGACCCGGCCGAGCTGGCCGCCCGCATCGCCGAATTCACCGTCCGTCACCACGGTTCGGCGGGGATCTCGACGGTGACGACCGTGGCCGCCGGCCGACGGGGTCACCGGTCGGGATGGCGCCGGGTCCGCCCGTGGCTCGTCGTCCTCCTCGTGGCCGCCATCGCCGCGGCCGTGACGGTGATCCTGCTCCAGAGTGCCGGGATGGTCCATCTCCCGTTCCTCGGGAACGGCGGGGCGACCGGCGGCGGTGCCCTCGCCGTGGCGCACCCCGGTCCGCGGTGACGGTCAGGCGGTAGCGAGGCCGGCGAGCCGCCCGCGGGCGGCTCGGGCGGCGTCGGTCGCCGACCAGGCGAGCAGGTCGAGGACCAGCCCCATGTCACCGACGGCCTTCAGCCGCCCCCGCATGAAGGCGACGCTCGGGTCGAGGGCGCCGTCGATCACGGCCACTGCGTCCTGCGTCGTGATCGTCAAGGTGGCGTCGGGGCCGTCGGCCGGCCCGGGCCGGGCGTCGGCCAACCTCCCACCCGCGTACCGGGCGTTCACGTACACGTCGCCGTCGGGCCCCCCGATGACGTCGACCTGGACGGTGCCGGCCAGCGTTTCCGGCCCGGTGAGCCCGCCGAGCTCGTCGCGTACCGCCGCGGCCCAGTCGTCGGGGGTACGCCGCGTCATCGGCGACTGGTCCCGTCCACCCCGGCGAACAGGTCGGTCTCGACCCCACCGTCCCACTCGGCCGGTCGAACCGTGCCGTCGGGGTCCCCCACGAGCGCGAGCCGGTAGTCGTCGTGCGGCTGGATCGTGCCCATGACCTCGGGAGGCAGCCCGAACCAGAATTTCGACTCGGGGTCGACCTGGGTGGCGTGGGCCAGCAGGGCCAGGCGCCGAACGTCGGTGTGACCGGTGATGTCGACCACCGTCGTGGGCACCTCCTCGGGCTGGGAGTCCCAGCGCTTGCGCCACTCCTCGTCGAAGGGCGACTCGAGACCCAGCTCCTCGAACTTGTCGTGGATGGCGCGGAACCGGGCTGCCGAGTGCACCGTGTAGTAGAGCTTGGCCGGCTGGTGGGCCTGGCCCGCCTCCACGAACCGCCGGGGGTCGCCCGCGGCGCGGAAGGCGGCGAGCCCGGCGTCGTGGACCCTCAGGTGGTCGGGGTGGGGGTAGCCGGTCTGGTCGTCGCCGTAGATGACCATGACCTGGGGCCGGGTTCGCCGGATGATGGCCACCAGCCGGCCGGTGGCCTCCTCGAGCGGGGCGGCGGCGAAGCAGTCGGGGTTGGCGTTGGCCTCCGACCCGGCCATGCCCGAATCGCGGTACCCGAGCAGCACGACCTCGTCGTAGCCGATGATCGCGGTCGCCCGGTCCAGCTCCTCCCGGCGGACCGCAGCCAGGTTGCGATGGACCTCGGGGGTGTCGAGGGCGGGATTGAGGATCTCGCCCTCCTCCCCCCCGGTGCAGCACACGAGCACCGTCCGGACCCCGTGGGCGTGGTAGCGGGCGACGGTGCCCGCCCCCTTGGAGGCCTCGTCGTCGGGATGGGCGTGCACGGTGAGGAGGCAGCGCGGCTGGGACACGCCGCTCACGCTATCGGGACGGGGGCGCGTACACTGCACGCAGAGCGTGAGGAAGGATCGTCGCAAATGGGTGTCATGAAGCGCATGTCCGGGATTCTCCAGGCCAAGACCAACAAGCTCCTGGACAAGGCCGAGGACCCGCGGGAGTCCCTCGATCTCTCGTACCAGAAGCTCCTCGAAAACCTCCAGAAGGTGCGCCGCAGCGTGGCCGACGTCACCACGGCCAAGAAGCGCATCGAGCTCCAGGCCACCCAGCTCCAGGCGCAGGCCGACAAGCTCCAGCAGCAGGCCAAGGACGCCCTGGCCCAGAACCGCGAGGACCTGGCCCGCGAGGCCCTGTCCCGGCGCGCCGCCCTGGCCCCGCAGCTGGCCGAGCTCCAGACCCAGCACCAGCAGGTGTCCGACCAGGAGCAGAAGCTCATCGCCACCGCCCAGAACCTGCAGACCCAGGTCGACGCCTTCCGCACCAAGAAGGAGACGATGAAGGCCACCTACACGGCGGCCGAGGCCCAGACCAAGATCGGTGAGGCCGTCTCCGGCATCTCCGAGTCGATGGGCGACGCCGGCATGTCGGTGCAGCGGGCCCAGGACAAGATCGACGCCATGCAGGCCCGGGCCGGCGCCATGGACGAACTGCTCGCCTCGGGTGCACTCACGGATCTGGCCAATCCGGTCGACGACATCCAGACCCAGCTCGACCAGGTGTCGACGGCCAACACGGTCGATGCCGACCTGGCCGCCCTGAAGGCTGAGATCGGTGCCGGCACGCCGGCCCAGCTCGGTGCGGCCGAGCCGACCGCCCCGGCGCCGGCCGAGTCCGGGGAGGCGCCGGCATGATCGTGCGCATCCTGGGCGAGGGTCAGTTCGACGTGCCCGAGGGCGACCGCGCCGGCACTGGACCGCCTCGACGTGGCCCTGAACGCGGCCGTGGAGGGCGACGACGAGGGCGTCTTCTCCTCGGCCCTCGCCGCCCTGATCGCCGAAGTCCGATCGGTCGGCACCGAGCTTCCGCCCGATTCCTTCACCGCGTCCGATCTGGTCGTGCCGTTTTCCGACGCCACCCTGGACGAGACGAAGGCGCTCCTGGCCGAGCCCGGTGGGGACGACCGCTGACCCCGCGCCCGTGACACCGAGGACCCTGGCATGAGCACCGCCCGCAACATCCCGAACGACCGCGGGCTCACGCTCCGGATGTTCACGACCGGGCTCCTGCTCGTGCTCCTGTACGGCGTGGTCGTCGGCATCCTGATCGCCGTCGGCATCTCCTACGCGCTGGTGCTGGTCATCGCCGCGGCACTGTTGTTCACCCAGTACTGGTTCTCGGACAAGATCGCCCTCTACGGCATGGGCGGGCGCATCGTCACCCCCGAACAGGCGCCGCAGCTCCACGGGGCCATCGACCGACTGTGCGCCATGGCCGACATGAAGAAGCCGCGGGTGGCGATCGCCGACACCGACGTGCCAAACGCGTTCGCCACCGGGCGCAGCCCGAACAACGCCGTGGTGTGCGCGACCACCGGCCTGATCCGCCGGCTCGACGAGCCCGAGCTCGAGGCCGTCCTGGCCCACGAGCTCTCCCACGTCGCCCACCGTGACGTGGCCGTCATGACCATCGCCAGCTTCCTCGGGATGGTGGCCGGCATGGTCACCCGGATCATGCTGTGGACAGGGATGATGGGCGGCTTCGGCGGAGGATTCGGCGGGCGCGGCGGGGGCAACAACAACCAGGGAGCCGACCAGGCCGTGCTCGTCGAGATGGCCGTCCTGGTGGTGTCGGTCGTGGTCTACGCCATCAGCTTCCTGCTGACCATGGCCCTGTCCCGCTATCGCGAGCTGGCCGCCGACCGGTCGGGTGCGATCCTGACCGGCCAGCCGTCGGTGCTGGCGTCCGCCCTGGTCAAGGTCACGGGGGACATCGCCCGGATCCCCACCCGGGACCTCCGCTCCACCGAGAGCTTCAACGCCTTCTACTTCACCCCGGCCATCGCCAAGAACGGTGTGAGCATCTCGACCATCTTCTCGACGCACCCCTCGCTCGACCAGCGCCTGGCCCAGCTCGCCGCCCTCGAGGCCGAGATGGGCCGTCCCTCGTGAGCCGCCCCGACGCCGTCGGGCCCCGCTGATGGGGCGCTCGTGACGGGACTCGACTGATGGGGCTCTTCGACACCATCCTCGGGAGGACCAAGCCGGTCCAGTCGAACCTCGACGCCCTGTTCGCCCTCCCCTCGGCCTCGATCACCCTGCAGAGCGCGGCCGGCATGGCCTGCTCGGGCCACGCCGGCGTGTGCTTCAAGCCGCCGACGGGCCAGGGGTTCGCCGAAATGGAGGCCGAGGTCGTCAAGCTCCTGGACATGGACGGTGGGTCGGGACTGACCAGGTCCGAGGACTCGTTCGGCTACGTCTGGCTGGTCGTCGAGGATCCCGACATCGAGTCACTCGTGACCCGTGTCCACCTGGTGAACTCGTCGCTGTCCGACGCCGGATGGGGCCCGCAACTCCTGTGCTCGGTCTTCGGGCTGGCCAAGTTGACCGCCGACACCACCGCCGACACCGGCAGCGACGCCGTCGTCGAGGGGGCCACCGTGGGTCCGGGCACGCTCCTGGCGTCCACGGCCTACCTGGTCTACCTGTTCAAACGGGGCACGTTCTACCCGTTCGTGCCCACCGGCCACGAGCAGCGCTCCACCGAGGAGGAGTTCCGGCTGCGCAGCCTGGTGGCGGACGACCTCTCGGTCGAGGCCGACCTCGACCGCTGGTTCCCCCTGTGGGACCTGCCCGTGGGCTGAGACGTCGGTGCCGACGGTCGAACTGGTCGTCGAGCCGTGGGCCCTCTCGGTCTGCCGTCTCGGGCCGCGTGCAGCCTGGCCGCCACCACCACCGGGTGCGGCGGTCCACTCGGTCACCCGCACCCCCGACGAGCTGTCGGTCGTGTGCGTCGAGGGCCACGAGCCGGAGGGGGCCCGGGTGGAGCCGGGGTGGCGGGCACTGCGGATCGTGGGCCCCCTGGACTTCGGGCTGGTCGGCATCGTGGCCTCGGTCACCGTACCGCTGGCGGGGTCCCAGATAGGTGTCTTCGTGCTGTCGACCTTCGACACGGATCTGGTCCTCGTGAAGGGCACAGAACTGGAGGCCGCCGCCGCGGTGCTCGAGAAGGCCGGGCACACGGTGACGTCCGCCCCACCTGAGCACTGACTCACCCATCACTGACTCGCCGTTCGATGGCCTGGACCTTCGAGCAGCACCCTCCCGACCAGGGACGATTCCCGAAAGGGCCACCGTTCTCCACAGGATATCCACCGCATTGGCGCCCGCCCGGGTGCCGCCGACTTCCGCCCCCCGGCGGATCCCGGTATAGTTGTCGCTTCCGAGCAGTGGGGACCGCCCCGTGGCCGTCGACCCGAGCGGTCGTGCCCGACACCCCCGAGCCGCAACCGGCATGCTCCCCCAGCGCACCCTCGAGGAGAGTGGCACGTAACGACAACTAGCGAACTCCGGACATGAACACCCGCTAGCACACCCGGCTCTTGAAGCCAGGCCGGCCCACCCTTCCCGGTGCCCGGCTGGGGCGTTGAATGCACAGATGTGGGGTCCACCCAACCAGAAGAGAGTCAGAGCGCCTCCGTCCGACGACGTGGCTCTGGCCGACCGAGGAAAGGTCACCCACCATGCATTCGTCAACCCCTACTACCCCTGTATCGACACGTACCCACCGATCCACCCGCGCCGCCACCTCGGCCGCGCCGTCGCACACCACCCGTTCGGTCCGCCGACGGAACCGGCGAGCCTCCGGCAAGGCGGCCGCCATGGCCACCGTGGCCGCCTCGGCCACCCTCATGGCCTCGTTGCTCGGCTCGACGCTCCAGGCATCGGCGTCCTCCACCGACCCACCGACCGGTGTCGGTGTCGTACTCAACGCGCCGATCGTGGCGGCCACGGCCGTCCCCGGTGGTCACGGCTACTGGCTCGTCGGCTCCGACGGCGGGGTGTTCGCCTTCGGTGACGCCGGCTTCTACGGATCGGTGGGGAGCCTCCACCTGAACAGCCCGATCGTCGGCATGGAGGCAACCCGTGACGGCCACGGCTACTGGGAGGTCGCCGCCGACGGCGGCATGTTCGCCTTCGGTGACGCCGGCTTCCACGGGTCGATGACCGGGGCCGGCCTGCACGCCCCCATCGTCGGAATGGCCCCGACGGCGGACGGCGGCGGCTACTGGCTCGTCGGCGCCGACGGCGGCGTGTTCGCCTTCGGTGACGCCGCCTACGAGGGCTCGTCCACCGGCATGTCACCGACCAGCCCGATCGTCGGGATAGCGCCGACCGCGGACGACCATGGGTACTGGGAGCTCGCCGCCGACGGCGACGTCTACTCCTTCGGCGACGCACCCTTCTACGGCACCGCACCTGTCCGGTCGCCGGCGATCGGCATCGACTCGGCCGACGGCGGCTACCGGGTGGTGGCGAGCGATGGGGGCACCTTCGCCTTCGGTGGTGCCACCTTCCTCGGTTCGCTGGCCGGGACGCCGCTCAACAAGCCGATCGTCGGGACGTCCTCGACCGGTGGCGGCTACCTCGACGTGGCCTCCGACGGCGGCGTGTTCAACTTCGGGGCGGTCGCCTTCTACGGGTCCCTGGGCTCCGCCACGCTCGAGGACGGATCGGCCCCGGCGGTGGCACCGAGCACCGACTACGGCCTCAGCTCCGCCCAGATCGCGGCGTGGGAGCGGGTCAACGTGTGCGAGGAGGGCGGCGACTGGCACGTCTACGGGTCCGTCTACGCCGGCGGGCTCGGCATGAGCCGGGCCAACTGGAGCGAGTTCAACGCCTTCGGGTTCCCGCCCGACGCCGCCGAGGCCTCACCGCTCCAGCAGATCCGGGTGGCCGTCGCCTTCGCCGCCCACTACTACGGCAGCCCCGACGCCGCGCCGGACCAGAGCGGCTGCAGGGGCGGGTACTGAGCCAACCGTCCCGGTCGGGCGAACGGCCAGGGACGCCGCACCGGAGGACGGGGTGCCCTACGGGGTCCCGTCCTCCGTCACGTCCCGCGTGGAGGGCTGACCGACGGGCAGGGCGTCGACGGCGCGGGCCAGGGAGAAGTCCAGCTCGGTCAGCCCACCGGCGTCGTGGGTCACCAGGGCCAGGCGCACGGTCCGCCATCGGATGTCGATGTCGGGGTGGTGGTCGGCCTCCTCGGCCAGGTGCCCCACGGCGACCACGAAATCGAGAGCCGACAGGAAGCTCGGGCACTCCACCGCCTTGACCAGCATCCCGTCGACCAGGTCCCACGCCGGGGCGTCGGGCCCGGCGAGCTCCGCGGCCAACGCGGCCTGGCCCAGGCGGGCGGGGCGAGGCATCAGGCCTTCACGCCCACGGGTGCCGTCGGCGTGAAGGTGACCGGCATCGTCTCGTAACCGGAGACGAAATTGGCGGCCCGCTTCGGGGGCTCGACGTCGGAGGCGAGGGCCAGGTCCGGCAGCCGTTCGAAGAGCCGGTCGAACATCACGGCCAGCTCGAGACGGGCCAGCCGGTTCCCGAGGCAGAAGTGGGCTCCGAACCCGAAGGCCACGTGGTCGTTCGGGGACCGGGTGACGTCGAAGCGCTCGGGATCCTCGAACACCGTTTCGTCCCGGTTGGCCGACGGGTAGAGCAGTAGGAGCTTCTGGCCCTTGCGCAGCGTCTCGCCGTGGAGCTCCACGTCCCGGGTCATCGTCCGGGCCATGTTCTTGAGGGGCGACACCCACCGCAGCATCTCCTCGACGGCCAGCGGCAGGCGACTGCGGTCCCCGGCCACCAACGTGTACTGGTCGGGATGGGTGAGGAGCTCGTACATCCCCCCGCTGATGACGTGACGGGTCGTCTCGTCCCCGCCGATGAGGATGAGCAGCGTCTCGTAGATGATCGACGACTCGTCGAGCCGGTCACCCTCGATCTGGGCGTGGACGAGGGTCCCGATCAGGTCGTCGGACTGGTTGTCACGTCGGCGCTGCTCGGCCACCTCGGTGATGTACCCGGCGTACTCGACGGCGGCCAGCGCCGCATCGTCCATGGCCGTCGGGTCCGGCGAGCCCAGGGCCTTCACCATGTCGTCGGACCACTTCAGCAGCGTGTCCCGGTCCCCGGGGGCCACACCCAGCATGTTCCCGATCACGATCATCGGCAGTGGGGCGGCGATGTCGTTGACGAAGTCGGCGGTGCCCTGCTCGCACACCCGGTCGATGATGGCGTCGCAGATCCGGCGGACCCCCTCCTCGCTCTCCCGGATGCGTCGCGGGGTGAACCCCTCGCTGACCAGACGACGGCGCCGGACGTGCTCGGGGGCGTCGCACTCGACCATCATCGGGAGTCCCTCACCCTCGGGCCGGATCCCCCCGGCGTTGGAGAACGTCTCGGGGTCCTTCGAGATCTCCTTGATGTCGGCGTAGCGGGTGATGCCCCACACGCCGGACGGCTCGTCGAAGAACGCGGGCGCCTCCTTGCGCATCCAGGCGAACGCCGGGAACGGGTCGCCGGCCCAGAACGTGCCGTCCGTGAGGCCGATGTTCAGGTCCGCGGGAATGGTGGTCATCGTGCTCCTTCGTCCGTCCGGTCCCGAAGGATGGGACCGCGCGCTCCGACACGGTATCTGACGCGGCGTCATCTGACGCAGCGTCAGATCACATCGTGCCACGTTCGGGCGCCCTCGGCGCGCCGACGGTCACGGATGGGTCATGGACTCCGGTCGGACCGCCTCGTCGAACTGCTCGCCGGTCAGCAGCCCGAGCTCGAGGGCGGCCTCGCGGAGCGTGGTGCCCTCGGTGTGGGCCTTCTTCGCCACCTTGGCCGCATTGTCGTAGCCGATGAGGGGGTTGAGCGCTGTCACCAGCATGAGCGAGTTCTGGAGGTGCTGACGGATCCGGGGCTCGTTGGGCTCGAGGCCCTCCACGCAGAACCGGGTGAAGGCCCCCGAGGCGTCGGCCAGCAGCTGCACCGAGTGGAGCACGTTGTGGATGATGACCGGCTTGCACACGTTGAGTTCGAGGTTCCCGCGCGAGCCGGCCATGGCCACGGCGGCATCGTTCCCGAAGACCTGGATGCAGACCATGATCATGGCCTCGCTCTGCGTCGGGTTGACCTTGCCGGGCATGATCGACGATCCCGGCTCGTTCTCGGGGAGGTTGAGCTCCCCGAGGCCGCTGCGGGGGCCCGAGCCGAGCCAGCGCAGGTCGTCGGCGATCTTGATGAGGGAGCCGGCCAGCGTGCGAAGGGCGCCGCTGGTCGCCACCAGGGCGTCATGGGCGGCCAGGGCGGCGAACTTGTTGGGTGCCGTCACGAACGGCAGGCCGGTGAGCTCGGCAATGGCGGCGGCCACACGGACGCCGAACTCGGGATGGGTGTTGAGTCCCGTCCCCACCGCCGTGCCACCGGCGGCGAGCTCGTAGAGGTCGTCGAGCGTCGACTCGATGCGGCGGATGTCGGCGTCGAGCTGGGCCACGTACCCCGAGAACTCCTGGCCGAGGGTGAGCGGGACGGCGTCCATCAGGTGGGTGCGACCGATCTTGGTGATCGACGCGTAGGCCGCCGACTTGGCCGCCAGTGCGTCCCGCAGGTGGCGGACGGCCGGAACCAGACGGTGGGTGATCTCCTCGACGGCGGCGATGTGCATGGCCGTGGGGAACGTGTCGTTCGACGACTGGGACATGTTGACGTCGTCGTTGGGGTGCACCGGGTCCTTGGAGCCCATCACACCGCCGGCCAGTTCGATGGCCCGGTTGGAGATGACCTCGTTGGCGTTCATGTTCGACTGCGTGCCGCTGCCCGTCTGCCACACGCTCAGGGGGAACTGGTCGTTCAGGTTGCCGTCCGACACCTCCCGGGCGGCGGTCACGATCAGGGCGGACTTCTCGGGGCTCATCTTGCCCAGGTCGGCGTTGACCTGGGCCGAGGCCTCCTTCAGGATCCCGATGGCCCGGATCAGCGGCACCGGCATCGTGTCGTCCCCGATCGGGAAGTGGTGGAGCGACCGTGCCGTCTGGGCTCCCCAGTACCGGTCGGCGGGTACGTCGACGGCCCCCATGCTGTCGGTCTCGGTGCGGGTCGCTTCGGTCATCTCGGTCTCCTTGTCACGGTTCGCGGCTCCCCGGGCGGGTCACCGCCGCACGGCCCGGTCGGCACCCCGGCGTGCGGACGGCATCGTAGGAGCACCGGCGACCACCTGGCACGCCGGGCAGGTACCCACCAGGTCGAACTGGTGGCCGATCACCTCGTAGCCCTGCTCCTCGGCGATCGCCCGGGCCGCCTCGTCCATCGCCTGCTCGAGGCGGCGGGACGGTACGACGTCCTCCACCGTGCCGCACCGGGCACAGGCGAGGTGGTGGTGGTGCCCGGCCAGGTCCTCGGACAGTTCGAACCGCCCGTGGTCGTCGACCCCGGTGACCCGGCGCACGACGCCGGCCTCGATCAGGGCGGTGACGTTGCGGTAGGCACTCGACTGCGGGAGGTCCTCGTTGACCTCGAGGATCTCGGGGACCGACAGGGGTCGACCGGCGTCGGCCAGGGTCGTCACCAGGGCACGCCGGACGGACGTGTAGCGCTGGTCCATGCCACCGAGCCGAAGGGCGGCCTGCTCATGGACGGACGGGGCGGCGCTCACGCCGGACAGACTACGACCTGACATGGTCGACCTCCGTCGCACGGGTCACACCCGCAGTCGCACGGGTCACACCCGCAGTCGCACGGGTCACACCCGCAGCCGGACAGGCACGGGGGCGTGTCAGAGGGCACGGGTCACCACGGCCCCGGCGTCGCCGGCTCCGGCCCGGCGGCGGCCGGCCGCCGACCAGGCGAACGTGGCCAGGTACACGGCGGTGGCGACGCCGAGGATGCCGAAGCTGGGTGGCACCACGGGGTCGACGTAGGCGATCGTCAGGCCCGCCCACATCGACCCCACGGCCAGTCCGGCCGACAGCCACAGTGCCCGGTAGGGCCGTGCCGTCAGCCGCTGGGCGGCACCGGCCGGCGCGGCCAGGAGCCCGAGGAGGAGCAGGGCGCCGACGGCCTGCGTCGCCACCCCGGCCGTCAGCCCGAGGAGTACGAAGAACACGGTCGACAGGGCGCGCACCGGCACCCCGCGCGCCGCGGCCACGGCGGGGTCGAGGCTGGCGAACAGGAGTGGGCGGCCGACGACCACCAGGCCGGCCACCACCACCAGGGCGACGACGGTGTCGGCCAGGGCCTGGGCACCGGTCAGCCCCAGGATCGAGCCGAACAGCACGGTGACCCCGGACGTCCCGTCGCCACCGGTGCCCGACGACGACGTGGTGAACACGCTCAGGAACAGCGCACCCAGGCCGAGCACCCAGGCGAACACCGAGCCGATCACCGTGTCGTCGGCACCGGTCCGCCGGCCGAGCACGGCCAGCAGCACGCCGAAGGCCACGCACCCGCCGTAGAGGCCCAGGCGAAGGTCGACCCCGAAGGCCAGGGCGGCCAGGGCCCCGGTGAAGGCCACGTGGGACATGGCGTCGCCGGCGAAGACCTGGCCCCGCAGGACCACGACGGATCCGACCAGGCCCGAGGCGAGGGCGATGGCGGTCCCGGCGGCGAAGGCCGATTCCAGGAACGGGTGGGCGAGCACGAAGAAGGTGGCCGTCGTCATGCGCCCACCGCCCGCCGAGCGACGACGGCCCGACCCGCACGCGCCCCGGTGGCGCGGCCGCCGACACCGCTCCGGCGCCGGTGGCGGGCCATGACGACCCGTCCACCGGCCGCACAGACGTAGAGGGCGAAACCGAACGTCGACACCCAGAACCCGACCGGCCACGGCGAGAAGAACGCCACCGACAAGGAGACCCAGACCACGACCAACCCGAACCCGATGGCCAGGGCGAGCCCGACGGCCGGCCGCGCCGTGATCTGCTGGGCGGCGGCGGCCGGCATGACCAGCAGGGCGAACACCAACAGGGCGCCGGTGATCTGGCTGACCTCGGCCGCCGTGCAGCCGAGCAGGACGAGGAAGACGACCGAGAGGGCCCGGACAGGCACGCCCCGGGCCGCGGCAACGTTCCCGTCCACGGTGGCGAACAGGAGCGGGCGCCCGACGACCGCGAGCACGGCCAGCACCACGACCGCCACCACGCCCAGCGCCGCCACCTGCCCGTCGGACACGCCGAGGAAGGAGCCGAAGAGTAGTCCGGTGATGCTGTCGAGGAAGCCGCCGTAGAGGCTCACGAACAGCGCTCCACAGGCCAGGGCGAATGCCTGGACGGTGCCGATCACCGCCGACTCCTGGCTGCGGGGACGGCCCGAGGACGACCGGGGCACCAGGGCGATCACCAGCGCGGCGGCGATGCTCCCGGCGAAGTAGCCGGCGGTGGCACTCACCCCCAACCAGATGGCGGCGGCGGCACCGGGGAAGGAGACCACGGCCAGCGTGTGCCCGGCGAAGCTCTGCCGGCGCAGCACCATGAACCAGCCCACCACCGCCGCCAGCACGGCCACGATGGTCCCGGCCCGGAAGGCGTCGACCATGAAGTGCAGCGCCAGCATGCGCCTCAGGTCGACGACCGGGTCGAGGACGGGTCCGGCCAGCGCCGGGCACAAGACGGCCGTCATCGGTGGGGCCCTCCGTAGTCGTGGTCGTGGCCGTGCGGCCCCGCATGGTGAGATGCGGCATCGGGTTGACCCACGACGACCCGCTGGCCGTCACTGGTGACCAGGACCTCGATGGGCGTGCCGTAGAGGGCGCTCAACGTCTCGGTGGTGATGACCTCGTCGGGGGCGCCGCTCACCGCCCGGCCACGGGCGACGTAGACCACACCGTCGAGGGCGGAGGCGATCGGGTTGACGTCGTGGGCCACGATGAGGACGGTGATGCCTGCGGATCGGGAGATCTCGGCGATCAGCGACGCCACCGCCGCCTGATTGGGGAGGTCCAGGCTGTCGAGCGGCTCGTCGAGCAGGAGGAGCCGCGGCTGGCGGACCAGGGCCTGGGCGATGAGGAGGCGCTGCTGCTCGCCCCCCGAGACCTCGCCGATCGGACGGTTGGCATAGGCACCAGCGCCCACCAGGTCGATGACCTCGTCCACCCGGCTCTCGCGGGCCCGCCGTGCCCGCCCCCAGGGCAGGGGCAGCCCCCACCGCTCGCCGTCCGCGCCCATGCGCACCACGTCGACGCCCCGCACCCGCATGCCGGCGTCGAAGCTGCGGCGCTGGGGCAGATACCCGATATCGCGGCCACCCTCGCCCGGCGGCCACCCGAACACCTCGATCCGGCCCCCCGACAACGGCACGACGCCCAGGACCGCCTTGATCAGGGTGGACTTGCCGGAGCCGTTGGGACCGAGGACGGCGACGAAGGTGCCCGGCGCGATGGTCAGGTGCACGTGGGACCAGATGTCCCGGCCGCCCAGGCGGACTGTGGCGTCGTCCATCAGGACCGCGGGCGTGGTGGTGTCGGGGGAAGTGGTGTCAGCCACGGAAGGCCTCCAGTGCGGTTGCGAGGGCGGCGAGCTGCGCGGTCTGCCAGGCCTGGAAGGTGACCCCGACAGGCTGCAGGGTCTCGGTGACGGGAACGACCGGGATCCCGGCGGCGCGGGCGGCACTCACCTGGGTCTGGACGTCGGGGGTCAGGTTCTGGGTGTTCTCCAGGTAGGCGTGGAGCGTCCGGCCGTGGATCTGGTCGTCGATGGTGACGATGTCCGCCGCCGAGACGTCGGTGCCCTCGCTGACCGCACGGAGGAACGACGGCGGCGTCACCAGGTCGAGGCCGAGGGCCCGGCACAGGTAGACCACGATCGACTCCGAGGCACCCACCTCGGTGCCGGCGAACCGGGCTCGGATCGAGGCGATGGCCGCGTGGTAGCCGGCGAGGCCCACCTGCTCGAAGCGCTGGGCCCGGGCGTCGAAATAGGCCCGGTCGGCCGGGTCGACGCGGGCGAGGTCGGCGGTGACCGCCCCGACGACCTGCCCCACGAAAGTGGGTGAGTACCACAGGTGCGGGTTCCCACCGGGGGCGACCCCGACCAGCGTCCCGACGTCGAGGACGGTCCGGTCCCCGCCGTCTGCCGCCAGCAGTTGCTGCATCCACGGGTCGTACCCGGCACCGTTGAGCACGGTCACCTGGGCGTCGGCCAGCCGGCGGGCGTCGGCGGCGGTGGGCTCGTAGGAGTGGGGGTCGGTCTCGGGGTTGTCGATGATGCTGACCACGTCGGCGTGGGCACCCCCGATCTGGGCGACGATGCTCCCCCAGAAGTCCTCGGCCGCCACCACCCGGACGACGCGGGCCGAGTACGCGGACGAACCTTCGCCCCCCGCCGGCGGGGCCAGTGCGCATCCGGACAGCACCACCGCCAGCACCAGCCCCATCGCCGCCGTCCCGGTCGACGCCCCCCGCCCCCGGCGTGCCCCACGGCAGGGGGAGGGCGGGCGGACGGGCGGCACGGATCCCACCCTATATAGGAATGATTCTCATAGCAGCTTCCGTCGACCCGCCGTTCGCGGGCGGCGCCGACGCGTCAGGAGCGCAGCGCCAGTCCCGCCTCGAGCACTTCCCGGGCGGCGGCCACGTCCTCGGCACGCGGGCCGTCGCCCTCGCCGGGGACCTCGAGGATGGCCGGTACGCCCTGCAGCGCCGGGTGCCCGAGCAGCGCGGCCAGCCCGTCGGCGCCGATGGTCCCATCGCCGATGTTCTCGTGGCGGTCCTTGTTTGCCCCGAAGTCGACCTTCGAGTCGTTGAGGTGCATGCAACGCAGCCGTGCCATGCCGACCGTGCCCTCGACCAGCCCGATCAGGGCGTCCGCCTCCTCGACCGTGCCGAAGGGGATGCCGGACGCCCACAGGTGCTGGGTGTCGAGGCACACGCCGAGTCGGCCGTCGCCGCCCGCCGCGTCGATGACCCGGGCGAGCTCCTCGAACGACCGTCCGACGGTGTCCCCGGCGCCCGCGGCGTTCTCCAACAGGATGGGGCACGCCGCCGCGTCGGCGTCGACCTCGTCGAGCGAGCCGACCAGGGCCTCGGCCACGGCGGGCAGCGCCGTCTCGAAGCCGCTCCCCCGGTGGCTCCCGATGTGCAGGACGAGCCCGTCGGCACCCATGCCGTCGGCCGTGGCCAGGTTGGCCGTGAGGCAGGCCCGCGACTTGGCGGCCAGCTCGGGGTCGGGCGACGCCAGGTTGATGAGATAGGTGGCGTGGCAGAACGTGGAGGCCACGGACGGGTGCTCGGCCTGGGCGGCGCGATAGGCGGCGAGCACCTCGTCGCTGTACTGCGACGGCTTCCACATCCGCGGGCTCTGCGTGAAGATCTGCACGGCGTCGGCGCCGATGTCCGCCCCGTGCTCGAGGGCAGGGACGAGGCCCTTACCCGCCCGTACGTGCGCGCCGATCAGCATGGCCGCACCGTAGCAGCGCGCCCCGCCGACGGGTCCGGGGGTCGCGGCGTACCGACGGCGTCCCCGTCCCCGTACGCTGCCCACAGAGCCGGCTCGCTGCCGGTGGCGACCCCAGGAGGAACTCCCGTGACCACAACGCTCACCGAGAAGGCCAAGGCGCTCGTGAACCGGCCGGTGCTGGCCAACGTGGCGACCGTCGACGCCGAGGGCCGCCCCCAGGTGACCCCGGTCTGGATCGATCTCGCCGGCGACGATCTGGTCTTCAACACGGCGCGAGGCCGCGTGAAGCAGTCGAACCTCGACGCCAACCCCCACGTCGCCGTGTCGGTCGTCGACCCCGACGACCCGTTCAACGTCGTCGTCGTCCGTGGCATCGTCGAGGCGACGGAAGAGGGAGCGGACGCCCACATCGATGCCCTGGCCAAGAAGTACATGGGCCTCGACAGCTACCCGATGCGCCGACCCGGCGAGGTGCGGGTGATCTACACGGTCAAGGCCGACAAGGTCGTGATGCAGTCCGCCGACGACTGACCGCCCGGAACCGGGCCGGCCCCCGTGGGGCGGGCTCTCCGGGTTCACCAGTTCGACGCCACGTCGGCGACAGGCCCCGCGTCCCACGGGTACGGCGTCGCCACCAGGCATCCCGCTGCCCCGGCCGAGCGCATGGCGCCCACCCGGTCGGCCAGGTCGACGCCGGTCGGTCCGACCGGCGTCCGTCCGAGCACCTCGACCGGAACCCCGCCCTCTCGGTCGTACGCCCGCGCCGCCACCGCGTGACATGCGTCGCGCACCCCGTCGGGCCCTCCGTCGACGACCACGGCGTCGGCCAGGCGGGCGACGACCTCGAGTTCGGCCGCCCGGCCAGGCCCCTCTCCGTGCAGGAACACGACGATGGGGACCCCGCCCGGCTGCACGGGAGCCGGGCGGTTGACGGCGTTGTCGATCGAGTAGATCCGACCGGCATAGGTGGGGTGCTCGTCGACGAGCACGGAACGGCACACGGTCAGCGCCTCGAGCAGGCGTTCGGCGTCGGCATCGGAGGTGCAGTCCCCGTCCAGCGCCAGGACGCCCCGTCCGTGGGAGATCACGTCGACCCCGGTCACGATCTTGGTCAGGATCGACGGCGCACGCCGCTCCGCGCCGTCGGCCACGACGCCGAGGTGGACCCGCTCGGTACGGACGGCCAGGGCACCCAGTAGCGAGTACGCCTCGTACGGCACCCCACCGTGGGAGCCGAGGGCACCGTAGCCACCGAGGTGCGGAGCGGGGGGCGACTCGGAGACCCATACCGAGCCGATGCCGGCTCCGACGGCCACGTCCACCGCGGCAACCGCCCGCCCGAGGACGCCGGCGACCGGGCAACCGCCCGTCTCGGGCGCCTGCAGCCACAGCCCGATCCCGCCGAATCGGGCGACGAGCGGTGCACGTGCCGGCATGGCCCGCACAGTAGCGTTCAGTCAGCGACAGTCGGCGCCGCCGCCACGGCATCGGACGACGTCCACCGTCCAGGCGCCCGTCGGCCGGGAGGGACGGGAGGCGCTCATGGGGGACCGGATCAGAGGTCAGGTCGGCGGCCGACGGGCGGCCGGGGACGGTGGGATCTCGATGGTCGTCATCGCCGCCAGCCTCCTCATCGTGGCGATCCTCGTGCTGCTGGTCCTGAAGGCGACCACGAACTCGGGCACGGGGACCACGAGTCCCTCCGATCCGGCGGCAGTGGCCGACGCCGCACAGGCCCAACAGAATCTGAGCACGGCCCTCACGACGCTCCAGCAGATCGACCCGGCCGGCCAGGGGTCCGTGAGCTCCGCTGCGTTCCAGGCCGCCAATCCGTCGCTGACGTTCACCTCGGCGGCGTCGACCGGCCCGTCCACCGTCAGCGTCACCCCGTCGTCCGACGGAAGTTCGGTCGCCCTCGCCGACCGGTCGTCGGACGGCACCTGCTGGATCGCCTGGACGTCCACGGCCACGGGCACCTGGTACGGGGCCCAGACCGGCCAGGCATCGTGCACCGCCCCGGACCTGGCCGGACCGCCGTCGCCGGGGGCCGTCTCCTCCTCGGTCATCGGATGGCAGCAGGGGTCGTTCCCCCAGGCGTGAGCCGGAACGGCCGCGCTTCGGCCGGTCAGACCCGGGACCACCACCCGGCACCGGCCGTCAGCAGTCCCCGCTCGACCAGCTCCTCCCCCGCCGCTGTGAGTGCCGCCAACGACAGATCGGTGCGCAACAGCACCGTCTCCACGGAGGTGGGCACGTCGTCGACCGCCTCCCACACCGAACGCTGGACGCGGTCGCTCGGACCGGCGTCGGCGGGCGCACCGGCGACACGGCCGGGCGGCCGGGACGTCGATACCGTGGGCGTCGGCCCCGTCATCCCCCGACCCTGGCGGGCCAGCGCCACGGCGGCCAGGACGTCGTCGACGTCGCGCACGGGCGCGCACCCGTCGACCAGCAGCTCGTTGGTGCCCACCGAGGCCCGGCTGTAGACGGAGCCGGGGACGGCGCACACGGGGATCGACCGGCGTGCCGCCGCCTCGGCGGTGTAGAGGGAACCACCGCCCCGGTGACTCTCCACCACGACCACCACGTCGGACAGGGCGGCGATGATGCGGTTCCGGGCGGGGAACGCCCGCGGTCGTGCCACCGTCCCGAGGGCCGCCTCGGACAAGACGGCGCCGGAACCCGCCACTCGGCGCCACAGGGCCCCGTTCTCCTTGGGATACGGGACGTCGAGGCCGGTGCCCACCACGGCGACGGGCGGTGCGGCACCGGGCCCGGCGGCCAGCGCTCCGGAGTGCGCGGCGGCGTCGATCCCGCGGGCCAGTCCCGACACCACGACGACTCCGGCACCGGCCAGGCATCGGCCCAGATCGGACGCGACCCTGGCGCCGTACGGGGTGGCAGAGCGGGTCCCGACGACGGCCACCGCCGGCCGGGCCTCGAGTACCGTCGGGTCTCCCGAGGCGCACAGCACGGCCGGTGCCCCCGGATCACCGACGAGCGCGGCCGGGTAGCCGGACGACCCGGGCAGCAGGACGGCCACACCGGCTCCGGAGTACCGGCGGGCCACCTCGTCGGGCTCGACCGACTGGGAGGCGTCGGTGAACCGACGGTCGGGGTCGCCCGGGTGCGTCCCGGCCCGCACCGCCGCCCATGCCACCGGTGGGCCCAGGCCGTCGAGCAGGCGCGCCAGCCGGACCGGGGTCATCCCCGGCAGGCCGAGGAGGGCGGCGGCGCAGGCCGGTGCGCGGGGTCCGTCCCGGCTCAACGGAGGTCCTCCCCCAGCAGGAGGGCGCGGCTACCCCGCAGGAAGAGCGCCTCGGTCACGTAGGGGACGGTTACGGTGTCCCCTGCGTCGTCGAGATCGGCCAGCGTGCGGGCCAGGCGGCGGACCCGGTGCAGTCCCCGTGCGCTGAGCCGGCCCGCGCACAGGTGGCGCTCCAGCACCTCTGCCGCTGCACCGTCGACCGCTGCCGCGTCGTCGAGCCCCGTCACCGGCAGTTCGGCGTTGACGGCCACACCACGCGAAGCCGCACGTCCACGGGCGGCCCGCACGCGGGCGGCCACGGTCGCTGACGACTCCCCCGGCAGGGCGGCGACCAGATCCGCGGCCGCCGGGCGTTCGACGCGGACAGCCAGGTCGAAGCGATCGAGGAGCGGACCGGACAGGCGCCGGGCGTAGCGGGCCCGTGCCGCCGGCGAGCAGCGGCAGGCCCCCGGCACCCCGGCATCGCCGCACGGGCACGGGTTCATGGCGGCGAGCAGCAGGAAGCGCGCCGGATAGGTGATCGACGCCCGGGAACGGCTCACCCGTACGACCCCTTCCTCGAGCGGCTGGCGCAGGGCGTCCAGGACCGCTGCGGGGAACTCCCCCAGTTCGTCGAGGAAGAGTGTGCCGCCATGGGCGAGGGCGATCTCACCGGGTCGCATCGCAGCACTGCCCCCGCCGACGAGGGCGGTCGCCGAGACCCCGTGGTGAGGAGCACGGAAGGGGGGTCGGGACACGAGCCCGGCGCCGGGCCGGAACTCCCCGGCGGCGGAGTGGATCCGGGTCACCTCCCGGGCCGTGTCCGTACCGAGGTCGGGTAGCAGTCCGGCCATCCGGGTGGCCAGCAGCGTCTTGCCGGCACCGGGCGGGCCCACGAGCAGGAGGTGGTGCCCGCCGGCCGCGGCCGCCTCGAGGGCCCTGCGGGCCACGGGCTGGCCGAGGACGTCCGCCAGGTCGCCGTGCGCCGTGTCGGACGGCGACCCGTCCGGGGGCCCGGCCTCCGGGGTCGGAACGGGGGAACGCGTCCACGGACGGCGTCCGGTACACCGTGCCACCAGCTCAGCCAGGCTGGGTGCCGACACGCACTCGCCCCCGGCCAGCCGCGCCTCGTCCAGACCGGCTTCGGCCACGACCAGTCGGTGTCGGAGCAGGGCCAGTGCGAGCACCAGCGTTCCGGGCACGCCCCGCACCGACCCGTCGAGTCCGAGCTCGCCCACGAAGGCCATACCCGCCACGGCGGCCGGGGCGAGCACACCCGAGGCTACGAGCACGCCCATGGCCACGGGGAGGTCGAGTCCGGCCCCGGCCTTGCGCATGCCGGACGGGGCCAGGTTCACCGTGATCCGGCGCCGGGGCCAGGCGAGCCCGCTCGACACCAGGGCGGCCCTCACCCGGTCGCGTGACTCCCGGACGGCGGCGTCGGGCAGACCCACCATGGTCATTCCGGGGAGTCCGTTGGACACGTGGACCTCGACGGACACGGGGCGGCCGTCGACGCCGAGGAGGACGGCGGAGGGGATGCTGGCGATCACGGTGGCTCCCGAAGGTCGGGGTGGGGCTCGGGAGGGCTCCACCGGATGCCCGGTGCTCACCGCGGACACACGTCCGGGCAGTGGTGCCGACGACCCTCGAGGCACCGTGGCCACCGTAGGCAGGGGGTGCGACACTGGCGACGACGACGGGGTCAGCGGGGCGGTGGGATCGGCGCCCCTTGAAGTTTCGGGGGGACACTTCTTCACGAAGGCGGCGGACGGAGATCGGAGTCACCATGCAGCCGTCAAGGGTGCACTGCGCCGCCGCGGCGACCGTCGTAGGTGCTGAGCTCCTCGTGATGAACGTCCGGCACTTCCCGATGATCTCGGGACTCTGGCCCGCCCACGGCGCCTGATCTGCAGCGGGCCCGCACCGGGTGGTCCTGTCGAATCCGTACCTAGCCAGACTCTTGGCCGCGATCATGCCCTGACGTCTGTGCCGCTTGGAGAAGGCAAGGATCGACATTCGGAGTACATCGCCGATCTCGAACGGACGGATGACCGGGTCCTGATCACGCGCCACGGCCATCCCGCTGCCGCGTTCATCTCACCGGAGAACCTCGACACCGGTCGGATCGCCGACAACGACGTTCTCCGTCCTCGCTTCTTGATGGGAGACACCCTGGGATCTCGATGTCCTGGGATCTCGATGTCCTGGGATCTCCGCAGGTGCAGCACGACACGGCTGGGCGAGCGTGAAGGTCAGCGCTGCGGAGTAAGTCCCGCTCGGGGTCGAGGACGGCCCGTGAGAGTCAACAGACCGTCGATGTGCACCGAGCCGTCACCTGACCCGGGGGAGGTGGAGATCGTCGCTGCGAACTGATGGGCTTCCGCCGCGGTACCTGGGGTGACATCGGAGTAGCCCTGAAGTCCGTCGGTTCCCGTGGCACCGGCGGCGTAGGTCCCGGTGCTTGCGACACTCTGCGTCGTGACATCAGAAGCAGTCAAGGCATGGCCGGCAATGGCCACCGGAGTGACATCGGTCAGCGCCGGATTCTGGCCATTGATCGTGTTGGTCCCTCTCGTGAGGCCAGTGGTGGAGGCCGATGCCAGCCAGCTGGTTCCTGCCGCCTCGGTGTCGGTGATCGACGCACCATTGCCCGGGTCGGACGCGCTGGCGGAGGGAGCCTGCGCCGACAGTGTGGCGGTGCCCGGGTCCAGCACCGCCTCACCCGCTTGGCCCTGGACCGTGCGCCCCAGGAACGCCTGGAGCCTGTTCTGGACGTCAGTTCCTGCGGCCGGCTCAACCTTCGGGCCATGGAACCCGGGACTTCGCAAGAGGTCGGCAATCGCTTCCAGATCGGCCAATGCCTTCTGGCCAGATTCCGTTCGCGATCGATCATTGGCACCGGTCGCTCTGGCCAGATCCCAGGTGTGCACCAGTAGATCGCTCATCGGGACGGCAAGGCCATCGCCAGCCTTCATCTGTCCGGTGGGGAGCCGAACCAGCTTGTCGAGAGCGTCTGGGGTGCCGAGGGCAGCATCGGCACCTCCTCGGACGGGTTTCCCTACGAGGACGAGATCGTCACCGGTCGCGTCGATGGCGCCGGCGGCACCGAGCGGCCTCGGGACGATCCGCTGCGCGCCCATTGCATGGTCCATCAACTTGGCCACGTCCCAACCCTTGCAGCACGTGGGACTTGGCCAGTCATGAGGTCAGACCGCATCCAGCCGCTCGGTGAATCCGTCAGCCACCAGCCTCCACATCGTCAGCGGCACTGTCGCGTCTGCTCCGTTGATTAGATGGTGGGGCCCTGACCGAGCGTCGTTGGCCAGCGAGCACGGTCCAACAACTGTGTCGGGCTGCGGCTGCAATGCCCTCGACAGTTGCGGGAGTGCCATCGACCGACGCGTGCTAGGCGTTCGCCAGCTGCCACCGACGGGCATGAGTGCGGCACGTCCTCGGACGACTGTGCCCCCGGTTCACAGGGCGTCGACCCAGCTGCATAGGGGCCGAAGCTGTGCGGCCTTCTTGCGCTGGTGCCCGGCCATCCTTCGGAGGATGTCGTCGAGGAGCTCAATGGCGGAGTCGATGTGGGGGCCCTTGTTCAACATGACGCACTCGGCTCGCTGCGCCATGGCAGCATCGGTGACTTCTGCACGTGTCGGCCTGCCGGTGTGGGCTAGCTGGTCGAGTACCTCGGTGGCCCAGATGACCGGGAGATGCGCCGCCTCGCAGATCCACAGGATCTCCTCCTGCATCTCGGCAAGCCGCTCGAAGCCGGCTTCCACGGCGAGATCCCCCCGGGCGATCATGACCCCGACGGCAGACGACCGCATCGCCCGCAGAAGGATCTCCGGCAGCCGTGCGAATGCGCTCGTCGTCTCGATCTTCATGACCAGCCCGAGGTGCCCAGCGCCGAAGCGGCCGAGGTAGGCGAGCAGCAGGTCCACGTCGTGCTCGTCGCGCACGAAGGACAGCGCCAACATGTCGGCATGGCGGACGGCGAGCTCGATGAGGGGTAGGTCGGCATCCGTGATGACCGGGATTGGCAGCACCATCTCCGGCAGGTTGATGCTCTTCTCGCATCGGAGCTTCGAGCCGTTCGGCGAGGCCCCGGTGACCCGCACGAGCACCGAGTCGGTGCCGACGGATTCGACCTGTCCCGCGATCCTCCCGTCGTCGAATATCAGCCGTTGCCCGGGCTGTGCCACGGTGAACAATTCGGGAAGCGTGCACCCGATACGGGCACTGCCTGCCTCGCCGTGGTGCCATGGTTCGACCGGCTCCAGGCTCCGCGTCAGCGTCAGCTCATCGCCGATCCGGAGCAGGTGGAACTGGGCCACAGCCGCCAGCGGGCCCACAACGGCCCGGTCGCCGTCGCACGTGAGCGTCATCCCCGTCTCCAAGTAGGTCGTGTCCCACACTTCGGCCACGCAGGTATCGGGGCCGATGTCCGCCACCTGGAACGTGCGGGCAGCGTCCCTTGTGTCCCGCAACGTGATCAGGTCTCCCGGTCGGCGGCGGGCGATCCAGTCGGCGTCCACCGGCACCACGTCCGGTCCGTCCGGTCGGTTGTCTGCCGGATGGGTCGCCATCGACCTCAGGATGACCCGTGCCGGCGCGACCGGTAGTCCGCGCTCATCCCGCGTCGGCCGTAGCCGTACCACTTTTGGGCCAGCGACGAGAGGACCGGTTCGCAGCTTGGGCCCGGGCAGATCCATCGACACGCGGCAGGGGCGGCCAGTCTCCTCGGACGCACTTCGGACGTTGAGGGCCATCCGCTCCCACTCGGCCGGGCCGTCATGGGCTCCGTTGATCCGAGCGACGTCCATCCCCTCAGCCACCAAGTGGCGTACCAGTTGGTAGTCGTCGGCTGCCTCGGTGGGCAAGGTAACCATGATCCGGACCACCCGTCCGTGCGGCCGAGATCCGAACAGGGCGTCGGTATTCCGATCGAGGGCGACACGGCCCTCCTCGAAGCCTTGCGCGGCTGCACCCGGTGGGACCGGGCGATGATCCAGCGCGGACCGGACGCTCCTGACCGTGGCGAGCACGTGGGGTTCGCACCTTCCGAGCGAGGACAGGCCGTGCTGGCCAAGGAGGTGCTGCAGGGAGCGCAGATCGGTCTGGCGCAGCGCGAGGTAGTGAACCAGGTTGACTGCATCCTCGCGGTGCTCCTTGCGGACTGCGGCGATGTCGGCGTCGTGGTGGTGCTCCACCCGATCGATCCGATTCTCGAGCTCGGTCAGACCTCTGCTGATGGCGGCAAGTTCCGGATCCGAGTAACGCGCCGGTCGCCGGTCGGCCTTTCGCCACCTCACGGGCAACTGATTCCATCAGATGACCGGCATCGAGCTGCACATGAGCGAGCACCCCTCGCCTCCCGTTCCCCGTAGGCAACGCAACCCGAGTCGTCCATGCGCTGTCCCTTCTGCGCCTGCAGTGTCGTCGTCGATCGACGCCCATCGATCGGTCGCTATGCCACTGTGCGGTCCGACGTCATCGCATGCAAGGGCAAGAGGTCCCGAAAGCGCTCCACCAATGCCTCGGTCGCCCGCCCCGGAACTACCGCCCGACGAGGACTCAGACCATCGTCGCTGCTCCGTAGTGTTGCGGCACGTGGGCACCTGGTGCGTTCGACGACGTCGGACGGCGTTCGTTGCGTCACCGGCCACCGGTGAGATCGGATATCGGTGATGCGGCCAGGAGCCCGTGGAACGAGGGCAGCTCTCATCGGCGATTGCGCCCTTGGTTCCAGAGGGTATGAGCGTCGATCTACCCAACAGCCAAACGGACTGGGGAAAGTGCGAGCTCGTCTCGACCATGGTGCCCGAGTACTGCCTGATCACTGCCCGCCGACGGTGCCGTGGCTACGAAGCCTGGCCCGATCACCCCATCGCCCAATCGCCCACTCCCCAGGGCCAGGAGCCACTGCACCGAGCGGTGTTCAGAGGCCGTCACGTCCCCCGGACCCTGCTCAGGCCGTCGATGCGGTAATCGAGGCCGCAGCCGGGTCGGCCCTACCTCCCTGGACCATGGCGCCGGCGAATACCGCCAGGCTGAGTGCGGCCAGGCATGCCATGTCCCACCACAGCGGGATCACGCCATGACCACCCACGAGCACGTTCTTGAATGGTCCGGCCCCACCCAAGATGCCGCCACTGCCGAAGTTGCCGAAGTAGGAGACGACCGAGAGGCCGACCAGATAGGGGAAGAGCCACCAGGCGGATGCCCACTCGATCCTCGGCGGGTCGAGGTCCAGGTGGAACGAACGGGCGACGCCCATGAGGCCATAGCCCAGGACGAGGGCGATCATCAGCGTCGAAATGGTCTGCCAACCCGACCAGTAGGCGATGTAGGTGGCGAAGACGAACGACGCCGGGGCGAGCAGACCGGCCGCCGGGAGTCGGTAAGGCCGGCCCATGCCGGGCCGGGAGCGCCGAAGGGATCCGAGCGCCAGCGGGGCTCCGGCGTACATGAGCACCACGGCCCCGGTCACGACACTCACCAGTTTGTTCCAACTCGGGAAGGGCAGGAGGAAGAGGAGGCCGAGTGCTCCGGACATGATCACACCCCACAGCGGGACGTCGCTGCGCTCATCCTCGACCAGGAAGAGCTTCGGCACATAACCGTCCCTGCTCAGTCCGAAGGCGAGCCTCGACGCCCCGGTCAAGTAGAGCAGGCCGGTCCCGGCAGGAGAGATCACGGCGTCGACGCGCATGACCCAGGCCAACCAGGCCAGGCCGAGCAAGCTGGCCAGGGCGAAGAAGGGCGCCCTGGAGAGCTGCGGATCTGCCGCGAGTTCCGTCCAACTCGAAACGTGCGACAGGAGGGAGGGTGGGAGCGCACCGATGAACGCGAACTGGACGGCGACGTAGATCACCGTGCAGATGACGAAGGCGCCCAGGACGGCCCGGGGGAGGTCGCGCTGGGGGTTGGTGCTCTCGCCCCCCACCTCGAGTGCCCCTTCGAAACCCATGAGGGCGAAGGCGATGCCGCCGGCCGTGATGGCACTCAGGATGGCCTGGGTGGACCCGGCCCCGCCGTGCACGAAGAAGCCGCCGGCTGCGGTGAAGTTGTGGACGTGGAAGCCGGCCACGATCAGAGCCAGAGCGGTGAGCGAAGGGATGGCCAACTTGAAGATCGTGATTGCCGAGTTGGCCCGGGACAGCAGCCGGATGCCTAGGAGGTTCAGCGCGACGAAGATGCCCATCAGCACCACGGCCGCTACGTAGCCCGAGGCACTGAGCGTCCCCTTGGTTGCGTCGTACAGGCCGCTGGCCCAGGAATTGGTCGACAAGTACTGGATGGCGGCGAGCACTTCGATCGGCGCGATCGTCGCCGCCTGGAGGTAGGAGAACCAGCCGAAGGTCGCACCGGCCAGACTGCCGAAGGCGTGATGGGCGAAGCGACCGGGGCCGCCACTCTCGGGGAACATGGCGCCCAACTCGCCGTAGACGAGCGCAAGCGGTGCCATGACGACCGCTGCCAGGAGCCACCCGATGAGCGCAGCGGGCCCGGCGATGGTGACCGCGACGAAGGCCCCGAAGAGCCAGCCCGAGCCGAGCGTCGTCCCAGCCGAGATCCAGAGCAGGCCGAAGAAGCCGACGTCCCGGCGGAGCCCCTCGTCTACCGGGACGGGCACCGCCCTATCGCTGGGCACCGACCGACGAGCCGGGAGTGGGAGCCCTCCCCCGACGCCGATCGATTCGGTGGGTCTCACGGTGTCGCCGGCCGGGAGTCCGCTTGTCGTGCCACAGGTGATCCGTCACCGTCACGATCCTATGCGGGACCAGGTTCAACGCCCCTGTGGTCGAATGTCCGAATCCCATGGGCCGCCAGCTGACCCGGTGGTCTCCTCAGGGGGGAGAGGCCCATGCAGGGCCGACCGTCGTTCGCTGCCAACCCCGAAGCGCCGACGTCGATCACCCGTGCTCGTACCCGACCACGGAGGCGTCGGGCCCGGGGAAGAAGAGGTCCTCTGTACCGGTATCCCCCCAGCGCACGACGTAGGGCGGCTCCCCATCCTCGTGGCGCAACTCCAAGACCTCACAATCACGGTCGTGCTCACCCACGTGGTGTCCCTTGATGACGATCCGATCGCCGACCTTCGCCTTCATGTCCTCTCCCTTCTTCGTGTCCGGTACCCAAGGCCATGATCGTTCTCGACGACGACCACTCCCTGGGTCCGAAATCCATAACGTCCCCGACGTCCGGGCCGGTCCCACGTCCGACTGCCCCGGGCCACCTACTTCCGGGAGATGGGGACCTTGGTGGTCGTAGGGGATTCCGAGGTCGGGCAGGGGACACGCACCTCGAGGATGCCGTCCTTGTAGGTGGCCTTCACGTCCTCGCCCTTGGTCCCCGCCGGCAGGGCGATCTCCCGGTCGAACTCGCCGTAACGGAACTCGGAGCGATAGCCATCCTTGTCCTTCGTCTCCGACTTCTGTTCCCGGTGGGCGTGGATCCTCGCCATCCCACCTTCGGTGGTGATCTCCACGTCCTTGTCCGGGTCGATGTCAGGCAACTCCGCCCGAATCACCAAGTCATCGCCGTCGTGGAACTCCTCGACCCGCAGCCACTGTCGGTCGTCCCCCGACTCGAAGGGCCAGCCCCACCGTTCAGGAAGCCTGAAGACGGGCCATTCCGCCACATGACTGCCACGATGCACGAGCGCCATCTGCTGCACCTCACTTCTCCAGTGTCCTGCTCTCACGGCAATGTTCGCCCCCACCGATCCGCCTGCACAGAGGACTTGGTCCTGAGTTCGTTCCCAGAGGCGGGAACGTCGAGACCGCGACCGGGGGCGGCCCTTCACGAGTCGGAGTGCAATTGCTGGCTCACGGGAGAACCCGGCTACCGTCAGAGTGGAACGGGGCGAAGGGACTCGGGATGCAACGATCAGAGCGCTCTCCAATGCCTCTCGAGCAGGCGGCAATCGTCGAGACCCACATTTCGACCCTCTTCTTCATCGGCGATCGGGTGTTCAAGCTGCACAAGCCCGTCCGATTCGGGTTCCTCGACTTCCGAGAGCGAAAGGCGCGTCGCTCCGATTGCGAGCGCGAGGTGATGCTCAATCGGCGCTTGGCACCCGATGTCTACCTGGGGGTGGCCGATGTGGTGCTGGACGGTGAGCCCCTCGACCACATGGTCGTCATGAGGCGCCTGCCGGACGAACGTCGGCTAACGGCGATCGCCTCCCGGGGGGAGGAGTTCACCGGATGGCTCCTGGCTGTCGCCGAGGCCCTGGTCTCGTTCCACCGGAGCGCGGCCCGCTCGCCAGAGATCTCGCACGCGGCGACCGCCCTGGCGCTGCGGTCCGACTGGGAAGCGAACTTCGTCGAAACCGACCGCTTCGTCGGCGGGATCCTCGACGATTCCGACGAGGTCGAGATCCGGAGGCGGGCCCTTCGCTGGGTAGACGAGCGGGCGGGGCTGCTCGCCGCCCGTATCGCCAGTGGTCGGATCTGCGACGGACACGGGGACCTTCAGGCCGATGACATCTTCTGCCTCAATGACGGGGTACGAATACTCGACTGCATCGAGTTCTCGGACCGGTTGCGCCATGTGGACGTGTGCGCCGACGGCGCCTTCTTGGCCATGGACCTCGAACGCTTGGGGCACCCGGAAGCCGCTGACCGGTTCCTCCTCGACTACCAGGAGCTCGCCGATGACCGGTTCCCTGAACCACTCCTCCATCACTATCTGGCGGCTCGTGCGTACGTCCGGGCCAAAGTGTCCTGCTTGCGGGCGGACCAGGGTGCGCCCGGCGCAGCAGCCCAGGCGCGCCAATTCCAGCGGATCGCTCGGGAGCACCTGCGTCGATCGCAGGTGACGGTCGTCCTCGTCGGAGGTCTCCCTGGCTCGGGGAAGTCCACCCTGGCAAGCGGCCTCGGAGATGCCCGTGGTTGGACCGTCCTCCGGTCGGACGAAATTCGGCATGAGGCCCGCGGGTTGCCCGGGATGCGAATCGCGCAGGATCCGGCAGGACGCTACGGCCCCGATGCGACTGACGCAGTGTACGGAGAGCTCCTCCATCAGGCCGAACAGGCTCTCGGCCAGGCGGAGTCGGTGATCCTCGATGCCTCGTGGATCGATGGCCGTCAGAGGAACGCGGCGCGCGGGATGGCCGCCCGGACATCCAGTGAGCTCGTCGAGCTCTGCTGTGAAGTACCTCCGGAGGAGGCAGACCGCCGAATCCTTCGGCGGCTCGCCGCAGGTTCCTCCGTCTCGGAGGCGACGCCCGATGTACGTGAAGCCATGCACCAGCGCATGGACCCTTGGGAGTCGGCAACTGTCATCGACACCTTGCCGGGCGAAGCGGCCCAAGCGGTCGCGGCGGCCCTGGCCGCACTTGCATCGACCTAGAGATCGCGTCACCCCGTGGTTCGTCCTGATCCGATTCCGGTACGGGGTCTGGACGCTGGCTCGGAGCCGCCGACCGAGCGCTCCAGCTTCGTTGGAACGATGACTCTGCCACCTGGTCCCGGGCCCACCGGTGCCGCTCCTCCCGGACCCCTGTAGCGTCGGCCGTCGTGAGCAAGAAGGATCGACCTACTCGAACGGTCATCGAGCGAGAAGCCAAGTTGATGGCGCCGGCCGGGGCACGACTGCCCGATATGACGGGGCTGGTACCTGGGTCGACGGCCATCGAGCTACCCGAACTTCGGCTGGATGCCACCTACTACGACACGGACGACTTGCGCCTGGCGCGCTCGGGAATCACCCTTCGCTGGCGGGGCGGCGAGCCTGGCCCCCCGTGGACCGTGAAGATCCCCTGCGACAGCGGGGGGCTGACGCTGGACCGACATGAGATTCGCTTGGAGGGTCGAGTCGATGAGGTCCCGAGTTCGGCCACCGACCTCGTTCTCGCTTCCTCCAGGACCAAGGGCATCCGGCCGGTGGCCCACCTGACCACCATCCGCCGCCCCATCGAGATCCACGATGGGGACGGTCGGCTGCTGGCCGATGTCGTCGACGACACCGTCTCGGTCACCAACGAGCAGTGTCCCGCCTGGCGGTTCCGAGAGGTCGAGATCGAGCTACACGACCCCGGGGAACGCGGACGCCAGATCTTGGACAGCGTTGGCTCGCGCCTTGTCGACGCCGGCTGTGTCGCCGGGTCCTCCCTTCCTAAGCTGGTACGGGCCCTGGGCGAGCCGGCGAGCCGGGCTCCGGACGTTGTTGTGGCCACGCTGACCGCCGATGCCACGATGGTCGACGTCCTGCAACACGCCATAGCCCACTCGGTGGACCAAATCCTCCGCCACGACCCGGGCGTCCGCCTCGGCGGGGATCCGGAGAACGTCCACCAGCTGAGGGTCGGGACCCGCCGATTGCGCTCGGACCTGCGGAGCTTCGCCCCGCTGATCGAAAGCGATCGGGTCGTCTCGTTGCGAGTCGAGCTCGGATGGCTCGGGACCGTGGTCGGCGCCGTCCGTGACCATGATGTGCTTGCCGCCCGGCTCGTCGCCCACATCGCAACCCTCCCCGAAGCTGACACCCAGTGCGGTGCGCAGCTGCAGCGTCGATTGGAGGACGAAGCTGACGAAGCCCGTAGCGCCATGCTCGAGGCACTGCGTGGAGATCGCTATCTGGAGCTCCTGGAAGCGCTGGTCGACTTCGCCTCCGCCCCCCGCTCGGGAGAGGCCTAGCCTCACAGGCTGGTCGAACGCTCAGCTGGCATCGACGATCGCCCGCAAACCGTGGAGGCGCCTGGCCAGTGCTGTCGCCGCTCTTGGACCGAATCCCTCCGACGCAGAACTGCACCAGGTTCGCATCCTCGCCAAACGGTGCCGGTATGCCGCCGAGGCGGTCGCTCCCATAGCCGGCCCGGTGGCCTCACGGTTCGCCGGGGCGGTGGAAGACGTTCAGACCGTCCTCGGTGACTACCATGACACCGTCGTCGCGGAGTCCTGGCTCCGCCTCGCCGCCGCCGCCGTCCCGCCCTGTGGCCTGGCGGCGGGCCAACTGGTCGCTCTGGAACGATCGCCGCGGCCCGAACTGCGGGCCAAGTGGCGCAAGTGCTGGCGTGCGGCGTCTTCCAGGAAGCTCCGCCCCTGGATCTGAGCTCGGAACCGCCTCCCCGGATCGGGGGTCGACCTGCGATGGCGCACGCCCGTGGCCGGGCGGCTGCGACTGGCAGCCGGGATTGCCGCCTACGGTAATGCAGTAAGCGCGTCGTCGTAGTTGTTCGACCTCTACCCAGGCAGCTGGGAACGGTGCGGTAGGTCTCAGCCGTGGCGGCTGAGGACACGCTCGAGCGTGCTCCGACGATTCGGCTCGCGTTCGCGAGCAGGGATTCGGAGCCTCGGCCAGAAGGTGCTCGCGAGCGTTGCCTGCCCCCGACGAGCGCATTCGGGACAATCCAAGCCGGGACGCAAAGCGCCCCCGCCCCGGGGCCGGGGGCGCTCGTTAGTGTGACTGGGATCGACGACTGGGCCTCTGGCGTGACACCGCGGCGGGCGGTCCTGCGGAATGCCCGTTCACCACGAGCATGCGCCGTGGATCACACAGGTGCCGTCGGACGATGCCGTCCACTCGCCCTGGCGACCCACATCCTCGGGACCGATGCGTCGGCGTGCCGGGCAACCGACCTACGAGGACCGGAAGAGGGCGACGGGCCGGCTCGGATCGAGCAGCTCGTCCGCCGGGCGCCCGAAGACGAGATCACAGACATGGCGCTCGACCGGGCGTCCGTAGTCGTCCACCAGCACGAGCCCGCCCCGGCGGACCAGTCCGTGGGCGAGGGTGATGCTCGCTGCCCGTCCCGGTGTCTCCGCCCCCCAGCCCGCGGGTCCATCGACGACCACCACGTCCCACGGCGTCGACGCAACGTCGTCCGGAAGAACCGGGAGCGGGACCTGCGTCGATTCCGAGATGCCCATGGAGGTCTCCACCGTCGTTGCGTACGCGACGAGGTGCACCTCCCGCCCGGGCGCCTCGCCGTTCGAGATGTCGACCCAACCGGGAACATCCTCCAGGAACACCGTGCGGCCACGGCGGTTGACGAGCTCCCAGGTCGAGCTGTCCAGCCCGATGCCGAAGACGAGCAGGATCCCACCGCCCACCAGACGGTCCCGCGCGGCGGCAACCGCCCGCGCCGAGATCTGAAACCCGAACGCGAATCGGAGCACGGGGATCATCCGGCACCGGAGTGACACCGGTACGTGGGGCAGCACCGAGGACAGCACACGCCTCGACACCTGTGCCGTCAGCGAACGGCAACGCCCGTACAGTCGCGCACCCATCGGTCACGATCATCGCACCGTCGGACGCATCCCGACCGGATCCGGTGGGCCACAGAGCACCGGGTGGATCGGGCCCGGATCCGGACTGACGGTGCGACCGCTCGTGGCGGGCTCGGGGGACATCGGCCGGAGGACCCCGGCCCACGGCCGTGGTCGGTCCCGACCGGTGACTTGATGGCGGGCGCCGCTCGGGTCCGTCCGGAGTGGACGGGACACGTGCCGAGTGCCACACAACCGATCTTCGCTTCGGGTATCGTGCTCACGATGAGTCCGTCGAAAGTCCTCGCCACGATGGCACTGGGGCGGCACGAGGAGTTCCTGGAGGTGACGCGGCCGTCGTTCGAACGGTACGCCGCCCTCCACGGGTACGACCTGCGGATCCCGGAGGACGATCCGGCTCCCGAGCGCAGGCACAAACAGTGGGGCAAGGTCGCCTTCATCAACCAGCTCCTCCCCACCTGTGATCTCCTGGTCTGGATCGACGCGGACGCGGCCATCGTGGACCCTTCCGTGGACATCGCCACCACCCTGCCGCCTCGGCGCTTCCTGGGGCTCGTCGAACATCATTACGACGGTCAGTGCGTCCCCAACACGGGTGTCATGGTCGTCCGCTCAGGTCGAAGGAGCCGGCAGTTCTTCGAGCAGATGTGGGGCATGACGCAGTACCTCGAGACCCGCTGGCACGACAATGCCGCCGCCCTGGAGATGTTCGGGTACGAGTTCGACCCGGACGCCACGCCGATGCGCTGCCAGCCCGGAACGACGACGCCGTGGCTCCGGCGCACCCAGATCCTCGGGAGCGAGTGGAACTCGGTGCCCCAGGACCTGTCCACCGCTCCCCGCATCCTTCATTTCACCGGGGCGTACCCGTTCGCCGAACGCCTGGAGCGGTTGCGCGCCGCCGTGTCCCGATAGACCACGCGGGTCCCGCTCGAGGCGCAGGCCCGCAGTCGGATCCCCTGAATCCTGACATGACGGGGCTCGCTCCGCCAGGGGTCCGGACCCGTCGCCGGGGGCCGGGTCGGCACGGACCTCGCGCCGTCACCGGGAGGTGGCGCTCACCGTCCCTCGAAGCTCGGGGGACGCTTTTCGGCGAAGGCCGTGAGCGCCTCACGTGTGTCCCGTGTGCCGAAATTGACCGCCTGGGAACGTGCCTCGTCCTCCACCGCCTCTTCCATGGACACGGACATCGAGTTGTTGAGCATGGTCTTGGTCATGGACAGGGCCAAGGTGGGGCCTTCGGCCAGACGGCGGGCCCAGTCGTCGACGAACCCATCCAGTCCGTCGTCGGGGACGACCCGGTTGACCAGGCCGAACTCGGCGGCCTCGGAGGCGCTCAGGATGTCGGCGAAGAAGGCCAGCTCCTTGGCCCGGTGCAGACCGATCAACCGGGGCAGGAGCCAGGAGGCGCCGAAATCGACCGACAGCCCCCGCTTGGCGAAGATCTGCGAGAACCGGGCCGACTCCGACGCCACCACTAGGTCGCACCCGATGGCGAGGGACATCCCGGCGCCGGCGGCCACACCCCCGACCTTGGCGATGGTCGGCTTGGGGAAGCGGTGGAGGCGCAGCGCCACGTCGCCCGAACGCCCGCATCTGGACGAGGTAGGGGTCGCCCGGGCGGCCGGCCACGTCGGATGGATCCGACAGGTCGGCGCCCGAGCAGAAGGCTCCGCCCGCCCCCGTGAGCACCAGGACCCTGTCGGCGCGATCGGCGGCCACGTCCTCGAACACGGCCAGCAGCTCGTGCCACATGGTGCCGTTGGCTGCGTTCTTTCGCTCGGGGCGGTTCATGGTGACGGTCGCCACGCCATCGGCGCGTTCGACGATGAGGGTCCGGAAGTCGGTCGGCATGGCCGAAGCCTAGGAGATGGCCCGTCAGCCGGGCGGGGAGGGCGCTCCACGGCGGGAACGGGAGAGGCCGACGGGGGCGGGCCGGCTGACGACGGAGGCCGGCGCCTACGGAGCTCCGGTGGCTCGGGCCGGAACCCGCCTGCAGCCCGACCCGCCGTGGCACCCGGGACGACGGTGGTCGGCGCAGCGGTGCCGCCGGGGGAACAGGACGACGGTCCGCACCGACAACCTGTTGGAGAAGCATGCGACGCCGACGCATCATCGCCCTGCTCGTCGCCGGGATCAGTGCCACCGCACTGACCGGCCGCAGTTCGAGCTCGACACCCGCCCCGGCCACCTCGGGGACCCAGGCGCTCGTTGGGACCTTCCCCCTCACCGCCGGTTCCGATCCGGGAGGAACGGCCTCCGGCACCTACTTCCAGATGGTCGAGCCCGGCGGCAAGGTCGCCGGTGGGCCCTTCTTCGACAGTGCGAACTCCACGTCCACCGACCGGGCCTACACGTTGCTGGCCCCGGGAGCCGACGGTGGGCTGACCACGGGGAGCTACCAGCCCAACCCGGACCCGGCGTTCGACGCCTCCGGGAACGCCGTCGCCGACGCCATCGCGCAGCCCACCACGTTCGCCGGGATCAAGTGCGGCCTCTCCACCAATGCGACCGACCCGCAGACGGGTGCCTCGGCGCCGGCCCCGGCCGTCAGTGTCATGGACGGGGAGCTGATCGGCCAGGTCGAGGTGTGGACCGCGTCGTGGAACAAGCTGTAGTTCAACCAGGGACCGCCCAAGCCGGACTGGAGCAGCCCCGGCCTGACGACCGCCGTGGCGGGTACCTACAACGCGTCGACCCGTGCGTTCGTGGTCAGCTGGGCCGGTCAGGTGGTCGGCGGCCCCTTCAACGGGTTCACGGGGTCCTCGGACCTTCAGGGGACACCCTCGAGCGGAACGTGACCCGTCGCCCAGGTGACGCCCGGTCCGGCATGGCGCCGCCCGTCCGGCCGGCAACCCGGGCCGCAACCGTGTAACGCTGCACACCGACGGACGTTCATACACAGTGGCGGCGTCGAGCGACTTCGCCGCATCTGCTCCAAGGAGGCTCCCGTGCGAAGCAAGATCACGACCCTCGGGATCGGACTGGCCGCCTCGGCGCTGGCGGCCGTTTCCGCCGGCACGTGCGTGGCCGGTGCCGTCTCCGTGACGCCGCCCGTGGTCAAGAAGGTGACCCTCACCTTCGGGAGCGACGGGGCCACCGTGCTGGCCACCAAGGGCGAGCTGGTGGAGGTCAAGCTCAGCGGGCATCACCTCCGCTGGTCGGAGGCGCAGGTGATCCAGTCCACTCCCGTCCTCGCTCTGGTATCGGCGGCCACCACGGCCAACGGGGCCTCCGACACGGTGTTCAAGGTCATCAACTACGGATCGGCCGGGCTCGACGCGACCGGGACCCCGATCTGCTCGGCAGCAGCGGCGGCCGCCGGCTGCCCGCAGTACGTCCTGCTGTGGCACGCCACGGTGGACGTCCCGGTGGTGGACCCGCCCGGTCCGGTGAGTGGCTGACCGGAGCTGACCGGACCTGCCCGACCACACCGGGCAGCCGGGCCACCACTCCCGTGTCGTGGCCTACGCAGTCAGTCCGCGCCGCTCGTCTCGTCGAACGCCACCCACATGTCCTCGAGGTCGGGCGGTGGGGTTCCCGCATCGGCCCGGCGTAGGTCCGAACCGTCGTCGACAACGGTCTCGGGGGGCTCCACGAGCGGTCCCTCGTAGGGCGCGTCGGGCGGAGGATCGTGTGCCTCGACCACACCGTCGCGGACGAGTGCCGTGGCGGACCCGTCGGAGAACCAACGGACTTCGTGCACCCCGTACGGGTCGACGTACCAGCCCTCTGCGTCCATCACGCCTCCTCAGGGATCGGTGGCATGAGCCTAGGGGGTGGCCGCACGGACCGTCCGCCGCCCTGCCACCTGCACCCGGTCCACGCCACGTCGACCGTCCGGGGCACGCCCCACGGCAGGGCGTCGAGCACATCGTGCACGGGTGTCCGCCGCAACTTTGACCAGGAGGTTCGTCGGCACCCCGAGCACGGGGGTCGCGGTCGGGCCGGCGCCCGGCTGACGAGGATCGATCCGGTGGGGACGAGCACGAAGCCCAGGAGGAGGCCACCCGCGCCGGGGGCCGGCACCGATCGTCCGGCACCGGTTGACCACGCCGGCGTGACGAAGCCATCGGCGATGCCGACAAGCACGAATCCTCCAGCACGGTCGGTCGAGCGCCACCCCCCGAACACCGGGCGCCGGCCCGCCTCACTCCGCGACCCAGCGCCCCCGCTGATCCTCCAACCACGCCGGCAGCTCGATGGCGGGATCGGGGAGCGCCTCGGCGCCCCGCTGGGCGAGCAGGCGCTCGAACGATTCCGGGTCGTCCCCCCACCCCCGGGGGTCGCCCATCATGACCTCGAAGAGGATCGCCCCCTGCGGGCCGGCTTCGAACGGGCCGAATGCGGCGCCCTGGGGGAGCTCGATGTGGGTCCCTGCCGGGCACCGCCGGTCACCGCACAGGACCTCCCCCTCGAGCACCATGACGACGTGCGGACTCAGGTGCCCGTGCCGACGCTGGATGACCCCGGGGTCCCACCTGGCGTAGAGGGAGAGGTACACCGGGTCGGCGGAGAACGCCAGCCACTTCTCCCACACCGAGGCGACCGTGCCGTCGGCCAGCCGGACGGACCGGACCTGCTGCCAGGGGACGTCCGGGTCGTCGAGGTGGCGGAAGACAGGCTCGAGTCCGGGTACCTTCGGCCCTCCGCTGTCGCTCATACCGGTCGCACCGGTCGCCTCGTGCCGCTCCCCACCCGCATGGTGCCGACGATAGCGCCGGCCGTCGCGGCATCCCGTCGGCGGGTGCGCCCACCGGTCGACCCAGTGGTCACCGCACCACGGGAGCCGCCGTGGCTCCGGCCCACGGACCGGGCGATCCGTGGTCGGGACGACTAGAAGGCGTCCTCGATCACGTCGACCTCGCCGGCGGTGATGCACACCACGTCGAAGCGCAGGTCGACCAGGGCCCGCCCCGACGCCGGGGTCAGCTCGGCCAACCAGCGTGACGCCAACCGGCGGATGCGCCGCTGCTTGGCCGCCAGGACCGACTCGGCACCGGTGCCGAAGGCATCGGATGTCCGGGTCTTCACCTCGCAGAAGGCCACGGTGCGCCCCTTGCGGGCGATGAGGTCCACCTCGCCTTCGCGGCGGCGCCAATTGCGCTCGAGCACCTCGTAGCCGTGGTGCTCGTACCAGGCGGCGGCGGTGTCCTCGCCCGCCCGCCCGAGCGCGGCACGCCGCTCCGACCCGGACGACCCAGCCGGGGTCCCGGGCGTCGCCCTCACAGCTCCTTGTCGGGCAGGCGCTCGATGTTGACGTCGCGGAAGGTCAGGATCCGGACCGACGGCACGAAGCGGGCGGGACGGTACATGTCCCAGACCCAGGCGTCGGTGAGGACGACCTCGACGCACGCCGGTGAGGTGTCCGACCGCACCGTGACGTCGACGGTGTTGGCCAGGTAGAAGCGGCGCTCCGTCTCCACCACGTACGAGAACAGCGGCACGACCGCCCGGTACTCGTGGACGAGGGCGAGCTCGATCTCGGACTCGTAGCGCTCGAGGTCCTCTTCGCTCATCGGAGGCCGGACCGCGTCCTCATGGCCGGGAGGCTGCCCGTAGGCGATGACCGTACGGCACGATCAGGAGCGGGCAGTCCGCAGTTCCTTGATCTTGGCCGCCTTGCCGTGGCGGTCGCGCAGGTAGTACAGCTTGGCCCGCCGCACGTCGCCCAGCGATACGACCTCGGTGTGGTCGATCACCGGGGAGTGGACCGGGAAGGTCCGCTCGACGCCGACGCCGAAGCTCACCTTGCGGACGGTGAAGGTCTCCTGGAGGCCCGTGCCCTGGCGGCGGATGACCGCACCCTGGAACACCTGGACACGCTCGCGGTTGCCCTCGACCACCCGGACATGCACCTTGACGGTGTCGCCGGGGCGGAACTCGGGGATGTCGTCCCGCAGGCTGTCGCGGTCGATGATGTCGGTCGGCTTCATGGGGCGCGTCTCTTTCGGGGCTGGTTCGATCTCACTCCCGTCGGCGTCCCGGGACCCGCACCACGCACGGTGCGAACCGGTCGTTGCTACGGACACCGGGGAAATCCGGCGCCGACGAGGCTCCTCAATCGTAGCCGTGTTCGCGGAGCAGGCGCACCTCACCGTGGGCACGGAGCAGTGCGACCTCCTCCGGGGTGAGACCGCCCCGGGCATCGACCAGGTCCGGACGGCGTCGCAACGTCCTGACCAGGGACTGTGCACGTCGCCACGCCGCTACCCGCCCGTGGTCGCCCGAGCGGAGCACCTCGGGGACGGTCGCGCCGCGGAAGTCGGCCGGGCGGGTGTACTGCGGATACTCGAGCAGCCCGGCGGCATGGCTCTCCTCGTCGGCGGACCGCTCGTTGCCGAGGACACCGGGCAGCAGACGGGCCACGGCCTCCACCACCACCAGTGCGGCCAGCTCCCCGCCCGCCAGGACGTAGTCGCCGATCGACACCTCGGCGTCGCACAGGTGATCGGCGACCCGCTGGTCCACACCCTCGTAGCGCCCGCACAGCAACGAGAACCCGTCGCGATCCCCGGCCAGCTCCCGGGCCATCCCCTGGTCGAACCGTCGCCCTGACGCCGACAGGAGCAGGAGGGGTCGGGGCAGCCCGCCCGGGCCGGCGGCCACCGTCTCGACCGCTTCGAAGACGGGTTGGGGAGCGAGCACCATGCCCGCCCCCCCACCGAAGGGGGCGTCGTCGACCGTGCGGTGGACGTCGCGCGTCGCCTCGCGGATGTCGTGGGTGCGCAGGTCGAGTCGGCCGCTGCCTCGGGCCCTCCCGAGGATGGAGGCCGACCCGTAGTGGTCGACCACCTCCGGGAACAGCGTGAAGACGTCGATCCGGAACGCCACCGGCATCGGTCCGGGGACCGGAGCGGTCACGTGACGTCGAGGAGGCCGTCGGGGATGTCGACGGTCACCCGGACGCCGGGCTCGGAGCCGGTCACGAACCGCAGGGGGATGAGTCCCCCACCGGCCAGGACCAGCAGGTCGCTGGCCGGGTTGGCCTCGACCCCGGACACCGTCCCGAGCTCGATCCCGTGCGTGTCGACCACCACCGACCCGATGAGGTCGTGGACCCACAGGGCGTCGGGGTCCTCCAGTGGAGGGGCGAACAGCGCGGTGTCCCGCAGCGCATCGGCGGCATCGATCCCGTTCACCCCGTCGAGGGTGACGATGAAGCGGCCCCGGTGGGGTGAGGAGCGCACGACCTCGAACGTGCGCCCGTCCTCGGCGAGGAGGACCGAGCCCACCTCCACCCGCTCGTCGCGGTTGGTCGTCAGCGAGATGATCACGTCGCCGCGCAGCCCGTGGGGCTTCACGATCCGGCCGACCCCGAGCAGGGCGGGCCGGGCGTCGTTCCCGTCGCCGGTGCCGTCAGGGGCGCCACCGGCTCCGTCGGCACCGTTGCCGGGGTCCGGGGCGGACACCGGGTGCTCAGTCGTCGACGATGTCGACGCTGGTCTGGACCCCGTCGCGGGCGCCGGCGGCGGCAACCACCGTCCGGATGGCCTGGGCGACGCGGCCGCGGCGGCCGATCACCCGGCCCATGTCCTCGGGGGCCACGTGGATCCTGAAGCGGACGGTGTCGCCCCGCTCCTCGGTGTTGATGACCACGGCCTCGGTGTCCGAGGCGATGGCGTTGACCAGGTAGCTCACGACGGCCAGGGGCGTGCCACCCGAGACGCGGTTGCCGGCGTCGTCGTCGTGGTCGTCGAAGTCGTCGTCGATGGTGTTGACGTCGTCGACCGAGTCCACGGCCGCGTCCTCGGTCACTTCGCCGCCTTGGCCGCGGCGAACTCCTCGAGGGCGCCGGACTGCTTCAGCAGCTTCTCGACCCGCTCGGTGGGCTGCGCGCCCTGGGACAGCCACTTCACCGCCTTGGCGTTGTCGATCTGCACGACGGCGTCCGGCTCGGCCAGCGACTTGCCCCTTGGGGCGTAGGTGCCGACGATCTCGATGAACCGACCGTTACGGGGCGAGCGGCTGTCCGCCGCCACCAGCCGGTAGGTCGGCTGCTTCTTCTTCCCGATCCGCACGAGGCGGAGCTTTACTGCCACGGTAACTCCTCTGTTGCATGGTGTCTTCCAATGGAAGCGCTGGCGGGTGCTGCTGAAATCGGTCGGCGCTGGGTCCGGTGACGGGGGACAGTCTCCCACTATTCGGGACGTGTCGGATCCGCAGTTCACGGTGCCCGCCGAACCCGCAGATCATACGGCAATTGCGGACGGGCCCGGTACCGGCCGCCGCACTCCGGGGATGCCGGTGGGCCCCCGGCCGGCCCTCAGCGGGCTTTCGGGGTGACCCGGCCGCCGCCCTTGCCCTTCTTGCCGCCCTTGCCCTTCTTGGCACCCGGGGCGCCACCGGGCGCGCCGAAGGTGGCCGCAGGCGCATCGCCCGGGAGTCCGGCTCCCATGTCGGGCAGCCCACCCTCGGCCGCCATCTGGGCCATGGCCTTGGGCGACAGCTTCGGTCCGCCGCGGCCCAGGAGGCCGCCGAGTCCCCCGAGGGCGCCGCCCACTCCTCCCTTGGTGAAGCTCTTCATCATCTTCTGCATGTCCTTGAACTGCTTCAGGAGCACGTTGACGTCGGCGGTCGTCGTGCCGCTCCCGTTGGCGATGCGGACCCGTCGGCTGCCGTCGATGACCGACGGGTCCACGCGCTCTGCCGGGGTCATCGAGCGGATGATGGCCTCCACCTGGTCGATCTGACGGTCGTCCACCGACTCGGAGGCCTGCTTCAGGTCCTTCGACATGCCGGGGAGCATGGACAGGACGCCCGAGATCGAGCCCATCTTCCGCACCTGCTGGAGCTGCTCCAGGAAGTCCTCGAGCGTGAACCGGCCCTCCATGATGGCTGCCGCGCCCTTTGTGGTGACCTCCTGGTCCATGTTCCGCTCGGCCTGCTCGATGAGGCTGAGCACGTCGCCCATCCCGAGGATGCGATCGGCCATGCGGTCCGGGTGGAACTGGTCGAAGTCGTCGAGCTTCTCCCCGGTCGAGGCGAAGGCGATGGGACGCCCCACGACCTCCTTGACCGAGAGGGCGGCACCGCCGCGGGCGTCGCCGTCGAGCTTGGTGAGGATGACCCCGTCGAGGGTGAGGGCGGCGTGGAAGGCCTGGGCCGTGGACACGGCGTCCTGGCCCGTCATGGCGTCGATCACCAGGAACGTGTAGTCGGGCCGGACGGCACCGGCGACGTGCCGGATCTCGTCCATCAGTTCCTCGTCGATGGAGAGTCGGCCGGCCGTGTCCACGATCAGCACGTCCCGGCCGAGGCGCTTCGCCTCTTCCAGGCCGGCCGCGGCCACCGACACCGGGTCCGTGGCCTCCGAGAAGACCGTCACGCCGGCCTGGCCGCCCAGCACCCGCAGCTGCTCGACGGCGGCCGGGCGCTGGAGGTCGGCGCCCACCAGGAGCGGGTTTCGGCCCTGCTGCTTGAACCAGCGGGCGAGCTTGGCCGATGCGGTGGTCTTGCCCGAGCCCTGCAGTCCGGCCAGCAGCACCACCGTCGGCGGACGGCTGGCGTAGCGGATCTGGAGGGTCTCGCCGCCGAGGATGGCGACCAACTCCTCGTTGACGATCTTGATGACCTGCTGACCCGGACTGAGGCTCTGGGAGAGCTCCAGGCCTACACACCGGTCCCGCACGGCGCTGGTGAACGTGCGGACGACCCCGATCTCGACGTCCGCCTCCAGCAGTGCGGTGCGGATCTCACGGAGGACCTCGTCGACGTCCGCCTCGGACAGCCGACCCCGGCCGCGGAGTCGGGACAGGATGCCGTCGAATCGGTCGGTCAGGCTCTCGAACATGGGGTGCTCAGGCTACCCGAACCCCACGTGCCCTCGGTGCGGGCACGACGGGCTCCCCCGCCACCTCAGAAGAGCGCGTCGACGAAGGCCTGTGCGTCGAAGTCGACCAGGTCGTCCACGCCCTCCCCCAGGCCCACGAGTTTGACCGGCAGGCCGAGCTCCCGTTGGATGGCGACCACGATGCCCCCCTTGGCCGTGCCGTCGAGCTTCGTGAGGACCACACCGGACACGTCGACGGCCTCGAGGAACACCTTGGCCTGGGCGAGCCCGTTCTGCCCGGTGGTGGCGTCGAGCACGAGCAGTACCTGGGCCACGTGACCGGGAGGCCGGTCGGACACACGGCGGATCTTCTTCAGCTCCTCGATGAGGTTGACCTTGTTGTGCAGGCGGCCGGCGGTGTCGGCCAGTACCAGCGGATAGCCCCTGGACGCGGCTCGCTGCACGGCGTCGAAGACGACCGAGGACGGGTCGCCGCCTTCGGCGCCGCGGACGATATCGGCCCCCGAGCGCTCGGCCCACAGGCTGAGCTGCTCGCCGGCGGCGGCGCGGAACGTGTCCCCGGCAGCCAACAGCACCCGGGTCCCCGACCGGGACAGTCGGGTGGCCACCTTGCCCACGGTGGTGGTCTTTCCCACCCCGTTGACGCCCACGAACAGCCAGACGTCGACCGTGCGCTCGGCCTCGCCGTCGACCGCCGCGGGCCGGTCGGCCGCCACCTCGGGCAGTCCCGGGGCGTCGGACGCCAACATGGCGACGAGGTCGGCCTTCAGGGCGTCGACCAGGGCATCGGGGCCCCCGATCTCACCGGAGGTGACCCGGGCCCGCAGGTCGGCGAGGAGCGCGTCGGTCGCCCCCACACCCACGTCGGCCCGGATGAGGGCCTCCTCGAGCTCGTCCCACGTGCCGCCGTCGATCTTCCCCGGGCGCGGATGGCCCCCACGTAGCCCGACAGCAGACCCCGGGCCTTGCCCAGCCGGCCCCGGTAGGAAGCGGGCTCGGGCTCGGGCTCGGGCTCGGGCTCGATCTCGGGTGCCGGGGTCTCGGGTGCCGGGGTCTCGGGTGCCGGCGCCTCGGCTCCTTCGGTGATGGTCGGCGCGACGGGAGTTTCAGGAGGCTGCGCCTCGAGGGCGCTCGGCGACCGTGGTTCCCGTCGACTGCGCCTGTCCTCCGCCCCGCCCCCGTCGGGCCAGGACCACGCCGCCGGCCACGAGGACCACGGGTACGGCCACGATCAGGCCGAGGAGGACATCGGAGGTGGCTGTCAGGGCGGCGGGCTCGATCACTGATCCGGCCCGCCGACCGGCTCGGCCGCGGCCAGGTCGCCGGCCACTCCCGGCGTGCCGGTGGTCGGCGAGTCGAGCCGGCGGGCGACCTCGTTGAGGCTGGCCGGCCTCGTCGGCGGGGCACCCTGCTCGGTCACGGATCCCTCGTGCGTCGGCGTCCCGGCCGTCCCGTCCGTCCCGCTGGCGACGGTGGTGGCCTCCGTGACGGCCGCCACCTCGGGACCGTCGCCCAGATCGGGGACGATCGCCGGGGCGACGGCCCGGACGTCGAGCTTGGTGGTCGGTCGGGCGTCCAGGGTGTCCACGGCGGTCCTGGTCGCGGGGAACCTTCTGGCTGACGACCTTGGACGAGCCACCGGGGGCCATGGTCACGCCGTAGAGGGCGTCAGCCGCCTCCATCGTGCGCTTCTGATGGCTGACGATGATGAGCTGTGCCTCCTCCCGGAACTCGTTGACCAGGGCGAGGAAGCGCATCAGGTTGACGTCGTCGAGCGCGGCCTCGACCTCGTCCATCAGGTAGAAGGGCGACGGCCGGCTGCGGAAGACGGCGAACAGGTAGGCCATCGCCACGAGCGAGCGCTCGCCGCCCGACAGCAGGGACAGGCGTCGGACGTTGCGGCCGGCCGGTCGGACCTCGAGCTCGACGCCCGTGTCGAGCAGGTTCTCGGGGTCCGTCAGCGACAGGCGACCGGTTCCTCCCGGGAAGAGGGAGGTGATCAGGTTGGAGAAGTGCTCGTTGACGTCGGCGAACGCCGCGTCGAACACGTGCATGATCTCCTCGTCGAGCGTGCGGATGACCTGACGGAGGTCGCGCTGGGCCTTGCGGACGTCCTCGACCTGGGACTCGAGGAACTGGTGGCGCTCACCGAGCTCGGAGAGCTCCTCCATGGCCAACGGGTTGACCGGGCCGATCGCCGCCAGCTCGGCCTCCAGCTGCCCGACACGGGTGGCCGGGTCCACGCCTTCGGGCAGGTCAGGCGACGGGGCGCCCGGCGCGTCCCCGGGCCCGCAGCCCAGCTCGCGTCGCAGGGTCTCGACGACCGACTCGCGACGGACGGTGGCCTCGACGAGGTCCAGCTCCGCCTTCTGCAGCCGGCTTCGGGCAGCGGCCAGCTCGTGCTCACTCACCGCCCGCTGGCGGCGTAGCTCCTCCAGCCGGGCACCACCTGCCCGCACGGCCTCGAGCTGACGTCGGTGGCGGTCGCGCAACGACGACAGCAGTGCGTCCAGTCCGGACTGCGCCTCGGCGACGACGCCGAGCAGCCGCTCGACGGCGGTGGCGTCGGCCTCCAGACGGGTGCGCCGCTCGGCTGCCTGCTGGCGCTCCTCGGCATGCCCGGTGAGCCGGCGCTCGACCTCGGTGAGCCGTTCGGCCAGGACCCGCCTCCGCTCGACCAGCCCGGCGGTGCGGACCTCCCACTCGTTGCGGGCGGTGGCCGCCTCGGCGATCCGCTCGTCGATCCGGCGCCGCTCGTCACGGGCGGCGGCGATCCGCTCGGACGCCCGGACCCGCTCGTTCTCCAGACCGGGCAGGCCCGCCACGAGCTCGGCCACCCGGGTGGCGTCCCGGTCGATGCGCTCCTCCAACTCCGCCCGGTTGCGCCGGATCTCCTCGAGCTCGGTACCGAGCAGGTCGCGGTCGCCCGAGACCCGCTGGCGACCGACCCGGGCGGCCTGCTGGGCGACCTCGTTGCGGTCGTCGGCCCGCACGGCCTCGGCGGCCGACTCGCGGCGTGGACTCCACCTCGGCCCGGGCGGCGGTGCGCTCCTCGGCGGCCGTAGCCGCCTCGTGCCTGGCCACCTCGGAGCGTTGGCGGGCCTCGTCCACCACCGCGGCGGTCACCACGCCCCCGCCGGCCCGGACACGCCAGCCCGTGGGCGAGAACCGGTCGCCGTCCCGGGTGACGACGACGAGGTCGGGCCGGGACAGGGCCAGGTCGATGGCCTCGGACCAGCCGCGGCGGGCACAGCACGACCCGTGGAGCAGTGTGTCGAGCACGGTGTCGAGCCCCGGGTGGTCCCGTCCGCCCGACCGGGTCCGCACGTGCCCCCGGATCGACTCGGTCCCCTCGGGCGTGGCCGGGCCGGCCAGCTCGACCCGTCGGGACGCCGCGGACTCGGTCAGTGCCAGCACGGCACCGGTTGCACCGCCCTGGCGCAGCCGGGACAGGGCGGCCCGGGCCGGCTCGCTGCCGGACACGACCACGGCGGCCAGGGAGGCGCCGGCGGCGGCCTCGAAGGCCTCCTCCCAGCCGTTGTCCACCTCGACCAGGTCGAGCAGGGTCCCCACCACCCCGTCCACGCCGGCCAGCAGCTCGGCGCCCGCCGCGCCCCGGGCCTCGTCGAGCGCCCGCTCGAGTGCGTCGGCCCGGGCCTGGGAACGGGCGTGCTCCTGCTCCGCCTGGCGCAACGTGGACTCGGCCAGCTCGAGGCGCCGCACGGCGGTGACGTGGGCCTCCTCGGTCGCCGCCCGGGCGGCCTGCAGCTGGTGGCGGCCCTGCTCCGATTCGGCCAGGCGCTCGCCCAGCTCGTGGTCCTCGCCCTCGAGGACGGCGGACCGCCGCTCGGCGGCCCCTTGGCGGGCGATCAGCTGGTCGAGCGCGCGGCGGTCACGTTCCAGGGCGTGCTCGAGCGATGCGAGCTGGCCGCGGGCGACGGTCACGGCCTCCTCGGCCTTGCGCAGATCACTGCCGTCGCCCCGTGCGGCCAAGTGGTCCTGGAGCGCGGCGGCGGCGGTCGCCTCGGCGGCGAGCAGCCCGTCCTGCTCGGGGGCGAGGTCGGTGGCCTCCTGTTCGGCCGCGGCGAGCTCCTCGGCCAGACGGGCTCCCTCCGCTTCGAGCGTCGAGACCACGTCGGCGTCGGCGGCGGCATCGAGGGCCCGGGCCAGGGACCGCTGGCGCTCGCGCAGGACCCCCGAGAGCCCGCGTGCCCGCTCCACCATCCCCTCGGTCCGCCCGAGGGCGGCGGTCAGGTCGGACTCGCGCTCGGCCGACAGCTCGTCGGCGGTGCGTTCCGAATCGGCGTCGAGCGCACCCAGCGCCTCGATCAACCGGGCCTCGGTCGCCTGCTGCTCCGCCTGGAGCCGGAGGCACACGCTGCGCTGGCGCTCGAGGGCTCCGAGCTCGGTGCCGGCGACGTGGAGGCGGACGGCGCGGAGCTCCTCGGCGAGGCCGGTGTACGAGCGGGCGGCCGCGGCCTGGCGCTCCAGCGGGCGGATCTGTCGCTTGACCTCCCGGACCAGGTCGAACAGTCGCTCCAGGTTCTCCTCGGTCGACGCCAGTCGGCGCTCGGCCCGCTCGCGGCGGCGCCGGTACTTGAGGACACCGGCCGCCTCCTCGATGACCGAGCGGCGGTCCTCGGGACGGGCCTCGAGGATGGCGTCGAGGTGCCCCTGGCTGATGATGACGTGCTGCTGGCGGCCGACCCCGGTGTCCGACAGGAGCTCTTGGATGTCGAGGAGCCGGCACGGGGTGCCGTTGATGGAGTACTCGCTGTCACCCGAGCGGAACAGCGTGCGGGTGATGGTGACCTCGGCCAGGTCGGCCGAGAGCTTCCCGGAGCTGTTGTCGATGGTGAGGGAGACCTCGGCCCGGCCCAGGGCGGGCCGGCTGGCCGTGCCCATGAAGATGACGTCCTCCATCTTGGCGGAGCGGACCGTGCGGGGGCCCTGGGCGCCGAGCACCCAGGCCACGGCGTCGACCACGTTCGACTTGCCGCTGCCGTTCGGGCCCACGACGACGGTGACCCCGGGCTCGAATTCGAGCACTGCGGGGTCGGCGAAGGACTTGAACCCTTTGAGGGAGAGGGACTTCAGGAACACCGGGCGCTCACCCTATCGGCACCCGCGGGGCACCGCAGGGGCCCAGGTCAGACCTGGCAATGTTCACAGAAGAACGTCGAGCGCCCACCGGACTTCACCCGCACGATCGTGGAGCGGCAGCGACGGCAGGCCTGCCCCTCCCGGTCGTAGGCCTGGTGCTGGTCCTGGTAGTCGCCGATCTCCCCGAAGAGGTCACGATACTGCTCGTCGGCCAGCGACGAGCCCCGACGCTTGACCGCCTCGGCCAGCGTCTCCACCATCGAGCGGTAGAGGCGGCGGACCTCCTGGGACGAGAGCGAATTCGACTGGCGGTCGTAGCGGAGCCCGGCGGCGAACAGGATCTCGTCCGCGTACATGTTGCCGATGCCGGCCACGAACTCCTGGTCCATGAGCAGCGACTTGAGGCCGGACTTGTGGGAGGACAGCAGGACCCAGAACTTCTCCCAGCTCATGATGTCCTCGAGCGGGTCGAACCCCAGGTGGGCGAGTTCGGGGAGGGCGCGCTCGCCGTCGGCCGGCGCCGCCGACACGAACAGCTCCCCGAAGGTCCGGGGATCCACGAAGCGCAGCTGGCCACCCTGGGTGAAGGTGATGACGGCGTGGGTGTGGGGGACCTTCGCCTCCTTGGCGTTCTTCACCCGGTGGAGCTGGCCGCTCATCCCCAGGTGGACGACCAGGGTGGCGCCGTCGTCCAGGACCAGGAGGAGGTACTTGCCGGCGCGGTTGACGGCGGTGATGGTGCGGCCCTCGAGCTGGGCCCGGAACTGCTTGGCGCTCGGGTGACGACGCACGGTGCGGCCGTTGCGTACCTCGACCGACTTGATCTTCCGGTTGACGACCTCACCCTGGAGGTCCCGTCGGATGGTCTCAACTTCGGGAAGCTCAGGCATTTCCCCCGCCTCTCTCGGCTTCCAACGATCCGCAGGCCACCTGGGCGGCCACCTGCTCGGCGTCCTTCTTGGAACGCCCCTCCCCCGTACCGAGGCGCTGGCCAGCAACGTACACCGTGGCCAGGTACCTCCGAGCATGGTCGGGTCCCGAGCCGACCACCTCGTAGTGGGGCACGCCCCTTCCCAGGCGGACCGTCTCCTCTTGGAGCCGGCTCTTGTGATCGGACTCGCCCGGCTCCCCCACCGCCACCGTGATCCGGTCACCCAACAGCGAAAGTACCAGTTCACGGGCGGCGTCCATCCCCCCGTCGAGGTAGACGGCGCCGATGACGGCCTCCATGGTGTCGGCCAGTATGGACTCCTTGGTCCGACCCCCCGAGGCGTCCTCGCCCTTGCCCAGGCGCAGATGGTCCGGGATCCCGAGGTCCGCGGCCACGTCGGCCAGGGCCCGGGCGTTGACGACCGACGCCCGGACCTTCGAGAGCATCCCGTCGGACAGCTCCGGATGGGAGCTGAACGTGTGTTCGGCGACGATCAGGCCGAGGACGGCGTCCCCCAGGTACTCGAGGCGCTCGTTCGAGGCCGCACCACCGTGCTCTGCGCACCAGGACCGGTGGCAGAGTGCCTGTTCGAGCAGGTCAGGAGCCACGAACACGTGTCCGAGGCGTTCGGCGAGGGCACGGTCGCCCGCCGGTCCCCCGGCGACTTCCGGGGGCGTCATCAGGTCGCTCAGGACGCCCCGAGCTTGGCGTCCACGTAGTCGACCGCATCGCGCACGGTGCGGAGCTCCTCCAGGTCCTCGTCGTCGATCCGGAAGCCCACCGAACGCTCGCCGAGCTCCTCCTCGAGGCCCTCGACCAGCTCGATCAGGGCCAGCGAGTCGGCGTCGAGGTCCTCGGCGAACGACGAGGACTCGCTGATCGTCGACGGCTCGATCTCCAGGATGTCGGCCAGGAGCTCACGGATGAGCTCGAGGATCTGCTGGCGGTCCAGCGGACCCTTCTCCACATGGGTCTCAGCGGGCACGGCGTCTCCTGTACACGGTTCGGTGGCCGGGCCGGAACTCGGCCCCGGGCCGGACCGATGCTACCCGAGGCCATGGCGGTACCCGGGGCATGGGCGCCCGTGGTCGTCGACGCGCACCCGTGGCGTGCGCGGGATCGGCGTCCTGCGGTGGCATCGGCGGGCACCGGTGGGTGGGAACAGCGACAATGGGGCATGGCGCGCATTCATGCAGTGGAAACACTCCTGCAATGGATCTGACCCAACCGTCGGCGACACTCGATGCCGTGAGTGCCCCGACCGACACGAGCGCGCCCGGCGCCCCAGCGGGCGGCACCGACGACCCGCCCGGATGGCCCTCCTACGAACCGGCGCCGCTCTACGACGAGCTGGTCGCCCCCGGGGGCGGCCCCCGGCCGGCGGCGGAGGCACTCTGGGAGCACCTGGCCCGCCTCGGCCCCGAGGCCCTGGCCGAGCGCCAGGCGGCCGCCGACCGCGAGATCCGGGCCATCGGCGTGACGTTCACCGTGTACGACGAGGGCATCGGCGTCGACCGACCGTGGCCGTTCGACATCATCCCGAGGATCATCCCCCGCGACCACTGGCAGCTCATCGAGGCGGGGCTGGTCCAACGGCTGGCCGCCCTGAACCTGTTCATCGACGACTGCTACCACGAGCAGCGGGCGGTCAGCGAGGGCGTGGTCCCGGCCGACCTCGTCACCGGGTCGCCCAACTTCCGCCGGGAGTGCATGGGGGTCGACCCGCCCGGCGGTATCTGGGCCCACATCTGCGGCAGCGACCTCATCCGCGACGACCAGGGCTTCTGGTACGTGCTCGAGGACAACCTGCGTGTCCCGTCCGGCGTCTCCTACCTGCTCGAGAACCGGATGGTGACCAAGCACATCTTCCCGGAGATGTTCCGCCACTACAGCATCGAGCCCGTGGACCCCTACATCGGCCGGTTGGCCTCCATGCTCGCCTCGGTGTCGCCGTCGACCGGCGATCCGACGATCGTCGTGCTGACACCCGGCATCTACAACTCCGCCTACTTCGAGCACGCCTTCCTGGCCCAGCAGCTCGGTGTCGAACTCGTGGAGGGCGGCGACCTGGTGGTGCTGGACGACGACTGCGTGTACGCCCGCACCATCGACGGCCTGGAACGGGTGGACGTCATCTACCGGCGGGTGGACGACCTGTTCGTCGACCCCGAGGTCTTCCGCCCCGACTCGATGCTGGGCGTGCCCGGCCTCATGCGGGCATGGAAGGCCGGCCGCGTGGCGCTCGTGAACGCCCCCGGCGCCGGCATCGCCGACGACAAGAAGGTCTACTCCTACGTCCCCGACATCATCCGCTTCTACCTGGAGGAGGAGCCGATCCTGTGGACCATTCCCACCTACCGGTGCAGTGACCCCGAGTCTCGCACCTTCGTCCTGGCCAACCTGCCCGACTTGGTGGTGAAGCCGGCCAACGAGTCGGGCGGCTACGGCGTGCTGGTGGGGTCCCAGGCCACCGCCGCCGAGCTGGCCGGCGCAGCAGTGCAGATCGAGGACGACCCCAACCGGTGGGTGGCCCAGCCCATCATCCAGCTGTCGACGGCACCGACCCTGTGCGACGAAGGCATCGCCCCCCGGCACGTCGACCTGCGCCCCTTCACGCTGCTCGGCCCCGACGGCGCCTATGTGACCCGCGGCGGTCTCACCCGGGTGGCACGACGGAAGGGCTCCCTGGTCGTGAACTCGTCGCAGGGCGGGGGCAGCAAGGACACCTGGGTGGTCGACGCGCCCGCCGATCCGGGCGTCGCCGCCGGGTTCGGCACCGGCGTCGACGGGGGCACCCCGTGAGCGTGGCGCCGACCGGCGCGCCGTCCGGGGACGAGGCCGTGCCGCAGGACGGTGCCCCCGCCGGGCACGAGGACGTCGGGCACGAGGGAAGGGACGAGGAGAGGAGCGACACGATGCTGCTGGCACGCATGGCCGAGGCCGTCTACTGGGCCGGACGCCACCTGGAACGGGCGGAGGGCACGGCCCGGATCGTCCAGGTCCACACCGATGCGCACGTGGACATGCCGGTCGGCGAGGACGTCGGGTGGGAGCCCCTCCTCGCCATCGCCGGCGTGGACAGCGAGTTCGCCGAGCGGTACTCCACCGCATCCGGGCCCGACGACGCCAGCGCCGCCGAGGAGGACGTGATCGAGTTCCTTCTCCACGGCGACGGCAATGCCTCGTCGATCCTGGCCTCGCTGACCGCTGCCCGCGAGAACCTGCGCACCGCCCGGCCCGTCGTGCCCCGCGAGGCGTGGGAGGCCTGCAACGACCTGTGGCTGTCCAGCACCGACCACCTGGCCGAGGCCGACTCCCGGGAGGGACGGGTCCGGTGGCTGCGGCGGGTCATCGCCGGATGCCAGTGCATCCACGGCATCCTGCTCGGAACGATGAGCCGCGACGAGGCCATGTCGTTCCTCGTCCTCGGCCAGAACATCGAGCGGGCCGACCTCACCACCCGGGTCCTCGACGTCCGCTCCGACAGCCTCCATCCCCTGGGCGCCGACGACCCCTACGACGTGGTCCACTGGATGGCCGTGCTCCGGTCGCTGGCCGCCTACCAGCCGTTCCGCCGGGCGATGCCCGCCCGTCCCCAGGGTGGCTCGACACTGCGCTTCCTGCTCCAGGACGACCGCTTCCCCCGGGCCGTGGGCGCCTGCCTGACCGAGGCACGGGCACAGCTGAAGATCCTCCCCCACTCCGAACGCGCCCAGGAGGCCTGCCAGAATGCCTCCATGGTGGTGGCATCGGCCCCGGTGGCCCGACTGGCGGTGGACGGACTGGCCGAGTTCCTGGAGGACGTCCAGTTGGCGCTGGTCGAGATCCACGATCGCATCGACGACACCTACTTCCGACCCAGCTTCGTCGGCTGGGAGCCGGCGGCCGCCACCCCGTGACCACCACCGCTCCGGTGGGCCCACCGGGCCCGCCGGAGGAGCCGTCCGCGCCCCCGTCGCCGGTGGCCGCCTACGTCGCGCCTCCCGGCGGCTACGACGAATTCCTCGCACCGGACGGGACGGTGCGCACCCGGTGGCGCCCGGTGGCCGAGGCGCTCGACGCCTTCGGTGCCGACGTGTTGGCGGCGCGCCACGAAGAGCTCGCCCGCCTGCTCCGCAGCGAGGGTGCCACCTACAACGCGGCCCAGGACGGCCTCAGCGTCCGCCGCCCGTGGACGCTCGACCCGGTGCCCCTGGTGCTCGACCACGACGAATGGGACCGGCTCGAGGCGGCGGTGGTCCAACGGGTCACCCTGCTCGACCTGGTGGTGGGCGACCTCTACGGCGAGCGCACACTGCTCTCGCCGCGGACTGGTGCCGGCGGAGGTCGTGCTCGCCCATCCCGCGTTCCTGCGGTCGTGCGCGGGGATGCACCGTTCCCGGCGCCCACCGGCTCTTCACCACCGCCGTCGACGTGGTCCGGGAACGCGACGGCGGCTTCCGGGCCGTCGCCGACCGGGCCCAGGCCCCGTCGGGGCTGGGCTACGCCCTCGTGAACCGCTCCGCCCTGTCCCGGGTCCTCCCCACGCTGCACCGGACCTCGGGCGTGGAGCGCCTGGCCGGGTTCGTCCGTGCCGTCCGGGCCGGGGTGGCCGCCTCCGCCCCGGAAGGCGTGGACGAGCCACGGGTGGCCATCCTGACCCCGGGACCCCTGTCGGAGACCTACTTCGAGCACGCCTACCTCGCCTCCTACCTCGGCTACCCGTTGGTCGAGGGGCGCGACCTGGTCGTGCAGAACAACCGGGTCTGGCTGAGGTCGCTGGCCGGACTCGACCCCGTCGACGTGATCATCCGCCGGGTCGACGACGCCTGGTGCGACCCGGTCGAGCTGCGGGCCGACTCGCTCCTCGGGGTGCCCGGACTGGTCGAGGTGGTGCGCCCGGCCGCGTCGCCGTGCTGAACCCCCTCGGGTCCGGGATCCTGGAGAGCCCGGCGCTGGCCGGCCTCCTCGACGACCTCGCCCCGGCCCTGCTCGGCGAGGAGCTCACCCTGCGGGGCCCCCAGAGCTGGTGGTGCGGGCGGCCCGACGGGCTGAGCCACGTGCTGGCGTCCTTCGACGACCTCATCCTGCTGCCCGTCCAGCCCTCGGCCGGCGTCCGCTCCGTCCTGCCGTCACGGCTGTCGGCCGAGGCGCGGGATGCGCTGCGCTCCCTGGTCCGGTCCCGACCGGCCGACTGGGTGGGGCAGGAGGTGCTGGTCCCGTCCACCATGCCCGCCGTGGACCCCGACGGCGGGCTGGTGCCGCGCCCGGTCGTCCTGCGCACGTTCGCGGTGGCGGGGGCCACGGGAGACGGTGCGCCGGACCGTGGCTTCCACCTCCTCCCGGGTGGCCTCACGCGGGCGGGCATCGATCCAGGCACGCCGGTCGTGGCGAGCCGCGGCGAGAGCACGAGCAAGGACACATGGGTGGCCACGACCGAGCCGGCGCTCCAGCAGAGCCCGTGGCTGCCGTCGGGGAGGTCCGAGCCCCGACCGGTACTGGTGCCCGAGCTGCACGCGACGCTGCCCGGTCGTGTGGCCGCGCAGCTCTTCGTCCTCGGGCGCAGCGCCGAACACGCCGAGCTGGTCATCCGGCTGATCCGCACCGTGCTCGCCCGGCTCGACCAGCCGCTCGGTTCCGGTGACGACGGCGGGGCCCAGTCGCTGCAGGTACTGCTGTCCGCGCTCGGCGACGCCTCCGGCTTCGACCCGGGGACCGAGCCGAGCGACGGACCGACGGGGGGACCAACGGCGTCGGTGGCCGAGGGGGTCCTGCCCAACGACCGCACCGCACTGGCGCTGCTCTTCGACGAGGGCGTCGCCGGGAGCCTGGTGTCCACCCTCGGGATCCTGGTCGAGGCCTCGTACTCGGTCCGCGAGCAGCTGTCGGCCGACACCTGGCAGCTCGTCGGGGACATCGAGGAGGAGCTGGGTCGCTTCCGGCGTCGGCCGCCGACCCAGCTCGTGGGGGCCCAACCCAGCCTGCTGCGGCTGCAGCGGTCCCTCCTGGCCCTGTCCGGGGTATCGGCCGAGAACATGGAGCGGGACCCGGCGTGGCTGTTCCTCGACGGCGGGCGCCGACTCGAGCGCGCCCAAGGACTGGTCCGCCTGCTGCGCTCGGTGCTGGTCGAACGCCGGGCCGGGGTGGTCGAGGACCTGCTCGTCGAGTCGCTCCTCACCACGTCGGAGAGTCTCATGATCTTCCGCCGCCGTGCCGGGTCGATCCTGCACGTCTCGGGAGCCATCGACCTGCTCGTCTACGACGTGGCCAATCCCCGCAGCGTGCTGTTCCAGTTGGACCAGCTGGTCGCCCACCTGGCCGAGCTGCCCAAGCGGTCGTCGGCCCAGCGGCTGGCCAACGAGGAGCGCCTCGCCCTCGAGGCGACCACGCTGCTGCGTCTCACCGACGCGGACCGACTGGCCGCCGTCGATGCCGCCTCCTCCCGGCGTCGGGAGCTCGACTCGGTGTTCACCACCGTCGACGAGCTGCTCGACGACCTGCTCGATTCGCTCCGCCGCACCTACTTCGCCCATGAGAGACTCTCGGTCCTGGCCGGTGGTCGGCCCGAGGACCTGGGCGGTGGATCGTGAGGTACCGGATCGAGCATCGGACCCACTACCGCTACAGCGCACCGGTGAGCCGATGCCGCAACGAAGCCCACCTCCGACCCCGCGACACCGAGCGCCAGACCTGCGTGGAGCACGACCTCGCCGTCGACCCGGCGCCGACGGGTTGGGGCGAGCGGGCCGACTTCTACGGCAATCCCGTGACGAGCTTCGTCGTCGACGGCCCCTTCGAGTCATGACCGTCACCGCCGTCAGCGTCGTCGACGTCGTCGACGTGGACCCGCTGCCGGCGGTGGGGCCGGGCTGGGGGGAGGCCCTCGAGCTCCTCACCCACGACCTCTCCCACGACATGCTCGACGCCCGCGAGTTCTGCTTCGAGTCGCCCCTGGTGTCGACGGCCAAGGTGGTGCGTGACTACGCCGAGCCGTCGTTCGTCGCCCGGTGCACCGCTGGTGGACGTCGTCACCGACCTGACCGAGCGGATCCACCGGGACTTCGTCTACGACCCCGGCTTCACCACCGTCACCACCCCGCTCGACGAGGTCCTGGACCACCGGCACGGCGTCTGCCAGGACTTCGCCCATCTGGCCGTCGGCTGCGTCCGCTCGATGGGCCTGGCCGCCCGCTACGTCAGCGGCTACCTGGAGACCGCCCCGCCCCGGGCGCCGAGCGGCTGGTCGGCGCGGACGCGTCCCACGCCTGGCTGTCGGTGTTCGTCCCCGGTTGGGGATGGCTCGACCTCGACCCGACCAACGACCAGATCGTCGGCAACGACTACGTGACGACGGCCTGGGGACGCGACTATGCCGACGTGTCCCCGCTGAAGGGCATCGTCTTCGGCGGCGGCGACTCCCACACCCTCGACGTCGCCGTCGACGTGGCCCGGGTCGACCTCCCCGGCCTGCCGCCGCCTCCGACCGGGACTCCGACCGGGCCCCACGGACCGTGCGACCGGGCCGGGACGGTCAGTCGGTCAGGGCGACCGCCATGTCGTCGAGGCCGCGCAGCAAGGCGGCGGCACCGGCGTCGTCGAGCACGGCGAAGGCGGGCGCACCAGGTCGTCCGTGAGTGCCTCGCGCCGCACGAGGGCGGCCCGCTGCTCGTCGCCGATCTCGGGCGCGACGTCGGCCGGCCACCCGAACATGGCCGAGTCGTTGGGCCGCTGTGATGAAGTGGGCGGTCCGGGCATCGACACCGCTGGCCCGCACGGCCAGCAGGTGGGCGCTGCCCCGCAGCTCGCGCAGCACGTCGATGAACTGCATCGCCCGGCCGGGCACGTCGTCGACCAGGAGCTCGCCCCGGTAGCCGGCGTACAGGGCCAGGCCGACCGGGTCGGCGGCCTCGTTGACGGCGTCGGCGGCGGCCACCATGGCGTCGAGACCCTCGATGTGGGCGAGGCGGCGGCGCCCGACCTCGGCTGCGCAGTCGAGGTAGACCCGGGCGGCCTCCGCGGGGCGATGTGCTTCCGTCCCTCGTTCCACATGGCCGTGACGACCTCGGGGTTGAAGTACCCGAAGGCGCTGGCAACGACGACCGGCTCCACGTCGCCGAGCACGCCGCCCCGGCCGAGGGCGTAGAGGGTGAAGAGGTCGATGCCGAGGTCGGCCGCCGCCGTCTCGGCCTCGGGGGAGAAGAAGTGGGCCCAGCCGATGTCCCGGATGATCGGGCAGGCACGGGCCATGAGCTCGTCGGTGGTCATGGTCGCAGGCTAACCCCGGCGGTCGCAGCCCGCCGGTCCCGTGACGGTGACTGGCCTACGCGCCCTCCCCTCCGGCGTCGCCGGCTCCGGCGGCCGTCCCTGTGGCGGCCGGTGGCGGCGTCCTGTGGCAGCCGTCCCTGTGGCAGCCGTCCCTGCGTCGGCGGGCCCATCGGGCGTGGCGAACATCGTGGCGCCGGTCGACGCACGGGCCGCACCGTCCGGCTCGTCGGCGGGCCCGTCCGGCGAATCGGAGGCCGGGATGCCGGCCCGTCCACCTCCGCAGGTCGGCGCAAGGTGCGGCGCAGGACGAGCAGGACCACGACGCCGGCTACGGCCATGCCGGCGACGGCGAGCACCAGGCGCCCGATGCGCTCGGCCTGGACCAGGTCCCGCTGGATCGACTCCAGGTCGTCCTCGACTTCGTCGAGACGTCGGACACCACCCGCAGCGGGGCGAGTGTCGGCCTGGCCGGCGCCGGAGCGGATCCCATGACGACCTGTCTAGCCCGGGACCCGGGCCGCGTCGATCCGGTGTCCGCCCGCTTCCCCTCGGCCGAGGCGGCGGGTGCAATAGCCTCGGCGCCATGCGCATCCTGATCACCGGTGCGGGTCGCGCCATCGGCGCCGCCACGGCCACCGAGCTGACCCGGGCCGGCCACGAGGTGGTCGCCACCGCCCGGGACCCGAAGCTGCTGGACGACCTCGAGGTCGCCGTCCGGCTTCCCCTCGACGTGACCGACGCCGCCTCGGTGGCCGAGGCGCTGGCCGCCGCCGGTGAGCTCGACGCCGTCGTCAACAATGCCGCCCTCAACGGCAAGGGGCCGCTCGAGAGCTTCCCGCTCGACCACCTGGAGCAGATGTTCGCCACCAACGCCTTCGGCGCCCTGCGGCTGCTCCAGCCGCTGCTGCCCTCCTGGCGAGAGCGGGGCTCCGGGGTGATCGTCAACGTCAGCTCTGATCCAGGGGCGGGTGGCCACGCCGCTCGACGGCGCCGTACTCGGCGTCGAAGTACGCCCTCGAGTGCATTCAGCGAGACCCTCCACTACGAGCTCGGGCACTTCGGCATCCGGGTGGTGATCGTCGAACCCGGCTACATCGCCCCGGGCATGAAGGCCACCGGACGCACCCCCGGCGACCCCGCCTACGCCCAGCTGTGGGAGGAGTGGGAGCACACCGACCAGGTCGTCACCGGCCCGGGCGGCCGGCCCGGTCCCGAGGTGGTGGCGGCCGCCGTCCGACGTGCCCTCGAGGACCCGGACACGCCGCTGCGGGTGCCGGTCGGCGACGACGCCGCCATGGTGCTGGGTGCCCGGGCGACCATGGACGACGCCACCTTCGAGGCGACGATGCGGTCGGTGCTCGGCGCCACCTGGTAGCCCGAGGGGAGTCCCCCGGGATTGCGCCGCTCGGTGCGCTCAGCGGGCGTTCTGCAGGCTCCGGGCGGCCATCGACAGGTAGTCGAGCAGCTCGCACGGTCGTCGGGGGCCATGCCCATGGCGTCGACGGCAGCCGTCATGTGCCGCATCCACGCCTCGGCCTCGGCCGGGCCGATCACGAACGGGGCGTGGCGCATCCGCAGCCGCGGGTGGCCCCGGGTCTCGGTTGTAGGTGTCGGGCCCGCCCCAGTACTGGCCGAGAAAGAGGGCCAGGTGGGACTTGGACTCGCCCAGGTCGTCCTGGTACATCGGGCGCAGCAGCGGGTCGGTCACCACCCCCACGTAGAACTGCTCGACCAGTGCGTCGAAGAACGGCTGGCCACCCCACCGCTCGAACGGGGTCCCCTCCGACTTCCTCTTCAGTCGCACGCCTCGACTGTAGGCGGTACGCGGTTAGCCTCTGCCCCGGGCGGACGCGTCCCATCCGAGGGACCGGGCCCGTCGACGGGAGGTCGCAATGTACGAGTGGTCCGAAGAGCAGCTCATGGTGCGGGACGCCATCCGCCGGTTCATCGACGCCGAGGTGGTCCCCCAGATCGACGCCGTCGAGCACGAGGGCGTGCCCCCCTACGACATCATCCGCAAGATGTACGCCGCCTTCGGCATGGACCAGATGGCCCGGGACCGGTTCAAGAAGCAGCTCGAGCGCAAGGCGGCCGGCACCACCGAGACGCCCGAGGAGCGGGCCGAGCGGGCCGGTGACGGCGGGGCGGCGGCCATGACCCTCATCCCGATCATCGAGCTGTGCCACCACTGCCCGGGCATCGTGACCTCGATGGGGGTGAGCGTCGGACTGGCCGCCGGCACCATCATGAAGGGCGGCACCCCGGCCCAGATGGAGCGGTGGGGCCTCGACCTGCTGACCGCCGAGAAAATCGGCGCCTGGGCCATCACCGAGCCCAACTCCGGGTCCGACGCCCTCGGGGGCATGACCACGATGGCCCGCCGGGACGGCGACGAGTACGTGATCAACGGCTCGAAGACGTGGATCACCAACGGCCCCTACGCCGACACCATCGTCGCTCTACGCCAAGTTGGACGACGGCTCGGACACCCCGATCCGGGACCGCCCGGTGCTCACCTTCATCCTCGACAGGGGCACCCCGGGCCTCGAGCAGTCGAAGCCGCTGCGCAAGATGGGCCTCCACTCCTCCCCGACGGGCGAGCTCTTCCTGTCCGACGTCCGGGTGGGCAGGGACCACCTCCTCGGCGAGAAGGAGCAGCGGGGCGGGGCGGGGCGCGAGTCGGCCAAGTCCAACTTCGTGACCGAGCGGGCCGGGGTCGCCGCCATGTCGCTCGGCGTCATCGAGGAGTGCCTCAAGCTGTCGGTCCAGTACGCCAAGGACCGGGTGCTGTGGGGCACGCCGATCGGCGAGTTCCAGCTCATCCAGCTCAAGCTGGCCAAGATGGAGATCGCCCGTCTCAACGTCGAGAACCTGGTGTTCCGCCACATCGAGACCTCGGCCTCCGGCAAGGACCTGACCCTCGCCGAGGCGTCCGCCCTGAAGCTCTACTCCGCCCAGGCCGCCTCCGAGGTGGCCATGGAGGCGGTCCAGCTGATGGGTGGCAACGGCTACACGGCCGAGTACCGGGTGGAGCAGCTGGCCCGCGACGCCAAGGTCTTCCAGATCTACGCCGGTACCGACGAGATCCAGGTCACCCACATCGCGAAGGACCTGCTCCGCCGGTAGCGTCTGTACCCGGTCAGGGCCCGATGGGCGGGTCCGGAGGGAGGAGTCCGACCATGGCCCACGACATCCAGGCCGACCCGCGGATCGATCCCCGGATCAAGGCGCTCCTGGCCGCCATCCCGCCGCTGCCGGTGACCGACGTGTCCGGTCGTCACGAGCTCCTGGCCGAGGCCGAAACGCCGCAGGCCCTCGAAGGGGCGGAGGTCTTCCGATCGTTCATGGACCTGTGCGACACCGAGGAGGCAGCCCCGTCTTCCGGCCTGCGGGTCCACACCGAGCACGTGGTGTCGTCGCCGGACGGCAACATCATCAACCTGCAGGTGATCCGACCCGACTCCGACGAGAAGTTGGCCTGCGTGTACTACATCCACGGGGGCGGCATGGCCAGCCTGTCGTGCTTCGACGGCATGTACCGGGGGTGGGGCAAGCTGATCGCCGCCAACGGGGTGGCCGTGGTCATGGTCGACTTCCGCAACGCCGTCTCCCCGTCGTCGGTACCCGAGGTGGCGCCCTACCCGGCGGGACTGCACGACTGCATCTCGGGCTTCCACTGGACGCTGGCCCACGTCGACGACCTGGGCATCGACCCGGACCGGGTCGTCATCGCCGGTGAGAGCGGTGGCGGCAACCTGACGCTCGCCACCGGCATGTCACTCCTGCGGGACGGCCGCATCGACGGGGTCAAAGGCCTGTACGCACTGTGTCCGTACATCGCCGGCGAATGGCCCCAGGCGCGACTGCCGTCGTCCACCCAGAACGAGGGCATCCTCCTCAGCCTGCACTCCAACCGGGGAGCGATGGGCTACGGCATCGAGGCGTTCGAGGCGGGCGACCCGCTGGCCTGGCCCCTGTTCGCCACCGTCGAGGACGTCACCGGGCTGCCGCCGGTGGTCATCAACGTCAACGAGTGCGATCCGCTGCGCGACGAGGGCATCGAGTTCTACCGGCTCTTGCTGCGGGCCGGGGTGCCGGCCCGCTGCCGCCAGCAGATGGGCACCATGCACGGCACCGAGATCTTCACCATCGCCTGCCCCGACGTCAGCCGCGACACGGCCCGGGACGTCGCCGCCTTCGCCCGGGACTGAGCCGGCCTCAGCCGGTGGCGGCGTCGCCGTCGACCGGGGGCCGCACCGACGCCGCCACGGCCCCGACCAGACCGCCGACGGCAACGTCGTGGGCGACGGTGATGGCGTTCACCATGGCCACCGACGTCGACGACCCGTGGCTGATGACACACACCCCGTCGACCCCCAGCAGCATGGCGCCGCCGGTGTTCTCGGGGTCGAACGTCGTGGCGAGCGGTACCAGGTGCGGGAGCAGGACGCCCGCCGCCTCGGCCACCTCGGGCTTCGAGAAGATCTCGGTCAGCGCATCGATGAGGAACCGGAGCGTCCCCTCGAGCGTCTTGAGGGCGACGTTGCCGGTGAAGCCGTCGGTGACGATGACATCGGCCTGGTCGTCGAAGAAGTCCCGGCCCTCGACGTTGCCCACGAACTCGAAGTCACCGTGGCCGCCCTCGGCGAGCAGGGCGTGTGCCTCCTTCACCACCGGCGTCCCCTTCGACTTCTCCTCGCCGATGGAGAGCAGCGCCACCCGGGGACGGTCGACGCCGTAGCGCTCCGCCGAGTAGGCGGCGCCCATCTGGGCGAACTGGAGCAGCATGGCCGCCGAGGCCTCGGCGTTCGCACCGGCGTCGACCAGCACGCTCGGGTGGTCCTTCTTCAGATCGGGGATGGGTGTGGCGATGGCCGGCCGGATCACCCCGGGCAGCCGGCCCATCCGCAGCAACGCCGACGCCATGGTGGCGCCCGTGTTGCCCGCCGACACCATGGCCATGGCCCTGCCGTCGCGCACGGCCTCGGCCGCCCGTACCAGCGACGAGTCCTTCTTCCGGCGGACACCGCTGCCGGGGTCGTCGTCCATACCGATCACCTCGGTGCAGTGCAGCAGCGGCAGGGCGCCGGTGTCACCCATGCGACCCTCGAGGCCCACCAGGAGCACCCCGATCCTGCCCGCTTCGGCGACCTGGCGCGCGCCGGCCACGATCTCACCGGGTGCCTTGTCGCCGCCCATGGCGTCGACCGCCACCGGGAGGGCGTCGAACGCCTCCCCCGTCGGCCGGGGTGCGCCTCGCGCCACTAGTCGACGTCGATGGCCTGCCGGCCTTTGTACCAACCGCAGTTGGGACAGACGACGTGCGGGAGCTTGGCGGTCGTGCACTGGGGGCACACCGAGCGTGCCGGCGCCTTCAACACCCAGTTGGATGCCCGGCGGCTGCGGCTCTTCGCCTTGGAGGTCTTCTTCTTCGGAACGGCCATAAGGGGAACATCCTAGGTCAGATCGATGGGTCCTCGTCACGCAGGGCGTCGAGCGCCGCCCACCTGGGGTCCACCGCCGGGGTGCAGTCGCAGGTCTCCGTGTTCCGGTTGGCCCCGCACGTGGGGCACAGTCCGGCGCAGTCCGCGGCGCACAGGGGGGCGAGCGGTAGCTCGAGGAGGACGGCGTCCCTGGCCAGCGGTTCGAGGTCCAGTTCGTCACCGGTGAGCGGGTAGGCCTCCTCGTCCCGGTGGGTGCCCCCCGTGGGGGCGAACCGTTCCTTGACCCGGGCGTGGACCCGGCCATCGACCGGACCGCCGCAGCGGCGGCACTCACCCCGCCACGAGGCCGTCACCGTGCCGTCGGCGGTGATGCCACCCGGGTAGGACGCCAAGGTGACGTCGAGGACCACCGGCTCGTCGTCGGGAACCACCACCGAGACCGCTCCGAGGCCGGGGATCAGCCCCTCCCGGTGCTCCACCCGCGTCGCCCCGATCTGCTTGCGCAGCGCGGCCACCTGGACGAGGAAGGGACGGCGCAGGCGCTTCAGCTCCTCCACCGGCGTCGTCACGGGCGCCGGCGGTCCGCCGGTCGTGGCCGGGCGTCCGGCGGCGTCAGGCTCGGGCACGGCCGTCCTAGGCCAGGTCCTGGTCGAAGAACCCTTCCGGCTCGTCGTCGGAACCGGGCCCGTCCACGGCCAGGGACGTGTCCCCCTGGTCGCCGATCTCCACGGCGGGAATGGGGCTGACCTGGAGCTTCTCCCGGCCCGCCTGCACGGTCTTCATGGTCCGGTCGAGCACGATCTCGAAGCTGGCGAGCTTCTTGTCGGCGTAGTCCTCGGCCTCGTGTCGGAGTCGGCGGGCCTCCTCGTTGGCGTCGTCGAGGATGCGCTGGGCCACGTGGTTGGCCTGCCGCACGACCTCGGTGCGCTGCACCATCCGCTCCGTCTGCACCCGGGCCTCCTCCATGATGCCCGCCGCCTTGCGGTTGGTCTCGGCCAGGAAGTCCTCGCGCTCCTTCAGCATCCACCGGGCCTGCTTGATCTCCTCGGGCATGCGCTCGAGCGCCCCCTCGAGCAGCTCGACGAGCTCGTCGCGCTCGACGCGCACCGACGACGAGAGCGGCATGGGCTTGGCCGTGAGCACGACGTCGAGCGCGCTGCGGATGTAGGCCTCGGCGTCGGCCTGCTCGCCGTCGGCCACCTCCTGGTCCAGGTCGTCGAACAGGTCACTCATCGGCGAACTTCTCCTCGAGTCGCTGGGCGACGACCTTGGGCACGAACGCCGTCACGTCGCCACCGAAGCGGGCGACCTCGCGCAAGAGGCGCGAGGCGATGAACGAGTGGGCCGAGCTCGTGGGGATGAACAGGGTCTCGACCCCGGACAGCTGCTTGTTCATCTGGGCCATCTGGAGCTCGTTTTCGAAGTCGGACACGGCACGGAGGCCCTTGACGATGGCGCTGGCCCCGACCGTCGTGGGCCACGTTCACCACCAGGGTGGACATCGTCACCACCCGCACGTTGGCCAGGTGGGCCACCGCCTCCTCGAGCATGTCGCGCCGCTCGTCGTCGTCGAACAGGGCCTCGCTCTTCTGGGGGTTGCGCAGCGCTGCCACCACCACCTCGTCGAACAGGCGGGACGCCCGCTCGATCACCTCGAGATGCCCGTTGTGGACGGGATCGAACGACCCCGGGATGAGCGCAATCCTCACGTGGCACCTTTCTGCGTCGCCCGTTCCGGACGGGCCACCGTCACGATCGTACCCCCATAGCGCTTGGATCTGAGTACTTCCCATCCCTCCGGCGCGGCGATCTCGGCACCCGATTCGAGCACCACGAGATCGGCGGGCAGGCGCCCGACCAGCGTCTCCCAACCGTCGTACCCGTAGGGCGGGTCACACAGCGCCAGGTCGTAGCGTGCCACCGTCCGCGAGATCCACGCGTCCACGTCGGCGCGGACGACGGTGGCATCCCCCTGCCCCTCGGCGTCGTCCATGCCCACCGCAGTCAGGTTGGCCCGGATCCCCCGGATCGACCCGGGGTCCTGCTCGACGAAGGTGACCGACGCCGCACCCCGGGACAGCGCCTCGATGCCGAGCGCCCCGGTGCCGGCGAACAGGTCGGCGACCTGCAGGCCCTCCACCCCACCGAGGCTGTAGAGCATGCTGAAGATCGCCTCGCGGACCCGGTCCGACGTGGGGCGGACGTTGGCGCCGACGGGCGCGGCGAGGCGCCGGCCCCGGTACTCCCCACCGATCACGCGCATCGGTCCACCCTACCGGGACGGTCTTGCCCCCCCGTCGGCCCGGCCCGAGGTGGCGACGTCAGGCCGCTGGGCCCCCGCCCCCGGGTCCGTCGTGAGCCCGGAACGTCGCCAGCATCTCCCTGAACAGACCGCTGTCGCGGGCGCCGATCAGCTGCCACGCTCGGGCGATGCCGACCAGGAACAGCACGATCGTGAGGACGGCGAGCGTGCTGACGTACCCGTGCGCCCGCTGGTCGAGGGCGAGCTGGACCCCGACCACCGCTTCGTAGGCGAACACCAGGCCCTGGATCACGAGGAGCCGGACCTGGTGCCTGCGCCCCGGGCCGGGTCGCCCCTCGCGAGCCAGGAAGATGCCGAGCGCGACGCACGAGGACACGCTGACCAGTCCGACCACGAGTGCCGTGGTCCCGAGGTCGATGCCGGGGATCAGCGCGAACAGCGAGATCACCAGGGTGTTGATCAGCGCCGAAAAGGCCACACCGGCCCGCACGTCGGACTCGACGCGGGTGCCGGGGCCGTCCAGGGACGGATTGACCGAGATGGCGACGAACAGCAGCCCGATCAGGGCACCGGCGACGGCGGCGGCGGATGCGAAGAACGTGGCGAAATCGGAGGGAACCACCATCCGGACCGTACCGCAGGCACCTGCGGGAACCGGCCATCGTCGTCTCGGCCGCTAGCTCTTGAAGAGGAACTCGGCCTCGTCGTCGTCGACGAACAGCCGCAGTTCCTCGCCCAGCAGCCGGTGGTCCTCCAGTCGGGTGTCGTCCCCGACCAGCTCCTCGGCCAGGCGGCGGGCGTCCACCACCAGGTCCCGGTCCGAGAGCAGCTTGGCCAGCTTCAAGTCGGACCGACCCTTCTGTCGGGCTCCCAGTAGGGTCCCCTCCCCCCGCAGCTCCAGGTCGACGTCGGCCAGGACGAAGCCGTCGGTGCTGCGCTCCATGGCCGTCAGACGGGCGGTGGGCTCGGGGGCGTCCGCCTCCGACAGGAGGAAGCACCAGGCCTGCTCACCCCCGCGACCCACCCGGCCCCGCAGCTGATGGAGCTGGGCGATCCCGAACCGGTCGGCGTCCTCGATCACCATGACCGAGGCATCGGGGACGTCGACCCCGACCTCGATGACCGTGGTCGCCACCAGCACGTCGAGCGCGCCGGAGCGGAACGCGTCCATGGCCTGCTCCTTGTCGGTCGGGCGCATCTGACCGTGCAGCAGGCCGACCCGCAGACCGGCGAGCTCGTGGTCGGCCAGGCGCTCGGCCTCGGCCGTGGCCGAGGCCGCCTCGACCCGTTCCGAGCCCTCCACCAGCGGGCACACCACGAAGGCCCGGTGGCCCGAGGACACCTGCTCGCGCACGCGGGACCATGCCTGTTCGACCTCGAGCGGGGTCCGCAGCCACGCCGTGGTGACCGGTCGGCGCCCGGGGGGCAGCTCGTCGATGATCGTCATGTCGAGGTCACCGAAGACGACCATGGCGGCCGTACGAGGGATCGGCGTCGCCGTCATCACCAGCAGGTCCGGGTCGCTGCCCGAACCGTCGACCCCCCGGCCCTTGTCGCGCAGCGCAGCCCGCTGCTCGACCCCGAACCGGTGCTGCTCGTCGATCACCACCACGCCGAGCGAGGCGAAAACGACCTGGTCGGTGAGGAGGGCGTGGGTGCCGATGAGCAGGTCGACCGTGCCGTCGGACAGGCCGGCGTGGACCGATGCCCGCTCGGCGGCCCCGGTCCGGCTGGTGAGGAGGGCGACACGCAGCGGACGCCGTCCCTCGAGGGTGGTCGGGTCGGCGACCTCCAGCCCGTCCACCAGCCGACGGACCTCGGTGGCATGCTGCTCGGCCAGCACCTCGGTGGGCGCCATGAGCGCGCCCTGGTGCCCACCCTCGATGCCGATCAGCAGGGCGGACACGGCGACGACGGTCTTGCCGGCACCGACGTCACCCTGGAGCAGCCGGTGCATGGGCAGCGGCCCCGCCAGGTCGGTGGACAGGTCGGCGACGGCCCGGGCCTGCGCCCCGGTCAGAGGGAACGGCAGCCGGTCGGTGAACTGCTGTACCAGTGTGGACGACCCGTCGGGCCGGGCCAGCGGGTGGCGGATGCCACGGGCGTCCTCGTGGAGGCGCTGGCGTCGGAGCACCAGGGCGAGCTGGAGCCGGAGCAGCTCGTCGAAGGCGAGCCGTCGGCGGGCCGGCTCGACCTGGTTCATGGCCGCCGGCCGGTGGATGCCGGAGAAGGCCGCTGTGCGGTCGAGCAGTCCGAGTCGCTCCCGGGTGCGGGCCGACAGCGGGTCGGCGAACTGCCCGGCCCGGTCGAGCGCCTCGTGGACGAGCCGGCCGATGCGGGCCGACGTGAGTCCGGCCTTGTCGGTCAGCGGGTACACCGGGTAGATCCGGCCCGACGACGGGCCGTCGTCCTCGGTCGTGCCCTCGTCGGAGCCCCGCAACACCTCGACCGTGGGGTTCACCATCTGGAGGCGGTCCCGGTAGGAGGTCACCGGTCCGAAGGCCAGGACCAGCGTACCCACCGGGAGCTGCCTGGCCCGCCACGCCTGGTTGAAGAAGACGGCGCCGATACGTCCACCCCGGTCAGCCAGGTCCACCTGGACCCGGGCCGGTGCCCGCCGCCCCCGGCCGGCCCGCGGCGGCGGGGCGCTGACCCGGGCCACCGTGGCCAGGACGGTCGCCTTGTCCCCCTCGGCGAGCCTGTCGATCGTCACCATTCGGGTGCCGTCGATGTACCGGCGCGGGTAGTGGGTGACCAGGTCGAGGACGGTGGAGATCCCGAGCTCGGCCAGGTCGGCGGCCACACCGGTCCCGACCCCCCGGAGCACGGTGACCGGCAGTTCGGCCAACTGGCCGAGGCGCCGGCCGGCGGCCACGTCGGGCGACACCGGGTCCGTGGCGGGGCCGGTCACCGGCGCACCGTCACTCGCCGCCCGTCACTCGATCGAGAACAGGTACGGGTAGAGGGGCTGGCCGCCGTGGTGGACCTCGGTCTCCACCGCCGGGCGCGCCTCGCGCAGCCACTCGGTGATGCGCCGGGTGTCGGCGGCGCCCGAGCCCTCGCCCTCGATGATGGTGACCAGGTCGTGGTCGTCGGTGACCAGGAGGTCGAGGAGGGCGGACGAGGCGTCCGGCCAGGGTGTCCCCCACCACCTCGATGCCGTCGCGGGACAGGCCCAGCCAGTCGCCCTTGCGGACCGGGCCCGCCGGGGTCTCGGAGTCACGCACCGCCCGGGTCACCTCGCCGGGGACCACTTTGCGGGCCGTCGCCTCCATGGCGGCGGCATTGGCCTCCCCTCCGGCCTCGGGGTCGTAGGCGAGCAGGGCGGCGAAGCCCTCGGCGATCGTCTCGGTGGGGACCACCCAGACCCGTTTGCCGCTCAGTTCGTCGACCCGGTTGGCCACCGGCCGGATGTTGCCGTTGTTGGGGAGGACGATGACATCGTCGGAGTCCAGTTCGTCGACGGCCTCGACGAGCTCGGCGATCGAGGGGTTCATCGACTGGCCCCCGGCGATGAGGCGCTGGACGCCGAGCGAGCGGAAGATACGGCCGATGCCGTCGCCGCTGGCCACGGCGACCACAGCGGTGACCGGGGTCGGACCGAGCGGGGCCTGGGACGGGCCCGAGGCGAGGTCACCGGCACCCTCGCGCACCCACCGCTCCTCCTCGACCTCCTCGAGCAGGTCGGTGACCCGGATGTTGCGGGGGCGCCCGGCGTCCAGGCTGGCCTCGATGGCCGGGCCGACCTCGTCGGTGTGGATGTGGCAGTTCCACAGGCCGTCCCCGCCCACGACCACGATGGAGTCGCCGAGCCCGGCCCACACCTCCTTGAAGGCGGGAACGGTCTCGTCGGGAGCCTCCAGCAGGTACATGACCTCGTAACGGAGCCCGGCGAGCGCGGCATCGGCCTCGCTCGTGCCCCCGTCGGCGCCCGGCACCCCCGGGATCCCGGGGGCCACCTCGGGCAGCTCCGGCGGTTCGGGCATGTCCCGACCGTCGAGGACGGCCAGGAGCGCGTCGAAGAGCAGGACGTAGCCGGTGCCTCCGGCATCCACGACGCCCGCCTGGGCCAGCACCGGCAGGAGGGTCGGGGTGCGCTCCAGCGCTTCGGCGGCCCCGTCGCGGGCCGCTTCGGCCACGGCCAACAGGGCGGCGCCTCCGTCCGCGGCCGAACGCGCCGCCTCGGCGGCTCCCCGGGCGACCGTCAGGATGGTCCCCTCGACCGGGCGCATGACCGCCTCGCGGGCGAGTTCGTCGGCCGTGGTCAGGGCCGCGGCCAGCTCCTTCGCCGACGGGCGACCGCCCGGTGCGTCGAGCCCGTCGGACAGGCCCCGCAGGAGCTGGGACAAGATGACCCCGGAATTCCCCCGGGCGCCCATGAGCGAGCCGTGGGCGATCGCCCTGCACGTGGCGGGAGGTCCGGGGACTCCAGCCCGTCGAGCTCGGCGACGACGGACTCCAGCGTGAGCGCCATGTTCGTGCCCGTGTCGCCGTCGGGGACGGGATAGACATTGAGCCGGTTGATCAGCTCCTGATGGCTCCGCAGGCCGTCCCGGAACGTGCCGATCACACGGCGCAGCTCAGCTGCATCCAAGGCGTCGAGGGCGACCATGGGCAGGATGCTAACCTTTGCGACTTACCCAGAGGTTCTTAGAGGAAGTCGGAGTGTCATGGCAGCGGTGTGCGAGGTCTGCGGCAAGAAGCCGTCGTTCGGAATGAACATCAGTCACTCCCACCGGCGGACGAAGCGTCGTTGGGATCCCAACATCCAGAAGGTGCGCGCCGTCGTGGACGGGGCCCCCAAGCGCCTGAGTGTCTGCACCTCGTGCATCCGCTCGGGCAAGGTCACCAAGCGCCCGGTCCGTACCTACCCGGGCTGATCCGGACGCGGGCCGGTCCGGCTCGCCGACCGTCCCCTCAGAACCGGTGGCGCCAACCGCCCGCCGGTAGCCCCCGTCCTGCAGCGTCACGACTCCGGCACGGCCCGTGCAGTGCCCGATCGGGATGGGCGGGCGCAGTCCCGCGCCGGCGAAGGCGGCCTGCAGCCCGTCGGGGTCGCCCGTGGCCAGCACCAGTTCGTAGTCCTCACCACCGCCCAGCGCCTCGTCGCGGGTGGCGCCCTGGGCGACGGCCGCCTCACCCACCACGAGTTCGAGTCCCACGCCCGACGCCTCGGCCAGGTGCACCACGTCGGCCACCAGCCCGTCGGACACGTCGATGGCCGCCGACGCCCCTGCCGCCCGCGCCACGGCGCCCTCGGCCAGCCTGGCCACGGGACGACGGTGGGCGGCCGCCAGAGCGGGTGGGACCGGACGGCCGGCTGTCCCGCCCGGCGTTGCGAGCAGTCGCAGTCCGGCGGCCGACGCCCCGAGGGGCCCGGTGACGACGAGGCTGTCACCGGGACGGGCACCGTCCCTGCGCAGCAGGGCGGCCTCGCCGTCGGCCACGGACCCCACGGCCGTCACCGACACGACCAGGACCGGCGCGCCGGACAGGTCGCCCCCGACCACGGCACAGCCGCAGGCCTCGGCCGCCTCGGCCACACCGTCGCCCAGGCGCTCGACCGGGAACCCCGGGGGAGCTGCCACCGACAGCAGCGCGTAGGAGGCCGTGGCCCCCATGGCGGCCAGGTCGGACACGGTCACCATCAGCGCCTTCCACCCGATGTCCTCGGGTTCGCTGACCGATCGATCGACATGGACGCCTTCCACGACCAGGTCGGTGGAGAGGACCACCCGGCCCGGGTGGTCGAGCGTGACGGCGGCCGCGTCGTCGCCGATGCCGAGGTCACCGGCCCGAAGTGTGACCGACCCGCCGGCGAACAGCGCACGGAGCCGGTCGATCAGGGCGAACTCGTCCTCACCGGCCTCACCGGCCTCCCCGGCATCCTCCGAATTGGGTCTGCGCACACGACTTGCCTAGCATTGTCCGCGGCCGGGCCCCACTAGAATCGTTGGGTCGTGCCGACACCCACCACGCGGGACGACCCGTGTGAACGGTGGCCCCTGCGGCCGCCGGACAATCGAGGAGGAAGAACCAGCCCATGCCCCCCACCGAGCACGAGAAGCTGATCGCATGGGTCGACGAGATCGCCGCCTTGACGGAGCCCGCCGACGTCGTGTGGTGTGACGGCTCGGCCGAGGAGTACGACCGCCTGTGCCAGCTGCTGGTGGACAACGGCACCTTCACCAAGCTGTCCGAGGCCAAACGCCCGAACAGCTACTGGGCCCACTCCGATCCGGGCGACGTGGCCCGCGTCGAGGACCGGACCTACATCTGCTCGACCGAGGAGGCCGACGCCGGCCCCACCAACAACTGGCGGGACCCGGCGGAGATGCGGGGCGTCCTCAACGGCCTGTTCGCGGGCTCGATGCGGGGCCGCACCATGTACGTGGTCCCCTTCTCCATGGGTCCGCTCGGCTCGAACATCGCCCACATCGGTGTGGAGATCACCGACTCGGCCTATGTCGCCGTGTCGATGCGGATCATGACCCGCATGGGCCGGGGTGCCCTCGAGGTGCTCGGGAGTGACGGCGAGTTCGTCCCGTGCCTGCACTCGGTGGGGATGCCCCTGGCCGCCGGTCAGTCCGACGTGGCGTGGCCGTGCGACGCCGACAACAAGTACATCGTGCACTTCCCCGAGACCCGCGAGATCTGGTCGTACGGCTCGGGCTACGGCGGCAACGCCCTGCTGGGCAAGAAGTGCTTCGCCCTGCGCATCGCCTCGGTCATGGCTCGCGACGACAACTGGCTCGCCGAGCACATGCTCATCCTCAAGCTGACCTCGCCCGCCGGGGAGACCCGCTACGTGACCGGCGCGTTCCCGTCCGCCTGCGGGAAGACCAACCTGGCCATGCTCATCCCGACCCTGCCCGACTGGAAGGTCGAGACCGTCGGCGACGACATCTGCTGGATGAAGTTCGGCGCCGACGGCCGGCTCTACGCCATCAACCCCGAGGCCGGCTTCTTCGGCGTCGCGCCCGGCACCAATTCGCACACCAACCCCAACGCCATGTTGACCATGGACGCCAACACGATCTTCACCAACACCGCGCTCACCGACGACGGCGATATCTGGTGGGAGTCGATGACCGACGACGCCCCGGCCCACCTCACGTCGTGGAAGGGCGAGGACTGGACCCCGGACTCCGGCTCCCCCGCCGCGCACCCGAACGCCCGGTTCACGGTGCCGGCCGCCCAGGACCCCGCCATCGCCTCGGAGTGGGAAGATCCGGCCGGTGTGCCGATCGACGCCATCCTCTTCGGCGGCCGCCGCGCCTCGGTCGTGCCGCTGGTGTTCCAGTCCCGCGATTGGCGCCACGGCGTGTTCCTGGGCTCGATCATGGCCTCCGAGACGACGGCCGCCGCCGCCGGCGCCGTGGGCAACCTGCGTCGCGACCCGTTCGCCATGCTGCCCTTCTGTGGATACAACATGGCCGACTACTTCGCCCACTGGCTGGAGATCGGCGAGGGCGCCGACCCCGAGAAGCTCCCGAAGATCTTCTACGTCAACTGGTTCCGCAAGGACGCCGACGGCCGCTGGCTCTGGCCCGGCTACGGCGAGAACTCCCGCGTCCTCGAATGGGTCTTCGAGCGGGTGAGCGGCAAGGGCGAGGCCGTCGAGACCCCCATCGGACTCCTGCCCACGGCCACGGCCATCAACACCGACGGCCTCGACGTCTCGGCGGCCGACATGGAGACGCTCCTGCACGTCGACGTCGACGAATGGCGGTCCGAGGTGCCATCGATCCGGGAGCACTTCGCCAAATTCGGCGACAAGCTGCCCGCCGCGCTGGCTGCCGAGGTCGACGAGCTGGAGTCCAAGCTCGCCTGACGGCGTCCCCGGGGTCGGTCGCCGGTTACCCCGGGTTGGGGCACCGGTCCGCACACCCGTCGGAGCCTCGGGTGAGCCGCCCCGTCGAGCAGTTGTCCGGCCGGTAGTGCTCAGCCGGTGTCCGGGCGGGCGGAGCGCAGGGCGTTCATGTAGGACAGGGCTCCGATGACGGCCACCCCGAAGAGCACCAGGTTGCCCGCCGGGATCGACAACGACAGCACCACACCGACCAGGGACCCGACCACCCACATCAGCTGCAGCCGGGTCTCGAACCGGGCGAAGGCGCGCCCCTGGTCCGACTCGCGGACGTGGCGCTGCACCAGTGCGTCGAAGGACGGCTTGGCTATCGCTCCGGCGGCCCCGACGCACACGGCCACCAGGGCCTGCAGCTCACGGTAGGGGAAGATCCACCCGAACAGCCCGGCGACGGCCACCAGCCACAGTGAGGCCGTCAGCATCTGCTGCTCGCTCAGTACCCGGCGGATACGCCCGACCAGGAGTACGCCGATGACCGCTCCGGCGGTCAGCGCGCCGATCAGGAGCCCGTACCACCAGGTGGCGGCGCCCTCGCGTCGCAGTCCGAAGGCGAACAGGAAGGTGAGGAACCCGAGGAGCCCCTTCAGCACCGACATCGGCGTCAGGGCGAGGATCACCTGGGTCCCGGCGATGGGACGGAACGCCGCTAGGTCGCGCTGCTCCTCCAGCCACCACTCGTCGGTGTCGGGGGCATGCTCGACCACGGCGTCGGCGTCGGCTTTCCGTGCGGTGGCCCCCCTCCCCCGCCGGGCGGCCCGGACAGCGCGGCGGACAGGCAGCCGCGTGCCGGCCACGACGGCCACCGCGAACACGCCGGTGCACACCCACAGCACGGCCGGCGCCCCTGCCAGCTTGAGGATGGCCACCGCCGGCACGGCGAAGGCGAAGCCGGAAAGCGAGGCGAGGAGGCCCAGGCGGGCGTTGAGCGTGGCGAGGTCGGGTTCGACCACATCGTTCCCGGTGACCGGGTCGTCGACGTGCACGACCGGTGGCGTCCCGTACGGGGGGGTGCGTTCCGAGGGCGGCGCGGCGAAGTCGTCCGATCTCGTCCCCCCGGTGTCGTCGAACGGCACCGGGGCCACAGCGCCCGGATCCTCTCCCAGGTCGATCATCTCCAGCGCGGCCATCTCCGGCACCAGGGCGCCCTTGGTCACCAGGTAGACCTTGGACAGGACGAGCATCACGAACGCCTCCGGAAACAGCAGGAGCGAATGGATGTCGCGGGCGATGAACGGGCACAGGACGGCCCGGCCCAGGGCGGAGCTGACCACCATGGCCCGCCGGGCACCCCGGCTCCGGTCGACGAGGGGCCCGAGAGCGGGCGCCACCACGGCGAACGGTCCCATGGTGAGCAGCAGGTAGAGCAGGACCTTGTCCTTGGCCGCCGTGGGTGAGATGGAGAAGAACAGCGAACCGGCCAGCGACACGGCGAACAGGGTGTCCCCGGCGGTCATCAGCACGTGGGTGAGCGCCAGCCTCCCGATCGGACTGCGCTGGTCGAACAGGTCGTCGACGGCGGAGCGGATCAGGCGGCGGAACTGGTCACCACGCTCCCGTACGCCCATCTGCGCATGGTAGGCGGGGGGAGGCGGGCAGTAGCATGACAGCCCAGCCCGCCTGTCGCCCCCGCCCACCGCCCCAGGAGATGGACATGTCCGTCAGCGCCTACATCCTCATCCAGACCGAGGTCGGTCGGGCGGCCACGGTGGCGCGTACGGTCCAGGACCTGGACGGCGTGGTGACCGCCGAGGGCGTGACCGGCCCCTACGACGTGATCGTGCGGGCTGGTGCCGACACCATGGACGAGCTCGGGCGCATGGTCGTCGGCCGGATCCAGCTCATCGAAGGCATCATCCGCACCGTCACCTGCCCCGTCGTCAACCTGTAGCCGGCGCCTCGGTGGGGCCGACCCGGTGCGCCTCGGTCGGACCGACCCGGTGCGCCGGGCTCAGCGGATGGCGCCCGACTCCCGCAGGGCGGCGATGTCCCCGTCCGGCACCCCCCAGTCAGCCAGGGCCTCGTCGCCGTGCTGGCCGGGATTGGGCGGCGGCCGCCGGATCTCCCCAGGGGTGGACGAGAAGCGCGGGGCCGGGGCGGGCTGGACCACGCCCGCCACCTCGATGAACGTACCGCGAGCCTTGTTGTGCGGGTGGTCCGGCGCCTCGCCGGCCGAGAGCACCGGGGCCACACAGGCGTCCGTGCCGGCGAACACCTGCTCCCACTGGGCCCGGGTCCTCGAGGCGAAGATGGCGGCGAAGCGCTCCTTCATGGCCGGCCAGGTGGTCCGGTCCATCTGGGTGGACAGGTCCTCGTCGCCCAGCCCCAACCGCTGCATGAGCTCGGCGTAGAACTGCGGCTCGATGGCCCCCACCCCCATGAACCCGCCGTCGGAGGTCTCGTACACCTCGTAGAAGTGGGCACCGGTGTCGAGCAGGTTGGTCCCGCGGGCCTCCTTCCACATCCCGGCACTTCGGAGCGTGTACGTCATCGTCATGAGCGAGGCGGCCCCATCGACCATGGCCGCATCGATGACCTGGCCCCGTCCGGTGGTTCGGGCGCTGAGGATGGCGGCCAGCATGCCGTAGGCGAGGAGCATGCCGCCCCCGCCGAAGTCGCCCACCAGGTTGAGGGGCGGCACGGGCCGTTCGCCGGCACGGCCGATGGCCTCGAGCGCCCCGGACAGGGCGATGTAGTCGATGTCGTGACCGGCGGCCTGGGCCATCGGCCCGTCCTGGCCGTAGCCGGTCATGCGTCCGTAGGCCAGGCGCGGATTGCGGGCCAGGCATTCGTCGGGCCCGAGTCCGAGCCGCTCGGCCACACCGGGTCGGAAGCCCTCCATCAGGCCGTCGGCGCCGTCCACCAGGCGGAGCACCAGGTCCACGCCGTCGGGGTGCTTCAGGTCGACGGCGACCGATCGGCGCCCTCGGTTCATCAGGTCGACGTGCGGGTCCTGCAGAGGCGGGAACTGGGCCCGGTCCGACCGGTCGATCCGGATCACGTCGGCGCCCGCGTCGGACAGCATCATCCCTGCGAACGGCGCGGGGCCCAGGCCGGCCAGCTCGATGATGCGGACGCCGTCGAGCGGGCCGCTCATCGCACACCTCGGCAGGTGCTGGTGAGCAGGACCGCGCCCGTTGGGGCGGTCACCGGGATCCGGGACGGTCGTAGGGGAAACAGCATGGCGGGATGGTGTCCCACCCTCGCCCGTGGGTCAAATGCTCCGCGGGCCCCGGTGCCCGTCAGGCGACCGCCCGGGGCGCCCCGTGGCTGCCCCTGGCGCCCGTCACGAAGGCACGACCCGGCGGATCCGGCCCGTCCCGACGTCGTAACGCCAGCCCTCGACACGGATGTCGGCGGGGAGCTGCGGGCAGGACCGGAGCAGGGCCACGTCGGTCCGGAGCGCTCCGTCCGGGTCGGGCATGGCCAGGAACTCCCAGTCCTCCACCCCTTCGGTGCCCTGGTCCGCCAATCGGGCGCGGACCCCGACGTCGGTCTCATCGGCCAGGGCGCAGTTCGTGTGCTGCATCACCGCGATCTCGTGGACGGCGAGGAACCGGGTGGCGAGCACCAGCGACCGGATGACGTCGGGGGTCACCCGGGCACCGGCATTGCGGAGGATCTTGGCGTCGCCCGGATGCAGACCGAGCATGGTCAGTGGTTCGATCCTGCTGTCCATGCAGGTGACCAGCGCAAAGCCGCGTGCAGCCACGGGGGCGATTCCCTCGAGGGCGAATTCCTCGGCGTAGGCGGTGTTGGCGTCCAGCAATTCGTCGAACATGAAGTTCACATCGTATGTCGGCAGCGGCCCTCCGGGGCACCCACTCATCCTGACGGTAGCGTTGCGACCTGTCGGACGCCCCATCCGGTGCCCCAGTGCCGACAGGAGCCGAGGAGCCACATGGTCGCAGAGCCAGCTCCGTCCGGGGCCTGCACCGGTCCTGGACGGGTGAACCTGATCGGGGACCACACCGACTACAACCAGGGCCTTGCCCTGCCCATGGCCATCGACCTCGGCGTCGTGGTCGAGGTGGAACGCTCCCGTGACGGCCACGTCACCGTCACCTCGGACGCCTATCCCGGGGAGCGGGCCGTCCTGCCGCTCGTGCCCGACACCGACACCGTGGCCACGCTCGAGCCTGCCTGGGCCCGCCTGGTCGCCGCCATGGTCGCCCTGGCCCGCCCCTCGGCCGGTGTCCGGGTGCACATCACGTCGACCCTGCCCCGGGGCGCCGGTCTGTCGTCGAGTGCGGCGCTGTCGGTGGCGCTCGCCGACGCCTTCGGGGTCGAGGGCGACGCCCGCACGGTGGCCGGCCTTTGTCGCGAGGCCGAGCACCGCATCGGCGTCCCGGTCGGACTGATGGATCCGTTGGTCTGCGCCGGCGGTCGGGCCGGCCACGCCCTGCGGATCGACTTCGCCACCGGGTCGACCCGGGTCGTCCCCGTGCCACCGGCCGCCGGGTTCATGGTCGTCGACTCGGGGATCCGCCGCGACCTGCGGACGTCCGCCTACGCCGCCCGGGTGGCCGAGTGCGAAGCGGCGGCGGCCGTCATCGGCCCGCTCGGACTGGCCGGTCCCGACGACCTGGTGGCGCTGCGCGACCCCCTGCTGCGGCGCCGGGCCCGGCACGTGGTCACCGAGTGCGCCCGCGTCGATGCCTTCGCCACGGCACTGGTGGCCGGCGACCTGACCGGGGCCGGGGCACACATGGACGACAGCCACCGGAGCCTGTCCGAGGACTTCGAGGTCTCGACCCCCGAACTGGACGACCTGGTGACATCACTCCGGTCCCGCGCGGGGGTCCATGGTGTCCGGGTGACCGGAGCGGGATTCGGTGGATGCCTCGTCGTGCTGGGTGAGCCCGGGAGCCCGGATCCCGGGACACTCGATCGACCGGCGTGGCGGGTCGAGGCCGTCGACGGGACGGTCACCGCCAGCGAGGGGCGCCGGCCGGGGACGACGGCGTTCCGTCCCTGACGGGTCGACGGGGGTCGATCAGCTCCATGCCGTGCCGGCGCCGTGCGACGGGGGCGGCCCCAGCCGCCGGGTGACGATCCGGGCCAGGACCCTCGGCTTGCGGGCGTCCTCGATCCGGTGGAGGACACCCTGGTCCCACACCACGACGTCGATGCTGCCGGTTCCCACCATGCGGCGCACCAGCCCCTGATCGACCACCACCTGCTCGACCCATTCGAGCGGTATCTCGATCTGGTTGCCCTTGGCCGCGCCCCACTGGTCCACGATCCGGAAGGAGGTCAGCATCAGCCAGGACCGGCGCCAACGGACGAACCGGACGGCCAGCCAGGCGCACGGCACGGCCACCACGGCACCCTCGACCCAGTGCAGCGCCACCGAGGTGTGCGGGACGGCCACGTCGAGGGTGACCCCGAGGGCCACCACCACCAGGGCGGCGACCAGCGGCCCGGTCAGGAAGGACCAGTGGGGACGGACGTCGACGAGGACCTCTTCGGACGGCAGGAGTGCGGGACGGCGTGTCGGCAACCGTCAGCCCGGTGCGGCGGCGTGGGAGCGGGCGGTCGTGGGCATCGGATCAATCTACCGAGGCCACCACACCGGGGCGCTACACCCCGGCGGTAGCCTGCAGCCCTGTGGACCCCTTCGACCAGATCCCGTCCTCCGGACCGGGGGACCGGTTCGAGCGGGCGCTCGCCGGCCTCACGCCGGCCCAGCTCGGCGCGGTCATGTCCCCGGCCGAGGCCCTGTGCATCGTGGCCGGAGCCGGCTCGGGCAAGACCCGGGTCCTCACCCTTCGCGTGGCACGGCGCATCCGCGACCGGTCGGCCGAGGCCGATCACACGGTGGTGTGCACCTTCACCCGCAAGGCGGCTCACGAACTGAGCGACCGCCTCTCCCGCTACGACGTGCCCGTCTCGGCCACCCCCGGGCGGGACGGGGTCCCGACCGCCGGCGTGCGTACCGGGACCCTCCATCAGTTGGCCCTCACCCTCCTGCGACGCCGGGCGGCCGACAGTGGCCGGCCGCCGCCGGCACTGGTGGAGCACCGGTGGCGGACCCTGGCCGAGCTGACCGGCGACCGGGCGACGGCCTCGGTGGTCGAGACCGAGATCGGGTGGGCCAAGGCCCGCTGCATCGGCCCCGACGGATACGCCGTGGCCGCAGCGGCTTCGGGGCGTGCCGTCGCCTCGCCCCTCGACCAGGTGGCTGGGACCTTCGCCGACTACCAGGGCCGTCTCGGGCGGCGCGGCCTCCTCGACCTCGACGACGTGCTCCTGCACGCTGCCGACCTGCTGCTCGACGACTCCGCCTTTGCCGAGCAGTCCCACTGGCGCTACCGCCACCTCGCCGTCGACGAGTTCCAGGACGTGAACCCGGCGCAGTTCCGGCTGGTGCGTGCGCTCATGGGCGAACGTGCCGACCTGTGCGCCGTCGGCGACCCCAACCAGGCCATCTACGGCTGGAACGGGGCCGAGCCCGGCCTGCTCGCCTCGCTGCCCGACGTGGTCGCTGGGCTCGAGGTCGTGCACCTCGACCGGAACCACCGGTGCACTCCCCAGGTGGTGGCGGCGGCGGCGGCCGCGCTGGGCCCGGCCGACGTCACACCGCCCCGGTCGGCCGTGGACGACGGTCCGGTCCCGACACTTACCGTTTACGACGACGACCGTGCGGAGGCCGAGGCGGTGGCGGCTGCGATCCTCCGGCGTGCGGAGGCGGGCACACCCTGGTCGGGTCAGGCGGTCCTGGCTCGGACCCATGAGCAGTTGGCCGTGGTCCGCCGGATGCTCGACGGCGTGGGGGTGCCCTTCCGGTTCGCCCCGGCACCCGACGACGAGGGCGGCCCGGAGGTGTCGACGGGACGACGACCTCGACCATCGCCGTCGACGACCACCCGGGGTGAGCCGGGCGGCGGCGTCGAGCTCGCCACGTTCCACCGGGCCAAGGGCCTCGAGTGGGAGGTGGTCTACGTGGTCGGACTCGAGTCGGGCTTCGTCCCGATCGTCCACGCCACCACACCCGAGGCGCTCGCCGAGGAGCGCCGCCTGCTCTACGTGGCCCTCTCCCGGGCCGGCCGGGTGCTCGAGTGCTCCTGGGCCCGCAGCCGCACGATGGGCGGCGGCCGGGCCGTCGGAGGGGGCCGCGCCATGGAGCGGCGACCTTCACCCTGGATCGGCGACCTGGTCGGCGCCTGCGCCCCTGGTGAGGCCCGGACCACGCCCCCGGACGCAACCCGTCGGTTCGCCGACCTCCGGGCGAACCTGAGGGGCTGACCGAGGAGCCAGCTGTCGGGTCGAGGGTCCGGTGCACCGCGTGCCGCCAGGGCACCAGGGCAACGGGGCACCAGGGCACCAGGGCACCAGGAGCATGCGGTGCCCGGTAAGGCTCAGGCCACCGAGGTGTCGATGAGGACCGGGGTGTGGTCGGAGGGCTTCTCGCCCTTGCGGGCCTGGCGGTCGATCAGGGCCCAGGTGGTAGTTCGGGCCAGGACCTCCGTGACCAGGATCAAGTCGATCCGCATCCCGCGATGGCGGTGGAACGAGCCGCCGCGGTAGTCCCACCAACTGAACAGGCCGTCGTCGGAGTAGACGAGACGGAAGGCATCCACCAGACCCCAGGACTCGAGATCGGCGAGTGCGTCCCGCTCGGGTGGGCTCACGTGGGTCATGCCCTCGAACTGCGACGGGTCCCACACGTCCCGGTCGTCGGGCGCCACGTTGAAGTCACCGCACACGGCCACCGGGAGTGAGGCGTCGGTCGTCTCGTCGAGCAGTGCCCGCAGCCGGGCGAGCCACGCCAACTTGGCTGGGTAGTGCTCGTCGTCGAGCGCCCGTCCGTTGGGCACATAGGCCGAAAACACGCGGACCCCGCCGCAGTCGGCACCGATCAGTCGTGTCCCCTGGTCGTCGTCGGAGGAGCCCAGTCCGGTCGACACGTTGTCGATCCCGACGCGGCTCACGATCGCCACCCCGTTCCACCGACCGTCCCCGTGATGGGCACTCTCGTAGCCGAGGGCGGCGAACGCCGCGTGGGGGAAGGCGGCATCGGCCTGCTTGGTCTCCTGGAGGCACAGGACGTCCGGCCGGGCGTACCCGATCCACTCCTCCACCCGGGGTAGTCGGGCGGTCAGCGAGTTGACGTTCCAGGTGGCGATACGCATGTCGTTCCCTCAGCGCTCGACCGGTGGTGCGGCGTCCACCAGGACGAAGAGCAGCTCTGCCTCGCAGGCGAGCCGCCCGCCCACGGTCGCCCGGCCCGAACCCTTGCCGGCCCGCGCCGACATGCGCCCCAGCGTGACCTCGAGCTCGAGGAGCTCACCGGGAACCACCTGGCGCCGGAACCGGGCCTTCTCGATGCCGCCAAACAGAGGGAGTCGGCCGGCGAAGGCCGGGTCGGCGAGCACGGCGACGCCGCCGAGCTGGGCCAACGCCTCGACCATGAGCACGCCGGGAAGGGTGGGCCGCCCCGGAAAGTGCCCGGCGAAGAAGGCCTCGTCCCCGGTCAGCTGCCAGGCGCCGGTGGCGGACCGACCGGGGTCGACCGTGCGCAGCTCGGTGACGAAGAGGAAGGGATCGCGATGGGGCAGGTAGTCGTCGGCTCGCACGAATGGGGAGGTTACCGTCACCACAGAAATCTGCGGGGTCCGGCGCTCGCGGCGGCGAGCACCCGTGACCGGGAGGACCGGAATGTGGGCACGGACCCGTCGCTGACGACGGACGGCCCCGTCGACCCGACCCGGGACTCGACTCCACGGTGTCGGGTACGGCCGGATCTTCCTGGCGTCAGCCGTCGATGGCCGTGATTCCCGCCCGCGAGATGCTGAATCCCCTGCCGCTTGTCACCGTGCAGTTCATGGCGGCCACCGTCGAGGTGCACCGGAACGGTCCAACGCCGGTCGTGTCCCCATAGGCCAACGTGGGGGTGTTCAATCCGGCGTTGCTCCCGCACTGCATCCCGTAGCAGGTCCGTAGCGAGCCGTCGGGAGCCATCACGACCGACCGGGTCGGCGAGATCGTCTCGCAGAGGACGGACTGCGTCGAGGTGCCCGGATCGATGGTCCCGTAGTCGATCTCACAGCTGATGTTCTGCGAAGGGGAGTAGAACTCGTAGACAGGGGTCGTGGCTGGGATGAACTGACCGGCTGCCGTGGTGGCAGTGGTGGAAGAGGACGTTTCGACGGGCAGTGCGGTTCCGGTCGTCGGAGGCGCCACGGACGTTGTCGCCGATGCGGACGTCCGCGAGGTGGTAGTCGGTTTGGCCGACGAGCCCGGGGACCCACACGCGGCTGCGAGCAGCCCGGCCACGACCACCCCGGCGATGCGTCGCACGGCACACCGGGATGGCCACGGACGTTGCCGGCCTGCGTGCTCGCTACCCACGAGACTCCAACGTAACGGGGATCCCGTGGTGGCGAGATGACGGGCGTCAGGTGAGACCGACGTGCCGCAGGGTGACGGTTCGCTGATGGATTCGATGCAACGGCACCGGCCACGCCGTGGGCGAGGCCCTGCGCTCCTCAGACGAGATGCCGGCGCACACGTGCACACGCGACCGTCGGCATGGTCAGCCCTTGCTGAGCGAAAGGTGGACGGCGACGGGCTCCTGGTGCTCTCCCCGACCCCAGCGGCCCCTCAGGCCGTCGACGATCTTGATGGCGTGGAACTGCCAGCCGTACTTCGCCGCCAAGGCCAGCTCGGCTGCGGCCACGGCATCTGCCGAGCTGGCCACCTCACCTGTTCCCACGTACGTGGTTGCCATCGGGTCAACCCGACCCCGCATGTCACAGACGTGCACACGAACTGAGGAGTTGCGCAGTAGCCGCCGCGTCTTCCATGCCTTGTCGCCGGTGGTGAACGAGTAGGTCCCGGCGGCACCCGTGATCCACACGGGGCTCGAGACGGGTGAACCGTCCATCTTGAACGTGGTGAGCGAGATGTACCTCGCACGATCCAACTCGTTCACCGCATCAACCGGTCCAGGCCACGAGCCGACGGTAGCACCGAGGATACCGTCGGGGCTCGGTGTCACCCGGTCGATCCGGAAGAGGAACGACCGGCCGTCCGGCCGGATGCGCGCCGGGAAGAACCCAGCGGATCACGGCCGCAGAAGCGGGCGGTCGCCGGGGACCCGGGACTGCGGATGTGCGGCGACCGCCCACCACTTCGTCCTGTCCGGAGCAGCCGTCAACCACCCCGCATCGACCGCGGATCCGGTCAAGTGGTCCCGCGAACGTGCCGACTGGATGGTGAGAGGTCTGCCGTGGCGGTGGACGCGAACCAGGAGGCGGTTGATGCGTGTCGTCGGAGTCGACAAGGAGGGTCGCCAGCGCTGCTGGTTCTGTGGCGGACTCGAGTTCACCGCAGCACAGATGACTCGGGAGAAGATCGTGCAGGGGATCTATTCGACCGTCACCGGGCCGGCGGTCCGTTGTGCCCACTGCGGCGAATACAGCGACACCCGACGCGAAGGGGAGTTCACGCGGGCCGCCGACTCGCGGCGGTGACGCCTCGACGAGGGGCCAGGGGCATGCGGTGCGGGGTCGGCTGGTGGACCCCGTGACTGCCCCACCTCCCCGGCGACCGGTTGGGGACGGTGGGCGGTGGTTGCCGATCAGACGGTGGGGAGTCGACTGCTGGAGCCGGCGGGCGTTCTTCCGGCGCCCGCCGGGGCCGCCGTCCCGCCGTGCCCGGTCCCCCGTACAGCGGTCGACGGAGTAGCGGTGGAGGGGCCGAACGTCACACCGCCCCCTGTCGGGTCGTCGGCCATTCGCCACCGGCGGTGGCCATACGGACCGACAGCGAGGGGCCGGCGACCCGAGGCGGTCGCCGAGGTCGAACCAACGGGCCGATCGCTCACCACCTGCCGATCCTGACGGGCTCGGACTTCGCCCCGGTGTGGTGACCCCAGCCTGCGGATGATGCGGGCCGCACCTCCGCCCGGTCCGGATATGCGATGCTCTGGCGTTCCCGGGGGACCGGCCAAGGAGTCGGGGCGATCGTGCACGCCATCTGCGCCCGCCCCGGCGCACGCTGACCGATATCGACCGAAAGGCCGTGGACCATGGCTCGCCCACAGCAACGACCTCGACCTCGTCGACTCGCACACTCGGGCCGGCTGGCCGCTGCGTCGATGGCACTCCTCTTCGTCGCCGCGACCGGAGCGTGGTCCGGTGTCGCCTCCGGCGCCTCCGCCGCGGGCGGTGCGCCGGCGGCGCTCGAACGCGCCCAGGTCCGGTCGACGGTGTCGACCGAGTTCCCGGACGGGGCGACCAGCCGGGGCGACGACTCCAGGGACGGCTGGTACCCGGATGAGTCCGGCCTGAGCCCGGTCCTCGTCGGGTCGTCCGGGTTCGGGCAGCTCTTCTCGACTCCCGTGAACGGCCAGGTGTACGCCCAACCACTGCTCGACGACGGAACGCTGCTGGTCGGCACCGAGACCAACTGGATCTACGGGCTCGATCCGGCCACCGGGGCCGTCCGATGGTCCCGACAGTTGAAGCAGCCCTACGCCGAGACCGACTGCACCGACCTCGAACCGGACATCGGGATCACCTCCACGCCCACGGTGGACCCGGCGACCGGCATCGCCTACCTGACCAGTGACGCGTACCTGTCCGGTGACAGCGGCCCGGTCGGCTACTTCATGCACGCCATCGACCCCGGCACCGGCGATGAGGAGCCGGGCTTCCCCGTGCAGATCGAGGGGCCGGCCCAGAACGACCCCGCCCAGACCTTCTCGGCGACCCAGCAGTTGCAGCGGCCGGGACTCCTGCTCCTCGGCGGTGTCGTGTACGCGGCGTTCGCCTCCCACTGCGACAACCTGCCCTACGGCGGCCTGGTAGCAGGGGTGTCCACGACAGGGCACCAGACCACCATGTGGGCCGTCGAGAGCGACAACACCGGCAACGGCGGCGGTATCTGGCAGTCCGGTGGTGGGCTGGTGTCCGACGGACCCAACCAGATCCTGCTGGCGACGGGAAATGCCTTCGACGCCACCTATCCCTCGGGGCCGGTGCCCGGGGCGGACCCGCCGGCCGACCTCGCCAGCTCGGTCATCCGGCTCGTCGTGCAGCCCGACGGCACCCTCGAGCCGACCGACTTCTTCACGCCGTCCAACGCTGCGTACCTCGACGCGAACGACTTCGATCTCGGGACGGGGGCCCCGGTGGTTCTCCCGCCCGAGTTCGGTGCGGGCACCGACGACCCGAACCTCATCTTCATGGACGGCAAGGAGGGACGGGCCTACCTCCTGAACCGCGATTCGCTGGGCGGCTTCGAGACCGGGCCGGGCGACACCGACGGCGCCGTGTCCGAGTACGGGCCCGCGGGGCCCGTCTGGTCGACCGCCGGCGTATGGCCGGGCGACGGGGGGTACATCTTCATCAACAACGCCGTCGACGGATCCACGCCCGGAGGGCTCGATGCGTACCAGGTGACGGGCGCCACGACACCGACGCTGACCCCGGTCCTGACGTCGCCCCCGTCGACGGGCTTCGGGTCATCAGGTCCGGTGATCACGTCGGACGGCACGACCTCGGGCACCGCGGTCCTGTGGATCGTCCACATGGCGGACGGCAGCGATCCCGACTCGTCACTGCAGGCCTACGACCCGGTCCCTCAGAACGGGACGCTGCGGATGCTCGGGCAGTGGCCGATCGGCACAGGCACCAAGTTCAATCCGCCCGGCATCGGCGGAAACCGCGTCTACGTCGGCGCCGCGGACGGCCACGTCCTCGGGTTCGGGGCGCTCCCCGCCCCCACCAACTCCGAGCCCACCCCCCTGTTCAACTCCTACCGTGAGGTCGCCTCCGACGGCGGCGTGTTCGCCTACGGCGACGCCGGCTTCTACGGGTCGGCGGGTGACCTCGCACTCAACAGGCCCATCGTGGGCATGGCGGCGGCGCCGGGTGGCGACGGGTACTGGCTGGTGGCGTCGGACGGCGGGGTCTTCACCTACGGCGACGCCGGCTTCTACGGGTCGGCGGGTGGACCTCGCACTCAACAGGCCCATCGTGGGCATGGCGGCGGCGCCGGGTGGCGACGGGTACTGGCTGGTGGCGTCGGACGGCGGGGTCTTCACCTACGGCGACGCCGGCTTCTACGGGTCGGCGGGGGGGATCCCCCTCAACAAGCCCATCGTGGGCATGGCGGCGGCGCCGGGTGGCGACGCGGTACTGGCTGGTGGCGTCGGACGGCGGGGTCTTCGCCTTCGGCGACGCCGGCTTCTACGGGTCGGCGGGGGGATCCCCCTCAACAAGCCCATCGTGGGCATGGCGGCGGCGCCGGGTGGCGACGGGTACTGGCTGGTGGCGTCGGACGGCGGGGTCTTCGCCTACGGCGGCGCCGGCTTCTACGGGTCGGCGGGGGGGATGCCCTTGAACCGGCCCATCATCGGCGTGGCGCCGACAGGGGACGGCGGGGGGTACTGGCTGGCCGCCTCCGACGGCGGCATCTTCGCCTACGGCGACGCCCTGTACAGCGGCTCGGCGGGAGCACTCACGCTCAGCAAGCCGATCGTGGGGATGGCTGCCTAGGCCGTCGCCGGTCGCTTCCACGTCGAACTGTGTGGCACGAACTCCCTCGCGGGTGCCCGCCCGCCGAGCAATCACCCCTCTGCTCCATCCTCCGAGCCGTTGGAGGCCGTGCCCTCCCCAACTCCCGTGCATCGGAGTGGATGCCTACATCACGATCCCGCACGTCCCGCTCAGGGCCCCTTCACCCGCGGCGCCCACGGTGTCGGTCGATGCGCTCCACCCCGCCCGGCTCCGAAGAGCCCACTACCGTCGCCGCCCGGCGAGGGTCGGACCTCAGGCGCCGAACCCGGGAAGGGCGATCTCGGCACGACGGCGCGGGGCATCGAGCGAGACCAGTTCGAACGTGCGGGTCTCCCCCTTGGCGAGCACCGACCGCGCCTTCTGCGGAGGTGGATCGCCGAGATTGCGCAAGGGCACGTGACACAGCATCCCACCGACATCGACGTGCGCACCGTGCGAGGTGAACGACACGACCTCACCCTCGAAGGTGCTGCCGATCGGGTGTTCCGCCACGAAGGTGATGAACGTCATTCCGTCGTTGAGTGCCTCCCCGACCGGCAGGTCGCGGCCCTTCGGCTCGGGTGACGGTGGTGCCGGCTCCACCCCTGTTACCGGGGCCGCCTTCTTGGTGGTCTTGGTGGCCTTCGTCGGCATTGCCGCCTGGGTGACCGGCACCGCTGCCTTGACGGCCTTGGTGGTCTTGGTGGCCGGGGTCGCCTTGGTTGCCTGGGTGGACTTGGTTGCCTTGGTTGCCTTGGTGGCCTCAGTGGCCTTGACGGCAGCGGTCGCTTTGGTGGCCGTGGTCGCCTTCGTGGCCTTGACCGCCTTGGTGGCCTTGGTGGTCTTGGTGGCCTTGGTGGCCTTCGTGGCCTTGGTGGCCTTGGTGGCCTTCGTGGCCTTCGCCGCCTTGGTGGCCTTGGTGGTCTTGGTGGCCTTGGTGGCCTTCGTGGCCTTCACCGCCTTGGTGGCCTTGGTGGCCTTGCCTACCTTGGCCGCCTTGGTGGCCTTCTTGGCGGCAGCGCTCGAACGACGACCGACGTCTTCGTAGGCGTCATCGACGTCCACCGTGTCCGAGGCCGGCAGGACCGTCGGCTCCTCGACCTCGACGGCGCCTGCGAATTCGTCCTCGGCCGGAGCCGTCGTCGTCTCGGCGACGGGCGAGCCACCGGATCCGCGGGAGCCTCGGCGCCGACGGGAGCGCCTCGACTTCACTGCGGCATCGACTCCGTCGGTCTCGCCTCCCTCCACCCCGCGGGCTCCGTCGGACACGTCGACCGCCTCGTCGGACGCCTTCGACTCGCGCTTGGACTTGGCCGTGACCGACCGGCTGCGCGGGCCCCGCACAGGCGTACGGGGCGTGAACACCCAGCCCACCCCGGGAACGGGCTTGCCTCCGATGAGCCGTCCCGGCTCGAAGAGCCACGGCCGCTCGGCGTGGAACTCCTGGAACGAGTCGTTCGAGAGCACGAGCGCGCCGGACTTCTCGGCAATCCGCAGGATGAAGCCGTCACCGCGCCCGACGGCACCGGCGGGCGGCGTGACCATCTCGCCGTGCTCGATGGCGTCCTCGAAGGACTTCACCTCCGCCGGGTCGATCCGATGCCCGAACGAGGCGTCGACGACGACGGTCACGTCCTCGGCGGTGAACCCCCGGTACTCCTCCAGGAAGGTCTCGATGGCCTCGTTCAGCTGGGCCAGGCTCGGCAGGGTGCGACCCTCGGTTGCAATATTGGAGCCGTCGACGACGATGCGCCGACGGTCAGGGGTTCGGGAGTCCATAAGTGCAACCAGTCAACCACCTGCCGGACACCTTCCCTGCGTATGGTCCGTTTCGGGGTGCCACGGGAGTCGGGATCGCGTTACCGTCCCGGCGCCCTCGCCGGCCCGGTCGGAACCCGATGGACTCCGGCCGGGCAGATCCACGGGCCGTAGGATCGGGCCGTGACCACCGACATCGACCGGGCCCACGAGGCCACCGAACTCCTCCAGCACCTCATCCGGAACGCCTGCGTGAACGACGGGACCCCGGCCTCGGGCCAGGAGCGGCGGAGCGCGGACCTCCTGACCGCGTATCTGGAGGGCTCGGGCGTCGAGCTCGAGACCTACGAGCCCGCCCCCGGGCGCACCTCGCTGGTGGCCAAGCTCGCCGGCTCCGACCCAGCTGCACCGTCGCTGACGCTGCTCGGCCACACCGACGTCGTGCCGGCCAATCCCGACGACTGGAGCCACGACCCGTTCGGCGGCGAGCTCATCGACGGCGTCGTGTGGGGTCGGGGCGCCATCGACATGCTCAACCTCACGACCACGATGGCCACGGGCATGCGCCACCTGGCCCTCGGCGGCTTCCGGCCGAAAGGCGACCTCACCTACATCGCCGTGGCCGACGAGGAGGCGCTGTCCACCTACGGCGCCCGGTGGCTGTGCGCCAACGCCGCCGACGACATCCGCACCGACTACGTCATCACCGAGTCCGGCGGATTCCCCATGAGCGGGGCCGACGGGCTCCCGCGGCTCCCGGTCATCGTCGGCGAGAAGGGCGTCTTCTGGTGCGTGCTGACCGTCAGGGGTACGCCGGGTCACGCCTCGCAGCCCCTACGCACGGACAACGCCCTGGTGAAGGCGGCCGAGGTCGTACGCAGGATCGACAAGTACCGCCCCCAGGCCGAGCTCCACGAGGCGTGGACCCGGTTCATCGCCGGCCTCGGGTTCCCGCCGGAGCTGTCCGAGCCGCTCCTCGACCCGGACCGCATCGACACCTTCTGCGACGAGCTGCCGCTGCTGGGCCTGGCCCGCCAGGCCCACGCCTGCACCCACACCACCATGGCCCCGACCGTCATGCGGGCCGGCACGAAGACGAACGTGATCCCGGACCGCGTCGAGCTGGAGGTCGACATCCGGGCCCTGCCGGGGTGGGACACGGGCGACGTGCGAGCCATGCTGGCCGATGTGCTCGGCGACCTGGCCGACGACGTCGAGATCGCCTTCCTGGCGGAGGAACCGGCCTCCACCTCCCCCGTCGACACGCCGCTGTGGGATGCCCTCGAGCGGGTGAGCACCGTGTTCTACCCGGGTGCCACCATGGTCCCGTTCCTGACCGTCGGTGCCACCGACGCCCGCTACACGCGGACCCTCGGATCGGTGTCGTACGGCTTCGGCCTCCACAGCACCGACATCGGGTTCGAGCAGTACGGAGCGATGTTCCACGGCGTCGACGAGCGGGTCGACGTGGAGTCGCTCCGGCTGTCCACCGAGATGTGGATGGCCCTCGCCCGCGACTTCCTGGACTGACGGAGCGCCGTCGGCCGGCCGTGGACCGGCCGGTGGACCGGTGCGGGGGTCCGGGGATGCGGCTCAGCCCACCGCCCGGATCAGCAGGTCCTCGAGCTCCAGTCGGTGCAGGGCGGCGCTGCCCGACGCGGGACTGGCCGACTCGGCCCGACTGACGTGGCGCAGCGTGTGCGAGCTGCGCAGGAGCCGATGGAGCCGGCTGTGCACGAAGTTCCAGGCGCCCATGTTCTCGGGCTCCTCCTGGAGCCACACCACTTCCTCGGCCCGGGGATAGCGCGCCAGCACGTCGGCCAGTCCGTCCTTGGGCCACGGGTACAGCTGTTCGACACGGACGACGGCCACGTGGGCCCCGGCATCACCGAGCCCGTCACGCCGGCCGATGGCATCGAAGGCCACCTTGCCCGAGCACAGCACGACCCGGCTGACCCCGGCCCGGTCGAGGCCCTCCGACGCCGCCGGGTCGTCCAGGACCTCGTCGAACGAGCCCGACGTGAAGGCGGCGATCGGTGAGCGGGCCTGGCGGGCACGCAGCAGCGACTTGGGCGTGAAGACGATGAGTGGCTTGCGGTCGGGCACCCGGACCTGGGCTCGGAGCAGGTGGAAGTACTGCGACGAGGTCGTCGGCTGGGTCACCCGCAGGTTGCCCCGAGCGCACAGGGTCAAGAAGCGCTCGATACGGGCGGAGGAGTGCTCGGGACCTTGTCCTTCGTACCCGTGGGGCAGCAGCAGCACGAGCCCGGACTTCTGGCCCCACTTGTCCTCGGCGGCCACGAGGAAGTTGTCGACGATGATTTCGGCACCGTTCCAGAAGTCGCCGAACTGGGCCTCCCACGCCACCAGGTCGTTGGGGGCCTCGACCGAATAGCCGTACTCGAAGCCGACGCACGCATACTCCGACAGCAGCGAGTCGCGGATGGTGAACCGTCCCCCCTCCAGCCCCTCGAGCGGCACGTGCTCGAGTCCGGTCTGGTGGTCGACCAGCACGGCGTGGCGGTGGGAGAACGTGCCCCGCCGGGTGTCCTGGCCGGTGACACGGACGTTGGTTCCCTCGAGGAGCAGCGAGCCGAAGGCCAGCGCCTCGCCCAGCGCCCAGTCGATCTCGCCGTCGGCCACGACCTTGTCTCGCTGCTCGAACTGGCGGGCCAGCTTGGGGTGCATCACGAAGCCCTCGGGCACCGAGCGCACCACCGAGGCGAGGCGCGTGACCGTCTCCGGGTCGATGCCGGTGTCGATGCGCGGGATGTACAGGTCGGGCTGGATGTACTCGGGCAGGCTTACCGGGGGCGGCGGGGCGTCCTCGGCCTCGGCCCGCGTCTCGTCGAGGGCAGCCTGCAGCCGCGCCCCGAAGTCGTCGAGTGCCTGCTCGGCCTCCTCCAGCGAGATGTCCCCCCGGCGGACGAGCGCTTCGGTATAGAGCTTGCGCACCGAGCGCTTGGCGTCGATCAGGGCGTACATGAGCGGCTGCGTGTAGCTCGGGTCGTCACCTTCGTTGTGGCCGTGCCGTCGGTAGCAGACCATGTCGATCACGACGTCCTTGTGGAACGCCTGGCGGAAGCCGAAGGCCAGCCGCGCCGCCCGGGCGCAGGCCTCGGGGTCGTCGCCGTTCACGTGGAAGATCGGTGCCTGCACCATCTTCGCCACGTCGGTCGGGTACACCGACGTGCGGGCCGCTTCGGGTGCCGTGGTGAAGCCGAGCTGGTTGTTGATGACGACGTGCACGGTCCCACCTGTGCGGTAGCCCGCGAGTCCCGACAGGTTGAGTGTCTCGGCCACGACGCCCTGGCCGGCGAACGCGGCGTCGCCGTGGAGCAGGATCGGCAGGACCGGGAACGGAGCGCCGGGACCGTCGACCAGGCGGGGACCGCTCCCCCGCTCGCCGCCGAGGGCGTCCTGGCGGGCCCGGGCCATCCCGACCACCACGGGGTCCACGGCCTCGAGGTGGGACGGGTTGGAGGCCATGGTCAGCGGGATGGACTGCCCACTGCGACCGACGAAGAGCCCCCTGGCGCCCTTGTGGTACTTGACGTCGCCCGATCCCTGGACCGAGTCCGGGTCGAGGTTGCCCTCGAACTCCTCGAAGATCTCCCCGTAGGACTTGCCCACGATGTTGGCCAGCACGTTGAGCCTCCCGCGGTGGGACATGCCCATGACCGAGTCGTGCAGGCCTTCCCTCGCCGCCTCGTCGAGAATGGCGTCGAGGATGACGATGGCCGACTCCGCCCCCTCCAGGCCGAAGCGCTTCTGGCCCACGTAGCGGGTGTGGAGGAAGCGCTCGAACACCTCGGCGGCGTTGAGGCGGTCGAGGATGTGGCGCTGCTCGTCGGGACCGGAGGCGGCCGAGACGCCCTCCACGTGCTGCTGGATCCATCGCTTCTGTTCCGGATCCTGGATGTGCATGTACTCGATGCCGAGCGTCCGGCAGTAGGCGTCGCGCAGGACCGAGAGGATCTCGTCGAGCGTGGCCACCTCCTTGCCGGCGAGCCCGTCCGCCACGAACGGCCGGGGCAGGTCCCAGATGGTCAGCCCGTAGTGGAGCGGGTCGAGCTCGGGGTGGAGGTCGACCTCCTCGGCATCCAGCGGGTCGAGGTGGGCGATGAGATGGCCCCGGACGCGGTACATGTTGATCAGGGTCTGGACGTGATTCTGCTTGATGAGGCGCTCGTGCCCCCCGTCGGCGTCCTCCGCCGAGGAGTTGTCGTCCCGCTGCCAGGTGACAGGCTCGTAGGGGATCTCGAGGGCATCGAATACCTGGTGGTAGAAGCCGTGGCCACCCATCAGGCACTCGGACACGTGGGCCAGGAACAGTCCGGACTCGGCCCCCTGGATGATCCGGTGGTCATAGGTCGACGTCACGGTGACGGTCTTCCCCACGCCCAGTTCGGCCAGCTTCCGCGGGTCGGCCGCCTCGAACCCGGCGGGTACGCCGAGCGCGCCGACCCCGACGATCAGGCCCTGGCCGGGCATGAGGCGGGGCACCGACTGGACGGTACCGATGGTCCCCGGGTTGGTGAGCGTGACGGTCGTGCCGGCGAAGTCGTCCGGGGCGATCTTGTTGGTGTGGATCTTGCGGACGAGGTCCTCGTATGCGGCCACGAATCCCTTGAAGTCCTTGGTGTCGGCGCCGGTGATGCAGGGGACGAGCAGCGTGCGACCGCCGGGCTTCTCGACGTCGACGGCCAGTCCGAGGCCGACGTGGTCGTGACGCAGCACCCCGGGGGTGCCCTTTCCGTCGGCATCGGCCACGAAGGCGGCATTCATGGCCGGCACGGCGCCGAGAGCCTGCACGACGGCATAGCCGATGAGGTGGGTGAAGCTGACCTTGCCGCCCGTGGTGCGCCTCAGCTGGTTGTTGATGATCGTGCGGTTGACTTCGAGCAGCTTCGCCGGCACCACCCGCACGCTGGTGGCCGTGGGCACCCCGAGCGATGCCTCCATGTTGGCCACGATGCGGGCCGCCGCCCCGCGCAGCGGCGTGGCCCCCTCGACCGCAGTGCCCGCCGGAGCGGGACCGGTGGGCGCCGGCTCCGCCGGCGCCGCCGGGGTCGACGGGACGGGGGACGGGGAGGCGACGGGTGCGGGCGCGACCGGGGCCGCCGCTCCAGCCGGCCGGTAGTCAGCGAAGAACTCCTGCCAGGACGCCGACACCGCGGAGGGATCGGCGACGTAGCGCTCGTACATGTCCTCCACCAGCCAGGCATTGGGTCCGAACGCCCCGGTGCCTGCGGTCACACGCCCCGCCCCGTCCTGTCGTTGCACCGTCGCGTCTCCAACTTCGGGCCTGTCCATTGACCCCCAGCCTACCGGGACCGCGTGGCCCGTCCCGCCCGGACCGGGGCCCGCGACGGGTCGATTAGCGTCGTTCCCATGACACCGCCACGAACCCGCGTCTCGTGCACGTTCGGCTTCGAGGCCGCCCACCGGCTGGCCTGGCACCCCGGCAAGTGCCAGAACGTCCACGGGCACTCCTACCGACTCGACGTCACGGTCGAGGGACCGCTCGACGCCAACGGCGTGGTGGTCGACTTCGACACCCTGAAGGAAGTCGTCCGCACCCAGGTCGTCGATCCGTGGGACCACCGGGACCTGAACGAGGTGCTGGAGAACCCGACCGCCGAGCTCCTGGCCCAGCGGGCATGGGAGCTCCTGACCGTGGCCGGGCTCCCACTGGCCGCACTGCGGCTGTGGGAGACGACGGACTCGTGGGTGGACCTGGTACCGGCCGACGGAACGGCGCGCCCCGCCGGGGCCTGACGGTGCCCCGCCACGTGGTGGTGCTGTCGGGCGGGCTCGATTCGACCGTGTGCATGGCGTTGGCCACCGCCGACACCGGTGTACCTCCCCTCGCGCTCACCTTCGACTACGGGCAGCGCCACCGGACCGAGCTCGACCGGGCCTCGGGGGTCGCCGGTCACTACCGCTCCGAACACCTCGTCGTGCAGCTCGACACGTCGGCCTGGGGCGGCTCGGCACTGACCGACCCGTCGATCGAGGTGCCCGCCGCCGGGGCGTCCGACGGCATCCCCGTCACCTACGTACCCGCACGCAACAGCATCTTCCTCGCCGTGGCGCTCGGCGTGGCGGAGGCCCGCGGCCTCGACGCGGTGTGGATCGGGGTCAACGCCATCGACTATTCGGGCTATCCGGACTGCAGGCCCGAGTTCATCGAGGCCTTCCGGGGTGTGGCCGCCACCGGGCAGAGGCGGGGCGTCGACGGCGACCCCGTCGACATCCGCACCCCCCTCATCGACTGCACCAAGGACCAGATCGTGCGCCTCGGAGTCGACCTCGCCGCGCCCCTGCAGCTGACGTGGTCCTGTTACCGCGGGGGCGACCGGCCCTGCGGTTCGTGCGAGGCGTGCGAGCTGCGCGCCCGGGGGTTCGCCGGTGCCGGCATCGACGACCCGGCCCTGGCGTGACGGCGACCGACGGCGCCGCACCCCGGCGGGTACCCGGGGACATCCTGGTGTCCGAGGTCTTCTCGGCGATCCAGGGTGAGGCGGCGCTCGTCGGCGAGCGTCAGGTGTTCGTCCGGTTGACCGGATGCAATATCCGCTGCGTCTACTGCGATCAGCCGGAGGCGCTCGAACGTCGACCCGGGCCGTGCCGGGTCGAGGCCACGGCGGGCCGACGCGACTGGGACACCGTGGCCAGCCCGCTGGCCATCGACCGGGTGGTCACCGCCGTGGGTCGGCTGTGGGGACAGGTCCCCCACCACTCGATCAGCGTCACCGGTGGTGAGCCACTGCTCCAGGGGGCTCGGGTGGAGCGGCTGGTGGGCGCGTTCGCCGACCGGGGGTGGCCGGTCATGCTCGAGACCAACGGCACGCTGGTACCGCCGATGCGCAAGCTCGCCGGCACGGTCGACTACGTCAGCATGGACCTGAAGCTCGCCAGCGTCGACGGGGAGACGGTGGACCCCACCACGCAGGCGGCGTTCCTGGCCGCCGCCGTCGCCAGCGGTGCGATCACCTGGGTCAAGGTCGTCGTCGGACCGGACACGGACCTCGACGAGTTCGACGCCGGGATCACCATGGTGGCGGCGACGTCGCCAGGGGCGCCGGAGCAGATCGAGGTCTTCCTCCAGCCGTTGACGCCCTTCGGCGCCGCCACGACGGCACCGTCACCGGACGACGTCCTGGCGCTGCACGATCGGGCGCTCCGACTCCACCCCCGGGTGCGGGTCGTGCCCCAGACCCACAAGGCCATCGGACAGCTCTGAGGTTGCGTGGGTCCGGTGCCGGCACGTCCGTCCGGACGGGGTCCGGACCGACGCAGGTCCGGTCCGTGGCGGGGCGCCGGCGACCGGGACCCGTTGCCGGACGCGACAGCGGGGGCGGCCCGGGGCGAACCCCGGACCGCCCCCGCGTCGGGACTACTTGGCCTTGGCGATCTTCGGCGCCGGGGCCTGGCCGTTCACGACCTTCTTGAACGTGGCGCCGGCGGTCACCTTGGGGCTCTTCGACGCCTTGATCTTGATCGTCTCACCCGTCTGCGGATTGCGGCCGGTGCGCGCCGCACGCTGGGCCCGGTCGAAGGTCAGGAAGCCGGTGATGACGACCTTCTCGCCCTTCGCCACGTTGGCGGTGATCACGTCCTCGAGCCCGCCGAGCACGGTGGCGACGTCCTTGGAGGTCGCACCGGTGTGGGCGGCGACGGCGGCGATGAGGTCGGTCTTGGTAAGGGGCACTATTTCTCCTTGGTCAAATGGAAGCCCTAACAATGCACGATCTGGCGGGCCCATGTGTGCATTTGGCGGGCTGGACCCCTGAACTGGGCGGTTCCGCGCCCGAGTCCCGCCCGGCCGACCGGGTCGGCGGCGGGTGGCCGCGGCCGAACTGGCCGCGTCCGGGCCGACCCTGACAGGCTGGGACGAGATGCCCGGAGACCTCCAGCTCGCACTCACCGAGCACGTACCCGACGACCCCGGGACCGCCGGCCCACTCGTCGTCCTCGTCCACGGCTCCCTCGACCGGGCGGGCAGCTTCGCCCGTGTCACCCGGCGCCTCGGTGATCTGCACACCGTCGCCTACGACCGGCGCGGCTACCACCGGTCACGTTCGGACCTGCCCGTCCACGACTCGCTGGACGGTCACATCGACGACCTGCTCGAGGTCGTCGACGGCCGTCCGGCCGTCCTCGTCGGCCACAGCTACGGCGGCACCCTCGCGCTCGGGGCCGCCCTGCGGCCCGGCGGCCCGGGGTCGATCGTGGCCCTCGCCGCCTACGAACCCCCGCTCCCCTGGCTCGGGGAGTGGGCCACACGGGGTGGCACCCGTTCGGGGCGGCCGACCCAGCCGGTCGACGAGGACCCGGCCGAGGTGGCCGAGCGCTTCTTCCGGCGCATGGTGGGTGACACCGCGTGGGACCGTCTGCCCGAGGAGACCAAGGCGGCCCGGCGGGCCGACGGGGCCGCACTGGCCGCCGAGCTCGCCGCCATCCGCATCGATACCGCACCGTTCGACATCTCGGCGCTGGCCGTGCCAGCGGTGTTCGGGCGCGGCACCGACTCGCTCCCCCACCACCGGGCGGCCGTCACCTGGCTGCACGAGCACGTCGTCGGGTCCGAGCTGATCGAGATCGAGGGAGCCGGCCACGGCGCCCACCTCACCCATCCCGACGCGTTCGCCCAGTTCGTGCGGGCCGCCGTCGGCCGGGTGCCGGGGATCGGCGGCCCTCCGGGAGCGCACCGTCGAGCGGACCCGTGAACGGGTCCACCAGCGCTCGCGACGCGAGCACCGGCGGGTAGACCGAGGGGCATGCACGTCCTCGTCACCGGGTCCTCGGGACTCATCGGCACCGCACTCGTGGACGCCCTGGTCGCCCGTGGTGATCGGGTCACCCGCCTCGTCCGCTCCCCGTCCGGTGCCCAGCCAACCGGGGTGGACGACGTCAGCTGGGACCCGGCGGCCGGAACGGTGGACACCACGGCGCTCGAGGCGTCCGGACCGCTCGACGGCGTCGTCCACCTCGCCGGTGCCGGTGTCGGCGACAAGCGGTGGAGTCCCGCACGCAAGCAGGTCATCCGCACCAGCCGCACCGAGGGCACCCGGCTGCTGGCGGCGACACTGGCCTCCCTCTCCTCGCCGCCACCCGTCCTGGTCAGCGCGTCGGCCGTCGGCTACTACGGGGACCGGGGCGCGGACGTGCTCACCGAGGAGTCCTCGGCCGGGACCGGCTTCCTGGCCGAGGTGTGCGTGGCGTGGGAGGAGGCGGCCGCACCCGCCGCGGCGGCCGGCATCCGGACGGTGCTGCTGCGGACGGGAATCGTGCTGAGCGCCTCGGGCGGGGCGCTCCGCAGACAGCTCCCGCTGTTCCGACTGGGACTCGGCGGCAGGATCGGTTCCGGTCGGCAGTACCGGAGCTGGATCACCCTGGACGACCACATGTCGGTCGTGCTCCACTGCCTCACCGAATCGTCGTTGGCCGGTCCGGTCAACGCCACCGGGCCCCATCCGACGACAGACGGTCGGTTTGCCACGCGCTGGGCGCCGTGCTCCACCGTCCCTCGTTCCTGGCCGTACCGGCTCCGGCACTGAAGGTGGCCCTCGGACCCCAGATGGCGTCCGACATGGTGCTGTCCAGCCAGCGGGTGCTGCCCGCCGAGCTGACGGCTGCCGGGTTCACCTTCGCCCACCCCGATCTCGACGGGGCGCTCCGGTCGGTGCTCGGGACCGGATGAGCCAACCGGGGAATGTGCCGGCCGGGGACTGAGCCGGCCGGGGGTCTGGCTTTCCCCGGACGCCCGACCCGGGACGTAGGACCTCAGGACGTTCCGGCGCCCGGTGCCGACGGGGCCGCCGGTGCCCGCCGACGTGGGGGCTGGCGCTCCAACTTGTCCCCCGAACCGGACTCGTCCTTGGCTCCTGCCACCAGAGGCGAGGTCGACAGCAGGAACACTCCGGCCACGACGACCCCGACGGCCACGAGCTCGACGGGCAGCCGCCAACCGGCGGTCTGCAGCCGGTCGTGGAACAGGTAGATGCCGATCAGCACGCTGACCACCGGGTCGAGGATGGTCAGGGACGCCTGTGACGCCGTGACGGGACCGGCGTGGAACGAGCTCTGGATGAGGAAGAGCCCGAACACGCCCGTCACGACCAGCGCGTAGGGGTCCCAGTTGGTGAAGACGTGGCCCCATCCCTCCGTCACCAGGATCGTGAACTGCTTGGTAAGGGCGGCCGACAGGGCGAAGACCACGGCGCCAGACGCGCCGAACATGGCGGCCCGGAACCATCCCGGCCCGGTGAACCCGAGCCCGACGAACACCGCGGAGACGGCGCCGATCACCACGAAGACGACGATCCAGGAGTGGCGGGTCGGCACGACGTCGCCTCCGCCAGGGGCGGACACCACGAGGAACGTGGCCAGCCCTCCGGCTGCGGCGAACGAGCCGCCCCACTCCCGCCAGGTCAGGTGGTAACGGAACCAGACGCCCAGGACCAGCACGAGGAACAGCAGCTCGGTGGTGATGATGGGCTGGACCGAGCTCAGCTGGCCGAAGCGCAGCGCCACGGTCTGGAGCAGGAATCCCACGCCGATCATCGCCAGCCCGACGAACCAGATGGCGTTGGAGAAGGCGTGGCGGATGAGCCGCATGCTCATGGCCGTGTCCGCCGGGGCGTTCTGCACACCGATCCGCTGGAAGATGGCGCTCAGGGCGTTGGCCAGTGCGGCCAGCACGGCGAGGAGGTATGCCACGCCCAGTGTCTACCCCAGTGGGCACAGGCTCCGGCGATGACGGGCGCCCGGTGCGGGGGCCCTCCGACCGTCCGTTCCACCCCCGGATACGCTGTTCCGGCCCGAAGGAAATGGGCACGGACACGAAGGGGACCTGGCATGACCGCCACGCAGCACGCCGAGTCGAACACCGCCGACGGCGGGATCACACCCGAGCAGTTCGAGGCCGGAGGCCCGGGCATTCCTCGACGCCAACGCCGAGCGGCGGCCCGAGGAGACGTTCGTGTGGGGCCAGGGTTCCGAGAACGTCAGCCTGTTTCCGGAGCGCACTCCCGAGCAGCAGGCCACCGACCTGGCCGCCTCCCGGGACTGGGCGCAGCGGGTGTTCGACGCCGGGTTCGGATGGATCACCGGGCCGGTCGATACGGCGGGCGCGGCCTCTCCGACGACTTCCAGCGGATCTGGAACCGGGTGGCGACCGACTACCAGACCCCGTCGCTGTCGATCTACGGCATCGGACTGGGCATGGTGGCGCCGACGATCCTGGCCCACGCCACCGACGAGGTGAAGGAGGCCTACCTGCGCAAGATGTGGCGGGGCGACATCGTGGCCTGCCAGCTGTTCAGCGAGCCGTCCTCGGGCTCGGACCTCGCCTCGTTGCAGACACGCGCCGTCCGTGACGGCGACGAGTGGATCATCAACGGCCAGAAGGTGTGGACGTCGGGTGCCCAGGTGTCGGACATCGGGGAGATCATCTGCCGCACCGACCCCGACCTCCCCAAGCACCGCGGGCTGACCGGTTTCGTGGTCGACATGCACGCCCCCGGCGTCGAGGTGCGCCCCCTCCGTCAGATGACCGGGGGGGCGTCGTTCAACGAGGTCTTCTTCACCGATGTGCGGATACCCGACTCACACCGGCTGGGCGACGTGAACGGCGGATGGACGGTGGCGCTCACCACGCTCATGAACGAGCGCGCCGCCATCGGTGGCGGTGGCGGCGGGGTCGGTCTGCCCACCTCCACGCGGCTCATCGAAGTGGCCAGGGCCACAGGGACGAACACCGACCCACTGGTGCGCCAGCAGATCGCCGAGATCGTCATCAACGACCGGGTGGCCGGCTACACGAACCGTCGGGCCATGGCCAAGATCGCCCAGGGCCAGCTGCCCGGACCGGAGATGTCGCTGGCCAAGCTCTCGCTGACCGCCAACATGGTCCGGACCTACGAGGCGCTCTCCTCGATGCTCGGCCCGAAGCTGGTGGTCGACACCGGAGAATGGGGAACCTACGCCTGGACCGCAGTTCCTGCTCGGCGTGCCCGGAATGCGCATCGCCGGCGGATCCGACGAGGTCATGCGCAACATCATCGGCGAGCGGGTCCTCGGCCTGCCCAAGGAGCCGGCCCCGCAGTAGCCGGCCCCGGGGCCGCCGCCCAGGTGGCGGCTGCTCGGGACCGTCCGCTCAGCCGCACCCGGGCAGCCGCCAGGTCACCCGGTGGTGCGGCGTCGGCCCGAGCCGTCGGAGCGCTTCCAGGTGGTCGGGTGTGCCGTAGCCCTTGTTGGCCTCCCAGCCGTATCCGGGAAAGTCCCCGGCCAGCTCGGTCATGACGGCGTCCCGGGCGACCTTGGCCAGGATGCTCGCCGCGGCCACCGACGCGCAGGTCAGGTCCGCCCGGACCCGGGTGACCACGGGGATCCCGATCAACGGGGTCCGCGCCGGATCCCGACCTGCGCGCCGGAGGGCGATCCCGTCGGACCTGCACCACCGTCCCCGTCCTGCAGCGCTGGGGAGAGCCAGTCGTGGGCACCGTCGAGCAGCACCAGGTCGGGACGGCACGACAGCCCGGCCAGTGCCCGCCGGCCGGCCTGACCGAGCGCGCCGATGATCCCGAGCCGGTCGACCTCGGCGGCGCTCGCAGCGCCCAGGGCGGAGTCCACGGCCCACACCTCGACCGACGGGACCAGCGACTCCCGAGCCATCGCCGGCACCAGCTTGGAGTCGCGCACCCCCGCCGGCGCCGGCGGGGTGGCGCCATCGACGACGACCACCCCGACGTACACCGGTCCGGCCGGCGAGCCGCGCCCGACCTCGTCCATGGCCGCCAGCAGGGTGGCGCCTCCGCGGAGCAGCCGGCGCTCGACCCGCAGGGTGGGGGGCCTGCGGGCCGCCCGACGGGCGGCAGGAGTGGGTGGGTTCGCCACCGGAGTGTCACTGACGGAGCGGGCCACCGGCGCAACCTACCGCCGACCGCCTCGACCACCGGGGATCACCGGAGGTCGCTGCGGACCACCTTGCCCATGGCGTTGCGCGGCAGGGTGTCGACCACGCGCACCAGGCGGGGCTGCTTGTAGGGGGCGAGGCGGCCGTGGCAGAACGTGCGCAGCACCTCGACCGTCGGTGGGGTCCCGTCGGGAACGACCCACGCCGTCACCTCCTCCCCCCATTCGTCCGAGGCCGTGCCGGTGACCGCCACCTCGGCCACACCGGGACAGCGCGCGAGCACGTCCTCCACCTCGGTCGGGTACACGTTGAACCCGCCCGAGATGATCAGCTCCTTCGAGCGGCCCCGGATCACCAGGTAGTCGTCGACGTCCTCACCCAGATCGCCGGTGGCGAACCACGGGCCGCCACCGTCTCCCATGTCCCGGAAGGCCTCGGCGTTGGCCGCCTCGCGCTCGAAGTAGCCGTCGAACACGTTCGGGCCCCGCAGGAGCACCTCGCCGGAGCCGTCGAGCTGCAGCTCGACGCCCGGCAGGGGGAACCCGACGGTTCCCGCCCTGCGCTCCCCCGCATACGGGTTGGACGTGTTCATCAACGTCTCGGTCATCCCGTACCGCTCGAGGACGGCCGTCCCGATGGCGGCGGTGGCGGCGGCGTGGAGCTCGACGGGGAGCGGAGCGGACCCCGATACGCACAGTCGCAGTCGGGACAGCTCTGCAGCCCGTCCCGAGGCCACCAGACGGTGGTACATGGTGGGCACCCCGAAGAAGAGCGTCGCCCGATCGTCCCGGGCGACGTCGGCCACCACACCGGGGTCGAACCCGGGGAGCAGGACTGCCGAGCCACCGGCCGTCAGCGTCCCGTAGGCACCGACGGCCAGGCCATGGGCATGGAATACCGGCAGGCAGTGGACGAGCCGGTCCTCGGGCGACATCCGCCAGGCCCGGGTGACCGACTCGGTGGCGGCCAGCAGGTTCCGATGGCGCAGGACGGCTCCCTTGGGCGCTCCGGTGGTTCCCGAGGTGAAGCAGATGAGCGCCGGGTCGTCGGGTCGGGCGCGGTCGAGAGTCCCCGGGTCCCCCTCGGGCAGGTCCAGTGCCGGTCCGGTGACCACCACGGGCCCGGGCGCGGACGCACGTACCCATCCGGCCTGCTCGGGACGCCCCACGATGGCTCCGGCGGCCCGAACGTCTCGCACGATGTGGGCGATCTCCGGTTCGGTGTACGCCGTATTGGCCGGCACCACGACGAGTCCGGCCCGGAGTGCGCCGACGTGGGCCACCAGCGCGTCGACGGTCGAGGGCACCGTCCACAGCACCCGGTCGCCCCGCTCGAGCCCGCCGGCCAGCAGGCGGCCGGCCGCACGGCGGGTCGCCTCGTCGAACTCACCCGCCCTCCACCACCGGCGCCCCTCCTTCCACAGGGGGACATCCGGCGCATCGGCCCAGCGAGCGGCCCACACCTGGAGCAGCGTGCCGGCGGGACCAGGCCCGGATGCACCGGGGGCGTCGTCCGCCATGAAGGGGTCTCCGGGATCGAGATGGTCACGCCAGGGACGCAGGGTCGGCTCCTCCTCGTTCGATGCCGTCGTCCGGGCCCGCGGCCCGTGCTCGCGTTCTAGTCTTACCCCATCGTCGTCGGAGCCCCGAGGAGGCGTCATGGGATTCATGGACAAGGTCAAGGCCCAAGCCGAGATCGGCCTGGCCAAGGCGAACGAGGCCACCAAGGCCGGTCAGGAGAAGCTCGACCAGGCCACCGCCAAGCACAAGGCGGATGGCCTGCTGCACGACCTAGGTGCGGCCGTCTACGCGGAACACGTCGGTCGGGGAAGCGACCAGACGACCGCCGACGCCGAGCGGATCGTGGGCGAGCTCCAGGCCTACGAGGCCGAGTACGGAGACCTCCAGCCGTGAGCGCCGCCCCTACGGGGCGCACCGCCGGGACGGACGGCCGCCGGGGAGGCACGCCGCGCTCGGTCGGCGTCGTCCCGCACACGCACTGGGACCGCGAGTGGTACGACCCGTTCCAGACCTACCGGCTCAAGCTCGTCCGGCTGGTCGACGAGCTGCTCGACCTGATGGAGTCCGACAGCTCCTACGGCCACTTCCTTCTCGACGGCCAGCTGGCGGTGGTCGACGACTACCTGGAGATCCGACCGGAGAACGAGCAGCGGCTTCGGGCCCTGGCGGCTGCGGGCCGACTGACCCTAGGCCCGTGGTACATCCTCATGGACGAGTTCCTCGCGTCCGGCGAGACCATCGTGCGGAATCTGCAGAAGGGCATCCTCCGTGGCAGCGCGTTCGGCGGAATCATGGAGGTCGGCTACCTGCCCGATATGTTCGGCCACGTCGCCCAGATGCCGCAGATCCTCGCCGAGGCAGGGTTCGCCCATGCCGTTGTGTGGCGGGGTGTCCCGTCCACGATCGGGCGGACGGCGTTCCGGTGGACGGCGCCGGACGGGTCGGGCGTCCGGGCCGAGTACCTGGTCGCCGGCTACGGCAACGGTGCCGCCCTTCCCGAGGACGCCAAGCAGCTCGTCCGGCGGCTCCGGTCGCTCGAGGAGGAGTTCGACTCGTACCTGCACACCGGCGGAGCCCATGCTGCTCATGAACGGTTCGGACCATCTCCGTCCCCAGCCGTGGCTGGGACGGGTGATCGCCGAGGCCAACGCCATCCAGGACGACTTCGACCTGGCCATCACCTCGCTGTCGGACTATCTCGCCACGACGTCGACGGACGGTCTCGACGAGTGGCGAGGCGAGCTGCGATCCGGTGCGCGGTCGAACGTGCTGATGGGTGTGGCCTCCAACCGGGTCGACGTGAAGCAGGCGGCCGCCCGGGCCGAGCTGTCCCTCGAGCAGTTGGCCGAGCCGCTGTCCGCCCTGTTCGTCGCCCCGGAACGGTGGCCGGCGCCGTTCCTCGACCTGGCGTGGACACTGATGATCCGCAACTCGGCCCACGACTCGATCTGCGCGTGCTCAGCTGACGAGGTCGTCGACGCCGTGCTCCACCGCTACGCCGAGGCCCGCCAGATCGGCGAGGGCCTCACCGAGCAGGCCCTCGCCACCGTCGGCCGCTCCATGGCGGAGGCCGGGCCCGTGGTCGTGAATCCCTCGGCCCGGGAGCGCGGCGGACTGGTGGACGTGATCCTGCCCGCGGTCGGTGATCCCGGCCCCGACGTCCAGGTCCTCTCGGAGCGCAGTGGCATGCCCGGGACCATCACCCTCGACGGCGAGACGCTGCGCAACATGCTCGGACTGCTGCAAGGGTCCCGCATCGACGACCACAGCTACGTGACCGACGTCAGCCTGAGCGAGGACGAGACGGGGCTCGACATCAACCTCGTCATCGGGCCGGAGCCCCGCGAGGGCGTCCGGGTCGAGGAGGTGAAGCGGGAGCTCTTCACCCGCCTCACCGGCGCCCCCGAAACCGAGGTGCGACTCATCGTCGACCAACCGCCGGTGCGGAGGCTGCTGGCCCGGCAGGAGCCGGTCCCCGGCTTCGGGTGGGCCCGGTTCCGGGCCGGGACACTCGCCCATCCGGTGCGGCTCGAGGGCGACCGGGTGTCCGGTCTGGCGCTCACCAACGGACTGCTGCACGTGGCCGTGGACCCGGCGTCCGGCACCTTCTCGCTCGACGGGGTTCCCGGTTACGGGCGCCTGGTGGACGGCGGAGACCACGGCGACACCTACAACTACTCACCGCCCAGCCGGGACATCGTCGTCGACACCCCGACGTCGGTGACGGTGAGCGCCGTTGACCCGGGACCGGTGCGCGCCACCGTGGACATCGTCTCCACGTACACCTGGCCGGAGTTCGTCGACGGGACCACCCACGCCCGTAGCGGGTCGCGTCCCGTCTCTGTCACCACCACCCTCGAACTCCGCGCCGACGAGCCGGTCGTCCGGGTGCGCACCCGGTTCACCAACCCATCACGTGACCACCGGCTGCGGGTCCATCTGCCAGTGGCGACGCCGGCGGCCTCCTCGAGTGCCGAGTGCGCCTTCACCGTCGTCGAGCGGGGGCTCACGGCAGAAGGACGGGACGAGGAGTTCGGACTCCCGACCTTCCCCTCGCGGCGGTTCGTGACCGCCGGTGGACTCACCGTCTTCCACGAGGGCCTGCTCGAGTACGAGTTGGTCGACGTGGCGGAGGCACCCGATGGATCGGGTCCGGTCGCCTCGACGCTTGCGGTCACACTGTTGCGGGCCACCGGGATGCTGTCCCGGCTGGGGATGTCCCTGCGGCCCCTGCCCGCGGGACCGATGGACCCGCTCGACGGTCCCCAGATGCTCGGCCCGGTCGACGTCCGCTACGCACTGTGCGTCTGCGACATGGATCCCTACGAACTGGTCGACCATGTGCTCGTCCCGCTGCAGGTCTCCGGATCCTTCGGTGGAGGCGACCGCCCGGCGCGGGGCTCCGAGCTCATGGTGGAAGGTGCCCGAGTCTCGTCGGTCCGCCGGCATGCCGGCGCACTCGAAGTTCGTGTGTTCAACCCGACCGACGTCGAGACGACCGTCCGCCTGCCCGGACGCTCAGGGTGGCTCGTCGACCTTCGGGGCCGTCCTGTCGCCCCGTTCGAGGGTGACTTCGCCCTGCGGCCCCAGGGGATCGCCACGGCGCGCCTCGACGACTGAGGCGTCGGGTCAGCCGGTGCCGGCCGTGCCGGTGGTCCCGGTCGTGCCGGTGGTCCCGGTCGCCGGTCGCACCGCCTCGCCCCGCTCGCGCAGTTCGTCGAGCTCCCGGAGGACCTCGCCGAGCCGTTCCCACCTCATGGTCCGGCGCCTGTCGGCTCCCGGCTCGGTGCCCGCCCGCAGCAGCTTCCACATCTGAACCCGACCCAGGTCCTTCAGGTTTCGGGCCCGAAGCGGCCGGGTGTCGATACCCGATGCGCTCTCGGCGGCGAGTGCGTCGCGGAACTCGTCGGAAATGAGCACCGTCCCCGGGTGGGCCACGTTGACCAGTCGGCTGGCCAGGTTGACCACCGGACCGTAGAAGTCCCCGTCCTTGACCAGCACCGGCCCGACGGCGAGAGCCACCCGCACGTCCGACAACAGGTCGTCGTCGGCATAGGCCTCGGCCAGGCTCAGCCCGATCTGCGCCGCGCCCGTGGCGGTCGCCACCACGAACATCACCTCGTCACCGATCATCTTGACCACCCGGCCACCGAGGGCCACCACGGTGTCGTGGGCCAATTCCTCGAATCTGGCCACCACGGCCGCCAGCTCCTCGTCACCGAGGTGTTGGCTGAGCATCGTGAACCCGACCATGTCGGCGAAGCCCACCGCCATGACCGGCCGCACGGACTCCTCCGGACCGCGGGCCCGGTGCAGCATGGCCCGGCGCGTCGCCGCTTGGAGGTGGCGACGCCACACGTACTCCAGGAGACGGCCCATGGCTGGAATGGAGACGTCGGCCTGGCGGGCGAACTCGTCGGCGTCCAGGATGCTGTCCCCCGTGCCCAGGAGGATCGGCGTCGAGCCCGGCGCGGCCTCGGCCTCGGCGATCCGGGCCATGGACGAGCCGATGACCCGGGCCATCTGGACCGCCGTATCCAGGTCGACGAGGCCCATGCCCACCATCGACTGGAAGATGTGGACTGCTTCGATGTCGACATCGGTGAAGGCCGGCTCGTCCTCGCCGACGTCGGTGAAACCGAGTGCCCGCCAGAACCGCTTGGCCACGTCGAGGGGGATGTCGGTCCGCTCCGCCACCTCGGCCTGGGTCATCCGGTTCCCGGCCGGGACGAGGACGCGGTCGACCACCAGCAGGTCGAGCACGTCGTCCTCCACCGCCAGGTCGATCTCCTCGTCCGAGCAGCCCAGACCGTGGAGGCGAGCACGCACCCGGGCAAGGGCTTCGATCCGGGCATGCTCCTCCGCCAACTCCACGAGGTCCGGCAGTTGTTCGGGCACAGGTCCACCCTAGGCGTGGGTGCCCTCGCAGCGTGGCATCACCCGGTGCCTACACTGGCAGCGTGGCCGACCCCGATGCGCACCAGCCCGGCCGCCGCCTCGGCTTGGGCCCACGGACCGTCCTGGTTCCGATCAAGGCGTTCCACGAGGCCAAGCGCCGCCTGGACCGCGCCCTGTCGGCGGCAGAGCGTGCCGAACTCGCCCGGGCCATGGCGGCACGGGTGCTGGACGCGGCGGATCCCCTGCCGGTTGCCGTGGTCTGCGACGACGGCGACGTGGCCGACTGGGCCCGCGACCGCGGGGCCCTCGTGATCTGGGTGCCCGGGCACGGCCTCAACGGTGCCGTCGAGGCCGGCGTCGACCACCTGCGCGATGCAGGCGTTGCCCACGTCACCGTCTCCCACGCCGACCTGCCCCGCGCCAGCGGACTGGCCGACGTGGGGAACGCCCCCGGCATCACCCTGGTGCCGGACCGGTACGGCAACGGCACCAACGTGATCGCACTGCCGGTCGCCACCGGCTTCCGCTTCTCCTACGGTCCCGGCTCCTTCGCCCGCCATCGCGCCGAGGCCGAGCGTCTCGGGCTGCCGCTGCGGGTCCTCGATCTCCCCGACCTGGCCTGGGACGTCGACGAACCCGCCGACGTGGTCCCCGTGACCGCCCGGGGGACGACCGCCTCGTGACGGCTGACGCCGTCGAGCCCGATCCCACCGCACCATCGGGTGGGTCGGGGCTGCCCGTGGGCGACCTCCTCGACACCTCGACGGTCACCGTCAATCTCGCCACGCCGTCCACGGCATTGGCCATCGGTGCGCATCCCGACGACATCGAGTTCGGTGCCGGCGCCACGCTGTCCAAGTGGGCCGCCGCCGGCTGCCGGGTCCACCACCTCGTGCTGACCGACGGCTCAAAGGGGAGCTGGGACCCTGACGAGGACCAGGGGATGCTCGTGGCGGAACGGATGCGCGAGTGCCGTGCCGCCGCCGCCAGGATCGGAGGAGATCCAGGTCGGGCGGAGGGCCCTCGGGAACGGGTCGAGTTCCTCGGACGGGTGGACGGCGAGCTGGACAACGACGCCCACACCCGGAGGGAGATCGCCCGTGTCATCCGGACGGTACGACCGGACGTCGTGCTCGGACACGACCCCTGGCGCCGGTACCGGCTACACCCGGACCACCGAGCCGCCGGATTCCTCACCCTCGACGCGATCGTGGCCGCCCGGGACCCGCACTTCTTCGGCGACCTGGGCCTCGAGCCCCACCGTCCGAGCTCGCTCCTGCTGTGGGAGGCCGACCTCCCCAATCACGTCGAGAGCGCCGAGGGCTTCGCGGCCACGAAGGTCGACGCGCTCCTGTGCCACCACAGTCAACTCGTGACGACGATGGGCTTCGACCGTGGTGGCGGTGACACCGAAGGGTCCGACACATCAGCTGCCGGGCGGGAAGACTTCGCATCCCGTATCGCATGGCAGCTCCGACAGCATGGCGCGCTTGCCGGGTTGGCCGAAGGCGAGGCGTTTCACCTGATGGTCGCCCTCTAGCCTTCGGTTCCGGCTCCGGACGCGTCAGCAGGGGCCCGGAGGCCCCTGCTGAGGTACGGCATGCGACGTTGGCGTCGCCCGGCTGTCCTAGCGGGTGGTCTTGCGCACCGTCCGCTTGACGGCCTTGCGGGCCGGGGCCTTGCGGGCCACGGTCTTGCGGGCCGGAGCCCTCTTGGCCGCGGTCTTGCGGGCCGGAGCCCTCTTGGCCGCGGTCTTGCGGGCCGGAGCCCTCTTGGCCGCGGTCTTCCGGGCCGGAGCCTTCTTGGCCGCGGTCTTGCGGGCCGGAGCCTTCTTGGCCGCGGTCTTGCGGGCCGGAGCCTTCTTGGCCGCGGTCTTGCGGGCCGGAGCCTTTTGGGCAGCGGTCTTGCGGGCCGGAGCCTTTCGGGCAGCGGTCTTCCTCACCGCCTTCTTTACTGCGGTCCGCTTTGCAGTGACCTTCTTCACCGCCTTCTTTACTGCTGTCCGCCTGGCCGCTGCCCGCTTGGCCACGGCCTTCTTGGCTGTGGTCTTCTTGGCTGCCGCCTTCTTGGCCGGTGCTTTCTTTACTGCCATGGAAACTCCCTCCTTAGGGTTCAACGCCGATTTGAACGCCGAACCGGTGGCGAACCGGACTCCTCTCGACGCTGGGATCGGTACCGCTGCACCTGTCCGAGGATTCCTACCCACGCGGGGGGCACGGTCGGTCGGGGAGAATGTCCCGAAACCGACCACCGTCACCTTCCGACCGGATCGAACCTCCGAGATGATCGTCTCGAACAGGATCTCCACCGTGTCTTCGACGGTGCGCCGGGCCGACTGTGTCGACTCGGTCACCGCGTGGACGAGTTGAGACCTGTTCACGAACATCTCCTCAGCGATACGTAACCAACTACAAGCCAAATGGCTTTTTGCCCGGCGGTCAAGCACCAACACGTGCCGGGACGACCGGACGACACGCCCGTGGAGTCCGTCTGTCCGGACCGGCGCGCACCGTAGAGGCGACGTCCTCTGACGCCCGTCCGTACCGCTAAGTCAAAACCTGTTCAGCAGCAACGGTTTTTCGACGTACGCTCGGTCGTACTCACTTCGCGGGCACCCGGGTCCGCCTCGCACGCATCGACGAATTGACGACGACGACGGGGTGGATACTGATGGAAAGTTTTTCTTCGCGAATGCTCGAACAGCACCTCGGCGACGTGATTCAGCGACGCTGCGCGACGCGAACGCGTCGGGTGGGAACGGCATCTACCTCGGTCACGACGGACGCGGTTGGCGTCAGGCCGAGCCCCAGCATTCGGTGCTCGTGCTCGGTCCGCCGCGATCGGGAAAGACGTCGTCGCTGATCATTCCGAACATCCTGTGTGCCAACGGCGCCGTTGTCACCACGTCGACGAAACCGGACGTGCTCGACGCCACCGCCACCGCTCGCGGGCGCGTCGGCAACTGCCACCTGTTCGACCCCTCCGGCTCCGTGGCCGACCGCGCCGGCGTGCATCGGCTGCGGTGGTCGCCGCTGCCCGCATGCACCTCGTGGCGCACGGCACTGGCGACGGCACGCTCCCTGGTGGTCGTCGGCTCGTCCAACGGCAGCGCCACCGGATCGGGGAACCACTGGACCGAGCGTGCCCAGTCCCTGCTCGCCCCGCTGCTGCATGCCGCAGCCCTCGAGGGAGCAGACATGCGCACCGTCCTCGGCTGGGTGGACCGTCACCGTGCGCTCCCTGCGCAGCAGATCCTGTCGGGCACGGACGCAGGGGTAGCCCGGGACCTGCTCGACGGCATCGTCACCACCGACGAGCGTGAGCTCAGCGGAATCTGGTCGACCACGTCGGGAGCCCTCGGCGGGTTCCGCTCCGAGGAGGCACTGGCTGCGACGTGCGACCCGGACTTCGACCCGCTCGAACTGGTCGGGTCCAGCGACACGGTGTACATCGCGGCGCCGGGGCACCACCAGGCCCTCGTCGCCCCACTCGTCGTGGGCTTCCTCGACGACGTGCGCCGGGCCGCCTACGCCCGATCCGCCGCCGGACCCGGAGCCGAGGTCCAACCGGGGGCGGCCCCGGTGGTCCTCGCCCTCGACGAGCTGGCCAACATCGCACCACTTCCCGACCTGCCCGCCATGATCAGCGAAGGCGGCGGCCAGGGCGTGGTCACCCTGGCGTGCTTCCAGGACCTGTCGCAGGCCCGGCACCGCTGGCCGACCCAGGCCGACGGGTTCCCGTCGCTGTTCGGTACGACGGTCGTGCTGCCGGGCATCGGTGACGTCCGGACGCTCGACGCGCTCTCCGTCCTGTCGGGCGACGGCGAGCTGGTCACCCGCTCGGTGTCGAACGGTCGGACACTCTCGGACCGTCCCGTCGGGGACCTCCTGTCGGGCGGGCGTCCCCAGATCGGATCGCATCTGTCTACGCAGTGGCGTCGCCGGCTGGCCCCCGACCAGATCACGCGGGGTGTCCCCGGTGGTGCGCTCACCTTCGACCGGCGCAATCAACCGTCGTGGGTCCCGTTGGCGCCGGCCCATGCGTGCGAGCCCTGGCGAGCGCTCGACCGCGATCGGACGGACCCGCCGACGTGGAGTCGAGGTCGAGCGTTCCCCGATCCAGGGTCTGGAGCGCTGACGGCGGCGGGTCGGGAGGCACCGTCACCGAGAGCGCCACAGACCCGTCGAGCCGGATCCGGGCCCGCGCTCGGGTGTCCGCTCGATCGGCCGGTCGGCTGTGCGCTCCACCGGTCGGTCGGCTGTGCGCTCCACCGGTCGGTCGGCTGTGCGCCCCCGATCGGACCCCGGAAGCATTCGGCCACCCGGCGGCACGGGATCCTCGAGGGCGGTGGCCAGGGACCCGTCGCTGGTGGACAGGGAGCGCACGAGGTCGGCGGTCACCCATCCGGGCGTGAACCGCCCGCTCGACCACTGATGCCACATCGGGCTCGCCTCCCCGACCGTCGGGTCGGCGGAACGGCCGAGGGCGTCCACGACTGCACCGAGTTCGTCGACGTCGAGTCCGGCGGGTGACGAATCGGCCACGGCGGCCAGCAGCTCGCGGGGGCCCAGCACTGGGCGGCGCCCGGCGTGGGCCTCGAGCCGGGCGGACAGCTCGTCGCGATCCACGGGGGGCCGGGCCGGGGCGGTGCGTGCCCGACCGACGACCCGGACCAGGTCGGCGGGGTCGAGGTGGTGGTCGTACACCCGTCGGCGCCAGGCGTTCCGCAGGTCCTCGACGGTCGGCCCGGCCCCTTTGGCCGGCCGCTCGGCGTGGAAGGCGACCCGTCGTTGTCCCGGGGACCCACGCCCACCGGAAGCACGGAAGGCGTGTTCGTCGATCGAGGCGGTCCGCTGGGAGAACATGCGCTCGAGGACCGGGTCCACGCCCACCACGTCCCAGCGGCCCGACCGCCCCCGCTCCCACGCCACACCGAGCCGGTCGCTGAGCTGGCGGCGCAACGAGGCGCCGTAGACGGCCTCGAGTGGGCGCCGGTGGAGGAAGAGCCGTCGGGTGTCGACCGCTGACCATGTGCCGTCGACACCCTGTGCGACGTTCGCCGTCATCAGGTGGGTGTGGACGTGGGGATCGAGGGCACGACTGGTGCGGTGCACGAAAGCGGTCGCCACGACCCCCGTGGCAGGAAGGTGCCGGGTGACCCCGCCACGTGTCCGTCGGACGCCCAGTGCGAGCCGCTCGAGGTAGCCGACGGCGTCGGCCACGGCCGCCTCGTGGGCCGCCCCCGCTTCCTCCGCCAGCTCGCCGGGGCCGAGGAGGTGCAGCAGGCTCACCGACTTCGGAGCGCCGAACACGAGGTCGACGCCGGCGACGTCACGGGGTCCCCGTCCGGTGCGCAGGGGACGGTCGGCCACCGGGTCCCTTCCGGCAAACACGGTCGAGAACACGCCGGGATCGACGGTGCCGTTGACCCCGAGGACGGTGCTCCCCCGCCCGGTCCACACCCCTTGCGACTCGCCGGCCACGCCGGTCCCCTCGGCCCGGCCCGGTACCAGGTCACGCACGTAGTAGGTGACGCCCCGGGACCGCACCACCTGCATCCTCAGCACCGCATCCCCGATCCGACGCCGTCGGGGCGCCCTGGGCGTCAGGCTATCGCTCGTGTTGTTTCATGTCACCCCATACTTTCCCATGTCGCAGGCCGCGGCGAGCGGCCGCGGGGATCGGAACCGTGCCGGGCAGGCCCGCCGTCAGTCGGGGGCGGTTCCGTACCGGGCGAGTATGCGGGCCGCCGCCTCGGGAGCCAGCGACCGGTCCTCCACCGGGTCCACCACCACTGCGTCCGGACCCAACCGGAGCAGGAGGCGCTCGAGCCAGGCATCGCCGGCCACGAAGACCTCCCACACCGCTCGGTCCCCCGGCACGTCGACGAGGACCGCCGACGGGATCGTCTCGAACAGCCAGCCCATCGAGGGGTCGGTCGCCACCCGGACCCGCCTGCTGTCCGGTCCCGGCACGAAGGACACGAGGGCGGGCGTCCCGTCATCGGATCCCGGGCCCGAAGGCAAGGTGCCCGATGGGGTGGACCGCGACCGGGTGTCCCCAGGGGATGGGAGCGCGTCGGCGAGCAACTCCGGTGAGGCCGTGCCCGCCGGGGTGGCCGTGGCGATGCGGTCGACCCGGAAACGACGCACTCCGTCCGCCACCTCGCACCATGCGTCGACGTACCAGTGGCCCTCGGAGGCGAAGAGGTGTCGCGGCGTGATCGTCCGCTGGCCCGTCTGGTCGGTGGAGGCCGAGTAGTAGGTGATGGCGAGTCGCTCGCCGTGGTCGATGGCGGCACGGACCATGTCCAGGAGCTCCGGCGAGTCCAGCTCCACCTCGACCGACGGCCCCCCGAGGGCGCGGTCCAGCTTGGCCAGTGCCCGCGAAAGCGCGCCGCCGTCATCGCTGCCGGGGACGGCCAGCAGGGCGCGAGCCGACGCGGCGAGCGCCAGGCCCTCGCGCGGGCTGAGTCGTCGGGGCCGGGCGAGGGCCGTGCCCACACGGGTCGACACCGTCTCGTCGGTGACGATGATCTCGAGCAGCTGGTCGGGCGAGTAGGGCGGGACGCCGTAGCAGGCGGCCATCTCGAGCTCGGCGACCAGCGCGCTCGGGCTCAGGTCGAAGCGTGCCGCCACCTCGTCGATGGGCGCTTCGCCCTCCTGAGCCAGCCAGGTGAGGATGGCGAGCAGCCGGCGGAGCCGGGCAGCGGTGTCGGGTCCGGGACTCATCGGGCCGCACCGCCGGCGATGAAGGCCTCGAGTCGGGCCACCACGGCGTCGCGCACGTCGGGCGGGCGTACGACCTCGGCGTGGTCGAGGAGGTCCAGCACCCACGAGATGAGGGCCTCGACGTCGGTGACCACCAGGCGGACCACCACGGCGCCGTCCTCCGCGCGGTCGACCACGGCGTCGGGACCGAGCGCGGTGACGACCCGGGACGCCTCGGCGGCGTCGACGGCCACGTCGACCTCCACTGCGTCGCCCGATCCGAAGTGCCACGGCTCCCTGGCGAATGCCCCGTCCGTGTCGAATCCGTCCGGTAGGTCAGACGAGCCGGCAGCACCCGGATCCGGCAGGCCGTCGATGCGGTCCACCCGGAACGTACGCGGCTCACCCCGGTCGCGGTCCCAGCCCACGGCGTACCAGTGGCCGCCACGGAACCGGATGCCGGCCACGTCCACCGTCCGGGGCTCACCCCGGTACGAGAACGAGACCACGGCCGCGTTGCGCACGGCGTCGAAGAGGACCGGGAGCGCCGGAAGCCCGTCGACCAGGGGCAGCTCCACCAGCGGCAGCGGGGCGCCACGACGGGGCCACTGACCCCCCATGCCCAGCTTCGACAGCGCCTCCCGCCCGATAGGCTCGCCCAGGTGGACACCGGCCACCGCCAGGTTCAGGGCGGCCTGCTCGTCGGGCTCGAGGCCCAGGTCAGGCAGGTAGTAGTCGTCGGGGTCGACCCGGTACCCGACCTGCTCCTCGGCCTCGATCTGCGCCGTCACCACGGGGACCCCCTCGTCACGCAGGAGCCGCTTGTCCCGTTCGAAGGCCTGACGCCGGGCGTCGTGGCCTTCGGGATAGCCCGGAACGCGCTCGGCGATCTCGCGCAGGCTCAGCGGGCGGTTGGTGTCGAGCAGCACGAGAAGCAGGTCGGTGACACGTTCCAATCGGTCGGGTTGGGCCATTCCCGCCAATCTACGGCCCACACCATCGGATTCCCACAGTGATCGCCACCACCACGGCCGCCGGGGCGTGGGCGTGGCAGCCCCACCCGGTGCTGTGGGCTGTCCTGGCCACGGTCGGTGCCGCTGTGGCCCTGCTCCACCGGCGGCTCATCGGAGCCTCCACCCACCCCGCACCCTGGCCCCGGGTCCGCATCGCCCGGTTCGCCGGTGGACTGGTGATCGCCCTCGTCGCCATGGGCTGGCCGCTCGGCGACCTCGCCACCCACTGGTCCCTGTCGGCCCTCGTCCTCCAGCGCTCGATCCTGGTCCTGGCCGTGGCATCGTGCCTGCTCTCGGGACTGCCCGACGACGTACTGGCGTGGGTGACGCGACCCGCCCCCGTCGATGCGCTGCTGCTGCGCATCCTCTGGCCGCCGGCCGCGGTGATCACGGTCACCGTGCTGCTCGTCGGGTCGATGGCGCCGCCGCTCGTGGCCGCCCAGTCGCACTCGGCGGCGGCACGGGGCGTCATGGCCCTGGTCGTCCTGTTCGCCGGGGTGGTCCTGTGGCTCCCCATCCTCGGCCGGGTGCCCGGTATCCCGCGACCGAGGCCCATGATCCGGGCTGTCTACCTGGTGGCCCAGGCGGTGGTGCCCGTCTTCCTGTCGTTCGTCTTCATCCTCTCGCCCCGCCCGCTCTATCCGACGCTGGGCAGCCCGAGCCGCGCTCTCGGGCTTTCCCCACTCAACGACCAGCAGATCGCCGGCTTCGTGTCGAAGCTCTCGTTCCTCCTGACGCTGCTGATCGTGGCGGGTGTGATCCTGGCCAGAGCGCCGGACACGGACGAGGATCTCGGCCCCGAGGACCCGCTCGTGTGGGCCGACATCGAGCGCCACTTCGAGCGTGCCGACCGAAGGGGACAGACCGCCGTGGTGCCCGCAGGCCCGCAGGGCCCCGCGCCCGCCCCCGAAGCGGGAGGCGACGAGCTCGGGCCGGAGGGTGATCCGCCACGCGGGTAGCGGACCGGTACGCCGGTAGCGGGTGAGGACCCCGGCAGTCGGCCTGAACCCGGTCAGCAGCCCACGCGACGCGTCGACCTGGGCGCCGTGCCGGCCACCGGTCGTCGCACCGGTCGTCGCACCGGTCGTCGCACCGGTTTCCCCGACCCCTCCCATGGTCCGTACGATGGGCGGGTGACCCTGGACGCCCCCGCCGCGCCGATCCTCCGACGGCACGTGGCCGGCAGCGTGCAGGCCGGGGTCGAACTCCTCGGCGACCGCCCCGCCATGGTGGTGCGCTCGACCTCGGACGTCCGCCGTGGCGCGCTCTCCCCCGACGACGGCGACACGCTGACCGAGGCCGCGGCGGCTGCGGCCGAGCTCCGCATCCCCTTCGTACTCGTCCTGGCCTCGAGCGGTGCCGACGTGTCCGCCGGTGTCGCCTCGCTGCACGGCTGGGGGCGGGCGGCCCGCGCCATGGTCTCGTGCTCGGGTGTCGTACCCGTCGTCGTGGCCGTGACGGGACCCGCACTGTCGGGTCCCGCCCTGCTGCTGGGACTGGCCGACGTCGTTGTGATGACCGGCGACGCCTTCGCCTTCGTGTCGGGGCCCGCCATGGTCGAGGACTTCACCGGGATCCGCATCGGCGTCCACCAGCTGGGGGGCTCCACCATCCATGCTCGCGCCAGCGGCCTGTGCGCCGTCGAGGCCGCCTCACCCGAGCACGCCCTCGAGCACGTGGCGCACCTGCTCGCTCTGCTGCCGGCGCACGCCGACGAACTGCCGCCGCGGACGGACGGCGGAGGTGCAGCTGCTGGCGACCTGGGATCGATCATCCCCGACCGCGCCACCAGCTCCTACGACGTGCGCCGGGTGGCGGCCGGCCTGGCCGACGACGGGGACATCACCGAGCTGTGGCCCCGGTGGGCACCCCAACTCGTCACCGCGCTCGGGCGCATCGACGGCCGGACGGTCGGGTTCGTGGCCAACCAGTCCCAGGCCCTGGCCGGGACACTCGACATCGCCGCGTCACAGAAGGGCGCCCGGTTCGTGCGGTTCTGCGACGGGTTCAACGTCCCCCTCGTGACCCTCGTCGACACCCCCGGGTTCCTGCCCGGAAAGGACCTGGAGTGGCGGGGCATGATCCGCCACGGCGCCGAGCTGGCCTTCGCCTATGCCGAGGCGACCGTGCCACGGGTGTGCGTGATCCTGCGCAAGGCGTTCGGGGGGGCCTACATCGTGATGGACTCCAAGGGACTCGGCAACGACCTGTGCGTCGCCTGGCCCGGCGCCGAGATCGCCGTGATGGGCGCCGAGGGCGCCGCCCAGATCCTCTACCGACGCGAGAGCCCCGACGACCGGGCCCGTCTGCAGGCCGAGTACGCCGAGGCGTTCCTCACTCCCTACCAGGCGGCCGAGCGGGGCTTCGTCGACGCCGTCATCGACCCCGACGACACCCGCCGGGTCGTGGCCGACGCGCTCGACCTCCTCGCCACCCGCCGGGAGTCGCTGCCGGGCCGCAAGCACACCATCGGCCCGCTGTAGCGCAGCGCGGGGCCGTCACCCAGCAGTCGCCGGACGCCCGCCGGCGCGGCGCCGAGAGAGCGCGGCGGCTACGACGAGAAAGCCCGGTGCAATGCGGGGGCCCTGACGGAGGAGGGAGATGCCAGCGGACGCGTGGCAGGTGGACGGGTGATAACCCAGCAGAGGTCAGCAGGACGGGCAACGACAGAGGAACTCGAAGCGATGCACCACGACATGCAGCCAGGGGCGAGACGCCGTGCGCCGGGCCGCGCGCGCACGCCCAGCAGTCGGGTGGGAGTGCCCCCTCCCGGAGGAGGGGGCACTCCCACTGACTCACTGCAGGCTGACTGTTCGAATCAACAGGTCAGCAGGCAGTCGGGCAACGCCTAGAAGTGCGCTCCCCAGGTGGTCACGGCACCGACCGACGCAGCCGAGGCGGCGTTGCAGGTGGCGTCGTTGGCCGCCGAGCCGTAGTACGTGCCGGCCGCCAGCGGAACACCGGTGCCCGCAAAGCCACCGTTGGCGGTCGCGGTGACAGTGCCGATGTTGTCGATGACGAACCAGCAGGTGCTGTTGTTCTTCGAGTACGAAGCCAGGATGATGCCGTTACCCGGCGTCACGCTGTCAACGTAGAACGACACCGGACCCTGATTCGTGCCCGTGGCACCGGTCTGCCAGTTGATGCTCGGCTCGTCGGCCGTCAGGTTCACCGGCGTGGCACCCGTGTTGCCGATGCCCGTGTAGGTCTGCTGGTTCGACGTCTCCGCCGACTTCGCAGTCGTCAGGGCAGTGTTCAGGTTGGACTGTGCAGCCCGGTCGTTCGCTCCGCCCGTCACACCCAGGAAGGTGGGGATGGCGATGGCGAGCAGAATGGCCAGGATGAGCAGAACCACCATGAGCTCGATGAGGGTGAACCCGGCGTCCTCGCCGAGGTCCGCCGCTGCATCGCGCCTGTCATTCAGGCGACTGATAACGGATGAAAGCATACTTATCTCCTCTGTAGTTATGTGAAGCATCTATGCCGGACGACATGATTGACGCCCGGTGTTTCCATCGTCCCGGTCCGGCCTCAACTTGAGACTGGAAACCGTCGCTTCCGGCGATTTTCCGTCGAACCTGGATGAGGAGAAGCGCTCCGCCACTATTCACCGCAACAGTCAGAGAACTACGTGCGCCCTGCCAGGCACGGATCGACTGGTGCTTCCCCTGTCTCTAAGTATTGAGGGAGGAATGGCACAAATGCTAGAGCTGGAAGTTGCAGAATAGGAGCAAAGAAAAATGGGGCGTATGCCTGCTCACCACTACTGGTGCTCGCCCGAATACGGCACGCGGTCAGTGGGGAAACGCTTCCACGGAATATTGGACGGTCTCCGGCGGCCCGTTGGTCTTCGGTGTGGATGCATTGCAGTCGGAGGTCATCGTGTCACCGGAGACCCTGACGAACGCTGTTCCCGCCGTGGCCGGGAGTGCCAGTGCCGCCGGGACCGCTGGGGCGGGCGTGGCGGTCGTGGTGACCTCTTCGCTGCCAGCGTAGGGAGTCGCGGTTCGCGACGGGTGACTCAGATCTGTGGCGTTCGTGACCACGTAGAAGCAGTTCCCCGGTACCGAATAGGCGGCCAGCACGAGGCCTTCGCCGTCGTTGGACACGCTGACCGAAATGTCCGAGAGCGACCCCGAGCTCCCCTGGGTCGGCGTAGCGGCCAGGAACGACAGGGAGGGCTGCACCTGGGCGAGGTCGCCGACGAGGGTCGGTGCATCGAGGTAGGTCTGCCCGCTGTCCTGGAATTGCGACTGCGCCTCGGTGAGGGCGGTGACCAGGTTGGACTGGGCGGAGCGGTCGTCGGCTGCCGCCGTCGTTCCGAGGAAGGTCGGGACGGCGACGGCCAGCAGGATCCCCATGACCAGCAGGACAACCATCAGTTCGACGGTAGTGAACCCGTCATCGGCCGATCCCCGACGGTGCACCGCCCGGGGGACGAGCACCGGGGGCCTCGCCTTCCAACCGCGCTGGTCCGGACCATGCCAGGACACCCGGCGTCGTGTCGTCGGACGCTTCGGCGGTGCTCGCCGCCGCCACACCATCCTGCCCGTCCGTCACGAGACCCGCCGACCCGAGGATTGCCATATCCCTTGTTCGTCCGATTCGGACACCGACTTGAGCGACCGGAACTCGAGTCGAGATGGGTCCAACGGAGGCGTTCATTCGACGGTGCGGGGGTCCGACAGTTGCTTCACGTGCACGAGACAGCGGGAACGATCTTTCACAAGTGCTGCACCTCTCTGCAGTTGTGGTTCTACGCGATGTAACTGATGACGAGCGCTAGGTTAGGGGATCTCGGGCAAGCAGTTGGAGCGGGAGCTTGGAGTGACCTACAAGAGGGCGTAAGGGATGTTCAAGCTGATGAGCACGGAACTGATGGTTCAGGAAGAAGAGGAGCGTCTGTCGAGCAGCAGTCGAGATGGACGAGATGTAAGTCGATGGCAAGCCTCGGCTGGCCGACAAGGCAGCGTGGAAGGACGGCACCTACAAGGAGAAGAAGGTGGCAGCCAAGACATGGGTCAACGAGAAGACGCGTAACAGTGTTAGGGATGGTGGAGCGCGAGGGCAACGTGCGGGCCGTCGTCGTGTCAAGCACTCGGAACGACAACCTCATGTCGATGATCAGCGACAACGTGAAGCGCGGTTCGACCGTCGATCGCAGTCGAGGCGAAGATGCCCCGTGTCGTCGGCCGGCGGCGCCTACCGGGGCATCGCAACCGGTTCGGGCCCGGCCCGCGAGGAGCCGCCCCCGCTCAGTTGTGGACCAGCTTGATGTAGTCGAACATCGGCAGGTAGAGCGAGATCACCATGAGGCCGACGCCGATACCCATGAACACCGTCAGCAGCGGCTCGAGCAGGGCGGTCAGGTTGTTGACGGTCACCTCGACCTCCTGGTCGTAGAAGACCGCAACTTTCTTGAGCATGCCGTCGAGCACACCGGTCTGCTCACCGACCTCGATCATCTGCACCATCAGTGCGGGGATGATGTCCTCGTGCTCGCGGAGCGGGTCGGCCAGCGGACGGCCCTCCCGCACTCCGACCTTGGCCAGGCGCAGGACGTCGCCCACGGTGACGTTCCCCGCCGTCTCGGCACTGATGTCGAGCGCCTCGAGGATGGGTACACCGGAGCTGATGAGCGACCCGAGCGTGTTGGTCACCCGGGCCAGTGCCACCTTGTGGAACAGCTGGCCGAAGACGGGCGGCTTCAGCATCCACCGGTCCCAGATCCGCCGGCCGTTCTCGGTGGCGATCCACTTCTTGATTCCCACGATGGTCCCGACGAACACGGCGATGACCACCAGCACCCAGGCGCTGGTCATCACGTTCGACACGCCGATGAGGATCCGGGTGGGGAGGGGAAGCTTGCCACCGAGGCTCTTGAAGAGGTTCTGGAACACGGGCACGATGAAGATGATCATGGCGGAGAAGATCACCACCATCACCGAGAGCACGACGGCCGGATACGTCATGGCCGACTTGATGGTGCGGTTCAGCGCCGCCTGCTTCTCGATGGTGTCGGCCAGCGAGGTGAGCACGTCGTCCAGGTTCCCGCCGACCTCACCGGCCTGGATCAGGGTGCAGTAGAGCTTGGAGAAGGCCTTGGGGTGCTTGGCGCAGGCGGCCGACAGGGACGACCCGTGCTCGAGGTCGAGCCGGACCTCGGTCAGGATCCGGGCCAGCTCGGGGTTCTCGACCTGGTTACCGAGGATGCCCAGCGAGCGCACCACCGACAGGCCGGAGTCCACCATCGTGGACAGCTGCCGCGTCATCACGGCGATCTCGCGGAGCTTGATCCGGTCGGACAGACCGGGGATCTTGATCTCCGTCTTCAGGCTGACCGCGGACTTCGGCGTGACGGAGATGGGCATGTACCCCATCTCGCGGAGCCGCCGGACGACGAGCGCCATGCTGTCGCCGTCGAGCTGTCCCTCGACGAGCTCGCCGGACTTGTCCCGGACCTTGTAGTCGAATGTCAGTGCCACGGTTCCCCGCTTCGTCGGTCGGTGCTGCGGTCGGTACGCTTCAGTGGTGCAGGTGGTTCCGGAGGTCCTCCTCGTTGGCGGACCTGTCGTAGGCGATGGACTCCGAGATGACACCCTCCTTGACCAGGTTGGCAAGGCCCTGGTCCATGGTCTGCATCCCGAACGACCCGCCGACCTGCATCAGGGAGTAGATCTGATGGGTCTTGGCCTGGCGGATCAGGTTGCGCACGGCGGAGGTGCAGACCAGGACCTCGGCACACGGTGCCCGTCCCTTGCCGTCTGCCGTCGGCACGAGCTGCTGGGTGACCACGCCCTCGAGGGTCGAGGCAAGCATCACCCGGATCTGCTCCTGCTGCTGGGTCGGGAAGACGTCGATGATCCGGTCGACGGTCTGCGGGGCGTCCTGGGTGTGGAGCGTCCCGAAGACCAGGTGGCCCGTTTCTGCCGCGGTCAACGCCATCGAGATCGTCTCCAGGTCCCGGAGCTCACCGACCAGGATCACGTCGGGGTCCTGGCGCAGGACCCGGCGCAGCGCCTCGGCGAACGAGTCGGTGTCCTCCCCGATCTCGCGCTGGGTGATGATCGAGCTCTTGTGGTCGTGGAGGAATTCGATCGGGTCCTCAACCGTGACGATGTGCAAGGGCTTGGTCCGGTTGATGATGTCGATCAGCGAGGCCAGCGTCGTGGACTTGCCCGAACCGGTCGGTCCGGTAACCAGCACCAGGCCCCGCCGTAGGTCGGTGAAGGCCCGGATCGAGTCCGGGAGCCCGAGGCTGGCGAAGACCGGCATCTCGTGCGGGATGGGCCGGAGTGCGGCGGTGACCGTTCCCCGCTGGAGCGCGACATTGACGCGGAATCGACCGACCCCGGGGATGGTGTGCGAGGTGTCGAGCTCGTGTTCGGCCTCGAAACGCTCCCGCTGGGACGCCGGCAGGATCCCGAAGATCATGTCGCGGATGACCTCGTTGGTCAGCGGCGGACATCCCTCGATGGGGCGGATGGCGCCGTGGAGCCGGATCGTGCCCGGCATCGCCGCCGTGAGATGGAGGTCCGACGCCCCCACCGACACCGCGTAGCGCAGCAGGTCGTCGACGTGGAGCGGCAACGCGTCGCCCTCCGTCGCCGCCGGGATCCCGGTGGTCAGGAGGTCGTCGATGACCTCCTCCCGGTCCCGTCGGTCGACGTGCCCGTCGGCACCGGACCCGTCGGTTCCCAGATGCCCGGCGATGAGCACCGGGTCAGCCAGCACCGGATGGATCCGATGGCCGACGCGCCCGGCGAGTTCGTCGATGATCTCGGGGGACGGAGGCTCCGCGAAGGCGACCGCCAGGGCGTTCCCGTCGAACTGGAGGCCCACGGCGTCGAACTCCCGACCCACCTCGGGCGGGCACGCTGCCGTTGCTTCGGCCTCGGGGGTGAAGGCGCTGAGGTCGACGGCGGGAAGCTGAGACAGCTGCGCCAGCGTGCCGATGACGACACTGGGCAGTCCCAGGTTCCGGCTGATGAGCAGGTAGGCCAGCGACTCGTGGTTGGCGATTGCCTCGTTCAGGAGCGGCCTCACCTTGGACTCGGTCTCATAGCCGGCATCGACCAGCGCCTGGGCCAGCCGTGTGGACCACTCGTTGCGCGTGCTCGATGTGACGGAGGTCATGCGACCACCCGCAGAACTTCCTCGAGCGTGGTCTCCCCGTCCATGGCCTTGCGCAGTCCGGCCTGGCGGAGGGGAACCATGCCCTGGCTGACAGCCAGGCGGTGGATCTCCTCCACCGATCCTCCTTCGATGATCATGCGTTCGACCTCCTCGGTCATGGGCATCAGTTCGGCGAGTGCGAGACGACCCCGATAGCCCGTCTGGGCGCATGCGGAGCAGCCGACGGACCGGTACACCTCGTGCAGCGTTCCGAACGCCTCCACCTCGGAGAGCGTCCATCCAGCGGCGCTGATATCGGCCTCCGTCGGCTGGTAGGGCTGCTTGCAGTGCATGCACAGGCGACGGGCCAGGCGCTGGGCGACCACACCCGAGAGGGCGGACGTGACCAGGAACGGCTCGATCCCCATCTCGATCAGGCGCATCGGTGTGGCTGCCGCGCTGTTGGTGTGGATCGTGGCCAGCACCATGTGGCCGGTCAAGGCCGCCTCGATCGAGATCGACGCCGTCTCCTTGTCCCGGATCTCCCCCACCAGGACGATGTCCGGGTCGGACCGCAGGATGGCGCGGAGGGCACCGGCGAAGGTCAGGCCCGCCTTGATGTTGAGCTGGACCTGGTTGACTCCCTTCAACGGGACCTCCACAGGGTCCTCGACCGTGATGATGTTCTTCTCTGGCGAATTCGAGCGCGGTCAGGGTGGTGTACAGCGTGGTCGACTTACCGGAACCGGTCGGTCCGCTGACCAGGATGGTGCCGTAGGGCTTGGTGTAGAGGGAGGAGTACGTCTCCAGCATCTCGGGGTCGAACCCGAGCTCGGTGAACCCGAGCACGACGCTCGACTTGTCGAGCACCCGCATCACGATCTTCTCGCCGTAGATGGTTGGGAGGGTCGCCATCCGCAGGTCGATGCCCTTCGGCCCGACGGTCAGGGAGATCCGGCCATCCTGGGGCACCCGGTGCTCGGCGATGTTCATGTCGGCCATGACCTTGAGTCGGGTGGTCACTGCCGCTGCGATCGTCTTCGGACCGGTCGAGACGTCGTGGAGCACTCCGTCGATCCGGTAGCGGATCCGGAGGTCGGTCGCCGTCGGCTCGATGTGGATGTCGGACGCCCGTTCGTTGAGCGCCTGGAGGATCAGGAGGTTGACGTAGCGGACGATGGGAGCGGTCTCGGTGACGGTCTGGATGTCGTCGACACCGGTGTCCTGCGCACCCGTCTCGATGCCCAGCGAGGCCTCCATGGCCATGTCGGCGGCGTCGCCGTTGCTGAATGCCCGGCCGATGTAGGCGGCGATCTGCGCTCGGGTGGCCACCACGACGATGAAGTTGCTGCCGAGGATCGTCCGCAGGTCGTCCATGGCGAACACGTCGGTGGGGTTGGAGGTGGCGACCACGGGCACGCCGCTGTCCAGCGCGATCACCATGACGTTGTGGTGGCGGGCCGTCGTCTCGGGGATCACCCCCGAGACCGTCAGGTCGACACCCACGGTGTCGAGGTCGACGAACTGGAGCCCCATCTCCTCGGCCATGCCCCACATGAGGTCGGCCTCGGTGACCAGCTTCTGGTTGGTGAGGATCCTGGCGATGCTCTGCCCGGTCAGGTGCTGCTCCTCGAGGGCCAGGCTCATCGCCTCGTAGGTCACGCGGCCGCCGTCGACGAGTGCCTTCGCCAGTGGTGGGAACCCGACCATCTCCGAGTCCGGACCCTCGGGACCTTCCGGGTGGAGGTCGTGGTACGTGGCGACCGCCTCGGCCACCAGGTCGGCGGCATCGACGGCGACCACGTCTCCGGTGGTCGGGACCGCCGTCGGATCGGAGAGTCCGGTGAAGGCGGTGCTGCCGGACAGACCGGATGCGTGGGCCCGGTCGGCCTCGATCGTGGCGCTGTCCTCCTCGAGCGAGCGGGCCAGAGCGGCGAGTTCGTCACCGGACGCGTCGAGGGCCCGGGCCCGTCGTCCCGGACGGTGACGTCGACCACCTGGGCGGTGGGCGCCTGTGTCGGGGTGGGGAGATCCATGGCCGGGAGCGACTGGACGGGGCCGACCTGGGTCACCTCGGCGAGTGCCTGGTCGAACGCGTCCACGTGGGGACCGGCCTCGTTGCCGTTGGCGCCGGCCACTCCCGACCCGTTCGGCCACGTCGATCCCTCGTGGAACATGAGGTTGATGTAGCGGTCGATCTGGTCGGGTGCGGCGACGACGGTGATGAAGTCACGTCCGAGGAGGGCGCGGACCGAGTCGAGTGCGAAGAGGTCATCGGGATCGGCCGTGGCGATGACCGGGGTGCCGAACTTCCGCTTGACGGCGACGATGCGGTGATTGCCGCGACAATTCGGCCGGCAGGATCCCTGCCGCCGCTGGATCGACCCCGTAGGTGTCGAGGTCCACGAACTCGAGATCGCGCTCGCTCGCCATGTATCTGGTGGCCTCCACGTCGCTCATGCGTCCCTCATCGGCAAACTGTGTGCCGACATTGAATGAGATTCGGCCACGGTCATCCGCACGGGATCCCCGCGCCCGCTCGCCGTACTTCCATGCCCGCCTCCTCGACCCGACTCCCGGGCCCGTGCCCGCCGCTCGCGGCAACGGGTGATGTCCGGACTACACGTCGTGCGTCGTGATTCCACCTTAAGCAGCCAGATGCCGCGTTCGCCGTATGCAGCTAGGAGCGAAACGGTTGCAATCCGGTAGCCAAAACCACGGTGCGACCGCCGGTGACCAGTAGAGTGGCGCACTCCGCGAGGCGATCGGACGAGGCGTCAGGATGCAGCCCCAAGCGACACACACCGGTATGATCACCCTGGTCGCACCGGCGCCCGACGCCCGGATGCCCGGCGGATGAACGGCACCGCGGGGCCCGTGACCGGGTGGGTGGTGGCACTGGCCGCCGTGGTCGGCCTCTTCGTCGGATCGTTCCTCAACGTGGTGGTCTACCGGACACCGCTCGGGCTGTCCGTCTCGACGCCACGATCGTTCTGTCCTACGTGTGACCGCCAGCTCGCCTGGTGGGAGAACGTCCCCCTGGTCTCGTGGCTGGCCCTGCGGGGGAGGTGCCACACCTGCCACGAGCGCATCTCGGTCCGCTACCCGCTCGTCGAGGTGTCCACGTCGGTGGCGTTCGGACTCACCGCCTGGGCATGGCACGGCACTGCTCCTTCCGCCGGCTACTCCGCGTTGGGGGCCACCGCTGTAGCCGTCGGTCTCATCGAGTTCGGGGGCCAGCGAGCACCCCTGTCGGTCGGTGCGTTCGGCGTGGTGGTGGGCCAGTTGCTGGTGGTCGCCGCCGCGCTGTGGCTCGGCCGGTGGGGTGTCCTCTGGTGGTCCCTGTTCGGTTCCGCCGTGGGCAGTGCCGTGTACGCCTTCCTGCGGGCGCACGACCCGGACTGCCGGGACCCGCGGTGGTACGGGCGGTCGCTGCTCCCCGCCGCCGGGTGCTGGCTCGGCGGACTCGGCGGCCTCGGCGGGCACGGCGCTCGTCCGGTCGTGGCCGGTATGGCCGCATGGATCCTGGCTGAATTCGCCTGCATGGTCGTGCTGTCGGTGCGGCTGGGGCGGCGGCGGGCGGCCGACGGCACGGTGCCGACCGGCGGAATGGTCCTGACCGTCGCCTCGGTCCCGCTGGTCACCGGAATCGCCGTAGCCCTCGTGGTGTCACTGGCCGTCGCCGCATGATCCGACGGTGCGCATGGTCCACCTACGATGGTGCGATGGGCCGCGCCGCCACGAGCGATCCATCGACGTCGGCCCCGACGGGGTCGGGTGACCGGTGACCGGACCCGGCGAGGCCATCCGGACTGTCATCGTCGACGACCACGAGCTCCTGCGCACGGGCACCCGCCGGATCCTCGAGGAGGCACCGGGGTTCACGGTGGTGGGTGAGGCCGCCGACGCCGAGACCGCACGTCAGGTGGTGGCCGACACCGCTCCCGACCTGGTGATCGCCGACATCCGCCTCCCGACGACGAATGGGATCGACCTCGCCGCCCAGTTGGCGGACGACCACCCGCAGCTGGTCCTCGTCATCCTCGACGCGTACGACGACGAGCACTACGTGCGTGCCGCCATGGCCGCCGGGGTGTCGGGCTACCTGCTCAAGACCATGCCGAGCGAACAGCTCGTCGACGCGCTGCGGAACGCGTACGCCAGTGGCCGCGGACTCGCGGGTGCCCCACAGGGCAAGGGGGAGAAGATCCGTCCGGCGGCGCCCTCCCGGCCGACGAGCCGCTGACATCCCGCGAGACCGAGGTGGTCCGTCTGGTCGCCCGGGGGATGTCGAACAAGGCGATCGCCAACCACCTCGGCATCAGCTCCCGGACCGTCGAAGGCCACCTCAACCACGTCTTCGACAAGCTGGGCATCCTGTCGCGGACCGAGTTGGTGCACTACGCACTGGCCGGCAGCCTCTTCGCCCGGGGCGGCGACCAGGACCACACGGAGGACGATCCCGGCGGCGACCGATGAGCGGGCCGGTCGCCACCGACCCGGGCATGTCGCCGACATCGACCGGGGCTCGACCGGGTAGCCCCTCGGGCCGGTCACCGTGGACCGAGTCGCAGTTCTGGGTCCTCCAGTTCGTGGTCCTGGCCCTCGCACTCGTCCGGCTGGCTGTGACGGTCTCCTTCGATCTCGACCCGGCCGGCCTCGCGCTCGAGGTGTCGACGATCGTCATCTTCGTGGTGCCCGTAGTCGTGGCGTCCCTCAACTGGGGCCTGTCGGGCGGAGCAGCCACGGTGGCGTGGGTCGCCGTACTGAGCGTGCCGCGGTTCGCCGTGGCGGCCAGTCGCAGTGACACGGCCGCGCTGTGGGTCGAGGTGGTCCAGGTAGCCATCCTCGTGCTGGTCGCCCTCCTGATCGGCCAGCGAGTGTCGGCCGCCACGATCTCGCGCGACCAGGCTGACGCCGCACGCGAGGCACGTCTGCGCGCCGAGCAGCTCTACCAGGACATGTTCGAGTCCAACCAGTCCCCCATCCTCATCGTGGACGCGGACGGGTTCGTCGTCGAGTCGAACGCCTCGGCCGACCGGGTGTTCGGGGCTGTCCCGGGTCACCCACGGCGGCCCCCAGTAGGAGGTGGCCACGACCGTGGTCCCCGCCTGGTCGACCGGGTCGGGCCCGATGCGGCGGCACTGGTCCTCACCCGACTGCTGTCCGACGGGAGCCCACCTGTCATTCCTCCGGATGAGGCCGGGACGACCGGGAGGACCGGTGAGGGCGACCCGGACGGCGAGACCGCGGACGGTGACGAGCTGGTGCCACCCGTGGCCTACGTGGTCGAGGGCGAGCCGGTCCTCTTCCGGCCCACGGTGACCCTGGTCGGGTCGACCGGAGTGGACCGCCGGATGCAGGTCATCTTCGAGGACGTCACCGCGGAGACGAGGCGGCACGACCTGATCGAGGCCTACGCCAATCAGGTGGTGCTCGGGCAGGAGGAGGAACGTCGCCACATCGCCCAGGAGCTCCACGACGGACCGCTCCAGACGCTGATCCACCTCTGCCGCCAGATCGACACCCTCAACACGGGGGGCGGGTCCATGGAGACGGCCCCACCCTCCCTGGCGTCGATGCGGGCCACCGTGGAGGAGACAGTCGCCGAGCTCCGGTCGATCGCCCGCGGACTACGGCCCTCGGTACTCGACGACCTCGGACTGGCCGCCTCGATCAACCAGCTGCTGGCGGAGGCCACGGACAGGGAAGGATTCGAGAGCAGCTTCGAAATGATCGGCACCGTCAGGCGACTCCCGTCCGACGTCGAGCTCGCACTCTTTCGAATCGGGCAGGAGGCGATCACCAACATCGAGCGACACGCGGGGGCGCGCCACGTTGCCTTCCGGCTCGAATTCGCCGACAACGGGGTCCGGCTGCACGTCGAGGACGACGGCGAGGGGTTCGACCGCGCCAGGCAGCAACGTGAGGACGACGGGCAGTCGCTCGGTCTGCCCGGCATGAGCGAGCGGGCCCGCCTCGTCGGAGGCCGGTTCCGTATCCGATCCCAGGTGGGGAAGGGCACGACGGTCGAGGTGTGGGTGCCCGACGGCGTGACGGAGGCCCGCTGACCCCCTCGGCGCGCCACCTGTTGCACGGTCGCCACAATGGGTGTCGCGCCGTAGGTGCACGGCTCGCCCTACGCACGGAACACGACCACTGCGCGTGGTAATTGTCACTCAACCGAAACCTAAATGCGACGGCATCCCCAGGGTGTCGTGGGATACTGACTCCGTGGAGCAGATCGTCATCGAGTCGTGCCACAGCACGTGGATCATCGACAGGGAGAATTCGCGGTTCCGTCGGATCGTGAAATCGACACACCGCACGAGCACGCCGGTCGCCACCGAGTGGCAGCCCTGCTACGGCGTGGAGATCGACCCGCTGTCCGAGTCGTTCGTGGTGCTGCTCAATCCCGAGGGAACCCGGCTGCTGCGAAGCTGGCGCCACGTCGAGCACTGCTCCCAGTGCGGAGGAGAGGCGACGTCGGAACTGTCATTGCGCGATCTCCGCTCCGCCGTCCGCAGCTGAGCTCTGGGTCGGGTCACCTGATCTGATCCCTGATCCGTCAGGTCACCATCAGGCCCGTTTCACCGCACCGCGCCGATTCCCCCACCGGCCGATCCGGGGTCCGCCTCCAGAAGTCAGAGGGCCGCCTCGCGCTTCCACTGCCCGGAGCTCCCACCGGTCTTCTCCCACAGCATGAGTTGACCGATGCTCATGGTGCGGTCCGCGGTCTTGCACATGTCGTAGACGGTGAGCGCGGCGATGGCGCAGGCCGTCATGGCCTCCATCTCCACCCCGGTCCGGTCGACGGTCTCGACCTTGGCCTCGACCTCCACGTAGTCGTCACCGATCGTGAAGTCGACCTGCACCGACCCCACGAGGAGCGGATGGCACATCGGCACCAGGTCGGCCGTCCGCTTCGCGGCCTGGATGCCCGCCACCCGGGCGGCAGCCAGGACGTCGCCCTTGGTGATGGCGTTGTTGGCCACTTGCGCCGTGGTCTCGGGCTTCATCGCCACCCGGCAGCGGGCCAGCGCCCGGCGCAGGGTCGCCTCCTTCGGGGACACGTCCACCATCCGGGTCCCCCCGAACGGGTCCAGGTGGCTCAAGCTCCGGTCGGTCACAGTCCGCTCCCGTCGTTCACGTCGGCCAGTCTACGGGAGCACGCTGTGCGGGGTCGGCATTGGCACTCGCTCGGGTAGACTGCCAACCCGACGACACCCCGGACCGGAAGGAACACCGCGCGTGCCTACCTACGAATACCGCTGCGACAACTGCGCGACGAACTTCGACGTCGTCCAGTCTTTCGACGACGACCCGCTGACCGAGTGCCCCACCTGTGGCTCCCCAGTTCGCAAGGTCTTCGGCAGCGTGGGGATCGTGTTCAAGGGCAGCGGGTTCTACAAGACGGACAGCCGCTCCGGTGGCTCCTCCTCCGGAGCGAGTGAGTCGACCGTGCCGGCGACGCCTTCGGGATCGGACAGTGGCTCCGATTCCGACAAGGGCTCCGGTCCCGACAAGGGCTCCGGTTCCGACAAGGGCTCCGGTTCCGACAGTCCGGGTCGACGGGTCGACCGGGGACAAGGGCTCGGGATCGGGCAAGGGGTCCGGCGCGGACAAGGGCTCGGGATCGGGCAGCGGTTCCGGAGCCGGGACCTCCTCCACCGCTCCACCGGCGTCGTCCGGTTCCAAGGCGGCGAAGTCCGCCGGTTCCACGGCCTGACCACAGGGGTCCGGCGCCCGCCGGCGGCGCGGGCTACGTCCGGGCGACGACCACCGGTCACCACTCTCCGCTGTCCCGCGTCTGCGCAGAGTGGCCCTGTAGTGTGGATGCAATGGACGTAGCCGATCTCGACCGACTCCTCACCCAGCTCGGGGACCTCGATGGCTCCGACCTCCACATCAAGGCCGGAGCACCACCCCGGATGCGCGTGGCAGGTGCGCTCCGCACCCTCACCGAGGAGGGGTCGTTCACCGCCCAGGAGACGCAACAGATCGCCGAGGCGATGATGAGCGAACCGGTGCGGGAGACCTTCCGCACCAAGCACGAGGCCGACTTCGCCTACAGCATCCCGGGCACCGGTCGATTCCGGGTGAACGCCTACTACCAGCGCTCGTCCGCCGCCTTGGCCATCCGTCGCGTCCGGGCCACGCCGGCCACGGCCGAGGAGCTCGGACTGCCACCGGTGGTGAAGCAGCTCGCCCAGGAGATGCGCGGGCTCGTCCTCGTGACCGGTCCGACCGGCTCCGGCAAGACGACGACGCTCGCCGCCATGATCGACCACATCAACCACCTGCGCTCCTGTCACATCGTGACCATCGAGGACCCCGTGGAGGTCCTCCACCGGGACGACCTCGCCGCCATCGACCAGCGCGAGGTCGGCTTCGACACCGACTCGTTCACCTCGGCCATGCGCGTGGTCCTGCGCCAGGACCCCGACGTGATCCTCGTCGGCGAGATGCGCGACCAGGAGACCGTGGCCGCCGCCCTCAGCGCGGCCGAGACGGGCCACCTCGTGTTCTCCACGCTGCACACCATCAACGCAACCGAGACGGTCAACCGGATCGTCGACTTCTTCCCACCCCACCAGCAGTCCCAGATCCGGCTCAGCCTCGCCGGCTCGCTCCAGGGAATCGTCTGCCAGCGGCTCATCCCGACCGTCGAGGGGGACAACCGGGTGCCCGCGCTCGAGGTACTCGTCATCAACGGGCGCATCCAGCAGGCCATCATCGACCCGTTGCTGACCGGCGACATCGAGGAGATCGTGGCCGACGGCGCGTACTACGGCATGGTGACGTTCGACCAGTCCCTCGCCACCCTGCTGTCCACCGGACAGATCTCCCTGGCCGAGGCGATGGCCACGGCCAGCAATCCGCACGACCTCAAGGTGATGCTCGAGCGCCAGGGAATCCTGCAGACCGGATCGTTCACCCCGCAGCTGGGGTGACTCCGACAGGCGCGGCTCGCCCGAACGCACAGGTCGCACTCGCGATCGGACCGCTCAAGGTGGTGGCACTCCCATCCGATAGTCCATTTGCGGCCCCATCGGCCATGAAATGCATCGACGTACAACCGAGGACCGGAGACGACGAATGAGCGCAACGACGTTGCCAGAGCCAGGAGTGCCTGAAACAGGTGGCACCGCCGGTGCTGCCGTTACCTCCATCGGGAAGCAGGCTGCTCGGGGCACCGGGCGGAAGACAGGAGTGGACCCATGGCGCGCCTGACCGTCGGTCTCGACATCGGCACCAGTGCCGTTCGAGCCGCAGAGCTCGACATCTCGAAGGGCACGCCCGTCCTCACCACGTTCGGCCAGGTCGGGCTTCCCCCGGGTTCACTGGTCGACGGTGAGATCCGCGACATGTCCTCGGTGTCCAAGGCGATCGAGAAGCTGTGGAAGAACGGGCAGTTCACCGGTTCCTCGGTGATCGTGGGCATCGCCGGACTGCGCGCCATCACCCGCGAGATCGACCTCCCCTTCGTGCCCGACGACGAGGTGGAGAGCGCCGTGCGGTTCCAGTCCGAGGAGGTCATTCCCTTCCCTCCGGACCAGACCCTCCTGTCCTCCCAGGTGCTGGCCGACTACACCAATGACGAGGGCGTCAAGATGCGGCGGATCCTGGTGGCCGCCGCACACGTGGACCTGGTGAACGGGGTCATCGAGGCCGTCGAGAACGCCGGCCTCACCGTCGAGGGCGTGGACCTGATCTCCTCCGCCCTGGTCCGGGCCGTCGGCACACCGACCAGCAACGACGGCACCGATGCCCAGGACACGTCCGAGGCCATCGTCTCCATCGGCGCCGGGCTGACCGTGGTGGTGGTCCACCAAGGCGGCCGGCCGCAGTTCGTCCGCACCATCGGCTCGGGCGGGAACGCCACCACCGCCGCCATCTCGGCGTCACTCGACGTGCCGATCGTCGATGCGGAGACCATCAAGTACCAGTTCGGCACCGAATCGGCCCAGATCCAGTCGGCGGAACGAGTGGCGCAGCCGAGCATGCACGAACTCGTCGACGAGATCAGGAACTCCATCCAGTACTTCGCTTCGCTCGAGGGCAAGCCACCGGTGTCCCAGGTACTGGTCACCGGTGGTGGGTCCGAGCTCCACGGTCTCATCCCCATGATCGAGGCGCAGGTGCGCATCCCGGTACGCGCCGGATCGCCACTCGATCGCCTCGACATCTCGAGGCTCGAGCTCTCGCCCGAGCGGGCCGCCGAGGTGGCCCCCGTGCTCGCCTCGCCGATCGGCCTGGCCCTGCCCGAGCCCGACAAGGCGGTCAAGAAGTTCAACCTCCTGCCGCCCGAGGTCGCCCAGAAGGCCAGGATCAAGCTGATCCAGGAGCGGACGCTCATCGGCTCGATCGTGGTGATCGCCCTGCTCGTCCTCTTCGGCGGCTGGAAGTTCCTGCAGGTCCACAATGCACAGAACAACGTGGACGACCTGCAGGCCAACATCAGCTCGCTGAACGCCCAGGTGCCGAAGTACGACCTGGTGGTGGCGGCCAACGACGCCTACACCGCGGGGCTCGCCCGCCGGGCGTCGGTGCTGAACTCGGCGGTGGACTGGCCGCTCGTGCTGAGCAACCTCATCTCGATCACGCCGGCCAACGCATCGGTGAGCACGTTCAACGGCGCCCAGGCAACGGCGACGACCGGGTCGGCATCATCGGCATCTTCGGCATCATCGGCATCATCGGCCACTTCGGCAGCCGGCACCCAGTCGGCCGCCATCGGCACGGTCATCATGAACGTCCGCGGCCCCGGACCGAGCCTCTCGATCTCGGAGGCGTGGATCAACGCCGTGTCCACCTCGCAGTACTTCGCCAACCCGCTACAGGGCGCGACGACGGCCAATCCGGACTCCACGATCTCGTTCCCCTTCACGGTCTCGATCACCCCGAACGCAAGCCTGAGCAAGAATGCGAGCCTCAAGTGAACACTGTCCGCGAATACCGCATGCCCCTGCTCATCGCCGGCGGCGCCCTCGTCGTGGCCATCATCCTGTGGCTGGCACTGATCGCCCCGCAGAACTCGAAGCTGGCCAGCCTCCAGAGCCAGGAGACCCAGCTGCAGGGCCAGGAGTCGGTGCTCCAGGCGAAGCTCACCGCCCTCCAGTCCGAGGGCCAGAAGCTGTCGTCCAACTGCGCCGACCTCCAGAAGATCACCACCCAGATCCCGTCGGTGCAGAGCCCGACCGACGTCGATGCCGAGGAATCGAGCTTCGAGAGCCAGTTCAACGACCTGGCGGGCGCATCCGGTGTGTCCCTGGCCCAGTTCAGCGGATTCGCCCCGGCTACGTCGACGTCCGCGGCCACGCCGGCTCCCACGGCATCGGCCGCCACCCCGACCTCGACCAGCGGCGTCACCGCCGTCCCCACGACGCTGACGGTGCAGGGCAACTACGGCCAGGTCACCGCATTCATCAACGGGCTGGACAGCTTCCCCCGCCTGTTCGTGATCCAGAAGTTCGTCCTCTCCTACGGCGCCGCGGCGACCGGAACCTCGGCGTCCGCCTCGTCGGCGTCGTCGGGCTCGGTGAGCTCCTCCTCCGGCTCGACGAGCTCACCGCTGTGGGTCGGGGGCACGTCGACCCCGGCATCAACGGGTCCGTACAACCTCCAGATCACCGGGTCGATCTACTACACGTCGACACCGAACGCCCTGTCGACCTGCACCAAGGCGACGGCGGCCCAGTCCTCGCTCAAGTAGAGGCGACGGGGACCACATGTCGACAGCGGGGCCAGGGGTCCACTGACCGGACGGGGGCGGTCGACCCCCGCACCGGTGCACCGGTCGGAGCGGCTCGGCGGCTCCGTCAGGTTCCGCTGATCTGCATGTCGCCGATGGCCAGCGTCTGACCGGCGGCGATCCCGGGCAACCACTCGACGTCGGCGCCCACCGCCTCGAGCGAGAGCAGCATGCGCTGCAGCGTCGACGCGACGGTGATCTCGCGGACCGGCTCGGCCAGCTTCCCGTTGCGGATCATGAGACCTTCAGCACCGACCGAGAAGTCCCCGCTGATCGGGTTCACCCCCGAGTGCAGCCCGGTCAGGGACTGCACGAAGAGCCCCTCGCCCACCGCTGCCAGGACGCCGTCCGCGTCGTAGCCCTCCGGTCCGGGGGCGAGGGTGAGGGCGCGGCACCCCGGCCCGGGCGTTCCCGCGTACCCACCGCGCACGGCGGAACCGGTCGAGGCCACGCCGGCCCGCGATCCCGAGACGGTGTCGTAGAGGAACCCGCTCAGGATCCCGCCCTCGATCAGCGCGTTGCGCCTGCAGGCCAGCCCTTCGGCGTCGTAGGCGGCCGCACCGTAGGCGCGGGGGTCGGTCGGGTCGTCGACCAGGGTCAGGCCGAGGTGCCCGACCTGCTCACCCACACGGCCGGCGAAGAACGACCGCCCCTTGGCCACCGCCTCACCCGACAGCGCCGACGACACGACGGACAGGAGCGCCGTCGCCATCCGCCGGTCGAAGACCACCGTCGACCGCCCCGACGGGCCCTTCGTGGCCCCGAGCATGCGGACGGCCCGGCCCACCGCATCGGTCATGGCTTTGTCCGGGTCCAGTCCGTCGAAGCCACGTCCGACGCTGAACCCCCCTCCGGTCTGACTGCCGTCGCCCTCGCCGGCGATCACGCTGACGGACAGGTATCCCGACGTCTTGCGGCTGGACGAGCGGATGCCGGTGGTCGACACCAGTGCCGACTCGGCGGCCACGTCGCCGTAGTCGGCCGAGTCCACCTGGCGGATCCGGGAGTCGACGGCCCGGGTCCGGGCCTCGAGGTCGAGCGCCAGTTCGATCTTCCTCCTCGTGGGCACGCCGGCGAGCCGGTCGTCCCACAGGTCGACCTCGACGGCGGGCACCCCGTCGGGGACGGCGAGCCGGACGTGCTCGTCGGTCGTGGCGAAGGCGGCATTGTCACGGGCCTCCGCCAGCGTCTCGCCGAGTACCGACTCGTCGAGCGAGCCGGCCCAGGCGAAGCCCAGCCGGTGCTCGGTGATCACCCGGATCCCGATGCCTGCCGAGGTGGCCGACGTGAAGGACTCGACCTCCCCCTCGTAGGCCCGGACCTCGGTTTCGGTGCCGCGGGCCACGTACACCTCGACCTCCTCGCCCGTGCGGGCCCAGCCCGCCACCCGCTCGGCCAGGTCGAGCAGGTCCCCGGTGGTGCCCCCGGGACCGCCCGGACGGTCTCCTCCGTGGTGGTCTCCTCCGTCGTGGCGCTCATTCTGCCGTCCCCCCGATGGTCACGCCGGTGAGGCGCATGGTCGCCTGACCGCACCCGACGGGCACGCTCTGGCCATCCTTTCCGCAGGTGCCCGGAGTCATGGAGAAGTCCGTGGCCACGGCGTCGATGCGCTTCAGGATCTCGGGACCGTTGCCGATCAGGTTCGCATCGCGGAGCGGCTCGGTGATCACCCCGTCCTCGATCAGGTAGGCCATCGTGGTGCCGAAGACGAAGTCCCCGGTCGTGGTGTTCACCTGGCCGCCACCGAGTTTGGCCACGTAGACGCCCCGCGGTGTCTGGGCCACGATTTCGTCGGCATCGGCGTCACCGGGGAGCAGGAAGGTGTTGGTCATCCGCACCATCGGCAGGTCCCGGTACGACTGGCGCCGGCCGTTGCCCGAGGACACCCTCCCCTCCTTGCGGGCCCGGAGGTAGTCCCACAGGTAGTCCGTCAGCACACCGTCCTCGATGAGCACGTTGCGCTGGGCCTGCCGGCCCTCGTCATCGACGGCGAAGGTGCCCCACTCGGAACCCACGGTGCCGTCGTCCACCAGCGTCACCAGCGGGCTCGCCACCCGCTCGCCGATCTTGCCGGCGTAGACGGATGCGTTCTTGACGATGTGGTCGGCCTCGAGACCGTGGCCACACGCCTCGTGGAACAGGATGCCACCGCTGCCCCCGGCCAGGACCACCGGTAGCTCGCCCGAGGGGGCGGGGCGGGCGGACAGCTTGGCCAGCGCCTGGGACGCCGCCTTGCGGGCCAGCTCCTCGACCGACACCTCGTCGAACAGGTCGAAGCCGAGGGTGCGGGCGGCCGTCTCGTACCCCGTCTGCATCCCGGTGTCCCCCAATGCCACGCACGACACCGAGAACCGGGTCCGGGCCTGCTCGTCGCCGGCCAGGAGTCCATCGGAGTTGGCGATCAGCACCCTCCGGGACGAGGTGCCGAATCCGACCTGGACTTGGGAGATCCCCGATCCCGAGGCCCGGGCCGCTTCGTCGGCCCGTCCGAGGAGCTCCAGTGCGTCAGCCTTCGACCCGCTGGTCGGGCCGGTTCCTCCGCCCTGGACCGACGACGTCGGGCCGGCCAGGGACCCGACGGCCACCGTCCGGGTGCCGCCGCCCCCGCTCCGGGCCACGGCGGAGGCCGCCTCGGCGGCTCGCAGCAGGCCCTCCTCGCTCAGATCGGCCGTGTGGGCGAAGCCCGTCGTCTCACCGGAGACCACCCGGATCCCGGCACCACGCTCGCGCCCGGACGCCAGCTCCTCCACGCGCTTGTCGTCGAGCAGTGCCGAGGAGTTCGACCGGTCCTCGGCGAACACCTCGGCGAAGTCGCCGCCATTGCGCAGCGCCTCCGACAGCACCCGCTCCAACACGGGGGTTTCGATCACGATGGCCTCCTCGCTCCTCTGCCCGGCGCCAGGTGGCCGACGTCAGTATGCGTCGCGTATCGTACCGGCGTGGCTCCCCGCACCGGACTGTCCGCCCGCATCGAGCTCGAAGTGACCCCGGCGGACACCGCCGAGGCCTTCCGCTCGGGAACGGTCCCCGTGCTGGCCACACCCCGGCTCATCGCCCTGTGCGAGGAGGCGAGCTGCCTCGCCATCGAGGGTCACCTTCCCGAGAACGGGACATCGGTCGCCAAGCGCCTCCAGTTCGACCACCTCGTGCCGGTAGGCATCGGAGGCACCGTCTGGGCCGAGGCCACGCTCGACCGCATCGAGGGACGGCGACTGGTGTTCACCCTGTCGGTGAGCGAGGGCGGCGGCCTGGTCGCCGCCGGCAAGCTGGTACGGGTCATCGTGGACCGCGACACCTTCCTCGCCAACGTGCGCTGAGTCGGGCCGGCCGGGGTCCCGCACCGGCCCTGGCCATCCGCAGTACTGTCCACGCCGCCCACGGCGGGGTCCCCGCCACCAACGGCCGGGGTCCCCGCCACCAACGGCCGGGGTCCCCGAGGAGCAGACCCGGGCCACCACCGGGCACCCCCCGGGGGTCGTCCCCACGTCGGAGCACGAGTCGGACCGTCGGCCGAACCACCACCGGTGGAACCGTGCCCCGGAGCCCCCACTGGTAGCCTGAGCACCGAAGGCACCCTGCACACATGATCCTCGAACACATCGACAGTCCCGCCGACCTCCGTGCGCTGACCCCCGACGAGCTGGACGTACTGTCGCGGGAGATCCGGGAGTTCATCGTCGATGCCGTGACCCACACCGGTGGCCACCTCGGGTCGAACCTGGGCGTGGTCGAGCTGACGCTGGCTTTGCACCGGACGTTCGATTCCCCCCGCGACCTGCTCCTGTGGGACACCGGTCACCAGGCCTACGTCCACAAGATCGTCACGGGTCGTCGCGACCAGTTCACGCACCTGCGCCAGGAGGACGGGCTCTCCGGCTACCCGAGCCGTACCGAGTCGGAGCACGACTGGATCGAGAACAGCCACGCGTCGACCGTCCTCAGCTACGCACACGGCATGGCGACCACCATGGAGCTCCAGGGCAGCGACCGCAAGGTGGTGGCCGTCGTGGGCGACGGTGCCCTCACCGGCGGCATGGCCTACGAGGCCCTCAACAATCTGGGCCACTCGGGCAAGCGGGTGGTCATCGTCCTCAACGACAATGGCCGCTCGTACGCCCCCACGGTGTCCCAGCTGTCCCTCAGCCTGACCCACCTGCGTCTCAGCCCCGCCTACGTGCAGGCCCGCCAGCGGCTCCGCACCATCCTGCGCGAGCTACCCGGGGTCGGCGAGCTCGCCTACTCGGGTGTCCACGGCCTGACGAGCGCCCTGCGCGAGGTCGTGACGCCCCACACCTTCTTCGAGGCCCTGGGCATCCGCTACGTGGGCCCGATCGACGGCCACGACATCGGTGGGCTCGAGCAGGCGCTGGCCAACGCCGCCGAGTGGCCGGGGCCCATCGTCGTCCACGTGCTGACCCAGAAGGGACGCGGCTATGCGCCGGCCGAGGAGGACGACGTCCAGCGCCTCCACGACGTGAAGGTCAGGCCGTCCACCGCCGACACCCCTGTGCTGCACGGGTCCGGCCCGGCAGCACCAGTGACCCTGGCTCCGTTGCAGAACGCCTCCTTGTCGGTGGGCGGTACCGATATCGCCCCGGACCTGCCCGTCACCACCTACACCCACGCATTCACCCGGGCACTGCTGATCCACGCAGAGGCCGATCCCCGGATCGTGGCCATCACGGCGGCCATGCCCGGGCCCACCGGCCTGCTCCCGTTCGAGGCCCGGTTCCCCGACCGCTTCGTCGACGTGGGGATCGCCGAGCAGCACGCCGTGACCGCGGCTGCCGGGATGGCCATGACCGGGCTTCGCCCGGTGGTCGCCGTCTACTCCACCTTCTTCTCCCGGGCCTTCGACCAGGCCAACCTCGACGTCGGCCTCCACCGCGTCCCGGTCGTCCTGGTGCTCGACCGGGCCGGCATCACCGGTGACGACGGCCCGAGCCACCACGGGGTCCTCGACATGGCACTGTCCCTGTCGATCCCGGGCATGACGGTGTTCGCCCCGTCGTCCGCCCCCGAGGTCGAGGCCATGCTCGCCACCGCGCTCACCCTCGACGGCCCGTCCGTGATCCGGTTCCCGAAGACCCCGGCGCCCACCGTCGCCCCCGGCTCCGAGGGCTCGGGGCTCGATGCCCGCAGGGTGCGGGAGGGCGACGGGTCGGTCTGCATCCTGGCCGTCGGCAAGATGCTCGGCGCAGCGGAGGCCGCCGCCCGGCGCCTCGCCGACGAGGGGATCGACGTCACCGTCTGGGACCCCCGGGTGGTCTCCCATCCCGACCCGGCGATGCTGGCCGACGCCGGACGCCACGCCGTCGTCGTCACCGTCGAGGACGGAGTCCGCTTCGGGGGGGCGGGGATGTTCCTCGGCGACGCCCTCCGGACGCTGCTGCCGCTCGGGGGCTGCCCGCCCATCATCACCTTGGGAGTCCCCCGCAGCTTCCTCCCCCTGGGCAGGCCCGACCGTATCCTGGCCCGACTGGGTCTTGACGAGGACGGCATCGTCCGTAGCGTGCGCGAGAGCCTGGCCGGGTTGCAGCACCCCTCTGAGCTGCGCACCCCGCTTGAGCACGATCGGCCCCGGTCGGACGGACGGGCCGCAGGTCTCGCCGGAGACACGGCCGACTGAGTGACGGGGCCCGGGGTCGCGTGACCCGACGGGGCTCCGACTCTCGACGGCGGGACGACGGCTGGCGGGACGACGGCTGGCCGGACGACGGCTGGCCGGACCACGGCGGGCCGGACCACGGCTGGCCGGACCACGGCGGGCCGGACGGACCAGGCCCGCCGGGCGCTCGAGTCCCCTGGAGCCGGTAGCCGCCGACGGGCGTCCCGCAGGTGGGAGTGGGCCCGAGGGGCCACCCGTCACCTGAACAGAAACCTGTTCTACTATCTGCGCGATGACTACCTTCAACCTGGCCGACATGTTCGAGGCCTCCGTCGACGCGTACGGGGACCGGGAGTACCTGGTGGCAGCCGGCGAGCGGCGCACCTATGCCGAAATGGAGGCACGGGCCAATCGACTGGCCCACTACCTTGCCGCCCACGGCGTCGGCCCCGGCGACCACGTAGGGATCTACGCGCTCAACAGCGTCGAGTGGGTCGAGACGGCATGGGCCGTGTTCAAGCTCCGCGCCGTGTGGATCAACATCAACTACCGCTACGTGAAGGAGGAGCTCCGCTACCTCTTCTCCAACGCCGACCTCGTGGCACTCGTGCACCAGGCCGAGTACTCGCCCCAAGTCGCCGCCCTCCTGCCCGAGCTGCCCGATCTGAAGTTGGTGATCGGCATCGACGACGGCTCCGGCGTGCCGCTGGGCGAAGGCACGATCCCCTACGAGGAGGCTCTGGCCGAGGGATCGCCCGAGCGTGACTTCGGGCCCCGCTCCGGTGACGACTACTACATCCTCTACACCGGCGGCACCACCGGCATGCCCAAGGGTGTGGTGTGGCGGCACGAGGACGTCTTCTATGCGCTCGGCGGCGGTGTCGACCCGACCACCAACACCCGGGTCACGTCCCCTGCTCAGATGGTGGAGAAGGGCCAGGGCGGCCAGCTGACCCTCCTGCCCATCGCCCCCCTCATGCACGGTGCCACACAGTGGTGCATCATGGGCCAGAGCTTCGTGGGGAACCGGACCATCCTGGTGCCCAAGTTCGACCCGCACGAGGTGTGGCGCCTGGTCGAGTCCGAGCGGGCCAACTCCGTGATGATCACCGGCGACGCCATGGGCAAGCCGCTGATCGAAGCCCTCGACGACCCCGATGCCTCCTACGACCTGTCGTCGCTGCTGGCCGTGACGTCGTCCGCCGCACTGTTCAGCGCACCGGTGAAGGACGAGTTCTTCCGCCACCTCCCGAACCTCGTCATCGTCGACGCCATCGGCTCATCGGAGTCCGGCAACAACGGCATGGCCACGATGACCAAGGGTGGAACCGCCATGAAGAGCGGCCCGACCGTGAGCGTCCTGGGTGACACGGTGGTGTTCGACGAGAACCTGACGCCGGTCGTGCCGGGGTCCGGGACCATCGGCAAGATCGCCCGGACCGGTGACATCCCCGTCGGCTACTACAACGACCCGGTCAAGACGGCCGAGGTCTTCATCCACGTGGACGGGGTCCGCTACGTGATGCCGGGTGACTTCGCCACCATCGAGGAGGACGGCAGCATCACGCTGCTCGGGCGCGGCTCGGTCTCGATCAACTCGGGCGGCGAGAAGATCTTCCCCGAGGAGGTGGAGTCGGCCGTCCGCTCCCATCCCGATGTCCTCGATGCCATCGTCGTCGGTGCGCCCGACGAGCGGTGGGGGCAGCGAGTCGCCGCCATCATCCAACCCCGGGGTGAGCGGGTCCCCTCCCTCGAGGAGATCCAGGCGTACTGCCGCGACCGCATCGCCGGCTACAAGGTGCCCCGCCAGCTCCACGTCGTGGAACTGATCGAGCGCTCGCCCAGCGGGAAGCCCGACTACCGATGGGCGGCGGATATCGTGGTCGGGGCCCCCGAGGAGTCCGACAGCGGTGGCGACCGCACGGCGTCGGGTGCGTGAGGTCCCGCCGTGCCCGTTGAACTCGCCGCACTGGCGGCACCGGGCCGGAGCGCGGTCCTCACCATGGAGATCCAACGGGGTGTGGTCGGCGACCTGAGCTCGTTCCCGCAGCTGGCCGACTCCGCCCGGCGGGTGGGTGTGGTTCCCAACACGGCCCGCCTGCTGGGGACCGCCCGCCAGATCGGCGTCCCGGTCGTCCACTGCACAGCCGAGTTCCGGGCCGACCGGAAGGGCTCCATGGTGAACTGCCAGCTGATCGCCGCCATGGTCCGCAATCCCGATCACCTCCTCGCCGGCACACCAGCAGTCGAGCTGATCCACGAGCTCGGACCCGAGCCGTCCGACCTCGTGTGCGCTCGGCTCCACGGGGTGTCCCCGTTCTCGGGCACGTCGCTCGACACCTGGCTCCGCAGTCTCGGTGTCGGGACCGTCGTCGCCACCGGAGTGTCCGTCAACCTGGGCGTGCTGGGCCTGGCCATCGAGGCGTGCAACCTCGGTTACCAGGTCGTCGTCCCCCGTGACGCCGTCGCCGGACTCCCCGACGAGTACGCCGAAGCCCTGCTCGACAACACGTTCCCCCTCATTGCCACGCTGACGACGACGGACGACCTGCTGGAGGCATGGGGATCGACGACCGGCGTCGCCTCCTGATCCGGGGCGCCGACACCGGGGTCCTTGGCCCGGGGGACTGCTCGGATTACCGTTCTCCGTGTCATGCCGCCGACCGGCGACGCCGTCGCCGGTCGGGCCGTCGCCGAGCCCCATCCCGGATCCAATCCCAAGATCCTCCCATCCGTCCTCCCATCCGTCCGCCTCGTCCGTCCCCCTCGTCCGTCCACAGAGGCCGTCCCCCGATCCGTCCAGGATCCGTCCCCGAGGAGTCCCATGTCGTCCGTCCGACCAACGAAACTGATCCTGGTGACGTCACTGGCTGTCGCGTCACTCGCACTGACCGCCTGTGGCTCGAGCACGCCTGCCCCCGCCACGGTCCACCCCGCGGGGGTCCCCTACCTGTCCCGGGCCGGGACGGGCGACGCCACGCTGCCCCAGGTCGCCCTGCCCGGCTCCTGGTCGCTCGTGTGGCACTTCAATTGCACGGATCCCGCCTCGCGCCGTTCCTTCGTGCTTACGGCCACCCCGTCCGGGGGCATGACCACCCAGGTCACCGACCAGACAGGCCTCGAAGGGGGTGGATACCGCCCGTTCCGCGCCGCCGGGGACTACACCTTCGTGGTCACCACCACGTGTGGATGGAACGTCCTGGCGGGCACAGCCGGCACCCAGGTGATCCCGACGACGGTCCCCGGTGCCGCCTCCGGCTGACCCGGGTGCAGCGCGGACGGTGCCGTGGGGTCGGCCCGGCCGGTGACCGGTGGCCGGGGCGACCGGTCAGAAGTTGCGGGTGCCGTCCAGTTCGATGAGTGCGTTGGTCGGCAGTGCGGGCACATGGATGTCCGGCACGGGAAACGCGAACTCCGGGAACTTCGGCTTGGCGGTCTCCCGATAGCGGGTGGTCGAGTGCACCGGGTCCTTGTCGAACTCGGGGATGATCTTCGAGCCGAAGACCTCGATCATCTCGAGTACCTCCTCGTGCGCCACCGAGTCCGACGGGAGGCCGAAGACCAGCTGGTCGGCGCCGACCTCCTGGTAGCGGGCGAGCTGCTCGGCCACCTCGTCGGGTTCGCCGCAGAGCAGCCAGCCTCCTTCGATCAGACGGTCGAGGTTCTCCTCGTCACCCACGCCCGGGATGGTCTCGGGCCATGTGGGGGCGTAGTCGGGCTTGGGCATCGTGTCGTGGTACAGGCAGACCATCGAGTAGAGGTAGCCGCGGCACTGGCGCAGCGCGATCTCGCGGGCCCGCTTGCGGTCCGACAGGCAGATGACCGCGTTGGTGATCATCACGTTGTCGTTCTTGAACTGCCCGATCGGCTCGGTGCAGTTGGCGATGCCCTCCTTGTAGGAGTCGATCCGGCCCTTGAGCGAGAACACCGGCTCGAAGTTGAAGGCGATGGCCCCGATGCCCATCTCGCCGGCCGTCGTGAAGGTGCCGGGATTGCCGCACGCCACCCAGATGGGGGGATGACCCTTTCCGTAGGGCTTGGGGAGGATGTTGTGGGGGGTCGGCACCGTGAAGTGCTCGCCCTCGAACATGTAGTCGCGCTGCTCCCACATCCGCGGGACCTCCTGGACCACCTCGGTCCACTCGGCCTTGGTCGAGTTCTTGTCGAGGATGTTGAACGAGGCCATCTCGTGGCTGCCCGCACCGCGACCGGTGCCCCACTCGAAGCGGTTGTTGGTGAGGTGGTCCATCATGGCGGCGCGCTCGGCGTAGCGGACCGGGTGCTCCTTGCGGGGGGACAGGCTGTTGATGGCCGTGCCGATGTGGATCCGCTCGGTGTTGGCGGCCACGTAGCCCATGACCGGCTCGGGCGCGGACATGTGCGAGTACTCGGTCAGCGCATGGTGCTCGCCGAACCAGGCGTACTTCCAGTTGTAGAGGTCCGCCTTGATGCCGAACTCGAGCTCGCGCTGGAGCATGAGGTGCTCGGCATCCGTGTCACGGGACGCGGGCCCGGCAGGTAGCCGTTGATGAAGACTCCGAACTCCATTGCTGGGGCTCCTCTCTCACTGCGCGAACGTGCCCGCACGGTAACAGCAGGATTCGTGAATTGCAACGTGTTCCAGATTTGTGCCTGATACCGTCACCTACAACGATGTCGGCCAGTTCCGATGGACGGACGACCGTCCGTCCGGCACCCGGACGACCGCCGGAAGACCACCCAGGGGGAACCGATGGACACCATCGAGCAGCTGATCCGCGACCGCGAGGGCGACACCCGGGTCGGCCTGGCCTTCGCCGACCGCACCTGGACCCACGCCGAGGTCGTCCAGGCGCAGGCCGATCGGGCCGCCCTCCTCCTGTCGGTGCGACGACCGGGGCCGTTCCACGTCGCCCTCCTCCTCGACAACGTGCCGGAGTTCGTGTTCTGGATGGGTGGCGCCGCGCTGGCCGGCGCAGTCATCGTGGGTGGCAACCCGACCCACCGCGGTGAGGAACTCGCCCGTGACCTGTCCCACACCGAGTGTCAGCTGCTCGTGACCAGCGCCGCCTACCGGGACCTGGTCGAGGGTCACGACCTCGGGCCGGCACTCCCCCCGGACCGGGTCCTGATGGTGGACGACGCCTCGGGCGATACCGACCCGTCCACCCCGTACGGCGCGCTGCTCGACACGGTGGTGGGCAGCCCGCTCCCGGACCGGGCCGGCATCGGGGTCACCGAGGACAGCCTCGGCTACCTCCTGTTCACGTCTGGGACCTCCGGCGCCCCCAAGGCGTGCCTGTGCAGTCAGGGGCGACTGGCCCGCATCGGGTCGATCGTGGCCCAGATGTTCGCGCTGACCGGGGACGACACCTGCTACCTCTCCATGCCGCTCTTCCACTCCAACGCCCTGATGGCGGGCTGGGCACCGGCGCTGGCCGCAGGCGCCACCGCTGCACTTCGTGAGCGGTTCAGCGCCTCGCAGTTTCTGGTGGACGTCCGTCGCTACGGGGTGACCTACTTCAATTACGTCGGCAAGCCCCTCTCCTACATCCTGGCCACGCCCGAGCACCCCGACGATGCCGACAACCCGCTCCGTCGCTGCTTCGGCAACGAGGCGGCCGAGGCGGACGTGGCCCGCTTCGCCGAGCGGTTCGCCTGCACCGTGCAGGACGCCTACGGCTCGACCGAGGGAGGCGCGGCCGTGCAGCGGACGCCGGACACCCCGCGGGGGGCGCTCGGGCGGGCGATGCCCGGCACCAAGGTCGTCGACCCCGACACCGGCGAGGAGTGCCCCCGGGCCGAGTTCGACGCTCAGGGGCGGCTGCTGAACGCGGAGGCGGCCATCGGCGAGCTGGTCAGTGAGACCGGCGGCACCGGGTTCGAGGGCTACTGGCGCAACGCCGAAGCGGAGCAGTCCCGCCTCAAGAACGGGTGGTACTGGACCGGCGACCTCGCCTATCGGGACAAGGACGACTTCTTCTACTTCGGTGGCCGCGACTACGACTGGCTCCGGGTCGACGGGGAGAACTTCGCCTCCGCCCCGGTCGAGGGCATCCTGCAGCGGCACCCCGATGTCGTGCTCGCCTCGGTGTACGCGGTGCCCGACACCGTCGTCGGCGACCAGGTGATGGCCACGCTCCTCCTCCACGAGGGACGCCGGTTCGACCCCGCCGGCTTCGCCGAGTTCCTGGTCGGCGAGGAGGACCTCGGGACCAAGTGGGCACCACGCTACGTGCGGGTCACCGACTCGCTCCCCGAGACCGCCACCACCAAGGTGCTGAAGCGGGTACTGCGGAACGAGGGATGGCACTGCGACGAGCCGGTGTGGTGGCGCCCCGACAAGGACGGCCCCTACCGCCGGCTGGAGCCCGCCGACATCGCCGAGCTCGACCGGATCATCGCCGAACGCTGACGGTCCCGTCGCCGGGTGGCCCGGGACCGTCCGGGACCGTCCGGGTCCAGGCGGGTGCGAACGGGACGTCGCCAACCCGACCCCGGACGCGCCCGTCGGGCGGGCACCGGGAACTGCCCGGTGCCGCCCGACGAGGTCATCACGTGCGTCATTGGCGGGAGTGGCGCGCCGGCCACTCCCCCACGGTCACCAGGAACCGCCGACGGCGATCCCCTCGAGGCCCGTGTGCCCCGGGAGCTCGGGCGAGACCGACCCGGTCGACACCAGCGAGCCGTCGGACTGCACGGCGAAGGAGTCGAGCAGGTCGCCGGCACCGGTCTCGACGTACAGCGAGCGTCCGTCCGGTGATGCCACCAGATCCACCGGTCCGGCGTCGGTCGTCGTGTTGGTGACGACGGTCGGCGTGCCACCGGCGCCCACCGTGTAGGTGGTGACGTCAGCACTTCCGGCATTGGCACCGAAGAAGAACGTGCCGTTGGTCGTAACCCAGCACAGGGCGGCCAGACCGTCGACAGTCGATGCCAGCTCCTTCAAGGTGCCGTTGGCCGCGACCGAGTAGGTCGTGAGCGCACTGTTCAACGCCTCGGTCACGACGAGGTCACCGGATCGGTCGTACGTGAAGCCGAACGGGACCGGGGTCGCCGACGGGTTGACCACCGGGGCCCCCGAGACGCCACCCCACCAGGTGGTGTTGAACACGTCGATGTCGCTGCCGTTGGCCTTCGTCGTGACGACGATGTGCCGGCCGTCCGGGGTGAACCCGATCTGGCCCGGCGTGTTGAGGAACGCCGGGGTCAGGCCGGGCGTCAGGCCCAGCGACCGGTTGCTACCGGGTATCGGTGTGAGCGAGTCGGCATAGTAGCCCTGGATGGAGCCCGCGCCGCCGCTGTTGAGCACGTAGATCACGTCACCGCGCACCGCCACGCTGACGGGCGTGGTCCCGCCCGAGGAGACGACCCGCGGTGAGCTCAGGTAGGGACCGAACGAGTGGAACACCGAGATGGTGTTGCTCCCACCGTTGACACCGACGAGCAGACCGGCGCCCGGGTCGGCGGCGAGCCCGCCCTGGGATGCCAGCTTGTCGACCGGGGCACCGGCGATGGCCACACCCAGGCCACCGGTGTCGACCCGCTCGACCTGGTGGAGCGCGCCCGAGGTGTCGGGGACGTAGGACACGATCTGGTTGCCGGTCTGGTCGTTCGTCTGGACGAAGACGGGTGCACCGGGGTGGCCGAACCCGTCGCCGGGGCCACGGTCGAACCCGTTGGCGCCGGCTACACCGGGGAGGCAGAGCGCGGTGACAGTAGCGGCTGCGCCGGCAATGGCGATCAGGGTGAGAGTACGTCGCATGGGAGCTCCTTGGAAGTGGACAGGGTTGTCACTGCTCTGTCCGCAGCCGGCCGACTCCGTTACGTCGACCGCGGACGAAGCACAGGGCCGTGGTGCGTGATGCGTCTCCCGTGGTCCGTGATGCGTTGCCCATGGTTCGTGGCCCGTGGTACGTGGTGTGTGGTCCGTCGAGCCTGGTGCGTGCCGGCGTAACGGATGCGTCGGTCGTGAGGACTGTGGCCCGTGTCCATCGGCCTGTTCCCCGAGCGTCCCGCCGCCGTCCCGCAAGACCGGCCGGCGCGGGTGAGCGGCGCGCCGGTCACGTCCGGCGCACAACGTAGAGTGCAGCCCATGGACTCCGACGAGGCGTTGCTCGACCGCCTCCGGAACGGGGACGAGACCGCGTTCCTCGCGCTCGTCGGCCGCTACAACGGGTCCCTGCTGCGCGTCGCACGCACCTACGTGCCCAACGACGCTGTCGCCGAGGAGGTGGTGCAGGACACCTGGATCGGCGTCGTACGCGGGGTCGACCGCTTCGAGGGCCGCTCCTCGTTCAAGACGTGGCTGTTCCGCATCCTGGTGAACCGGGCCCGGACCACCGGCGTCCGCGAGCACCGCCACGACACCTTCGACCCCACCGAGCCGGCGGTCAGCCCCGACCGGTTCGACGCGTCGGGAGCGTGGGCCGAGCCGATCGCCCCGTGGGAGTCCGACGCCGACGACCGCCTGGTGGCCGACACGTGGGCGGCGTCGCTCCGCACCGCCCTCGACGGCCTTCCCGAACGCCAGCGTGATGTCGTCGTGCTCCGTGACGTCGAGGGCCTCCGGAGCGAGGATGTGTGCGCCGTGCTCGGCATCAGCGAAGGGAACCAGCGTGTCCTCCTCCACCGGGGACGGAGCCGGCTGCGGGCCGCTCTCGAGTCCGAGCTGGCGACGAGGGGGCGATGATGCTGGCACTGCGACGCGAGGACCTCGCCTGCCGCCAGGTGGTGGAGCTGGTCACCGACTACCTGGAGGGCGCGCTCTCGCGGCGCGACCGCAGGCGGTTCGAGCGGCACCTGCGTGGGTGCCCCAACTGCACGTCCTACCTCGAGCAGATGCGGGTCACCATTGCCACCACCGGACGGCTCACTCCCGAGGACCTGACTCCCGAGGCGCGCCAGGAGCTCACCGACCTCTTCCGGACCTGGCGGGAGGAAGGACCCGGCAGACCGGGCGACGAGCGAGCCCCCGAAAGCGGCGACTGAGGAAGTGAGCGTCATCGGACCACGGACGGGGCACGGGACGACGCGTGCTCGGCCGCTCAGCCCGGTGGGACCTCTGCCGGTGGCTGGATGTCGTTGCGGGCGATCGAGAGGTACACGACCAGCACGGCGACAGCGGCCGTCATGACGAGAGCGGTCGGCCCGTCGCCGAGTCCCAGTCCGCTGGCGGATGGGGCCTTCGAGAGGTAGTCGGCGAAGGACGCCCCGAGGGGCCTGGTGAGGACGTACGCCCACCAGAAGGCGGCGACCTCACCGAGGTGGAAGCGGCTCCAGGCGACCCACGGCATGAGGATGAGTACGCCGAAGAGGATCCCCGATGCCAGATAGCCGAGCCCGAGCGCCGTGGCCGTGTAGTCGCCGACCGCGGTCCCCAAAGCGAACGTGGCGAACACGGTGGCCCAGTAGAAGAGCTCACGGCGACGGGTGGTGATGCTGTGGATGGAGAGGGTCCCCTCCAACCGGAACCAGGTGGCGAGGACGGCAGCCAGGACCGCGGCCCAGAAGAGCGACGTGCCGGCATAGGGGATGCCCACCGTCTTGTGCATCAGGTCCGCTACCCCCGTGCCGAAGATGGCAATGGCGTAGGCCAGGAACCAGTAGGCGGCCGCCGTGTACCGCCGGGTCCGGAACTGCCAGGCCAGCCCGATGACGAAGAGCCCGAACTCGACACCCCCACCTTCCACCTTGCTCCCGAGCGACAGGTAGTCCGAGACGGCTTCGCCGCCGGCGGTGGTGAGGATCTTGACGACCCAGAAGACGACGGTCACCTCCGGCACCTTGGCCGCCACCGGTTCGCGGAGGACACGTCTGAGCGTCGTGGTCATGTGGGTGCACCTCGTGGGCTCGGCCTTGCAGCGTCGGAGACACGCTATCGGTCGGTGCGTGCGATCGGGCTCCGCGTCAGCCGTTCAGCCGTCAGCCCTTCAGTCGATCAGCCGTTGAGCGTCGTCATCAATTGGTTGTACGTCGAGTCGAGGGCATGGAGCGACGAGGTGAACGCCGAACCGGTGGAGATAGCCGTGTAGGACTGCGCGTCGGGCGCCGTCACCAGGCTGTGGAGAATGGCGTCGACCGACCGTGCGGCGGCGACGGCCGCATCGGCCTCGACCTGGGCGGAGGACGGATAGACGATCTGGGAGAGCGAGGTCTGGTAGCCCTCGATCGCCCCGGCAAATGCGCGGTCGGCCGACTGCAGGCACTGCAGCTCGTCGGTGACGTCGACGGAGTTCGCCCGGCACGACTTCGTGGCGCTCACGAACGTGTTGGTCGGGGACTCCAGCGCGTCGTAGGCGGCCTGGGTACTGGCGGCTGCGATCGACGATTCGATCGAGGCCGAAATGCTGGACGAGAACCTCACGCTCGAGCCGAACAGGGCCACGTAGGCCACGAAGGCGACAGCTCCGACGACGAGGAGGACGATGGTCAGCGTGCGGGCGGCGCTGGACAAGAGCAGGGGCCAGACGCGACCGGGGCCGGCGTCGAAGGCGGTCGGCCCGGCGAGAGTGGCGCCGGGCGGCAGGATCGTGGCGCCGACCGGGGCAGGCAGAGGAGGAACAGAGGGTGGGTTGGACGGGAAGGACGGAGGGGTGGGCTGAAGGGAAGGTGGACTGGGAGGGGCCGGGTCCGGTGACCCGGCTCCGCCATCCTCCCGGGTGGGCCCTTCGGCATCTCGTGGCGTGGGTGCACCGGTGGGTGACCCGGTCGGTGCCCCAGGAGGTGGCATTTCCATGCCCGTGAGCGGCGGAACGGGAGGGAGGGGTGGGGGTGGCGATGGGGGTACCGATGGTGGTCCGGTTGGTGGCGACGTGAACACAGGCGGCGTCACGGGCGCGCTCACGCCCCCCAGGTGCGGTACCCCACGCCGGGGCAGGGGCCGGGGCCGGCCCCGGCACCGGAGCCCACGGGCCGGACGGAGGAGGAGGAGGAGGAGAAGGAGGAGGAGGAAGTGGTGGAGGAGGTGGAGGTGGAGGTGCGTAGGGCGTGCCCGACACCTGGACATCGACTCGGCTGCCGTCCGGAGCGGTGTCGCCCAGCAGCCCGCCCGGGTAGACGGAGGTGACCATGTAGAAGTAGCCGCTGACCCGGGCCTGGTAGCGGATCGTGGCGGCGGTGGCCCCGAAGATGCTGTCGGGCATCGACCCCTTCGCCAGGGTGATGATCCAGAAGAAGAACGAGAGCACCCCCCAGCCGTAGAGGAGGACCACCGACACGATGTACGCGGGGATGGCGAGGACGAGACGGAAGAGCACGGCTGCACGGTTCAGCCGTCCCGTGGTTACCGTGAGATCGACCGGATAGGTCATGTCCGGGTCGAGGCCGAACGGCGGGTACTCGTCGGTCATGAGGTACATGTAGGCCAGGACCCGGGCGTACCAGCGCACGTACCCGGTCAGGAACCGGGCGAAGGACGCCGGCAACCTTCCGGTGAACAGCGCGGCGAACCATCCGAGGAACACGACGACGAACGCGCCGTATCCGACCACACCGACCACGATGAGCTGGGGCAGGGCCAGGATCAGGCGGAAGAACACGGTGACCCGGCGTTGGGGTCGGGTCGTCCCGAACCGGACCTCCACCGGGGCCGAGGTATCCGCCGGCCAGCTCGCCTGTGGCATGGACATTGCGCACCATCCTCCCGCCCGGGGCACGCCCGTGCGCGCGTCACGCGGCACAGTAGCAACGGGCGGCCCGCCGCAAAGGGACCGTCTCGTCGGTGTCGTCGGTGTCGTCGGTGTCGGCGAGGTCGTCGAGGTCGTCGAGGTCGTCGGTACTGTCGCCACCGTCGACGTCAGCGGCACGGACGGCGTCCGGGGACCCGGTCACCCGCCCGGCCGCAGCCAGACGCTCAGACGGGCTGTGGACGACTCCGGGAAATCAGCGGTCGACCCCGAGGATGAGGCCGCTGGTGGGGACCCCTGTGCCCGAAGTGACGAGGACGTGCTCCACGTCGGGAACCTGGTTGTAGGAGTCGCCCCGGACCTGGCGCACGCCTTCGGCGATCCCGTTCATCCCGTGGAGGTAGGCCTCGCCGAGCTGACCACCGTGGGTGTTGACCGGGAGCCCACCACCGATCTCGATGTTTCCGTCCCTCACGAAGTCCTTCGCCTCCCCCTTCGCGCAGAACCCGAGTTCCTCGAGCTGGTAGAGCACGTACGGCGTGAAGTGGTCGTAGATCACGGCGGTCTGGATGTCGGCGGTCGTCAACCCGGAGGTGGCCCAGAGCTGGCGGGCCACGGCGGTCATCTCGCCGAGCTCGGTCAGGTTGTCGTAGTAGTACGACGTCATCATCTCCTGGCCCGGCCCCGCCCCCTGGGCGGCGGCGCGGATTACCGCCGGGGTGCTCGGAAGGTCACGTGCCCGCTCGAGGGAGGTGACGACGAGCGCCTGACCCCCGTCGGTCTCCTGGCAGCAGTCGAGCAGGTGGAGCGGCTCCACGATCCACCGGGACGCCTGGTGGTCCTCCAGGGTGATGGGCTTCTCGTAGAACCATGCCTTCGGGTTGGTGGCGGCGTGCCTGCGATCGGCCACCGCCACCCGACCGAGGTCCTCCGAAGTGGCACCGGTCACGTGCAGGTAGCGCTGGGCGGCCATCGCCACCCACTGCGCCGGGGTCAGCAGTCCCTGCGGCGCGTACCAGGCGAAGTGCGCGGTCTCGGCGTTGGCGATCGGTGCCCGACCCTGCACGCCGGTCCCGAACCGGTTGCCCGAGCGCTCGTTGAATGCCCGGTAGCAGACGACCACGTCGGCGACACCGGCTTCGATGGCCATCGCCGCCTGCTGGATCGTCCCGCACCCGGCGCCACCGCCGTAGTGGATGCGGCTGAAGAAGGACAGCTCGCCCATGCCTAGGCTGCGGGCGATGTCGATCTCGGGGTTGGTGTCGGCGCTGAAGGTGACCAGGCCGTCCACTTCGGACGGCTCGATCCCGGCGTCGCGCAGGGCCAGGTCGACCGCCTCGACGGCCAGGCGCAGCTCGCTGCGGCCCGATTCCTTGGAGAACTCGGTGGCGCCGATCCCGGCGATGGCCGTGCGGCCGACGAAGTTGTGCGCGGTCCCGCTCACCGCGCACCCCCCGAAGGGAGCAGCAGCCGGACTGTCCCGGTCACGTGGTCGCCCAGCGCGTTGGCACCACGCAGGGTGACCTCCACGCCCCCCTGCCGTCGGCATCGACGGTGTCGTCCTTGGCCGACACGCTGCCCGTCAGCGTCATGGTGTCGTCGGGATAGTTGGACGCCCCGAGACGGATGTTGACGTCGGTGAGGACGGCGCCGGGTCCGGCCCAGTCGGTCACGTAGCGTCCGACCAGCCCGTTGGTGGAGAGGATGTTCATGAAGATGTCCTTGGAGCCCCGCTCGATGGCCAACACGGGGTCGTGGTGCACGTCCTGGTAGTCACGGGACGCCAGGGCGGTGGCGATGATGAGGGTCCGGGTGAGGGGCACCTCCAGTGCCGGCAGCTCCTCCCCCACGGACACCTCGTCGAACGTCCGCGTCGTGGGCCGGAAGGTCCGGCGACGATGGCCTCGCTCATGCCGGCACCGCCTCGGCACCGGGACCGGCACCGGAACCGGGACCGGCACCGGCGCCGGCGCCGGCCAGATCGCCGGCCACCTGGCGGCCCAGTCGGGCCAGCTGGGCACTGGGCGAGCCGAGCACCAGCTCGATCTGCTTCCCCCACAGGAAGTAGCGGTGGATCGGGTACGAGATGTCGGCACCCATACCCCCGTGGAGGTGCTGGGTGGCGAAGACCACCCGCTGGCCCGACTCGGAGGCGAACCAGGCGGCGACGTTGACGGCCCGCGCCGGCGTCGAGCCCGTTGTCGAGACGCCACGCCGCCTGCCACATGGTCACCCGGATGGCCTCGGTGTCGATGGCGGCGTCGGCGACCCGCATCTTGGTGGCCTGGAAGGTGGCCAGGGGCAGGCCGAACTGCTCACGGTTGTTGAGGTACTCGGCCGTCTGTCGCACGGCCGACTCGGTGATCCCGACCTGCAGTGCGCACAGCCCGGTCCAGGCCCGCTCGAGGATCCAGCTCACCACCTCGTCCCCCCGGGAGGCGTCCCCACCGGCCAGCACGTCGTCGGTTCCGACCGTGACCGAGTCGAGGTGCAGGTGCGGGTGGATCTCCCGGTTGGTGGTGAGCGCCCGCTCGACCGTCACCCCGGGAGCGGAGGGGTCGACGGCGGCCACGACCGTGCCGGCGGGTGTGGCCACCGGCACGAGCACCCGGTGGGCCACGTGGCCGTAGGGGACGGCATGGGCCGTGCCGGCGAGTGTCAGCGTGCCGTCGTCGGCGACGGCGGCGCACACCGACGGTCGGCCGCGACCGCCGACGGCGATGTCGTCGGCCACGTCGGCCAGCGCCGCCGACAGGAGGACGTCCCCGGAGACGACCCCGGGGAGCACGGCGGCCCGCAGGGCGTCGGAGCCGAACCGGGCGACGGGTAGGGCGCCCAGTACGAGTGTCGCCCACAGCGGAACAGGGGCCACTACCTTGCCCTGGGCCTCGAGGAGGAGGCACAGCTCCACCATCCCGTAGCCGCCACCGCCGTCGGCCGTGGGGACGGCCAGGCCCAACAGGTCGGCCTTGGCCAGTTCGGCCCACAGGGCCCGGTCCACCCGGTCCTCGGTGGCCTCGACCCCCTGGACCCGGTCGGGATCGACCAGGCCGGACAGGAGGCCGTCGGCCGCCTCACGTACCGCGGTCTGCTCCTCGTTGAAGGTGAAGTCCATCAGCTCTTCCTCGTCTCGTCTGCGGGGTGGAACACCGGGAGGGACAGGTCGTCGTCGAAGTCCTCGAAGCCGGCCTCGACGGCCATCCCGATAGCGGCCGTCTCGGGGGTGATGCCCGAGACGTTGGCGACCAGGCGGGTGCCCTCCTCCAACTCGACCAGGGCGACCACCAGCGGGTAGTCGAAGGCCGGCACCTGGGGATAGTGGTTGACCACGTAACTGAAGACGGTGCCCTTGCCCGACGCCTCGAACGGCTCCCAGTCGAACGAACGACAGTGCGCGCACGACGGTCGGGGCGGGTGGCGCAGCGTGCCGCAGGCGGTGCACTTCTGGATGAGCAGCCGGTGCTGCTTCGCCCCCTCGAAGAAGAAGGAGTTGTCCTGGGTCAGGGCGGGGCGGGGACGCAGCGGACGCGGTGCCGTGGGCTCGGTGCCGGCCGCTGCCGCTGCCTTGGCGGCGGAACCGGTGCCCGGCCTGAACTTGAGGATCCGGAAGCGCATGGTGGCGACGAGGTCGCCGTTCTGGTCCCGGTACTCCAGCCGGTTGGTGACGAAGCGGCCGACTCCGAGGCCGGTCTGCTTCTCCCCCGAGATCGAGTCGATCACCGACGTCACCTCGAGATGGTCGCCTGGGACGAGCGGGCGCTCGTAGTGCTGGTCGCAGTTGGTGGCCACCACCGACGTGAAACCTGCCTCGTTGAGTAGGACCATGACCTGGTCGCCGGGCGACTCGGCGGCCTCGGTGCCTGCGTCGCGGGCGGCGTCGGCATCGAGGCTCGCCCGCAGGCCGCGCATGATCCAGGCCTGGAGCATGGTCGGCGGCGCAATGACGCCCGGGAACCCCGCTTCGCGAGCGGCGACGTCGTCGACGTACACCGGGTTGAAGTCACCCATGGCCTCCACCCAGTGCTCGATCATGGGCTCGTTGACCGGGTGGGACCCACGGATGGCGGGCCCGGACGCCTGGCCCACGAAGGCCTGCAGACTGTCGTCGAGGGTAACGGCGTCATCGGTGGTGTCGCTCATCGGGCACCTCGCTTCATGCCCAGGCCGGCCGTGGCCAGGATCTCACGTTGGATCTCGTTGACACCGCCTCCGAACGTGTTGATCTGCGCCTGGCGCCCGGCGCGCTCCAGGTCACCGTGGAGCACGGCACCCGGTGAGCCCGGGCTGAGATAGCCGGCGGACCCCACGATCCCGAGGAGCTTGTGGTAGATCTCCACCGTGGACTCGGTGCCGAACACCTTGACCGACGACGAGTCGGCCGCACCCAGCGTGTCGCCGGCCACGGCCGCAGTCATCCGCCACGTCAGCAGCTTCTGGGCCTCGAGCAGCGCGTAGGTCTGGGCGAGGTCGGCCTGGATCCAACCGACGTCGGCCAACCCCTGCTCGGCCACCCACGCCGCCGTCTCGTCCCACAGCCGGAACGCCAGGGCGCTGACCGCAGCCAGGCCCACGCGCTCGTGGTTGAGCTGGCCGGTGATGAGGCGCCAGCCGCCGTGCAGCTCCCCGATCAGCGCGTCCTTGGGCACGCGGACGTCGTCGTAGTAGGTGGCCGTGGTGGCCACGCCGCCCACGGTCACGATCGGCGTGGCCGAGAATCCCGCCGACGCCGTAGGCACCATGATGATCGAGATCCCCTTGTGCTTCGGGGCGTCGGGGTCGGTCCGGCAGGCGAGCCAGATGTAGTCGGCCTGGTCGGCACCGCTGGTGAAGATCTTGTTGCCGTTGATCACCCACTCGTCACCGTCGAGCACGGCTCGGGTCCGCAGGGAGGCCAGATCGGTACCGGCCTCGGGCTCGGTGTAGCCGATGGCGCAGTTGATCTCGCCGGCCAGGATGCCCGACAGGAAGAACTTCTTCTGCTGCTCGGTGCCGTGGTTGATGATCATGGGTCCGACGGTGGACAGCGTGACGAAGGGGAACGGCGCACGGGCCCGCTGGACCTCGGTGAAGAAGATGAACTGGTCGGTGGCGGGGCGTCCCTGGCCGCCGTACTCGACGGGCCATCCGATCCCGAGCCACCCGTCGGTGCCCATCTGGCGGACGGTGCTCCGGAACGTCTCGCCCCCCTCGGTCTCGGTGTCGAGGGCGTGTCGCACCTCGGGGGTCACCAGCTCGGCGAAGTAGGCCCGGAGTTCCGCTCGCAGTGCCAGCTGTGCCGGCGACTCTTCGAGGTGCATGGCGTGAGTTCCCTCCACTTGGCGCCCGCTGCGGTCGCACGGTGCGGTGCGAGCCCGGGTCGTAGGTCGACGTCGGTCCGGCGACGCCGTCGGTCCGGCGTCGGCGGAGCATGTGCGGGGGGCCGACCACGGTCGCGTCCCCGCCCCGTCCCCCCCACATCCGGCTCGTCCGGGCCGTCGTTCGGCGTGCCACCGGGCTCCGTATCGGTGGAGGCCCGGGTGCAGCTGCCCTATGATAACTGATACACGTTCTAGAAACGTCACTGCCGCCCTGGCCGGCGTCCCGGACCCTCCCGTCCGGCCGCGGCCCGGGCGCACGGGCGTTCCATCAGGGGGGACCACATGGATCTGGCCGACATCGACCTCAGCGACCCGGGGAACTTCGTCGCCGGCGTCCCCTACGAGTGGTTCGCCCAACTCCGCCGTCAGTCCCCCGTGCACTGGCACCCGGACCCCGACAGCGATGGTGGGGGGTTCTGGGCGGTTACCCGCTACGAAGACTGCGTCGGGGTCAACCGCGACTACGAGCACTTCTCCTCGGCGCGCCGGACGTCGCTCTTCCGCGACTTCGACGAGGAGCTGCTCGACCAGCAGCGGATGATGATGGTCAACATGGACCCGCCGATGCACACCCGCTACCGGCGGCTGGTCAACAAGGGGTTCACCCCCCGGATGATCCGCGACCTCGAGGCCAAGGTGGTGGTGGCCACGGACGGGATCATCGACTCGGTGTGCGAGAAGGGCTCGGCCGACTTCGTCGAACAGATCTCGGCCGAGCTCCCGCTCCAGGTGATCGCCGACCTGGTGGGCGTGCCGCAGGAGGACCGCCACCTCGTGTTCGACTGGTCCAACCGGATGATCGGCGCCGACGACCCCGAGTACCAGGTGTCGGCCGAGGCGGCGGGACAGGCGGCCATGGAGCTGTTCGCCTACGCCGACCAGCTGTGCGAGCAGAAGCGCCTCGACCCGCACGCCGACCTGCTGAGTGTGCTGACCGGGGCGGAGATGGACGGCGACCGCCTGAGCCAGCTCGAACTGGACCTGTTCTTCATGCTGCTGGCCGTGGCCGGCAACGAGACGACCCGGAACCTCATCTCGGGGGCGATGGTGGCCTTCTTCGACCACCCCGACCAGTGGGAGCGACTGCGCGGCCGACCGCTCGCTGCTGCCCGACGCCGTGGAGGAGATGCTCCGCTACGTGTCCCCGGTCATGCACTTCCGTCGCCAGGCCACGGCCGACGTGGTCATCGCCGACCAGAAGATCGGTGCCGGCGAGAAGGTGGTGTTCTGGCACATCTCGGCCAACCGCGACGAGACGGTGTTCGCCGATCCGGACCGATTCGATATCGGTCGCACCTCCAACAACCACATGGCCTTCGGCGGGGGTGGCCCCCACTTCTGCCTCGGGGCCAATCTGGCCCGCATGGAGATCCGGGTGATGTTCGACCGACTGCTCGACCGCATGCCCGACATCCACCTCGACGGTGACGTGCAGCGCCTGCGGTCGAACTTCATCAACGGGGTGAAGCACATCCCCGTGGCGTTCTCCCCGTCGGCCCCGGTGGGCTGAAGCGGCCCCGGCCCTGTCGTGGTCGACCGTGCCGCTGCCGTCGGCGAGGTCCAGCCGGAGCAGCTGACGCACGTCCCGTCCGTCCATCGTCCCCGTCCGCCACCCGAGTCCCCCGTCCCCGTCCGCCACCCGAGTCCCCCGTCCCCGTCTGCCATTCGCCGACTCAGCCCCGAGAGCACCCCGAAAGCCGAGGCCCATGCGCTTCCACCAAGCAGTCCAGTTCCTCACCCTCGAGGACGTGCGGGCGCTGACGCTCGCCGCCGACCGGCTGGGCTTCGACGGCGTCTACCTGTCCGACCACCTCTTCAATCCCCGTCAACTCGAGTCGAAGTACACCTACTCGACCGCCCCAGACGGTGCGCCCTTCTGGGAGAAGGAGACCGAGTGGCCCGACCCGATGTGCCTGGTCTCGTCACTGGCGGCGGTCACCACCGACGTCACGTTCACCACCGGCATCTACATCGCCCCGGTCCGTGACCTCATCACCGTGGCCAAGTCGGTGGGGACGGCCGCCGTCCTGTCCGACAACCGGGTCCGCCTCGGCGTCGGGGTGGGCTGGTGCAAGGAGGAGTACGTCCAGACCGGACAGGACTTCCACAACCGGGGCAGGCGCCTCGACGACATGATCCCGGCGCTGCGCGCCCTGTGGCAGGGCGGCTGGGTCGAGTACCACGGCACCCACTACGACGTCCCCGAGTGCCAGATGAACCCGGCGCCCAGCCAGCCTGTCCCGATCCTGGGAGGCGGCGACTCGGAGCCGGCGCTTCGGCGTGCCACCACCTTGTGCGACGGCTGGATCAATACCGGGGCCGTCTTCCCCGAGGAGGCGTTCGCCCAGGTGGCGACGGTGAGGGAGGAGCTGGCCAGGGCCGGACGCCTGGACGAGGACTTCGCCATGTACCTGGCGGTCAAGGCCTTCCCCGACCTCGACCTCTACAAGCGCCTGGAGGACGCCGGGGTCACCGATCTCCTGTGCGCCCCTTGGATGCTCGCCGAGGCCGAGGACGGCGACACCCCCGAGACCCTGCGCGCCAAGCGCCTCGCGCAGTGCGAGAAGTACGCCGAGGAGTTCATCGCGCCACTGCGGTGACCGCTGCGGTGACCACCGCGATGACCGCTGTGGCGAACGCTGTGGCGGTGCGGCCCTGTGGCGCTGGGTCCGGTCGGCCGGCCACAACCGCCGCTCGGGTCCGGGCTGTGCTTGTCCAGAAGTCAATTACTGAGCGTTGCTAGGGTTTTCGCACCACGCCACCGGGAGGAACCAATGAAGGATCTCAAGATCGGGCTGCAGCTGGGCTACTGGGGTTCGGGACCGCCCCCGAACGCCGTCGAGCTCGTGGCCGAGGCCGAGCGCCTGGGTTACGACTCGATCTGGACGGCCGAGGCCTACGGGTCCGACGCCCTCACCCCTCTGGCCTGGTGGGGCTCGCGGACCGAACGGGTACGCCTCGGCACTGCGCTGTGCCAGCTGTCGGCCCGCACCCCGACCGCCATGGGCATGGCTGCCATCACCATGGACCACCTGTCGGGCGGCCGCTTCGTACTGGGTCTGGGCGTGTCCGGTCCCCAAGTCGTCGAGGGCTGGTACGGGCAGAGCTTCGAGAAGCCGCTGGCCCGCACCCGCGAGTACCTCGACATCGTCCGCAAGGTGATCGCCCGTGAGGACGTCGTCTCCAACGACGGTCCCCACTACCCCCTCCCCTACCCGGGTGGGACGGGCCTCGGCAAGCCGCTGAAGGCCATCACCCATCCGCTGCGCACCGAGATCCCGATCGTGATGGGCGCCGAGGGTCCGAAGAACATCGCCCTCGCCGCCGAGATCGCCGACGGGTGGTTCCCGATCTTCTTCTCCCCCGGCGCCGTCGACGCCTACCAGCCCTACCTCGACGAGGGCTTCTCCCGACCGGGTGCCCGGCGCAGCGCGGCGGACTTCGAGGTCATCGCGTTCGCGGCCACCATCCTCCACGACGACGTCGAGCAGGCGGCCGACTTCATGCGCCCGATGCTCGCCCTGTACATCGGCGGCATGGGGGCGAAGTCGATGAACTTCCACTTCGACGTCTTCTCCCGCATGGGCTACGAGGCCGAGGCCACCAAGATCCAGGAGCTGTACCTCGAGGGACGGAAGGACGAGGCGGCGGCGGCCGTCCCCACCAAGCTGATCGAGGACACCGCCCTCATCGGGCCGAAGGAGAAGATCCGGGACGACATCGAGCGCTGGCGCGAGTCGATGGCCACCAGCCTGCTGGTGTCGGGCGACGTCAACACGCTCCGCACCATCGCCGAACTGGCCCTGTAGCAGCACCGGGCACCGGATTCGAAGGGGTCAGGGGTCGAGCGGTCGGGGTCAGGGAGTCCCGTCGTACTGGAGGGCCCCATGTCCGTACCGGGTCCCGGAGGGGCTGGGCGCGGGCGGGTAGACAGCGGGGTGAGTCCTCGACCCGAGCACCGGCACCGTGGGTCCGGGCGCAATCTGCCGTACCTGGCTAGCCTGATCTGTGCGGCGGCGGGTTGGGCGCGGTACGGATGTCAGGTGTGCGCATGCTCGACAGGAAGACGAGGCGGAACTGCCGCATGCTCGCTGTCGGCGTGGCCGCCCTGCTCGTGGCCACGGCCATGGTCGGCGCCGCGACCCTCACGCCCGCCGGCGCCACGACCGCGGGCACGCACGCCGCCGTGTCCACCGGATGGTGGGTCCCACCCCTCGGCGACCAGCCCTGGCAGTGGGAGCTCAGCAACCCGCTCAAGCTGACCAATGCCAACCAGATGGGGACGAAGGACAAGCTCCCGAACGGCAGACCCGCCCCCGACCCGGTGATCTACGACATCGACGGAATCATAAACCCGGGCTCGACCGTCACCGCGCTGCACGCGATGGGCAAGCACGTCGTCTGTTACGTCGAGGTCGGTGCCGCCGGCAACTACTACTCGACCGCGGACGAGGGGGTCTCCACCACCTACTACGCCCAGTTCGCGGCAGCCGGGGTACTCGGGAAGGCCGTGCCGGGCTGGCCGGAGCGCTACCTCGACATCCGGTCACCCGTCACCCTGGCGATCGTCGAGTCGATGATCGCCCAGCAGTGCGCGGCGAAGGGGTTCGACGCCGTGGAGACCGACATCGACGAGTCGTACGGGAGCCCCAACGGGTTCGGGCTCACCCAGGCCGACGAGGTGACGTACATGACGGCATTGGCGAACTACATGCACAGCCTCGGGCTCGGCTGGTGGATCAAGAACCCGGACGACACCGGCGATGGCTTCGCCGCCCTCATGGAGCCCCTGGCCGACGCCGTCCTGACCGAGCAGTGCAACCAGTACTCGACCTGTTCCGCACTGAGCGCCTACTTCGGCAACAAGGCGGTGTTCAACGCCGAGTACCACGTGAAGGTCGCCAAGTTCTGTCCCAACGACCTGGCCCTCGGCATCAACGGCGCCCTGTTCAACGTGAACCTGACCGGAGTCCGCAAGCCCTGCGCGTGAGGGTGCTACCGCGCCCGCCGGTGACGTAAGGGTCGATCTGGCTGGTCGAACCGGTGGGTCGATCTGGCTGGTCGAACCGGTGGGTCGATCCGGCTGGTCGAACCGGCGGGTCGAGCCGGCTGGTCGAGCCGGCGGTCGAACCGGCGGGTCGCTCCGGTGAGCTCCGGTGGCGGGACGCGCCGAGCCGTGTGACGAGGGGTCAGATCGCCGTGACCCGCCGTCGACTCAGGGACCGGTACAGCGCCAGCGTGCTCGGGTGGACGGACTCCACGGGCTCGATCTCGTCCGCCACGACACGCACCAGTTCGGCCATGACCGACTCGACACCGCCCGGGTTCCCGGCTGCATCGGCAGCGCGCATCAGCATCCGGTACAGCCGCTCGTCGTACGGACTCACGACGAGACCCCGCCGTGCCGCCCATTCCGCGCCCCGGGGGTCGCCGGAACTGAGACAGGCCCCGGCGAGCCGACCGCTCAGGTCGACGATCGTCGACTCGATGGCGGGTCCTGTGCCGTCGAGCACGTGCCAGTCCGTCGACCGGAGCCCGTCGAACGGCCGCCCACGGACGAGGTCGAGCGCTTCCCGCCACGCACCGACGTCCTGGCGCGCCGACAGGGAGAGAAATCGGTCCCAGTCGGTTCCGACGGACGGCCCGAGAGCCAATCGGCCGTGTGACCGCGGCAGGTGGTCGCTGCCGTCACGTGCCTTGCCGAGGGACCTTCGGGCCACTGACGCCGTCGAGTGGAGGCTCGAGGGGGCCATTACCTTCTCCGGCCAGAGGGCGGTGGCCCAGACTTCATTGGCCGCTCCCCCCGGGTGAACGGACAGGTAGACGACCAATTCCCTCGCCCAGGCCCGTGTGAATTCACGGTCAGCTCCGCGGATCACCACCGGGCCGAGGATGCCGATCTCGACCTCGGGCCAGTCGGGCTCGTGCGGCCTCGGGACCGCGTCGAGCGGCCTCGTCGGCCGCGCTGCGCTCCGAGGAGTCTCGGCTCCGACGGGGAGGGTCGCCGCGGCGAGCGCGCCGGTGATCCTCGCCGATGTCGCCGGCGTCCGGGAGAAGAATGCCTGCACGGCATCTCCCGGGGGTGGGTCAGGTGGGTCAGGTGTCGTTCCGTCGGGCTGCACGGACGACGGATCCACCACGGCTCCGGCCGGACCGGCCGGCGTCGACGCATCACCGTCCGGATCACGGGACTCGGGCGGCACCGTCTCCGCGGAAACCAGGAGTTCTACCGACAGGTGCACCTCCTCCGCAGACACCCGCTGCGGCTCGAGAAGCTCGCCCAGCACCTCGAGGACGGGCGATGTCCCCCCTCGGGCACGCAGTGTGCGGGCCGACCGGTAATCGGTGACGCCGTCGGAGACGGCCACCACCGCGATCCCGCTCGTGCCGTCGCCGGCGACCGACACCAGCGCCTCGACGTCCCGGGCCGGCACGCCGGGCCCGCAGATGACGACGATGGGGTCCCACGCCTCCGATCGGTCGGTGGCCCTCGCTCCGGCCACCGTCACGAAGCCCTCATCCTCCAAGCGCAGGGCAACCCGAAGCCGACGCCACGAGAGATCGGCGACGAGGGGGCCGGCCGCGACCGTCACCGCGACTCGGGCGACTCGCTCGAGATCGACTCCGAACCCCACCAGGACCAGGTCGAGCCGTGACGACCATCGGGAGGTGGCGAGTTCCAGGGCCAACGCCCGGGCAAGCCCTTCGGCGTCATGCGGTTCACCCTCCACGATCAGGGCGCCGCAGCCCTCGAGGTTCAGCAGCACGATGCTGTCCTCGGAGCGCCCGATCGTCACGAGCGCTGGGAGCGGAAAGGATCGAACCGACCCTTGGGACCGCTGACTCCGCGGCACCTCGAGCGAACTTCGGCTGATGGCGATCGACCCCGTGCCGACGATGCGTCGGAAGCCGGCAGGAGGAGTGGCACCACCGTCGCCACCGGCGAGCACCAGCTCGACGTCTGTCTGCGACACCTTCAGTCCGAGCAGCGCTCCCGGCGGAACGCCGTCGCCACCGCCGGCGAAGTAGCGACGCACCGCCTCCTCCGCGGCACACAGCACACCGGCTCCGTCGCCCACCCGCAGGCGCTGCTCGAACTGACGCAGTGCGGGGCCGGGCATAGCGATGCGGGTGCCCGACTGCCGGTGACGCTGTTGGACCCGTCGAAGTCGGTCCAGCAGCTCGGTGACGCCGATGCCGACGATGCCGGCCCCCACCGGCACCACCGGGATCTGAGGTACGGACGGTACCGGCGGGAGGACTCGATCGGCTGGCCCCCTCACACGGCGGCGTTCGTCCGTGGCCGGAGGTTCGTCCGTGGCCGGAGGTTCGTCCGTGGCCGGAGGTTCGTCCGTGGCCGGAGGTTCGTCCGTGGCCGGAGGTCGTCCTGAGGCGGTCACACCGTGTGCACGTGCAGGGGTGTCGGTTGGAACAGCGATGGCCCCGTGCCGCGGGTCGACGGAGGCGCCCGGGTCTCCCGACCTCAACGAACCTCCGACGTCACCAGCCACGGTGGTTCCTCCGATGACAGAGCGGGGTAGAACGAGCTCCCAGCCAGGTCGGATCCAGTGGTCTTCCGTCAGTTGACCTCCGTCGGACTGACGCCGGCCGTAGTTCACCTCGGCAAGCTCCCTCCACCGGCGCGCCGATCCCAAACGCTGTTCGGCCACCGACCACAGGGTCTCGTGCCCGGACACGGTGTGGAGGACGGGCCGCTCGACCACCGAGGTGTCGGACACGATGGCATCGACAGCTCCTCGGTCCGAACGGCGGGAGCCGGAGATCGTCAACGTGTCGGTGCCCGCGGGTCGGATCGATCCCCCTGGACGGTTCGGTCCCGCAGATCGGATCGGTCCCCAATCGTGGCTCCGCCCCCGTCCGATGTCGGGAGCCCGACCTGACCCCTCCTCCGTTCCGACCTCGGCGGGTCCCATGGCAGTCCCGATGTTCGCATCGACCCGCGTGATGCCGCGGGCCCGATCGGTCGTGACCGCCGTGGCGGGCGCGTCGACCATTGACTCCGGCGACCCGATGCGGATGTGGACATCTCCCGACGGCATCCGGGTCGCCCGAGCGGTCACCCCGGGTCCCGGTGGAGGTCCCACGCCCATCCGGCTGCCGCTGGCGGCGACGTGTCCGCCCGGGCTTCGAGTTCCGACCGGGTACAGATCGTGGGAGTACCGGCCCATTCCACCCAGGGCAAAGGCCGTACCCACCAGGCCTGCAACGGCCCACTGCATGGTGTGACTGCCGGGCAGGTGCGCCGGTGACCGGCCTGACAGCCAGTACCGCGCCTCCAGCACGACGCACGTGACCGTCCACGCCCACGCTGCCCACGCGACCACCAGCGCGACCTGACCCAGCCAGGTCGCTACGACGGAGGTGTCGAGGCCACCGGAACCACCGATGCCGCCGGAACCACCGTGAACGGCACGCAGCGGGGCGAACGGATCGACGTGGGCGAACGGCATGCCCTGTGTCGCGGCGAGCCACAGAGGCATACCGACGCACACCAGTACGAGTACCGACAGTGCCGCCGCACGGGTGGCGACCGGACCGACGACCCACCGCCGGCCACGAGGGTCCCTGCTCACGACGCGCCCGTCGTCACGCCGTCGAGGTCCGTCGCCGACGCAACCGCGGACACGGTCAGGTACCGGATCCCGACCAGTCCGAGCACGCTGGTCGCCACCTCGTAGCGGATCATCACCGTGACGACCCCATTGGCGACCGTCGCCGAGCATGGATGCCCCGTCGCCGCGGCGAACTGCTCGGCCGCGGCCACGGCAGCGCCCGGGTCCAATTGGATCGAGCCTGCCCGGAGTGCGTCAACGTCGATGGCGCCAGCTCCCGACCGCGCCGCCTGCTCTGCCTCGACTTCCGCCGCCTGGTGCGCGGTGAGTGCCGTGCCGCCATCGACGACGAGTCCGAGGAGTGCCATGAGGCCGACGAGGAGGAGGAGTACGAACGCGATGAGCGCTCCGGCGTCGTCCCGTCGAACGTGGAGGTCCCCGGGAGCCTGTGGGCTCCGTCTCCGCCGGGCACCGGTCGCATGCTGTGGACCGCGGGTTGGACAGGACATGCGATCAACCGACCGATCGATAGGGGTCGAGGGGGGCCGTCGCCGATGCCGACACGGTGGTCGAGCCCGGAAGGCCCGGGAAGCCGACGTCAGCCAGGAGGACCAGGCACGAGACGTGGGCCGTGACGTACCCGCCGGGGACGAAATGGCTGGTGTCCATGGTGACCGTGGCATGGGCGCAGGTGTGCGACCGCCCGATCAACTCGACTACCGAGTCGATCGACCCGACCCACTGCGCGGTCCCTACGGTGGGCAGTACTGCAGCGGACTCGGCACCCGCCCGTGCCGCCTCGACGACCTGTTGGCGCGCCTCGACCACCCGGCCGAAGAACAAGGTCGTGAGCAGGACCACGAACAGCACCGGTGTGAGGACGACGAGCTCCACGGTCAGGCTTCCCCGATCTCCCCGTGACCGGCCCGGTTCGACCCGCGGTGGCTTCTGGCACGGCACCGGCTTCACTCGGACGACCGGAACCGCTGGACGGGCCCGACCGCGCTCGCGCTGACGTCGAACGAGAGTCCGGGCAGAACGGACAGCGCGGTGCCCGTGACCTTGAGCTGCTCCACGTCACCGGACAGGACGGCCGTCGAGATGGACGACGTCGACACATCGGAGCCCGGACCGTCGACCACCGCCTGTGCCACTGCGGTGCCGCTCGCTGTTCCTCCGCCCAGCGAGCGAGCGCTCCGGTCACCCTCGGACGCCGCCAGCTGCACTACCTGCGCGGCGTGCATCCACAAGGCGAACTGGACGGCGAGGAGCAGGAGGAGCATCAGCACCGGCACCACGATGACCGCCTCCACGACCGAGGAGCCGTCATCCGTCGGGTCCCACCTCGGACTACGGGCTCGACGTGTCAATTGAGGTTGATGGAGTTGGCCTTGTCGGTGACCTTCGCCACGATGATCGCCCCGACGGCAATGGCCAGGGCGGCGAAGATCGCCGTGAGAACGACCTTCTCGACGACGCTCCCGGCGTCATTCCAGCCGTCGGCCGCGTCGAAGCGGGTCCGGATGTAGCACCAGAGGACAGCGACGGTGGTGGGCATGATGTGCTCCTTTGCAGTTGGGCGGGCGGGTGTGCGGGTGACCAGTAGGGGCGGGTGGGTGGGTGGGTGGGTGGGGGTGGGGTGGGTGGGTGTGTGGGACGACGCTGTCGTCATCGGGACCGACGGACTGTGATCGGACGATGGGGCTTCACCGGGTGATCAGAAGCCACCCAGGATCCGTTGGACTGCGGGGTAGCCGATGAAGAGGAGGAACCCGAGTAGCAACAGGGTGCCGGGAATGAAGAGCCGCTCGGTCATGGCGTTCGCCGCCGACTCCGCCTCGGCCTGTTCGTGCCGGCGGATGGAGGCCCCCCGGGCGATGAGCGCCTGGCGGATTCGGGCACCTTCGGTTCCGGCGAGCTGGACGGTCGTCGCCAATTCCACCAGCTCCGGCACACCGAGCTCGGTGCCCAGCGATGCGAGCGCGTCCCAGGGGGGTGTGCCACCGTCCCGCGCCGTCCTGAGTGCCGTGGCCATCCTCCGTGCCGCCCAGTCCGGTGTCACCTGGGACGCCGCGTGCATGGCGCCATCGATTCCGACCCCGCCGGCAAGGCTCAGGACGACAAGGTCGACGAAGGATCCCAGGACGATCCGGACGTGCCGTCGTCGCTCCCGCGCCCGTCCGAGCAACGAGGCCACTGCGATGGCGACACCGATCGGTGGAGCGACACAGCCCAGGAGGACCACCGGGCCCAGTGGCAGGGGTGCACCCAGCACCTGGAGGACGAACCACAGGGAGATGGGGGCAAGTGCGCAGACACCAACGATGACGACGAGGCGGGACGCGAAGAGCGCCGCCTCAACATCCGTGACCGCAAGTGCCTCCCGCAACACCTGCGCCCTCGCGTGGTTGGCCAATCTTCCCTCGGCCAGGTACCTGGCAGCGTCGACAGCGAGACGGTCCACCCCCGTGCGCGCGGAGTCTGAGCCGCACGTTGCGGATCGGCCGGTCGTTGCCACGACGCCCAGACCACGTCGAGCGGCGGACTCGGCGTTCGGAGGCCGGACCCGAAGCCGAGCAGGCCGAGACCGATGATGACGGAGAGTGCGACGACGACGGTCACCGGGCCTCCACCTCCGAACCGAGCAGACGGATCGATCGCGGAGGCTTCGCCAGGGTCACCATGAGGGTGAGTCCGGCGGTATAGAGACCACCGACGGCGGCGAGCACCAGCTGGCCCTCGGTCGTTCCGTACGGTGCCAGGTAGGACCGAGCAGCCAGGGCGAGTGCCCCGGCGAAGGCGACGGAGAACACGATCACCGTGCGCACACCGCTGCGGACCGATGCTCGGCTCGACTCGACCCGGAGGCGAAGTGCCACTTCTTCGCGGGTCGACTCGGCGAGCGCGCTCGAGGAGGTCGCCCAGCCGCTGCGCCCGCTCGGTGAAGGCCAGCAGGAGGGAGCATACGACACGGTCGGCGCACGGGTCGCCGACAGCATCGGCGAATCGGAGCAGTGCTTGGCGTGGGTCGACGCCACCCTGGAGCTGCGCGGCCAGCAGCCGAGTCTCGTCACGGATCGGTGCCGGGCTCATGTCGGCGGTGGCGATGATCGCCTGTCCGAGTCCGGCCGAGGCGGCGAGCGTCCCCTGGAGCAGCTCGGTCCAGGAAGCGATCGCCTCGAGCGTGGCGATCGACGCCGCCGCCGACGTCTGGCGCAGGAGTCTCGGCAGTCCGTAGGCGGCGAGAGCTGCAATCGGACCAGCCACGATCCACCCGGTCACCATCACGGCCAGCGCGCCGACTCCCAGTGCGACGACGAGGGGCCAGGGATCGATTCCCGTCCCCTTCGACCCGGCGAAGACTCGGCGGACCAACCGGGCCGCGTCGGTCGGGCCCTCCGATGTGCCGGTGCCGACAAGCCCCACCAGGAGGCCGGCGACGCCCAGGCCGAAGCACACAGAGACCGGAACCACGGCGTACCCGGTGCCATCGAACGGGCTCATCGGTGGCCCACCGATCGCCCGGCGTGTCCGAGCTCGAGCCCGAATCGCCGGCAATTCCTCCACGGTCTCCACCCGCAGGGGGGATGCCGGAAGCGCTCGTCGGTCCGGGCCTGGCCGGAACACCTCATTCGAGACGACCTGGGCGCCCTCGGCGTCGATGACCTCGCGCACGGACGACACGAATCGGGAGCGCGAGCCCCCGGGTGGGAACCACACGGCCGAGCCGTCCCCGTCGTCGACCTCCGACCGGACCACCGGCGCGCCGCCCGGCGGTTTCCCGTCCGACCCGCCATCGTGCATGGCCGAGTCGAGGTGCACCACGAAATGGAGTGCCCCGGCGATCATCAGGTTGGCCGCCTCGAGCGGTAGCCGCTCCGGCGCCTGCACGGCGTACGAGGCGATCCTGCGGAACACGCCGGCGGACGACTCCGCATGGATCGTGCACATCGAACCCGAACGACCCTGGCTCATGGCATTCAGCATCGGGAGCACCTCGTCGCCGAGGACCTCCCCGACGATCACCCGGTCCGCGTTCATCCGGAGCGAGCGCCGCACGAGCTCCGCAACGGGGATCTGCCCCTGACCCTCGGTGTTGGCCGGACGGGCCTCCAGGGCGACGATGTCCGGATGGCGTGCGGATCCGGTGTCGAGCCCGAGCTCGAATGACTGCTCGATGGTGACGAGGCGCTCCCTCGGGTCGATCTCGGCGGCGAGCGCACGCAGCAGGGTCGTCTTGCCCGAGTTCATCGCCCCCGAGACGACGATGTTCTTTCTGGCCCGAACAGCAGCGCCGAGCAGCGATCGGAGGTCTGGATCGATCGTCCCCATGGCGGAGAGATCGTCGAGCGACAGGTCGGCGAAGCGATGCCGTCGGATCGAGATCGCTGGCCGGGCGGAGACGGCCATGAGCGCGGAGAGCCGTGCGCCACCCGGTAGCTGGAGGTCGAGCTCCGGTCGTGCCGTGTCGAACCGCCGTTCCGAGAGGCCGAACCGGCCGGCGGCGGACCGGACCAGGTCCACCAATTCGTCGTCAGAGTCCGCGACGGCCGGCATCAGCCGCTTGGTCCCGTCGGCAAAGGTGGCCCAGACGCGATCGCACCCGTTGACGTCGATATTCTCGATATCGGGGTCGTCCACCAGCACCTGGAGGCGACCGAGGCCGAACAGGGCGTCCAGGACCGACTGGGCCAGCTCCCGTTCCTCGGTAGGCGTCAGTTCGGGGGCTCCGGAGTCTTGGTCCGACTGCGCCAGGGCGTCGAGGTGCAGGAACGCCTGTTGGCGTGCGAACTCCCGCCGGTCGTCACCCGTCAGCGCAGCACCGTCGGGCCCCGACAGATCTTCAGCCACGCGACGGCGAATGTTCGATGCGAGCGCTGACGTCACGTGCCCACCCCCCGCCGCTCGGCCGGGGCCGGTTCCGGAGCACGCCCCGATGAGCTGAATCGCCGGACGCCGGCGATCCCCCACGGTCGACGACCCGGGAACCATCTCCCAGCGCTGCGGTCCCTCCTACCGGCCGGATCGTGGGCCTGGACGACGGCCAGGCCTCCGACACCCGTGGGCGAATCCTCCTCTGGCGGTCCTTCGGGCAAGCCGCGCCGCAGGACGTGCCCAGGGACTCCGTCCGAGGCTGCCGGCTCGCCGACCTCGATCCAACCGTCCTCGAGGCCCCCTCGGACCGACGACGCCAGCCGACCGGCGGCCAGCCACAACGGGGACCGCTCGAGCCGGCGCCCCGAACCGGAAGCACCGCTGGCGACATCGGCCGCCGAGGGATCGTGCGGCAGCTGGGCGAGCGGCGGCGCACCGGTGAAGTCCGCGAGTGCACGACTCGAGTACCCGCCACCTACGACTACGACACCGAGTCGTCCCCGGCAGACCTCGTCGAGTCGGAGATACCTGTCCTTCAGTTGCACGGCGGAGGACACGTCGCCGCGGCACACGAGCAGTGACACGTCCGAGTGCTCCAGCCAGGACTCGGAGAGGACGTCGCCGTGACCGAACCTCCCGAGGTCGACGATCGCCAGCCCTCCTTCGTGCTCCGATGGCCCAGCGAGTGCGGACCGGATCGCCGTTCCCTCGTCGGACTCAGCCGACCTGCGCTCGTCACCGCGCGCGGCGACCAGCACCGGGAGCTCCCCGGGAAGCCGCTGGAGGTGGGCGGAGAGTGTCGGCTCCACGTCGGAGCGTCGCGCCGACGCCGTGAACGTCGTCCACCCGATGCGGGCCGACAACCCGAACCGCGCCGCCAGGTCGCCTCCCGCCGGGTCAGCCTCGATCAGCAGTACAGGCCCGCGCCCGGGCCATGCCGCCCCCAGCAGGCAGGCGAGCGTCGTCACCCCGGGTGATCCCTTGGTCGAGAGTATCGAGATGATCGTCACCGCAATGCCCCTGAACGCACGGCGGCGGTCGCCTCGATCCCGGTTGGGCCTGCCTCGATACCGGCGGCGTCCCCGGTCCCGGTCGCCGCATCCGCCGACGCCCCGGTAGTCGTGCCCGAAGCCGGGTCGGACGGGAGGAGGACGAGGCCCACCTGGTCGGCGGCTGAGGCCGTGGCAACCTGTGCCGCCAGCGCCGTAGGAACCTGGAGTGAGACGAGCAGGGTCACCTGGCTGCCCGACGATGCGCTCGGCGCCGTAACGGCGAACACCGTCGCCTGGGACACGAGGATGCCCGCGTCCGAGCCGTCGGTGCCCGTGATGGTGACCCCTGACACGCCACCCATGACCGCGCCGCCACCTGTCGCCGCGGTTGCGGCCGTCGACGTGGCTGGATTCGTCGAAGGTGGCGCAACCGACGTCCCCGGGGCTGCCGTCTGGACCACCTGGACCTGGTCACCCGGTGACAGACCGGATCCCGGATACGCACCGTCCTTGAGAGCGACCCCCACCACCGCGTCACCCGCTGCGATTGCCGGACCGTCGGTCAGGTCGGACTCGGTGAGCAGCGATCCGGCCGGCAACGCTGCTGCCGCTCGCTTCCCGGCGGCGAGAGCCACCTGGCTGAATGGTATGAAGTCGACTCCGGACGACACGGCGATGCGTGCCTCACCGAGGTCGGCGGATGCGATCAGCTGCCCTTGGGGGATGGCACGCACGAGCACGATCACTGCTGTCTTTCGGTCCGCCGCCGAGTAGATCGACGTGAACGCGGCAACGCTCGAACCGATGAGGGCCAACGAGGCGACGAGGACGAGTGTCCTCCGGTCCCGGTGTCCCACGGGCGGCCGCAGCGGACCGACGTCACCCGGTACGACACGCCGTCGGCCGAGCAGGCTCGTCCTCGCCGGGCTCACGAACCGAGCTCCATCGCCGCGGACCGGGCGTCGGCCCTGGAGGCGGGCACGGCGTTGACGCTTTCGATCTGCACTACCCGCAGCAGCGCTGATTCCGTCGTGAACAGCGTCGGAAGGATCCCCCCACCGGCCACGCCGGTGGCCGTCCAGGAGACATCCCACTCGACCGTAGCGTTCACCACGTACGTCCCGTCATCGGGATTGCCGTCGAGCGACGGCTGGCCGTCGGACGTTCGCAGATACACCCAGGAGCAGTCCGTCGACTGCGAAGCCGCTGTCAACCACCGGAGATAGGCGGTACCGGGACCCTCGCAGGCGACCTGTCCGCCGTCACCCGTCGTCCACCGGACGGCCACGGGACGGGCCACGGCTGTGGCCGACACCGATCCTGCCGCCGCCGTGACCGACACGTCTCGCCAGAGGCCCGGGTCGATCCAGAGCCAGGTGGCGAGGTCGACCACCGAGGTGCCTGACGGGTCGATGTGCAGAGTGGGCCGCGGCAGGTCGATCGAAATTCTCGGCCCGGAGGGCGAGTGCATGTGGGTCGACGGCGGGTGCCGCGACAGGTGCGGGTCCTGTCACCCAGATCGTCTGTGTCACCTGCAGCTTCGTCGCGGTGTCCACGCAGGTCACCGAATACCATGCGCCCGGCAGAGGGCCACCGGCGGGGAAGCCTCCCTCGTTGTTGAGGGCGAGGTACGTCGACGTACAGATCCAGGGGTTGGTGGCACCCCCAACTCCGGCACCCGGACCGCCGGTGGATCCACCCGAACCCCCGCCGCCACCCGATGCGCCTCCGGACCCCGCCCCGACGGAGACGGTCCCTCCTCCGGCACCCGCTCCCGCCGAGCCGGCACCGGCCGCCACTCCTGCGGGACAGGCGGCAATTGCGAACACGGCCAGCGTGGCCACGACGCTCAGCCGATGGCCGTGGTCACGAGCCGTGTCCGCAGTCAGGGCGGCCCGAGGGAACCGGCCCAGGGAGCCGTTCCCGACACGGTCACTCATCGATCGTCCTCTGTCCTGATCGGAATCCATGGGTGAGGAACCCTAGGGACGAAGCCCTCCGGAATGCACAGGAAGTTGCACTCCGAGTGCAACTTGTTTGGTGCGGCACGTCCCGGCCGGCAGTCGCTCGCAAGCTTCCGCGGATAGGTCGCGTTTGGTCGCTGGTCATGGACCGAGCATGGATACGCCACCTTGCCGACCGCCTGCCCGAACACCTTGCTGCTCCGTCGGACACCTCCCGCCCACCACCCTGCCCACCATCGCCTGATCACCAGAAACCGTTGCGGCGGAAGGGTTCCCGGTCATCCGTACCGTCACCCCCGAACCCGTGGATCATCTGGCCCGGCGCAGTGGCCGCGGCGCCGTCCGCGTCGGCGACGCCGTCATCGCCTGCTCCCACTGCGCAACGACGAGCGCTCCGCGCCAGCTCTGACGGACCCGTGTTGGCTCCCCACGGAATGTGGCACTGACATCACGGAACGGCACCAAGGCCATTTCGGCGAATTGGCGACGCGGAGCCACCCCGGCCCCCGACGGCGTCCGTCGCCGCCACCCCGAACCACTCGGAGCCCGCCGTGCCGCGTGGGTTTCCGCCCACCGCCGGAGCCACGGCAGCCGGCCCGGCCGCGTCACGATTCGCCTTCGCTGTGCCACCCATCGATGGCGGCGGAGCGGTGAAGCCAGTGCCACATCGTCCGGTGGGCGCTCCGCGGTCACGCCTGGCCTGCGGGCATCCCGCACCTCCAGGCGGCACCCGTTGCTTCGCTTGTGACCTCCGGCCCTAGGTGCCGAACGCCCAGGTCCGTACGTTGGATACCAACGGGAGACTGGATCCATGTGAGCGACAGCGAGCCGGACAGCCATTTGCCACGGGCACCCAACGGGCACCCATACGCGCTCGGGGACGGTCCGGGATCGCCGAGTCCGCCCATCCCCCCTGGTCACGACGCTCCTGACGGCACTGCGGCCGGGATCGCACACAGTGGTCCGGTCGACGAGCAGGCGGGGCCCACATCGGGGGCCGGGCCTACGCCGCCATACCGGAAGGCCGCGTTCCGACTCGGGTCGTCCCTGGATCGGGGGTTCTGGATCTGGATCTGGGTGATCGGCGCCATCGTGCTGATCACCCTCATCATCGTGGCCGTGTCGCAGTTGCCGTCCACGCCCAAGAAGGGGATGGACGCCCGTCCCGTGGCTCGACCCGGCACCACCCTCACCGCTCGACCCGGCACCACCCTCACCGCTCGACCCGGCACCACCCTCCCTGCTCGGCCCGGTGCGCCACCGGTGGGTACCGCCGCACGAAGGACCGGCCCGCCGCCCATCTGAGCGGTGGCCGGCGGCATCCAGGGAGGAGCCGGCGGCTGCCCGGGTGCCGTGGTGACCGGAGGACCCCACCCGATCAGGTGTCGGCCACCGGCTCCCCGAACACGTCGGCTTCGGCCTCCTCGGGCGTGCTCCCGGCCACGATCTTGGCGCTCATCTTGACGGCCTTGACGGCGCTGGTGGCGCCGGTCTGGAGAATGACCGCAATGATCAGGAGCAGGATCGCCAGGTACCGGAAGGTGTGCGAGCCGATCATGATCAGGGCGATCCGGCCCAGCGCATAGGGCGGCGAGCAGATGACCGCCCCGATCGCTCCGCCCACGGCGGCGGCGCTCAGCTTGTCCCGCCGGGACTGCTCGGTGCGCAGGCCGAGAAGGCGGGACGGGATGGCCACATAGGCGAACATCAGGACGCCGGCCATGATGCCGAGGCTGAAGGCGAACCAGAACTGGCCCCATCGGTCGACGACGAAGGCGGAGAAGCCCACCAGCACACCGACCCCGAGCCCCCAGGTGAGGATGGTCTTCCGGTGCACAGCGGCCAGTGCGAATGCCGGACGGATCTCGGGGGTCCCCTTGCGGGCGATGGCGAAGGCGAACACCGCGTTCAGGTAGAAGCTGGCCGCCGTGACCAGGGCGACGAGCGCGATGACCGCCACCTCGACGAAGGGATTCTTGAACACGTGGAATCCCTTGCCGTGCAGTACGTGGGCCTTCAGATCGACCATGACCACCCAGATCCACATGGCCGGCAGGATCTGGATCAGGGTCAGGCGCCAGTTGATGAACAGGGTCCGGACCCCCTGGAAGAGCATGGCCAACCCACCGACGAGGAGCGCCAGGGGCGCCAACCAGCGGCTGCGCCTGCTCAGGGCCAGCACCGCCGCCTCCACCGTGTCGTCGTCGCCGGTCCTGATGGCGTGGACCAGACGGCGGAACAGGACCCTGACCTGCTCGCGGCGCGATGTCCCTACTCGGCCCACCGACGGGTCGGTCGTCACGGTCGGGTCCGCTCCGGCAACGGCGGCCACACTCGGGTCTGGCTCAGCGGTCCCGCTCGGCTCGGGATCAGCGGCCACGCTGGACCCCGACCCCGACCCCGACCCCGGCCCCGAACCCGATCCGGTACAGCCCCGCGGTCCGCCCACGCTCGTCGATCCGGGGGCTGCCCATCCCCTCAGGCTACCCAACCCGATCGATGTCCCGGCAGCCCGGGGTGGCCCCGGGTGGCCCCGGCAGGCCCGGGTCCACCCACCGGGAGGCAACCAGGCAGGCACGGGCCGCCCGTGTCCGCCGGGGGCCGGGTGGGGGTGCCCGCCCGGCTACGCCGAGGACCCCGCACCGGCCTGGCACACTGTCCCCTATGGCAGCCCAGTACATCTTCACCATGCGCGACCTCCGTCGCTTCTACCCGCCCGACCGGGAGGTCCTGAAGGGGATCAACCTCTCCTTCTATCCGGGGGCCAAGATCGGCGTCATCGGGGGAAACGGTTCCGGCAAGTCGTCGCTGCTCCGGATCATGGCCGGCCAGGACGACGAGTTCACGGGCGAGGCCCGCCTCACCCCCGGCTTCACCGTCGGCTTCCTCTCCCAGGAGCCCGAACTCGACCCCACCAAGGACGTCCTCGGAAACATCTCGGACGGCGTGGGCGAGGCCAAGGATCTGGTCGACCGGTTCAACGCCGTGTGCGCGGCCATGGGCGAGCCCGATGCCGACTTCGACAAGCTCCTGGCCGAGCAGGCCGAGCTCCAGGACAAGATCGACGCTGCCGGTGCCTGGGACATCGAACGCACCTTCGACATCGCCATGGACGCCCTGCGCTGTCCCCCGGGCGACGCCGACGTGTCCACACTGTCAGGAGGCGAGCGGCGACGCGTGGCCCTGTGCCGGCTCCTGCTGTCCAAACCCGACCTCCTGCTCCTCGACGAGCCCACCAACCACCTCGATGCCGAGTCGGTGGCGTGGCTGGAGCGGACCCTGCAGGAGTACCCCGGCACGGTCGTCGCCGTCACCCACGACCGCTACTTCCTCGACAACGTGGCCGGCTGGATCCTCGAGCTCGACCGTGGTGCGGGCATTCCGTGGGAAGGGAACTACTCGTCGTGGCTCGAGCAGAAGCAGGAGCGCCTGGCCTCCGAGCAGCGCGTCGACACCGCCCGGCAGGACGCACTCCAGCGCGAGCTCGAGTGGATCCGGATGTCCCCCCGCGCCCGCCAGTCCAAGGGCAAGGCGCGCATCAACGCCTACAACGACCTGGTGGCCGAGGCCGAGGCGGCCGAGCGCCGGGCCGACAAGCTCGAGATCGCCATCCCGGCCGGCCCCCGGCTCGGCGACCGTGTCATCGATGCCGAGCACGTCGTGAAAGGCTACGGCGACCGCCTCCTCATCGACGACCTCTCCTTCCTCCTCCCCCCGGGCGGGATCGTCGGGGTCATCGGTCCGAACGGCGCCGGCAAGACCACGCTGTTCCGGATGATGGTCGGGGACGAGCAACCCGATGGGGGCACGCTCGCCGTCGGGCCGACGGTCGAGCTCGCCTACGTCGACCAGTCGCGCGACCAGCTCGACGCCGTCGCCACCGTCTACGAGGAGATCACCGGTGGTGTCGACCACATGGTCGTCGGCGGTCGGGAGATCCACGGCCGGGCCTACGTCGCCAGCTTCGGGTTCACCGGCAGCGACCAGCAGAAGAAGGTCGGCCAGCTCTCCGGCGGTGAGCGGAACCGGGTCCAACTGGCCAAGGTGCTGAAGGCGGGCGGCAACGTCCTCCTGCTCGACGAGCCCACCAACGACCTCGACGTGGACACCCTGCGGGCACTGGAAGAGGCACTCCTCAGCTTCCCGGGGTGCGCGGTGGTGATCAGCCACGACCGGTGGTTCCTCGACCGGATCTCTACCCACGTCCTGGCCTTCGAGGGCGACTCCGAGGTCCGCTGGTTCGAAGGCAACTTCAGCGACTACGAGGCCGACCGCCACAAGCGGCTCGGCACCGATGCCGACCAGCCCCACCGCCTCCGGTACAAGCCGCTCGTGCGGGACTGAGCGGACGGACAGCATGGACCTTCCCCACGTGCCGGCACGACGGACCTTCGCCAGTGACAATTGGGCCGGAGTGCACCCCGAGGTCCTGGAGGCCGTAGTCCGCGCCAACGACGGGAGCCATACCCCTGCCTACGGCGCCGACCCCTGGACGGCCGAGGCCCATCGCCTCCTGACCGAGCACTTCGGTGACGGTACGGAGATCTACTTCGCGTTCAACGGCACAGGTGCCAACGTCGTCGGACTGCAGTCGATGCTCCGGCCGTTCGAGGCGGTCGTATGCGCCGACACCGCCCACATCCACGTCGACGAGTGCGGTGCTCCCGAGCGATTCCTCGGGAGCAAGCTTCTCACGGTGGCCACGTCGGACGGAAAGCTGAACCCCGACCTCGTGGCGTCCGCCGTCAGCGGTATCGGGGACGAGCACCACGTCCAGGCTCGGGTCGTCTCCATCACGCAGAGCACCGAGGTCGGCACCGTGTACTCGGTCGACGAGATCGCCGCGCTGGCCGATTGGGCCCACTCCCGAGAGATGTTCCTCCACCTCGACGGTGCCCGCATCGCCAATGCGGCGGCATCGCTCGGTGTCGATTTCGGGGCGTTCGGGCAGGTTGCTGGTGTGGACGTCATCTCCTTCGGCGGCACGAAGAACGGGGCGCTCGGCGCCGAAGCCGTCATCACCTTCCGCAGCGAGGCCGAGACCCGACTGAAGTTCATCCGGAAGCAGTCGATGCAGCTGTCGTCCAAGATGCGGTTCGTGGCCGCACAGTTCGTGGCCCTCCTGACCGACGACCTCTGGTTGCGCAGCGCCCGCCACGCCAACGCCATGGCGGTCCGCCTCGGTGTGGGCTCGTCGGCGGTGCCCGGTGTCGTGCTCGCCCAGCCGGTCCAGTCGAACGGGGTCTTCGCCATCCTGCCCACCGCGGTGCGAGAGGCACTCCAGGCCGATTACCCCTTCTACGTGTGGGACGAGTCGACCGGGGTCGTGCGGTGGATGGCATCCTTCGACACCACCGAGGCCGACGTCGACGCGTTCGTGGAACGACTGGCCACCATCGCCGACGCGTTGGGCTGATCAGTCCCGAGCCGGGATGCCGTGGGCCGGCAGGCGTTGGGGCCGGCAGGCGTTGGGGCCGGCAGGCGTTGGGGCTGGCAGGTGATCCGGCGGGCGGGCAGGTGGTCAGGCGGGCGGGCAGGTGGTCAGGCGGGCGGGCAGGTGGTCAGGCGGGCGGGCAGGCGTTCAGGCGGGGCGGGCAGGTGGTCGGGCGGGGCGGGCAGGCGTTCAGGCGGGGCGGGCAGGTGGTCGGGCGGGGCGGGCAGGTGGTCGGGCGGGGCCTGCAGGCGTTCAGGCGGGGCCGGCGAACCCGGGCGTCAGGCGGCCGGTCGGCCGGGTCCCGGTGGCCCGGCGAAGGCCTGGGCGATCGCCATCCAGTCCTCGGCAAGTTCGCCGTCCACGATCAGGTCGGTGTCGGCGAGATTGCGTCGCTGGGCGACCGCCAGGCAGAAGTCGAGCGCGGATCCGGTGACCGACGCCACGTCGTCCCCAGCGTCCACGCCGTCCGCCCCCCCGATCTCCCATCGCCATTCGTCCCCACCCGGACCGGTGACGACGACGTCGATACGACCGGCCGGCACGTCGCGGCCCCGGACGAGGTAGGAGAAGGGTCGGGCCCGGACGCCCAGGTGGGCGACGTGTCGCAGCCGGTCGGTGGGTACCCGGTCGACACCGAGGGCATCGCACACGTCCTGGCCGTGCGCCCACGTCTCCATGAGCCGGGCGGAGATGAAGGAGAGGACACCCATCGGCGGTCCGAACCAGGGCACCCGGGTCGAGGGGTCCGCCGCGCCGAACGCCTCGACCATCGCCCGATGTGCGCTCCCCCACCACTCGAGCAGCTCGTCTCCGCCGATGGACCGGCCACGCGACAGGTGGGCCTCCATCGGGTCACCGGTGCTGGCCAGGACCTCCTCGACGGAGCGGGCGAATGCGTCCGGGTCGACCATGGCGAGCCGACCGGCATCGTCGAAGAAGGCGAGGTGACTGATCTGGTCCCGGACGGCCCAGCCCTCGGCGGGCGTAGCCAGGTCCCATTCGGGAGCGTCGTCGGCCAGGCCGCCTACGACGGAGCGGAGGTCGTCGTACTCGGCATCGAGATCGACCAGGAGGTCGTCGAGCGTGGTCATGGACCGAGGCTACGACACCCGGACGTCGGCGTCGCGGGCTACCCGTCCGTGTCGATCCAGGCACGGGATGTGCCCACCACCTCCACCTCGGGGTGGGACCAGATGAACCGCTCGACCGAGTCGAGCACGGACTCGGCCTGCCGTGGCGTGCCCGAGACGGCCGCGAACCCGAGCTCACCGCGTTGCCACTGGTCCTGGGATCCCACCTCGGCTGCTGCCACGTCGAACCGCGCCCGGCAGGCCTCCACCAGGTGCTTGACCGTTCCCCGTTTGGCTTTCAGCGACCGACTGTCCGGGATGTGGAGGTCGACAGTCAACGTGCAGGCGTGGAGCATGATCCCAGATTGGCCGAACGGCGTGCCCGGGTCGACCGCTGACCGGATCGGCCTTTGTCCGGATCGCCGGCACCGGCACGATCCGGGCCCACTCGCGGCAGGTCCCGCCACGCTCGGGTGGGCGTGACGGGACCTGTCGAATCCCGGGGTGGCCTGTGGTCCGACCTACGGGGGCGCAGGGGGGAGTCGGACCGGGCCTGGACCCGGGGGAACGTGCCGGAGCGTGCGTCAGGTAGTGGCGTACGTCCCGGAACCGGAAGTGGACGAGTTCGATCCGGAGTTCGAACCGGAGCTCGAACCGGAAGGTGGCGTCCCGCCCCACGGACGGCTCCCGCTGGCATCACCCGGGCCACCTGGGCCACCTGGGCCACCTGAGCCACTGGAACGACCCGGAGCTGTCCAAACTCCGCCAGCTCCAGGAGCTCTCGGCCGGCCTGGGCCTCCCTGCGGGATTCCGATGCCGACTGCGGTGGCGGTGACGGTGGCGGAGGTGCGGGTGCCGAAGACGGCCACCCGGGACCCGACCTTGACGTCGGCGAGCGTCGCCGACGTGATTCCGGACGCCCGGTACGTCGTGGACGAGCCCACGTCCACGGTCACCGTGGTGCCGTCCCCGGTTGTGAGTGTGAAGGAGCTCGCGCCGACCGTTGCCACTGTGCCGATGGCAGCCGGCGGGGATCCGGAAGGTCCACCGGGGCCTCCCATCCCCCACGGGCCGCTTCCGTTTCCGATGGCTACCTTCGTGGCCGTCACCGTATTCGAGGAGTCGCTACCGAAGACGGCCACCTGCGACCCGACCTTGACGTCGGTCAGTGAGGGAGAGGTCACCCCCTGGTCGACGTAGGTGGTCGACTGGCTCACGTCAACGGTCACCTTGGTTCCGTCGCGGGACGTGAGAGTGAACGAGTCCGTTCCCACTGTTGCGACGGTGCCGAGAGCGGTCGGAGGTGTGCCGCCGGTGCCCGGATGGCCATCCGGAGATCCCGGATCCCCCGGAGTGGGGGCCGGCGCGGACGAACCCGTGCTCCCTCCGGACCCCGACCCGGAGCCAGAGGCGCCGGCGACGGCTCCGCCTCCGACGGCCAGGCCGAGCGCCACCGCAGCGGCGGTGGTGATGCGGAGGCCGCGACGGCGCCGTTGGCGCAGGTTCGGGAAGGGATTGGGATCCGAGGCTGTCGCTGACCTCGGTACCGTCCCGTCGTCCTGGATGCTCATGGTTGCTCCTCGTGGTGGTCGGTGCCGCTCGATGTGGTGGTCGGTGCCGCTCGATGTGGTGGTCGGTGCCGTTCGATGTGGTGGTCGGTGCCGCTCGATGTCGACGGATCTGTCCGAAGCAGCGGTAGCCAGGATCGGCCTCCAACCTTGGGGCCACCTGGGAACAGGCGCAGCGGTTGCTTGGAATCGCGGGAGACATCGTCGGCGAACAGGTCGGTCGGCAACGGTTCCCGGATCATGAACAGGTGCAGCCTGAAGTGTGAACTCCCAGCTCAGCGGTCCGGTACCGAGGGCGCCGGTCACGGTGCCGGTGCCGGTGCGGCTACCTCCCCGGTGGCCGGTCGAGCCCTAGGTCGGGCTCCTGCCCGAACGGCGGCAGAGGCGAGAACCTCCATCCCGGCTCTTCGTCGGTGGGTCCGGACCGCTCGAGCGTCCAACCTTCATACGTCTTGAGGTAGTGGTGATGATGGCAGAGGAGCGCCAAATTGGACAGCTCGGTCGGTCCGCCCGAGGCGAACGGGACCACGTGGTCGATCTCGAGTCCGAAAGGGATTCCGCATCCCGGAACCACACAGCACCGGTCCCGGTGGGCCAGGGCCGTCCGCAGTCGCCGATTGATCGTGCGACCGAGGTGTGAAACGGCCCGGATGTCGCCAGCCCGGTGGAACACCAGTCGTAGGAAGGAGTCGTTCGCCAGGTCACGGGCCATGGCGACCGGTACAGGGCCCTGGTTGTCGATTTCGCACACCTCGCCCGGTCCGACGTCGCCCCGCAGGAGGGCGTCGAGGTCCACCCGGACCACCAGTGAGCAGGTCGGTGGGCGGTCGATCACATCGTGGCAGGTATCCCCGCTAGTCAGGTCGACGGCGTCACTGACCGCTCTTCCTCCTCGACCGACGACCGCATCCGCTGCCCTGGAAGGACTGCCCACACCGCCATCGCCCGGCCCTGTCACCCGCACCGGAACGCCCGCCTCCAGGTCGAGCCTCGAGGCGATCTGTTCATCTGGTGGTCCCGGGTCGTCATCGTCGACGCAGGCCGCGGCACCTCCCAGCGGCGATCGACCGGTCATGAGAAGGAAGAGAGCATCTGCACGGAGTGCACGTTCCGATTCCGGACGGGGAGTTTCCGCCGATGCCCCGGAGTCAGGACGCACTGAGCGATCTGCACTCCGCAGACGGGCGACGGTGTGTTGCATCTGCTCGAGGATCCTCGCGCCCCGGTCGGCGGTGTCGCGTCCCTGGTAGCAGAACGCACCTTCGGAATCGGTCCACGAGGAGAAGTGCCGCCCCGCCCGGATCCGCCGAACCGCGGCCCTCGGGTCATCGCGCTCGGCTGTGGAGCGGGCCCGCTGGCACCGCTCCTTGACCTTCCTCAGGGGCTGGTCGGCCGCACCGTCGAGGAGGCTGGCCTCGTTCTCGGGATCGAGCACGGCCGCACCCGAGAGCTCGGCCACCTTGGGACCCGAGAGCGTCCCGCTCCGCAGGGCCCCTTCGGTGCCCGGCAGCGCCGGTAGCCGCATGCCGACCTCGAGCGTGTTTCGCGCCTGACCGGTCGGAACCCCCTCGAGGTCGGCGAGCATCACTGCAGCTGAGCTGTGGCCCCCGTCCCTCCAGATTCCGGACTCGTCGATGCGGGGCGCGAGCAGGGTCTTCCCCGCCATCGACAGTCGCTCGACCGCCGCGAACATCCGGTAGAGCGCGGCGGCGTCGGTTCCGGTGAGCCGGGCCGGGTCGAGGACTGCCACGACATCGGACAGGAGTTCGGTCGCCCGGACGACAGGGGCACCTAAGCCGACGTCGACGCCCGGGCGCCCGAGCGTTGTCGACGTCGGCAGCGCATCTGCCAGGACCCGGAGGTCCGGCACACCCGACGGCGCTCCCTTGGTCGCTCCAATCTGTGCCGTCGATGTCATGAACCGATCCTCGTCGACGGGTGTGACAGCTCCCGATCAGACCGAATGCGCCCACATGTGCACCTCCATTCAGCGTGCTCCCGTCGTGCACTCGTCGTGCACTCGTCGTGCACTCGTCGTGCACCCGTCGCGCACCCGGGAACCCGACCCGTGTGCCTGGAGGCGTGGATCATGGACGAAAGTCCCGGGTCCGTTCCGTCCGACCACCTCAAGGTGCGCCCGACACCCGCCGATGCGCTCAGGAGAAGTCACCAACAGGTGGCGGTCCCCGCGCGGGTCGGACTTGGGTGCGGTACCGAGGTCGCCGGTCCCACCGACCACCTTCGGCCACCACTGGAGGAGTTGCCGTGCCCGAGACGTCGACAGTGGTCACACCGAGGATCTGCACCGCAGATGGGGGCATGATCGGGCAGTCGGTGGACCCGCACACCACCGGACCGCAACTCGGCACCGGACCCCACCACGCCACCGGTCCCCACCACGCCACGCATCCGGCCACGTGCAACCCACATCGACCCCCGCCGCCGCCTCCGACCATCGGCATCGCACGGGCGGGACCCCCGCGATGAGGCCGCGCTGGCGCATCTGGCTGATCTACTCCCTGCTGATCGTGCTGATCGGGGCGACGTCCACCGTACTCGGGGCCCGGTCCGTTGCCCAGGACGACAGCCAGAAGGCACACCAGGCGGCCGAGACCGCCACGGTTCAGATCGCGTCACACCTGACATTGGCCATCCAGAGGGAGCAGGACCTCGCTGTCAACGCCGGCGCCTTCGTCGTCTCGAATCCGTCGTTCACGCAGCAGCAGTTCCAGCAGTGGACGGCGTCGGCCCAGGTCTTCGAGCGGTACCCCGAGGTCCAGGGCATCGCCGAAGTGGTCATGGTGCCCCAGGACGGGCTCGCCGCCTTCGCATCCCAGGTGAATGCCGACCCGACGGGGCTCCTGCCCCCGGGAACGACGTTCGCCGTGACACCGGCGGGCACACGGTCCTACTACTGCTTTCCGGAGCGGTCCCAGAGCCGCACCGGCCAGCTGGTCACCCCCGCCGACACCGACGTGTGCACCGGTGCGGTCGGTGTCGGCCTCCTCCGCGCCCGCTCCGCCGGAAAGGGTGCCTACCTGCCCTTCGGGTCGGGACCCACGGCGGGGATGGTGGTCGGCACCCCCATCTACCGGCCGGGCGCCCCCATCGGCACCGTCGAGGAACGTGAGGCGTCGTTCGTGGGGTGGACCGGAACCCAGATCGTCCCCGGCACCATCCTCCAGGGAGCACTCCAGGGTCACCCGGACACGGCGTTGGTGTTCCGCTACGCGGACGGGAGCGAACACGCCTCGTTCGCAGCGGGAGTCCTTCCGGCCGGGGGTGAGCGGACGACCATCGCCCTGCACAACGGTTGGAGCGTCGAGGTCGTCTCGTCCCCCACGGCGGTCGGACTGCTCGACACCTCGAGCGTGCTCTGGCTCCTGCTGGCGGGGATACTCCTCAGCCTCCTGATGGGCGCGCTGATCTTCGCCCTGGGCACCGGGCGCTCCCGCGCCCTGGTCCTCGTGGACGAGCGCACCGACGCGCTCCGCCACCAGGCGCTCCACGACGCCCTCACCGGACTGCCGAACAGGGTATTGATCCTCGACCGCATCGGCCAGATGCTCGCACGGAGCCGGAGGGACCAGGTCCCGGTCGCCGTTCTCTTCCTCGACCTCGACAACTTCAAGGACATCAACGACACCCTGGGGCACCGGGCCGGCGACCAGCTGCTCGTGGCCGTCGCCGCCCGCCTCACGGGTGCACTTCGCCGGGGACTCGGTCGGCCGGCTCGGTGGGGACGAGTTCGTCGTCCTGACCGAGGGTGCCGCCATGTCCGAAGGTGCCGGCACGGTCGCCGAGCGCATCCTGGAGGCGATGGCCCCACCGTTCGAGATCGACGACAGCGACACGCCCCTGTCCGTGACTGCCAGCATCGGCTACGCCGAGGGTGACCGACTGACTCCGGAGGCACTGCTGCAGGATGCCGACATCGCCCTCTACCAGGCCAAGGCCACCGGAAAGCAGTGTGCCGTGCGGTTCTCCCCGTCGATGCAGGCCGCCGTCGACGACCACCGTCACCTGGACGTGGACCTCCAGGGTGCGCTCGCTTCCGGCCAGTTCTTCGTCCTGTACCAGCCCATCGTCGACCTCGCGTCCGGCACCGTCACCGGCGTGGAGGCACTGCTGCGATGGAACCACCCCGAGCGCGGGATCATCGGCCCCGAGGAGTTCATCAGCCAGCTCGAGTCGACCGGTCCCATCGCCGAGGTCGGCGCTTGGGTGCTCCACGAGGCCTGCCTCCAGGGAGCACACTGGCATCGGCTGGGCCACCCGCTCGCTGTGTCCGTCAACGTCTCCGCCCGACAGTTCGAGCGGGATCGAGTCCTCGGGGACGTGCGGAGCGCGCTCGACGCGACCGGCTTCGACCCGGGCTCTCTGATCCTGGAGCTCACGGAGACCGTCGTGATGCACGACGTCGATGACACCGTCGGACGGCTCGCACTCTTGAAGGCCCAGGGGTTACGCATCGCCATCGACGACTTCGGCACCGGGTACTCCTCGCTCGCCTATCTCCGGAGGCTCCCGATCGATGTATTGAAGATCGACCGGTCGTTCGTCTCGACGATGACGGGCTCGTCGGAGTCCGAGGCACTCGTGCGCACCCTGACCCAGCTGGGAAAGATGCTGGATCTCGAGACGATCGCCGAAGGAGTGGAGACCGACGACCAGTGGAGGATGTTGCTGGCCGACGGGGCGGACGCCGGGCAGGGCCTGAGATTCTCCCCACCGTTGACCCCCGACGACGTGGACCACCTCCTGGTGACCACGGATGGCCTGATCGCGGTCCCCGCCACCGCCGCCGTCTGAGCCCGAGCGGCGGCGGTCGAGCGAACGGGCCACCGGGACCGGTGGACGGGCCGCCGTCACTGGTGACGAATGCCGGGTTCCCAGACCGGCGCCCACTAGCTTGAGCGGAGCATGCCGGCCCGGACCCCTCGATGACCCGTACCCCACGATCATCTGAACCCTTCGATGACCCGGACCCCTCGACGAAGGCGGACGCGCCATGAAGGAGGTGCTCGGTGACATCCTCCCTCTGGCCATCGTGGTCACGATCTCCCCCATCAACATCGTGGCGGCGATCCTCCTGCTCTTCAGCAAGCGGCCGGTTCTCCACGCCTCGTGCTACCTGGCCGGGTTCATCGCCGGTGTGGCGGCGGTCCTCGGCGCGCTCATAGCACTCGCCGACACCATCGGCCTCTCCACGAACGAGCAGCGGTCGCGGGGCGCTTCAGGCCTGCTGCTCGCCCTCGGCATCTGGCTACTGGTCGTGGCGGTGCGGAAGTTCCGGTCCCGGCCCGGGCCGGGCGAGACCGCCCCTGCGCCGAAATGGATGGACGGGATCGCCGGGTTCGGACCGGGCAAGTCACTGGCTGTCGGAGCGACGGTCGGAGCCGTCAATCCGAAGAACATCGCCGTGGGCCTGGCCTCGGCCGTCACGATCGCCTCGGCCGGCCTCCCTGTCGGACAGGCGGTCGGCGTCGTGGCGGCCTACACGGTGATCGCCTCGCTGGGTGTCGCCGCGCCGATCGTGGCCACGCTGCTCCTCGGGGACCGTTCCGACGACGTGCTCACCGGGTGGCAGGGGTGGCTCAACCGGAACAACACGGCGATGATGGCCGTGCTCTACCTCGTCTTCGGCGTGATCCTCGTGGGCAAGGGCCTCGGCGGCATCTGAGGTCGCACGGCGCACCCCCTGCCGGTCACCCCCTCCGGTCACCCCCTGCGGTCACCCCCTGCCGGTCACCCCTGCCGGCTCGCGGCCGGCCGGAGCAGCTCGACCAGGGTGGGGAAGGTACCCGAGGTGTCGACGCCGTACAGGTAGAGCTCCCCGTCTGCCCGTGGCCGAGACGGGGGTTCCCGACCAAGCCGCGAACGCCATCAGCTCCTGCCCGGACCGGTCCGTGAAGAACGTGGGGCCGCCGGGGCCGTGCATCGCCGAGGAGGTGCTGAGTACCACCGGCGACAGCCCGTTTGCACACGGACCCAGTGGCGAGTCACAGCCCACGACCCCGATGGCGTAGTCGGACGTGGACCACCGATTGCCGCTGAAGTACAGGTAGAGCCCGTTCGGGGTGACGAGCATGGCCGGGCCCTCCACCACCCCGTTCTCCCACGGAGCGGTCGCGGAGAGCAGCAGCGAGGGAGCGCCGAGGAGGGCGTCGTCATGGGCAGCCAGGGTCTGTGACCACACCTGCTGGAGCGCCCCGTTGGCCCCGTCGCTCTTCCACACCAGGTAGTGCACTCCCTGGTCGGACACGAGATACGGATCGATCGATCCACCGAGGGACGGCTGGCACAGGAACGGCTGTGGTGACGAGTCCACGAACGGTCCGGCCGGAGTGTCCGCCACGGCTCGGCCGATGCACTGCGTCCCGAGCACCCGGTCCCGGGCGGCGAAGTACAGCTCGTACCCACCGGCGGGATCGACGGCGGCGGCGGGGGCCCAGGTCGCCCCCGGTTCGGCCCAGTCCGGAAGGGCCGGAAGCGCCTCGGACGGAGCGGACCAGGAGGTCAGGTCGGTCGACGAGATGACCTGCAGGTTGAACCGGCCCGACTGCGTCGAGTAGGCGAAGTAGCGATCACCTACCAGGAGGACCGACGGGTCGGGGAAGTCCCCCGCGTAGACGGCACCACCGGTCTCGCCGGCGGCGGGGGCACGTCCACCGGCCACCGCCGGGCCCCGGTCGACCAGCACGGTCCCGGCGATCAAGGCGAGCACCACGGGGACGGTGACGGCCAGGGTGGCGACGACGGGCCAACCGCGCCGGGACGGTCGTCGGGAGGCGGTCCGACCGATCGGTCGGACACCTCGGGTGGCTCCCCGTGGTCGGCCCGCGACGCCCGTTCCGCACGGACCGCCCATGCCGCCGGCGTCGCCGGTGCCACCGTGGGGTCCGGGATCCTCCGTCCAGTGCCAGCGTGCATCCGGATCCTCGCTTGGGGACCGCGCCGGAAGGCGACGGTCAGGGTCCCAGTGTGCAGCATGGCGCCGTCGGAGGGACCGCGGCCGGTGCCCCCTCGTGCCGGCGGCCCGACGTCCGGGCGGTCCGGGGCTACGGAGCGAACCCGCCCTGCACCGTGGACACCAGGTCGGACCAGCCGAATCCCACCGTCTCGGCCAGGATCCTGGTCGATCCGGGGTCGACGAGGACCAGGAACGGGTAGCCCGTCACCCGGTAGTCGACCCAGGCCCGGTCCCCCATGACGACGTCACCGGTGAACCCCGCGGCCAGACCGGCGACGGCGGTGGGGTCCACGGTGTCGGGGCCCTTGGTGACCACGACGGCGACGACTCCGTCGAGCACGGGATCCGTCCCGTCTGCCAGTCCCTGCCAGAACGGACCGCAGCCGTCACAGTTCACCGACAGGAAGACGAGCACGAGCGGTCGGTCGAGCTCGGCCAGGGCCACCGACACCGGGGAGCCGTCCGGGCGCACCCCGTGGAGGTCGGCGGCGGACCACCCCGGCGCCTCACCGGGGAGGCCGGTCGGGACGGTCCGCAGCCCGGCCACGAAGGCGGGGTCGGACAGGGGGTTCGCATGGTCGCCGGTGCCGTCCGTGTCAGCGTGCGGTCCTGTCGGGACGTGCGCCATGGGCCGATCCGGCTGCCGACAGGCTCAGGACGGGTCGGCGACGTCGGACCCGATGGCCTCGACCGCCTTGCCGTTCCCACACCAGCGGCAGGTGACCTCCTCGACCGTCTCGTCGAGGACCTCGACGTCCTCCACGGTCAGGTCCCCACCCACCGAGTAGTGGTGGAACGCCCGGGTCCGTCTCGTGGTGACGACGTCGAACCGGGTCAGGTTCCCACAGGCCGCACAGCGGTAGCGGACGACCTCGGTGGCCCCGGCGGCGGGCGCGCCGGGCGAGTCGGTGGTGGCGGGCGAGTCGGTGGTCACACCGACAACGGTAGTCGCGCCACCGGGGACCCTCGTCTGGCAGCGCGTCGACCGGCGCCGAACACCTGTTCGCTACAGTGTCCCCCATGGCACTCGCCGTCCAGCGGTCGTTCGACGATCTCGGGACCCCGCTCAGCCGGGTCACGTTCGTCGTCCTCGACGTGGAGACCACGGGTGGCTCGCCGGCCACGTGCTCGCTGACCGAAGTGGCGGCGGCCCGCTACCGCGGTGGCGAGCTCCTCGCCACGTACCAGACGTTCGTGCGTCCCGACGAGCGGATCCCGCCGTTCATCACGGCGCTGACCGGCATCAGCGACGCCATGGTGGCCGACGCACCCCGAATCGGCGAGATGCTCCCCTCGTTCCTCGAGTTCCTGGGAGGCGCCGTCGTCGTCGGCCACAACGTCCGGTTCGACCTCTCGTTCCTCAACCACGCGCTCGAGTCGACCGGGCGCGACCGGCTGGCCAACGCCACGGTCGACACCCTCGCCCTCGCTCGACGGTTGGTGCGCGACATGGTCCCCAACTGCAAGCTGGGAACGCTCGCCGCGTCGCTGCACCTCCCCCACCAGCCGTCCCACCGGGCCCTGACCGACGTACTGGCCACCGGTGACCTCCTGCACGCCCTGCTCGAGCGGGCGGGGTCGTTCGGCATCGTGGGACTGGAGGAGCTGCTCGACCTCCCCCGCCTCGTCGGCCATCCCCAGGCGGCCAAACTCCGCCTGACCAACCGGCTCCCTCACCGCCCCGGCGTCTACTGGTTCACCGATGCCGTCGGCCACGTCCTCTACGTCGGCAAGGCGACCGACCTCCACAGCCGGGTCCGCTCCTACTTCTCGGGGGACACCCGCAACAAGGTCGGCCGTCTGCTTCGTCAGATGGACGCCGTCCACCACGGGGTGTGCCCCGGTCCCCTGACGGCGGCCGTCTTCGAGGGCCGGCTCATCCGGGCGTGGGCGCCTCCGTTCAACACTCAGGGAAGGGTCCGCCGACGCGACCCGGGCACGATGGTGCGGGACCTGTTCCCGCGCGGGGGTCCGGACGGTGACGGGGTCCCCCCCGCTGCCGCCGGGCCGGTGGCGGAGGCGCCACGGCCACGCCGCCGGGGCCGACGTCCCTCGTGGACGACCGACGACCTGGAGCGGGATCCGACCGAGCTCCTGGCGCCGTATGCGGAGCGGGTCTCTGCGCTCGCCCGATCCCAGTGCTACGAGGACGCGGCCCGGGTGCGTGACGAGGCCGAGCGGCTGCGTCAGCTGCTGGGACGCCACCGTCGGATGACATCGTTGCAACGGGCTGGTCGGGTCGTCCTGTTCGTCGAGGGCGAGGGCACGGTGGAACTCGACGGCGGGCTCCTCGTGGAGGCCGGGTCCCTGTTCGACGGCGGGTCCGAAGCGGCCGCGGCAGGCGGGCTCGACCCTGCGTTCGCCCTGCCTGCCGACGGTCACGACAAGGAGCGGATCATCGTCGCCCAGTGGCTGCGGTTCAACGCCGACAAGGTGCGGGTGCTCGAGGTCTGTGGTGACGAGGGGTTGGCCATGCGATCCGACCGGATCCCGAGGCTGCACGAACTGTGCGGCGACCTGCGGTCGCTGCCCCAGCCCTCCGAACCGCCCGGTGTGCCGTCCGGCGGACGGCGTGGCAGCCAACGGGGAGAACAGCGGGGCGGAGGCGACCGAGGACAGTCGGGCGACCGGACCGGCGCCGGTTCCGTCGCATTCGGTTCCCGTGGGGACCGATCCCCGCCGCCTGGAGCGCGATCCGGGTGAGACGGGTCGCCGGCGCGACACGCTCGTCCCCGCGGGCCGGTGTCCGCCAGATGACACGAACCGACGGGCGGCACGGTGACGACGGGCGGCAGAGGCCCGTCGACCGCATGGGCCCGTCGACCGTCCACCGTACGGGGCATACCCGTCACAGCAGCGAGGCGAACTCCCGAGCGAAGGTGTGCGCATCGCCGGGCCACCGTGCGGACACGTAGTTGCCGTCACGGACCACGAACGCCGGCGTGGCGTCGGCGTCGGAGTCGCGTGCCCGCCCACTGGTCTTGAGAGCGACGTCGGGCGCCTGCGGCGCCACGTCGAGGAAGTCCTCGGGGCGGGCCAGCGCCCGGGTCACCTCCTGCTGCACCGACATCCACCCGGTCGGCTGTCCCGGTCCCTCGGTGTAGGTCCGGTAGTACCTGGGATCCCAGAACCGGGCGATCCGGCCCACCTGCCAGGCCCGGCGCTCCAACGACCAGGTCAGCGCCGTGGTGGTTCGGCCGTAGAGCACGGAGCGACCCGTCGAGGGGTCGATGCTGCGGGCGGCCAGGAGCACGCCGTGGCAGATGGCGGCGACCGGCCGATGTCCGCGGAACGCCCCGACGACGACATCCTGGAGCACGGGGCTCTCCAGGTAGGCGCGCATCCCCCGCGCCCGGTGCCCACCGGGGAGCAACAGCGCCTCGACGTCGCCGGTGCGCACGGCATCCCACCGTACGGGCGCCCGGAACGCCGGGTCTTCGACCAGTTCGGCGTACGCCGCCCTTCCGTTCCGGTCCGCCCGCAGCACCCGGCCGATCCCCACCACATGCGAAAGCCCCGGTACGAGCCCCCACGGGTCGAGGCCACGCCCGGTGACCATGAGCTCGTCGCAACGGGCCGGCTCGCCTGAGGGTGTGGCGAAGCGGACGGCGTGGCCCGCCCGGGTCAGGGACCGCCAGCTGACAGCAACCTCGGTCGGGTCGGCGTCGAGTTGCGGCAGGGGGATGAGCACCTCGGCCATGTCGTCGACCTCCTCGGCGGCGCTCCATCGGGTCGGTTCGACCCGATCGATCGGTCAGTCCGGCCCGGTCAGTCTGCCCCGGTCAGTCCGCCGACTCCTCGGCGGCGGCCTCGTTGGTGACCCGCACGAACTCATCGAGCACCTCGGCGGCACGGCCGCTGTCCACGAGCAGTGCGGCCAGGCGGACCCCGGCGTCCAGGTCCTCGACCCGGCCGACCACAGCCAGGGCGGCGCCCGCGTTGAGCAGCGCGATGTCCCGGTGGGGCGACACCGCTCCCGACACCACCCGGCGGATGGCCTCGGCATTGACCTGGGCGTCCCCTCCTCGCAGCTCCTCGAGCGTGGCCCGGGCGAGGCCGAAGTCGGACGGGTCGACCCGGTAGACCGACACCGAGACGTCGCCGTCGCCGGCGGGGTCGTCGCCGTCAGGCGTGCGGACCAGCTCGTGCACCGTGCTCGGGCCGGTCGTCGACAGTTCGTCCAGCCCGTCGTCACCGTGGACGACCATGGCCCGCAGCGTCCCGTTGGCGGCCAGCACCCCGAGCATCTTGTCGGCCATGGACGGGTCGCTCACCCCCACGACCTGGAACCTCGCCCGGGCGGGATTGGCCAGCGGACCGAGGAAGTTGAAGACGGTCGGGATCCCGAGCTCGCGGCGCACCGGGCCGGCGAAGCGCATGGCCGGGTGGAACCGGGGGGCGAAGCAGAATCCCAGCCCGACCTCGTCGATGCACCGGGCCACGCCGGCCGGGCCGAGGTCGGCGACGGCACCGAGCGCCTCGAGCACATCGGCCGCCCCGACGGCGGACGACGAGGCGCGGCCCCCGTGCTTGCACACCTTGGCCCCCGACGCCGCCACCACGAGCGACGCGATGGTCGACACGTTGATGCTGCGCAGCCGGTCCCCCCCGGTGCCGCACGTGTCGACGCACTCGGTACCGGGTGGCAGTTCGAGGGGCAGGGCGTGGGCGACCATGGAACGGACGAAGCCGGTCATTTCGGCGACGGACTCGCCCTTCGCCCGCAGGGCCACGGCCAGCGCGGCGATCTGGGCCGGCGTGGCCTCGCCCGACAGGACCTGCCCGAACACGTCCTCGGCCTGGTCGGCGGCGAGCGACTCCCCATCGAGCAGTCGGCCGAGCACGCCGGGCCAGCCGCCCAGCTCGCCGAAGGAGGCCAGGGCGTCCGAGGAGCCCGGGGCCGGTCGGGGGCCCGATGTCTCAGCAGCGGCCATGACGGCTCAGTCCCACCACAGGTCGTGGTTGAGCACGCCCCGGCCGATCAGTCCGAGCTGCACCTGGGACGTGCCCTCCACGATGGTCAGCTGCCGTGCGTCCCGATACCAGAGCTCCGTCGGGTGGTCCTCCATGTACCCGGCGGCACCGAGCAGCTGCACGGCCAGGCCCGAAGCCCGCACGGCCAGCTCGGTGGCGTGGTACTTGGCCATCGACAGGTACGGGACGTACTCCTTGGTGAACTTCCCCTGGTCGGCCAGCCACGCCGATCGGTAGGTGAGCAGCCGCGCCGCCTCGATGTCGACCGCCACCTTGGCGATCTCCCACTGGATGCCCTGGAAGTCGGCGATGGTGTGACCGAAGGCCTCGCGGCCCTTCACGTACTCGGTGGCGTACATGAGCGCACCCTCCGCCAGACCGATCCCGCGGGCGGCGACGATGGGCCGCATGGCGTTGAGGCCGAGCATGGCCAGGCGGAAGCCGCCCACCTCGCCCACCACGTTCTCCTTGGGCACGTGCACGCCGTCGAGCAGCAGCTCGCCGGTGTCGACCCCGCGCACGCCCATCTTGTGGTCGGTGTTCCCGACCGACACCCCGTCCCAGCTGCGCTCCACGATGAAGCAGGTGATGGAGTCGTGCGCCCTCGAGGCGGGGTCACCGGTCTTGGCGAACACCGTGTACCAGTCGGCCTGGACCACTCCGGACATCCAGCACTTGGTGCCGCTCAGCACCCAGTCGCCCTGGTGGCCGGGCCGCGTGTCGGGCACGGCCCGCGTGGCTATGCCGGCCACGTCGCTGCCGGCCTGGGGCTCGGACAGTCCGAAGCCGCACCTCAGCTCACCGGTGGCGATTCCCGGCAGGTAGCGCTGCTTCTGGTCGTCGTCTCCGGCGATGAGGATCGGCCCCGTCGGGAGCCGGGTCAACAGGAGCATCAGCGCCGCCGTGTTGGAGTACTTGGCCACCTCCTCGATGGCGATGGTCAGCCCGAGGATCCCCGCACCCGAGCCACCGAGCTCGGTCGGCAGGCACAGGCCGAGCAGATCTGCGTCCCGGAAGGCGTCGAAGACGTCCTGGGGGTACTCGGACGTCGTGTCGATCTCGCGGGCCCGGGGCTTGATCCTGTCCTGGGCCAGTCGGCGGACCGAGTCCCGGAGGTCGGCGAGTTCGGGCGAGAGGTCGAAGTCCACGAGGGTCGAGGCTACCCGAGGCGGCCCGGGGCACCGCCCGCTCCCTGTCCGGGCGACGGGCAGTCAACCGACAGGTCGGCGGGCGGGTGCCGACCGACCGTCACCCGTTCAGACCGCCGGTTCGGCGGCGCCGGCGCCGACGGCGACGTGCGCACCCGACGGCGACGGACCGGGCTCCCCGGGGTCGGCGAGGTCCGGTAGCTCCCCGGACACGATCCCGTCGATGGTGACCCGGTCGAGCACGGTCTGCAGCTGGTCACGGACCACGAACCACGCCGCCTGCAGATGTTCGGCCGGACCCGTGTAGGTGGTCCATTCGGGCCGAAGGCCGCGGACCTCGGCGATGGTGCCGACGAGTGGGCCGATCACGTCCCCGAGGCTGATCGCGTTCGCCGGCCGGGCCAGCCGGTACCCGCCCTCGGCGCCCCGCTTGGAGACGAGCAGGCCCCCGCGGCGCAGGTCGGTCAGGATGCTCTCCAGGAACTTGTGCGGCAGGTCCTGTGCGGCGGCGAGCTGCTCCGATGTCATCGGCCCGTCGGAGGCGGCCAGGGCACACAGGACCCGGACCCCGTAGTCCACCCGAGCCGAGATGTTGACCACGGCGTTGCCGCCCGACGACCGCCGTCTCCCTGGTTGCTCGACCACTCCTGATTCCTCCACCGGACCGCCGCGTCTCAGTCGCGGCGAGGGATCGGCTGCCGGTGACGCTGTGACGGACGGGGAGACACTGTCGGGGACGACGGCACGGAACTCCTGGGTGTCGTGGGGCGCCCGTAGCGGCGTCGCCCCTCCTTCGGGGGTCGGAACTTCGGGGGTCGGTCCTGCTGGGTCGGACTTCGGGGGTTGCGTCGGACGATGGGTTGGCGGTGGGCGTCCGTCGGAGCGGCTCGACGAACCGGTCCGCCGCACCGTTCGACGGTCCCGCGACGGACACCGCCGCAGCGGCCACCGCCCGTTGGACCGTCACGCCAGGTCTCGTATTTCCTATTTCCATACTAAACAACTAGGTATCCCCGGTCAACTCCGATCCCGGGTTGCGGGATGGCCTGCGGCGGTGGGCCGTGGAGAGCACGGAGGGGCCAGGCCCCTCCCCCGGACACCCGCTGGACTTCCCGGGACCCCGCCTGAACCTCGATCGCCCGTCAGGCGGTCCGTCCGGTGACCGGTTCTTGACGTGGACACATGGCCGGGCCATTATCTTGACTAAACCGATCGACTTTATGGATATGCCACGACGTGGAGAGTTGCCTTCATGGACTACGACAGCGGGGATCGAGTGGGCCACGGGTACCGACACGGCGGGACCCTTCTCCTGGAGCCGGCCCGATCCTGGTCGGCCAGGGGCACCGGAACAGCGCCGGAGGGGTCCCCTCGCGGGGTCCCGGCCCCTGACCCGTGGTCGTCCTCCCCTTCCGTCACGCCGGCCGGGTTCCGGTCACCCGCGCTGCTGATGGTCGCCGCTCTGTCGATCTACCTGGGCTACTGCGGCCTGGGCGTCATCACCACCGACACCACCGGCTGGATGTCACCGGTGTTCGGCCGACCCGCCACACTCGTGGAGGGCGCGCTGCTCCTGGCCGCCGGACTCGTCCTCACCCGGCCGGTTGCGGGTGGGCACGGGACCGGCCGGACCGCGGTCGTGTCGAGCGGAGCCGTGATGCTCCTGGCAGCCGTCGCCGTCATGACGTTCGGTGGCCGCACGGCCTCCGACGTCTGGGGGGTCGCGGACCTGATCTTCGCCACCGCCTCGATCCTGACTGTCGTCGCCGCCGAGCGGGATCGGCGGGGACCGGTCGGGCACCTGGGCCGCGACAGCCTGCGGATACGCTAGGGGATGGCCCTCCCGGACTTCCTCGTGATCGGGGCACCGAAGTCCGGCACCACCGCGCTCCATGCCGCCCTGACCGCCCATCCGGACCTGTTCCTGTCGTCGGTGAAGGAGCCCAAGTTCTTCCTGTGTGACGGCCCGCCGCCACGCGAGGGTGGCCCGGGGACGCGCACAGTTACCGCGAGTGGATCTGGCGCCGCGACGAGTACGAGCGGCTCTTCGACGACGCCCCCGCCGGTACCCTCCGCGGGGAGAGCACCCCGCTGTACCTGGCGGACGACGACGCCCACGTCCGCATGCACGCCCTGGTGCCCGAGGCCCGCTTGATCGCCATCCTGCGTGACCCGGTGGACCGGGCCTACTCGAACTGGGCCCACCTGTGGGCCGACGGACTCGAGCCCATCAGCGACTTCGTCGAGGCCTGTGCCGAGGAGCCCGGACGGAAGGCCGCCGGATGGGCGCCCTTCTGGCGCTACCTCGAGATCGGCTGCTACGGCCGCCAGCTCCGCCACCTCAGGACGCTCTTCCCCCGTGAGCAGATCCACCTGGTCCGCTACAAGTCGTTGGTGGACGAGCCCGGGGAGTCCCTCGACGGCATCTGCCGGTTCCTGGGGGTCCGCGAGGGGCTCCTGGCCGAAGCCCCGGCGATGAACGTCGGCGGCTACGTGGCGCCCTCGCTCTACACGCGTTCGCTCCAGGAGGTGTTCCGCGTCGGCGCGTCGATCGGCAGCCACTTCCCCCCGCAGGTGTGGCGGAAGGCGAGCCTGCCCCTGCAGTGGCTGATCCAGCGGACCCCCGAGCACCGCCCCGAACTGTCGGAGACCGACCGGGCCAAGCTGGTGGGGTACTTCGACGACGACATCACGATCGTCGAGGAGGAGACGGGCTGGGACCTCACCCAGTGGCGGAGCTACCGCGAGGGTGGGACGTACTCGGTGCGCAGGTCGTGGGCACCGTCGAGGCGCTTCGTCTCGTAGTAGAGGCGCAGCCCCCCGTCCGGCAGCTCGATGGACGAGATGTACCGGAGCGACCACGTGCCGTCGGGCCCGGTTCCGATCACCCCGCCGTCGGCCACCAGTCGGTCCGGGCGGTCACCCACGGCGATGCCGGTGCGCTCCTCGGCGTTCTCCTCCTTGGTCGCCCGGCCGTCGTAGTAGGCGAACCACCGGTCGCCCCGTCGGACCACGTCGGCCACCCGGGCCCCCCGCTGGTCCCATCGACCGGGCACACCGGCGAGTGCCGTGGCGCCGAGGTCCCATGCCAGGCCGTCGTCGCTGGTGCCGTAGACGGTGGTCATCCGGTCCGTCGCCTCGGGCCGGTCGAGCGGGTGGCAGCAGAGCCACAGGTGCCAGGCCCCGTCGATCAGCTTGACCACCGGGTCCTTGACCGCCACGGTGTCCGGGTCGCCGTAGAGGACGGTGCGGGCCGAGTTTGCCGTGAAGCAGGCCGGGTCGGGTGCGTCGATGGCGTCCACCCTCCAGTGGTCCGTCCCCGGGGTGGCACAGCTGACGTAGAGGCGCCAGGAGCCGTCCGGGAGCCCGACCAGGGCCGGGCGTTCGAGCGAGTCACAGTCGAATGCCTCCCGCTCGAGGACGGTGACCGTCTCGAAGGTCACACCGTCGTCCGACCGGGCGATCACATTGGCGTAGCCCCGCCCGACACCCAGCGGGCGCCGGAGGCGGTAGGCGAGCCAGTAGGTGCCGTCGGCGGCGAGGGCCGCCCCCGGCCCACCGGCCCAGTAGCCCGGGCCGTCACCGGGAGCCGCCACCACGACGGCTGCGTCGTCCGGCGACGGGACCGGGAGTGCGTCCGCAGCGGCCATCGTGTGTCAGCTCCCCTCGGCTGGTGGACGTCCACCACGTCGAGGGGGACACCTTGCCCCACGACTGTACCGTCACCGCCGACGCCGACGAAAGATCGAGGGGGCTCGCCGGACCCCGATGAGGACCGGCTCCTCCCGTCCGGACGGAGCCGTCGATGCCGGCCCGTCGATGGGGTCCTGGGGTGGGCAGCCAGGTCGGGACGGTGGTGCTGACGATGACGCCTCCGGCGGACAGGCGACGCCGGACGGGCCGTTCGCCGGATCAGCCGGATGGGCCCGTCAGCAGGTCAACCGGTCAACCACAGGCCGCCGCGTACGTCGGGGTGCCGGGCTGGAGGGCCTGGCCGGTGTCGGTGGCCACCATCGGGGAGAGCCGGGCCCGACGGTGCGTCATCGATCGCATGGCACTCCCCCTCCCCCCAGTGGGCACGGAAACCCCGGTGGCCGCTGCCGTGCCACCTCCATGGCGTCGACTGCAAGGCGTAAGCTGCAAGGTGCACACGGGGCCCCACCGGGGCACATCGCCAGGATCCCACCAACGCATGCCCGGCGATCACCGTCGCTAGGATCCTCCCCCATGACGCCCCCCGGACTGCCGCAACCCCCGCCCACGGGCGCCTCGGCCCTCCCGGCGGGCACCTACGAGGGGACGGTCGTCGTCGTGACCGGCGGTGGAACCGGACTGGGCAGGTCGATCGCCACCGAATTCGGTCGGCTGGGAGCCGCCGTCGCCGTCGTGAGCCGCGACGAAGGCCACCGGGCCGCAGGAGTCGCTTCGGTGGAGGAGGCCGGGGGCCGGGCGATCGGGGTGGCCTGCGACATCCGTGACGCGGATGCCGTGGCCACCGCCTTCGACACCGTGGAGTCCGATCTGGGGCCGGTCGACGTCCTGATCAACAACGCCGCCGGAAACTTCCCGGTACCGGCCGAGGACATGAGTCCCAACGCGTGGCGCACCGTCGTGGACATCGTCCTGAACGGAACGTACCTCTGCTCCCGGGAGTTCGCCCGGCGACTGATCCCGGCAGGCCGTCCGGGGTCCATCGTCAATGTCGGCGCCTCCTACGCCTGGACCGGTGGCCCCGGCTTCGCCCACTCGGCGGCGGCCAAGGCCGGGGTGAAGAACCTGGTCGAGACCCTGTCCGTCGAATGGGCCCCCTACGGAATCCGGGTGAACGGCCTTGTGCCCGGCCTCATGCCCCACGAGGACGAGGTCGCCGCCATCGCCGCCGTCCCCGGTAAGTACGAAGGTCAGGACGACCGGGTCCCGGCGGGACGGGTGGGCTACCCCCACGAGCTGGCCTGGGCGGCGACCTACCTCTGTTCGCCCTACGCCTCCTATATCAGTGGGCACTCGCTGGTGGTCGACGGCGCCAACTGGCAACGCCGTCACACCGTGCAGCCGCCGTTCACCCCCATCCGTGAACAGTTGGGGCGCGGTCCCTTCGGCGAGCCTGCAGCCCCACGTCCGACCTGATCGCCGAAGAGATCCCTAACCCGACCGCCGACAAGACCCGACCCGATCGCGCAGCGGTGCCACCGGACCGGGTCGGGTGGGTACGACCGAGGAGCCAGCCCATGACCGACCCCCGTGTCACCAGTGCCACCGACACACGTCCACCCCTCACCGAGGCGGAGCGGGACCTCGTGCGACTCGAGGTGGACGGACCGATCGCCGTGATCACCAACAACCGCCCCGAGAAGCACAACGCCATGAGCGACGAGATGGACCGCCGTCTCTGGGAGGTACTCGGCGAGGTCCACGAGCTGCCCCAGTTGCGGGCCATCGTCTGGCGGGGTGCGGGCCGTTCGTTCTCGTCGGGTCGCGACACCGGGCAGATCGGCCTGCGCGTCGAGGACATCTCGGACCTGGAGTTCATCGAGCGGGGGCACCGACCGACCCAGATGTTCCTCACCATGCCGTGCCCCATCATCTGCGCCCTCAAGGGCTGGGTCATCGGGGGCGCCTTCGAACGCGCCCTGCTGTGCGACATCCGGGTCGCCGCCACCGGGGCCCGGATGATGCTGCCCGAGGTGGTGCACGGCGTGATCCCGGACTCGGGCGGTGTGGCCCGGCTGTTCCAGATGGCCGGACACGGGGTGGCCGCCGACATGGCGCTGACCGGTCGGGTCATGACGGCCGAGGAGGCCTACGGCCACGGGATCGTCAGCCGCCTGGTGGCCGACGAGGAGGAACTCGACGCCGTCACCATGGCCATGGCCGAGACCATCGCCTCGGCCCCCGCGTTCACCGTGAAGATGGCCCGCCGGACCATCTCGAGCCTGTCGCGGGACACGGTGCAGCGGTCGATCGACGAGGAGGCCGTGGCCCAGTCGATGGTCTTCGCCTCCGACGACTACGCCGAGATGAAGTCGGCACGGGCCGAAGAGCGGGTCCCCGAGTACCGGAAGCGCTGACCGGCCGGGAGCGCCGCCCGACCCGAGGCGCTCCTACGCAGGACGCCCGCCCGTGAGCGGGTAGACCGGGGACACATGCGGCGCCGCTCCCCGACCGGGGGACGGCCCCGTCACCCTGGACCCGACTTCGGAGGCACCGATGACAGACTCAGCACCCACGACCCGCACGCCCAAGCCGGTGCGGTCGAGCGGCACGTACACCTTCGCCCCGGACACCGGTAGCGCCCTGACCGTCCATCGGCTCGGCTACGGCGCCATGCAGATCACCGGGCCCGGCGTGTGGGGCGAGCCGGTCGACCGGGACGAGTGCGTCCGGGTACTGCGCCGGGCCGTCGACATGGGGGTCGACCTCATCGACACCGCCGACTCCTACGGCCCCGAGGTCAGCGAGCGCCTCATCTTCGAAGCGCTCCACCCCTACCCCGACGGCCTGGTCATCGCCACCAAGGCCGGACTCACCCGCCAGGGCCCGGACCAGTGGCTGCCGGTCGGCAGGCCGGAGTACCTGCGACAGGAGTGCGAGCTCAGTCTGCGTCGGCTCGGGGTCGAACGGATCGACCTGTTCCAGCTGCACCGGATCGACGCCAAGGTCCCGGCCGAGGAACAGTTCGGTCTCCTGGCGGAGTTGATCGCCGAGGGCAAGGTTGCCCATGTCGGACTCTCCCAGGTGACCGTGGCCGAGGTGACGGCCGCCCGGCCGGTGGTGCCGATCGTGTCGGTGCAGAACCTCTTCAATCTGACCAATCGGACGTCGGCCGACGTCCTCGCCTACTGCAGCGCCGAGGGGATCGGGTTCATCCCGTGGTTCCCCGTGGCGTCGGGCGCCCTGACCCGGCCCGACTCGCCGGTGGCCTCCGTCGTGGCGGAAACCGGGGCCACCCCGACACAGGTGGCCCTCGCCTGGCTGCTCCACCACTCGCCGGTCATGCTTCCCATCCCGGGGACGAAGTCGGTCGCCCACGTGGAGGAGAACTGCGAGGCGGCGACGCTGCAACTCACCGAGGCACAGGTGGCCGTGCTCGACGCCGTGCACGCCAGCTCGTAGGCAGGCCGGCCCGGGAGGCCTCAGCGCCCTCCGAACACCATCGGCGCGGACTTCACGCCGGCGATGACCGGCGACGCCGAGCGCACCACCGGTCCGGCCGCCTCGATCGATCCGAACCGGGCCAGGAGCTCCTCGAGCAGGATCCTCCCCTCCGTGCGGGCCAGGACGGCGCCGATGCAGAAGTGGGCGCCGAAACCGAACGCGACATGCGGGTTGGTGTCGCGTGCCGCGTCGAACACCCCGGCCGTCGGCCCGAACACCGACTCGTCCCGGTTGGCCGACGCGTACAGCATGAGCACCGGGTCGCCTTCCGCCAGCCGACGGCCCGCCAGCTCCACCTCGCGAGTGGTCGTGCGCATGAAGGCGACGACCGGGGTCGTCCACCGCAGCATCTCCTCCACCGCCAGTGGGAGCGCACGGTTGACGCCGGTGTCGGCCCTCCCGAGGAGCCCCTCCCACGCGCCCGGCGACCCGGCGAACCCGACCAGCCCCCCGGACATCATGTTCCTAGTCGTCTCGTTGCCGGCCACGAGGATCTGCACCAGGAACATCCCGAGCTCGGCGTCGGTCAGCCGGTCCCCGTCGACCTCGGCTGCGCCCAGCTCGCTGATGATGTCCTCCCTCGGCGTCCGTCGACGGGCCGCCGCCTCCTCGAGGAGGTAGGTGACCATCTCCGCGCTCAGCTGCGCCCGCACGTCCTCGGGCCAGTCGGTGGCGCCGGGGATGACTGCCTCGGACCACCGGAAGAATGTCGGCCACTCGTCCTCCGGCACGCCGAGCAGATCACTGATGACCTGGAGCGGCAGGGGGACGGCCAGGTCGCTGACCACGTCGACGGGCACCCCCGGCTCGATCCGCTCGACAAGCGCACGCGCCCGGCGACGGATGCCGTCCTCGAGGGCACGCATGTAGGACGGGCGGAACGCGGGCTGTACCAGGGCCCGGTAGCGGGTGTGGTCGGGCGGGTCGGTGTGCATCATGGTCGGCGGTGTGGCGTACTCGGCGCCGATCTCGAAGGCCATGATCCCCTTCGACGAGCAGAAGGTCTCCGGCTCCCGGGAGACCGCCACCACCTCGGCGTGGCGGCTCACGAACCACAGGCCCAGGGTGTCGTTCCGCGCCACCGGGGCCTCGGCCCGCAACCGCGCGTACAGGGGGTACGGGTCGTCGGCGTAGAACGTCGGGTCGAGCAGCGGCGCGGTGAGCGCGTCCTCGTCGAGCGCAGCGTCTGGGGCCACCGGAGTGCCGCCCACCCTCAGATGCGGATGACCGGGAGCGGCAAGGCGTGACCCTGGGACTCGGCGAGCGCCTCGTAGGCGGCCAGCGTCCCGATCCCGTCGGTCACGCTCTCGACCGACCCGTCGGGGGCCAGGTTCAGGTTGACACCCTCCATGACGAAGAGGATCTCGGTCGGCCCGTCGTTGTCCTCGGGCACGTCCAGCGTGTGGACCGAGCCGGCCGGTTCCCGGATGTAGGAGCCGGCGGTGCTGTAGAAGTCGTACTCGAGGTAGTGCCAGCGCCCCGACACCGTGTACCCGTCGACCGGGCCGGTGTGGCGGTGCCTCTGGAGGCGGACCCCGGGTTCGAACCGGTTCCGGACGACCCAGATGCCGGCGGCCGGATCCACGCGGAGCACCTTCAGCCAGATGCCACCGGTGGCATCGACCCAGGGCAGGTCGTCCTCGGCGGCGTGGTGGACGACGTCGATGTCGAGACGGGTCATGCGGGCTCCCTCCCTCTGCGGCGGCCGGCCGGACCCGGTGCCTGCGCCCGGCACGGGCGTGTCCCGACTCTACGACGGCAGCGATTCGGTGGGCCAATGTGTCCGACGTCCGGACGCCCGGTCCGCCGCACCGTCATGGCGGGGGGACATCCTGCTTGCGGCTGCACCTGGCGTCGACCCGGTACGAGCACCCGGCGGCACCGTCGGCGACCGGCGAGGATCAGTACGGGCCGATCCGCTGGTCCGGACTCGCATCCACCGTCACCTGGCCGTTGGTGGCCACGTACGACGTCCACTCGTTGCCGGTCCACCACCGGTAGTGGAACCGTCCGCTGGGGTCCGCCTGCCACGAAGGTGGCGCCGACGCACCGATGGTGGCGGCAGCGGCCGTCGCCGGCGGAACGGCAGTCACCGCCGCACCCGGGGCTTGGGGTGGCACAGGGGCTTGGGGTGGCACGGGGGCTTGGGATGGCACGGGGGCCTGGGTTGGCACGGGCGGCGCCGGCGTCGACTGACGCTGTCCGCCGTCGGCGGGTCGGGGGTAGGCCGGAAAGTCGGACGCCGAGACGGGTGGGGGTGGTGGTGGTGCCGAGTAGTGGCCGTAGGCATCGAAGGTGGGGGTCGGCCCCTGGGCGGCACGGCGCACCTCGGCGCGGTGGGCGAACAGGAAGAGGACGAGCCCGATGAGCCAGCTCAGGAACCAGAACAGCGCCCAGATGAAGGAAGGGAGGCCCCAGGGGGTGCGACCGAGCTTGCGGCGGTCCGCCTCCGACAGCAGGTAGCCCACCACGGCCGCCACCACGGCGAAGACGATGGCCAGCGCCGCTTCCGAACCGCTGAGCTTCAGCACCGGCCCAGCCTACGCCCTGCGGGCGCACCGACCGGAGCCGACTCTCCCCGACCGTCCGGGCGACCCGGGGCTACGTTGGCGCCGTGGTTGCCCCTCCGGACGACGAGACCCCAGGCGTGTCGGCCCTGACCCGATCGTGGCAGGGCTGGGGGTGGGAGGAGTCCGCCGCCACGGGCGGACAGACGGCCCGGCTCGCCGCAGCGCTGGCCGGCCGCTTCGGGATCGAACCGCCCGTGGCCGAGCGCCCGGTGGCCCTCGAGGACCTCGAACTGCCCGCCCCCCGGGTGGTACCCCCGTCCGGCCTCGCCCACCTGTGCTCCGCCGACCGACGGGACCGGGCCGCCCACACGTACGGACGCTCCTACCGCGACGTGGTGCGCCTCCTGCGGGGCGACCTCCCCCACCCGCCTGACCTCGTCGCCCACCCCGCCGACGAGGCCGACGTGGTCGCGATGCTCGACTGGTGCGGATCGTCCGGGATCGCCGCCATCCCCTACGGTGGCGGCTCCTCGGTGGTCGGAGGTGTGGAGGCCGACATCGGCGACCGCTTCTCCGGCGTCGTCTCGCTCGATCTCACGCTGCTCCACCGGGTCGTCGAGATCGACCGGATCAGCCGTGCAGCCCGCATCCAGGCCGGGGCCCTCGGCCCGGTGCTCGAGTCCCAGCTCCGACCGCACGGGCTCACCCTGCGCCACTACCCCCAGTCGTTCGAGTTCTCGACCCTCGGGGGTTGGCTCGCCACCCGGGCCGGTGGCCACTTCGCCACCGTGTACACCCACATCGACGACCTGTGCGAGTCCCTCCGGGTCGTGACCCCGGTAGGCGTCGTCGAGTCCCGCCGCCTCCCCGGTTCCGGTGCGGGCCCTTCCCCCGACCGCCTCTTCCTCGGGTCCGAGGGTGCGCTCGGCGTGATCACCGAGGCATGGATGCGCCTCCAGGACCGACCCCGGTGGAAGACGTCCGCCGGCGTCGAGTTCCCCGGTCTCGACGCCGGGGCGGGAGCCGTCCGGGCGCTGGCCCAGTCCGGGCTGTTCCCGGTGAACTGCCGGCTGCTCGACGCCGGCGAGGCGATGCTGTCGGCCACGCTCTCGCCCGGCGCCGGAGCACTCCTCGTCCTCGGGTTCGAGTCGGCCGACCACCCGGTGGACGCACCCATGGACCGGGCGCTCGAGCTGTGCCGGGACCACGGGGGCACCCTTCCCCTGCCACCGTCGTCCACCGACAGCGGTGGATCCGCCGGCTCGTCCGGGGCGTCGGAACCGGATGAGGAGGACCGTGCCGGTCGCGACGGTGCCGCCGGCGAGTGGCGCAACTCGTTCCTACGGGCGCCCTACACCCGTGACGCGCTCGGTGCGGCTCGGCATGATCTGCGAGACGTTCGAGACGGCCTGCACATGGGACCGGTTCGCCGGACTCCATGCCGACGTCACCAGCGCCGTCGAGGACGCGCTCCGACGGATCTGCGGGGCGGGATGGGTGACGTGTCGTTTCACCCACGCGTACCCCGATGGCGTCGCTCCCTACTTCAGCGTCCTGGCCCCGGGTACCCGGGGGTCGGAGCTCTCCCAATGGTCCGAGATCAAGGCGGCGGCCTCGGAGGCGGTCCTCGCCGCCGGGGGGACCATCACCCACCACCACGCCGTGGGGCGTGACCACCGCCCGTGGTACGACCGGCAGCGTCCCGACGTGTTCGCCGCCGCGCTCGCGCGCCGCCAAGTCGACGGTGGACCCCGCCGGGATCATGAATCCGGGCGTGCTGGTCGACTGACCGCGTGCGGGTCCACGCGTCCTCCGGCCCGCGCGATCCCGGTCCCCGTCGTCAGTCCAGCTGCCCGGCCTCCCGGATCGACCGGTTGGCCAGCTGCTTGGTGATGGACCAGCGCTCCTGGACGTCAGCGACCGTCATGCCCTCTGCGGCACCGAGCGCGATCAGGCGCAACCTCGCCTTGTGGCGGAGGCGCTCGTAGTTGGTCAGGGCGTCGGTCAACCTGGGGCGCCATGTCCGCGAGTCGGCCCGGTCCATCACCGCGGCCAGGTCGTCCTCCCGACGGATGCCGTCGATGATCGCCCGGCAGACCGCCACGTGGCCGTCCAGGTCCTCACGCAGGACCTCGGCGGCGGCCAGCAACCGCTCCATCTCGAGGATGGCGCGCTCCCGCAGCTCGTCCCGCTGCGCGGCTGTGTCGTCACCCATGGCCACTGATCGTGCCGTCCCACGCGCCGCACCGCAATCCGGGTGGACCGGCCGAGCTTGCTGGCGGCACCGGTTCCGAGCGGCGAAGATGGGATGGTGACCACGACCCGACCGCCCGCACGTCCCACCACGCGCCGGTCCCTGGGCCCGTCCTGGCGGTCTCTGCTCGGGCCCCTGGTGGCCATCGGCGCACTCGCCCTGGGCCTCGCCGCCTGCGGTGGGACGGGCTCGTCGACGACCTCGACGGCCGCTGCGCCCACGACCACGGCTGCCCCGACCAGCACCACCGGCAGTCAGTCGACGAGCTCCTCGTCGACCTCGACCCCGCTCACGCCCATCCGGTCCTGCCGCACCGCCTCGCTCGCCATCTCGCTCGGCTCCCCCAACGGTTCGGCCGGTGCGACCCACTACGGCCTCACCTTCCAGAACACCGGCACCTCGGCCTGCACGCTCTTCGGCTATCCCGGCGTGTCGTTCCTCGACTCGTCGGGCAGCCAGATCGGTGCGCCGGCACAGCGCCAGCCGACCACGCCCGCCACCATCACCCTCGCCGCCGGTGGCAACGCCTACGCGTCGGTCTCCGTCACGGATCCCGGCATCCCGCCGTGCTCGGGCTCGACCGCCGCCACCAAGGTCCGCGTCTACCCGCCGGGCGAGACCAGCGCGGCCACGGTCGCCACCCCCTCCGGCCTGCTGGTGTGCTCCTCGCCCAACACCGGCTCGTACCTGTCGTCCACGGTCACGCCGGTGTCTGCCGCCCCCCTCTGACGGCTTGGGCCAGGCGCCGCGGTGGCCCCACGCCGGGCCCCTGGAGCGGGTGCCCCGGGCGGACGTTCCAGCGCCTGGGTACGATCGATCAGGATCGAGAGAATCGGGGACGCAGTGACCCACCGTGACCGGGCACCCGTCGGCGCCCCCTGCTGGGCGGACCTGTCGACCTCCGACGTCGACGGTGCCCGCCGCTTCTACGGCGAACTCCTCGGGTGGGAGGCCCAGGAGCCGAGTCCCGAGTTCGGCGGCTACTTCATGTTCCACCGCGAGGGCGTTCCCGTGGTCGGGGCCTACGGCGACATGGGCGGGTTCCCGGCTGACGACTCCTGGAGGATCTACCTGGCCAGCACCGACGCCGAGGCCACCGTGGTGTCGACCGCCGCCCACGGTGGCACGGTGATCGTGCCGACCATCCCCATCGCCGACCTCGGGAGGCAGGTGATCCTCACGGATCCGTCCGGCGCGGCCCTCGGGGCATGGGAGGCGGACACCTTCCCGGGGTTCACGGTGCTCGACGAAGCAGGCGCCCCCTCCTGGTTCGAGCTCCACACCCGGGCCTACTCCGAGGCCCTCGACTTCTACCGGGCCGTGTTCGGGTGGTCGACGCAGGTCGTGTCCGAGTCGGAGGACTTCCGCTACACGACGGTGATCGACCCGGCCGACGGGACGCAGCTCTGCGGGATCCTGGATGCACCGTGGCTCCCCGAGGGAGCGAGTGGGCAGTGGACCGTCTACTGGGAGACGGCGGACGTCGATGCCACCGCGGCCGACGTGGCCCGGCTGGGAGGCGTCCTCGTCGACGGTCCGGCGGACACCCCCTACGGGCGCATCGCCACGGCCGCTGACCCGTCGGGCGCCGAATTCCGCCTCCGCACCGCACCCGCCGACTGACGCCGACGGCAGCACCGGGCCGATCCTCGACGACTGCGGACGGATGCGCCGGCGTCCGGGTGTGCGCCCGGTTCAAGATGGGCGCGCCCGGGGGGTTCAGGCCTCGGGCCGCTCCCCCCGGATGCTGGCCCGCTCCATCACCCGGCGCAGCGGCCAGTAGTCGCTGGCCGCGTAGTGCTGCGTCGACCGGTTGTCCCAGAAGGCGACGGCGTGCTCGCTCCAGGCGAAGCGGCACTGGTACTCGACCGTCTCGGCCTCCGACGCCAGCCGGTCGATGAGGGCATCGGACTCGTCCCGGTCCAGGCCGACGACGTAGTCGGTGAAGAACCGGTTGACGTAGAGCATCCGACGGCCGGTCTCGGGATGGACCCGGACCACCGGGTGTTCGACCGGAGGGTACTGCTCGCGCATGGCGTGGCGGTCCTCCGGCTCGACCGTGTGACCGAAGACCTTGGAGTAGTCGTGGACGGCCCGGAGCCCGTCGATGCGCTGCTTCAGGTCCCCGTCGAGGCCGTCGTAGGCGGCGCACATGTCGGCGAACAGGGTGTCGCCGCCCACCGGCGGGATCTCGACGGCGTGCAGCACCGCCCCGAGCGAGGGACGCCCGCGCCACGAGACGTCGGAGTGCCAGCCGTTCTCGTAGCCACCGACGGCCGCTTCCTTCTCGAACCGGACGAGTTCGGGTTGGTCGGGGTTCGACGGGATGAACGGATGGACCTCGAGGTCGCCGAACCGCCTGGTGAACGCCACGTGCTGGGCCGGCGTGAGCGGCTGATCGCGGAAGAACAGGACCTTGAACTCGTGGAGGCAGCGGGTGAGCTCGGCGACGACCTCGTCGGCGAGTGGTCGGCACAGGTCGAGTCCCTCGACCTCGGCGCCGACCGTCACCCCGACCTGGCGGACCCCGAATGCGGAGAAGCTCAGGCGCCCCAACCGGTCCCGCTCGGCGGCCAGGTGGCCGACCGGCCCCACCTGCACGCCCCAGGGCTCGAGCCGCATCCTCCTGGCACCGATGTCGGCGGCCGGGTCGCGCTGGGGTGCGGCGGAGGGGACGGGCTCGTCCAGGCGTGCCGGGGTCGTCGTCATGGGGCTCCCTCCCTCGGTGGCCCGGCGGCCTCGACGGGTGGCCGGGCCCGTTGCCCCACGCTACCCACCCGGGCCGCAGGTGGACATCCGCTCCCGTGGCGGCAGCTCCACGCCCGCACGTGAAGGCCGCTCCGGTGGGTCCGGGCTCACCGTCGGCGCCCGGCTTGCGGCACCGGATCCGAACGGCCATCCTGCGGAGGGGCCGCCGCCCGAGGCGCCCCGACACGCCGGCACCCGACGCCGGCCCCCGACAACGAGCCACGGAGTCACCATGCAGACGATCCCCGCCTTCGCCAACCACCTCCCGGTCAAGGTCCGCTTCGGCGAAGGCGTCTCCGGCACCCTGCCCGACGTCCTGGGCGAACTCGGTGCCACCCGGGTCTTCCTCATGGTCGACGAAGGCATCGAGCAGCACAACCCGGCGGTGGCCGACCTCCTCGGGACGCTCACCAGCAGGACGGAGCTGACCGTGACCCGGTTCGACAAGCCGGCGGCCGAGCCCACGATCGAGATGGTGGACGACGCCACCCGGGCACTGGTGACGTCGGGGGCCACCGCACTGGTCGCCGTCGGCGGCGGCTCGGTGATCGACACGGCCAAGGCCGCCCGACTGTGCGCGCAGCTCGGTCTGTCCTTCGACGAATTCCTGTCACGCTCGCCCGGCTTCCCGGTTCCCGAGGTCGCGTTGGTGGCCGTTCCGACCAGTGCCGGAACCGGGTCCGAGGTCTCCGGCGGATCGGTCGTGTCCGACCCCGAGGCGGGGCGCAAGAACGGCATCGCCAACGCCAACCTCCGGGCACAGTACGCACTGGTCGACCCGGTACTGACCCATTCGATGCCACCGACCATGACCGCCAACACCGGGATCGACGCGCTCGCCCAGGCCATCGCCGCCGTCGTGGCCAAGGTGCGCACCCCCATCGGTGACGCCATCGCCCTCGAGGCCGTACGCATGATGACACCCGCCCTCGTGGCCGCCTACCGCGACGGCACCGATGCCGCCGCCAGGGCCGGGATGTCCTGCGGCTCGATGATGGCCGGCCTGGCCATGAACATCTCGGACTGCACGGCGGAGCACTCGCTCGGCCAGGCCATCGGCGGCGTCAAGCACGTCCCGCACGGCCTGACCATCGGACTCGTCCTCGCCGAGACACTGGAGCGCGAGCGGGCCCACGTCCCCGAACTGCTCGAACGGGTGGCCGACGCCATGGGCGAGCCCGACGACGGGTCGCGGGACGGGAGCCGCGCCGTTCGGGCCGTGCGACGCATCCTGGCCGAGCTCGACTTCCCGGTGCTGGGCGGCCTCGGGTTCACGGAGGACGACCTCGACGGCCTCGCCGACCTCGCGCTCGAGGACTACTTCATCACCATGTCGCCCGAACCGTGGACGAAGGACGAAGTTGTGACCGCCTTCGCCACGGCGCTCCGGTTGGAGACGCGGGCCGCGTGACCACCGGCGCCGTCACCCGGTGCCGTCGGCTGGTGCCCAAGGTCCCGTGGGCGCTCCGGATCCTGTCGGAGCGTCAGGTGCCGTCGACGAGGTTGGTGGCGGCCCAGGCGCTCAGTTCGTGCATGGCGGGCATGAGGGCGGCGTCGGCGTCGGACAGCGCATAGGAGACAGCCACCGGTGGCCCCGGGTCGACCGATCGGACGACCAGGCCGGCCTGTTGCAGTTCGGCCAGCCGGTGCGACAGGACCGAGTCGCTGATCCCCTCGACCCGTCGGGACAGTTCGGCGAAGCCGGCGTCGCCGTTGGCCAGGGTGGCGAGGATCACCCCGCTCCACCGCTTTCCGAGGAAGGTGAAGGCCCTGGCCAGTGCGGCGTCACACGCCGTCGGCGTCACACCGGCCTCGACGGGGACCGTCTGTGGTCCAGGTGGCCGACGGGATCCCATGGAGCCAGCATACCGATCGCTTCCGTCGCGCTATGAACTGCTCTTTTCATAGTTACATCGAACTACCTAGTGCTATCGGTTCCCCGTGGGAGGAGCCCGTGATCCTGTTCCGGTTGGACGCCAGCATCCGCACCGACGGCTCGGTCAGCCGCGCCATCGCTGACGTCGTCGAGCGATCGTGGGGAGCCGTGCACCCCGATGGCGAGGTCGTCCGGCGGCCGGTGGGCCTCGACCCCGTGCCCGCCACCACCTGGTCGCTCGCCGTCGGCGGTTTCGCCACTGCGGAGGACGATCGGAGCGACGCCCAGCGCGGTGCGGTGGCTGTGGCCCGGGGGCTGGCCGACGAGCTCCTCGCCGCGGACTCGCTGCTCGTTGCCGTCCCGCTCTACAACTTCGGCGTCTCCGAGCACGTCAAGACATGGGTCGACGTGGTCATCACCGATCCCCGCCTGGCCGCCGCCGGGCAACCACTGGCCGGAAGGCCGGCCGTCCTGGTCGTCGTGCGCGGCGGTGCCTACGGGCCCGGTACGCCGCGCGAGGGCTGGGACCGCGCCACGGGCTGGATGCGGCGCATCCTGGAGGACGCCTGGGGACCCGACCTGCGGATCGTGGACACCGAGTTCACCCTGGCCGGCCAGAACCCGGCACTCGACCAAATTCATCGAGACGGCCGCCGAGATGCGGGCCGCGGCGGAACTGCTCGCCGCCGAGCAGGGCAGCCACCTGGCAGGTGTCGGCGCCCGCGCTGCGCAGCCCGAATGACCTGATCCGTGCCCTGGGGCCCTGGGCCGTCCCCGCAGACCCGGGCCGCAGAGGGCGACCTGTCCACCGGGGCCCACCGGGTCGTACGGACCTGACCTCCGGCTCGACGTAGTCCCGGCCGGGTCCTCCCCGGCACGGACGGGCCGCGACCGACCATGATGGGAGGAGCGCCGCCGGGGCGCTCGGACCAGGAACGGGGAAACCATGGCGGACCAGAGGGAACCGACGGACCGGACGGAACCGACGGCCCAGAGGGAACCGACGGACCGGACGGAACCGTCGGTGGCGGTGGCGACGGGGCGATCGGCCAACGCCGTCCGGCACCTCACCGCCGAGGAGCGGACGAAGCTGGGCAAGGCCGCCCGGGCGCGGGCGCCCCGATCCTCCCAGGCCGAGTTCGACCCCGGCCCGGACCGGCCGGACCCGGTCGCCCTGCTCGAGCGCCAGGCCACCACCCGGGTGCCGGAACTGGTGCCCATCCGCTACGGGCGCATGCTGGTCTCGCCGTTCACCTTCTTCCGCGGTGCCGCCCTCGTGATGGCCTCCGACCTGGCCTCCACCCCCGGTCGGGCCTCGAGGCCCAGGTCTGCGGCGATGCCCACCTGTCCAACTTCGGTGTGTTCGCCTCACCCGAGCGTGCCCTGATGTTCGACGTCAACGACTTCGACGAGACGCTCCCCGGTCCCTGGGAGTGGGACGTAAAGCGCCTGGCCGCCAGTGCCGTCATCGCGGCGAGGGACCGGGGGTTCACCGACAAGGAGGCCCGCGCCGCCGCCCTCGAGGTCGGGGCCGCCTACCGGATCGAGATGAACCGGCTGGCGACGCTGTCCACACTGGACGTCTGGTACTCGCGCATCGACGTGGCCGAACTCCTGGCCGACCTCCAGTCCACGGCGGGGACGACCGGGTCCAAGACCGACAAGAGGATGGCCGAGCGCACGGCCAAGATGGTGACCAAGGCCCGCACGCGGGACAGCCTCCAGGCGCTCGACAAGCTGACCACGGTGGTCGACGGCCAGCGTCGGATCGTCAGCGACCCACCGTTGATCGTGCCCGTCGAGGAGGTCTTCCCCCACCTGGTTAGCGAGAACCTCATCGGGGAACTCCACCTGCTCCTGCAACGGTACCGCCACAGCCTCCAGACCGACCGCCGTCACCTCCTGGAGCAGTTCCAGCTGGTCCAGGTGGCCCGCAAGGTGGTGGGTGTGGGCAGCGTGGGCACCCGGGCCTGGATCCTGCTCCTGGTGGGCCAGGATCCCGACGACGTCCTCTTCCTCCAGGCGAAGGAGGCCGAGGCATCGGTGCTCGAGGAGTTCGTGGGGAAGAGCGGCTACGCCACCCACGGCGAGCGCGTCGTGGCCGGACAGCACCTCATGCAGGCGGCCAGCGACATCTTCCTCGGCTACGAGCAGGTCCAGGGTCCCGACGGCGTCACCCGCGCCTACTACCTCCGGCAACTGCGCGACTGGAAGGGCTCGTTCGAGATCGAGGGCTCGATCCCCCCGGGCCTGGTCAAGTACGTCGGTGTCTGCGCCCAGGCCCTGGCCCGCGCCCACGCCCGCTCCGGAGACCGTGTGGCCATCGCCAGTTACCTGGGCATCGGCCCCACCTTCGACCGGGCCATCACCACCTTCGCCGAGACCTACGCCGACCAGAACGAACGGGACTACGAGGCCCTGAAGGCGGCGGCGTCCAGTGGGCGGATCACCGTCGAGTCGGGCCTGTAGCTCCGGAGTGGCGGCCGTGGGAGACCCAGTGGCCGCCGGACCGACGCCACCCGCGGGCGAGCCCCGATGGCCCATGGCGCTGGCCGTCGTGGCCACCGGGCTGCTCCGGGCCTCGCTGCCGGCCCAACTGAGGAACGGGGACGCCCGGTGGCTGTTCCTGGCCCTCGAGGTCGTGCTGCTCGGCGTGCTGGTCGTCGGGGACCCCGGTCGGATCGACCGGGACCGCCCCTGGTTGAGGGTGGCGACCAACTGCCTGATCGGGATCATCACCCTGGCCAACGCCGGTGCCGCCGTCCGACTGGTGGCGTCCATCGTCAACGTCTCCCCGTTCACCAACGACGCCAAGGTGCTCCTGGCGAGCGGCGGCGCCATCTGGCTCACGAACGTGCTCACGTTCGCGCTCTGGTACTGGAGCCTGGACCGACGGGGCCCGGCGGCCAGGGCCCAGGGTGACGGACATCCACCGGCGCTCGTCTTCCCGGAGATGAAGAACGAGGAGCACCTGGCCCCGGGGTGGACGCCGAAGTTCGTGGACTACTTCCACTTCGCCTTCTCCACCGCCACCGCCTTCAGCCCGACGGACGTCTCGCCGATCAGGCCGTGGATGAAGATGATGATGATGGCCGAGGAGGCGATCTCGTTGGTCGTCGCCCTGCTGGTCATCGCCCGTGCGGTGAACATCCTGAAGTGAGCCGGTGGCGCACGACGGCATCGGCGTCGGTGTCGAGCGACCCTCCAACGGCCCAACGGGCCGCTGGTCCCGACCGTCCCGCCGACCCCAGCCGTTCGCTGCCGGCATAGGGAACGTGCGCACCTCGCCCGGGCGACGCCGTCGTGGGGACGGAGGGAGTCGAACCCTCACTTTGAGCGGTTTAAGCGCCCTGCCTCTGCCAGTTGGGCTACGTCCCCGGGGCCTCCGACTGTAGGTCGTCCCGCGTCCCCGCCGTCCTGGCGACGACGACCCGGGCACCTCGGTCACGAAGGGCCCGGCCAGCGCCACCGATCGGACGCGCCCCTGCGGCGCCGGCGCGGTCAGGCCTCGTGGAATCCCGGGCGCGGGCCGGCGACGGCATCGACCACGTCCAGGTCGCGTCCGCGGGGATCGTCCACCCGGTGGACCCATCCCTCCGCACCCGGCCAGGGGCCGAGCACCACCGTGGGTCGGCGGGCCGGGTCCCACCGATCCCACGACACGGGCTCGGCACCCGGTGGACCGCTCGTCGGCACTCCGGTCCGGGCGAACGAGGTCCAGGCCCCCCGCATCTCCCCGGACAGCTCCAGGGCCGCATCCCCGCCGCCCGAGAAGGTCTGCACGGCGGCGTTCCTCACCGAGCCGAACACGAAGGGGATCTCGAGCGCATGGCAGGACCCGAGCGCACCCTCGAAGATCGGGGACTCCCACGTGAACAGGTAGGCGAAGGTGCCCGTCCCGGCCCGGGCCGCACGCGCATGGGCATCGGCCAGCCGGACCGTGCCCACCCGGAACACGTACTCGGTGGCGATGGCCGTCCACAGGTCGCGTGGCCGGCAGGGCTCCCCGCGCTCGGCCCGTGCCGACCGGACGGCACCGATGACCCCGTCGACCCCGACCCCTTCGGGCAGAATCCGCTGCACCCACCGCCGCAGCCGGTCGTCGTCGAGCGAGGCGAACCCGGGATTGGCGATGGCGAACAGCGACCACTCGTCGCGGCGTGGTCCCGAGGAGCAGCGGCACGTCGGCGGCCGAACCGGAGGCGACCGCCTCCAGGGGTGGCCGGGTGAGAAGGCCGTCGTCGACCACCGGCAACAGCTGCAGCCCTCCATCGTCACCCCCGGAGGCACCGGCCCGCTCCACGGCGGCGGCGACCAGCCGCTCGGACGGCACGGCGCTGAATCCGGCGCGCGTGCAGGGGACCCCGAGATGGGCGGCGAACCGCTCCGCCCGGTCGGCGGCGAACGACGCTGCTCGCCGCGAACGGCGGGCCACTCTGCACCACGGCGCGCTGGAACAGACCGGCGGCGATCGGCGACGCCAGGAGCGACGAGACGCTCATCCCACCGGCCGACTCCCCGAACACGGTCACGTTCCCCGGGTCGCCACCGAAGTCGGCGATGTGCTCGCGCACCCAGGCCAGGGCGGTCACCTGGTCGGCCAGGCCCCAGTTCGCCCACCCGTGCCACGGCACGCCGTCCAGCCAGGACTGTCCCTCCTCCCCGAGTGCCGGATGGGCGAGGAACCCGAGCAGCCCGAGCCGGTAGTTGATCGTCACCACGACCACGTCGTCCTCGCGGGCGAGGAGGCCCCCCCGGTAGAGGCCCTCCGATCCGGACCCTCCGGTGAACGAGCCGCCGTGGACCCACACCATGACCGGGCGCTTGGCGCCGTCCAGGCCGGGCGTCCAGACGTTCAGGGTCAGGCAGTCCTCCGAGTCGGCCGCAGGCGCCGCCCCGAGCATGGCCTCCATCGTGCCCGGGGCCTGCGGGGCGATCGGTCCGAACCGGTCGCACTCCCGGATCCCGGTCCACGGGACCGGCGGACCGGGCGGCCGCCAGCGGGCCGCTCCGGAGGTCGGGCCGGCGAAGGGCACCCCCGAGAACGACCACACGCCCCTGCGCTCCACCCCCCGCACCCGGCCACCCCGGACCTCGACCACGCCGTCGTGCATCCTGACCTCCAGTTCGGCGGCATTCCTGCCGATACCACAGGCAACTTACCCAGGAGTAGGTGCCGCCGGGCTCAGGCGGACGGGCAACACACATCGGACAGCGCACGCCACCTTCGCGACACCGCACGGCCACGTACGGTTCATCTGAGGAGAGTTCCCTGATGACGAGCGGTTTCTCCCCATGGCGCCATTGTCCCGACCCCCGGTCGGGCGGTACCGTGCGCAGGTGGACCCCATGACGACGGCGCGAAACGGCAGTGGTCGCACGGCCCCGCCGCGCCCCGCCACCCGCCGCGGTCGTGGGGCCGTCACCGTGCTCGCCGCCGTCTCGGCCGGCCTGCTCGTGGCGCTGGGTGCCGGCCCCGCCGGCGCCGCACCCACGGCCAACGACGGCTCGGGCACCACCACCACCACCACCACGACCACCTCCCCGGCGGCGGGCTCGATCAGCGCCGGCGAGGCCCAGGTGACCGCCCTCGAATCCCAGATCTCCCAGCAGCAGGCCACGCTCGGTGCGGCGTCCGAGTCCTACGACCGGGCCGTGGTGCAGCTCGACGCCACCAAGGCGGCGCTCGCGTCGACCTCGGCGTCGCTCCAGGCCCAGCGGGCCAAGCTCGACGCGGCCAAGGCGGTGCTCCGCTCGGACGTCGTCCAGTCCTACATCGACGGGACCTCGTCGGCCGCGGTGGCCGAGCTGTTTGCCGCCCCGTCGGGACCGGCCCAGACCCGCCAGCTCTACCAGCACCTGGGTATCGGCGACCTCGCCCAGAAGGTCGCCCGGGTCCAGTCGGGCCAGCGCCAGCTGAGCGCCACCCAGGCCAAGCTCCAGTCCGAGGAGCAGAGCCAGAGCGCCGAGGCCCAGGCGGCCAACCAGTCGGCCCAGCAGGCCAGCGCTGCCGCCGCCCTCTCGCAGGCCACCCTGGACCAGGTCCAGGGATCGCTGGCCCAGGAGATCGCCCAGCAGGCGGCCGCCCAGGCCACCGCTGCCGCTGCCGCTGCCGCCAGCGCCCCCACTGCGTCCGCCCGTCAGGCCGATGCCGCCCAGGCGTCGCAGGCCTCGCAGGTGGCGAGCACCGTCAGCGGTGGGAGTGCCGCCGCCACCGACGCCAACACCGCCGCCAACCAGGCGGCCACGGCAGCAGCCACCGGTTCGGGCTCCGGCTCGGGCTCGGGCTCGGGCGGCACCACGTCCACCACCGTCCCCTCCGGAGGAGGCGTCACCGTGGCCAGCGACGGCTCCAACGCCGCCGGGCTGGCCGCCGTGCACGGGGCCATGCAGTACCTCGGCGTCCCCTACCTGTGGGGCGGTGCCAGCGCCGCCGGGCTGGACTGCTCGGGTCTGACCATGCTGGCCTGGGCCAGTGCCGGCGTGTCGCTGCCCCATTCGGCCGCCCTGCAGTACTCCGACTTCCCCCACGTCAGCCTCACCGCGCTGCAGCCGGGCGACCTGCTCTTCTACGACCTCGACGGGAGCGGCATCGACCACGTCGTCATGTACGTCGGGCCGGTGCTCGACGGCCAGCAGACGGCCTACGGGTCCCAGACGATCATCCAGGCGGCCCAGACGGGGACCGTCGTGACCTTCGACCCACTCTGGTACTTCGGGCTGGTCGGTGCCGCCCGCCCCTGACGCGGCGCCACGGGCCGCCCACCGCCTCCGCCCGCTGCCGGCCGACCCGGGTCGCGGCCGGTGACCCTCCAGCTCACCATCGTCGTCCCCGCCTTCAACGAGGCCCACCGCCTGGGTGCCGGCATGCGACGGCTCGACGCGGCCGCCTCCGCCGGTGCGATCGACCTCGAGCGGACCGAGGTGCTGGTGATCGACGACGGCAGCACCGATGCCACGGCGTCGACCGCGGCGAAGCTGCTGGCCCCGCTCCCCCACCACCGGGTCGTGCGCCTCCCGTCCAACCAGGGGAAGGGGGCGGCGGTGCGGATCGGGGTGGCCGCCTCCCGCTCGACCTTCACGGCCTACATGGACGCCGACATGGCGATCGACCCACTGGCCATCCCCCTCCTGCTCGACGGGCTGGAGGAGCACGACGTGGCCATCGGCTCCCGGGCCCTCCCCGACTCCATGGTCGAGACCACCTACGTGGTGCGCTCCCTGATGGGTCGGCTGTTCAACGAGCTGGTCACCACAGGGACCGGCCTCCGGCTGAAGGACACCCAGTGCGGCTTCAAGGCGTTCCGCACCCCGGTGGCCCGGCTCCTCTTCCACCTCGTCCGCATCGACCGATTCGCCTTCGACGTGGAGATCCTGTCCCGGGCGCGCCGGCTCGGCCTCCGCATCACCGAGGTCCCCGTCCACTGGAAGCACGTCGAGGGCAGCACCGTCCATCCGCTGCACGACTCGGTCTCCATGGTGGCCGACGTCTACCGGTCCCGACGGGGCCTGCTGGCCGGCCCACCGGTCCCGACGATCTCCGTCCGGCCCGCCGGCGGTGCGGTGGGAGCAGCCGAACTGGCCCGGCGGGTGTCGGGCCTGCTGGCGGGCGTCCTCGACGGGGAACCGGTGCCCGTGATGCCCGACGGCAACGGGGTGATCGCACTGTTCGCCATGGTCGACCTGGCCGACGTGGCCCGGGCCTACGCCGTGCTCCGGGAACGGCTCGCCCCCCTCGAGGTCACGCGCCGGGCGCTGCCTCTCGACGGACTGGCCGCGCTCGGCCCCCTGGCGGGACGCCTCGACGTACCGGCGGCAACCGACCCACCACGCTAGGGGCTCACGCCGACGGTCTCCCCACCGGCGCGCGGCAGGGTCCGGGACGGGGGCCACCGATGCCACCACCGGGGTACGATCGTCCGCGTGAGCGACGATCGCGTGGAGTCCGCGGGTTCCGCCCGGTCGACCGGGCATCCTGACGACCGCGACCTCATCGAGGCCGTCGTGGACCAGGCCGTCCACGAAGGGATCGTCCACGAAGGGGCCCACGAGGTGGCCACGCCCGCCGAGCTCACCGGGGCCTCCGTCTCCTATCTCCCCGTCGCCACCCGCCGCCCCGAGGTACGACCCCACGAGGTCGACCAGGCCCGCCGGTCCGACGTCGACGAGTGGGGACGGAGCGAGCACATGCGCTCGATCGTGCGACGGCTCTACGACCCGATCTACCGCCACTGGTTCCGGGTCCAGTGGGAGGGACTGGAGAAGATCCCGACGGAGGGCGGGGCGCTCCTGATCGCCAACCACGCCGGAGCCATCCCGGCGGACGCCCCCGCCATCATGCACGGCATCGAGAGCGAGCTCGGCCGACCGGTCTACGGGCTCGCCGACTACTTCTTCCGCACCCTCCCGGCCGTGGGCACCATGTGGTCGCGGACCGGTGGCGTCCCGGCCCACCCGGACAACGCATTCCGGATCCTCCACGACCAGCAGCAGCTTGCACTGGTGTTTCCCGAAGGCACCAAGGCGACCTCCAAGACGTACACCGACCGCTACCGCCTGCGCCGCTTCGGCCGGGGGGCTTCGTGGAGATCGCCATGCGGGCCGGCGTCCCGATCATCCCGATCGCCGTGGTCGGGGCCGAGGAGGCCATGCCCATCGTGTTCCGGATGACCGGCGTGGCCAAGGCCCTCAGGCTGCCGTACTTCCCGGTCACGGTGAACTCCCTCCTGCTCGGCCCCCTCGGCTACGTCACCTACTTCCCTGCCAAGTTCAAGCTGCGGGTCCTCGACCCGATCACGTTCGACGTCGAGCCCGGGCTGGAGCGCTACTCGCGCAGCCGGGTCATGGACGAGGCGGAACGGATACGGGCCACCATGCAGGACACGCTCCACGACATGCTGCGCGAGCGACGCAGCGTCTGGTTCGGGTGAGCGGATGGGTCACCGCGTACTGATCACCGGGCTCGACACCTTCTGGGGCGGCCGCATGGCCCAGGCCCTCGAGGCCAAGCCCGAGGTCGAGATGATCCTCGGCCTCGGCACCAAGGACCCCCGGGTCCCGCTGGAGCGCACCGAGTACGTCCGCTCCGACCAGAAGTACTCGATCCTCAACCGGATCGTCCGGGCCACCCAGGTGGACACCATCGTGCACACGTTCCTCGAGACCAACTCACTGGCCGTGCCGAACCGGGTCCTCCACGAGATCAACGTCATCGGCACCCTGAACCTGCTGGCCGCCGCCGGGGCCAGTGGCGCGTCCGTGCGCAAGGTGATCGTGAAGTCCTCCACCCACGTCTACGGTGCCGCCGAGCAGGACCCGGCGTGGTTCCGTGAGGAGGACAGCCGCACGGGCCCGGTGCGCACCAGGCTCGAGCGGTCGCTCCTCGAGGTCGAATCGCTGGTGCGGGACTTCACGGACGACAACCCCCACCTCGACGTGACCGTGCTCCGGTTCGCCAACGTGCTGGGCACCGACATCGTCACCCCGATCAGCCACAACCTGCGGCGCCGACTCCTGCCCTGCATCGCCGGGTTCGACCCGCTCGTCCAGTTCGTCGAGGAGGACGACGTGGTGCGGGCCCTCGAGTTCGTCACGGCCCACCGGGTGCCCGGGGTCTACAACGTGGCCGGCGACGGGAAGCTCCCGTGGAGCGAGGTGGCCTCGATCGGGGGCGCCCACCTCCTGCCGTTGCCGCCGGTACGCCCCCGCCTGTTCGCCGCGCCCCTCGACCGACTGGGCGGGATGCGGTTCCCCCCCGAGATGGAGGGCCTCATGCGCTACGGGCGAGGTGTCGACAGCACACGCCTGCGCGACGCGGGGTTCGAGTACCGCTACACCAGCGCCGGCGCCGTGCACAGCTTCGCCCGGGCCAACAACCTGCGCCGTGCCACCGGCTCCACCACCCCGGAGTACCGCTACGAGCAGGATGTGGAGCAGTTCTTCCGACACTCGCCGGCCGTGATCCGAGGCATGGACACCTGAGCCGCCGGCCGCGACCCCGGTCGGGTCAGGCGAGCCAGTCGCGGCGGAGTTCGGCCGCCCTCGCCGCCCACTCCTCGGAGGTCATGGCGTAGCGCACGTGGTCCTCCCACTCGCCGTTGATCTCCAGGAAGCCCAGGGCCGTCCCCTCGTCGTGGAGCCGGAGCTTGTCCGCCACCCGCCGGCTGGCGGTATTGCGGGGGATGATCGCCACCTCGATGCGGTGCAGGCGCAGGGTCTCGAACGCGAACTGCAGGACGACCACCACCGACTCCGGAGTGAGCCCGAGCCCGGCGACGTCCTCGTCGATCCAGTAGCCGATGGCCCCGTTCTGGAACGGGCCCCGCTGGATCGAGGACAGGGTGACCTCGCCGGCGAACCGGCCCTCGTAGAAGATGCCGAACCCGAAGCCGGACCCGAGCTGCCGCTCGCGCTCGCGCATGGCGCACCTGGCGTTGAAGCTCGCCTGGTCCTCGGCCGGCAACGGGGCCCCCTTCGACCGGGGTTCCCAGGGCACGAGCCAGTCGCGGCACCGGTTCCGCACCTCCAGCCAGGCCGGGTAGTCGGACTCGACCAGGGTGGCCAGGTGCACCCGCCTACCGACGAGCTCGAGCGACCGGACCTGGGGTGCCCGCAGGCTCGGCGTCACCTCGCCGTCCCGGTGCCGGGGCGGCGACTGCCGACTGGGGAGGGTAGCTGGGAGTCCACGTCAGAATGGTAGGTCAAAGCGCGCGCGAGGGGAATCCCCCGAGCACGACCTCAGGAGCAGGACACCTGCGCCGCGGTCGCCACGACGCCGCCGGACGGGAGCACCGGCCCGGTCACCCCCGGGCAGGCGACGAGTCGGCCAGGGCGGGTGACGCCGCGGCCGCGTCGGCGCGGCGCAGGGAGATCCTCCGCACCGACGCCCGACGGGCCTCGTCGTAGATCCGCCGGTGCTCGGCCACCACGCGCTCCCAGCGGAACCCGATGGACCGTTGCTCGGCCCGGTCGGCCAGGTCGCGTCGCAGCTCGGGATCGGCCAGCACCCGTCGCACCCCGTCGGCGATACCGGCGACGTCGTTCGACTCGACGACCAGGAGCGAATCGGCTGCGTCGTCGAAGAGTCGCCGGTCCGTCACCACGACGGCGCGTCCGAGGGGCAGCACGAACCGGAGCGCTGCGCTCGAGGACTCCCCCGTCTCGTGGTAGGGCAGCACGATAACGTCCGCGCTGCGCAGGAGCATCCGGGCCGTCTCGTCGGGGAGGTAGTCGGTGAGCAGGAGGACGTTGTCCTCCATCCCCCGCTCGGCGATGCGGGCCCGGATGGTGTCCTCGTAGTCCTTGGACTCGGGGTGCGGGTAGCGGGCGCACAGGGCCAGCAGCAGGACGTCGGGGAACTCACCGCGCAGCACGTCCACGGCCTCGACCAGGTCGAGGGTCCCCTTGTGGGGCAGCAGGAACCCGAAGGTCCCGATGACCGGCCGGTCACCGAGACCGAGCTCGCGCCGGACCTCCTCCGGCGCGATCTGCGGTGCGGCCGACGCCCCGAGCGGGACGAGGTGCACGTTGTCGACGATGCCCATCTCCGCCAGGTAGGCGGCATCGGACTCCTGGTGGACGATGAGCCGGTCGGCCCGGACGAGGGTGGGCCGGATCTGGCGGAGCGTCAGCAGGTCGCCGCGGTCGTCGTAGTCGAGGGTCCGGTGCAGGGTGAGCACCACGCCTCGCCGGTCGAGCTCCCGCTCGACCACCTCCGCCAGGTGCCCGAACTCGAAGAAGCCGAAGTTGAACTGCACGTGGAGCACGTCGGCGTCGGACGCCAGCAGGGCGTCCTCCAGCTCCCCGAGGTCCGGGGTCCAGCGGTCGTGCCACGTGCGGACGACGCCGGCGTCGGCGGTCGGGTCGATCAGTTCGGCGCCCCGGTCGGCGAAGAGCTCGTACGTCACCGACTCCGGGGACCGCTCGACCAGGTAGCGGGTGTTCTCGGCGATACCGCACCGCGAGTTCCACGTGGACACCATGGCCACCTCGATCGGAAGGGCCCCGTCCACCAACTCGGCCAGGAACCGCTTCCACCGGCCGGTGGCGGCCTCCCACGAGTACTCGGTGGCGATGAGCTCACGGGCCCGGGCCACGCGGGCGGCGACCTCGGGTGCCCCCGGGTCGGCGACCAGTGCCGTCATGGCCGAGGCCAGTGCGCCCACGTCGGGCTCGGCCCACTCCGACCGGGGGATGTCGAAATGGGTCCGGGCGGGGCCCAGGGTGAAGGGGATGCACAATGCCGTCTCGTCGGAGACGAAGTCGGCCAGGCCCGAGTAGGCGACGCTGATGACGGGGGTGCCGACCAGCATCGCCTCGGCCACCGGAAGGCCGAACCCCTCGCCCCGCGCCGGGTGCACCAGGGCGTCGGCCAGGTTGTAGAGGCCGTGGATCTCCCGCTCGTCCAGGTCCCGGTCGATCCACCGGACGTCGGGTGGGTCCGACCGGTCCTGTCGCAGGCGCTCGAGGAGTGCGGCGACCTCGTTGTGCGGGTTGGGGAAGGTCTTCAGCACCAGCGTCACGTCGTCGGACGAGTCGAAGGCGGCGAAGTACGCCTCGAGCAGGACGTCCACCCCCTTGCGGGGGAACGCCGAGCTGACGTGGAGGAACGTGAACCCGCGGCGTCCGGCGAGCTCGGGCGCGTCGACCGTGGCCTCGGGATCGGGCCGGTCCACGCCGTTGCCGACGACCGAGATCGGGACCTCCACCCCCGAGGCCCGCAGGACGTCCCCCACGAAGCTGGACGTGACACCGATCCCGTCGAGGTGCGCGTTGAAGTCCTCGGCCATCCACGTGGGGATCCGGCTCTCCTCCCACCCGAAGTACTCACAGGTCACCGCGCCGGGCGAGTCGTTCACCCGCGGCGGCCACATCTGGCGGACGACGACGTCGGGATAGGGCACGTCGTCCGAACGGCTGTAGAGGGCGGCGGCCCGGGGGTGGCGGGCCAGGTCGACCGGGTCGGGCACGTAGTCGCCCGGGCCCTCGGTGGCGTAGATCGAGACCGCCAGGCCCGGGGATCCGTCGAGACCCTCGGCCAGGCGCCGGTTCATCGTCGCCAGGCTGTAACTCGTTTCGAACGGGCCCTGGACCTGGATCTCGAGCGGGAAGACGGCACCGGCGGCCCGGTCGACCACCCGCCGCAGCGCCCGGCGGACGTCGAAGCGACCCACCTGGGCGACACGCTCCGCCTGGCGGTCCACCAGCCGGAGGCGGAGGTCGTCGTCGTCGAAGACGGCCTGGACGGTGGCGGCCACCGTGGCGGCGTCCTGGGTCCGCAGGACGATGCCCGCCCCACCCATCGTCTCGGGCACGGCGGTCGAACCGTAGGCCACGACGGGCACCCGGGCCGCCATGGCCTCGAGGATCGGCACCCCGAATCCCTCGTGCTCGCTGAGCGACACGAACACCCCGGCACCGGCGAACGCCGCCTGCAGGCTCGCGGTCGTTCACCTTGCCGGTGAGGATGACCTTGTCGGTCACGCCGAGCCGCTCGGCCGCGTCCTCGACCTGTTCCACGTAACGGACATCGGACACGGCACCCACCAGGTGGAGCCGGGCGGTCGGGTCGAAGGTCTGCTGGAAGGCGGCGAACGCCTCGACCAGCCGGTGCTGGCACTTGTTGGCCACGATCCGTCCCACGTACAGCCAGTCGTGGGCGGTCGGGTCGGCGGCCCGCCCGGCGCGGTCGAACTCGTGGTAGTCGGTCCGGACGGGCAGGACGTCCACCCGCTCGAAGCCGGTGGCGACCATCTCCAGCCGGTTGAAGTTCGAGTCGGCGATCCCGAACAGCGAGCGTCGGGCGAGGTAGCGGAGCTGGTCCCGACCGAGCCGGACGAAGGACCGCACCAGGCTGTCCTCGAAGTACTGCTCGGGAGTGACGTTGTGGTAGATGGTGACGATCGGGTTGGCCAGGGCGACGACGTCGTCGAAGGCGTGGTGCCCGATCGAGTGATGGACGATCAGGAGCTCGTCCGGCGACCCCGCGTAGCCGCGGATGGAGCGGATCCGCTCGCTCAGGTCCGGGGCGACGTGCTCGGCGAACACCTCCGACTCGAAGCCCAGGGACCGGAGCTCGCGTCTGCAGCACCAGCATCTGATTGGTCACGGCGTCGCCGTAGGCCGTACCCGAATGGAACTGGTGGACTGCGGTGACCGGGGTCACTTGGTGGCGACGACCACGTAGTCCTGGTAGCCGAACACACTCTGCAACAGGGCCCGCACGGCGTCACCCTCGGGGGTCGAGGGCAGGTCGTCCGCCAGGGCCAGGGCCGGATGGGGCGAACGCTCCTCGAGCATCACGTTGCGGAACCCGATCTGCTCGCAGATGAAACGGAGCGTCTCGGGGTGCACGGGGCGCACGTGGGAGGTGTCGGCGTAGTAGTGGTTGCCCAGTGCGTAGGAGCTCCGGGGGTTGATCGTCTCCATGACCAGGGACCCGTCCGTCCGCAGCGCCCGGTGGGACACGCGGACCAGCTCCTCGAGCTCGGTGGTCAGCAGGTGCTCGACGACCTGGGCGCAGAACACGCCCTTCAACGAATCCGGCTGGGCCTGGGCCAGGAAGTGCAGGCCGTCGTCCTGTACGGCGGTGAGTCCCTTGGCCGCACACTCCTCGACCATGCCCGCATCGGTGTCGACCCCGATGCACTCGTGTCCCGCCTCGGTGAGGAGCTCGAGCATCTCGCCCGATCCGCAGCCGATGTCCACGATCGGGCCCGGGAACCCCGCCGCCGGAAACAGCGCCAGGTAGCGCCGCTGCCCCTCGAGGATGCCTTCACTGTTTCCACGGAAGCGGCGTTCGAACTCGACGTAGTCGAGCTCGATGCCCCGGGTGGTCTCCGCGCCCAGCCGGCTCGAGCAGGGACCCGACCTCCTTGCCCAGGACGCGGAGGTCGTCCTGCATCGCCGTGCCCTGGACGACGACGCCGAGTTCGGCGACGGCGATCGCCAGCGCGTCGATCTCGGCCTGGGCGGAGCGGAACCGCTCGACCGCCGCGACCAGCTCGAGCTTGATCCGGACGTTCTGGCGGCGCAGCGCCTCGAGCTCCCTCTCCATGCGGTGGAGGTTGTTGTAGGCCTCGGAGGCGAAGTCGATGGTCCGGGCGTCCAGTGCCTGCTCGGCGACCCAGCGGGGCTCGACGTACCAGCTGGTGAGCCGGCGGACGACCTTCTTGACCACCGAGCCTGCCCCACCGGCGATCTCGGGGGGTGGACGTCGGCGTGGGCGGCACGCATGGCGTGGATGGGCGCCACCACCGCCGGCAGTCCCGTGGGCTCCGCCGCCCCGGGCGTCGCCTCACCGGCCCTGATCCGGCCGATCAGCTGCTCGACCCGACCGGCCAGGTCGCCGGCGTCGACGACCTTTCCGTCGACGTCAAGCATCGGAGGCCCGCATGGGGTGTGGAGGGACGGAGCGCATGGGCATCGAGCATATCCCGCCGGCCCGGCCGCTCAGCGTCTCGACGGGGCCGTACCGTGCCCCAGGGGCTCGCCCGAATACCAGGAGGGGGTCCCCCCGCCCGGGTCCCCGGCTCGGGGACCATGGGGTAGCGTTCGGTGCATCCGGGACGGGCCCCGGAACCGAGCCGAACGTGGGCACCGAGGCGGGAATCGAGTGACTGTCGAAGTGGACGCCGGCCAGGCACCGGTGGGGCATCCCCACCCGGAGGAGCACGGCGACCCCGAGGTGCACGGTGACCGTGGGCCACGGACGGGCCGGGTCCGACGGCCGTGGCCGGTCCTGGTCACGGCGGTGGTGGTCACGGCGGTGGCGTGCGGGACCTACGCCCGGCTCTCCTACGTGGCGAACCAGCACACGAATTCCGACTACTCCGTGGTCGGCCTGATGGCGATGGGCATCCTCCACGGACACTTCGGCGCCCTCTACTGGGGACAGGCCTACGGGGGCGTGGAGCCCTATGTGGTGGCGGTCGTCTTCGGGCTGTTCGGCACCAGCGCCACGTCCCTCGGGCTGACCGCCATCCTCCTGGTGGCGGTGGCGTCGGTCCTCACCTGGAGGGTGGGGCTCCGGCTGGTGACGGACCGGTGGCTGGCCGTGCTGGCCGCGACGTTCGTCTGGGTGGTCCCGGCGTTCGGCATCACCACCGCGAGGGAGTGCGGATTCCGCAACGCCGCGCTGGTGTGCGGTGTCGCCGCCCTGCTGCTCGCCCTCCGCATCCTCGACGGGCACCGGTCCTCCGTCCAGTACGCCCTCTTCGGGCTGGTGGTCGGCGTGGGGTGGTGGGCCTCCCCGGAGATCGTCTACCTGGCGCTGCCCGCCGTCGCCCTGGTCATCGGCGCGCTGCTGGGCAGCCGGTCGGTGATGACCGCCCGCGACTACGCCGTCCGGACCGCCGCCTGCGGGGCCGGGTTCGTCGTGGGTGCTCTGCCCTGGCTCTGGGCCAACGCCCACAGCGGGTTCCTCTCCCTGAACGCAGCCGCCACCTCCGCCCCCACGGACGGCAGCTACCTCGACCACCTGCGCGTGTTCCTGGTGGGGGCGCTCCCCTTCCAGCTCGGCGTCAGGAAGCCCGGCGACGACGCCTTCCTCCTGCCCGGTGGAGCGGGCTTCGCCATCGCCGTCGTGGCCTGCACCCTCCTGGTCGGTGCCGCGCTGGTGTGCATGCTGCGACCCGGGCGGTCACGGGTGATCGGCGTCGCCCTCCTGGCGTTCCCGTTCCTCTATGCCGTCGATCCCCTGGCGGCCTGGTGGGAGGACGGGCGGTACTCGGTCAACCTCCCGGTGCTCGCCGGCCTGGCGTTCGCCATCGCGTGCGAGGAGGTGTTCCGCCGGATCCCGGCACCGGGCGCCCACCGGATCAGGTCCGCCCGGGACCGGCGCCGTCCCCCCGGTGCCACCGGTCCCGGACGGGCGCGGGCCCTCCTTACCGCGCTGGTCGTGGTGTCGCTGCTCCTCGCCGTCGTGGGGTACGAGGCCGTCAGCCCCGCTGCGCCCCGTTCGATCGGGAGTGATCCCAACCGCGCCACCGAGCAGGCCATCGCCACCCTCGAGCGGATGCACGTGCACACCGGGTACGCCGCCTACTGGATCGCCTACACCGTCGACTACCTGTCGGGCGGGCAACTGGCCTTCACCCCGGCTCCCGGTGACCAGGCCCGCTCGGAGCAGATCCTGCACGAGGTGGAGGACACGCCCACCGGGGTCGCCTGGCTCTTCGTGCCGGCGGAGTCGATGCACGCGGCAAGGCTCCAGTTCGGGTCGACGGACCTGCAGACCGGCTACGACCCCGAGTCCGACTTCACCTACGCGCTCCGCCAGCACGGCGACCCTTACGGCATCGTCCACACGCCGCTGTTCGACGCCGTCATCCCCCGGCGTCCCGTCACCCCGGCGCAGATGGGCATGCGCCCCCCGGGATGAGGCCGGTCCGCAGGTGCCAGCGCCGGTGCGGCCCGGATGCCCCCGGTGGCAGAACGGCGCCGACTATGTTCGCCCCATGCCTCCGGGAAGCGCGGCACCCGCTGCTCCGGCACCACCCGTGCATCCGGCGACCGCACCCGTCGTGACCCGGTGACGGGGATGACCTCGCTGCAGACCGACCCCTGGATCGCACCGGCCCGGCACGCTCACTCCCGACGGGTGGCCGAGGACTGGGACGGACCCTCCTGGCCGCCCCGGTTCCGGCTCGTCCTGCGGATCGGGGGTGCGGTGGTTTGCACGCTGTGGCTCGTCGGCATGGTCGCCTTCTCCACGTTCCTCTACCACCGGGCGAACCTCACCGCCGACTTCGCGTCGTACAACCAGGCGTGGACCCTGATCGGCCAGGGTCACCTCAACCCGTTCGACACCATCTGGCTCGACCACGTCCCGTTCGTCAGGAACGACTTCGAACTGATCATCTGGCCGCTGGCCCTGCTCCACGTGGTGTACCCCCAACCGGTGATCCTCCTCTGGGTCCAGGACCTGGCCGTGGCCGCGGGCGGGTTCGTGGCCTACCTGTGGATCACCGAGGTCCTCGAGCGCCGCAGGGTCCACCGGGTGGTCGCCCTGGCGGTCGGCGTCACCGCGCTCGCCGTGATCATCGCCAACCCGGGCGTCTACCAGACGCTCCTGTTCGACTTCCACATCGAGCCCATCTCCACGCTGTTCGTCGTCCTCGCCGGCCGGGACCTCTGGCTGGGGCACCACCGTCGGGCGTGGATCTGGATCGCCGTGACCCTGCTGTGCGGGTCCTTCGCCGCCATCATGGTCATCGGCCTCGGCATCTCGGCGCTGCTGGCCGGGTCCTCGACCCGCCGCTCCGGCCTGCTGCTGGTGGTCGCCGGCGTGGGTTGGCTCGGCCTCATCACCTTGGTCGGGGCCAACGCCGGGTCCGCCCTCAACTACTACGCGTACCTGGCGGGCCGCACCACCCTGCCCGCGGGCGGGGGCATCGCCCTGATCCTCATCGGCATGCTCAGTCACCCCTCCCGGGTGATCGACCAGCTGCACCTGCGCATGCACTACATCTGGGTCCTGGTCAAGCCGGTCGGGATCGTGGGCCTGGCATCGGCCTGGGGATTCGGCCTTCCCGTCACCGTCCTCGTCGTGAACGCGCTCGAATTCCCAGTACGGGTTCATCTTCCTGCCGTTCCAGAGCTTCGTGGTGTTCCCCTTCATCCTCGTCGGCACGGTGATGGTCCTGGTCTGGGTGGCCCAGAGCATCAACTGGGGCTGGGTGCCGGCCGTCGTGGTCGCCGTCGTCGTCACCGCCACCGCCCTGGCCTACGGCATCGACACGTCGCCGGGCAACATCCGCTACGGAGCGGGCATGGTCGGCCCGGCCCAGGCCCATCAGCTCCGTACGGCCCTCAGCCTGACCCCGCCCCAGGCCCAGGTCATCGCCACCATCGGCATCATGGGACGGTTCTCCGGACGACAGCCGGCCTACTTCTACCAGCCGTTCCACACCTTCACGGTGGCGGCGCGCCCCGTGGTGTTCGTGTTCGACCCGGCCAACGAGAACACGGTCCCGTTCGCCGATCCGGCCGACGACGAGGCCGCCAGTGCGTACGTCAGCAACGTCCTGCACGCCCGGACGTTGGTCGACGCCGCCGGGGTGACCGCCTACTCGTGGAGGCCACCGCCGGGCGTCGACACGGTGACGCTTCCCGGCGCGCCGAAGGCGGCAGCCGGCGCGTCCTCCTGACCGGCTAGCCCCGCCGGCCCAACTGGCTGGCGATGAGCCCGTCGAGGATGTCGGACTCCGACACCAGGCACTCCTCGAATCCCAACCGCACCATGACGGCGTCCAGGATCAGGGCCCCCGCCACGATGACGTCCTCCCGACCCGGCACCATTCCCGGTCGGGCCAGGCGAACCGCCGCCGGCTCGGCCACCAGCCGGTGGAACCACCCCGAGACGTCGTCCGCGCTCAGCACGAGGTGATGGATGCGCTCCCGGTCGTAGACGTCCAGCCCCAGGTGCAGCGAGGCGAGCGTGCTGACCGTCCCGGCCAGTCCGACCAGCCGGCGTGCATCGAGGTAGCGCGGGTGGGCGGACACGGCTTCATCCAGCTGGGCGGCGACCTCGGCCGCGGCGGCGTCCAGCTCGGCGGTCGACGGCGGGTCGCCCGCCAGGAACCGCTCGGAGACCCGCACGCATCCGAGCTGGAGCGACACGGCCGCCAGCTCGGGGTCGTCGGGCCCGTCGGCGGCGATCAGCTCGGTGGAGCCTCCCCCGATGTCGAGCACCAGGAACGGCCCGTCCGCCGGGTCGAGGTCGGCCACGGCGCCGGCCATCGACAGCCGCCCCTCCTCGACACCGGTCAGCAGCTCGGGTACGAGGCCGGTGGCGTCGCCCGCCGCCCGCAGGAAGTCGGCGCCGTTGGCCGCGTCGCGGGCGGCGGACGTGGCGGCCAGTCGGCCGCCGCCCACACCGAGTCCGTCCATCACCCCACGGAACTCCGTCAGCACCGCCACGCACCGTGCGATGGCTTCGGGGGCCAGTCGTCCCGTGGCGTCGACCCCCTGTCCCAGGCGGGTGATGCGCATGAGCCGCTCGAGCGGGCGCCCCTCGGCATCGGCGACGAGGAGCCGGGTCGAATTGGTACCGCAGTCGATCGCCGCCAGCGCCGGTCCCGGATCCATCCGTCCTTGCTAGCACGGAGGGATCCACCCGACGGTGGGCGCGGCACCCTCAGGTCGGGTGGAGCCCGATCTGGCGGGCCGTCCACTCCCCCACGGGGTCGTCGGCGCCCGTCAGCCACCAGGCCAGGTGGGCATGGAGGCACTTCACGCCCTCCCGGGTGCCGCCCACCCCGCCCGACGGACGGGGACCGGTGCGGTCCGGGTCGATCAGGGCGTCCCGCTCGGCGGCGTAGGCGCTGTGGGCGGCGGCGATGCGGTCCGCCGCCACGGCGGCCTCGGCCGCCCGCACCCCCCCGGTCGACTCGAGCCGGCTGACCGCCTCCCGCAGGTACGGGTCGCACAGCCAGTACCGGGTGGGCATGGGCGTGCCGTCGTCGAGGAACGGTGCGTTGGCGATCACGGCGGGCGCGCCCTCGGCGTCCCGCACGACCACCTCGAACGCCCCGGCGGGCGTGCGCCCCAGCAACTCGGCCACCACGGCTGCGTCGTCCCGCACCCGGTCGACGGGGACCTCCCCGTCGTCGGGGCTCACTTCCAGAATTCGAGCGAGCCGGCGACCCGGGACCAGAATCCGCCCCCGGCCCGGGCGGCGCCGGACGGCGCCGTGCCGCCCGTCGTCGACGTGGAACCCGACGCCGCCGGCGCCTGGGGCAGCCCCGGGTCCGGCGACATGTTCGGGGCCTGTGCCGGCGACACGAGGGTCTGGTCGGCCGGGTCACCCGCTGTCGGGGCACCCGGGGTGGCGTTGGTCTGTCCGGCGGGCGGCAGGATCACGAAGAGGGACCGGTTCGGCTCGACCAGCTGGTAGTCCTGCTGGGCCAGGCGCTTGACCTCGGCATTCGAGCTCAGCTGCTGCTGCTGCTCGGCCAGGAGGGCGTTCTCGTGCGTGAGCTGGGACAGCTGGGCCGCTGCGGCCGACAGCTGCCGGTGCTGGCTCAGCAGCATCGTCAGGGGGAAGCTCGTGACCAGGATCACCAGGGCCACACCGGCGGCCACACCGAACCGCACCCGGTTCCGGCGGGTGACGATGGCCGCCCGCTCGGCCGGGGTGCGCACGGCGGATTTCGTGCCGCTCCGCCCCCTGTCCGCGGGACGGCGGCCGGCGGCCCCCACCGTGGCCGCCGTCGACGCACGGCGGGCGGGCGGGCGTCGCTTCGCCGTCGCCCGGATCGACTCTGCGGGCCTCGACGCGGTGCGGGCCGGCGCGGCCTTGCGCTTCGGGGCGGCCTTGCGCTTGGGAGCGGCCGTGCGCTTCGGGGCGGCGCCGGCCCGTGCCGGTACCGGTGTCGGTGACGACCGGCGGGCGCGGGCCGGGGCCGTCGGTCGACCGGTGGGGCGGCGCACCGGCGCGGCCTGGCGGACCGGCTTCACCTTGGCGTGGACCCGTCCGGTCACGTGGCGGTCCCCCGGGACGACAACGCCGCCCCACCCGGGAAGGCGGCGGACTCACCCAGCTGCTCCTCGATGCGCAGGAGCTGGTTGTACTTGGACACGCGGTCCGAGCGCGCCGGAGCGCCGGTCTTGATCTGCCCGCAGTTCGTGGCGACGGCGAGGTCGGCGATGGTGGTGTCCTCGGTCTCCCCCGAACGGTGGGACATGACGCTGGCGTAGGCGTTGCCGGTGGCGAGCGCCATGGTGTCGAGCGTCTCGGTCAGCGTGCCGATCTGGTTGACCTTGATGAGGATGGCATTGGCGGTGCCGGCATCGATGCCGCGGCGCAGGCGCTCCTCGTTGGTGACGAAGAGGTCGTCCCCCACCAGTTGGATCCGGGGCCCGAGTGCGGTGGTCAGCGCCGACCACCCGTCCCAGTCGTCCTCGGCCATCCCGTCCTCGAGGGAGACGATCGGGTACCGATCGACCAGGTCCACGTAGTACGCGACCAGCTCGTCCGACGACAGGGTCCGCCCCTCGCCGGCGAGCACGTAGGCCCCGTCCCGGTAGAGCTCGCTCGAGGCCGGGTCCATGGCGATGGCGATCTCGTCGCCGGGTACCCGACCGGCCGCCTCGATGGCCTCGACCAGGACGCGGATGGCGTCCTCGTTGGAGACGAGGTTGGGTGCGAATCCCCCCTCGTCGCCGATGGCGGTGGACAGCCCGCGCTCGTGGAGCACCCCGGCCAGCGCGTGGTAGGTCTCGACCCCCCACCGCAGGGCCTCGGTGAACGACGCCGCCCCGACGGGCATGATCATGAACTCCTGCAGGTCGATCGAGTTGTCGGCGTGCACCCCACCGTTGACGACGTTCATCATGGGCACGGGCAGCACGTGGGCGTTGGCACCGCCGATGTACCGGTAGAGCGGCAGTTCCAGTTCGTCGGCTGCGGCCCGGGCCACGGCCAGCGACACGCCGAGGATGGCGTTGGCCCCCAGGCGACCCTTGTTGGGGGTCCCGTCGGCGTCGATCATGGCCAGGTCCACCGCACGCTGGTCGAGGGCGTCGAACCCCTCGAGGAATTCGGCGATCTCCCCGTTGACCGAGCCCACGGCGGCCAGGACGCCCTTGCCCCGGTACCGGTCACCGCCGTCACGCAGCTCGACGGCCTCGTAGGCGCCCGTGGAGGCACCCGACGGGACGATCGCCCGACCGGACGCACCGGAGTCGAGGACCACCTCGGCCTCGACGGTGGGATTGCCACGGGAGTCGAGGACCTCCCGTCCGATTACCTGTTCGATCAAGCTCACTGTGCGGGGTCGCTCCTGCTCGCGGTGCGGCAAACGCTACCACCCACCACCCTGCCCACCAGGGGATTCTCGGTGAATTGCCCCCACCGGGCGGATCGGAACGGAGCCTGCCCGGTCCCGGGTGGTCAGCCCCGCGCCTCCACCTCGGCGCGGAACGCCCCCGACCGTGACAGCAGTGCCGTCTCGGGATCGACACCGAGCGCACGCGACAGCCCCACCGCCGCGAACAGCAGCTCGCCCACCGCTTCGGCCCGGGCCCGGGCGCCGCCCTCCCCGTCGGCCACGTCGTCGTCGACCCCTCGACCGCGAGCCTCAGCGAGGGCGGCAGCGGCCCCGGCCACGCGGGCCGCCTCGTCGGCCAGTCCCGGAAGCACCATCCCGATGGCGGCCGCCTTGCGCTGGAGCTTGGCGGCGAGCGCCAGCGACGGGAGCGAGGCCGGGATCCCCTCGGTCACGCTGACCCGGCCCTTCTCCGCCTTCTTCAGCGCCTCCCAGTTCGTGGCCACGTCGTCGGCCGTCTCGGCGGTGGCGTCACCGAACACGTGCGGGTGACGGGACACCAGCTTGTCGTGGACCCCGCGGGCCACGTCGGCCAGGGTGAACCGACCCTCCTCGGCCGCCAGCGTGGCGTGGAAGTACACCTGGAACAGGAGGTCGCCCAATTCCTCCTCCAGGTCGGCGACGGCGCCGGCCTCCCGCTCGTCGACCCCGGTCCCGGACGCGGCGTCGCCCAGCGCGGCGTCGACCGCAGCCAGGGCGTCGATCGACTCGAGCACCTCGTAGGACTCCTCGAGCAGGTGACGGCCCAGGGACGCGTGGGTCTGGCGCCGGTCCCACGGGCAACGCTGGCGGAGCGTCCGGACCAGCTCGTCCAGCGCCACCAGCTCGGCGGCCACCGGCGCGGCCAGTCGCGGCACCCACAGCGAGGTCAGGTGATCGGGCTCGAGGCTGCGGTCGAGGTCCGCCCACGCGACCTCCACGAGCCGCTCGTCGGGCAGCCCCAGGTGGTGGAGGACGACCACCGGCACGTCCGGGGGCGACTCGACCGACAGCTTGACGTCGGAGAGCACCTGACGGCTCCAGCACTGGGCCACCAGGAGCGGGCCGCGCTCGCCGGCGGCGTCGACGGCGAACCGCTCGGCGTCCACCAGGCGCACGCCGGACGCCACCGGGTCCACGCCGAGGCGGGCGAAGGCCAGGTCGAGGAAGGACACGGACGGGTGGACGGCGAGGGCCACCTCACCGGAGACGACCCGGGGGTCCAGGGCCAGGAGCAGCACGGACCGCTCGGCCACCGTCGGCGAGCCGGGGACGGCGTAGGCGACGGGTCCGCCGGTGACCGCCGCCTCCACCAGGTCGTCCACGATCGAGCGGTAGACGTCGTCGAACGTGTCCGACGCCTCGTAGTGGTGGTCGAAGGACCGGGCGCCCGCGACCGCCGTGGCCGCCGGGTGGCGGGTGGTGCGCAGGAAGACCTGGTCCGCACCGTCGAGCAGCGCCATCGTGCCCACCGTCAGGAGCTCCGGCCCGGCCGGCCCGAGGCCGACCACGTCGATGCGGGGGCCCCCGGGCACGGGTCCGCTCAGGCGCCGGGAACGGTCGACGCGCCCGTGCCCGGCGAGCCGGCGCCGGTCGCCAGGACGTAGGACGGCTCGAGGTAGCGGACCGGCGGCGTCGACGGTGGGGTGATGTGCACACCGGTCCATGTCCCGTACTGGGGGTTCACCTCGATCGAGGCGCGGTGGGCGTAGCGGAGCAGCTCGGTGGTGACCCGCTGGGTGTTGGCCGACGTGTGGATCAGGTCGTCCCGGATGACCGGCGCCGCCTCGGTGACCGGAACCACCGTCTGGCTGGTGACCTCGTAGATGACCCACTCACCGCCCGACGTCTGGATCGGGACGACGGGCTGGCCCACCGTGACCGAGGCGACCTGCAGGGCGGACAGGACCCGCGACTCGGTGAAGTTGCAGCCGAGCTGTCCACCGCTCGCCGCCGTCTGGGTGTCGACCGACGAGGACGTCGCCAGTGCGGCGAACGACTGTCCCGCCTTGAGCTTGGCCACGATGGCGTCGGCGTCGGCCTGGGTGGCCGTGGCGATGTCGCTCACGCAGTCGATGGCGAACAGCGGTCCGTTGGCGGCGTAGAAGTTGAGCACGGCGGCGTCGGACAGGTCGGCGCCCCGGGCCAGGAGCGCGTCGTCGACGGCCTGGTTGGCGACCTGCGAGTTGCGCACGGAGGCCGGGAGCGACGACAGCAGCTGCTGGCCGGTGAGCGCGGTGCCGTCGGCCGTCTGGCAGGCCGTGACGGTGCCGCTCGAACCGGACTGCTGCACGAGCGAGGTGATCTGGCCGTCGAGCGTCGAGGTGTAGTTGTTCCGGGCGGTGGCCAGCTCGGAACCGGTGAGGTGCAGGCCGTGGTCGGCGGCGAACTGCGCGGCCAGCAGATCGCCCACCTCGGCGCTCAGTACGGTGCCGGCAAAGGTGGTCGGGAAGGTGCCGTTGGAGGTGTCCACGGTGATCGTCTGGCCGTACTGCAGGGCGAGCAGGCACTGGCCGGCCGTCGAGCCGGCGAGGGTGTTCATCTGGGTGTTGAGCGAGGCCACCGAGACGGTGTCCCCGTTGACCGATGCGGCGTTCGGGGTGACGTCACAGGCGGACACCAGGGCACCCAGGGAGATGACGGAGACGACGGCGACGAGGCCTGCGGGGATGCGCTTCACGGCGGCGATGCTATCGGCCCCACCGGAGGGGTCCCGGGCACGGGCCCGAACGGTCGGCGTGGGCACTCAACCGGCGGGCACCAGCTCGCGCAGCAGGGTCACCAGGACCGCTGCGTAGCCGCCGGTCGGTCCGGCGGCGACGGGGACGGACAGGCGGTGGACCTCGGGCTGGTAGGTCCCCCCGGGGGCCAGGCGCCGCAGCCGGACCTCGGCCGACGCCGGAAGCGTGATCGGGGAGAGCCGGACGGCGGCGCGGCCACCCGGTCCGCCCCGTGGCCCGGCACCCTCACCGGTGAATCGGGGCACGGACACGGCCAGGTCGTCCACCCCGAGGCGCAGGCACTCCACCCGCAGCAGGGCGACGTCGAGCAGGGCCATGGCCGGTTCGGGCAGGGGTCCGAAACGGTCCTCCCACTCGGCCCGCACGTCGTCCACCTCGGCCACGGTCCGCACGGCGGACAGGCGGCGGTAGGCCTCGAGGCGCACGTCCTCCGCCTCCACGTAGTCCTTGGGGAGGTGGGCGGCATCGGGTAGGTCGACCGACAGCTCGACGGGCTTCGCCCGGGGCTCGCCCTTGAGCTCGGACACGGCCTCGGAGACCATCTGGACGTAGAGGTCGTACCCGATGGCGGCGATGTGGCCGGACTGGTCCCGTCCGAGGAGGTTGCCGGCCCCGCGGATCTGCAGGTCCCGCAGGGCGATCTTGAACCCCGATCCGAGCTCGGTGTGGTCACCGATCGTCCGGAGGCGCTCGTAGGCCGTCTCGGACAGGACGCGGTCGGCGGGGTGGAACAGGTAGGCGTAGGCCCGCATCCCGGCGCGCCCTACCCGGCCCCGCAGCTGGTGGAGCTGGCCCAGGCCCAGCAGGTCGGCCCGGTCGACCACCAAGGTGTTGACCGTCGGCATGTCGATGCCCGACTCGACGATGGTCGTGCACACCAGCACGTCGTAGGCACCCTGCCAGAAGTCGAGGACCACCTGCTCGAGGGAGCCCTCGTCCATCTGGCCGTGGGCCACCGCCACACGGGCCTCGGGGGCCATGGCCCGGACCCGCCGGGCGGTCGCCTCGATGTCCTGGACCCGGTTGTGGACGTAGAAGACCTGCCCCTCGCGGCAGGAGCTCGCGGCGGATGGCCTCGGAGGCGGCGGCCTCCTCGAACTCGCCGACGTGGGTGAGGATGGGGCGCCGGGCGGCCGGGGGGGTGTTGACCATCGAGAGGTCGCGGATCCCGGTGAGTGCCATCTCGAGGGTGCGCGGGATCGGGCTGGCCGTCAGGGTCAGGACGTCGACCCCCTCCGCCATGGCCTTGATGGACTCCTTGTGACTGACCCCGAAGCGCTGCTCCTCGTCGACCACCAGGAGTCCCAGCTTCTTGAACGCCACGTCCTGCCCGAGCAGGCGGTGGGTGCCGACCACGACGTCGATCGACCCGTCGGCCAGGCCGGCCAGCACCTCGTTCGCCTGGGCGTTGGTCAGGAACCGGCTGAGGAGGGCGACCTTGACCGGGAACGGCGCGTACCGGTCGGTGAAGGTCTGGGCGTGTTGGCTGGCCAGCAGCGTGGTCGGCACCAGCACGGCGGCCTGGTACCCGTCCTGGACGGCCTTGAACACGGCCCGGATCGCCACCTCCGTCTTTCCGAAGCCGACGTCGCCGCAGACCAGTCGGTCCATGGGTTGCGGCCGCTCCATGTCGGCCGTGACCTCCTCGATGGCCCGCAGCTGGTCCGCCGTCTCCACGAAGGGGAACGACGACTCCAGCTCGGCCTGCCACGGGGTGTCGGGGCCGAAGGCGTGACCGGGGACCTCGAGGCGGCGGCGGTAGAGGGCGACGAGCTCCTCGGCGATCTCGTGCACCGCGGCACGGGCCCTGGACCGGGCCTTCTGCCACTCGGAACCGCCCAGCCGGCTGACCGACGGCGAGTCACCCCCGGCATAGGGTGTGAGCAGCTCGATCTGGTCGGTCGGGAGGTAGAGGCGGTCACCGCCCCGGTATTCGAGCAGGAGGTAGTCGCGGGTGGCGCCCCCCATGGTCCGCGTCACCATGCCGCCGTAGACGGCGACACCGTGCTGGCGGTGGACGACGTAGCTCCCGGCCGCCAGGTCGTCGAAGAAGCCGTCGACGGGGCGGGCCCGCGTGCGGGCCTGGCGGTGGGGCCGCATGCGGCCGGTCACGTCGGACTCGGTCAGTACCGCCACACGGCAGCCGGGGAGCACGAAGCCGCGGTCGACGGCCGCCACCACGATGCCGCGCGCCGGGCACCCCGAGGTCGTCGTCGGGGCCGGCCACGGGCACGAGCAGGCCCTCTTCGGCCAGCAGGCCCGACAGCCGATCGGCTCCCCCCGCCGACGTCGAACAGAGGACCACCGCGTAGCTCGACTCGGCGAGGGACCGGACCTGGCCGGCCATCCGGGATCCGTCGCCGAGGATGGGCTCCCACCCCCGGCTCTCGACCTGGGGCACGTCGGGGCCCTCGGCCGTGGGCACGAGAGAGACCACGGCCGCCCCGGTGCCGGTCAGGAGCCGGTCGAAGGGGACGTGCAGCCGCGGGGCGTCCCCACCCGCCTCGAGGCCCCACGTGCCGGCGAGGGCATCGGCCAGCGCCGACTCCTCGTCGAGCAGTTCGGACGCCCGGTCGCGCACCCGACGGGGCTCCACCAGGACGACCTCGGCGTCGTCGGCGAGCAGGTCGCACACGAGCTCCTCGCCGTCCACCAGCCAGGGGAGCCAGGACTCCATCCCGTCGAACTGCTGGCCGTGGGCGATGCGGTCCCACTGGTGGCGGCCCCACGGCGCCGAGGCCACAAGTCCGGCGGCGCGCCCGCGCATGGCGTCGTCGGCCACCAGCTCGCGACAGCCGAAGAGCTCCACCACGTCCAGGTCGTCCGTGGACCGCTGGTCGGCCACGTCGAAGCGGGTCAGCCGGTCGACCTCGTCACCCCACAGGTCGATGCGTACCGGCCCGTCGGCCGTCGAGGGGAAGACGTCGACGATGCCGCCCCGGACGGCCAGCTCCCCACGGTGCTCGACCAACGACTCCCGCCGGTAGCCGCGGGACACGAGCTCGGCCACCAGGTCGTCGACGACCACGCGGTCGCCCTTCGCCACCACCACCGGTCGTGCCGCGGTCCGCCACGGGCCGAGGCGCTGCAGCACGGCCTTTACCGGGGCCACCACGATGTCGGGAACGGGAGTGGCCCCGTCGTGCCCGCCACCGGCACCCAGGGCCCACAGCAGCCGGAGGCGCCGACCCATGGTGTGGACCTCGGGACTGACCCGCTCGAAGGGAAGGGTCTCCCAGGCCGGGAACAGTTCGACGACCGGGGGTCTCCCGATGTCGGCTGGGTCCCCGGCGGCTGCATCCCCAGGGGCAGCGGCACCCGACGCGAACGCCTCCAGGTCGTGGGCGAGCTGGACCGCGGCCGCCCCGGTGGGCGTGATCACCAGGACCGGCCGCCTGGAGCCGAGACGGACGAGGCCGGCCAGGACGAAGGCCTGCGCGGGCGTGGCCACGGCGAGCGTCGCCCCGCGCGCGCCCACGACCCTCGTCATGGCGGGCTCGTTGCGGAGCAGTGCGGGCAATGACCGGAGACTCACCCGGTCAGGGTACCGGCGCCCGGGGGACCCGGCGGCGCCCCCGGGGCAACTGCGCCTCGGCACCTCGGAGCCGTACCATTGCCCGTCGCGGGCGCCGCCGGTACCATCGGCCGACCATGGCCGATACGGGCGGGGACGAAGCGGCCCGACCCCCACGGCATCGGCGGGTCCGACATCGACGGGCCCGCCGTCATCGACCGGGACCCGAGTTCCTGGTCTGCGCCGGCGTGGTGGCCGTCGCCGTCGGGGTCGAGGTGCTGCTCTCGTGGTTCATGACCGGCCACGGGGTCTCCCTCGGCGGTGACGAGCCCACGTACATCGCCGGGGCCCTGGCGATGGTGCACCTGAGCCCCCACCTCGACCGTGTGGCACCGGCCGGACTGGGACAGTACATCCGACCGGTTCCGATCCACGGGTTCGACGTCGAGACCTTCCTCGGCCCACACGGTCGCGTCAGCGAGCTCGACCCCGGAATGGGAGTGCTGCTCGCCCCGTTCGTCGCCGTGGGTCCGGCCTACGATGGTGCGCTGGTCGGCTTCCTGGCCGTCAACTCGGCGGGCCTGGTGCTCATCCATCGGCGGGCGAGCCGGCTGACCGGACTAGGGCGGCGCGGTCAGGTCCTGCTGGCCGTGATGCTCGCCTCGCCCGCGCTCCTCGTGGCGATGACACAGATCTATCCGGACCTGATCTCGGGGATCCTCATCGCCTGCGCGATCCTCGAGATCGCCATCCTGGAGCGGACGGGCGATCTGACCCGGACCGGACTGGCGGTGGCCACCGTGTCGATCGCGTACCTCCCCTGGCTCGAGGCCAAGAACCTCGTGCCGGCCGTCGTGCTGCTCGGGGCGATTGCCTTCACCCTGCGGCGCGGTCGCCACCCCACGGGTGTCACGGCCGTGCTCGGCGCGGTGGTGATCGTCTCGTGGCTGCTGCTCGCCACCTACAACCTGCGGTACTACGGCCACGTGCTGGGCTATCCGGAGCCGCCATTCCACGTGAGCGCCACCGGGATCGAGTACGTCCTGGGGCTCGTCTTCGGGCGCGACCAGGGGCTCCTCGTGCAGGTCCCCTTCGCCCTGCTCGGTGTCGTCGGGCTCTGGCTGGCTCGACGAGCCCTGCCGGCAGCGGTGTTGGCCACGGTGGGCGGCCTCCTGGCCGTCCTCGTCCTCAACGGCAGCTACACGGTGAACCCGTACGGCGGGGGCTCGTTCGAGGGCCGCTTCATGTGGACGCTGGTCCCCGCCACGGTGGCATGGTCCGCAGTGGTGGTCGCCCGTTGGGAGCGGTCCGGCCGGTCCCTCCGGACCGCCGCCGTCGTCATCGGTGGCATCTGGCTGTACCTGGCCGTCCCCGTCCTCACGGGGGCACACAACTACTACAACGTGTTCGAGGAGTTCCGGCTGTGGGACCCGATGCAGGTCACCGGTTGGTGGGCCGGCCTCGACCGCGTGGTGCCGATGTTCGACCTCCCGGGACGGACCTTCGGGTCACCGGCACTCGGCCTGGCGTTCGAGTCGGGGGTGGCCGTCCTGGGCATCATCGCCGCCGTCCAGTACGCCCGTCCGGCACCCTTCACCCGGATCTCCCTGTGGGCGATGGCGGTCATCGCAGTGGCGCTCGTGGTGGCGGTCGCCGTGGCGGAGCCCGCGCTGCCCTCGACCATCCTCATGATGGACGGCGCATCCGTCGGTGCGCCGCTCGTCGCGGGTTCCGGACCGGCGGCGTCGCCCACGGTCGTCATCGCCGACGTGCTCCCCGGCGCCTATCGTGTGGGCCTCTCGTACCGGTTGGCCGGGTCGGGCGACGGGGTGTGGGTGGTCCTCTGCGTCTCGACGAGCGGAACGGTCTCGCCGAGGCTGTCGGTCCCACTCCACACCGGTGGCCCCGTCGCCTCCGTGGCTCTCACCTGCCCCCATCGGGGCACCCTCGATTCCCAGCTGAACGCGCCGGCGCACTCCCGGCTGGACGTCCGTTCCGTCCGGCTGGAGAAGACCTCGACCTGACCCGGATCGCCCGCAACGGGCGACGGGCGATCTCACTTCGGGCGTCGCGGCTCCCACCGGAACCGCCGCGCCGTCACGAACAGCGCCCCGACGGCCCACACCAGCATGACCACCAGGTCCCCGACCCGCAGGCCCGACCCGGGACCACCCTCGAACGCCGCCACCAGGGCGCGGATCATGTGGAAGATCGGGAACCAGTCGGCGATGCGGGCCAGTACCGAGCCCTGCGCCAACGGGTAGAACACGCCGGAGATGAAGACCACGGGAAAGTAGATGCCGTTCACGACGGCCGGGGCGGCGTCGGCGTTGGGGACGAGGATGGTGACGGCCAGGCCCAGTGCGCAGAAGGTCACGATGCCGACCAGGAGGGTGACCAGGACCGCGAACGGGTGGTACGGGAAGTGCAGGTGGTAGAAGGCCATGCCGATCGACACCACCAGCACGGTCAGCAGGGCCACCACCACCAGCACCGAGCCGATGATCCCACCGAGGTAGGACCCGATGGCGATGGGCGTGCCCCGCATCCGTTTCAGCACCCCGGTCTCGCGCCGGGTGCAGATGGCCATGGCCAGGTTGGTGTAGCAGGCGGCGATCAGGCCGAAGGTGAGCATGGCCACCACCACGTACTGGTCGTAGCGCAGTGTCGAGCCGGGCACGGCGGACGCACCGGCCGAGGTGCCGACCACGACGAGGAAGACGATCGGGAAGGCGAAGGTGAAGACGGCGGCCATCGGGTTCCGCCAGTAGGCCTTCTGCTCGTACCCGACCTGGTGGAGCGCCACCCGCACGTCGCCCGCCCGGACGTCGCCGACCCGGACGCCGTTCACGCGCCCTCCCCGCCGGTCAGGGACAGGTAGACGTCCTCGAGGGTCGGGCGCACGACCGACAGCCCGGCCAGCTCCTCCCCCCGGTCGAGGGCCCAGCGGGTCAGCTCGTAGAGCACCGTGGTCGGCTCGGGCACGGCGAACTCCACGAAGCCGGCCCGAACCTCCGGCGCGGCGCCGACGGGGAGGGGCAGGTCGCCCACGGCCACGCCGTCCGGCAGCACGAAGCGCACGGTGGACACCCCGTGGTCCCGTCCACCGAGCGTGTCGGGGGTGCCCGAGGCCACGATCCGTCCGGCGGCCAGGACGACGACCGTGTCGGCCAGCGCCTGGGCCTCGTCCATGTAGTGGGTGGTGAGCACGACGGTGCGCCCCTCGGCGCACAGGTCGCGGACCACGTCCCACGCCTCCCGCCGGGCCGAGGGGTCGAAGCCGGTGGTGGGCTCGTCCAGGAAGATGAGCTCGGGGTCGCCGACCAGCGCCAGCCCGAGGTCCAGGCGGCGCTGCTGGCCACCCGAGAGGACCTTGACCCGCGCCGCGGCCTTCTCCCCGAGCCCTACCAGCTCGACGACCTCGTCGACCGGCCGGGAGTGCTCGTAGAGATAGGCGCGCTGGGTCAGCACCTCGGTGACCGTCAGGTACGGGTCGACGGCGCACTCCTGGAGCACGATCCCCACCCGGGCCCGCAGCGCCCGCTCCCGCCGGGCCGGGTCGTGCCCGAGCACCGTCACCTCGCCGGCGTCACGCTCCCGGTAGCCCTCGAGGATCTCGACGGCCGTGGTCTTGCCCGCCCCGTTCGGCCCGAGCACGGCCAGGACCTCTCCCCTCCGGACCTCGAGGTCGATGCCCCGCAGCGCCTCGAAGGTCCCGTAGGACTTGGTCAGCCCCCGGACCGAGATGGCGATGTCGGGATCGGCGGCCACGGAGGTGAACCTACTCTGCGGTGTTCACCCGGTTCATGGCCGCCTCGGCCCCGACGGTGGCGATGAGCTCCACGGCGTCGGCGGCCACCTCGGCGGCCACGGCCAGCGACTCACGCTCCTCCTTGCCCGGTCGCTTCAGCACGTAGTCGGCGCCGGGCTGACGGCCCGGGGGCTTGCCGATGCCGATGCGGACGCGGAGGTAGTCCCCGGTGTGGAGGTGGGTGTGGATCGACTTGAGGCCGTTGTTCCCGGCGGTCCCGCCGCCGGCCTTGACCTTCACCCGTCCCGACGGCAGGTCCAGCTCGTCGTGGACCACGACGAGGCGTGAGACCGCGGTGCGGTCACCCCGGACCCGTCGATCCCGGCCCGCCGCACCAGGGGTGCCACGGCCAGGCCGGAGTCGTTCATGTACGTGAGCGGCACGGCGCACAGCACCGGGTGGTCGCCGATGCGGATCTGGCCGGCACGGGCGCGCAGGCCCTTTTCGGCGGCGAGGGAGCCGTGGTGGCGCGCCACCAGCAGCTCGACGGCGACGGCCCCGATGTTGTGCCGGGTGCCCTCGTACTCCGGCCCGGGGTTCCCGAGCCCGACGACGAGGAGGTCCATGGTCGCCCCCCGTCGGGGACCTCCCGCCCCCTCGCGGCGGCGGAGCAGCGCCTAGCCCTCGTCGGTGTCGGAGTCGGTGGCGGCCGACTCCTCCACTGCCTCGGCGGCCTCGGCGGTGGTGGCCACCTGGACCCGGGGCGGGTTGCCACCCACGACGGTCGTCTCGACGTCGGTCTCGAGCTCCACACCGGGCGGGATCACGATGTCCGACACGTGCAGGGCGCCGCCGATGGTCAGCGACGAGATGTCGATGTCCACCGAGGGCGGGATGTCGGTCGGCTTGGCCTTGACGTGGAGGGTGAACAGCTGCTGGTCCACGATGCCGTCGCCGTGGGCCACCTCGACCGCCTCGCCCACCAGGTTGATCGGCACCTCGGCGCTGATCAGCTCGTCGCGACGGACGATCAGGAAGTCGACGTGGGTCACCGTGTTGCGCACCGGGTGGTGCTGGATGTCACGGGCCAGGGTGAGGTGCTCGGTGCCGTCCACCTCCAACGAGAGCAGGGTGTTGAGCCCGGCCTCGCCCGACATGGCGATCTGGAACTCGCGGCCGACGACGGCGACCGGGATCGGGTCGGTACCGTGGCCGTAGACCACACCGGGGATCTTGCCCTCGGAACGGAGGCGGCGGGTCGCACTCGATCCGACCTCGCGGCCGGTGTGGGCGGTGAGCGTGGTTTCGGGCATGCGGGGACTCCTCGGGAGGTGCAGAGACGAACGCAGGGCCACACCCCCCGGTCGTGCGCTGGGCACGGATCGCGGGCGACCGCTGCTGACGGCTCACCATGATAGACGCAAGCCCGAACCCCGGGCCACACGCCCCCGGACCAGGGGTCAGGCCAGGTTTTCGCCGCCGAAGATCTCCGACACGGACGAGTCCTCGAACACGGCGTCGATGGCGCTGCTGATCAGCTTGGCCACCGACAGCACCTCGAGCTTGTCGAAGCGGCGGTCCGGGGGGATCGGCAGCGTATTGGTCACGACCACCTTGGTCAGGGCGGAGTTCTTGAGCCGGTCGATGGCCGGGTCGGACAGCACGGCGTGGGTGGCCATGCACCACACCTCGCTCGCCCCCCGGTCGGCCAGGAGGTCGGCGGCGGCCACGATGGTGCCCGCAGTGTCGATCATGTCGTCGATCAGCACGCACTGGCGACCGTCGACGTCGCCGACCACGTGGAGCGCCTCGACCTGGTTGGCCACGCCCCGCAGGCGTCGCTTGTGCACGACGGCGAGGTCGGCCGTGAGGTGCTGGCTGAACCGCTCCGCCACCTTGACCCGGCCGGCGTCGGGGGCGACCACCACCAGGTCGTCGTTCAGGTGCTTGCGCAGGTAGTCGACCATCACCGGGGCCGCCGTGAGGTGGTCGAAGGGGATGTCGAAGAATCCCTGGATCTGGCCGGAGTGCAGGTCCACGCTGACCACGCGGTCGGCGCCGGCCACCGAGAGCATGTCGGCCACCAGCTTGGCGGTGATCGGCTCCCGGCCGGTCGCCTTGCGGTCCTGGCGCGAGTAGCCGTAGTACGGGCACACCGCCGTGATCCGCTTGGCCGACGCCCGCTTGGCGGCGTCGATCATGATCAGGTGCTCCATGAGCGAGTCGTTCACCGGTCCGCAGTGGGTCTGCACGATGAAGACGTCGGAGCCCCGGATCGAGCTGTCGAACCGGCAGTGGATCTCGCCGTTGGCGAACTCCCGCAGGTTGGCCTCGCCCAGCTCGACCCCCAGCTGCGCAGCGATCTCCTGGGCCAGCTCCGGATGGGAGCGGCCCGACACCAGGTCGAGGCGGCGGCGCGGCGTGAATTCCATGGGCCGACGCTACCGCGACGGGGCGCCCGGGTCAGATGGCGCCGCGCCCACCACGCCGCCGGCCGGGACCTCGGTGCCCTCAGCCAGCACGGCGAAGGGACCGACCCGGGCGTCGGGGCCGACGACCGAGCGCCGGCAGACGCTGGAGGTGATGACGGCGCCGTCGCCCACCGTCGTGTCGACGAGCCGGGTGTCGGGACCGAGTTCGGCGTGCTCGCCGACGACACAGGCGCCCTGCAGGATGACCCCGGGCAGGAGGACGACGTCGGTGGCGAGGGTGACGTCCACGTCGATGTAGGTGTTCACGGGATCCCACATGGTGACCCCGCGGCGCATCCACCGCTCGTTGATCCGGTCGCGCAGCTCGGCCTCGGCCACCGCCAGCTGGGCCCGGTCGTTGACCCCGGCCACCTCCATCGTGTCCTCGACGACCACGGACCCCACCCGGTGGCCCGCCTCGTAGAGGACCTCGACCACGTCGGTCAGGTAGTACTCGCCCTGGGCGTTCGACGGGCTGAGCCGCCGGAGCGACGGCGCCAGGACGCTCCGCTTGAAGCAGTACATCGAGGTGTTGACCTCGCGCACCTCCCGCTCGTCATCGGTGGCGTCGCCGTCCTCGACCACACGGGCCACGGCGTCGTCGCGCCCGCGCACCACCCGGCCGTAGCCGGTGGGGTCGTCGAGCACCGCGGTCAGCAGGGTGGCGGCGTCGTCGACCGTCCGGTGGGCCCGGACCAGTCGGGCCAGGGTGCCGGGGCGCAGCAGCGGGGTGTCGCCCGGAAGGACCACGACGTCGCCGTCGTCACCGTCCTCCTCGTCGGGCAGCCCGGTGAGGGCGACCGACATGGCGTCACCGGTCCCCCGCTGCTCGACCTGCTCCACGAACTCGATGGTCATGCCGGGAGGGGCGTGCTCGATGAGCGTCTTGGTCACCCACTCGGCCCGGTGCCCGACCACGACGACGACCCGGGTGACCGGCAGCTCGGCCAGGGCGTCGAGGACGTGCAGGATCATGGGTCGCCCGCAGAGCCGGTGGAGGGGCTTGGGCCGGGCCGATCGCATCCGGGTGCCGTGTCCGGCGGCGAGCACGACGGCGGACAGGGGGCGCCCGTCCGGTGTCGAGCGCGACGTGCCGACCGTGGCGGAGTCCCAGTCGTCGGCGCTGCCCTGGGGATAGGTGCGGATCACCACGGTGCCACCCCTGCGCGGTCGCTCGGCGGGGCGGTGCGGGGCTCGGCACACGGCACGTGGGTCATGGGCCTATTCTTCCCACGTCGGCCGGGGCAATGCGACCCCGTCCCCCGCCACCGCCCCCACCTGGGAACGAACCGCACATGCCCGTACTCCCCACCGCCATCGACTCCGGTTCCGACACCTTCGCCACCAACGAGCGCGCCCTGCGCGACGGCCTCGACCTGGTGCAGGCCGAGCTGGCCGTGGCCCGGGCCGGTGGGGGCGAGCGCTACGTGACCCGGCACCGGGAGCGGGGCAAGATGACCGCCCGCGAGCGGGTGGAGCTCCTCCTCGACCGCGACACGCCGTTCCTCGAGCTGTGCCCCTTCGCCGCCTGGGGCACCCAGTACACGGTCGGGGCCTCCTCCATCCTGGGCATCGGCGTGGTCGAGGGGGTCGAGTGCCTGATCAACGCCACCGACCCCACGGTGCGGGGCGGGGCGATGAACCCGTGGTCGTTCCGCAAGGGGGCCCGCGGCTCGGACATCGCCCTCGCCAACCGGCTCCCGTCGATCAGCCTCACCGAATCGGGCGGGGCCGACCTTCCGGCCCAGGCCGAGCTGTTCATCCCGGGTGGACGGGCGTTCCGGGACATCACCCGCCACTCGGCGGCCGCCATCCCGACGGTGTCGGTCGTGTTCGGCAACGCCACCGCCGGCGGCGCCTACGTGCCCGGCATGAGCGACTACGTCGTGATGATCGAACAGCGGTCGAAGGTGTTCCTGGGTGGGCCGCCGCTGGTGAAGATGGCCACCGGTGAGGAGTCCACCGACGAGGAGCTGGGCGGTGCCTCCATGCACGCCCGGGTGTCGGGCCTGGCCGACTACCTGGCGGTCGACGAGGTCGACGCCATCCGGCTGGGTCGCCAGATCGTCCGACGCCTGCACTGGCGCAAGCGGGGACCGGGCCCGTCGGAGCCCGCCGACGGGCCGGTCCACGATCCCGACGAGCTGCTCGGGATCGCGTCGGCCGATCCCAAGATGCCCTTCGACCCCCGGGAGGTGCTGGCCCGGGTGGTCGACGGGTCGCGGTTCGACGAGTTCAAGCCCCTCTACGGCACGCAGCCTGGTCACCGGGTGGGCCTCGATCCACGGCTATCCGATCGGCGTGCTGGCCAACCACCGCGGCGTCCTCTTCTCCGAGGAGGCCCACAAGGCCACCCAGTTCATCCAGCTGGCCAACGAGATCGACGTGCCCCTCCTCTTCCTCCAGAACACCACCGGCTACATGGTCGGCAAGGAGTACGAGCAGGGCGGCATCATCAAGCACGGCGCCATGATGATCAACGCCGTCTCCAACTCCTCCGTCCCCCACCTGACCGTGAACATCGGCGCCTCCTACGGGGCCGGCAACTACGGCATGTGCGGTCGGGCCTACGACCCCCGGTTCCTCTTCGCCTGGCCCAACGCCCGGTCGGCCGTGATGGGCCCGGCCCAGCTGGCCGGGGTGCTCTCCATCGTCGGGCGCCAGTCGGCCGAGTCCAAGGGCATCCCGTTCGACGAGGAGGCGGACGAGGCCATGCGTGCGCTCGTCGAGGCCCAGATCGAGACCGAGTCGCTGCCCCTCTTCCTGTCGTCCCGCCTGTACGACGACGGGATCATCGACCCGCGCGACACCCGCACCGTGCTGGGTCTCTGCCTGTCGGTCATCGACAACCAGCCGATCTCGGGCACCCGCGGCTACGGCGTCTTCCGGATGTGAGGCGGCGATGAGCACCCCCGCCACCCCGTTCCGCCCGGTGACCTCGCTCCTGGTCGCCAACCGGGGGGAGATCGCGCGCCGGATCATGCGCACGGCCCGTTCGATGGGGATCGCCACGGTGGCCGTCCACTCGGACGCCGACGCCGACGCCCCCCATGTGGCCGAGGCCGACCTCGCCGTCCGGCTTCCCGGCGACGCCCCGGGCGACACCTACCTCCGCCACGATCTCCTGCTCGACGCCGCCCGCCGTTCGGGCGCCGACGCCGTCCACCCCGGCTACGGCTTCCTGTCCGAGTCGGGGACTTCGCCCGCGCCGTCGTGGGCGCCGGGCTGACCTGGGTCGGCCCGCCGGCCGCCGCCATCGACGCCATGGGGTCGAAGATCGGCGCCAAGGACATGATGCGGGCCGCCGGGGTCCCGACGCTGCCCTCGATCACGGTGGACGGCGACGTGCCGCCCGACCCGGACGAGGTGGCCGCCCTCGGATGGCCACTGCTGGTCAAGGCCTCCGCCGGCGGGGGCGGGCGGGGCATGCGCATCGTCGCATCGGCCGACGAACTGGCCGACGCCCTGTCCGGGGCCCGGCGCGAGGCACTGTCGGCATTCGGTGACGGCACCGTATTCCTGGAGCGCTACATCACCGCCCCGCGCCACATCGAGGTCCAGGTGCTGGCCGACGCCCACGGTGACGTGGTGGCGCTGTTCGAGCGCGAGTGCAGCATCCAGCGGCGTCACCAGAAGATCATCGAGGAGTCCCCTTCCCCCGTCGTCGGCCCCGCGCTGCGGACCCGGCTGTCCGATGCGGCGGTGGCGGCGGCCCGCGCCGTCGGCTACGTCAACGCCGGGACGGTCGAATTCGTCCTCGACACGGGTGGTGCCGGTGGTGACGGCGACCCCTACTTCCTCGAGATGAACACCCGGCTGCAGGTCGAGCACCCGGTGACCGAGGAGGTGACCGGACTGGACCTGGTCCGCCTCCAGCTGCTCGTGGCCGCTGGGGGCGCGCTGCCCGCCGAGGTCCACGCCGCCGTCGCCCGTGGCCCGGTGGGGCACGCCGTCGAGGCCCGCCTGTACGCCGAGGATCCCGCCGCCGGATGGCTGCCGTCGACCGGCACCCTCGACGAGTTCACCGTGCCCACCGACCGGGCCGGGATCCGGCTCGACTCGGGCGTGGAGTCCGGAGGAGTGGTCAGCCCCCACTACGATCCGATGCTGGCCAAGGTCATCGCCCATGCCCCCACCCGGCCCGAGGCCGTCGCCGCCCTGACGGCCACGCTGGCCGGGTCGCGGATCCACGGGGTGACCACCAACCGCGATCTGCTGGTACGCACGATGCGCCACCAGTCGTTCGGCGCCGGAGACACCGACACCGGCTTCCTCGACCGGCACGGCCTCGATCTGCTGGCCGCCCCGCTGGCCGACGAGGGGGCGGTCGGCCGCCATGCCGTGGCCGCCGCGGTCGCCGGCCAGTCGGCACGGCGGGCGTCCGCCCACGTGCTCGCCACGCTGCCCTCGGGCTGGCGGAACAACGACCTGGACCGCCAGGAGGTCACCTTCGAGGTCGGGCCCCGGACGGTGCGGGTGGCCTACCGGATGGCTCGCCGGGGCCGTGCCGTGGCCGAGGTGGCGCTCGACGGCGAGGTGCTCGACGTCGTCATCGGCGCAGCCACCGGCGACGCCGTCACGCTGGAGGCCGGCGGTGTCGCCCGCCGCTACAGGGTCCACCGTGTCGGGGCCGTGGCGTACGTCGACGGGTCCGACGGGTCGTCGCGCCTGGTCGAGGTGGACCGCCACCCGGTGGCCGCCGAACAGTTGTCCGAGGGTTCGGCGCTCGCCCCGATGCCGGGCAGCGTGGTCCGGGTGGCCGTTGCCGGCGGCCAGCGCGTGGAGGCGGGCCAGGTCCTCGTGGTCCTGGAGGCCATGAAGATGGAGCATGCCGTCCACGCCGGACGGGCCGGTACGGTGGCCGAGGTGGACGTGGCCGAGGGCGACCAGGTGGAGACGGGCCGGCTCCTGGTGGTCGTCGAGCCCGACGCCGACGGTGAGGACGGCGGTCCCGACACGGACTCCGGCCGGGAAGGGCGGTCGTGAGCGAGCCCCTCCGCATCGCCAACTGCTCGGGCTTCTACGGCGACCGGCTGTCGGCCGCACGGGAGATGGTCGAGGGCGGCCCCATCGACGTGCTCACCGGGGACTGGCTGGCCGAGCTCACCATGCTCATCCTGTGGAAGGGGCTCCAGCGCGACGCGTCGCACGGGCTGGGCCCACACTTTCCTCACCCAGATGGAGGAGGTGCTCGGCACCTGCGTCGACCGCGGTATCAAGGTCGTGACCAACGCCGGTGGCCTCAACCCGGCCGGCCTGGCCGACCAGGTGGGACTGCTGGCGGACCGGCTCGGACTGTCGGTGGCCGTGGCCCACGTGGAGGGCGACGGCCTGCTGCCGCGCCTCGGCGAGCTCACCGGTGCGGGCCACACCTTCGCCCATCTCGACACCGGGGCCGCGCTGGACACCGCCGAGGGCACGGTGGTCTCGGCCAACGCCTACCTGGGCGCGTGGCCGATCGTCGAGGCCCTCGGATCCGGGGCCGACGTGGTGGTCTGCCCCCGGGTGACCGACGCGTCGCTGGTGGTGGGACCGGCCGCCTGGCACCACGGGTGGTCCGAGACCGACTGGGACGCCCTGGCCGGAGCGGTGGTGGCGGGGCACGTCATCGAGTGCGGCCCCCAGGCCACCGGAGGCAACTACGCCTTCTTCACCGAGGTGCCCGGCCTGGAGCACCCCGGGTTCCCCATCGCCGAGGTCGCCGCCGACGGGTCGTCGGTCATCACCAAGCACCCGGGCACGGGTGGCGAGGTCTCGGTCGGCACCGTCACCGCCCAGCTCCTCTACGAGATCTCCGGCCACCACTATCCGAACACCGACGTGGTCGCCCGGTTCGACACCATCGTGGTCACCGACGAGGGCGGCGACCGGGTGCGGCTGTCGGGCACCAGGGGCCTGCCCGCCCCGCGCGACGTCAAGGTCTGCCTCAACCTGCTCGGCGGGTGGCGCAACACGATGACCTTCGTGCTCACCGGACTCGACATCGAGGCCAAGGCCGACCTCACCGTCCGCTCCCTCGCCGACGCCCTCGGCGGCACCGGGCAGTTCGCCGAGTTCGACGCCCGGCTGATCCGGTCGGACAAGGAGGATGCACCGACCAACGTGGAGGCCACCGCCCAGCTGCGGATCACCGTGAAGGACGGGGACGCCGAGCGGGTGGGACGGCGGTTCTCGGGAGCGGCCACCGAGCTGGCGCTGGCCGGCTACCCGGGCCTGCACCTGACCGCACCGCCGGGGGCGGGCACCGCCTACGGCGTCTACTGGCCCGCCCTGGTCCCCGCCGCGCTGGTGGTCCCGAGCGTGGTCCTTCCCGACGGTGCGCGGGTAGAGGTCCCCCACCACGGCCACCGGGCCGAGCCGGGACCGTCCGTCGTCGACTCGGGCGAGGATGCCTCCCTCTCCCCCGGGGTGCCCGAGGCGCCCGGCGCCGTGCCCTCCCCCCGGACCCGGGCCGACGCACTCCTGGACGGTCCCACGCTGAAGCGACCCCTGGGCACCCTGATCGGCGCGCGGTCGGGTGACAAGGGAGGGAACGCCAACGTCGGCCTGTGGGCCCGGTCCGACGAGGCCTGGGACTGGCTCGACGCCGAGCTCACCCTCGACCGCTTCCGCTCCCTGCTGCCCGAGGCGGACGAGCTCGCCGTCGAACGTCACGCGTTCGCCAACCTGCGGGCCCTCAACTTCGTGGTGGTGGGACTGCTGGGCGAGGGCGTGGCGTCCTCTACCCGGCCCGACCCGCAGGCCAAGGGGCTGGGCGAGTACCTCCGGAGCCGGATGGTGGACATCCCGGCCCGCCTCCTCCCGCCCGCGTCGTAGTCTGGTCCCCGGGAGGGGCCCGCTCCACCCGCCCGCCGGGGACGTCCGGCCGACCGAGCACCACCGACCCCGGCCCCGAGCCGTGACCGCGCCAGGAGGAACCCATGGACTTCATCGAATCCGACGAGCTGCAGATGCTGCGTGAGGCGGTGGGCTCGATCGCCGCCAAGTTCGGGCACGGGTACTACGTCGAGAAGGCGCACGCCGACGAGCGGACCGACGAGCTGTGGAGCGCCGTGGCCGAGCAGGGCTTCCTCGGCGTCAACGTCCCCGAGGAGTACGGCGGCGGCGGGGGTGGCATCACCGAGCTGGCCGCCGTCGCCGAGGAGCTGGCGGCCGCCGGCTGCCCGCTGCTGGTCATCGTCGTGTCGCCGGCCATCTGCGCCACCATCATCGCCAAGTTCGGCACCGAGGGGCAGAAGCAGCGGTGGCTCCCCCGGTTCGCCACCGGCGAGCTGAAGATGGCGTTCGCCATCACCGAGCCCGACGCCGGGTCGAACTCCCACAACCTGGGCCTGACCGCCACCAAGGACGGTGACCTGTACCGGCTCAACGGGCAGAAGTACTACATCTCCGGCGTCGACGAGTGCGAGGCCATCCTGGTCGTGACCAAGACCGGCGTGGACCCCGACACCGGCCGCGGGCGCCTGTCGCTGTTCGTGGTGGACGTCGACACGCCCGGGCTCGACAAGCAGGTCCTACCGGTGGAGATCACGGCGCCGGAGAAGCAGTTCACGCTCTTCTTCGACAACGTCCAGGTCGGGACCGACCGGCTGATCGGCGACGAGGGCGAGGGCCTGCGCCAGGTCTTCTACGGCCTGAACCCCGAGCGGATCCTGTCGGCGGCCACGGCCAACGGTATCGGCCGCTACGTCCTGGCCCGGGCGGCCGAGTACGCCACCACCCGCGAGGTGTGGGGCACCCCCATCGCCCGGCACCAGGGTGTCTCCCATCCGCTGGCCAAGGCCAAGATCGAGGTCGAGCTGGCCCGGACCATGACCGACAAGGCGGCCTGGTTCTGCGACAACGACGGGGACTCGCCCCTGGCCGGCGAGACGGCCAACATGGCGAAGTACGCCGCCGCCGAGGCCACCCTGGGAGCGCTCGACCAGGCCATCCAGACACACGGCGGCAACGGCATGTCCACCGAGTACGGGATCGCCGACCTGTGGGGCATGGCCCGGCTGCTGCGGATCGCCCCGGTCAGCCGCGAGATGATCCTCAACTACGTGGCCCAGCACTCGCTCGGTCTGCCCCGCTCCTACTGAGCCGTCCCTGGGGTCCAAATCCGGCTCGAACTCGGTTCGGATTCGGTTTCATTTCGGTGTGATCTCGGATCCGCCTCGGTCCGATAGCAGTTCATCGGGCCGGTTCGATTCGGTGCCGGATGCCCGCACCCGCCTGCCGTCCGGCTCGACCGTCTCGGACTCCTCCGATGAGCCGTCCGGACGTCACGCCCCCACCGGATGGGATGGTCCACGACGACTCCGACCGTCGACGGCCCACGGGGCCGTGGACAGGAGACCGGTCGGACGGCGCACCCGCGCTGGATGGATGACCGCGTAGCCCCGCTCTGCGGCTGTTGCGACGTCGTCGCCGCCGGTCCACCCGCGACCCTCGACCTCGGGTCGAGGGTCGCGCCGCTCCTGCCCCTCCTCGCTCCGACCGACTGCGTGACCTCGCAGTCACGCGTCGCGGTCGTCCGCGGCCGAGCGGCCCACCTCAAGTCCCCGCACCACGCCGCCGATAGGGCTCTAGGTGGAATTACGCCTAGGAACACATGTTCCCTCAGCCGTACTCTGCCGAAAGAGCGCAATGTTCCCGAACAAGTATCCACACCGCAGTCCGACCACGAGTCGGGACCGCCGGCCGGGCACGACCGGGGTGACACGGCGCGCCTCGGCCTACCGTCGACTCGTCGACCACCGCACCGACGACGGCATCTCGCTGATCGAGGTCCTGGTCGCCACCGTGCTCCTGCTCGTGACCATGATCCCGATGGGCATCCTCCTGACCAGCGTCTCGTCGTCCGCGGTCCAGACCCGCCAGCGCCAGGCGGCGGAGCAGCTGGCCGACTCCTGGATCCAGGTGCTGTCGAACTCGAACCCCCCGACGTCGAACGGGACGGTGCTCGCCAACCAACCGACCCTCCTCACCTCGACGACCACGACGGATGCCGGCGTCCAGGCACTCTCCGATGCCAACGGCCACACGTTCCTGGCCGGCACGCAGTACACGGCGACCGCCGACTACACCGAAAACCTGGTCAACGACGTCGGCCAGTCGGACCTGTGCTCGGCGGGTACGCCGCCCAGTCCTTCCCACCCCGGTGTCATCCAGCTGCAGGTCACCGTGACCTGGGGGCACAACAACCAGAACTCGCTCTCCCAGACCACCGAGATCGACTATCCCAAGCCGGGGGTGCAGACCCAGGGATTCCTGGCCATCACCGTGTCGAACGAGGGCGAGGCCGACGTCCTCGGCAACTCCGCCCTCACCCGACTGGAGGCGATCCCGGTGTGGGTGACCCAGACCTCCACCCCCTCTGGGACGCTCAACCTCTCCCCCAATCCCTACAAGCTGTACCCCGATCTGAACGGCTGCATCTTCGCCCAGGTTCCCGTGGGGACGTACACGATCTCCGCCGAGCAGCCGACCTCGGGGATCCCCGGCTACACGGGCACGCCCGAGTTCGTCGGCACCAACAACAGTCCCGTGGACCAGACGACCAAGTCGGTCACCGTGACCGCCGAGTCGGTCGTCTCGCTCGGGGGGTTCGACGAGGGGATCGACGCCAACCTGAGCTACGGCGGCGCCTCCGCCGTCGACTCCGGCGTCGCCTGTCCCGACGCTGCCGGGCTGACGTGCGTCACGCTCGGCAGCGGAACGACCGGGGCATCGGCAGCCTGGGGCGGCACCAGCGCGAACTGGACGGTGGCGACACTGTCCAACCAGAGCCACCTCAACCAGGTCGCTTGCACAACTGCGGCATCGGCGAAGTGCGTGGGTGTCGGCTACCTGAACGGTGCCGGACTGATCGCCAGCACCACGACGAACTTCAACTCGACGACCACCGACGGCGTGCCCGGTGGCGTCACCGACATCACGCAGGTCACCTGCCCCTCGCATGACGGCTGCTATGCGCTGGGCACGGCGGCGGCGGGTCCGGTGCTCCTGGCCGGGAGTGTCGGCTCGGGCACCGACGTGTGGCGGAACGTCACGCCGGCGTCGCCGACGTTCACCGCGTTCAACTCGCTCGCCTGCCCCACGTCGGGCACCTGTGAATTGAGCTATTCCACCGCAGCGGGACCGGGCGTGCTCCGGCTCGACGGAGACCCGTCCACCCTGGCACCCACCGTGACCGCTGACTACCTGCCGACCGCGACGCTCCTCCTCCCGTTCCCGCCGACAGCGGTCGGGACCATCACCTGCCCGTCGACGACGACCTGTCTCGCCACGGCCACCGGAGACGGAGCCAGCTCCTCCGACGGCACGGTCATCGTCGCCACCATCGCCGGGAGCGGCGCCAGCACGTGGGGCTACGAGTCGACGTTCCCGACGGGAGCGACGTCGGTCACCGGAATCGCGTGCTCCGGCTCGCACTGCGTGGCCATCGGCAGCGCGGCCCCGAACACCCAGGGCAACACGGCGGCCGTCTGGACGGGTGACCTCACGACGACCCCCGACACCTGGGTGCAGTCGAACGGGATCCCCACCAACGTGGCCGTCGGAAGCGCCGTGGCGTGTGGACAGCCGAACGGCAGCGCCGTGGCCGACTGTGTCGTCACCTCGGAGACCTCGGGCGCATCAGGCGTCGGACAACTCCTCGTCGGCTCCCTGTCCGGGGGGAGCTGGGCGTGGAACTTCGCCAGCCCACCGTCCGGCACCACCGTGCAGTTCTACACCGGGGTCTCCTGCGAGAGTCCGGCGTCGGCCTCCAAGGCCGCCTGCGCCGCCGTCGGCGCCACGGCGAACGGACCCATCGTTCTGACCTCGTCGTCCGGACCCAGCGGCTCGTGGTCGTCCCAGACCCCGACCACCTTCGGTGGGAGCACCGTCTCCGGCATCCCGCTGGAGGTCGCCCCGGCATCGACCACGGCATGGTCGACCCAGGTGGCCGCCGGCCAGCCGTCCAACGCAACGAGCCTGCCCAGCCTCCTCTATCCGCAGCCAGGGGGGTACTCGGTCGCCGCAGGTGATTGCAGCGCGCAGTCCCCGATCACCACCACACCTGCTCCTGCCAACGCCGCGCTCCCCTCCTCGCCGACGGTCTCCTCGACGCTCAATGCACTGCCGGGCGGTACGGCGTCAGCGACCGTCCCGCTGAGTCTGCTCCCACTCCGCCTGACGACCGGGTCCAACGCACCCGTGGCCGGGGCGACGCTCACGCTCACGTCCGTGGGTTGCTACGCCTACACGCCCCCCGTGCCGCAGACGGTGCCCCCCACCTACCCCCCGGTCATCAACCAGGACACGTACAACGTCCCGACCAGCGACGCCACCGGGGTCACGATGACCTCGGTCCCGTACGGCATCTACAACTACTCGGTGACCATCGGCGGCACGGCCGTGACGCCGACGAACATCTTCCTGGTCGTCGGCCCCAGCACCGTGCAGATCATCAACACGAACTCGACCCCGGCGACGACCACGACCGACTACCTGCCCAACCTCGTCCAGGTGCCGGCATGATCTCGTCCTTTCGCGAGCGCGACCGCGGTGACGAGGGGATGACGCTCGTAGAACTGCTGATCACGTCAGCGGTGCTCGTGCTGCTCCTCGGGCTGGTGATGGTCTCGATGAACCTGATCGAGACGCTGAGCACCAACGTCTCGGCCCAGTACCAGGAGTTCGACCAGGTCATCCCGGCCCTCGCACCCATCCGGTCACTGGTCGCCTCGGAAGTCGAGCCGGCACCGCAGGCCAACGGCGGCTTCCCGACCCCGGCCTTCCAGTCCGTCGGGAATTTCGCCGTCACCTGGTACGCCAACATCGGGACCCAGTACTCCAACGTCGTCGGCTACAGCTCCAGCTGTCCGTCCACGTCCTGCACCGCCGGACCTGCCCAGATCGTGGCCGAGGAGATCGCCGCAAACGGCAGTCCGGTGACCTCCACCTCAGCCGGGCCCAATACCCAGTGCACCGTCGCCAGCCCGTGCAGCCTCCAGGTGAGGATGTATCTCCCACTGGTCGGCGTCACGTCTCCCGGGGTGTCCACGTGCCCGGTCCCGGTCAACGGAACATCGGGCGGCACGTGCCAGTACTCGAACAGCTACCGGCTGGTCGCCAACATCCAGGACGTGGTCAACAGCCCGGCTGACGTCGACGTGTCGGGAAACCCGGTCAACCCGATCTTCACCTACACGATCGTCGACCCGACCACCAGTGCCAGCTTCATCCTGACTCCGTCTGATCTGAACCAGGTCCCGCAGGTGGTCACCGGTCTGCCTGTCGCCAATCCCGGGGCCACTACACCGCCGCAGTGCACCGTCGCCGTACCGTGCAGCTACCCGAGCAGTACCCAGGCCCTGGTCGACGCCCTGGGCAATCCATCCTGCCTGTCCACGTCCACCCTCGTGTGCCCCCTCGACGACATCCAGAGCGTCGGGATCCACCTCATCGTGAGCAAGCCCGGCACCCAGGGCAACGGCGCCGTCGAGAACCAGATCATCGAATACCGCTATCCCCTAAGTACGAACGCGAGCTGTTACCCGTTCCAGTACATCACCGGGCAGTGCAACCCCTATGAGTCCTAGGCGAAGGATGACCGCAATGCCGACATCGTGGAAGAACCGCCGGAAGGCCGCTACGGCCCGTGCCGAGCAGCGCCACGCCGGGCGCGGATCAGACCTCGGCCAGACGGCGATCATCGCCGTCCTGGCGCTCATCCTCATCGTCGGCGCCATCGGTGGAACCCTCGTCCTCAACGTCGTCCAGTCGGTCCCCCTCCAGCAGACCGCGTCGGTGTCCGATTACTCCAGCCAGGCGGTGACCGCCGGGTCGAACGCCTACGTGACGGCCGTCAACGCCAATCCCAGCCTCGCCTACTGCAGCACGAGCACGAACGGCACCGGCCTCTGCAGCGGCATCAACTACGGCGAATGGAACCTGGTGACCGGATCGGAGTCCACCAACACCGGCGCCGAGTACTACTCGTACGGGAACCCGCAACCGACCTTCGACCCGACGACCCACGAGCTCACCAACCTGGCGGTCGAAGTGGTCGGCGCGGCCAAGGACCCCCAGTCGCCGACCGGGTACATCTTCGCCGACAAGATCCTCAACCTGCAGCCGAAGAACGGCTTCCTCTCCCACGTGTGGTGGTCGAACTTCGAGTCCTACAGTCCCAACGGGGACTACTCCACGTGCAACTACAACTGGAGCACCACGGCGCTGCCCAACGGTGCGCCCGCCGTCAACTACAACATCGACAACAGTGCCGCCAGTTGCAGCTCGCAGGTGTACTTCGGCCCGAACGACTACCTGTTCGGTCCGACGTACACCAACGACTCGGTCTTCGTGAGTGGTGACGGCACCCAGTCGGGCTCTCCCTCGTTCGGCAATCCAGGTGCATCTCCTGCCGTGCCGTCGGCGGTCCAGACTGCCGACCCGAACTGCCAGTTCGTCGACGACAACAACCAGAACTCGAAAGCCACGGACGGCATGAACGGCGGCTACTCCACGTGCACCAACGCCAATGGCGAGGTCCACCTGTACGACACGACGAACAGCTCCTACGGCAACCCGGTCGAAGAGCCCCCCGCTGACGACACCCAGCTCGGCGTGATCGCCAGCCAGAACGGCTGCCTCTACTCCGGCCCCACCCAGATCACCCTGAGCACCAACGCATCCGGCGTCGGACAGATGACCGTGAGCAGCCCCGACACGCCCGAGGGCTCGGTGCTGGTCAACGGCTACACCCTGGACCAGAACAACATCCCCGCCAACCAGAACGACTGTCCCAACAACGGGACCGCTCCCCTCCCACCCAACGGTGTCGTGTTCGTCCAGCAGGCCACCACCGGGCAGACGGTCACCGGGGCGAACCCGTTCGACGCCTACGTCGCCAACTCGGCCACCAACCTGACGTCGACCGCCAACCCGACCCCCGGTGCCACGGTCACCCTCACCGCCACGGTGACGTCGGCCAGCAGCAACATCAGCAGCGGCGCCACCGTCGCGTTCAGCCAGACGACCAGCGGTCGGTTCGGCAACTCGAGCACGGCCATCCCGACCTCGGGCACGTGCACCGGCGCCAACTGGTCCGCGCCGGTGGCCGTCGGCAGCAACTGGCAGTCCACCGCCACCTGCACCTTCACCGAGGCGAGCAACGGCACGGGCGCGTTCTCCGCCATCTACAGCGGCGGCAACTACGTCGGCACGTCACAGGCCAACCTCGGCCAGACCAACACGTACACACCGTCGACGTCCTACGGGGCGAACTCGCAGACGACGGCCGGCGGCTGCTCCGGCTGCTACTACGGCGAGACGGGAACGCCCGACGCCGAGGGTGACGCCTTCGTCAACGGGAACCTGTCCGGACAGCTCACGATCGGCACCTCCAACGACATCATCGTCGACGGCAATGTCACCTACCAGGACTGCTCCGGCCAGTGGGTCGTGGGCCAGAGCGGCTCGAGCGCTCAGTCCGAGGGGTTCTGTCCCTACGCACCCGGTGGTACCAACGACTCGCTGGGCCTGATCGCCAACGAGTACGTCGAGGTCAACCACCCGGTGACCAATGGCAGCGGTGGGTCCGTCCTGCCCGCCTGCGCCGGAACGCCCGGCGCCCTGTGCGACCCTTCGACAGGTACGGGCAACGTCGCCAACGGGACCGGTGGGATCACCATCGACGCCGCCGTCCTCGCCCTCAACCAGTCGTTCGTGGTCAACAACTACGGAACCGGTTCGGACGAAGGCCCTCTGTACGTGTACGGCTCCATCCAGCAGTTCGCCCGTGGCCCGGTGGGCACGTTCAACGGCTCGAGCACGTCATCCGGATTCGTCAAGCACTACACCTGGGACCCGCTGCTCGACTTCCTCGCTCCCCCGAGCTACCTCGTTCCGACCACGCCGTCCTGGGTCCTCACCTCCGTCACCGGGAACACGATCGCCACCCCCACGAACATCTGCCCGACGCTGCTGCCCGTGTACGGCTCCACCCAGACGATCTCCCAGTACTGCGCCACCAACCCCGGAGCACTCCCTGGCTACCCGACCATCACGGCACCGGCACCGCCGACCAGCGTGACCGCCACCGCCAGCGTGGGAGGTGTCGCCACGGTCAACTGGGTCGACCCCGCAAACCACGGATCGCCCATCACCAGGTACAACCTCAGCGCGAACCCGTCGTGCTCCTCCTGCACGGGCCTCACGGTGTCCGGTGCCACGGCCACCTCGGCCAGCGTCGGTGGGCTCATTCCAGGGGACAGCTATGTCTTCACGGTCACGGCCACCAACGCCAACGGCACCAGTGACCCGTCCCTGCCCTCCCCGTCGATCACCGCGCCCAACGTCCCCTACGCGCCGACGCAGGTCACCGCGACGGGCAACGTCAACGACACGGTGACCGTGGGCTGGACCGACCCAGCGTCGTCCGGATCGCCGATCACCAACTACACGGTGACGCCGTCGCCGGCGTGCGGGTCCTGCACCGGCCTCAATGTCACCGGTGCCAGCGCCACCACGACCACCGTCTCCGGACTAACCGTCGGAGGCACCTACACCTTCACGGTGACGGCCACCAACGGACTGGGCACCGGACCGGCCTCGCTCCCGTCCAATTCGGTCATCGTCCCGACCAAGCCCGGCGCCCCCCTGGCGGTCAACGCCACCTCGTACGCCAACAGTCAGTCTGTGGTGTCCTGGACCCCACCGACCTCCAACGGCGGTCTGCCCATCACCGGGTACACCGTCACGTCGTCACCGGGTGCCAAGACCTGCACCACCACCGGCACCCAGTCCTGCACCGTGATCGGACTCACGAACGGGACCGCCTACACCTTCACCGTGACCGCCACCAACGCCATCGGCACCGGCCCGGCCTCGGCCGCCTCCGCCGCGGCCACACCGGCGGCGGTGCCCGGCACTCCCACCATCGGGACCGCCACCGCCGGCAGCGGATCCGCCAGCGTGACCTTCACGGCGCCGGCCTCCAACGGTGCGCCCATCACCTCCTACACCGTCACCGCCACCGACACGACGAACGCGGGCCGCGGTGGCCAGACGGGGAGCGGCGCAGGGAGCCCCGTCACCGTGAACGGCCTGACCAACGGTGACACCTACAGGTTCTCGGTCGCCGCCTCCAACGGCTCCGGCACCGGTGGGTCGTCGGGCCTGTCGAACTCGGTCACGCCGACCGGTCCCCCCGGCGTCCCGACCGCCGTGTCGGCCACGTCGTACGCCAACGGCCAGTCCGTCGTCACCTGGACCGCACCCGCCTCCAACGGCGGATCCGCCATCACCAAGTTCACCGTGACCTCCAGTGGTGGCCAGACCTGCAACACCGCCAACGGCACCACGTACACCTGCACGGTGACCGGCCTGACCAACGGGACGACCTACACCTTCACGGTGACGGCCACCAACGCCCTCGGCACCAGTGCGGCATCCGCATCGGCCTCCGCCACACCGGGACTACCCCCGGCGCCCCCACCGGGGCGACGGCCGTCGGCGCCTACCAGTCGGCCACCGTGTCGTGGACCGCACCGGGGTCCAACGGCGGCCTCGCCATCACCGGATACACGGTGACCTCGTCCGTCGGCGGCAAGACCTGCACCACCAGCACGACGTCGTGCACGGTGACCGGCCTGACCGACGGCACCTCGTACACCTTCACGGTGACCGCCACCAATGCGGCCGGTACCAGCCCGGCCTCGGCCGCCTCCAACGCCGTCGTCCCCACGACCACGGCCCCCGGGGCCCCGACCGGTGCGTCGGCGACCTCGAACTCCAGTGGCCAGTCCGTCGTCACCTGGACCGCCCCGCGTCAAACGGCGGATCCGCCATCACCAAGTACACCGTCACCTCGAGCGGTGGCCAGACCTGCAACACCGCCAACGGCACCACGTACACCTGCACGGTGACCGGCCTGGCCAATGGGACGACCTACACCTTCACGGTGACGGCCACCAACGGCGTCGGCACGGGGCCGGCCTCGTCTCCGACGTCGGGCACGCCGTCCACCGTCCCGGGCGCGCCCACCGGCGTGACGGCGACCGCGTACAACAACACCCAGTCGACCGTCTCGTTCGCGGCGCCGGGGTCCAACGGTGGTGCCACCATCACCGGCTACACCGTGACCGCCACCGACACGACGAACCCGGGCCGCGGTGGCCAGACGGCCACCGGCGCGGGCAGCCCGATCACCGTGACCGGCCTGACCAACGGTGACAGCTACACGTTCAAGGTGACCGCCACCAACGCCTCGGGCACCGGGCCGGCATCGGCGGCCTCCGCCGCCATCATCCCGGCGACCGTTCCCGGGGCACCCACCAACGTGGCCGCCACGTCGAACGCCAACGCCCGGTCGGTCGTCACCTGGACCGCTCCGGCATCCAACGGCGGCACCCCGGTCACGTCCTACACGGTCACCTCGAGCGGCGGACAGATCTGCACCACGCCCAACGGCACCACCACCACGTGCACGGTGACCGGACTCACCAACGGCACCACCTATACCTTCACCGTGACGGCGACCAACCTGGCCGGCACCGGCGCCGCCTCGGCCGCCGCCACCGCCACCCCGGCGACGCTGCCCGGTGCACCCACCGGCGTGTCGGGGACCTCCAACGCCAACGACCAGTCGACGGTGAGCTGGTCCGCACCCGCCTCTGACGGCGGCTCGGCCATCACCAGCTACAAGGTGACCTCGAGCGCCGGCCAGACCTGCACCACGCCCAACGGCACCACCACCTCGTGCACGGTGACCGGGCTGACCAACGGCACCTCGTACACGTTCACCGTCACCGCCACCAACGGGGTGGGCACCGGGCCCGCCTCGGCGCCGTCCGCACCGGCCATCCCGGCCGCCACCCCGAACACGCCCACCGGCGTCACGGCCACCTCCTACCAGAGCACCGAGTCGCTCGTGTCCTGGACGGCACCGGCCGCCAACGGCTCGCCCATCACCAGCTACACCGTCACGGACCAGCTGGGCCAGACCTGCACCACCGCCAACGGCTCGACCACCTCGTGCACCTTCCTCGGTCTGACCAACGGCACGACCTACACCTTCACGGTGACGGCCACCAACGCCGTCGGCGTCGGCCCCGCCTCGGCACCGGTGACCGCCACCCCCTCGACCGTGCCCAACGCCCCGACCGGCGTCACCGCCACCGTCGTCGCCGGCGTCGCCAACGGCGCCAGCCCCCAGGTCGCCATCGCCTGGACCGCCCCGTACAACGGCGGGGCGCCGATCACCGGCTACACCGTCTCGGCGTCGTCCGGAACGTCCACCTGCTCCACGGCGGGCACCACGTGCACCATCACCTCGGCCCTGACCGCGGGCACGGCGTACTCGTTCACGGTGACGGCCACCAACGCCTCCGGCACCGGGGCAGCATCGGCGGCGTCCAACAGCGTGACGGCCACCACGGTGGCGCACGCCCCGACCATCGGCACCGCCTCCTACGTAACCGGCATCGCCTACGGGACCAGCCCGCAGGTGGCGGTCACCTGGACCGACCCGGCCAACAACGGCGGCACGGCCATCACCTCCTACACGGTGACGTCCAGCCCGGCCGGCGGCAGCTGCACGGCATCGGGCGCCACGGCCACGACCTGCACCATCACCTCCGGCCTGACCACGGGCACCGGATATACGTTCACCGTCACCGCCACCAACGCCGGCGGAACGAGCGCCGCCTCGGCCGCCTCCAACGGGGTGACCCCGGCCACCGTGCCCAACTCCCCGACCGGCGTGACCGCCGCCAACGTGGCCGGCATCGCCTACGGCTCGACCCCCCAGGCCTCCATCAGCTGGACCGCACCGGCCACCGGCGGGGCAGCCATCAGCGGCTACACGGTGACGGCGTCGCCGGGCGGGGCCACCTGCTCGGCCGCCGGAACGACGTGCACCGTCACCTCGGGCCTGACCGCCGGCACGGCGTACACGTTCACGGTCACCGCCACCAACGCTGCGGGCACCAGCGTGGCGTCGACCGCCTCCACCAGCCTCACCCCGGCCACGGTGCCCCAGGCGCCCACCATCGGCGCCGCCTCCTACGTGACCGGCATCGCCTACGGGACCAGCCCGCAGGTCGCGGTGACCTGGACCGACCCGGCCCACAACGGTGGCTCGGCCATCACCGGCTACACGGTGACCTCGAGCCCGGCCGGCGCCACCTGCACGGCCACCGGATCGACGGCCACGTCGTGCACGGTCACCTCGGGCCTGACGGCGGGCACGGCGTACACGTTCACGGTCACCGCCACCAGCGCAGCCGGCTCCAGCGCGCCAACGGGTCCGTCCAACAGCGTCACCCCGGCCACCGTGCCCAACGTCCCGACGGCGGTGACCGCCGCCAACGTGGCCGGGCTGACTTACGGGTCCACCCCCGAGGCCACCGTCACGTGGACCGACCCGTCCAACGCCGGGGGCACGGCAATCACCGGCTACACGGTGACCTCGAGCCCGGCCGGGGCCAGCTGCACGGCCTCGGGGGCCACGGCCACCACCTGCACCATCACCACCGGCCTTGCCGCCGGAACGGCCTACACCTTCACCGCCACGGCCACCAACGCCGCGGGTACCAGCGCGCCGTCGTCCGCCTCGGCCAGCCTCACCCCGGCCACCGTGCCGGCGGCACCGACCGGGGTGACCGCCACCAACGTGGCCGGCATCGCCTACGGCACGGCCCCCCACGCCACCATCAGCTGGACGGCCCCGGCCACCGGCGGATCGGCCATCACCAACTACACGGTGACCTCCAGCCCGGCCGGCGGCAGCTGCACGGCTGCCGGCACCACCTGCACCATCACCGCCGGCCTGACCGCCGGCACGGCGTACACGTTCACGGTGACGGCCACCAACGCGGCGGGTACCGGCTCGCCCTCGGCCGCCTCGTCCAGTCTGACCCCGGCCACCGTGCCGGCGGCGCCCGCCATCGGCACCGCCTCCTACGTGACCGGACTCCCCTACGGCTCCGCCCCCCAGGCCACCGTCACCTGGACCGACCCGGCCAACGGCGGCTCGGCCATCACCGGCTACACGGTGACCTCGAGCCCGGCCGGCGGTAGCTGCACAGCGACCGGTGCGACGGCCACCAGCTGCACCGTCACCTCGGGACTGACCGCGGGCACCGGCTACACCTTCACCGTCACCGCCACCAACGCGGCGGGCCCCGGTTCGCCCTCGGCCGCCTCCAACAGCCTCACCCCGGCCACCGCACCCGGTGCGCCCACCGGCGTGACCGCCACCAACGTGGCCGGCATCGCCTACGGATCGCCCGCCGAAGCCTCCATCAGCTGGACCGCACCCTCCACCGGTGGAGCCGCCATCAGTGGCTACACGGTGACGGCGGCGCCCGGCGGGGCCACCTGCTCGGCGGCCGGGACCACCTGCACCGTCACCACCGGCCTGACCGCCGGCGCGGCGTACACCTTCACGGTGACCGCCACCAACGCGGCCGGTACCGGTGCGTCGTCAGTCGCCTCCAACAGCCTCACCCCGGCCACCGTGCCCAACGCGCCGACCATCGGCTCCGCGGCCTACGTGACCGGCGTCGCCTACGGGACCAGCCCCCAGGCCACGGTCACCTGGACCGACCCGGCCAACGGTGGCTCGGCCATCACCGGCTACACCGTGACCTCGAGCCCGGCCGGCGGTAGCTGCACCGCCACCGGCGCCACGGCCACATCGTGCACCGTCACCTCGGGCCTGACCGCAGGAACGGCATACACGTTCAGCGTCAAGGCCACCAACGCCGCCGGGTCGAGCGCGTCCTCGGGCGCCTCGAACAGCGTCACCCCGGTCACCGTGCCGGCGGCGCCCACCATCGGCTCCGCCACCTACGCCACGGGCATCGCCTACGGGTCCAGCCCCCAGGCCTCCGTGACCTGGGCCGACCCGGCCAACGGCGGCTCGACCATCACCGGCTACACCGTGACCTCGAGCCCGGCCGGTGGCACCTGTTCCGCCAGTGGGGCGACGGCGACCACCTGCACCGTCGCCTCGGGCCTGACCGCAGGGACGGCCTACACGTTCACCGTGACGGCCACCAACGCCGCCGGTACGAGCGCGCCCTCGGCCGCCTCCAACAGCCTCACCCCGGCCACGGTGCCGAACGCCCCCTCCGGCGTGACCGCCACCGACGTCACCGGCATCGCCTACGGGTCCGCCCCCCAGACCACGGTCACCTGGACCGACCCGGTCAACGGCGGCTCGGCCATCACCGGCTACACCGTGACCTCCAGCCCGGCCGGTGGTAGCTGCACGGCGTCGGGGGCCACGGCCACCTCGTGCACCATCACGTCGGGGCTGACCGCCGGCACGGCCTACACGTTCACGGCCACGGCCACCAACGCCGCCGGCACGAGCCTGCCCTCGGCCTCGTCGGCCAGCGTGACCCCGGCCACGGTGCCGACCGTGCCCACCGGCGTGACCGCCACCAACGTCAACGGCTTCACCTACGGCTCCACGCCCCACGCCACGGTGACCTGGACCGACCCGACCAACAGCGGTGGCTCGGCCGTGACCGGCTACACGGTGACCTCGAGCCCGGCCGGCGGCACCTGCACGGCCACGGGGGCGACAGCCACCTCGTGCACGGTGACCTTCGGTCTCACCGCGGGCACGGCCTACACGTTCACCGTGGTCGCCACCAACACGGTCGGCAACAGCCTCCCCTCGGCCGCCTCGCCGAGCCTTACCCCGGCCACGGCCCCGGCCGCACCCACCGCGGTCACGGGTACCAACGTGGCCGGCGTGGCCTACGGCGCCGCCCCGCAGGCATCGATCACCTGGACGGCCCCCTCCAACGGCGGCGCAGCGATCACCGGCTACACGGTGACCTCCAGCCCGGCCGGTGGCACCTGCACTGCGGCCGGCACGACCTGCACCATCACCTCGGGCCTGACCGCCGGGACGGCGTACACGTTCACGGCCACGGCCACCAACTCGGCGGGAACCAGCGCCACCTCGGCCGCCTCGGCCAGCGTCACCCCGGCGACGGTGCCGAACGCCCCGACCATCGGCTCCGCCTCCTATGTGACCGGCATCGCCTACGGGTCCAGCCCGCACGCCACCGTGAACTGGACCGACCCGGCCAACAACGGCGGCTCGGCCATCACCGGCTACACGGTGACCTCCAGCCCGGCCGGCGGCACCTGCACCGCCTCCGGTGCGACCGCCACCACGTGCACGATCACCTCGGGCCTGACCGCCGGCACGGCCTACACGTTCACGGCCACGGCCACCAACGCCGCCGGCACGAGCCTGCCCTCGGCCTCGTCGGCCAGCGTGACCCCGGCCACGGTGCCCAACGCCCCGACCATCGGGGCGGCCACACTCGGCAACACCTCGGCCACCGTGACCTGGTCCGGCCCGGCCAACAACGGCGGCTCGACCGTGACCGGCTACACCGTGACCTCCAGCCCGGCGGTCGCCACCCCGGCCTCGTGCTCGACCGCACTCACCGGCAGTTCGACGAGCTGCGTCTTCACCGGCCTGACCAACGGCACGGCCTACACGTTCACGGTCACCGCCACCAACGCGGCGGGCATCAGTGCGCCCTCGGCTCCCTCGTCCAGCGTGACCCCGGCCACCGCACCCAACGCACCGACCGGCGTGACCGCAGCCAACGTCAACGGCATCGCCTACGGAGGAACGGCGGAGGCCACCATCAGCTGGACGGCACCGTCGGACAACGGCTCGCCCATCACCGGGTACACCGTGACCGCCTCGCCGGGCACGGCCACGTGCACGGCAGCCGGCACCAGCTGCACCATCACCTTCGGCCTGACCGCCGGGACGGCCTACACGTTCACCGTCACCGCCACCAACGCCGTGGGGACCAGCGGTGCCTCGTCCGCCTCGGCCAGCTTCACCCCGGCCACGGTGCCCAACGTGCCGACCGGTGTGACCGCCGCCAACGTGACCGGCATCGCCTACGGGTCGGCTCCCCAGGCCACGGTGACCTGGACCGACCCGGCCGCCAACGGCGGCTCGGCCGTTACCGGCTACACGGTGACCTCGAGCCCGGCCGGTGGAACCTGCACGGCCAGCGGGGCCACGGCCACCTCGTGCACGATCACCTCGGGCCTGACGGCGGGCACGTCGTACACGTTCACCGCCACGGCCACCAACGCCGCGGGCAACAGCGCCAACTCGGCCGCCTCGAGCGCCCTCACCCCGGCCACGGTGCCCAACGCGCCGACCATCGGGACCGCCTCGGCGGTGACCGGCATCGCCAACGGGTCCAATCCCCAGGCCTCCGTGACCTGGACCGACCCGGCCAACGGCGGCTCGACCATCAGCGGCTACACCGTGACCTCGAGCCCGGCCGGTGGCACCTGTGCCGCCAGTGGGGCGACGGCGACCACCTGCACCATCACCTCGGGCCTGACCGCAGGGACGGCCTATACCTTCAAGGTGACCGCCACCAACCTCACCGCCGGAACCAGTGCCGCCTCCGCCGCCTCGAACAGCGTCACCCCGTCCACGGTGACCAGCGCGCCGACCATCGGGGCCGTCACCGGGGCCAACGCCTCGGCCACCGTCAACTGGACGGCACCGTCGAACAACGGAGGTTCCGCACCCAGCGGATTCACCGTGACCTCCAGCCCGTCGGTGGCCACGCCGGCCTCGTGCTCGACCGCTCTGTCCGGTAGCTCGACGAACTGCGTGTTCACCGGCCTGACGAACGGCACGGCGTACACGTTCACGGTCACCGCCACCAACGCCGCTGGCACCAGCCTCCCGTCGGCCTCCTCGGCCAGCGTGACCCCGGCCACGGTGGCCACGGCGCCCACGGCGGTGACGGCCACCAACGTGAACGGCATCACCTACGGGTCCAGTCCCCAGACCACGGTCACCTGGACCGATCCCTCGAACAGCGGCGGATCGACCATCACCGGGTACTCGGTGACCTCCACGCCGGCCGGCGGAAGCTGCACGGCCAGCGGCGCCACGGCCACCACCTGCTCCGTCACCTCCGGCCTGACCGCCGGAACGTCCTACACCTACTCGGTGACGGCCACCAACGGTGTCGGGGCCAGCCCGGCCGGGACCTCGGGGAGCACGGTGGCCGCCACCGACCCGGCAGCCCCGACGATCAGCTCCGCCGCCGACGTCACCGGCATCGCCAACGGCGCCAGCCCCCAGGTCACCGTGACCTGGTCCGCCCCGGCCAACGGCGGCCTGACCATCACCAACTACACGGTGACCTCCAGCCCGACCGGCGGCACCTGCTCCACCGCCGCCCTCTCGTGCACGGTCAACGCCGGCCTGACCGCCGGCACGGCGTACACGTTCACGGTGAAGGCCACCAATGCGGCCGGCACGGGCGGCGCCTCGGCGGCCTCGAGCAGCGTCACCGCCGCCACGGTGACCAGTGCGCCGACGATCGGTGCGGTAACCGGGGGCAACGCCTCGGCCACCGTGCACTGGACGGCCCCCGCCAACAACGGTGGCTCGGCCCCCACCGGCTTCACGGTGACGTCCAGCCCATCGGTCGCCACGCCGGCATCGTGCTCGACCGCCCTGACCGGTAGCTCGACCAGCTGCGTGTTCACCGGTCTGACCAACGGCACGGCGTACACCTTCACCGTCACCGCCACCAACGCGGGCGGCACCAGCAACGCATCGGCCGCCTCGGCCAGCGTGACCCCGTCCACCGTCCCGAGCGCACCCACCGGGGTGACGGGGACCAATGTCACCGGCGTCGCCTACGGGTCCGCCCCGCAGGTCACCGTCACCTGGTCCGACCCGTCCAACGGTGGCTCGCCCATCACCGGCTACTCGGTGTCCTCCACGCCGGCCGGCGGGACGTGCACGGCCACCGGCGCCACGGCCACCACGTGCTCCATCACGTCCGGGCTGACGGCCGGGACGGCCTACACCTTCTCGGTGACGGCCACCAACGCCAACGGCACCGGCACGGCGGGCACGTCGTCGAGCCTGACCCCGGCGACGGTCTCGGCGGCGCCGACGATCGGCACGGCGACCAACGTGGCCGGGATCGCCGACGGGTCCAGCCCGAACACCACGGTCACCTGGACGGCCCCGTCGTCATCGGGTGGATCCAGCATCACCGGGTACACGGTGACGGCATCGCCGGGCGGGGCCACGTGCTCGGCCGCCAGCTCGCCGTGCACGATCACCTCCGGCCTGACGGCGGGTACCAGCTACACGTACTCGGTGACGGCGATCAACGCCATCGGCACCAGTGCGGCATCGGCGTCGACCGGCAGCGTGCTGGCCGCCACCGTGCCGAACGTGCCCCTCGCCGTGTCCGTGACCGCCAGCGGCACCAACACGACGGCGATCGTCAGCTGGACCGCGCCGGCCGACACCGGTGGCTCGGCGATCACCAGCTTCAAGGCGACCTCGAGCGGCAGCCAGAGCTGCACCACGGCGAACGGGACCACGTACACGTGCACCGTCACCGGGCTGACCAACAAGACCGCCTACACGTTCACGGTCACCGCCACCAACGCCGAGGGCACCAGCGTGGCGTCGTCGCCGGCCGTCAGCTACACGGCGGGAGCGCCCAGTGCGCCCACGGCCGTCACCGCCGGACCGGTCTCCAGCTTCAATGCCACCCAGGCGGCCGTCAGCTGGACCGCCTCGTCGGTCACCGACGGTTCCGCCGTCACCAGCTACAAGGTGACCTCGAGCGGCGGCCAGACGTGCACCACGCCGAACGGGACCACCACCACGTGCAACGTCACCGGCCTGACGGCGACCACGGCCTACACCTTCACGGTGACGGCCACCAACGGGAACGGCACCAGTCCGGCCTCGGCGCCCTCCAACTCGTACACGGCAGGAACGCCGGGGGCCCCGACCATCACCTCGGCGACGGCGTCCGGCACGACCAACGCCGCTACGGTCGTCTGGACCGCCCCGACCTTCACCGGCGGTTCGACCATCACCGGCTACACCGTCACGCCGTACCTGGCCGGCGTGGCCCAGACGGCCCAGAACTTCGGCACGGGCCTCACCGAGTCGGTCACCGGTCTGACCCAGGGCTCGACCTACACCTTCGTGGTGAACGCGACCAACGCCAACGGGGCGGGCCTGCAGTCGGTGGCGTCCTCCGGGGTACTCATCACCCACTAGTGTCCTGTCCGGCTGAAGCGCTTGCCGGCCGTCTCCCCGCCCGAGCGCCCCGTCGGAGGCCCCACCAGGGACCGCTAGCCTTGACCCACCATGCCCATCAAGACCCGTGACGACATCCGCAACGTGGCCATCGTGGCCCACGTCGACCACGGGAAGACCACCCTGGTGGACGCCATGCTGTGGCAGTCCGGGGCATTCCGCGACAACCAGTCGGTCAACGAGCGGGTCATGGACTCGGGCGACCTCGAGCGCGAGAAGGGCATCACCATCCTCGCCAAGAACACCGCGGTGCTGCACAACGGGGTGAAGATCAACATCATCGACACGCCGGGCCACGCCGACTTCGGTGGCGAGGTCGAACGGGGACTCACCATGGTCGACGGCGTGCTGCTGCTGGTCGACGCCTCCGAGGGGCCCCTCCCCCAGACCCGGTTCGTGCTCCGCAAGGCGCTCGAGGCCCGCCTCCCGGTGGTGCTGGTGGTCAACAAGGTCGACCGGCCCGACGCCCGCATCGACGAGGTCGTCCACGAGGTGGAGGAGCTCTTCCTCGACCTCGACGCCGACGAGGACCAGATCGACTTCCCGATCCTCTTCTCCAACGCCCGGGCCGGGTGGGCCGCCACCGAGCAGGGCGTCGAGGGCACCGACCTGGAACCGCTGTTCCAGGCCATCCTCGACCGGATCCCCGCCCCGCACTACGAGGAGAGGGCGCCGCTCCAGGCTATCGTCTCGAACCTCGACGCCTCGCCGTACCTGGGTCGGCTGGCCGTCTGCCGAGTGCACAACGGCACGTTGACCAAGGGCGCCACCGTGGCGTGGTGCAAGCTCGACGGCACCATCGAGCGGACCAAGATCACCGACCTGTTCATCACCGACGCGCTCGACCGGGTCGAGTGCGAGTCCGCAGGCCCCGGGGAGATCGCCGCCGTGGCCGGCATGGCCGAGATCACCATCGGGGAGACGCTGGCCGATGCCGACGACCCGCGCCCGCTTCCGGTGATCACGGTGGACGAGCCGAGCCTGGGAATGACCATCGGCATCAACACCTCGCCGCTCGCCGGCACCGACGGCAGGAAGCTCACGGCCCGACAGGTCCTGAGCCGACTCGAGACCGAGCTCATCGGCAACGTGTCGCTGCGCGTGCTCCCGACCGAGCGTCCCGACACCTGGGAGGTCCAGGGTCGCGGCGAGCTGCAGCTCGCCGTGCTGGTCGAGACCATGCGCCGCGAAGGGTTCGAGCTCACCGTGGGCAAGCCCCAGGTCGTCACCCGTGAGATCGACGGCAAGCTCAACGAGCCCATGGAACGTGTGGCCATCGACGTGCCCGACGACTACCTGGGCGTGGTCACCCAGCTCATGGCCCTGCGAAAGGGCATCCTCATCGAGATGGTGAACCACGGGACCGGTTGGGTGCGCATGGACTACCGGATCCCGGCCCGCGGCCTCGTCGGGTTCCGCACCGAGTTCATGACCGAGACCCGCGGTACGGGCATGCTGCACCACGTCTTCGACGGCTGGGAGCCGTGGCACGGCGAGCTCAAGACCAAGCGCAACGGCTCCATGGTCGCCGACCGCCGGGGCATCACCACCGGGTACACGCTGATGAGCCTCCAGGAGCGTGGCCTGCTGCTCGTCGGGCCGGGCACCGAGGTCTACGAAGGCATGGTCGTGGGCGAGAACGCCCGCGACGAGGAGATGGACGTCAACCCGACCAAGGAGAAGAAGCAGACCAACATCCGGTCCGCCTCCGCCGACGAGGCCATCCGCCTGACCCCGCCACTGCTGCTCTCGCTCGAGCAGGCCCTCGAGTTCATCGCCGACGACGAGTGCGTGGAGGTCACCCCGAACTTCGTCCGCCTGCGCAAGGTCATCCTCGACCAGACCACCCGAGGTCGACTGCGCAGCCGGGCCCGCAAGGGCTGAGCCGGGCCACCGGGCCACCCCGGTGCGACGAACGCGGTCACGGACGTGGTCCCGACAGGAGCGCCCTGACGAAGAACCTCCGAGGGGAGATGCTCCGAGGGGAGGGCTCGAACCTCCAACATCCGGCTCCAAAGGCCGGCGTTCTGCCAATTGAACTACCTCGGACCGTGTCGCCTCTGCCGAGGCGGGCGCACTGCCCCGCCGGCACCGGCACAGGCTAGTACCGGGCTCCACCGGCAGCCCCGACAACCGGGGTGTCGTCAGGGGCCGTGACCGGGGCGCGCTGCACCGCGACGCCTCTGCCACAGTTGTCGGGCACCACCCCGATAGGCTCCCGACCCGATGCGAATCCTCGTCGTCGATGACGATCCTGCGGTCAGCGGAGCCCTGCAGCGGGCGCTCCGGCTGGACGGCTATGACGTGACCCTGGCCGCCGACGGCCCCCAGGCGCTCGAGGAGGTCGCCATCCGCCCTCCGGACGCGGTGATCCTCGACATCGGGCTCCCGACCATCGACGGCCTCGACGTGTGCCGCCGGATGCGTGCCGCAGCCGACGACACGCCGGTCCTGATGCTCACGGCCAGGGACGCCGTCGAGGACCGGGTGGAGGGGCTCGACGCCGGGGCCGACGACTACCTGGTCAAGCCGTTCGCCCTGGCTGAGCTCCTGGCCCGGTTGCGCGCCCTGCTGCGCCGACGCCCCGAGGACCCGGGTGAGACCCTGTCCTTCTCCGACCTGAGCCTCGACCCGGTCACCCGTGAGGCGCACCGGGGGGACCGGGCCTTCACCCTCACCCGGATCGAGTTCGACCTGCTGGAGCTGCTGCTCCGCCATCCCCGCCAGGTCCTGACCCGCGAGCTGATCCTCGACCGGGTGTGGGGCTACACGTTCGACTCGGGTACGAACTCACTGGCCGTCTACGTGGGTTACCTCCGCCGCAAGACCGAAGAGGACGGGGAGCCCCGGCTCATCCACACCGCACGGGGGGTCGGCTATGTCCTCCGCGAGCCCTGAGCCGCCCGGCGGCGCCCCCACGTGACGTTCCGGACCCGCCTCGTGCTCGTCGCCACGGCGGCCGTCCTGGTGGTGGTCATGATCGGCTCGCTGGCCACCTTCATCGTGGCCTACGAATCGCTGGTGGGCTCGCTCGACGTCACGCTCCAGCAGGACGCCCGGAATCTCATCAGCGGCAACGAGCTGGGTGTGCTGCCCACCATCGAGAACACGTGCGGCCGGGCGGCCGGCTACTGCTCCCAGGTGGTGTGGGCCGACGGCAAGGTGAACCCCGGGGACCCCCAGGTGCTCCCCATCACCCCGACGGTGGCCCAGTTGGCGGGCAGCCTCGGGGCCGGACAGCAGCACCTCTTCAGCACCCGCGTGGGGGGCATCTCCGTCCGCGAGATCGTCTACCCGCTGGCCGGTCCCTACCGCTACAGCAACGGGTCCCGGGCCCTGACCATGGACTACGGCGGCGCCCTCCAGCTCACGGCGCCGCTGACCGGCGTCCACCAGGGCCTGCACAACCTGGCCGTCGCCCTGTGGCTGATCATCCTGGTCGGCGTGGGCCTGGCCGTCCTCCTGGGCCTCCTGGTCGGCCGCACCGTGCTGGCGCCCCTCAACGACCTCACGGGCGCCATCGAGGACCTGGCCCGGACCACGGACATGTCCCGCCGCCTGGACCCCGGGGGTCCCGACGAGCTCGGTCGGCTCAGGCGCGCCTTCAACCGCCTCCTCGCCGCCCTCGACTCGTCACGGGAGAGCCAGCGCCAGCTGGTCCTCGACGCCTCCCACGAGCTGCGCACGCCGCTCACCAGCCTCCGCACCAACATGGAGGTGGCCCGACGGCTCGATGAGCTGGCACCCGGCGAGCGGGAGATCCTGATCGGCGACGTACTCACCCAGCTCGACGAGCTGACCTCCCTGGTGGCCGACATGGCCGAGCTGGCCCGCGGTGACCTCCCCCCTACGGCGGCCGAGCCCCTCCGGTTCGACGAACTGGTGCTGTCGGCGGTGGAGGCCGCCACCACCCACGGGCGCAGCCGCGACGTGACGTTCGCCACGTCCACCACCCCGTGCTGGGTCCGCGGGTCGGCCGCCCGGATCGAACGGGCCGTCGACAACCTGTTGGACAACGCCCTCAAGTACAGCCCGGACGGTGCCGTGGTCGAGGTCGGCTGCTCCGACGGGGTGCTGGTCGTCCGGGATCACGGCAGTGGGGTGTCCGACGCCGACATCGAGCACATCTTCGACCGGTTCTACCGGTCGCCCGAGGCGCGGAGCCGGCCCGGGTCGGGACTGGGCCTGGCCATCGTCGCCCAGGTGGCGGTCGACGAGGGCGGCCAGGTGAGCGTCCACCACGCTCCGGGAGGCGGCGCGCTGTTCCGGTTCGCCCTTCCGACCATCCCTGCGCCCCACCCCTCGAAGACGAGGCGCTGACCGGCTCGCATGGCGCCAAAGGCCCAGGTCGGCTAGGGTGCCCTCCGACATGGGATCCCTGATCAAGAAGCGCCGCAAGCGCATGCGCAAGAAGAAGCACAAGAAGATGTTGAAGGCCACTCGTTGGCAGAGGCGGGCCGCGGGCAAGTAGCCCCACCTCTGGCGAGCGGCCCGGTCACCCGGTCCCGGGCGTCACTGCAGCACCTCAGCCGAACCCCGGGGACGTCCTCGCCGACACCAGCGGCGCCGCTGCCCCTCCCACTCCACCCACGCCCGATCCCCCAGGCCGAGCGTCGTCCGGAGTCCCCTCCACGAACCAGGTCGAACCGCTGCCGGCCAGGCGGGGCCGTCGTCCCGTGGCGGCCTCGAAGGCCCGTCCCCAACCGCCCAGCCGCGGCTCCACCTCCACGGCGGCGGCCTCCAGGTCGTTCGTGACCTCCGCCGGCGGCGGCACGCCTCCCCCGTCCGCCAGGCGGTCCCAGGCCCGGTAGACGGCGGCGGTGTCCACCCCGAACGGTGGCAGGAGGAGCACGAACGACCGCTCCTCGTACGTCAGGGGAGCCACCTGTTCGCCCACACCGGTCACCAGCGCCCGGCCGCCCGCCACGCAGAACGGGACGTCCGCCCCGAGCAGCACGGCCACGTCCGGGTCGGTGCACCCGGCCCACCGCAGCACGGCGGCGGCATCGGCCGACCCGCCGCCCAGACCGGCGCCCGGTGGGATCCGCTTGACCAGGCGCACCCGGGCGCTGCGCCCGGTGGCCGCCAGCGCCCGAGCCACCAGGTTGTCCGCCGGCGGGCCGAGTGACAGGTCCCGCCACCCTCCCGTGCCCCGGGGCCACTCTGCGACCACCTCCAGCTCCGTACTCCCGGAGGCGTCCGGACCCTCGATCTCCAGGGTGTCGGCCAGGTCGAGCGTGACCATCTCGGACTCGAGCAGGTGGTAGCCGTCGGCGCGCACCCCGGTGACCCGGAGCGACAGGGTCAGCTTGGCCGGCGCCTCCCACGTGGTGGTCACGAGCCCCGCCTCACGATGTCCGCCTCACGACGCCGGCCTCACGACGCCCCCGTCACGAGGCCTCGGCCGATTCCGGCCGCCACCAGGCCAGACGCTCCCACTCCACCAGCCCCAGCTCCTCGGCCCGGGCCGTCGGGGCGATGCCGGCCCCGGCGAAGGCCTCGGGCGTGACCAGGTCCTCGAGCGCACGCCGCAGCATCTTGCGGCGATGGGCGAACCCGCCCTTCACCACGGCGAACAGGCGGTCGTACTCGGGTGCCCCCGGGCCGGCCGACCCCGTCCCGGCGGGTAGGGCCCGGTCGGTCCGCCGGTCCATCCGGACCAGCACCGACTCCACACGCGGCCTCGGGATGAACACGCTCGACGACACCTTGCCCACCACGGAGGCATCCGCCCAGTAGGCCACCTTGACCGAGACCGCCCCATAGGCCTCGTCTCGGGCCCGGGCGGCCAGGCGCTCCCCCACCTCCCGCTGGACCATGACGAGCAACGAGGCGACCTGGGGGACCTCCTCGAGGACCCGGATCACCAGGGGCACGGCCACGTTGTACGGGAGGTTGGCGACGAGCGACCACCCCGGCTCGAGGCCGAGCAGCTCGTCCCAGTCGACGGTGAGGGCGTCGGCCCCGACGACCTCGACCCCGAGTGGCTCGACCTGGCCGCGCAGTACCGGGAGCACGTGGCGGTCGACCTCGACCGCCGTGACCTGCGCCCCCGCCTCCACCAGCGCCAGGGTCAACGAGCCCAGGCCGGCGCCGATCTCGACGACCCGGGAGCCGGGGCCCACCCCGGCCAGGCGCACGATGCGGCGGACGGTGTTGCCGTCCGCCACGAAGTTCTGGCCCAGGGCCCGACTCGGGTGCAGGTCGTTGGCCAGGAGCAGTTCGTGGATCTCCGCTCGACCGTGGGTCACCTGCTCAGTGTGTCACCTGGGGCACCGGGGCCGATCCATGCGCCCCTGCCATCCCGGACGGGTCCGGTCACCAGCTCAGACGGGCGTCCACGACGCCCTGCCACAACGGGGCGATCTCGGCGAAGGTGGACGTGGCCAGGTCGATGGAACGGGCGGTGTCCGCCTCACGGTCGTCGACCACGCAGGTCACCGAGGCGTCGTTGTCCGGGTTGGTCACCTGGACCACGGTGCCGAAGGGCAGCCACGGGCTGGCGCAGGTGCCGGCCGGGTGGTCGTAGTAGGTGACGATGCCCGTGGTCACCACCTGGACCCCCACCACCGGGGCCGTGGTGGTGGTCGTCGTGGTTGTCGTGGTGGTGGTCGTGGTGGTCGGTGGGACCGTCGACGTGGAGGTGGAGGTGGGTGGAGGGGACCTCGCGGACCGCCGTGGTCGCCGGGGCCGCCGTGGTCGCCGGGATCGCCACCACATTGCGGACGGGGGCGGCATCGATGGTCAACGGGTGGCCACCGGACGCGTGGGCCCGGGCCGGGTGAAGGTGGGCGGCGGGGCGGGCGGCAGGACGGGCGGCAGGGCGGGCGGCAGGGCGCGCTGCACGAAACGTGCCGGGCGCGGGAAGGGCCGGAGTGGCCGAGGCCTCCGGCCCGGAGCGGAGCAACAGGGTCGGGGCCACCAGCAGGGCACCGCAGAGGAGCAGGCCGACAGCGCGCCGGCCCGTCCGATGGGGTTGGGTCCTCAGGACTCCACTCTCCTCGTAGGACGTGGTCCCTCCCCCGACAGCCCCGGCGGGGGACCGATCACGAGGGTCGGTCCCATCCGGGGGGAGGATGGACAGGGACGACTCCTCCAAGCCGTCCCCCGCAGGGCGCCCCGACATGGCACGGTCTGCGGAACGACCGCTCCGAGGAGCGGCCGCGCACGAAGGCTAGGGGCTGCCCCACCGCGGGTCAAACCGGCCAGGATGCCCGGGGGTCAGGGTACGGCGGCGGTACGATGACCCGATGCACCACTCCCGCAGACGGACCCTTGCCGCCACCGCCCTCCTCGCCCTGGCCGTGCCGGTGCTGGCGGGCTGCTCGAGCTCCAGCTCCTCCCCCACCTCGACCCAGGCGGCCGCGTCCACGACGTCCACCGGTCCGGCGTCGCTGCCGGCGACCGGGAGCGTCGACGGCCTCACGCTCTCGGTGACCTCCTCGCCCGCCAGCGGGACCGTCGGGCAGACCACCATCCACGTCACCGCCGTGCTGAAGGGCGAGGTCAAGGACGCGTCCCTCGCCTTCCTGGTCTCGGACAGCCCTGCCTCCACCCAGGGCAAGCCGGCCACCAGCCAGACCGTGGCGGTCACCAAGGCCGGCACCTACGCGATGCCCCACCCCTACAGCCCCACCAAGGCGGGGTCGTGGGCCGTCACCGTGACATACACCCCGAAGGACAAGCAGAACTCGACGCTGAGCGTCTCGGGCCAGCCCCCGGTGGCCGGGCAGTCGGCGCCGTTCCCTCAGCTGGTCACGGTCGTCACCGGCAGCTGAGGACCATCGGCTGAGGGCCATCGGCTGAGGACCATCGGCTGAGGACCGGCGGTCGAGGACCGGGAGCCGGGTAGCGAGTACCGGGAGCCGGCCTCCGGCGTCAGAGTCCGAAGGCCCGCCGGGCATTGGCCGTGGTCAGCTCGGCCACCTCTTCGGCGTTCCTACCCGTGACCTGGGCGATCGCCGCGCCGACCAGGGGAACTCGGGCCGGCTCGTTCAACGAGCCCCGATGGGGCACCGGGGTGAGGAACGGGGAGTCGGTCTCGACCAGGAGGCGGTCGGGCGGGCAGAGGAGCGCCGCGTCGCGGACGTCCTGGGCGTTCTTGAAGGTCACCACGCCGCTGAAGGACAGCGACGCCCCGAGGTCGAGGCAGCGGCGGGCCTCGTCGGGACCCCCGGTGAAGCAGTGGACGATCGTGCGCTCGGGCACCCCGACGGAGGTCAGCACGTCGACCGTGTCGTCCCACGCCTCGCGGGTGTGGATCACGAGGGCCAGGCCGTGGCGGAGGGCCAGCTCGACCTGGAGGGCGAACGCCTGGCGCTGGACCGGCCGGGGCGAGTGGTCGTAGTGGTAGTCGAGGCCGCACTCGCCGATGGCCACGACCACCGGATCGGGGGTCCCGAGCTCGGCGGCCAGGACTGCGTCCAGCGAGTCGACGCCGTCCACGGCATCGTGGGGATGGAGCCCGACCGTCGCCCACATGGCCACGCCCTCGGCCGCGGCCGGCCCGCCCGGACGGCGGAGCGCCCGGGCCAGGGCCACCGCCTCGGCCGACGAGTCGGCGCCCGTGCCCACGCAGACCAACCGCGTCACACCGGCCTCGGCCGCCCGGGCGAGGGTGGCGGCCAGCCGGTCGGCGTGCGGCTCGACCGGTCCCTCCCCCTCCGGCGGGGCGAACTCGTCCTGGAGGTGGCAGTGCGAGTCGAACCACTCCAGCACGGCGTCGCCCACGGTGCGCCTCAGTCCTTGCGCCGAGGGAAGAGGGGCACGCCCTTCTCTACCGCGAGCCCGCCCGGATAGCCGGCCCACGCCGCCGCACCGGGCAGGCACTGGTCGCCAGGACCGCCCGCCAGTCCGATCCGCCGCCAGATCTCGGCCGCAGACGAGGGCATGGCCGGCACGATCAGGATGGCCACGATGCGCAGCACCTCGAGGGCGCTCCCCAGCACGGCGTCCACGGCGGGGCCCGGATCCGCCTTCCACGGCTCGGCCGCCTCGAGCTCGGCGTTGGTCTCGCGGATCAGCCGCCACGTGGACTCGAGCGCCAGATGGGGAGCTCCGGCATCCCACGCCGCCGTGGTCTCGTCCAGCACCTCGGCCGCCACCCCCGCCAGCCGGCTGCCGGGGTCCGGCACGGGTCCCACGCCGCCGCACTTCGAACCGACCACGGTGGCCACCCGGGAAAGCAGGTTGCCGAGGTTGTTGGCCAGGTCGGCGTTGTAGCGGGCCGAGATGCCCTCGGCCGAGAACTCGCCGTCACTCCCCAGCGGGACGTCACGCAGCAGGTGGTAGCGGAGCGGGTCGACGCCGTACTCGGCGGCCAGCTCGGCCGGCGAGATCCGGTTGACGCTCGAATTGGACATCTTGGCCCCGCCCAGCAGGAGCCATCCGTGCACCTGCACGTGGCCGGGCGGGTCGATGCCGGCCGCCATGCACATCGCCGGCCACCACACGCAGTGGAACCGGATGATCTCCTTGCCGATGAGGTGGTGGACGCTGGGCCACCACCGGGCGAACCGCTCGGGATCCTCGCCGTAGCCGATGGCCGTGACGTAGTTGATGAGCGCGTCGTACCAGACGTAGAAGACGTGGGCGTCGTCCCACGGGACCCGTACCCCCCAGTCGATGGACGTGCGGGTGATGGAGATGTCGTTGAGGCCGCCCTTGATGAAGCTGAGGGCCTCGTTGCGCTTCGACTCGGGCAGCACCGCGTCGGGATTGGCCGTGTACCAGTCGATGAGCGGCTGCTCGAAGGCGCTGAGCCGGAAGAAGTAGTTCTCCTCCTCGAGCTCCTCGAGCGGGATCCGGTGGTCCGGGCACAGGTTTCCCGGGAGCAGCTCGTCGACCGTGTAGTAGCGCTCGCAGGACACGCAGTAGAGGCCCCGGTACGTGTCCTTGTAGATGTAGCCGTTCTCCTGGATCCGGCCCAGGAACTGCTGCACGGCGGCGGCGTGCCGGGGCTCGGTGGTCCGGATGAAGTCGTCGTTGGAGATGTCGAGCCCGGCCCACGCCTCGGCGAACCGGGGCGACAGCTGGTCGGTCCAGGCCAGCGGGGTCATCCCCTGCTCCTCGGCCGCCCGGGCCACCTTCTGCCCGTGCTCGTCGGTACCGGTCAGGAAGAAGACGTCGTCGCCCACCAGGCGGTGCCACCGAGCCAGGGCGTCGGCGTTGACCGTGGTGTAGGCGTGCCCGACGTGGGGCGCGTCCTTGACGTAGTAGATGGGTGTGGTGACGAAGTAGCGGGACACTGCCCGTCAGCGTACCGACCCGGCCGCCTCCCCCCGGACAGCCGGCGACCTCCCGCCGGGCGAACGTGCCCCGGAGCGGGCGAGCCGTGCGCCACCCCGGGTTCCGGTCCCGCCTACCAGTTGGCCACGTGGCAGCCGCCGCGCCCCGTCCGCTCCGTGTACCGCTGGTGGTAGGCCTCGGCCGGCCAGAACGTGGACGCCGGCGCCACCTCGGTGACGATCGGCCGCCCGAAACGGGCCTGGAAGGCGTCGAGCGAGGCACGCGCCGCCTCGGCCTGGGCCTCGTTGCGGACGAACACCGCCGAACGGTACTGGCTGCCGCGGTCGGGCCCCTGCCGGTTCAGGGTCGTCGGGTCGTGGTGCCGCCAGAACTCCTCCAGGAGGGTGTCGAAGGTGACCCGGCCCGGATCGAAGGTGACCAGGACCGCCTCGGCGTGACCGGTCCGCCCGGAGCAGACCTGCTCGTAGGTCGGATGGTCCACCACGCCGCCCTCGTAGCCGGACACGGCGTCCACGACCCCGGGGACGGCGAGGAGGAACTCCTCGACCCCCCAGAAGCAGCCGGCGGCGAACGCCGCCCGGTCGTACCCCTCGGGGACGTCGTCGGGTTCGACAGGGGGTGCCTGGGTGTCGTCGAGGCCCATGGTGCGTCCGAACATCTGCTGACCTTCTTTCCGTCGTGCGGAACGACCCGAGGTGGGGAGCGAGCCGCTGTGGGGAGCGCCCCGTCCGGGGCCCGTGGTGTCCAGTCCTGCTGCCGCGGCACCCCGTTACACCGGCGTCGCCGCCCGTCGCCTCGTGGTCACCGCCGCATCTCCCGGCGGTGCCCGGCGCGGTCACACGCATGGGTCAGACCCCCACACCGTGCGACACGCGTCATGCGGGAGTGATTCCACCGGGCGTCACCCGGTGGCGTCGTCGTCCGGACCGGGCTGCCCGTCCCTGGCCCGGAGGGCGAGCTCGTAGACCCGGCGCCGGGCCACCCCGTGGTCGGCGGCCACCCGGTCGACGGCCCCCCGGGTGCGCTCCCCGGTCGACGTCAGCTCGGCCAGTGCCGCCAGGAGGACGTCGTCACCCACGACGTCGGGCGTCGCCGCCGGCGCTCCGGAGAGCACGAGGGCCACCTCGCCCCGCACCCCCTCGGCCGCCCACACTGCGGCGGTGCCCAGGGTGCCCCGCCACACCTCCTCGTGGAGCTTGGTCAGCTCCCGGGCCACCGCCACCGGGCGGTCGGGGCCGCACGCCGCGGCCAGGTCGCCCAGGGTGGCGGCCGTCCGCGACGGGGCCTCGAAGAGCACCGTGGTCCGGGGCTCCGCCGCCACCGCGGCCAGTCGCTCGGCCCGGTCCCTCCCCGAACGGGGCAGGAACCCCTCGAAGCAGAACCGGTCGGTGGCCAGTCCGCTCACCACCAGTGCGGCGAGCACGGCCGACGGCCCGGGGACGACCGTCACCACCAGGCCGGCGGCACCCACCGCCGCGACCACGCGTGCCCCGGGGTCGGAGACCGCCGGCATGCCGGCGTCGGTGACCAGGGCGACCGTGCGTCCGCCGGCCACGGCGGCGACCACCTCGTCGACCCGGTCCCCCTCGTTGTGCTCGTGGAGGGACCGGAGTGGTACCCCGGTGATCCCGGCGTGGTTCAGGAGCTTGCGCGAGTGGCGGGTGTCCTCGCAGTAGACGACGTCCGCCGAGGCGATGGCGCCGACCGCACGGGGTGAGAGGTCGGCGAGGTTGCCGATCGGGGTGCCCACCACCACGAGTGCGCCCCGGGCGCCCGGGACCCCGTACCCTGGATCACCGTCGCCGGTCATCCGCGCAGCTCGAGCCGGTCACCCACGTGGAGCCCCCAGCGCTCGAAGGCCCCGGCCTGGGCCTCGACCACCGTCCGACCGCCCCGACGCGGCCGGGTGAGGCGCATCGGCGGCACCCGCACCACGTCGAGCACGAGGAGGTCCCGGTCGCAGAAGGCCACGTCGATGGCGAAGCGCATCCCGAAGGTGTGCACCGACCGGGTGCGCGGCAGGACCATGGCCCCTTCATAGCCGGACCTCCCGAGCAGCCCCTTGCTACGGGCCCCCAGCCCCCCGGCCACGTCGGCCGCGGCCAGGACGTCACCGTCGCGCAGGAGCCAGCTCACGTCTCCCGCACCTGGGCGCCCGTCGCGCCCGACCGATCCCCCTGTCGCCAGGCGGGGCCCGTTGGCCGCCTGCGGCGAGCACCGACTAGCATTGCCGGACTGTGTCGAAACGAACCAACAAGCGCAAGCTCCGGGCCAAGAAGAAGGCCAACCACGGCAAGAAGCCGAACTGCGGGCGCGGCTGAACGCTGCCCCCCGGGGCCCGGCGCACCGCCGCCGCCCCTCCCCCCGCACCGGATGACCGGTCGGGGCCGTTCGCTCCCGTTCCGCAGGGATCCCCTGCCCTGCCGCCCCGTCGCGTCCGGACCCACGGCCTCGGGGCCCACGGCGCCCGGGCGCGCCTCCGGCACCACGGGGCCTCCGATCAGGCTCCCGGCGTCCACGCGCACCCCAGGTGGTCGAGGACAGCGACCAGTGCCGTCGGCCGGTCGGTGAAGATCCCGTCCACGCCCAGTCCGCACAGCCGCTCCATCTCGGACTCCTCCTCGATGGTCCACACGTGGACGGCCAGTCCGAGGCGGTGGGCGGCCTCCACGAACCGCTCGTCCACCAGGGTGGTCTCCCCGAAGGAGACCGGCACCTGCAGGGCCGCGTGGCGCATGGGCGCCGGCTCCTCGCCCGCCTGCACGGCCCGGTAGAAGTCGGCCGTGGCCAGGGTGCCGGCCGAAGTTGCGAACTCGGGCGCGTAGCGCGAGAAGTTGTCGGTGGCCGTGTCCAGGAACGAGGCCACGATCACCCGGTCGACGCAGTCGAAGCGCCGGAGCAGGTCGGCCAGCGCCTCCTCGTAGGGGGCGACGACCGGCGCCGTCTGCTTGATGTCGAGGTTGACCACGGTGCCCGCGAACTCCTCCAGGACCTCCTCGAGCAGGGCGAAGCCGAACCGGTGGTCGTCCGGCGCCCGGCCCCGGAACGGGTAGCCGTCGTCGGGCAGTCCCGGGGTCACGTCGGCCCCTGGAGCCCACCAGTAGGCGTTGTCGAGGCGCGCCAGCTCGGCATAGGTGAACGAGGCGATGGCGCCGGTGGCCACCGAGGTGCGGTCGACCGTGGCGTCGTGGCAGACCACGAGCCGGCCGTCCTTCGTGGCGTGGACGTCGAGCTCGATGCCGGTGGCGCCGGCCTCCAGTGCTGCGGCAATCGCGTGCAGCGTCGACGACGGTCCCTCCCACGCCCCACCCTGGTGTGCGTAGGAGATCACACGGCGACCGGTCCACAGAGACGGGGTCGGCGGATCGGTGGGCCGGGGGGTCACGGAAGAACGGTAGCCTCTGACCCGCCATGCTGGACCACGTCTTCACCCAACTCGTCGCCTCCCACCGGAACGCCTTCGAGGCCGCGCTCCTCCAGCGCCAGGCGGTCGAGGAGCGCTTCCAGGTCGACGTGTTCCTGGGCGACGTGAGCTTCGAGACGTCCTACAGCCTGCCGGGCGAGGAGCGCCCGGCGCGGATCCGGGTCGACACCAGTCTGGACTGGCCGACGTGGAGCCAGACCGCCTACCGGAGCTGGGCCATCGGCGACGATCCCGACGAGCCGCCCGAGGTGCTGGTGGAGATCGCCTTCCGGGTCCAGGGCCTCGACGGCGTGCCCGGGGCGGCGCCGCTGCTCGCCACCCTCCCCGAGCACCTGGACGTGCTCGGCGAGCCGCTCGTGCGCGGTCCGGCCACCATCGAGCAGGTGCTGCTCGACGGCCTCACCGACCCCGAGTGCGCCATCGAGGTCGCCTACGAGGGTTCCTGCGCCATCGACGAGTCGCTGCTGGAGGACCCCAAGGCCCTCGACGAGGCCCTGGCGCCGCTGGGTCGTGCCGTGGCGTCGTTGCTGGTGCGCATCGGCGACCTCCCCTTCACCTTCCGGCCGGGCGAGCCCGCCGTCGACTGACCGGCGACGGGCACCGCCCGACGGTCGGAACCGGTAAGCGGGCCAGGGCGGCGCGGACGGCCACCAGCTCGAGGTGGCGGAGCGCCGGGAAGGTGGTCCCGTCGACCGTCACCGAGGCCCGCTCAGCCGAAGAGCCCGGCCTCGACGGCGAGCGCCCGCAGGTCGCCCTGGGGCCGCGCTCCCGACGTGGGAGATGACCTCGGCGGCGCACACACCGCCGAGACGCGCCGCGTCCTCCGGTCGGAGCCCGTTGGTGATCCCGTACAGGAACCCGGCGGCGAACAGGTCGCCGGCACCGGTGGTGTCGACCACCGTACCCACGGGCTCCGCAAGGACGGCGACCGGTCCGGTGGCCGTCACCACCACGGAGCCCTGTGCGCCGCGGGTGAACACGGCCAGCACCCCGGTCTCGGCCACGGCGTCGACGGCGGCGTCGAAGGACGAGGTGCCGAAGAGCATCATCGCCTCCTCCTCGTTGGCGAACAGCAGCTCGAGGTCTCCGTTCACGAGCTCCAGGAACTCGGCCCGGTTGTTCTGGACGCAGAACGGGTCCGACACGGTCAGTGCCACCGCCGCGTCGTTGCGGTGGGCCGTCTCGATGGCCTCCCGCATGGCCGCCTTGGCCGGACCCTGCTCCCACAGATAGCCCTCGAGGTAGACGACCTGGCTGGACGCGAGGTGGCCGTCGTGCAGGTCGACGGCACCGAACTCCGAGGCGACGCCGAGGTGGGTCGCCATGGTGCGCTCGGCGTCCTCGGTGACCAGGACCAGGCAGTGGCCGCTCACGACCTCACCCGGCACCGCCCTGGTCGGGATCGGGTCGAACGCCACGCCCACCGACCGGATGTCGTGGGTGAAGGCGAGGCCGAAGACATCGTCGGCCACCCTCCCGAGGAAGGCCGCACGACCACCGAGCGCGGCCACACCGGCGGCGGTGTTGGCCGCCGATCCGCCGGACGCCTCGGTGGTCGCCCCCATGCGTGCGTAGATGGCGGCCGACCGCTCGTGGTCGACCAGCGCCATGCTCCCCTTGACCAGGCCGAGCTCGATCAGGTCCGCGTCACGGGCCGAGGCGAGGACGTCGACGAGGGCGTTACCGATGCAGACGACGTCCAGACGGGGACCGGGCGGGTGCTCGTCGGGGGCGGTCGGGTCGGTGGTGGAGGTGGAAGGCACGGCCCGACGGTAGCCTGCCCACCATGCGTACTTCGACTTCCGACACCGGCTCGACCGCGGGCACGGCGGCATACCGACTCCCGACCACGGTCCTGCCCCGTCACTACCGGCTGACGCTGGCGCCCGACCTGGAGGCGGCGACCTTCTCCGGCGACGTGGACATCGAGTTGTCGGTCGAGTCCGCCACGTCATCGATCGTGCTGAACGCCGCCGAGCTGGAGATCGCCTCGGCCATCCTCAGCCCCGGCGGCGGCGCCGACCGGGCCGCCGCGTCGATCACCGTCGACGAGGACGAGGAGCGTGCCGTCCTCGAGTTCGACGGGCCACTGGCCACGGGCCCGGCCACGCTCCACCTCGCCTTCACCGGGATCCTCAACGACAAGCTCCACGGCTTCTACCGGTCCACCTTCACCGACCAGTCGGGTGTGGAGCGGGTCATCGCCACCACCCAGATGGAGTCCACCGACGCCCGCCGTGCGTTCCCGTGCTTCGACGAGCCCGAGTTCAAGGCGACCTTCGAGATCACCCTGGTCGTCGACGACGGGCTCAACGCCTACTCCAACAACCCGGTGCGGGACGAGGTCGTCCGGGCGGACGGCAAGCGTGTGGTGCACTTCTCCCCCACCATGGTCATGTCGACCTATCTGGTGGCCTTCGTGGTGGGACCCCTCGAGCACACCGATCCCGTCGACGTGGACGGCGTGCCCCTGCGGGTCGTCCACCCGCTCGGGAAGGGTCACCTGACCGGGTTCGCCCTCGAGGTGGGCGCCCACGCCCTGCGGTTCTTTGCCGACTACTTCGGGATCCCGTACCCCGGTGCGAAGGTCGACATGGTGGCCATCCCCGACTTCGCCGCCGGGGCCATGGAGAACCTCGGGTGCATCACCTACCGGGAGTCGGCCCTCCTGGTGGACCCGGCGACCGCCGCCCGCACGGAGCTCGAGCGGGTCGCCGACGTGATCTGCCACGAGGTGGCCCACATGTGGTTCGGCGACCTCGTGACCATGAAGTGGTGGAACGGGATCTGGCTCAACGAGGCCTTCGCCACCTTCATGGAGGTGCTCGCCGTCGACGCCTACCGTCCCGACTGGCAGCGGTGGGTCAGCTTCGGCGTCGAGCGCGAGGCGGCCATGGCCGTCGACGGGCTCCACACGACCCGACCGGTCGAGTTCCCGGTGGGTCGGCCCGAGGAGGCCCAGGGCATGTTCGACGTCCTCACCTACCAGAAGGGCGGGAGCGTGCTGCGCATGCTCGAGCAGTTCATCGGTCCGGACGTGTTCCAGGAGGGCATCCACGACTACCTGGTCACCCACGCCTACGGCAACACCGAGACCCGCGACCTGTGGGACGCGCTCGAACGGTCGAGCGGCCGACCGGTGGCCCGGATCATGGACACCTGGATCAACCAGGGCGGCTATCCCCTGGTCACGGTGGGCGAGGGCGGGGCCATCGCCCAGCAGCCCTTCAGCTACTCGGGGGAACCCGGTGGCGCCATCGGCTCCCGGTGGCAGATCCCGATCCTGCACCGGATCCTCGGGAGTGCCGACGACTGGGCCGAGTCCGGCCTGCTGACCGCAGCGAGCGGCACCGTCGACGACGTGGGCGACGGCGACCTCCTGGTCAATGCCGGCGGGTCCGGCTACTACCGGGTCGCCTACGACACCCGGGCCGTGGCCCGGCTGGCCGCCGGCCTCGGCGCGCTCACCCCGCTCGAGCGGTACAACCTGGTGTCGGACACCTGGGCCGCCACGCTGGCCGGACGGACCCCCTTCGCCGACCTGCTGCGACTGGCCCGTGCCCTCGGTGACTCCGGCGAGGGCGACCCGAGCGTGTGGTCCGTGGTCATCGGCGCGCTCGGACTGGCCGACCGGGTGGTGCCCGACGACGCCCGGCCCGCCCTGGCCGCCGGCGTGCGGTCACTGCTCGGTCCCCTGGTGGAGCGGCTGGGCTGGGACCCGTCACCGGCCGACGACGAGCGCACGCCGTCGCTGCGGGCGAGTGCCCTGGCTGCCCTCGGCACCATCGGCGACGACCCCGACGTCCGGGACGAGGCCGCCCGCCGGTTCGCGGCGTCGGACGACCAGCCCCTCCACGGCGACACGGCCTCGGCCGTCCTCGCCATCGTGGCCGCCAACGGTGGTGCCGCCGAGTACGAGACCTTCCTCGGCCGCTACCGCTCGCCCGCCGACCCCCAGCAGGAGGGCCGCTACCTCGACGCGCTGGCGGGGTTCCGCCAGCCGGAACTGGCGGCGCGCACCTTCGAGCTGGCCATGACCGAGGTCCGCAGCCAGGATGCCCCGTTCCTCATCCGTCTCCAGCTGTGGAACCGCTACACGGGCCCGGGCACGTGGAAGCAGGTGGTGGCCGCCTGGGACGAGTTCCCCGGGAAGTTCCCCTCCACCACCCTCCCCCGCATGCTCGACGGCGCACGGGCCCTCTGCTCGCCCCCCGAGCTGGCAGACGAGGTCACCGCGTTCGTCCAGGCGCACCCGTTGGCGGCCGGAGGACGCACGGTCGAGCAGATCCTGGAGCGCCTGGCCACCAGTGTCGCCTTCGGGAGGCGGGAGGGACCCGGGATGGCCACGGTCCTGGCCGACGTCCTCGGGGTCGCCTGACCATCCTCCGCGGGGTCACCCGTCCACCGGGTACGGGGACCGCGCCGCGCCCGTACCCGTCCTCGTGCCGGTGGTCCCCGTACCCGCGGTTGCGTGGGTCCCTAGTCTGAGCCGGTGCGGCCCGGCCTCGTACTCGGCGTCTTCGCCCTGATCTTCGTGGCGGAACTGCCGGACAAGACCATGATCGCCACCCTGATCATGGGCAGCCGGAACCGTCCGGTCCTGGTGTGGATCGGCGCCACGGCCGCGTTCGCCGTCCATGCGTCGGTGGCCGTGCTCGCCGGGAGGCTCCTCGCCCTGCTGCCCCACGTCTGGGTGGAGGCCGTCACCGCCCTGCTGTTCGCCGGTGGTGCCGCCTACCTGCTGCTCGTCCCCGAGAAGGTGGAGGAGACCGAGGGCGAGGAGGAGGTCCGTGCGGCCCCGGCCGGCCTGCGTCCGGTGGCCACCGCGTTCGCCGTCATCTTCGTCGGTGAGTTCGGCGACCTCACCCAGATCCTGACGGCCAACCTGGCCGCCAAGTACCACCAGCCGTTGTCGGTGTTCGTCGGCGCCTTCGCCGCACTGGCCGCGGTGGCCGCACTCGGCGCCTTCGGGGGCCGGGCCCTCCTGCGGGTCCTGCCGCTGGCCATCATCCGACGGGCCGGCGGGGTGCTGCTGGCCGGATTCGCCGTCTACACGCTGGTGGAGCTCGCCGTCGGCTGACCGCAGCGGGTCGGCGTCGCCGGGCGGATAGCGTCGCGGGCGATGCCCTCCGGACACCAGGCCCTCCGCGCCCACGCCCCGACAGCGGCGGACGCACTCGACGCCGTGGTGGCGTCGCTGTGGTCCGTGGCGGCCGGCCGCGGGCTCGTCGACGTCGTGGCCGCCGCCGCCGGGCGGAACGGGGCCCTGCTCGGGCTCGAGGCGCTCGTCCCACCTGCCCACCTCCCGTCCGACGCCTCGCCGGTCGGCCCGGTCGTGGCCGGGGACGATCCGGCGGTCCTGGTGTTCGCCGAGCAGTGCACGATCGACGTGGCGTCCGTCACCCCGGCACAGCGGGCGGACTTCCTGGCGGCGGCCGGTCCACACGCCGGCGACCTGGCAGCCGCCCTGTGGGTGGTGGACGTCGTACCGCGTGCACGTGCCGCGCTCGATGCGCTGGCCGGCGAGGGACCATGGCCGACGACTCCGGCGCCGGCCGGGCCGCCCGACCTGTGGGGCGCGCTGGACGGCCTGATCCGGACCGTTCCGGCCCTCGAGGCGCTCGACCCCGTCACGTCCGAACTGGTCCGCCTGCGTGGGGCTCGCCAGCACCGGTGCCGGCTGTGCATGTCGATCCGGAGCCGTCCGGCACTGCTCGCCGGGGCGGACGACGACGCCTTCGCCGCCGTGGACGACCACGCCGGCAGCGACCTGTCCCCGCTGGCCCGGGCGGCGCTGGCCTTCACCGACGGGATGCTCTGGACCCCCGGGCGTCTCGACCCCGCGGTCGTCGACGGCATGGTGCGCGAGGCCTCGCCGGCCCAGCAGGTCGAACTCGTCCTCGACGTGACCCGCAACGCCCTCAACAAGATCGCCGTGGCGCTGGGCGCCGACGCCGCCCACGTCGAGGACGGCGTCGAGATCTACGACGTCGAGCCGGACGGCTCGCTCGTCTACGGCCTCGCGCTCGACTGACGTCCTCGGGGACCCCGCCCGGACCACGGCCTCGGCACCCCCTGCCCGGCAACGATCCCGCCGCGTCGACGCCACCAGCGGGGCCACCGGCCCGGTCGGCACGAGGGGACGTCCCGCCCCGACGATGTGACCCACCGTCGCCGCCGTGGGAGTGTGGACGGATGGACCCGACCTCCACGCCGGCCGGCGCCGACCACCACGTGGCCGTCGAGGCCCGGCGCCAGCACCTGTTCGACCTGGCCCGCTCGACCACCGGCTTCATGCCCGACGACGAGGGTGAGGCGCTGTTCCTGGCGGCCCTGCGGGCCGGCTCGACCCACCCCGGTGCGACCTTCGTCGAGATCGGTGCGTGGTGCGGCAAGTCGACGACCTACCTCGGTGCCGCCGCCGAGGAGACGGGGGCCGTCCTGTTCAGCCTCGACCACCACCACGGTTCCGAGGAGAACCAGGCCGGGTGGGAGCACCACGACACCTCGTTGGTCGACCCGGCGACCGGTCGGATCGACACGCTCCCCCACTGGCGCCGGGCCATGATCGCCTCGGGCCTGGAGCAGTCGGTGGTGGGCCTGGTCGGAGACTCACCGACGGTCAGCTCCCGGTGGACGACGCCGCTCGCCTTCTGCTTCATCGACGGCGGCCACGGAGAGGAGCCGGCCTGGGCCGACTACCGCGGGTGGGCGCCCCACGTGGTGCGCGGCGGATGGCTCGCCATCCACGACGTCTTCCCCGATCCGGCCGACGGCGGCCGACCGCCCTACGACATCTGGCGTGCCGCCCTGGGGTCGGGCGAGTTCGCCGAGGACGGCGCCCGCGGGTCGCTGCGGTTGCTGCGTCGGGTCTGACCCGGGTCGGGAGCCCGCCCGAGGGCGACCCGACGGTGCAGTCAGGCGGGACGGGCGGTTGCGGCGTTCAGGCGACGCCGGGGCTGCCGGGCGCCCGCATGGCGGGCTCCACCGGAGCGCCGGGCGCGGGCTCGGTCAGATCGAGGTGGCTCGGAAGCCCCTCGCCGCGGAACAGTCCCGAGGCGGCCGTCGACCGTCCGAGCGCGTCCGCCGCCAGGACCATGGCGCCCGCCGTGTAGGTCGACCGCTCGAGGGGCGGATAGGTGGCCTCCTCGGGGTAGACCATGCCCGTCCAGTAGGAGCCGTCGTCGTTGCGGAGGTCCTGGACCCACGTGAACAGCGTGCGGGCCTCCTCGTGGCGGCCGAGCGCGTCGAGGGCGAGGACGCACTCGGCGGTCTCCGCCGCCGTCACCCACTCGCCGGTCGACACACAGCGCACGCCGTGGCCCTCGAGCACGAAGGTGTCCCACGAACCGTCGATGCGGGCGTGCGCGGCCGGGCCGCAGAGGGCGCCGGACAGGATCGGGTAGTACCAGTCCATGGCGAACTCGACCTTGGGGGCGAAGGCCTCCGGGTCGTGGGCCACGGCGTGGGCCAGCCGGCCGGCGGCCAGCTCCCAGTCCGGGCGCTCCTGACCGAGTCGCTCGGCGATGGCGATGGCGCACCGGAGGCTGTGGTAGATCGACGACGACCCGGTCAACAGGGCGTACTCCTCGAGGAAGCCGGACGAGTCGAGCGACCACCGGATCGAGCCGTCGAGCCGCTGGTAGCGGAGGACGAAGTCCACGCCGGCCTCCACCGTCGGCCACAGGGACTCGAGACCGTCCAGTTCGCCGGTGGAGATGTAGCGGTGCCAGGCGCCGGTGGCCAGGTAGGCGCACACGTTGGTGTCGAGCCGGGCGTCCTTGACGCCACTGGTCAGGTAGTAGTTGAACCAACTGCCGTCGGGGAGCTGGGTGTCGACCAGCCACCGGTAGGCGAGATCGGCCTCGTCGTCGAGGCCGACGGCGGTGAGGGCCATGGCCGCCTCGACGTGGTTCCACGGGTCGCAGTGGCCGCCCGGGAACCACGGGATCATCCCGTCGGGCCGCTGGAGCGCCACGATCGAGCGGGCCGTCTCCAGCACCTGGTCGGCGCTCATGATCCCGGGGACCTCGGGGATCACCCTCATGCGTTCGCCCCGACCCGGTCACCGGTGAGCGTGGCGGCCACGCCGGCCGGCTTGACCAGGTAGACCACCAGGCTCTTGCCCACCAGCGGGTTGAGCACCCGCTCGGTCAGCCGGGTCGCCTTCGGCGCCTTCTCGATGTCCCACACCAGGAGGCGGTGGTAGGCGGCGACGGCCGGATTGGCGTCGTTCTTCGTACCGACGAGGCACTTCAGCCACCAGTAGGGGGCGTGCAGGCCGTGGGCGTGGTGGTGGCCGGTGGCCCGCATGCCGGTGCCCTCGAGGCGTTCCACCAGCTGGCTGCGGCGGTAGATCCGGACGTGGCCACCGGGGACGTTGTGGTACTCGTCGGACAGCGACCAGTTCACGAACTCGGGGCCGCACCGCGGCACGGTGATGGCCATCGTGCCACCGGGGCGGAGGACCCGGGCCAGCTCGGCCATGGCCTGCTCGTCGTCGGGGATGTGTTCGAGGATCTCCGAGGCGATCACCCGGTCGAAGGTGTCGTCGTCGAACGGCAGGGCGAGGGCGTCACCCTGGACCGAGCCGACCCGCGAACCGACCGGGTCCAGCTCGCCGGCCACGGCCATGGCGCCGAAGGTGTCCTGGACACTGCGCACCTCGTCGGCCCCGAAGTCGAAGGCCACCACCTGGGCACCCAGGCGGGCCGCCTGGTAGGCGTGCCGACCGAAGCCGCAGCCCAGGTCGAGCACCTTGTCGCCGGGGCGGACGCCCAGTCGTGCATAGTCCACGGTCAGCATCGTCCCGCCTCCACGTCGTCGAGCAGTGCCCGGTACTCGGCGGCGGTGCCCGCCGCCGTGACCTGCCAGGTGAAGCGGCCCAGCACCCGCTCCCGGCCGGCGGCGCCCAGGCGGGCGCGCAGCTCGGCGTCGTCGAGGAGGCGGCCGATGGCCATGGCCAGGGCCCCGGGGTCGTCCGGCGCCACCAGCAGGCCCGTCTCGCCGTCGGTGCCCACGACCTCGGGAAGGGCCCCACCGGTGGTGGCGACCAGGGGCACCCCGCACGCCATGGCCTCGATGGCCGGCAACGAGAACCCCTCGTAGAGCGACGGCACCACGGCCACCTGGGCCCGGCCGTAGTTGCGGGCCAGCTCGTCGTCGCTGATGCCGGTAACGCAGCGCACGATCGGCCCCAGGTCGAGGCGTTCGATGGCCTTGGCCACCCGGCCGTCAGGACGCGGGTTCCCGATGACGACCAGCTCGACGTCGCGCTCGGTCCGCAGCTTGGCCACGGCCTCGAGGAGGGGCACCAGACCCTTCATCGGCACGTCGGACGACGAGGTCACCATGATCCGGCCGGGGATGGGCTCGACGTCGTCGAACGGGCGGAACACCGTGTGGTCCACACCCACGGGCACGATGGTCATGCGGTCGGTCTCGACGCCCATCTGGGCGGTGATGTCGGTCTTGGACGACTGGGAGACCGTGATGATGCGGGCCAGCGACCGCGCCACCTTGACCTGCATCCGCAGGAACCCGAACCAGCGTCGCTGGCTGAACTGCTGCCACGGGTTGGTGGTGTGGCTGAGTGCGAGCTGGCGGTCGACGGTGATCGGGTGGTGCAGGGTCTCGACGACGGGCCAGCCGTCGTCCATCATCCCCTGGATGCCGTAGCCCAGGCACTGGTTGTCGTGCACCAGGTCGAACTCGTGGCGACGGGCGGCCAGCATCCGGCGGGCGCGCAGGCTGAACGTCCACGGCTCGGGGAAGCCCGCCGTGCACATGATCCCGAACTCGAGGGCGGCGACCGACGTCGGGTAGAGATTCGAGAACTCGGCCAGGTGGGGGACGCGGAAGGGATCCGGGTCGCGGTAGAGGTCGAGGCTGGGGACTGGGGTGAATCCCACACCCTCGTCCACCTCGGGCCACGGCTGGCCGGCGAAGACCTCGACCGAGTGGCCGAGTGCGACCAGCTCACGGGTCAGGTGGCGTGTGTAGACACCCTGCCCTCCGCAGCGCGGGTTGCCCCGGTAGACGAGGAAGGCGATGCGGAGGCCGCCGGGGGCCGGGGGCCGGGGCGGGATGCGCTCGGGGACCGGGGGCGGCCGATCGGGACCCTTGACCCTGTTGCGCCGGAACCAGAGGCTAGGCATGGGCGGCCGGCGCAGGAGGACACATAGAAGACAGATACTCTCGCGACCAGGGCGGATGCGCAAACCCCTCCCGTCGCACCGTCAGTGGTGCAGGCCGAGTTGGACGGCCTTGACCAGCAACAGGATCACGGCCGCCACCAGGTAGATCCGCAGCCCCCACATGCCCACCAGGCGGGCCCGCGACCAGGTGGGGCGTTCCAGCAGGCTGAGCTGGGGCATCCGCCAGTTGGCCCGGCGCTCCATCGGGACCACGGGCACCGGCTCACGCCTGGCCCGGGTGGCGAACAGCACCACCCCGCCCACCACGTAGGTGACCAGGAGGACCCCGCCGAGCAGCTCGGCCAGTGCGGTCACGTCGATGGAGGAGAACAGGGTGGTGATCATCAGCACCAGCGACATCGCCAACAGGATGGAGACGATCACGCCGGCCAGGATGTTGAGCCACAGGCGGTTGACCCAGGGGCCCAGGACCTGACGGTCGTTGCAGAGCAGCAGCAGGAAGACCGTGGCGCTCGGGAGCAGGACCCCGGCGAGCGCCTGGACGCCGGTGGTGATGACGCCGAGAGGTGCCCCGGGGATGATGACGATGCCGGCGGCGACCACGACCATGGCGCTGAACGCGCCGTAGAAGAACTTGGCGTCGCGCCAGCCCCGGTGGAGCGAGTGGTGGGCGCCGAAGACGTCGCCGAAGGCGTAGCTCGTCGACAGGGTCACCGAGGCGGCACCGATGATCGACGCATTGAGCAGGATGATGGCGAAGATGGCGCCGGCGGCCGTCCGACCTCGTGCTGCAGGCCGGTGGCGACGCCGCCGGCGTTGGTGAAGTTGCCGAAGAACGAGGTGCCCGAGAACGCGGTGGCCACCACCGCCATGAGCAGGGCGGCGGCGAACACGGTGATGAGGGAGCCGACGACGGTGTCCACCCGCTCGTAGTTGATCCAGCGGGGTGTGATCCGCTTGTCCACGATGTTCGACTGCTGGAAGAACAGCTGCCACGGGGCGACCGTGGTGCCCACGATGGCGATGATCAGCAGCACCGAGGTCGAGTTGAACCCGCCCTGGACGCCGGGGGTGACGAGGCCGCTGAAAAAGGCGCCGCCCGAGGGATGGGACATGAAGGCGAGGGGGATGACGAGGAAGTTCACGGCGATGAACACGAACATGAAGCGCTCCCACCGGCGGAAGCTGCCACTGGCCGTCATCAGGATGAGACCGACGGCGGCCAGCGGGACCGAGAGGTACTCGCTGACACCGAAGTAGTGGAGGGCCAGGCTCACCCCGATGAACTCGGTGGCGATGGTGAGGAAGTTCAGGATGAACAGGTCCCCCACCGAGAAGGCCCCCCAGAACCTGCCGAACCGCTCGTTGATCAGCCGGGCGTGGCCCACGCCGGTGACCGCCCCCAGTCGGACCACCATCTCCTGGTTGACCACCAGGACGGGGATGAGGAGGGGCAGCGTCCACAGGAGCGTCAACCCGAAGTTCTGGCCCGCCTGGCTGTAGGTGGCCACACCGCCGGCGTCGTTGTCCCCGACCATGACGATGAGTCCGGGGCCCATGATGGCGAGCAGGGTGAGCAGGCGCGCCGTCCACGTGCGCCGCGAGTCCAGGTCGTGCTGACGGATGGTGCCGAAGGCGCCCTGGATGTCGCCCACGTGCGCCTCGTCCAGGACGGCGGGGCCCTCGCTCCCGTCCTGGCTGCCCGTCTGGATGTCCGGTGGCTGGCGTTCTGACATGACGTACCTCTCGGCGCCGGGGCGCCCGACTGCTCGACTGTTCGACTGGTGGGCGGGCCGGCCGCGTGGCGGCCCGTACAAGGTGTCCGTCCCGCCGCCCGGGGGGCGTGGACGGGTCCGTCCGACGCTATGGATCCGGGTCCGGGCGGCGACGGTCCCCGTCACCGGGGAGGGTGCGCCGCCGGGGGCGGGTCGCGGCCGGACTACCGGCTGGGACTGGGGGGGTACCCGACGACGATCGGGGGACCGGGCATGCGCAGGCGTCGCACCATGTCAGTCCTCCGCCGCCGTGCGGCCGAAGTCGCGGCGGAAGCCGGTCGGGAGCAGGAGCTCGAGCACGTCGTCCACGGTCACCACGCCCAGGATGGTGTGGTGCTCCTGGTCGAGCACCGGGGCCACGATGAGGTTGAAGTCCGACATCTTCCGGACGATCTCCCCGAGGTCCCAGTCCGGGTGGAGGTGGAGCGGGTCCTCCTCGCACACGCTGGAGAACGGTGCGCCCGGGTCGGCCTGGACGAGGCGGACCACCGAGGCCGACCCCACGACCTCGTCGTGGGGACCGTCGGCGAACACCACGTTGAGCGCCTCGGGAGCGAACTGGCTGGTCCGCACGGCCTCCAGGACCGCCGATACCGGGGTGTCGGCGGGCAGGCACAGGAAGTCCGGGCTCATGAGGCCCCCGGCCGTCTCGGGGTGGTAGCTGAGCAGCGCACGGACCTTGCGCTGCTGCGGTTCGGGCAGCAGGACCAGGATCGGGAGGCGTCGCTCCTGGTCGATGTCGCCGATCAGGTCGGCGGCGTCGTCCGGGGCCATCGACGCCAGCAGCCGGGCGGCCTCGATGTCGGAACGTGTGCGCACGAACTCCGCCTGGTGCTCGGCGTCGAGCTCCTCGAACACGTCGGCCTCGAGCTCGAGGTCCTGGCCGACCGCCTCGATGATCTCCTCGCCCTCCTCGTGGGAGGCCGCTTCGACCAGATCTGCGATCTGGGCCGGCCGGAGCTTCGACAGCTTCCGGTACGGGATACGCAGCTTGGAGGTGGGCACGTGGGAGACGAAGGGTTCGATGCTGGCCCAGTCGACCATCGGACCCGACGAGGTCCCCCGCCCGAGCGGGCCCAGGAGCCGGCGCACCAGGGGCCGGCTGGAGGGGTCGACGGCCACGACCTCCCAGGTGCCGCCCACTTTGGCCAGCTCGATCTCGTTGGCCTTGATGATCCGGCCGCCCACGAAGTTGATGGCGTGGCGGGCCAGCAGGTCCCGGGCCAGGAGCACCTCGCCCTCGCGCCGCTCGAAGCGCCGCAGGTCGACCCGGGGCCCGTCGAACAGCACGTGGCCGGGCTCGAAGGCGGCCACCTTGCGGATCGGCACGAAGAGGTCACGCTCGCCGATGGTCACGACCAGGCCGACGACCGGGGGGTGCGGGGAGTCGCCGAGGTGCACGACCAGGTCCTGGACGCGCCCGATGCGGTCCCCGGCGGCATCCACCAGGGGTCGCTTGACGATGCTCGAGAGGTGGAGGATCTCCGGCTCGACAGGTTTGTCCAGTTGCTGCGTGCTCATCTCCACCCAAGCGTAGACGGCCCCCTTGCCTGGCGCGGGTCCCCGGGCCGCCTCCCGACCGGCCTCGCCCACCTGTCCCGTCCCGGGCGGCCGGGGGTAATCTCGACCCATGGACCTGGACTACCCCACCGACACCGAGCCGTTCCGCGCCGAGATCCGACAGTGGCTGACCGACAACCTGCCGGACGGCTGGGGCACCCCGGGGTTCTCGATGACGAAGGAGGAGCGTAAGGCGTTCCTGGCCGAGTGGACGGCGAAGCTGTTCGAGGGCGGCTGGATCTGCGCCTCGTGGCCGAAGGAGTACGGCGGCAAGGGGCTCAGCCTCATGGAGTCGGTCGTCCTGAACGAGGAATTCGCCCGGGCCGAGGCGCCGCTGCGGGCCGACTTCTTCGGTGACACCCTGGTCGGGCCCACGATCCTGCAGTGGGCGTCCGAGGAGCAGAAGAAGCAGTTCATCCCCGGCATCCTGAACGGGACCATCGCCTGGTGCCAGGGGTTCAGCGAGCCCGACGCCGGAAGCGACCTGGCCAGCCTGGCCACCCGCGCCGAGCTCGACGGTGACGAGTGGGTCATCAACGGCCAGAAGGTGTGGACCACCCAGGCCCAGTTCGCCGACTACATCTTCCTGCTGGCCCGCACCGACCCGGACGCCCCCAAGCACGCCGGGATCTCCTACCTGCTGGTGCCCATGGACCAGCCGGGCATCGAGGTGCGCCCTATCGCCCAGGTCGACGGCAGTGCCGACTTCAACGAGATCTTCATCACCAACGCCCGGTGCCCGAAGGAGAACGTCGTCGGGGGCGTCAACAACGGATGGAAGGTGGCCATGACCACGCTCGGCTTCGAGCGCGGCTCGTCCGCCACCACCGGACACCGCCGGTTCCTCCGCGAACTCGACGCCATCATCGCCACAGCCAAGAAGAACGGGAAGGCGGACGACCCGTTGATCCGCCAGCGGCTGGCCACGGCCTGGTCGAAGGTCAAGATCATGGAGATCAACGGCTACCGCTCGTTGACCGACGCCCTCAACGGCACCCACCACATGGCCGCCCTGGGCGCCGCCAACAAGATGAACTGGTCGGAGTACCACCAAGTGACGATGGAGCTGGCCCTGGACATCCTCGGCATGGACGGCCAGATCCTGACCGGCGATCCCACCGAGGTGATCGAGGGCCGCGTCCGCGGGCGGAGCGACTACCCGGTCAGCGATCTGCAGGCGTCGTTCTTCTTCTCCCGCTCGGAGACCATCTGGGGCGGCACCGCCGAAATCCAGCGGAACATCGTGGGCGAGCGGGTCCTCGGCCTGCCCAAGGAGCCGAAGCCGTCCGCCGCCGGCTGACCGGTCCGCGATGCGGGCCGGGCACCGTCAGGACGTGAACAGCGCGCGGGCGTCCGTGACGTCCGTCGAGCGCCACGACCCGTAGGGGACGCGGCCCCCCCGAGGTCGGGGCGTGCGTCCGCGCGGCCACCAGGCCAGCTCTCGTCCCGTGCCCCCGTCCGAGGCGGCCGAGCGGCACTCGACTCCGTCGAGGCCGAGGTCGTGCGCCTCGGTCGCCACGGGCCAGCACGCCTCGTAGCCCACCCGGGCACCATCCGCGTCGAGGGGGTACGAGGGCGGCAGCCCGACGGCGGCCACTCCCCCGGCGGTCACCAGGTCGGCCGCCTCCTGGTGCCGGGGCAGCCGCGCCGCCACCAGTTCGAAGGCGTCGTCGGTCAGGTCGTCGGGCGCCACGGCAGTGCCCTCCAGCAACCGGTCGACCTGCATCCTGGCCGTGACGACGTCCCGGCTCACGTACAGCGTGGGCCACGATCCGGGCGGCGTCCACCGTCCACCGTGGGCCGGCGCGAAGTTCGGGTCGAACGGGTCCTCCCAACCCGGCCGGCACACCCGCACCCACAGGTGGTCGGCCGGGGTGAGCGGACGGTGGTCCAGGGTCACGGCTGGACGCGGCGCAGATCGAAGACTGCCTCGACCTCGTCACGGACGGCCCGGAGGTCGTGGGCCCGCGCCACGTCGAGCAGGCTTCGTCCGTCCAGCGAGTCCGACGGCCGGCGGACGACGGCGGGAATGCGGTCGACCTTCACATGGGCCAGCAGCGTGGCGGTGGCCTCGTCGGTCAGGCGCACGTCGACCCGGCGCTCGGCGGGGATGCCGCCGGAACGCCACTTGGCGTAGGCCTGGCGGGACACCCCGAACACGGCGGCCGCCTGGCTGGCCGACAGCTGCCACACCCGCTCGAACCGGTCGAGCGGCTCGGCCGACAGGTGGCGCTCCAGGTGCTGGGCCAGTCGGGCGGCCACGTCGGGGTCGGCCGACACCAGGGCCACGGCGGCCCGTTCCGGGTCGGTCGCCGTCAGGGCCGCCACCTGGTGCACCGTCGGTCCGGTCCGCATCGGCCTCCTCCCGTCCTCGGGACCCACCCTACCCGCAACCGTTCGTCAACCGCAACCATATGTCAACTGCCGGTGGATCCCGGGAAGGCCGCACCGAGCCGCCCGGTCTCAGTCGTCGTGCCGCAGCGACGGCCAGGTCTGCCCCCACGGGAGCCTCAGGCCGGTGCAGACGTACACGTGCCCGCCCCACTCCTGATCGTGGATCCCCGCCCCGTTGCGGAGCGTGGCCGCGACACGCACGTCGGTGAAGTACCGCTCCAGTTGTCCGGCGAAGCCGCTGCCGTCGACCGGACCCGGTGCCACGGCGACGACGGTCACGGCACCGGGATCACCCGGACCCCAGTACCACTCGTTGTTGTGACCGCTGACCGCCGTGGGGAGTCCCGCCCCCCGACCGAGCTCGTTGATGGCGCCGGCCTCGCCGTAGTCCTCGGTGTAGAGGACCGCGTGCCTGCGCTGGTCGGCGGGGAGCGAGTGCCACACGGTGCCGACGGTGTGCACCAGCTCCGGCCACCCCACCGTCTCGCCGAGTTGGGGATCGGCGCCGTACGTCCAGCCGATGTCGGCCGCGGGGAGGATCGGGAGGACCACGGGGAGCGTCACCACCGTGGTCAGGGCCGTGGCGGCGAGGAGTCGCCGCAGTCGGGCCCGGCGCCCGTCGAGCCAGCCCTCGACGCTGACGGCACCGGCGGCAACCAGATAGACGTAGGCGGCGGCGAGGTAGTAGGTCTTGGCCCCCGTCGTGAGGGCGAAGAACACGAAGAGCAGCCCGTACGCCCACACCAGGGTCCGCCACAGTGGGCGGTCCGATCGCCACAGGTGCCGGATCCCCACCACCCACACCCAGGCCAACGCCGGAGTCACCATGAACAGCTGGCCGACGACCCAGGTCCCGATGTTGCGCGCCCCGCCGTTCTCCTGGTTCAGCCGGCGCGTCATCTCGATGGTCGGCCAGTGGTGGGTCGCCTGCCACCAGACGTCGGGAACGGCGAAGGCGGCGGCGGCGAGGACGCCGGTCACGAACCACCGATCGGCGAGCAGCCGGCCGCCCCCACTGGCCACGACCCCCACGGCCAGCGCCACGGCGAACAGGCCGATGCTGTGCTTGTTGGCCAAGCCCAGCCCGAGGACGATGCCGGCGACGACCCACAGTCGCGTGTCCCCGGTGCGACCGATCCTCACGACGACGAAGGCGAGCGCCGTCCAGAGGAACAGGTCGAAGCCGGTCGGCCCGAACAGGTGGTCGGCACCGAGCAGTGCGGGCATGGTGGCCGCGCCGACGGCGGTGACCAGCTGGGCCGTCCGGCCCCCGCCGAACTCCCGGGCGAGGAGTCCGGCCAGCACCACCGTGCCCGCACCGGCCAGTGCGGGCCACATCCGGAGTCCGGGCAGCGAGACACCGAACGCCTCCAGCGAGAGGCGGCCCAGCAGCGGGCTCAGGACGGGCTGGTCGACGTAGCCGGCGGCCAGGTGGCGGGCGCAGTCGAGGAAGTACAGCTCGTCCCGGTGGAAGCCGTACCGACCGGAGACGGCCATGAGCACGGCGAACAGGGCGCCGGCGACCACGTAGATCCGACGGTCCACCGGGGCGGGTCCCGGGTCCGGAGGACCGGCCGGACCGGCCGGACCGGACGGGCCGACCGATGCCGACGCCACCGGTGCAGTGTCGACGGCGCCCCCCATGGCGGTCTAGGCCTCGCCGGTCCGAGCGGGGTCGGGCGGTGCGTCGTCGGGGATGCACGCGGCGGCCAGCAGGAGGTGCACGCTCCGTCGGACCGATTCGTCGTCCACCTCGATGGGCACGGGATGGTCGCGCCGGTGCCACGCGAACCACGCCACCGTCTCCACGATGAACTGATTGGCGAGCGCCGGGTCCGGGAACGCCCGCAGGTGCCCGGTGCGGGACCGGCGGGCCACGTACTCCCCCAGCATGTCCACCTGGCCCTGTCGTGACCTCCCGAAGTACAGCTCCCCCAGTTCGGGGATGTCGGCGGCGGAGCGCTCCAACAGGGCCAGCACCGCCCGGTTGTCCTCGATGACGGAGTAGTACTCGTCGACCACACCGTGGAACTCGGCGCGGATGTCCTCGCACCCGTCGGCGGCCAACGCCGCCCGCACCCGGGGAAACGTCGAGTTGCCGGCGGTCCAGTCGGCGAGCGGCCGGAGCGCCTCCCCCGGCGCCGGGGTGGGCAGTGGCGCGGGGAGCCCCTCTAAGCGCCCCGGGTCGATGGCGCCGAGCAGGGCGAGTTGGAACAGCGCCTCCTTGCTCTCGACGTACCGGTAGAGCAGGGCGTGGCTCAGGCCGAGGCGCTCGCCGACGTCGGTCATCAGGGTCCGCCGGTAGCCCTTCTCGGTGAAGACCTGCCGTGCGGCCTCGGCAATCTCGGCGAGACGGTTCGGCGGTGTGCGCCGGGACATGGGGACACGGTATAACTAACTGAGTCAGTTAGCAATTGACGGGGATGGGAGGCGGCACGCCCCCGGCGATGGGCAACCCGCCGGACCCGACTCCCGGATCCACCATGGGTACATGGCGCGGATCACCGTCACCGACCGTGCGGAGAACCTTCCCGACGAAGGGTCGGCACGGGGAGTACCTGGAAGGACGGCACCGGGCCATGGAACCCGTCAGTCCGCACCGTGGGAACGCCGCCGGCCACCGCTTCTCGACCCCTCAAGGTGAGGGCCGCAGGACCCGGACCGCCACGGACCCCGTGCACCGCACAAGATCGTCGGGACGATCATCGGCGACGAGTCGCGGAACGGTGCCGACAGGAGAACGACGGGCAGGCCGAGCCCGGAGCCGACGACGTGGTCGGGCCGGCCGTCGACGACTGAGGCATCGGGCAAGACAGCTGAGTAGCCTTTGGCGATGCTGGCGCTGACGTGGGGCGGAGCTACGTGGACCGAAGTCATCATCGCCGCCGGGGCACTACTCACCGGCATCGGCTTGGTCATAACCGCAGTACAGGTGCGCGACTCCCGAAGGGCCCGCACCGTGGAGATCGTACGTCTGCTGGCGGAACGATGGGACTCCGACGAACTGGTGAAGGCTCGTCGATTGATCGCCAGGCAGCCGTCGTTTCAGGGCCTGAAGGATTCGGTGAAGGATGCCTCCGTCCAGTTCAGCAAGGACTACTACTGCTACACGAGGTACCTGAACTTCTTCGAGCAGGTGGGAGCCTCGTTCAACAACGACCGAAGCGCACTGGTGGTCGTGCACGACCTGCTCGGCTCCGCGATCATCGACAGTTGGGTCGTATGGGACGAGGTGCTCTCGTTCGTGTGGCCGGATCAGCCCACGGTCGGCGAGAACTTCCGGCAGTTGGCAGACCACATCGAGAAGTTGAGGCATCCTGTCCCAACGTGGTGGGACCGGTTCCTCACGTTCATGGGACCGGAGGCCTGAGGACCTACTTGTGTGGGCTGCTGGGTGCCCACGGGGCGACCTGGCCTGGCCCGTCCATCCTCCGCATCCGCGTCTCCATGCCCACCATTCTACCTGCGCGACCGGCCGGCGCCCAGCGGTGTGCGTCCCGAAGCCAGCGCACGGTTGATCCCGAGGTTCACCGGGTACGTTCCCGTCGCCGGGCCCGGTGAGCGGGAGGTCCCGCCACCTGACACTCCGGGACCGGCGACCACTCGCCATCCGGCCGCACCCGGGGCGAATCCGAGCCGCGCCGACAGCCCACCCCGATCAGCTCCTGCGGATCAGCCCACCCGGGACCCGGTCTCGTCGACGGCCTCGACCTCGATCAGGTGGACCTCGGTCTCACTGACCCCACCCCGCAGGCCGGCCTGGTGGCGCCACATCAGCAGCCCGGCGGCGATCACGGTGGCGACGGCGCCGGCCAGCATGGCGACCCGGGGGTTGGTCCACTGGGCGATGGCCCCCACGAGCGGGGCCCCGATCGGCGTGGTCCCGAGGAACGCCATGGCGTAGAGGGCCATCACCCGACCGCGCATGGCCGGGTCCGCGGTGAGCTGCAGCGTGGCGTTGGCCGTGGCGATGAAGCCGATCGAGGCGGCCCCCATCACGGCGATCAGCAGGCCGGCGGCGAGCAGGGTGGGCGCCAGCGCCACCGCCGCCAGCAGGGCGCCGAAGACGAGGGCCAGCACCTGGAGGAGCCGCGGGGTGGGATGGGACCGGTGGGCGGCCAGCAGGCCTCCCACGATCGCCCCCGCACCCATGCACGACGTGAGCAGGGCGTAGGTCCCGGGACCTCCGTGGAAGGTGACCTTGGCCAGCAGGGCGAGCGTGACCGTGAAGTTGTAGGCGAAGATCCCGATGAGGGCGACGGCCAGCAGTACGTTGCGCAGCGCCGGTGTCCGCCACACGTAGCGGAAGCCGTCGCGCACCTGCCCCTTGGCCCGCTCCACGGGCGCCGTCCGATGGAGTTCCGCCGTGCGCATCATGGCCAGGCCGACGATGACGGCCACGTAGGAGGCGGCATTGACGAAGAAGCAGACGCCGAGGCCGAACACGGTGATGATGACCCCGCCGATGGCCGGGCCGACCACCCTCGACGCGTTCATCACGACGGTGTTGAGGCTCACCGCGTTGGGCAGGTCGTCGCGGCCGACCATCTCCATCATGAAGGTCTGCCGGGCCGGGTTGTCGAAGAGGTTGACCACGCCCAGCAGGGCGGCCAGCAGGTAGACCTCCCACAGGACGACGCTGTGGCTGACGACCAGGATGCCGAGGACGAGCGCCAGGACCCCTCCGGCGGACTGGGTGATGAAGAGCAGCCGGCGCTTGTTGGCGCGGTCCGCCACCAGGCCGCCGAACGGTCCGAGGAGGAGCATGGGCAGGAACTGGAGCCCGACCACGATGCCGAGGGCGACCCCGCTGTCGGTCAGGTGCAGGACCAGCCAGGCCTGGGCCACCGACTGCATCCAGGTGCCCGACACCGAGATGAGCTGGGCGATGAAGTAGAGGCGGAAGTTGCGGATCCGGAGCGAGCTGAACGTCTGGTGGACCGCGCCGCGGATTGCCGTCATACGCCGTCCCGGTCCACCAGGCGCTCGAGCAGTGCGGTCAGGTCGGCGAGCGCGGCGCGGTCCGCCGCGTCGAGGGCGGCCACGCGCTCGGCCAGGAAGGCGTTCTTGAGCGACCGGTTGTGTCGGAGCACGGCCTCGCCCGACGGCGTGATGGTGATGCGGACCGCCCGCCTGTCGGAGGCGTCGACCACCCGGGTCACGTACCCGAGGTCCTCGAGTGCCCCGACGATCCGGGTCATGGACGGTGGCTGCACCGACTCGCGGGCGGCCAGGGCACCGAGAGTCGGCGAGCCGAGGTGGGCCACCCCGGCCAGTGCCGAGGCCTGCGACGGGGTCAGTCCCCCGTCGGCCTGCTGGCGCAGGCACCGGTGGAGCCGGGTGACGGCCAGCCGCAAGCGGGCGGCCAGCGCCGCCTCGTCGGGGTCCACGCCCGCATCGCTCGAGTCCGGCGCCACGGGAGCGTCGGTCCGGTCGTTCCCGAGGGTGGAGATCATGGGGCCAGTATAGTTAGTTTTGATAACTAATACATCGTGGGCACGAATCCCCAGTTCAGCAGCGTGCCCGACCGCCGGGCCCTCCCAGCTCGGGTGGCTAGCTCTGGTGGCCCAGCGCGGCCAGGAGCGGCAGGACCCGGGGCGCCAGGTAGGCGCCACCCGCCACGGTCGTGTGCACCCCGTCGCCCTGGCGGACCACCTTTCCCCCGATCGTCCAGGTGAAGTGGCCGCCGGGATCGAGGAAGGCGTGCAGCGGGATCACCGCGACGGTACGGGGATGACGGGCGGCCACCTCTTCGATGAGCTGGTTCAGCCGGTCCACCCGGGCGGTGGCGTCCTGGGGCCACGGGGCGCCGTCGGGCTGCTCCCCGGTGCTGAAGTAGGGCGAGGTGAACAGCGCCACCTTGGCCCCGCCCGAGGACAGGATGGCCACGGCCCGCTCGAGCTGGGCGGTCTCGTAGGCGTCGTAGGCGGGGTCGCCCACATGCTGCCAGCGCCCCTGGTACCAACGGTCCATCACCTCCCAGAACCCGATGACGAGACCCACCACCTGCGGGTGCAGCTGCAGGATGTCCTCGGCCCACCACGTCGGCCACGTCGGGCAGTTGGGGAAGGGGTCGCCCACGACGCCGTGGTCGTCGAGCGGCAGTGCGAGGGCCACCCCGCACCCGGTGTGTCCCCGACCGCCGAGGTCGATCCCGTAGGAGCGGGCGTAGGGGGCCATGCCGATGGCCGCGGTGATGGAGAGCGAATCACCGACGATGAGCACCTTCACGCGACCGTCGGATCCGGCGAAGCTGGAGATGTCGTAGGCCTGCCACTCGGCCCGGATGGCCGCCGCCCCCACCAGCCCGACGTCGACACCGGCGACCGCCCCCGTGGCCCCGCCCACCGTGCCCGCCACCACCACGGCCACGGTGACGGCGACAGCGACGATGGCCGGGCCGGCGGCGCGGAACGTCCGCCAGAACCGTCCCTCGATGATCGGGCGCTCGATCAGGTAGAAGCTCAGCGCAGCCACGACCAGCGTCGCCACCGTCCGGAAGACCACGAGGGCCGGCCCGTCGAGACCGGTTCGTGCCGCGTCGAAGTAGACGAAGATCGGGAAGTGCCACAGGTAGGCGCCGTAGGAGACGGTGCCCGATCCACACCATCGGGCGCAGGGCCAGCACCCGGGCGATGGGGCCACCGGGGACGCACACCGCCGCGGTCACGATGGCGGCGGCCGACAGGGCCGAGAGGAGGAACCCGCCCCGGTAGGCGGTGGCACTGGTGCCCGACAGGGTGGTGGTCAGGGTCACGGTGCCGGCCAGGCCCAAGATGCCGAGCACGGTGAGGGCGAGGCGCAGCGGGAGGGAGTCGGCGGCCGGGTCCATGCCGGCCTTGCCCCGGTGGCGCTGGACCAGGGTCAGGGTGCAGGCCAGCACCGAGCCCACCAGGATCGACTGGGCGTGGGTGTCGGTGCCGAAGTAGAGGCGGGTGATGTCGACCCCGGGGTGGTAGAGCCAGGCCATCTCGGCGGCGGACGCCACCACACCGGCGACCGAGATCCCCAACAGGAGCTCCACCCCCCGGTCGGGCCTCCGGGTGGACGCCTCGGCCGATGCGGGATCGGACGTGGGATGAGACGAGGGATGGCCGGGCGACTCGTCGGACCTGCCGGCCATCCGGCGGGCCACGTGGAGCACGGCCAGCACCACCAGGGGCCACACCAGGTAGAACTGCTCCTCCACGGCCAGCGACCAGGTGTGGGTGAGCGGCGACACGGCCCCGGTGGCCACGAAGTAGTTGCCCGATGCCGCGATCTGCCACCAGTTGGAGAAGTAGAACAGCGCCGACAGGTCGGCCATGCGCAGATTCGGGTAGAGGCCGGCGGGGTAGGTGAAGCGGATCACCAGGGTGACCACCACCAGCACCACGCAGAGTGCCGGCAGCAGGCGCCGGGCCCGCCGGGCCCAGAAGGCCCCGAGCTTGATCCGGGCCGACCGCGCCCACTCCCCCAGCAGCAGCCCGGTGATCAGGTAGCCGGACAGCACGTAGAAGATGTCCAGGCTGAAGAAGCCGCCCTGGAAGCGGTCCACTCCGAAGTGGTAGCCCATGATGATGAGCAGGGCGAAGGCCCGCAGCCCGTCGAGGGCGGGGATCCGCTCCCGGCCGGTGGCCGACGGACGCGACGCCAGACCGTCGGCGCGGAAGTGGTGGTCGACGGCGTGCTGTACGGCGGACGCAGGCTCCGGCATCGGAGCCGAACCTGCGTCCCCGGCGCGGGGTCCGGGTGCGGAGTTGGTCATTGGGTGGTTCCTCGACGGTCACCTGGGACCGGTCTGGGCGCCGGGCGACGACGCACGGTATCCCAGGCCGGACGGCCCCGGCCCACCACCCCCGCAGGCAGTACATTGCGCCGATGCGCCCGCCCCGCACCCGCTGGACGGTCCGTGGCTGGACGGCCCACGGTGTGGCCATCGGTGCCTACGCCCTGCTGGCCGTCGTCCTGTGGTGGGGCGTCTGGAGCGGACACCCCTCCACCACGGCGACCTGTGGGTGCGGGGACACCTCGATCCTGACCTGGTTCATGGCCTGGCCCGCCTACGCGCTCCGCCACGGGGACTCGCTGCTCTTCTCCACCAGGGCGCTCCATCCCTACGGAATCAACCTGCCCGCCAACACGAGCTTCCTCGCCATCAGCATCCCCCTCACCCCCGTGACCTGGTTGGCCGGCCCGGTCGCGTCGCTCAATTTGGCGGCCACGCTCGCACCGGTGGCGGGGGCGCTGTCGGCCCGGGCCCTGCTGCTCCGCTGGACGACCTGGCAGCCGGCGGCCTTCCTGGCCGGCCTGTTCTACGGGTTCTCACCGTTCGTGACCGAGAACCTCGCCCTCGAGCACGTGGAGTTCGCCACCCTGGTCGTCCCCCCGCTCCTCTTCCTTTGCCTGGACGAACTCCTGATCCGCCAGCGGGGCCGGGCCTGGTTGTGGGGGCTCGCTATCGGCGGACTGTGCGCCGTGCAGTTCTTCGTGAGCGCCGAGGTCCTGGCCATCTGCGCCCTGGCGGCCGGACTCGGCATCGGCCTCCTGCTGGTTGCCGGACTCGTCCGGGCACCTGCCGCCGTCGCCGAGCGGTGGCGCCACGCGGCCACCGGTCTCATCGTCGCCGCCCTGGCCGGCACGGCGCTCCTCGCCTATCCGGCCGAGTATGCGTTGGCGGGACCCCGGTCGCTCCCCCACCGGGTCTGGCCCGACGTGCAGTACTTCGGCAGCACCTGGCGGACGATCGTGTTACCGGCCGGCGCCCACGACCGTGGCCCCAACGCCGTCCTCGAGACCTACGGCTACTTCGGCAGTCACCCCCTGCTGCTCGGCTACCTCGGGCTCGGCCTGGTGGCCACGATGGTGATCGGCCTCGCCTGGTTCCGGCGGGACGGTCGCCTGTGGTTCTGCGCCATCCTGCTCGTGATACTCGAGGTGCTGTCGCTCGGAGCGGTGGCGGGTGCATGGCGTCTGTTCGACAACCTTCCTCTTCTGGCCAGCGTCGTCCCGGAGCGGATCGCCAGCGTGGCCGATCTGTTCGCCGCCGTCATGCTCGGCCTGATCGTCGACCGTGCCCACGCCTCGGGACTCCGGTGGCCGGGACGCCACCGGGGCACCCGACCCAGCCCGGCCACGCTCGCGGCTCTGGGACTGGCCGCGCTCGCCCTCGTCCCCATCGCCGCGCAGGATCGGCTGCCGTTCACCGTCCGGTCGATCGACGTACCGCCGTGGTTCGCCACCGTCGGCACCACGGTGCCGTCGACCGATGTGGTACTCACCTACCCGTTCGCCTCTTCCGGCCTGCGGGCACCCATGACCTGGCAGGCCGCCACCGGCCTGCGGTACTCGCTGGTGGGCGGCGGCAGCATCACACCGGACCCGCCGGCCCATCCGACGACTGCCCAGCTCTCGGACGCGCAGACCGTGGCCGACCTGGTCAACCTGTCCGACGGATTCCTGCCCCTCCCCACGGGCGCACCGACCGAGTTGGCGCGGCTCCGGCTTGCCCTGCACGACTGGGGCGTCACCACGATCGTCATCCCGGCCGAGACGAGCTGGCCGGCTGCACTGCGCGGGCGGTCGGTCCCCACCGCCGTCGCCGACGTGACCGCCGCCCTCGGTGAGGGCCCCACCGTCCGGGCCGATGCGTGGGTATGGGACGTTCCCTCCGACCCGGCAGCCGCCCTCGTCGTCACCCCGGCCGCCTTCGCCGGTTGTACAACGACGCCCTCCGACGTCCGGGACCCCGGCCTGGCCGCCACCTGCGTGCTCGCCGCCGGCAGGCCGAGGCTGTGACCGCTCGGTGCCGCTCACTACAGTTCCCCAGATGACCGTCCCGGGTCCCCCAGCCGCAGTGCCGGGCACCGTCACGGCCGTGGAGGACCCACCGGTCGGGCAGGGCGGGGCCTACCGAGGGGACACCGACGGGGGCCCACCGGGCCCGGCCACCGGAACCCCGGACGGCCGTAGCAGGCTCGACGCCCATCCGGCCGTCCCGGTGGTCGTGCTGGTCGCCGCCTTTGCGGCGTCCCGGGTGGTGGCCGCCGTTGCCGGGGTCCGCTACGACGCGAGCGTCCTGCGGGGTACGCCGCTGACCGACATGTGGCAGCTGCTCGACGTGGGGCTGCTCCAGCACCACCTGCTGGTCAGCGTGTGGCACCTCGACATGCAGCCGCCCCTGTTCAACCTGTACGCCGGAGTGCTCCTGAAGCTCCCGGCCGGTCTGCGGGCACCCGTCGAGGTGGCCTGCGCCCTGGTACTCGGGGTGACCATCGTGCTGAGCGCCTACGCACTGCAGGTGGAGCTACGGGTGCCGCGGTGGGCCGCACTGACCGTCACCCTGGTGGCCGTGGTCGCCTCGCCCGCTTACGTGCTGTACGAGAATTGGTTCAACTACGCCTACCCCACGGCCGCCCTCGTCACCTTCGGCGCGTGGTGCCTGATCCGGTTCCTCCGAACGTCCCGTCTGCGCTTCGGGATCGGGTTCTTCGGCTCCTACGCGGCGATCACCCTGCTGAACAGCACCTACCAGCTCGAGTGGCTCGTTCCGGCCGTGGTGATCGTGGCCGTGGTGCTCCGCCGGCAGTGGCGCACCGTTCTCCTGGCGGCGGCGGTGCCGCTGGCGCTGGTGGCGATCTGGACGGTCAAGGACTACGTGCAGTTCGGCACCACCACGACCAGCAGCTGGCTGGGCATGAACCTCGCCCGGTCGGTCCTCTTCCAGGCGCCGCCCGGCCAGATCGCAGCGATGCAGCGCGACGGAGCGATGAACGCCCTGGCGTCGATCCCGGCGTTCGGAGGACCGCAGGTCTACTCGCCGCGCTACGTGCGCGCCGTGCCCAGCCCGGTCGCCGCCGTGGGCGCGCTGCACAAGGCGGACGGCGTGGCTAACTACAACAACCCGCTCTACGTCGCCGTCGCCTCGCTCTATCTCCACGACGATCTGGCGTGGATCCGGGCCCATCCCCACGAGTACGCCGACGACGTCATGAACTCGGTCGGGGTGTGGATGGTCGGCACCGACCAGAACTTCGCCAACTCGGCCAACTGGATACCGGTGCACGGCTACGCCCGGCTCTACGACCGGTTCGTCGAATGGCAGCCGGTACAGGACCCCGCCCCCGCGCTCATCGTGTTCCAACGGTACCGGCACCGCACAGCGTGGTTGTCGTGGCAGGCGATCGCCGTCTATGCGCTCGCCGGGTTCGGTGTCCCCCTGCTCGCCTGGCGACGACGACGGATCGACCCGGCGATGGCGGGGGCACTCGTCGTGCTGTGGTGGACGACGCTCTTCGCGTTCGTCACGGGTTCGCTCGTCGAGATCGGTGAGAACGAACGGTTCCGATTCGAGCTCGGACCGGTCCCCACCGTGCTCGCCGTCGTGGTGGTCACGGCCGTGGCGCGTGCCGTGTGGGTACGACGGCACCCTCTGCCGAGGCAGGAACGGCTGAGTGTCGGGCAGGAGGCGCCCGGCGTGTAGGGTATGTCACAAGCAGTACGCATGAAGCGTGGGAATACGCGCAGTCGCGAGCTACCAGTAGCTGCGGTGCCGGAACCCACATTGCTCGTCCGCATCGGGTTCCCGGTGCTGCGACAGCGGCCACCATCCACTGGTGACCACCCCTGATGCCGTGCTGACCACGAGCCGGGCCACCGGTGCCACGACGCAGCCACGCTGCAGGCACGGACCCGACCTCGACGACCACGGCCCGACCGACCGGACGACCCGGCGCCTCGGACGCCACACGAACCACACCGCAGAGAAGCGATACCCATGACACACGAACCACAGATCCGCACCGCACTCGAGCGCAGCCGCGCCCGACGCCACGACGCCGAACGGCAGCTCCGCGCCCTGCGCGGCACCGCGCAGCACGCACCCCTGGCCGAGCTCGACAGCCTCCTCGCCTACGAGGTCCGGCTCGAGTCCCGCCTGGCCGAGCTGCTCGACGGCGAGCTCGCCACCGTCGCCTGCTGAGCCTGTCGAGGGTCCCGACAAGCCCACCGACCACGGAGGCCGTCCCCTACGTCCGACCGTTGGCCCGGGACTCGAGTCCGAGCTCGGCGACCGTCGGCAGCACCACAGGCTCGATCCACTGGCCACCGGCCTTGGTGATGTGGATCCCGTCCGCCCACCGCACGGTCACGCCGTCCACCACCGTCTGGAAGTGGCCGGCGGGGTCCAGGATCCTGTTGAGGTCGATGACGGTGACCTCTCCCGGGAGCCGGGCCGCTACCCGTTCGAGGATCCGGTTGTACTCGTCCACCCGCGAATTCCGGTTCTCCGGATAGAGCGAGCCGTTCGGCTCCTCCTGGGGCGGGTCGATGTAGGGCATGGTGAACAGCACCACCTTCGCCCCGCCGGCCGACAGCACGGCGACGACCTGGTCCATCTCCTTCTCGAGGTGGCGATTCCACGCCGGCTGATCGATGGACACCACAGTGCCGTCGAGCAGGTGGTCGGTGATGTCCCACCGGCCGGCGAGCAGTCCCACCACGTCCGGGTGGTAGCGGGCGACCTCCTCCGCCCACAGTGTCCGCCAGTGGACGCACGACGACACCGGGATGTCGAGCTGGCCCGACGTGATGGCGTCGAGGTCGTTGATGTCGCAGCCGAGCACCCCCTTGTTGATGACCTGCACGCCGAAATTCTCGTGGCTGCCGCGCACGAGCCCCAGACCCGCCGTGACCGCCAGGGAGTCCCCGACCAGGAGGAAGCGGACGGGATCAGAGCCGAAGGCGTCGGCGGCGTCGAGTGCCTGGCGCTCACCGAGGGGGATTCTGTCAGTCGTCCGGACGGGTGCCGCCGCCACGGCGGGGACCACGGTGGCGGCCACCACCACCACGACCGTGGCGGCCAGGGCCACCGCCGCCGGGGCGAGGGCGGTCACCGAGCGCCAGAAGGTGCCCTCCATGACCGGGCGCTCCACCAGGTAGTAGCTGGCGGCGGCCAGCACGAAGGTGGCGGCCACCCGGACGGCCAGCAGCCCTGGGCCACCCAGTCCGGTGCGGGCGGTGTCGAGCTCGATGGCCACGGGGAAGTGCCACAGGTAGGCGCCGTAGGAGACGGTGCCCATCCACACCATCGGGCGCAGGGCCAGCACCCGGGCGATGGGGCCACCGGGGACGCACACCGCCCCGGTCACGATGGCGGCGGCCGACAGGGCCGAGAGGAGGAACCCACCCCGGTAGGCGGTGGCACTGGTGCCCGACAGGGTGGTGGTCAGGGTCACGGTGCCGGCCAGGCCCAAGATGCCGAGCACGGTGAGGGCGAGGCGCAGCGGGAGGGAGTCGGCGGCCGGGTCCATGCCGGCCTTGCCCCGGTGGCGCTGGACCAGGGTCAGGGTGCAGGCCAGCACCGAGCCCACCAGGATCGACTGGGCGTGGGTGTCGGTGCCGAAGTAGAGGCGGGTGATGTCGACCCCGGGGTGGTAGAGCCAGGCCATCTCGGCGGCGGACGCCACCACACCGGCGACCGAGATCCCCAACAGGAGCTCCACCCCCCGGTCGGGCCTCCGGGTGGACGCCTCGGCCGATGCGGGATCGAGACGTGGGATGAGACGAGGGATGGCCGGGCGACTCGTCGGACCTGCCGGCCATCCGGCGGGCCACGTGGAGCACGGCCAGCACCACCAGGGGCCACACCAGGTAGAACTGCTCCTCCACGGCCAGCGACCAGGTGTGGGTGAGCGGCGACACGGCCCCGGTGGCCACGAAGTAGTTGCCCGATGCCGCGATCTGCCACCAGTTGGAGAAGTAGAACAGCGCCGACAGGTCGGCCATGCGCAGATTCGGGTAGAGGCCGGCGGGGTAGGTGAAGCGGATCACCAGGGTGACCACCACCAGCACCACGCAGAGTGCCGGCAGCAGGCGCCGGGCCCGCCGGGCCCAGAAGGCCCCGAGCTTGATCCGGGCCGACCGCGCCCACTCCCCCAGCAGCAGCCCGGTGATCAGGTAGCCGGACAGCACGTAGAAGATGTCCAGGCTGAAGAAGCCGCCCTGGAAGCGGTCCACTCCGAAGTGGTAGCCCATGATGATGAGGAGGGCGAAGGCCCGCAGCCCGTCGAGGGCGGGGATCCGCCCACGGCCGGTGGCCGACGTGCGCCGGGCCTGATGGGCCGCCCGGGCGGCCGAGTGGGCGCCGCTGCTCACCGGGCCTGCCCACTGCGGGCGTCGAGGCCGAGCGTGGCCACCGCCGGCAGGAGGCGCGGCTGGAGCCACTCGCCGCCCGCCGGCGTCACGTGGATGCCGTCCGGCCACCGGGCGACCACGCCGTCCACGACGGTCTGGAACCGGCCGTGGGGGCAGAGGATCCTGTTGAGGTCGACCAGTGTGACCTGCCCTTTGTCGGATGCCGCCACCTTGGCGAGGTCGCGGTTGAACGCCACCACGCGCGACGGCTGGTCCTCGGGATAGGGGGCACCGTCGGGTGCGGTCTGGGGCGGTTCGAAGTACGGCAGGTTGAACAGGACGACCTTCACCTTCTGGGCCGCCAGGCTCCGCACCACGTCGCTGTACTCGGCCACGAGGTGCGCGTCCCACCCCGGTTCGCCCACGTGGACACGCTGCCCGTCGACGACCCGGTCGGTCAGCGACCACCGGCCGGTCAGGAGGCCGACCACGTCCGGGTGGTACCGGGCGATGTCCGCGGCGTAGAGGGTGCGCCACTGCAGGCAGGTCGTGAAGGGCGTGGTGAGCTGGCCCTGGTTGTAGGCAGGTGCGGTGTCGTAGTCACAGCCGAAGACCCCGGCGTCGATGACCTGCACGCCGTAGCTGTGCACACTCCCCTGGGCCAGGCCGACCGACATCGTGATGGCCACCGAGTCACCGAGCAGCAGGAAGCGCACCGGATTGCCGGTGAAGGCGCCCGCCGACTCGAGCCGGTCGTGGACGGCAGCGGGGAGCACGACCCGAGGTTCAGTCGTCCGGACGGGTGCCGCCGCCACGGCGGGGACCACGGTGGCGGCCACCACCACCACGACCGTGGCGGCCAGGGCCACCGCCGCCGGGGCGAGGGCGGTCACCGAGCGCCAGAAGGTGCCCTCCATGACCGGGCGCTCCACCAGGTAGTAGCTGGCGGCGGCCAGCACGAAGGTGGCGGCCACCCGGACGGCCAGCAGCCCTGGGCCACCCAGTCCGGTGCGGGCGGTGTCGAGCTCGATGGCCACGGGGAAGTGCCACAGGTAGGCGCCGTAGGAGACGGTGCCCATCCACACCATCGGGCGCAGGGCCAGCACCCGGGCGATGGGGCCACCGGGGACGCACACCGCCCCGGTCACGATGGCGGCGGCCGACAGGGCCGAGAGGAGGAACCCACCCCGGTAGGCGGTGGCACTGGTGCCCGACAGGGTGGTGGTCAGGGTCACGGTGCCGGCCAGGCCCAAGATGCCGAGCACGGTGAGGGCGAGGCGCAGCGGGAGGGAGTCGGCGGCCGGGTCCATGCCGGCCTTGCCCCGGTGGCGCTGGACCAGGGTCAGGGTGCAGGCCAGCACCGAGCCCACCAGGATCGACTGGGCGTGGGTGTCGGTGCCGAAGTAGAGGCGGGTGATGTCGACCCCGGGGTGGTAGAGCCAGGCCATCTCGGCGGCGGACGCCACCACACCGGCGACCGAGATCCCCAACAGGAGCTCCACCCCCCGGTCGGGCCTCCGGGTGGACGCCTCGGCCGATGCGGGATCGCAGCGTGGGATGAGACGAGGGATGGCCGGGCGACTCGTCGGACCTGCCGGCCATCCGGCGGGCCACGTGGAGCACGGCCAGCACCACCAGGGGCCACACCAGGTAGAACTGCTCCTCCACGGCCAGCGACCAGGTGTGGGTGAGCGGCGACACGGCCCCGGTGGCCACGAAGTAGTTGCCCGATGCCGCGATCTGCCACCAGTTGGAGAAGTAGAACAGCGCCGACAGGTCGGCCATGCGCAGATTCGGGTAGAGGCCGGCGGGGTAGGTGAAGCGGATCACCAGGGTGACCACCACCAGCACCACGCAGAGTGCCGGCAGCAGGCGCCGGGCCCGCCGGGCCCAGAAGGCCCCGAGCTTGATCCGGGCCGACCGCGCCCACTCCCCCAGCAGCAGCCCGGTGATCAGGTAGCCGGACAGCACGTAGAAGATGTCGACGCCGATGAACCCGGCGGGTAGGAACCCCACGCCGAAGTGGAACCCCACGATCAGGAGCAGTCCGAGGGCGCGCACGCCGTCGAGGGCAGCGATCCGGGCGCCACCGGTGGCCGACGGACGGACGTGGGTCCCGGCCGGAGGATCGGCGGGGTCGGGGACGGGCAGGTCGATCACCGGTGGCGCCGCTCGCGGGAGGCACCGTCGACAACAGGACGTCGATCGCCCGACACTGCTCGCGACACCCCCTCCTGCGGCCCGACCGTCGGACGCCACAACGTAGCGTGGCCCTCCGTCGACCGGACGGCGGGGGCCCGCTCGCCCGGTGCCGTCACCCCCCGGAAGGGGCCAGGGCGCACGCCGCCGAGGCCTCCATCGATGTCACCATGCCATCGGCCGGACCTGTGGCACAGCGGGTCAGCTCCGCAGCGCCCAGCGTCGACGGTGGGCCGGCGTGGTCGATGCCCGACCACACCCAGGCGCCGGCCACATAGTTCGGCGCCTGGCCCGTGGCCGCCGTCATCAGCACCACGACAGCGCGGGCCTCGGGCACCTGCTCGTACTCGGGGAGCCGGCGCGGGTCGGGCAGGACCGCGTCGGTCACCCCCCATCCGTCCAACGCGTTGCGCACGGCGGCGACCTCCGCGGGCATGATCGCCTGGGGACCGCCGGCCAGCGAGATGTCCGCCAGGACCTTCTCGCCTTCCTGCTCGGTGCCGGCACGGGACGGGATCGAATTCGGCCCACCTCCCCCGACCATGGCGAAGGACATGTGGTCGACCGCCTGCCAGGTCATGTTGCTCTGGCGGAACGCGAACGGGAACACCAGGAGTACCTGGTGATCGGGCAAGCGGGCGGCGACGGTGCGGAACCACAGGGGTGGGCGGACCGCGGTGACGGTCAGGGGCAGCCCATCGGCGAAGTAGGCGACGATCGGCACGAGTGCGACGGCAGCCACCGCCACGGCGACCACGGACCCGGCGAGCCGGCGCCGCCGGGAGGCCGGGGTCCCCCGGGTGCCACCCTCGCCGCCGAGCGACCCCGAGACGACCCAGCGGTAGGTGTGGTCGCAGACGACCCCGAGCATCACCGCGGCACACAGGTAGACGATCAGTCCGAACCGGCTCGGGATGATGTTGCCCATCAGTGGCGCGTGCACCACCAGGCGCCACAACGTCCACCGGTGCGGCACCAGGCCGACCGACAGGAAGACGGCGAGCACGCCCACGGTGCCGAACAGCCACAGCCGGAGGTCCCGCCACCAGAGGACGATCCCGGCGGCGAGCACAGCGACGAGACCCCAGCCGAAGTACTGATCGGAGCGAGTCGGGGCCTGGTAGCCCCCGAGGCGGTGGGTGAGGGCGGTGGCCTGGTCGGACGGCACCATCGGGTGGACGAACAGGCCGAGCGTGTTCCCGCCGAAGCTGAGATAGCCACCGGGTCCCCACACGGGACCGGACAGGTGCCCCGGACCGGCGAGCGCGAACCAGGCTGGGTAGGCCAGGAGCACCGCCGAGCCCACCAGCGCCGCGCACACGGCCCGCAGTGCATAGGCGGCGCGGGGGCCGCGGCACTCCCCCCGGACGAGGCCGCGACCCACCACCAACGCGCACCCGACCGCACCGGCGATGGCCGTGAGGACCAGCACTTCGGTGCCCACCGAGAACTGCACCAGGGCGAGCGCGCCGATGGCCAGTCCGGTCACCCACGCCCTCCACCGTTGGCGCACGAGGAGTTCGTCGAGGCACAGGACCAGCAGCGGGGGCACGGGGGCGAATCCGAGCATCAGGTGGGCGTCGGTGAGGCTGATCACGACGAACGGCGAGAACCCGTAGAGGAGGCCGCCCACGAAGGCGGCCGGTGCCCACGACACCCACCGGCGCAACAACATGTACATGGCAAGTGCCGACAGGAGCGGGCTGAGGGTGAGGGTCACATTGAGTGTGGCGACGGGGCCGAAGGCCCACGTCACCGGAGCGAGGACGATGCCGAGTCCGACGACGGCGGTGTTCGACAGGAGGTTGATACCGGTGGGATGGAAGAGGTAGGTGGAGTAGAGGGGGTCGAGGCCGTGGGACAGGGCGAAGGCCGGCCACTCGAGGAACCAGGTGAACAGCGACGTGTCGCCGCACCCGCACGTCGTGGTCGACGTGGGGTGTGACGACCACACGTTCCACCACAGGGCCACCGCCAGCACCAGATAGGCGGAGGCACCGGCCACCAGCGATCGCCAGCCGCGGACCCCGGAAGCCCTACCGGCCGCCTCCAGCTGGTCATCGCCCTCCGGGAGCCCGGACTCCGGTGGCTCCGCGGCCGCTGCGGCGCCGACCCCGCGCTCGACGACGGTCACGTGGACGCCCCCACCGGCGCGCCCGACGGGACGTCCCGTCCGTCCCGGCCCTCACGCCTGTCGTCCCGGGCGTCCGGACTCCCGGGGACGGCCACCCCGCGGTCGACCACGCTGCCGCACGAGGCCGCCACGGCCCACACGGCCACGATCCACCAGCCCTGGAGGATCGGGTACTCGGTGATCCGGTGCACGGTGGACCGGATCCACGGCTCGATGGCGCCGGTACCGGTCACGAGCGCTCCGCCCACGGCCACGAGCCCGACGGCCAGTGCCAGCCACGCCCACAGGTCGTGGCCCAGCTCGACCCTCCGGCGCGCCGCCGACAGCGCCACGCCACCGAGGACGGCCAGCGGCAGCGCCAGGACGAGCACATGCAGGTAGGGACTCATCCCGTGCACCACGGCCGAGACACGCGAGCCCGTGGCCGTCGACGTGGTGAACGTCGTCGTGGCCCCCCGGGCCCCGATGACGCGCATCAGCACGGGCCACCAGGCGAGCACGGCGACTTCGGCCGCACCCAGGGCCATCGGCCCCCACCAGCGCCGCCAGTCCCCGCGCAGGCCGGCGACACCGATCGACCGGGCGGCCACCAGTGCGATCAGGGCGAGCGCCATCACGAGTCCTTCGTCCTTGGTCAATCCGGCCACCAGGATCAGCACCACCGTGGCCGTCCGGGTCGAGCGGTCCGGACGGGACTGGAGACCGAAGGCGGTAGCCCCCACGGCGGCCAGGGACCACAGCGGGTCGGCGTAGCCGTTGGTGAGGAACGGTTCGGTCACTCCGGCCGTCACCGGCACCAGCAGCACCCCGGCGACCACCCCGCACAGCATGGGTGCCCATGGCGGGCTGCCCGTCGGACCGGTCGCGGCGTCGGGCCATCCGGCGCCCTCCGCGTGCCGGCCCGGACGCGCCTCGCCGGTGCCCCCGTCCCGTGCCTCGGACAGGCGAACAGCCGCCACCCGCCCGCACTCGACCAGGGCCAGGGCGGCCGCGGCCAGAGCGCAGGCGTTGAGCACGGCCACCGTGGTCACACCGAGACGTGCGGTGTGGACACCTGTGACGCGCCACGCCACGGCGGCCGCCGCGCTCACCAGCGGCGGGTAGGCGCTCTGGGTGAGGACGAGGCCTCGGGCCTTCATGTCCACCAGCAGTTGGGCATGGCTCTGCAGGAACCACCCGGGCCGCATCACCCACAGCGCCCGGGCGTCGAAGCCCACGGTTGGGGTGCGCAGCCCACGCAACGACCACGCGCATGCGGACACCACGGCCGCGAAGCCCACGATGCCCACCAGCCGGAGGCGGTCGACCGCCATCCGCCGCCCTGACCTCCGCCGCCACGGCCCGAGGTCGCGGCGCCGGGCCACCAGGACGACGACGATCCCGCCGGCAGCGGCGGCCAGCCCGAGGAACCACACGAGCAGCGACCCGCCGAACGACAGCGACGCGGTGGCGGCCACCGCGGCCACGACGGCGCCGCCCAGTGGGGCGAGGGGCACGGCGACCCAGCGGGGCCCGGTGGCCGCGGCGACCGGGACCAGGCCGGCGGCCGACAGCACCACGAGGGCCACCACGGTGGCGGACGCGGTGCTCACAGCGGTGGGGCCGGTGGTGGGCCCTGACCCGGCACCTGGTCGCCGGTGCCCAGTCGCACGACGCGGGTGCCGCCCGGTCCGATCGAGGTGGCGACGACCCGGGTTCCGAGGCAGGTGCCGGGGCCGGCCGGTCCATCGTGCAGGGTGAGCACGACGTCGGCGCTCGACACCGGATCGGCCACCGTCACCCAGCTGCCGAAGCCCTTGATCATGGTGACCACGTCGGCGAGGTCGTCCGTGCTGAGCGCCACGGTCTGGCCCGGACGTACCAGGCTGTGGGCCTGGATGTCGATGCATCGGTAGAAGGCGTCGTCCACGGAGGCGTCGTGGACCGCGTGGACCGACAGCTGCACCCCGACCGTGCGATTGCCGCGCACGGCCTGCCCGGCCAGTGCCACCAGGGCCACGACGACGACGAGGGCGCTCACCATCGTCACCGTCGCCGTCCTGAGCGGGCGGGGTCGGTGCGTCCCCCGGGGAGTCCCGACTGCCGTCACGCCGGCCGACGCTACCAGCGGCTCTGGTCAGCCCAGCGCCAGGACACAGGCCGCCACCCGCCCCACGGCGGCGACGGTGCCGCCGGCGCCGAGGGCGACGCAACCGGCCAGTTCCGTGGGTGTCGGCCCCGGGGCGGTGGGCATCCCGGCCCCGACGTCGTCCCAGACCCACGCCCCGGCCTGGCGCGCCGGGGAACGCCCGAGGACTGCCGTCACGAATGCCACCGTGTACGGGACAGACGTCACCCGCTCGTAGGCGGCCATCCCGGGCTCGTCGGGCAGGACCACCCCGGTGACCCTCCAGGCGGTCAGTGCCCGTCGGGTGGCGCCCACGTCACCGGGCCGGAGCACCTGCCCGGTGAAGGAGAACGAGGCGCGGGCGATCGCCTCCGCTCCCGCCCGTTCGGCGCCGGCCCGCTGGATCACCCCGCCGGGCCCTCCACCCCCCACCATGGCGTAGGGGAAGCCCGTCACGGCCTGCCAGGCCATGGCGCTCTCGATCACCTGGTCGGGCACTGGGAACACGAGCAGCACCCGGTTGGCCCGCAACCGGGGGGCGACCGAGGTGAACCAGGTCGGCGGCCGCACGGGCTGGGTCACCATGGGCACCGTCGGCGCCAGGTAGCCGGCGACGGGACCGAGCGCCACGAGCGCCACCGCCGACGCGGCCAGCGAGGGGCCCCAGCGGGCCGTCCACCGGTCGCCGGCCACCTGCCGGCGCGCCGAGGTCCGGGTCCGGTCGACCACGATGCCCAGCATGGCGCCGAGCGACAGGTAGGTGACCACCAGGAACCGGCTCGGAATTATGTTCTGGAGCAGCGGGCGGTGGGCGACGAGCGTCCAGGGGAGCCACACCGACCGGCTGGTCCCGAGCGACAGGGCCACCGAGACCAGGGTCATGGACCCGAAGAACCACAGGCGGCGGTCGCCACGCCACACCAGCATCCCGACCACCGCCACCAGCACCATCCCCATCCCGACGTACTGACCGGACAGCGTGGGACCCTGGTAGCCGCCGACCCGGTGGGTGAAGAGGGTGAACCCGGCCGACGCCGGGGTGGGCCACAGGTAGGCGTGCAGCGTGGTCCCTTCGGTGCCCAGGTCGAGGGTGGGCCACACCCGTCCCGAGGTGTGGCCCGGTCCGGCCAGCGCATCCCACGCCGGCCACGCCAGGACGATCACGGCCGTGGCCGCCGCCGTGGCCAGCCCCGTGGCCACCCGTCGACCCACGGCCTGCAGCTCGTCGCGGTGGGCGAGCCCGTAGCCCAGGAGCAGGACACCGGCGAGCAGGCCGGCGATCCCGAGCAGCAGGAGCACCTCGGTCCCCACGAAGAACTGGACAACCAGGAGCAGCCCGAGCACGATGCCGACGGCGACCGGACCGCGGCGGCCCGACAGCAGTTCGTCGACGCAGGCGACCACCAGTGGCGGGACGACGGCCCAGCCCAGCATCAGGTGGGCGTCGGACAGGCTGACCAGCACCAGCGGCGAGAACCCGTAGAGGAGCCCGGCAACGAACGCCGCGGGCGCCCACGCCACCCAGCGGCGCACCAGGACGAACATGGCCAGGGCGGACAGGGCCGGGGCCAGGGTGAGGGCGACGTTCATCGACGCCACCGGGCCGAACACCCAGGTCACCGGGGCCAGTACCACGCCGAGGGCGAGCTCGGACGTGTTGCCCAGCAGGTTCACCCCAGCGGGAGGGGACATGGCGGTGGAGTACAGGGGATCGAGCCCGTGGGCCAGTGCATGGGCCGGCCAGGCGAAGAACCACAGGAACAGCGCGCTGTCGCCACAGCCGCAGGTCGTGGTCGACGTGGGGTGGGACGACCACACGCCCCACCACACGACGAGAGCCAACCCGAGGTAGGCCCCCGCGGCCGACGCCAGGGCCGGGCCCGCTCCCCGTCCCCCACCCCGCCGGGAGATCCGCCTCCGGCCGGGGCCGTGCAGCGTGGGGGCATACAGCGTGTCCGACTCCGGCGCGTCATCGACGGCCGGGCCGGCGGCGACCGCCTCAGCCACCCGCGCACCGGCACGGAGGACACACGTCGGCACCGCTGACCATCCGCCGGCGGCCGACGGTCCGGTGGTGCATCGGGTGAATGCTGCATCCGACACCGCCACCGGCGCGGGAGCGGCGCGCACCGCTCCCCACATCCACGCCCCGGCGTCATGCGTCGGGGCGACGCCCAGCACTGCCGTCAGGAAGCCCACGGCGTAGGCGTTGCTCCGCCCCCGTTCGTACACCGGGAGCGCCGACTGATCGGGCACCACCACCGTGGTGACGTCCCACAGCGCCATCGCCTCCCGCACGGCGGCGACGTTGGCCGAGGTGGGATACGGGGCGGGGCCCAGTGGCAGCGACGCCGCCGACAGCACCTCGAACCCGGGTCGGGCGGCGCCCGCCCGCGACGGCTGCCCCTGGGGACCGCCCCCGCCGGCCTGGGACCAGCGCATCGTGTTCACCGCCTGCCATGCCTCCGACGACTGGAGTCCCGAGAATGGCACCGGGTAGGCGAGCACCACCCGGCCGGGGGGAAGCGTGGCGCCCCGCGTCGTGTACCAGGCCGGCAGCACCACCGGACGGGTGGTGAGCGGCAGGTTGGGGGCGAGGGCGACGACGGTGGGGAGCAGCACCACGCCGATCAGGACCCACCCACCCACATCACCCGACCAGGGCGAACGGGCGGCCAGCCACGCCCTGGCATGGTCGACGGCGAGGGCAGCGAGCACGGCGACACACAGGGTGACCACCAGGGTGAAGCGGACCTCCACGATGTCGCCGACCCAGGGCAGGTGCTCGAGACCGTCCCACGGCACCGGGTACCCGTGGCCCGGGGCGAGGGAGAGGAGGGCCGCCACCAGACCCACCCCGAAGAAGAGGCGCATCCGCCCGCTCCGCCAGATGACCAGGCCCACCATCCCCACCACGAACGTTCCCAGACCCAGGTAGCCGAGGCCGACCAGGACCGGGCCCTGGTACCCGCCGAACCGGAGGAACGCGTGGCGCAGCCCGGCCAGGCCCCCGGTGGTCACGAAGCTCGACAGGGTGGTTCCGTACCGGACGTTGGCCCCCGCCGACCAGATCGGCCCGGTCAGGTGGGACGGGCCGGCGAGCAGGAACCACAGCGGATACGCCACTACGACCGCCGTGGCACCGGCGGCGACCGCGCAGCCGGTGACCGCACCGCGCACCCGAGGCCCGATGGCCGCCGGGTCGGACACCGCCGCCCAGCCCACGAGCAGCACGACCCCGACCACGGCCGCCAGGACGGTGATCACCAGAACCTCGGTACTGACGAAGAACTGCACGACCAGCAGCCCAGCCAGAGCCAGGCCGTTGCGCCACGGCGCACGCCGCTGGGTGACCAGAAGGTCCTCTAGCACCAGGACGACGAGTGGCGGCACCGCCAGGAAGGCGATGTTGAGCTGGTTGAGGGCCAGCTCGGTCACGACGAAGGGGGAGAACCCGTAGGCCAGACCGCCGAGGAACACGGCCGGAGCCCACGTGACCCATCGCCGCAGGAGCAGGTACATGGCCAGTGCGGACAGCACCGGGGCGAGGGTGAGGGCCACGTTCATCGACGCCACGGGACCCCACAGCCAGGTAACCGGGGTCAGCACCACGCCGAGTGCCACCACGCTGGTGTCGTCCAGGAGATTGATGCCGTCCGGGTGGAACAGCCATGTCGAATGGAGAAGGGAATGGCCGTGGGCCAGCGCGTAGGCGGGCCATTCGAAGAACCAGAGGAACCGGGCGGCGTCACCGCACCCGCAGGTCGTCGTCGCCGTCGGATGACTCGACCACAGGTCCCACCACAGTCCGACACCGAAGACCAGGTAGCCGACCGCGGCCAGGAGCAGGGGCCGGCCACCTCCCACCGGACGCGACGTCGTGACCGTGGGTGCGTCGGCCTCGGACCAGGCAGCCACCGCCACCGTCACCCCGTTCCCCCCGGCCGCACAGCTGCACCGCTGCGACCCGTGGATCGGCGCTGAAGTGCATCGTCGTGAACGACACGCTGTCACCGATGTTCGCCAGCATCCGCCCGATGGTCAACGGCCCGGTGATCGCCGTCAGGTACGCCCGCAGTGGGTCGCAGGCGATGGCGGTGCGGGCTCCGGAGATCGAGGCGGGAGACGGACCGCCGGGAACCGCGGTCGTACCCGGAACACCGAACCGGCCGAGCATCCAGGACGGTCCGATCAGCTTCTCGTGGCCCGGTCGGGCGTGGTGCACCACCGTGGTGTGGCTGCCGATCGGATTGGCCAGCGAGTACTGGTCGAAGACGTAGACGTCGGGACCGGCCAGGTAACCGATGACACCGATGGCCGGGAGGTTCACGGCCAGGGAGAAGGGCAGTGGCGAGTGGGCCGGTCGGGCGTCCGCCGGGTCCACCGGGACGAACGGATCGATGATGACCAGAACCTCCTGGTGCCCGTGCGGCACCCGCCGGGCGGCGTCGGCCAGGACGGCACCGGCCCGGCCCGACAGCGCCCGGGCGTAGTCACCGGCGGTCACCGGGTGAGCCACCCCCGTGGCGGATATCCAGCTGTTGCGCTCGTTCGAGATGAACACCGTCTGCGGGTTCAGGCCCGGCACGCGGGGCGGGACGAAGCGCAGCCAGCCGAGGCAGACGACCGACCAGACCACGATGCCGACGGCCGGCACCGCCAGCACCCCCCGCAGCGAGCGCACCGTGGCGTACACGGGGAGGCACAGCGCGAAGAAGGGGGGCAGCACCAGCCGGGCGTGCATGTAGTCACCCCCGACCTCCACCACGTAGGCGAGCTGCACCAGGCCGACCGCCAGGGGCGTGCACAGGATCACCACCCCGGTGCGGTCACCCGACCGCCACCACCCCGCCACACGCACGGCGACCAGAGGAACGGCCAGGGCCATCGGGAGCCAGAGCGTGTAGGGGGCCACGAAGTTCCAGAGGTAGGTGGCACCCTCGGACCACCATGACGAGCCGGCCTCCTTGGCCAGCGCCGTCGACGGGACCAGCATGGCGAAGTAGGCCATCCGGGCGACCTCGACGGCGACGGGAAGTGCGGCCGCCGCCATCACCACCGACGAACACCTCCACACCGGCCCCCTCGCTGACGGCCACGACGGCGACGCCACCAGCGCGGCCAACGCCACGGTCATCACCACCGCCCCCAGCACCAGTTCGGGACGGATCAACGGACCGAGCCCGACCACGACTGCGGCGGGCACCGCACCCGACCGCCTGCCGCCCACACGGACGAGCAGCAGGAACGAGACGCCCAGCCACAGGAACACCATCGACATCTCGAGCCCGGACGTGGCGAACTCCCACACTCCGGCCACCACCGAGCCGATGAGGAGGCCGAGCGGCAGGACGGTCCCCTCGTCGCCCCGTGCGCCGAGGCGGACGACAGCCAGGCCGCCGGCCACGAAGCCGCCTGCGGTGCACACGAGGCCGAGCACCACCGACATCCATTCGAGCGAGGCCCACGGGGTCACCACGTGGACGAGGGTGAGCGTGGCCACCCACAGGGGGTCCGAGTCCACCTCCACCCGCTCCCCCACGTTGAACACCGGTCCGTACCCGGCCAGCAGGTTGTGGATGATCCGGAAGTTGATGAAGGCGTCCTCGTCGACCCACCGGTAGGTCCAGGCGCCGGCCACCACGATGACCAGGGGAACCAGGATCGGCCACCAGGACGCCCGCCGGCCGGTCGGACGTGGTCGGTCGGGGGAGCGGGCGCCCGCGGGGGGTGCGTCGGGATCGCCCGGGTCGCGCCCGGTCGTGACCACGGTGTTCCCCCGGTGTGCGATGGCCGTGATGGTATCGGAGCCTGCCGCCGGGCAGGGGTCCGGCGCCGACCGTCAGGTACCATCCTGACGATGCGAGCACGTCGTCGACGAGCCGGGGCCGGACCCCGTGCGCAGGTTCCTGCGCCCGTCGGACGCGGGTAGACCGGCCGTGGCCGTCGGGGACGAGGCCGCCTCCCCCGCCGCATTGGCGATGGCCGACGCCCTGGCTGCCGCAGCCGCCGCGGACGCAGCCATGGCACCGATCCGGGCCGACTCGGACCGCGAGACCGAGCCCGGCGGAAACCCGGTCGGTGCCGCCTTGGCAGACACCACGGTTGCCGCCGTCGGTAGTTCGACCGACCGACCGGAGACCTCCGGGTCGACGGGCCCAGAAGCGCCCGCCGAGCCCTACCGCTTCCGACTCGGCAACCGGCCGCCGCTCACGGGGATCCGTGCCCTCGCCGTGATCACCGTCCTCGTCTACCACTCCAACTTCCGGACGCTGCCGGGGACGTGGGTGGCCCTCCAGGTCTTCTTCGTCCTGAGCGGGTTCCTGATCACGGCGATGCTCGCCGGCGAGGGTCAACGGAACGGTCGGATCGGACTCGGCTCGTTCTACGCCAGGCGCGGCGTCCGGCTGGTTCCGCCGCTCCTGCTCACCGTGGCGCTACTCGCCATCTACGCCCACTTCGTGCACGTGGCCGACGCGGCCCACCGCCTGTGGGGGGACAGCCTGGCGGCGATGTTCTACTACGCCGACTACCGCCAGGCCTTCGGCCACGCCCCGTTCTTCGGCTACCTGGCGCAGACCTGGTCGCTCTCGGTCGAGGAGCAGTTCTACATCGTGTGGTCCATCGCCATGGTGGTCGCCGTCGCCGCACACAAGCGGCGCCTGGCCTACGCCTTCGCCATCGTCGGCATCGCGCTGTCCACCGCAGACCGGATGTTCCTCGTCCACCGCTCGCCGCACTTCACGAATGCCGTGTTCAGCCGGGTGTACTACGCCTTCGACACGCGGGCCGATGCGCTCTTCCTGGGATGCCTCCTCGGCCTACTGGCCGCCGACGGCCACTTCCACGGTTGGCCACGCTGGTCCCGTGGCGTGTTGACCGCGGCGGCGGCGGCCTCGGCCGGGTTCCTGGTGTGGATCCTCCTCGAGGCCCCACTGTTCACCGAGACACTGGTCGTGTGGTGGCTGCCGGCCAGCACGATCGCCTCGGCAGTGATCATCGTGTACTTCGTGATCTGCCCGGGGAGCCTCGGATCACGGTTCGTCGGCATCGGCGTGCTCGTCTTCGTCGGCGAGATCTCCTACACCGTGTACCTGGTCCACTTCCCGGTGTACCTGGCCGTCGAACCGAGCTTCACCCACTGGTCGTTCTGGCCCAACGAGCTCCTCCGACTGGCCATCGTCTTCACCATCGCCATCGCCAGCTGGTTCCTGATGGAGCGGCCGTTGATGCGCTGGCGGGCCCGGTCGGCGGCCCGGGCCGCCGGAACCGGCTGAACGGTGGATCCGGGTCGCCGACACAGGGACCGCCCCCGGAACCTGGTAGTGGCACGGCTACGATCCGGGCGTGGGAGCAGCTGTGGAGGACCAGGCCACAGCCGGGTCGACGGGGGACGCCGGGCCCCCGGCCAGCGCGACTGCCGAGGCGCCCGCGCCGGAGCCCCGCCTGGGCCGCATTCCCGCCCTCGACGGTGTGCGTGCGTTGGGCATCGTCCTCGTCCTGTTCTTCCACGGTGGCTTCTCGTGGGCCGGAGGCGGGTTCTTCGGTGTCGACGTGTTCTTCGTGCTGTCCGGGTTCCTCATCACGGGCCTGCTCGTCTCCGAGTTCCGCCAGAACTCGGGGATCGGACTGGCCCGCTTCTGGGGCCACCGGGTGCGGCGACTCGTGCCCGCCCTGCTCGTCATGCTGGTCGGTGTGGCTCTGTACGGCCTGTTCCTGGCCCCGTCCGACACCCTGGGACAGCTCCGCGGCGATGCGCTGGCCACCCTGTTCTACGTCAACAATTGGCACCAGGCCAGCGGCGGGCAGGGCTACTTCGCCGCCCTCGACACACCACGACCCCTGCTCCACACGTGGTCCCTGTCGATCGAGGAGCAGTTCTACCTGGTGTGGCCGCTGGTGGTCCTCGGCATCCTGACCTGGGGCCGGTCGCTCCGCATTCTGCTGGCGGTGACGGTTGCCGGTGCGGTGTCCAGCGCGGTGGCCATGGCCGTCGTCTACGGCAACGGGTCCGGGGAGAGCCGCGCCTACTACGGGACCGACACACGGGCCCAAGCCCTCCTGATCGGTGCCGCCCTGGCCATCGTGCTGGCCCATCCCCTGCCCCGGCGAAGGGTCGGTCGCGTACCCACCACGTCGCTCGTCCGCAAGATCGCCCTGTCCGCCGCCGCGCGTACCGGGATGGTCGTCCTGGGTGGCGCCGGGCTCGCCACCGTGATGGTGCTGGCCGTCGTCGACAACAGCGCCACCGCCTGGATCTACCGGGGGGGCTTCACCCTCGTGGCCCTGGCCACGGCGGGGCTCATCGCCTGCGTCTCGCTCGTCCCCGACAGCCCGTGGTCGCGGGTCCTGTCACTCCGCCCGGTCCGCTACGTGGGCGCCATCTCCTACGGCCTCTACCTCTACCACTGGCCGATCTTCGTCGTGGTCGACCATTCCCGGACCGGCCTGGAGGGCTGGCCGCTGTTCGGGGTGCGGGTGGCCCTGTCGTTCGCCGTGGCGGGTCTGTCGTTCCACTTCCTGGAGATGCCCGTCCGTCGCGGGGCGCTGCGCGGGTGGCGGGCCTGGGTGTCCGCCCCGCTCGCCGTCGGCGGCACCGCAGCGTTGATCGTGGCGGCGACCGCCGGGGCCACGACCGCCGTGAACGCGCTGCCCGTCGAGGCCGGCGCCGCCACCTCCACGCCCTCCGCGTCGACCGGCGGTCCGGGAACCTCGGCCGCCGTCGCCTCGGTGGCGGCGGGTACCGGCGGCCCGATCCGCCTCCTGCTGGTCGGTGACTCCGAGGCGAGCTTCCTCGGATTCGGCCTCGGGCCCGACGTCGGCCCGCTACGACGTGGACTACCAGGGTGACGGCGTGTTCGGTTGCGGCCTGCTGACCTTCACCACCCTGTTCCACGGAACCATGGTGAACGGCAACGCCGGCGCCCGGGGCGGCCACGTCCCCGTGCCCTGCGACACCCAACTGGTGCGGTGGAAGGCCGACGTGGATGCCTTCCACCCTGACGTCGTCATGCTGGCCGACGGCGAGTACGAGGTGCGGGACCAGCGCATCAGCGGCACCTGGCAGCACATCGGCTCCACCGACGTGGACACCCGGGAGCTCCGGGCACTCACGGACGCCACCCGGGTCCTGGGCTCCACCGGGGCGACCGTCGTGCTCCTGACCGCCCCGTACTACCAGCAGGTCGAGCAGGACGACGGGCAGCCGTGGCCCGAGGACGATCCGGTCCGGGCCGACCGCTACAACACCCTCCTGCGCCAGGCGGCGGCCGGGTCGCACGGCCGGGTGGTCGTGGCCGACCTGGGGGCACGCCTCGACCCCGGGGGCCACTTCACGTCGACCATCGACGGCACTCAGGTGCGGTACTCCGACGGGATCCACGTGACGGCGGCCGGGGCCACGCTCGTCTCACCGTGGTTGCTCACGCGCGCGGTCCAGCTCGGGACGACGAACCGCGCCGCCCAGGTCGCCCCCTCCACCCGGTCGACGACGGCCGGTCCGAGCTGAGCCGGACTCAGCCGGTCGGCGGCGCCGGTGTGCCCGACCGGTCGGTCACGGTGACCGCCATGTCGCCGACGTGCCCCACGTAGCCGGGGAGGCCCGCCGAAGACGGGGTCCACGTCGTGAGCGTGATCCGGCGGGGCTCGGTGCCGTCGCCCAGGTAGCCAGGGCCGAACTGGAGCCTTCCAGTCCTTGTTGACCGTCGGGTGGTAGCCGGCGCGGTCGAGGGCGTCGACCAGCCCGACGAACCGCTCGACGTCGAGTAGCAGGGTGTCCGTCGTGCCTGCTCCGGCGTCGCCGACCGCAACACGTTGCCCGGGCGCGAGGTGCGGCACCACCAGGGCGGCCAGGCGCCCGACCTCGGGGTCGCCGGCCCGGGCCAGCGGCGGGATGGCGGCGACCCGGACGCAGGCGACGACGCCGACGGCCAGGGCGACGACGCAGAGGGCGACCCGCAGCCCCGTTCCGGTCGGGCGCGGTCCGGCGTGCACGCCGGCCGGGCGCCTCGGGACCATGCCGATACTGATGAGCGCGGCAACGGGGAGCACGACGATCCAGAGGACCAGGTAGCCGAAGATGAACCCGACGACATGGGTGACCGCCACGACCGAGGTCACCAACCCGAGCAGGGTCAACACCCCGACGCCGAAGGCGAAGCGGGCCCGGCGCCGGGCCGCCACCACGGTGGTCACCACGGCCAGCCCCACCGTCGACGGCCAGCACGGCCACGGCCAGGGCGGCGTGGGACGGGGTGCCGCCCGAGGAGGGAGGCCATGATCTCGCGCGGCCCGACGACGAGCACCGCCGCGCCGGCGGCGACCGCCCACAGGGCTCGCCGTGAGCGGCTGGCCGGGATGGTTGGCGTCGAAGAACCGGGCGATGAGGGTCAGGTTCCCGGGATGGTTGGTGAACTGCTGGACGAGCGGGGGCAGCCACATCACCACGAAGACCACGAGACCGACGGTCGCCAGGCCGCGCGGCCCGCTGGCCCCGGACGTCGGCCGGCACGGCCGCGCGGCTCCGGCGGTCCCGACGGAGGTGACCAGCCAGGCCACGTCCGGCGGCGACGACGATCACGACCACCAGCGGAGCCGTGGAGATGTCGGTCTGCACCACGAAGGAGCCGACGACCAGGCGCCCACCAGTGACAGGCCCGACCGGTCCACGCGCCGGCGCACAGCAGGCACGAGCAGGAGGAGGGGAAAGGACGACCGTCGGGTTCCACGGGCTGACCAGGGCCCCGAGCACCGACTCCGAGTAGGTCGTGGACGACACTGCCGCCGGCGGCCAGCACGGCGGCCAGCCGGCACACCCACAGCGCGGCCCACAGGGCCCGCGCCGGCGTGGTCCGGCGTCGGACGACGGCGACGCAGGCCACCGCGCCCAGCCCGTTCAGCAGGGTGGCCCCGACGAACAGCGAGCGGGCGTTCGACCCCAGCACCCGGTAGAAGAGCGGACAGCAGGTAGAAGTACGACGGGCCCGGGGTGGTTCCAGCCGTAGTGGTCGAACACGCCCGAGCTGCTGCTTCCAGGCCAGGGCCCGCCGCACGTGCAGGTCGATCAGGGCCAGGTCGTCGGGCAGGGTCAGATGGGCGCGGCGGCGCGTCGCCAGGCGGAGCGCCGCGTAGCGCGAAGGGCGCGGCCACGACGGCGAAGGCCAGCGCGGTCAGCCACGGTCCGACGAGCGCCGGGACGGCCGGTGCGACGCCGCGGGTGGAGTGCCGGTGCGGCCGCGCCGGATGGCGCCGGGCGGCGGCGTCGTTGGCGGCGCCGGGTCGTGGGAAGGGTGTCGGACCACGACCGGACGATCGTACGGCACCTCCCCGGGACCCGGCGGTGAGGCCCACGGCTCCGGAGCTCAGAAGCTCGGGACGTACCCGCCGCGGCCCATCGACTCGCTCAGGAACGGGTCGACCGACTCGTCGACGCCGCCCTGGACCTCGGTGACCCAGTCGAGCCGCTCGTGCAGGATGCGCTCCACGCCCGCCCTGCAGGGTCGACGAGCTCACGGCGCACGAGCTGCACGCCCCCTGGAGCTGGACCTCGACGACACCGGTGACCACGTCCGCCGACAGCAGGGCGAGGTCGCCACCGTCGGCCTGCACGGCCGGGCGCATGAGTTCGATGATGGCGGTGAGGGCGGCCAGGCGCTCGCCCCGCTCCTCGTCGGTCAGCCGGCCGGGCCGCCGTCGACCAGGCCACGGCGGCGCCGTCGGTCTCGGTCTGCGGTGCTGTCGGGGTCCACGTCGTCCGTCCTTCCGCCGGTCCTGCCGACCGGCACGAGCGGCCGGCGGCCGCCGCTCCCCCCAGTCTGCCGTGCCGGGCGCCCGACTCGTACACCGGCCGACCCGGCGGTCCGATCGGGCAGCGTCGGCCCGCCGGCGGGCGCCCGATGGCACCGGTCCCGGAGGGCCGGGGGTACCATGCGGTGTGGCCCCGGTACGACCATCCGAGCCCCTGGGGGCCGTCGGACTCATCCTGCCGACCTTCGTCCAGGACACCGTCCCCACGTGGGCGGAAGCAGCCGCGCGGCGCCCGTCCTGACGCCGACCCGCTGGCCGAGCTGGCCGAGCTGTGCCGGCCGGGCCGAGGAGGCCGGGGCCGACGCCCTGTGGGCCTGCGACCACCTCTTCTGGCACGGCCCCTGCCTCGAGTGCCTGGTGGTCCTGACCGTGGCCGCCACCGCCACCGACGCGCGCGCCTCGGGCTCGTGCGTGATCCAGCTGCCGCTCCGCCGGGCCGTGGCCGTGGCCAAGCAGGCGGCCACCCTCCAGACCCTCAGCCGGGGACGGCTGATCCTGGGGGTCGGGGTGGGCAGCCACCCCGGCGAGTACGAGCAGGTCGGCGCCGACTACCACCGCCGGGGCCACGACCTCGACACCGCCATCGGCGAGCTCCACCGGGCCTGGGGATCCGGGCGAGGGGCGTCCGCGCGGCGACACGGCGTCGACCGACGCCACCGAGCGCTACCGGCAGCTCCCGGCGCCCCCCCGGTGCCGTCTGGGTCGGGGGGTCGTCCGAGGCGGCGCTGCGCCGGGCCGCCCACCTGGCCGACGGGTGGATGCCCCTGTTCCTGTCGGTGGACGAGTACGGCGACGCCGTCGAGCGCCTGGCCAAGGAGGCCGACGCCGCCGGGCGTCCGGCCGGATGCGGTCACCCCGGCCATGGTGCTGTTCGTGTCGCTCGACGACGACCGGGCTCGGGGCGCGGCCAAGGGCACGGCGTGGATGGGCTCCCTCTACGGGCTCCCGGCCAAGGCGTTCGACCGGCACCTGGTGGCGGGCACGCCGGACGAGGTGGCCGACCGGGTGGCCGAGTACCGGGCGGCCGGGCGCCGAGCACGTCGCCGTCTACGTCACCGACGACCAGCCCATCGACCAGTTCGAACGCCTGATGGCGGCGCTGCCCGCCGCCGGCGTCCCGACCGGGACCGCGCTCGACGCGCACCGGGCCTGACCAGAACCGAGGACCCATGGACCGCACCGCACACATCGTGGGCACCGCCACCACCCCCATGCAGCGGCGTGACCTCACGATCGAGGACATGGCCCACCAGGTCGTGGACCACGCCCTGTCCGACGCCGGCATGACCCCCGACGAGGTCGACCTGGTCATCTTCGGCAACGCCACCGCCGGACGGCTGCTCAACCAGGCCTGCATCCGGGGCCAGAGCTTCCTGCTCGACGCCGGACTCCGCAACGCCGGGATCATCAACGTCGACAACTCGTGCGCCGGCGGGGCCTCGGCCCTCCACCTGGCCACCCTGTCCACCCTGGGCGGCGCCGGCACCGTGCTGGCCGTCGGGGTGGAGAAGATGTGGACCGGCGACCGCGCTGGAGACCCTGGCCGGCATCGAGGACGGGGTGCCCGAGGTCGACCGGGCCTTCATGCACGGCAACTGGGAGAACCCGTCGGGCTCGGTGCTGATGGCCCTCAACGCCAAGTGGACGGTCGAGCACATGGAGGCGTGGGGCACGACCCTCGAGCAGATCGGCGCGGCCGCGGTCAAGGCCCGCAGGCACGGGGCCCTCAACCCCCACGCCCAGTTCCAGAGCGAGGTGACCCTGGACGAGGTGCTCGGCCTCCTCGTCCATCGTCCCCCCGCTCACCCGGCTCATGTGCTCGTCGTTCACCGACGGTGCCGCCGCCGTGGTGCTGTCGCTCACCCTCGAGGCGCCGCCGGGGCGCCCAGGATCCTGTCGAGCACGGCCCGCTCGGGGAACGGCGACATCGACTACCACGAGCGGTTGGCGGAGACGGCGTCGGCGGCGTGGGACGCATCGGGAGTCGACCCCGCCGACGTCGACGTGGTCGAGCTGCACGACGCCACCAGCGCCGAGGAGATCTGCGCCCTCGAAGTCGCTCGGCTTCTACAAGCCCGGGGACGCCGGTCCGGCGACACTGGCCGGGGACACCACCCTCGGCGGCAGGGGCGTGACGGTCAACACCAGCGGCGGCCTGGTCAGCCGGGGCCACCCGCTGGGTGCGACCGGCATCGCCCAGGTGGTCGAGCTCGCCGCCCAGCTGCGGGACGAGGCCGGCCCTCGACAGGTCGCCGGGCGCCCGGTTGGCGGTGGCCGCCAACACCGGTGGCATGATCGGGTCCCATGCAGGCACGACCGACGCGGCATTCATCGGCATCCACGTCCTCGAGGCGGGCTGAGCCGTGATCGGACGGGGCGGGATCATCACCGGCTACGGCATCGCCGTGCCCGACAAGGTCGTCACCAACGAGGACCTCTCCCTCACCCTCGACACCAACGACGCCTGGATCCGCGAGCGCACCGGGATCCGTGAGCGCCGGATCGGCGGAACGACCTCGCAGCTGGCCATCGACGCCGGGCTCGCAGCCCTGGAGAAGGCCGGTCGTCGGCCCGACGAGATCGACGCCGTCATTCTGGCCACGACCACCCCGGACCAGATCGTGCCCGGCACGTCGGCCACCGTCCAGGACGGGATCGGCGTCGTCGGGGGCGCATTCGACGTCAACGCCGCCTGCTCGGGCTTCGTATACGCCCTCACGGTGGCCCACGGCATGCTGGCCATCGGCGCCGAGCGGCTGCTCGTCATCGGGTCCGAGACGCTCTCGAAGATCACCGACTGGGACGACCGCTCCGTCTCGATCCTGGTGGGGGACGGCGCCGGTGCCGTGGTGGTCGAGGCGGTCGACGGTCCCGGTCAGCTCCTGAGCTACAAGCTGGGCGCCGACGGGTCGCTGCGGCACCTGTTGAAGTGCGACCACGGTGGCTACCTCTACATGAACGGCAAGGAGATCTTCCGCAAGGCCGTCGCCGTCGTGGTCGAGTCGTCCCTGGCCGCCATTGCCGAGGCCGGCCTCACCCCGGACCAGATCGACCTGGTCGTGCCCCACCAGGCCAACCTGCGGATCATCAGTGCCGCCTGCCAGCGGCTCGGAATCCCCGAGGAGAAGGCGGTCGTGGTCATCGACCGTTACGGCAACACCTCGTCGGCCTCCATTCCGCTCGCCCTGGCCGACGCCCTCGACACCGGCCGGCTCGAGGCCGGCCACCACGTGCTGCTGACCGGCTTCGGCGGCGGCATGACCTGGGCCAGTGCGGTCCTCAAGTGGGGCGGTTGAGGTTCCGAGAGAACAGGCATGCCCGAGATGACTGACGCACCCTCACTCGTCGTGCTGGCCGCCGGCATGGCCCGGCGCTACGGCGGATGCAAACCGCTCGCCCCGATCGGGCCCCGCGGCGAGCCCGTGCTCGACCTGCTGGTGAGCGACGCCGTCCGGGCCGGTTTCGGCCGGGTCGTCCTCGTTCTCCACCCCGAGATCGGGCCCGTCCATCCGCTACCACGTGGAGCAGTGCTGGCCCGCCGCGGTCGACGTCTCCTTCGTCGAGCAGCGGCTGCCCCTCGGGACGGTGCACGCCGTGCTGGCCGCCGAGTCCGCCCTCGGACCGGGTACCGCCTTCGGCGTGTCCAACGCCGACGACGTCTACGGGCAGGTCGCCATGGGACTGTTGGCCGACCGGCTCCGGTCGGGCGCGGCCGAACACGTCCTGGTGGGTTTCGCCCTGCGCTCGACGGTGGCAACGGACGACCCGGTCACCAGGGGCATCTGCAGCATCGGTCCGGACGGCCTGCTCACATCGCTCGTCGAGCGGCGCCAGGTCCACACCATGGGCACGTCCGGTACCTTCGCGGCCGACGACGGCCTCGAACCGAAGGAGCTCGCCGGCGACGTGCCCGCCTCGGTCAACCTCTGGGGGTTCCAGACCGGGATCTGGGAAGTGTTCCATGCCGCCATGGACGAGTCGGGGCTCGACGAGGAGGCGCTGGTCGCCCGGGTGGCGGCAGGCGGCGAGGCACCGAAGGCCGAGGTGCTGCTACCCGAGGTGATCTCGACGATGGTCGCCGACGGCACAGGGCTGCCGGTCCGGGTGCTGGCCACCGACGCCAAACTGGTGGGCGTGACGCACGCATCGGACCTGCCGGTGGTCAGTGCCGAACTGGCCCGCCAGGTGGCCTGGGGCGTCCGGCCCGAGGCTCTGTGGGCCGGGGTGGCCTGAGCAGCTACAGCCGTCGGGTGACCGCACGGGCCAAGAACTGCACGTAACCGCCCGAGAGGTACTCGCCATTCTCGTCGAAGAGGCCCCTCCCATCGAGCTCACGATGGACCTTCTTCAGTCCGGGATAGGGGATCGTCGGCAGGACATGGTGCTCGAAGTGGTACTCCATCCGTGCACCGACGAGGTGGTTCTGGACGAGCCCGGCGACGCTGGTCCGCGCTGTCCAGTTGATCATCTTGGGCAGGTGGAGGCGGGCGTCGTAGTGCTCGACGATGGTCTTAAGCCGAAGGATCATCGGGTAGATGCAGACGATGGGGACCAGCCAGAACACCGCATAGAACAGGATGCCCCGGACCGCCCCTTGGAACAGGACGAACTGGCCGAGGACCACCAGCTGGGTGACGACCTTGCCGATCAGCAGCCGCGGCTTGAACAGGAGACTCGGAGCGGCGCCGGACTCCTGCGACGTTCCGGCCAGACGGGTGGTCGCCCGACGGAATGCGGTGAACCCGAGCAGGTCCTGTAGCATCAGTTCGCCAGCGCGCCACGTTTGGCCGGCACCAGGTAGAAGAACCTGTCCGGATCCTGCTGGGTGCCGAGGTACCGGTGGTGCAGCCGGTGGGTCGGCCGGTACTCCTCGACCGAGTTCAGGGTCCAGAATGCGGCCGTCCAATTGGTGAGGTTGTCGTTCAGCTTCCGGGAGCGGGCGAGCATCCCGTGCGACCCCTCGTGTACCACCACGCCGAATGCGTTCATCCTGGTCCCGATGAGCCCGACGGCCACACATCCGGCCACGACGGCCGCACCGAGGGGGAGGTGGGGCAGGAGGTTGACGGCCGTCACGAGGAGAAGGGTCTCCATCCACAGCACGCCGATGTAGGTGAGCGAGTCCGCAAGTGCGGGTTGCGTGAGGTCGCGCAGATGGTCGGCACCCAGCTCCTCGGTGACCTGCTCGCGTAGCGCCTTCTCGTTCGGCGGTGTCAATTCTTTCCAGCTCGCGACCATCGGTCCCCCCTGCCTTCGCCTCAACCGTACAGTAGAGTCTCCTATCCCATCAACGGGGTGACGACACGCCCACGACGGCCAATGGACCCGTCCAGGAACACCGAGGCCGACCAGGCAGGAGGGGCATGACACCGGAATCGACCGTCCCCTGTCCGATATGCGGATCACCGGACACGTCCGTCCGGCGCACGGACGTCCGGGACTTCGAGTACTTCGTCGTGCCTCCTCGACCTTTCACCGAGCGCCGCTGCGGCGCCTGCTCCTCTGAATTCCTCGGACCTCGCCCGACCGAAGAGGAGCTCCCGCCCTTCTACCCGAGCGACTACCACGCCTACAACGAGAACCACGGCAGGCTGCAGCAGCTCCTGGTGACGTACCGGGCCCGTTCCCGTGCCGCCTTCTACGGCAACCTGATGACCGGACGGCCGGGAAAGCTGTTCGACGTCGGTGCCGGTGACTGCCGCCATTTCGACGAGCTCCGCCGCCACCTCGACGTGGAGTGCACCGGCATCGAGATCCAGCCCGACGTCGTCGCCAAGGGTCGGGCACTCGGGTACGACATCATCGAGGGGACGCTCGAGCGGGCCGACCTGACCGGCTACACCGGCGAATTCGACGTCGTGTCGATGAACCACATCCTCGAGCACGTGGTCGAGCCCCGGACGATGCTCGAGCGCTCCTTCGACCTGCTACGACCGGGGGGACACGTCATCGGGCAGCTACCGACGGTCGACTCGTGGGAGGCCAGGATCTTCGGGCGGACATGGGGTGGGTACCACTACCCCCGCCACCTCCAGATCCCCTCGAGGACCGGGCTCGGGCAGCTCCTGGAGGCCGTCGGGTTCCGCGACGTCGTGATCCGGACCGCGCCGCACATCCAGACCACGATCTCGTTGCAGAACACTCTCGTCAGCTGGGGTTGGCACCCCGCCATGCAGTACGGGAAGACGCCTGCCTACACCGCGCTGCTCGTAGCGGCACTCCCGTTCGAGACGGTGGCATGGGCTGCCGACCGAGGTGGCATCATCGACTTCCGGGCGACGAGGTAGCGGCCTCGGGGTCGACGGCGTCGCCGTGCAACGGCACCGACGACCGGTGCCGCCCTGATCACCGGTTGAGGCGGCGGTGCAGCCTTCCCACGTTCCGCTACCTGGTCAAGCTCCGGCAGAGTGGGGTGGCGGTGCTCGACGGCGGTGAGTGGGTCACCACGAGCTGGTCGGACCCTACGGAGGCAGGGCTCACATGGTCCTCGATCGGGCCACCGACAAGCGTGGTGGCCACATATGCGCTCTCGCCCAGGCCGACCCCGAGGACGTGCTTGGCCGTGTCAGAGACAACCTGCACCTGGTGGATCGAGCCGACGGCCTCCAGGGTCGACTCCGAACCGAGCGAGGTGCTGCCGGAGTACAAGGCGACGGTGACGAGGACCCTCCCGGGCGCCATAGAGGGACGCGTCGAAATGAAGGCGCTGTCCGAGCCGGCCGACACGAGCTCGGTCGACACCAGCGAGGAGGCGGTTCCGAACGTGACACGGTACACGTGCAGGAACGGCGTCCCGCGTTCCACCACCTGCCATGTCGTGCGGGTGTAGAGCTGTGCCGGCACCGTCGAGTAATTCTCCCCGTTGGACACGTAGAGGCCGGCGCAATCGTCCACGACGAAGAGTTGCCCCGCCGGCGCCCACGGCGGAAGCGACGTGCCCGACCTGACGAGGGGTCGGAGCGATTGGCCCGTCAGGTCGGCCAGTGTCTTCTGGGCCTGCACGAAGCTGAGCGTCTGCGCCGCGCTCCACTCTTCGTTGGGTGTGATCGCACTGCCGATGTTGGCCGTGACCGAGAAGATCCCGAGCACCACGATCCCGACGAGCCAGGTCCGACGCACCGGGGGGCGCTTCCCCTCCAGCCGACGCCACAGATCCGCCATTCCGACCAGTGCGGCAAGGACGAAGAACGGGAGGAAGTCCGCCAGGTACCGGTCAGCGATGTAGCCCCATCCGAAGAGCAGGGCTCCGGCACCGGCCGCTCCGAGCAGCAGGATCCGGGTGAGATGCACTTGTCCCACCGAGCGCGGTCGGAAGGCCGTGACGACACCCCAGCATCCGAGCAGGAACGCGAGCGGCATCGACGACGGGATGCTGGCTGTCCGGTAGAGCCGGTCGAAGAGCACCCCACCGAGAGCCTTCGGCGGACTGGTGGGCAGCGTGACGAACGGGAACACCGACGACAGGTGGACGCCGTCGGGGCGCAGATAGGTCAGCACGGTCGTCGGGATGAAGGCGGTCCCCGATTCCGAGTCGTGGTTGGAGGCCAGGAACTTCCGCCGATAGGCGTTGACCCGGGTCCATTCCTGAGCCAGATTCGACACCCCGAACAGGGTCCCGAATTTGGCGTAGTTGATGGCGCTTCCGACGGCGAGCGGGACAAGGCCCACGGCGAGAAGGGCCGGCGCCCACTTCTTCTTTTCGGAGCCGCCCCTGCCCAGGGCGAAGTAACCGGCGACGAGCACGGCTGATCCGGCCAGCGCCCAGCCGGTGGTCACCCGATTGAGGTTGGCCGCCACCAGGACCACCAGCGCCAGGACCACCCTCCGCCTGGTCGGATCCTGGAGGATCCCGAGCAGGAGGAACATGCCGGTCAGGGCGAGGCACACACTCCAGGCGAGGTCCTCGGAGAAGACGTACGGGTCGGATGCCAGTTGCATCAGGACCGTGCCCCCGAGGAGCGCCGCGATCAGCACGCCGTATCCGACGGTCTCGGACCAACCGAGGGGGGCATCCCCCCTCACCAGGATCCGGACCCTCCAGGCCAAGAGCGGAACCACCAGTGCGGTGAGGAACCAGGCCACGAGCATGGAAGGAGCGGTCAGCCTGGCGTCCAGGTGGTTCGTCACCAGGAGGACGGGCATTCGCAGGATCGAGGGGAAGATGCCGAAGTAGGTGTACTCCCGTCCGGCGTGGAAGAACCCTTCGATGCCGATCGAGCCATTCGGGATCCACAGGTGGCCGGCGAACATCGCCCGGGCCTGCAGATCGTAGAAGTTGTCTTCGTAGATGGTCTGCCGGAGAGGGTTGACCGGACCCCACAGGCTCCAGAGGATCCAGAGGTAGGGAACGGTGACCACGGCCGCGGCCAGCGTCGACACCTTCGCGAACCGACGCCGCGCCGATCCCCCGTCGTCGACCGTCCGATGTGCATCCACCATCTCGTCGACATGGGGTGGTGAAGCGTCCGATCGTGAGCCTTCGGCATCGATGATCGTCACGACTTGCCTCTCGGTGGCTGAACATTGACACGCGTCGGTACCCGTCGTAGGACGGGGCCATTGACACCTAGTGCACCGACGAGAGTAGCGTCGGTGGGATGGGGGCGATGGTACGGCGGATCTGGGCCCAGGCGCAGACGCCCGAAGGGCTGAAGGTCATCAAGTACACGTCGGTGTCGGCCATTGGCGCACTGACGTCGATCGTCGTCCTCGCGTTGACGTACGGCGTGCTCAGGCTGGGCTCGGAGGTGTGGTGCACGCTGTTCGCGAACATCGTGGCCGGAGTCCCCGCCTACATCCTCAACCGCCGTTGGGTATGGGGCAAGCGCGGACGTTCACACCTGTGGCGGGAGATCATCCCGTTCTGGGTCATGTCGTTGAGTGGCATCGGCCTGGCCCTGTTGACCTCGTCGCTGGCGCACAGCTTCGCGGACAGCCACCACCTGCACCACCTGGCCCGCACGCTGCTCGTCGAAGGGGCGAACATCGCGGCGTTCGGGACGCTGTGGTTCCTCAAGTTCCTGATCCTGAATCGTCTGTTCAGCGAGATCGCCGACGCCGAGCTCCACGAGACGGCTGACGTGGGTGCTTCCTGACGGAACGCTGTGGGCCCCGGAGACCGTCCCGATGATCCCGCGGTGGCGGAGCCGCCGGTGCCTGCTCCTGCCGGATCCTCGTCCATGATCTGTCGGCCACCAGCGAGATCGAGTTCCTGACCACGCGTGAACAGCGCCGCTCGGGAGGACGTCATCGGCTCCACCTCCTCCGATCCCGCCCCAGGCGCGTGACTCGTGGGCCGACGGCCACCGGCCGGGAGTGGGAGCGCGGTTGGCCGGACCTGGTGCCACGCGAACTCCCCCCCGTACCCCACGAGGCGTGGGCCCTCCGAGCACCATGCCGCACGTGCGCATGGGGTCGCCGACACACCATGACTGGTGAAAGGTGCTTTTCAGTGCATACTGATGCATCTCCTGAAATCTGAGTCATCTCGAGGAAACCCATTGCCCAAGGACCCTCGGTTGTCTACCGTGGAGTGATGGAATCGTCCCGGGGGGCAGACGTTCTCATTCTTGGTGGCTGCGGGCACGTCGGGCTGCCCCTGGGTCTCGCCTTTGCAGACTCGGGACTCGACGTCACCTTGTGCGACCTGAACCAGGCTGCCGTCGACAAGGTGAACGCCGGGGTCATGCCCCACGCGGAGCCCGGCGCGTCGGATGTGCTGGCCCGGACGCTCGACAACCACCGCCTCCGGGCGACGACCGATGCATCGGTGATCGCATCGGCCATCCACGTCGTGATCGTGATCGGCACACCGGTGGACGAGCACCTGAACCCGGACCCCCAGGCGGTGGTCGATGCCATCGAAGCCATCGCCGACCACCTGGTCGACGGCCAGATCATCGTGCTGCGGAGCACGGTCTTTCCCGGGGTCACCCGGATGGTGGAGCGGCTCATCGAACGGCTCGGTAAGTCGGTCGACGTCGCGTTCTGCCCCGAGCGGATCGCCGAAGGAAAGGCCATGGAGGAGCTCTACTCGCTTCCTCAGATCGTGGCAGCCCGCACCGCACGAGCGACCGAGCGAGCTGCGGAGCTCTTCAGGAGCCTGACCAAGTCGATCGTCGTGGTCGAGCCCGAGGAGGCCGAGCTGGCCAAGCTGTTCACGAACTCGTACCGCTACATCAAGTTCGCAGCGGCCAATCAGCTCTACATGATGGCCAACGACTACGGCGTCGACTACGAGCGGATCCGGGCGGCGGTCATCGAGGACTACCCCCGCGCCGCCGACCTGCCTGGACCCGGGTTCGCGGCGGGGCCCTGTCTGCTGAAGGACACGATGCAGCTCGCGGCGTTCAACAACAACAACTTCGCCCTCGGGCAGGCGAGTATGCAGATCAACGAGGGGCTCCCCCTCTACATGGTTTCGAAGATGGCCGATCGCTTCGACCTGGATTCGATGACGGTAGGCATCCTGGGGATGGCGTTCAAAGGTGAGTCGGACGACAACCGGTCGAGCCTGTCCTACAAGCTCAAGCGCGTGCTCAAGGTGCGTGCCGCCGAGGTCCTCACGTCAGATCCCTATGTGGAAACCGACGCGAACCTCGTACCGCTGGATGTGGTACTCGAACATTCGGACCTCCTCGTCATCGGGGCCCCGCACAAGGTCTATGCGACCATGAACGTCCGCCAACCGGTGGTCGACATCTGGAACATCCGAGGCAACGGAGTGGTGCTGTGATGCCACGGGTGTCCATCGTGATCCCGGCGTACAACGAGGGGTCGACGATCGAGGACGTCCTCGAGCGGCTGATCGAGACGGTGCAGCTCCCCTGTGAGATCTCGATCGTGGTGGACAGTCCGGACGACTCCACGGTCCCCTACGTCGAGAAGTTCGCCAAGCGTGATCCGCGGGTTCGATGCCTCGTGAACGACTCGGGGCCCGGGCCGGCGCAGGCCATCCGTTACGGGATCGATCGGGCCACAGCCGACGTGGTGGTGGTGACGATGGCCGACGGATGCGATGATCCCCAGCAGATCGACTACCTGACACGGCTCGTGGAGCGGGGCGTGGTGGTGGCCGCGGCATCCAGGTACTCGCGGGTGGGCAGCAGGTGGGAGGTCCGTTCCTGAAGAGCTTCCTGTCGCGAGCGGCCGGGCTGTCGTTGTGGGCGCTCGCCCGGGTCGGAACCCGCGATGCCACGAACTCGTTCAAGGCCTACAACACCGACTTCGTCCGGACGGTCGGGATCACCTCGACCACCGGGTTCGAAATCGGGATCGAGCTGGTGGCGAAGGCCCGGCGGACTCGGCAGCCGGTCGCCGAACTGCCCACGATCTGGCTGGAGCGCCACCAGGGCGTGTCGAATTTCAAACTGGCCAGCTGGCTGCCCCACTACCTCCGCTGGTACTGGTTCGCCTTCGGACCGAAATTGAGCCTGGAGGAACTCCGGGCCGAGGCAGCAGAGCTGCAGAAAGGCCACACGTGACAACCGTCCTCGTCACCGGTTCAGCCGGATTCATCGGTGGTTATGTCGTGAAGGAACTGCTCGACCGCGGCCACGAGGTGGTCGGCATCGACAATTACTCGAAGTACGGGCCGGTGGCGCGGTCCTACGACGACCACCCGCACTACCGGTTCATCGAGGGGGACGCAAGGGACGTCGAGCTCATGACACGTGAGCTGATGGGCTGCGACCACTTCATCGCCGGTGCTGCGCTCATCGGGGGGATCTCCTACTTCCACACCTACGCATACGACCTCCTCGCCCAGAACGAGCGGATCACGGCGGCGTCCTGCGACGCCTCCATTGCCGCCCACCGCGACGGACGCCTCCAGAAGGTCACCTACCTGAGCTCGTCGATGGTCTTCGAATCCGCCGACGATTGGCCATCGTTCGAGGGCCAGCAGTTCCAGATCCCACCCCCGATCTCTTCCTACGGGTTCCAGAAGTTGGCCGTGGAGTACTTCGCCCGAGCGGCATTCGACCAGTACGGACTCCCCTACACGATCATTCGGCCGTTCAACTGCGTCGGGACAGGGGAACGTAGGGCCCTCGGTGACGTGGAGATCCTCAGCGGCAACGTCAGTCTGGCCATGAGTCACGTCGTACCGGACCTCGTCCAGAAGGTCGTGAAAGGACAGGATCCGCTGCACATCCTGGGTGACGGGAGCCAGATCCGCCATTACACCTACGGCGGCGACCTGGCCCAGGGGATCGTCACGGCCATGGAGCACCCGGACGCCCTCAACGAGGACTTCAACCTCTCCACCGCCCAGTCGACCACGGTGCTCGAACTCGCCCAGACCATCTGGACCCAGATCAAGGGGCTCGATGTCCCCTTCAGGTTCGTGTCCGATCCGCCGTTCGAGCATGACGTCAAGCGCCGTGTCCCCTCCGTGGAGAAGGCCAAGCGGATCCTCGGGTTCGAAGCGACCACCGACCTCGAGAAGATCCTGCAGGAGGTCATCCCGTGGATCGAGAATGCCATCGCCGAGGGCTCCATCTGAGCTGAACTCGGTAGAGCTGGCCTTCGAGCATTCGGACGAGGGGCACCGCCGTCCGACAGCCCCACGTCTCGCGACGTGGTACCACGACATCCGAGCGGAGAACGCGTAGTGGAGTTCACGTCAGACGACCCGATGGCCACGGGAGGCACGAGTACGACACCGGACCCGCGTGGGTCCGACCAGCACGCAGCGGTCCCGGCTGGTGGCGACCATCTCACCTTGGCATCCGGGTCGACGACCCGGTTCGTCGACCGGCTGCCGCCCGTCGTGGTGCAGGCGCTCACCGCCGCCGGCTTCGGGGTCCCGGTTGCGCTGTACATCTGGATGGTCCACACGTACGCGGTGAATCTGGTCGTCAACGACCAATTCGACGATGTCACGGTCATCCGGGGCTCCTACGTGCACTTCTTCGACTGGCACCTGCTTTGGGGCCAGCACAACGAGACCAGGATCTTCGTCTCGAACCTCGTCGCCGTGATGCTCGCCCATTTCGACCACTTCAATGTCGTCGACGAGGACTACCTGAGCGCATTCCTGCTCCTCGGCGCAGTTGGCCTGCTCATGTGGGCACACAAGCGACGGTCACCCAATGTCCCGTGGCTGTACTACTGCCCGGTGGCGTTCCTCCTGCTCACAGTGGCTCAGTGGCAGAACAGCCTGTGGGGGTTCCAACTGGCGTGGTACCTGACGATGTTCTGCCTGATGGCGGCCATCTTCTTCGTGGACCGGCTCGATCTGAACGCATGGTCGCTCGCGCTGGCGGCGACGTTCGGCGTGGTCGGGAGCCTGTCCCTGATCCAGGGCTTCCTGATCTGGCCCCTCGGGCTGTTCCTCATGTACCACCGCAAGCGCCTTCGGCTCGCCCTGCCCTGGCTCATCGTGGCCGCGGCGACCGCCATCGTCTACTTCCGTAACTTCAACACCAATCTGGGTGCACCGTACCCCGGCTACGCGTCACAGCATCCCTGGGCCTCACTCCGGTTCTTCGTGTTCGCCGCCGGCGACATCCTCGGCGTCCAACCGCAGGGCGACTACGCGTCCAAGGGGTATCCACTGATCACGTTGTTCGGTGTGGTGCTGCTGATCGTCGCCGCCTGGGTCGTCGTGACCCTCGGCGTGAGGCGGGACGACGACACAGGCACTCCCATCGGCGTCACGTTGATCCTGTTCGCGACCCTCTTCGACCTCATGGTCACCAAGGGCCGGATCATCTTCGGCTACGCCGGTGCCGGTGCTTCCCGGTACACCACGTTCGACATCCTCTTCCTGTGCGGGATCTATCTGGCGCTCCTGGGCCGGAAGCCTGCGCTGGCCCCCGGCGCCGACCCGGCTCCGGTCTCCCGTTCCAGGTATCGGACCCTGACCGCCGGCGCGACGAGGCTCGCCCGGAACCGACGCGTCGTGACAGTGATCTGCGTGGTCACCGGCGTGCTCATCGTGGTCCAGGCGTTCTCCGGCTACTTCTACGGCTTCGAGAGCGCTTCGAACTACTACCGCTACGAAGGCCACGAGCTCGCCGTCGAGCAGCACGCGGCGTCGGTGCCGGCCCTCGACGTGGCGGGACTGTACCTCTTCGTGCATCCGGCCTCCTGGGTGCTCCGGCAGTTGGAGACCCTCCACGAGCATCGGCTCGGCCCCTACGGTTAGTGGCGCACTTCGTCGATGCAATGTCAGGCACGATGCAGATCCGACCATCGAGTGGAATCGAAGGTCGACAGCGTCCACCACGAAGTTGGTGGACAGACGGGAAGAGGACGTGGACGGTTCACTGAACTACGAACGGTTGTACGAGTACCGGTTCCGGGGCGTCGACCAGGCATCCAAGCAGGCCGTCTGGAACGAGATCGGATCCTACGTCTACGGTCTCCTCGGTGACCCCGATCGGATCCTCGATCCGTGTGCCGGCCGCTGCGAATTCCTGAATGCGATCGACTGCAAGGAGCGGTGGAGCGTCGACCAGGTCGACAATTCCGGTTTTCGGGATCCCGGCATCCGAGCCGTCACGTCCGACATCTTCGACGCCGACCTCCCGGAGGGTCACTTCGACGGGGTCTTCGTCTCCAACTTCCTCGAACACCTCCTTTCCCAGGAGGACGTCGCTCGATTCCTGTCGAAGATGCTGACCTGCATGGAGTCCGGGGGCCGGATCGCCGTCGTCGGGCCGAATTTCAAATATGTCAGCCGCGACTACTTCGACTGTGCGGACCACACGTTGGCGCTGACCCACGTGGCGGTGGCCGAGCACCTGTATGCCGCCGGCTTCACCGTCGACGAGGTCGTCCCCCGCTTCCTTCCCTTCTCGTTCCGGGGACTACTGCCTCCTTCGCCCCGCCTGACCCGCTACTACCTGGGGATGCGCCCGGCGTGGAGGCTACTGGGAAAGCAGTTCCTCCTGGTGGCCTCCAAGCGGTGACACGACGTCACTCCGTCGGCCCGCCCTTCACCAGAACACCGGAGTGGTCCGATCACCGCATCGTCATGCGGTAGAAGTCGATCACCATCCGACCAGGTCGCGGGTGCACACCACCCGCAGACACCGTGATGCTGTCGATATCGGGCGGCGCAAACGCAGCGGCGTACCCGAGCGTGGACGCGGGACGGATCACATGGAGGTCCTGTTCGAGCGCCGGCACGAACTGGTAGTAGTCGGGCACATCACCGTGGAGGACGACCGTCGCGTACAGGGCCGGTGACCGGAGGAGCAGGGAGTCGATCGACCAGATGGTGGGGTACGAGACCGAGAACGTGGCCAGGACCGCGGTGCCGGGCACGGCGGGCGGCACCTGCACCCACTGCCCCTGGCGGCCGACAACTGTCCTGACCAGGACGGGGTGGCCGCATCGGTCGGACACGCGACTGGTCAGCTGCCACCCCGTGGAGACGGCCACCTGGATGTAGCGGCACTCCATCGTGAGTTCCGCCAAGGGGGGGACCACACGCCGGGAGGGGGAAGGATCGTCGGTGACCCACTGCCGACCTGGCGCAGGATCTGCTGCGGACCCGACGCACCCGTCAGGTCCTGCGTGTCGGCCCGGTCCAGTCGGCTGGTGTAGGCCGCGTAGCCCTGCGGTACGGGAAGTGGGCAGTACCCGATGCCCCGGTACGCCCACGTGACGACCTGATCGTTGAGGTCGACATCGACGCAGTGTCCTCGCATCCGCGCCACCATCGCCGGAGGTACGGCGAGTTCGACAGCCATCCAGTTCCGCTGCCCGTTGGTGATCGCCGCGCGCCGGGACGTCACGACCAGGCTGTTCACCTCCGAAGCGAAGTTGTGGGCGACGGTGAGGGGCCCGTAGCCCTTGAAGGCCGGGAAGGACCCGACGGCGAACACGGTCACGCCCGTCGTCACGACCAGGGCCGACACCCCGAGCCAGCGTCGACTCGCCGCACCCATGAGGGCAGCGACGACCAAGGGCGCTGCGGCGAGGAAGACATACTGGTGCGCGGCGTCCGGACGGACATACGACTCCTTGCACAGGATCCACACCACAACCACCGTCATCGTGGCCAGTCCCGCCCACGCGATGCGACTGCGTCCACGGCCGGCCAGCACCACCAGTGCTCCGATGACGAGCACGTCCACCAGCGTGAGCGCCTGGAGCCTGTCGGGCACGTTGAAGAGGCCCATGGCTTCGCCGTACCCGGACACGATCGACACCGTGTTCCCGATGAACGGGACGATGTTGGACATGCCGTTGCCCGTGGCGAACCAACCGATGAAGCCGGCAACCGCACCACCGATCAGCATGGACCGGAAGGTGAGCCATCGCACCGTCTGCGGAGCGACCGCGACCACCGCGACGACCACAACGATCACTCCGCCCGCTAGCCCCGGAAGGACCAGCGTCGTCGTGGCGCCGAGCGCTCCGAGCCCGGCAGCCCATAACCCACGGTGCGGGTTCGCACGGTCCGAGACGTCGAGAACGATCAGTGCCACGCCGATCGCCAGGCAGAAGACCAGGAGGAGCTGGGGGCGAACGGGCAGGATGATGTAGTAGTAGGCGTCGATCGACGTCGACGCGATGATGGCGACGGATCCGGCCAGATAGGCGGTCGGTACGGCCGCCCACAAGGGGAGCGCCGAACGAAGTCCCCGGAGCACGACGAAGAACGCTCCAACCGAAACCCCCAGGATGAAGCCGAAGGCGAGCACGGCGGGCACCTCCTCGAACAACTGGGGCACCGTCAGGAATCCGAGCGGTCCGTAGGTGAAGATGACATGCGTTCCGTACGGCATCCCCAACACTGCTGATCGCTGGAGGGAGGACTGCCACGAGCAGTCGAGCCCTGGACACGGGTTCAGAGCAAGTGGCGGCACCGGCCACGCCAGGATCGCCAGCAAGAGCGACCAGGCCAGCGACGAGCCGACGAGACGGCCGGGCCACGAGGTCGGGACCTCTCCCGCCAGATCTACAGCGGGCGACTCGCCGCCGTCCCCCAGAATTTCGCCGCCCGCCACCGGGTCGTCCTCACCGACGAGCAATCGACCCGCGCCTCCTCGCCATCAACGGGACCCGCCCCACCGGGATGCGTGCGGCCGTCGACGGCCGCGCGCCTTCTTCCAAACCTCGCTCCGCCGACGTGGATGGCTTCACGGGACGACAAGTTGCGTCGTACCGGACCCGAGCACCCACCGTGCTCCTGCTTCCCTCATCGGACACACTGTAGATGAGGTGCATCCACCTCGTCGGCACACTGCCGGCACTCCGTCCGCGAGCCTTCGGGGCTCACCGTCCGGATGTACACCCGCCGTAACGCATGACGCGCGTGTACCCGGCCACGAATTCCGACGAGACGTCAATCGGGTCGTGGACGACCACCCACTGGCGTGCGATCGGGCTTCGCCGGCGCATTCCGGTCCCCGAACGTCGAGCCGCCGTCCAACCCGGGCAACGCACCTGGTCCACGTCGCCGACGGATCGACCCACATGGTCTGCGATCGGATCAGGTGTGGCCCGGGGCGCCTTCGATGTCACGTCATTCCGGACCTGTCCGTCAGTCTGCAGCGGGATCGACTTCGACATCGACAGTCTTCCCATCTCCCACCGGTCCCACGGCACGCTGCGCGGCCCCACCTCCCGCCGTCACCCGACGTTTCGCCTCCAGTCGGTCCTTCCATCTCATGATCGGTTGCTCGATGAAGAACCAGGAAAGCAGCGTGAGACACAAGGTGACCACGGTCGCGACGATGACTCGCCAGGCGTATGGCCAATGGGTGTCGAAATGTCGGACCCCGAAGAACACGGGAAAGTGCCACAGGTAGAATCCGTACGAGACGATTCCCAGGGCGACGAGCGGTTTGAGTTCGAACAGCCAACGCCCCCCCCAACGTCCGTCGACGACGGCCAGGATCATGACAGCGCAAGCCACGTCGATTGCCACTAGGCCGCCCCGATAGAGGAACGGGCCGGTGATTCCGCCGAACGGGAGGCACGCCAGCAGGAACACGGCGGCGATCCATCCGGCGACGACGAGCCCACGGGTGGGCTCTTTGCGCCGCACCCACAGGTGCGCAACGAGGGCTCCCCACAGAATCGAGTCGGCTCGGGTGTCGGTACGGTGGAAGACGGCGCACCAGGACTGTGGACCCTGATAGGCCAGATCTCTGTGGATGGCCACGATTACGATCAGGACGAGCAGGATGGTGATGACGGTGCGCAGCCGCATTCTGACCGACAGCAACGCGATGGTGACCCAGGGCCAGAGGAAGTAGAACTGCTCCTCGAACGACAACGACCAGAGGTGTCCGAACCCCGGCGCCAGATTTCCGCAGAAGGCATTCGGGGACGAGGCCGCGTAGTAGTTCGAGTAGTAGAAGACGATCGACAGGATCGACGGCGGGTACTGGGACGACCAGGTGTGTGTCAGCCACACGAACACGCTCATCGCGATCACCACGATGAAGAGGGCGGGCACGAGCCGCATGACCCGGCGCCGGTAGAAGGCCAGCAGCCCGATCTTTCCGCTTCGTAGCTGCTCGGTGAGCAGGAGAGTGGTGATCAAGAATCCGCTCAGCACGAAGAACGCATCGAGTGACACCGTGCCACCCGGGATCACGATGAACGTAGGAAGAGGGAGGATGACGAACATGTGCGAGATGAACACGATCAGGACTCCGACCCCGCGAATTCCATCGAACCCGGCCACCTGGCCGAGTCGCCTCGGCTGAACCTCGGGCAGCGCCTCAGGAGCACTCATCAGACCTGTGCACTCACCTCTGGGGCCGGCGCCTCCCCCGGCGCCGCTGTCGACGGCTCATCGCCTCGGGTAGCGGCCTGGACGGCCGTCGAGCGAAGATGCCGCACAACAGCAAGGGTTACGACGGCGAGGGCGACGAGAGGTAGCGGCCCAAGATCGAACCGGAATCGATTGTTCTCCCCGAGTTCCACGAAATTGGTGACCACCATCACATAGCACGATGTGACCCAGATGTACCCGGTGGCGATCAAGAAGACCCGGTCCCTGCGCCGTCGCCACGCCACTATCGGCAGCAGGACTACTGCCGCTACCATTTCCAGAACGACGACCACCCCGATGTGAGCAATTCCCGGTGACGCACTTTGCGACGCATCCTTGTACATCGTCTCAATGTTCGTTCCGTAGATCTGCCCCTCGACCAGGAGATCATAGGCGCGCAGATACGGAATGAAATGTGTCGCATTCTGCCAGGAGATGAAGTACTGATCCGAGGGAACCATGAAGAGCGTGTAGGCGCGCCCCACGGATCGAGCGTACGTCGCAGGTCGGGCGGCGATGAATCGGAGATCGTTCTTAAGGTATTCATTGGAAATCGCGACGATATCGATGTTGTTGAAGTTCGGCGTTCCGTCATGCTTTGATTCTTCATCAAGTGCGGGGACGCCGGTCGGTTTGTGGTCGACGAAGCGAGGAACATAAGCCGGAATATCGCTGAAGAACGCGGGAAGCGCCGCAATGGGTGTGAGCACCCCCTCATTGATGAGTGTGCGGAGCTCGCTCGGACTCTCCTGCGCGGTCGTGATCTTCTCGGCGTTCATTCCGAGCCAGCTACTGGTGGAGTACGTAGAGAACATCACGGCGTTCTTCGCATACCAAAGCGCGACCACTAGCAGTGGGACCAGAGCGACGGTAGCGACGGATCGCCAGTCTCTCCGCAAGAGGAGAACGACGGGCACAATGGACAGCACCATCCACATCCATTGGAAGGTACTATTCAGAAGTATGACGATCGCCACCGAACTGAAGAACAGAAGGCCCCAACCGTGCCTGCGCGTCCGACTGTATCGAGCTATGGACAATGCGGCCAGTGTGACCATTACGGCGGTCGGATAGGTGTAAAAGAACAGATTTTCGAAGAGTACATACGCCGGATCCAAGATCACGAGCATCGTCACAACAATTGCGAGCCACCCTGGCAGTCCGAGTTCGAGACATAGGTAATAGCAGCTCAGTACCATACAGAGACCGAGAGCCATCATCCCAATCACGACGATCGGCTGTTGAGTTCCCATCGGCAGCTTGAGAAGGATTCCTGTGGCCAGGTTGAAGAGTGGCGGCTGGCTCTGGAGATGCCAGATGCTCTGAGCCAGATGCGCCTTCAGCAGCGGCAGGTCCAGCTGCTGTGGATACTGGTGGTCGACGAGCCCGATGGTGCTCAGTCGGACGCCGGCGAGGTAGTACGCGAGCCGCGAAGCCAGATACGCCAAGGCGAGAGCGATCGGTGCACGTAGCTTGACCGAGAACCGCGACGGCGATCGCATGACGGGCAACGATAGTGGCGGTGTCCCGGCGCGGTATACAGGTCGCCCTGACCGGCGGTGTCGGTCAGCCCGGCCCGGGCGCGACAGCACGGACTCTGACCTGACAGAGAATGGCGGACCTCCCACCACCCGGACAGGGAATCGTCACGTCCGAATGGGCCCCCGCTCGTGTCCCACCGACCCTCAAGCGAGTTCGACCGCCACCGGATATGGCTGTGGCTGCGTTAGCCGAACTACGCAAGGGGCCCCTTGATCCCGACGCCACCGCCGGTGCCGGCGCCGCCGCCGCCGCCGGCGCCGCCTGGAGCTCCGCCACCGCCACCGCCGCCGCCCGCGCCGCTCGTGATGACACTGCTCGTGCTCCCACTGCCGCCACTCATGCCCGCCATGTTGCCGACGCCGCCGCCCGGTGCATCACTGCCCGACTGACCTGCTGCCCCTCCGCCGCTTCCTCCTCTCGTCGCCGATGCCGTTCCGCCGCCACCGCCACCGGGCCACGCATAGAGATAGGCCGATCCGGACTCCTCTCCACCGGAGACGCTGGCACCCCCACCAGCTCCTGGTGTCCGGATCGTCCCGTCGCTGGAGTTGCCGGCTCCGACGGGATTCGGGACGGTGGCGTCACTGTTTCCGGGGGATCCGGCACCGCCCGATCCACCGTCCGCCGTAGCGATGCCTGCACAGCTGGACATCCCTCCTGTGCCGCCACGCCCGCCACTGCCACCGTCCACACTTCCGCCGACACCACCGGTGCCGCCCGAACCGACCAGGACGGCAATGCGAGATCCCGCTCGGAGGTGGGTCGAATTGATGGTCAGCGCCCCCGACGCTCCTCCAGCTCCACCGACTTGATCGCTGATGCCTCCCACAGCCGAGGCCGACCCGGCCCCGCCCCCACCACCGCCTCCTCCCAGGGCGGTGCACTGGTAGTAGCCGGTCGTGGGGACGACGAACGTCCCGCTCGAGCCGAAGACCCTGTCACCGGGATCGGTCTGGATGCCACCCTCAGCCGCATCGGAACTTGGGGACGTCAGGTGGGTGCTCGAGGGAGTCCGGGCCGACGACCCGCAGGCTACGAGCGTCACGCCCCCACCCATCACCAGTGCCATCCCCATCAGCCCTGCGGCAGCGCGACCCATGGTTCCTTCCGCTCGTCGACCGGGGTGCGGACTCCTCACCAGGATTGGTCCACCACCCCACGCCTCGAAGGCCAATCTAGTGCCGCGTCCCAGGACCAGGGCAGGAACCGCACCAGGACGTCGTCCGGGCCGTGGACGATTACGTGCCAGGGTGTCGGGGGATCTCCCCCCGCCGGACCGACCTGCACCGCGACTCACGCCCTTTCGGCCTTTGACTCGATGACAGCCGACCGCTCAGCCGACCGACCCCCAACTCCTGCGGACCTCGCGAGGACCACGCTCGTCTCCAGGGAAGCACTGCCTCACGACGGTCAACCAGACCACGCGGGAGTGCACAAGGTCGACCAAGGTCCGCAGCAGCTCGGCCAGTTGTGGTTCCATCTCTTCCGTTGCCGAGAAGGCGAGGTGGTTGGTGTCCACGTAGGCCAATCGACCATCGAGCTCGAGTGGGCAGCCTGCCGTCGTGCACAGTAGGTGATTCGGGTCGAACACCGGAATACCCCTTCGACCCTGCAAAACCTGCTCCTCGACGGCGACCAGGGGCCTGCTGGGTGCCAGCGCCACGGTGCGTGAAGGTTCGCATGCGGCGATCGATCCGGTGCGCGAGACACATTCGGCCGGCGATTGGGGGAGCGTGGGATTGTCCAGGATCACAGCGGCGCGGATACCTCGTTCATCCATATTGTCGAGAAAGGCGGCGAATGCCCCTTTCCAAAGCTTGACCTGGTCATTCCTGGAGGGAATCGTTCCGGAGGCGTCCAGGATCGAGCCGAGGTAGACACCGGAATGCTGCGTCAGAATGATCGCTGCCGGCCTGACGGTGCTCAGAATCTGTGCATCGTCGAGGCGGAATGCCGAGCAGTGGCCAGTGGTGACCCCACCGTTCGGCTCCGGAAGCGTCGAGATCGGGATGAACGGGCAACCCGGCTCGGTCAAGAGCAGGATGCGCACTCCTTGGCGTGCCGCCACATGTGCGAGTGCGTTGAACCAGGTCGCGGCGTGAGAATCGCCGACGAGTGCCACGGTGGTCGACGAGGAAAGGTCGCCGCCAAAACAATAGAAGGCCCCTGTCGCCGTTGACTGTTTTCGGCAGCTCGGAAGGAAGTTCTGCGTGGCCACTGCGACTTGCTGGTTGAACGACGATGGTGTCCTCCGTGACGAGTACACCCACGTGGTCCCGGCGATGCCCAGCACGGTCACGGTGATCGCCAGGCCGACGACGAAGGTGCGACGCATCGACCCCAGGAGCTTCGGGTGGAGGCGCAGAGGATCCTCGACGTAGTGGAGCGCCAGGTAAGCGGCGACCAGGGACGCAGCCGCCGCACCCGTCCGGACGATCGTGCTGTCGTTTCCGAGCTCCAAGACGACCAACACGATGAAGGGCCAGTGCCAGAGGTACCACGAGTACGACATGCGTCCGGTCCATTGCATCGGCCGGATACTGATCGCTCTCGTCACGGGTGACGATGCGCCATGCGCACCGGCACCAGCCCAGATCAAGAGGGCGGTTCCTGCGACCGGCAGGAGCGCATTGGCACCGGGATACGCCGAGGTCGAATTCAATGACTCGGTGGCGACGATCAACACGATCAACCCCACGACTCCTGCCAGCGCTTGCAGGCGACGGCGGCCGACGTCGCCAAGCATGAGCACTCCCAGGAGCCCTCCGGCCGCGAATTCCCAGGCCCGGGTGGGAAGGCCGAAGAACGCCCACGAGCTTCCCTCGCCCGTCAATCGCAGGTTCAGGGCGAATGAGACGACGAAGACCGATGCGAACAGCGCAACTGCAGCACGACTGCGCAACCGGTCCCGTCGGCGGCCGATCCACAAGATCCCGAACACCAGGAACGGCCAGATCAGATAGAACTGCTCCTCTACTCCGAGCGACCACGTGTGGAGGAACGGGCTCTTGTTCGGATTCGAGCCGAAGTAGTCCTGCGCGTTCTGGGCGAACAGGAAGTTGGACACATAGAGGGCTGCCGATCCGCCTTCTTTCGCTGTCTCCAGCATGTCGAACGGGGTGATGATGACCAGGCTCGCCAGCAAGGTGATCGCCACCATCAATCCGAGTGCGGGCACGAGGCGACGGACGCGTCTCGCCCAGAACTCACCGAAATCGACCGTGTCCCCCGGCGCGGGACCCCTGAGGAGGTGCCGAGTGATCAGGTATCCGGAGATGACGAAGAACACGTCGACGCCGACGAACCCCCCACCGAATCCGGGAATTCCCGCGTGGTACGCGACAATGAGGACGACGGCGATCGCACGCAGACCTTGGATGTCGGGGCGGAATCCCTCCCGCGGACGCTCAGGTTGATCGCCGTCGCTCGTCGGAACGGTCACCGGGTCATCTGCCCCCGCCGGGGTCCCGGCAAGGATCTCAGCCACGGCACACCCACGGGGATGCGTCGACTGAGCCGGTCGTGCGCTCCGACCGATTCGGAGGACACGTCGCCGGGATCTGCGGCAGCCCCATTCGCCCTATCCCCTCGCTACTCGCATGGACGCCCGGCAAAGCTCGCGGTCCGGCCACGCACGGCCAGAGCAGCATAGGACACCCGGGGGATTCGGCCCGTCGCCCCGCGCTGTGGGCCCTCGTCGCACACCGGCCACCTACCGCCACCCTCGCCCCCTGCCGACCTCCTGCAGGGGTCCCACCATCGTCGAGTGGATGTGGACAAGGGGGTGACGACGCCCGAGTCCGGAGCTCGGTTCGAGAAGGCTCGGACTGGAGGGCGGGTTGGTCGGGCTCGCCTCCCGGACCTGTCGGAACGGACCAGGCGATCCGGAGCCCTTCCTCCACGAATCTGTGGAATTCCGAGTCCACTGTGGCCGGGTGCCAAAGCGAGCGGCCTGCAGGTAGAATCTCAGGACGCTCTGGACTGGGGCGTTCACGCCGAAACTCAAGGATCACGAGGGGGGGGACCTGCGGATGGGCTCGATCATGACTCGTGCCTGTCGTTGCCCACGCCCGACCATGCGCTGGGCAGCCGGAGCGGACGCGGACATCGCCACATCGGGGGCATCACGAGCATGAAGGCGGCACGACCATGAAGAAGAACGCTTCGTCCGACGACACGATGGCCCGCGTACTCGATATCGAGAAGCTCGAGGCGAACGTCGACGAATTGCACGCACGGTACATGGCGGCCGATCCTTATCCGCACATCGTCTTCGACGACTTCTTGCGGCCGGAGGCGGTTGCGGCGGCCGTCGAGGAATTCCCGCCGCTCGACCCGTCACAGTGGAACAACTACCTCCACACCAACGAGCGCAAGTTCTCCAATACCGACCCGGAGACCTGGGGACCGACCCTCCAGGCCATCCTCGACGTGCTCAACTCCCCGAGGTTCGTCACGTTCGTCGGGCAGCTCATCGGGGTCGAGGGCCTGGTGGCGGACCCGACGCTCGAAGGTGGGGGACTCCATCAGTCGACGACCGATGGATTCCTCAACGTCCACGCGGACTTCACCGTGCACCCCCACAATCGCAAGCTCCAGCGGCGGGCCAACATCCTCCTCTACCTGAACCCGGACTGGAAGCCCGACTACGGCGGCGACCTGGAGATCTGGAGTCGGGACATGAAGGAGTGCGTCGAGAAGGTCTCCCCGGTCGCCAACCGGGTCCTGATCTTCTCCACCGAGCAGGACTCCTTCCACGGTCACCCGGACCCGATGACCTGTCCCGAGGGCATGGCCCGACGCTCGCTGGCGCTGTACTACTTCAGTGTCGAGCACGATCCGGTCGTCCGCTCGACGGAATACCGCTCCCGGCCGGGTGACGGAGGTCTGCACTCGGCGGCAATCTGGGCCGACACGCAGGCCCTGCGGGCCTACGACTGGGCCAAGCGCCACCTCGGGCTGTCCGACCAGCTCGCCCACAAGGTACTGGCCGCGACGGACAGGCTCCGGCGGAAACATCCCCCCGGCACGTGATCGAGACCACCCTCGCCACCGAGGCGGACGCAGCCGACGTGGCGGCCGGCCCGCAGGCTGAGGATGCGCCGCCGCGCCCGAATGCGGCATCGGACGCGAAGCGCCGGTTCACCGTGGCCGTCTCCGTCGGTGCCGCCGTCGTCGCCGTTCCGTACCTCTGGACCCTGTGGAACCTGTGGAACGGCTCGTTCAACCCGCTCCGGGCCGTCCCCTACGACAACTTCTACGACCTCCAGGCCCGTGCCCTGTTCCACGGCCACCTGTGGCTCCCCCCGAACAGGATGGGCATCGAGGCCTTCGTCCACGCCGGTCACCAGTTCACCTACTTCGGCGTGTTCCCGTCGATCCTGCGCATGCCGGTGCTCCTGGTCACCAGCTCGCTGGACGGCAAGTTGACCGCCCCCTCGCTCCTCCTCGCCTGGCTGTCGACGTTCCTGTTCACGTCGTTGCTCGTGTGGCGCCTCCGCATCCTCGTGCGCGGCGACATCGCACTCGGGCGAGCCGAGGCCTGGTCGTACGGGCTGTTCATGGCCACCGTGCTCGGCGGCTCGGTGATCCTCTTCCTGGCCGCCACCCCGTTCGTCTACAACGAGGACTTCGCCTGGAGTGTCCCGCTGACCGTCGGGAGCCTCTTCGCGCTCCTCGGGGTGATGGAGCGACCGTCCTGGGGTCGCGTCGTGGCCAGCGGCGCCCTGATCCTGTGCACCGCGCTCAACCGGACGCCGACGGGGTACGCCTCGATCATCGCTGCGTTCCTCGTGGCCGGGTGGTTCGCCCTCGGCCGCGGCGGGGCGTCCGGCCGACGATGGGCCCTGCCGGTGGCCGCCGCCGGACTGATCCCGTTCCTGGCGAACTGCGCCGTCACCTACGCCAAGTTCGGGCTGCCCGTGGGACTGCCCATGGCCGACCAGGTGTGGGCCTCCGTCAACGCCCACCGCCGCTACTTCCTCGCCGCCAACGGCGGCAAGGCGTTCAGCTTCGGCTTCCTCCCGAGCACCATGTGGACCTACCTCCAACCGTTCGGGATCCACTTCAGCACGATCTTCCCGTTCGTCACCACGCCGACCGCCCCCGCTGCCGCCCTCGACGGCGCCGTACTGGACCAGACCTACCCGACGGCGAGCATCCCGGCCACCATGCCCCTCCTGTTCCTCCTGAGCCTCTGGGGGACGGTGACCGCCTTCCGCCCGAACGGACCCGGACTCGTGCGCCTCACCCGGATCGTGCTCATCGGTGGGGCCGCCGGAGCCGGTGGTGTCCTGCTGTGGGGGTACATCTCCGAGCGGTACATGGCCGACTTCATGCCGTTCCTCATCCCCGCCGCAGCCATCGGGCTCATCGACGTCTGGCGTCGGCTGTCCGGGCGCTCCCTCCGCGCCCGTCAGTGGGCGCTCGCGGGAATCGCCGTCCTCACCGCCTACTGCATCGCAGCCAACCTCGCCATCGCCGCGTTCCCGGCGACCCAGTGGAACAAGGTGCAGGCTCACGAGTTCGTCTCGTTCGCCGGAGCGGCCAGCCTCACGTCACTGGCGGCGACGGTGAAGACCGGTGCCACGCTGCCGTACTGGGCACCCGCCGGCACCCTGTTCATCGTGGGGGACTGCTCCGGCCTCTACATCTCCAGTGGCGACCACGAAGGGGATGTGCCGGGCCAGCAGATCCAGCACTACACGTGGATCCCCGTCGACGTCGACCCGACCTTCACCCACGGGGTCGGCTTCACCTTCAACCGTTCGGCCACCGACCTGACCGAGCCGGTGAACCTCCTGACCTTCGGGAAGAGCACACTGGTCATGGAGCCCGACGGACCGGGCCACGTCCGGATCGCGCTCGATAACTCGGGGACCTCGGTCCCCTGGCCGACGACGACGTCGTGGTCGATTCCCATCGAGTACCTGCACACCCAGTACCGGATCCTCGTCACGATCGATCCCAACCTCAATTCATTGAGTGCGTCGTGGTATGGGACGCACTTCCTCGGCCACTACGTCGGCGGCGACGGACCCGGTGTGGTGGACGTGACCCCCGTCCAGCCGGGCGGATCGCCTCCTGTGGTCTCCATTTCGCAGTACCCGATCGCCATGCCCAGGACGAACCTCTGCCACAGCCTGCTCGGCCAGAAGTGAGCCCCGACCGCCGCGGCGTGACGGATCCCGCCCCCGGGCGCTTCTCGTGCGTCGTGGACGAGCATCCCCGGTTCCACCTGGAAGCGGTCCGCTGGTTCGTCTCCCTGGTCGACGTCGCAGGCGTGGAGCCCTCCGACCTGGTGGTCCACGTGGTCGGGTCTGCCCGATCGGATGCGCTCGATCTGCTGCGGGTCAACGGCGTCGACGTCCGCGTGATCGACCGATTCGACCGCCGCTCGCCGCACTGCAACAAGATCTCGGGCGCCGCTCGACCTCGCCGACCGCGGGGTCGACGGCCTCGCCGTGCTCTGCGATGCCGATGTGGTCGTGCTGGAGGATCCCCGCAGACTCGACCTCCGGCCGGGCGGTGTGGCCGGGAAGCCCGTGGATCGGCCACTGCCCCCGGTCGGGGTGCTGGTCGGGGTCTTCGCTGCGGCGGGCATCGCACTGCCGTCGTTGGTTCCCCTGGCCTGGAGCGACGGCGAGTTCACCGCATCGGGGAACTGCAACGGCGGGCTCTATCTGGTGCAGGGCTCCGTGCTGTCGCGGGTGGCGACGGCCTGGGCAACGTGGGCGACGTGGCTCCTCGACCGCCCCGAACTGCTCCTCGACTGGACGATGCACGTCGACCAGGTCGCCATGGCGCTCGGGCTTGCCGCCGAGGGGATCGGGGTCGAGGCACTCGATGTCCGATGGAACCTCCCCGTCCACGATCCGAGCACGTTCCCCCCGGTACCGCCCACGCCCGCCGTCATCCACTACCACCAGGAAGTGGACCCGCACGGCCTGCTCGCACTCACCGGCCTCGAACCCGTCGACGCACGGATCCGGGTCGTCGACCGGGCGATCGGCGAGCTGTGGCAGCGATCCTTTCCGGTGGACACCTTCCGCCGGTGGTGGGATGCCACGGGCGGCGCCCGGGTCATCGACCGGGTCATTGGCGACGACCAGGCCGTCGTGGACGAGGTGGTCCGTGCGATCCGACCGACTTCCGTACTCCGGGTCGGCAGCGACGGTGCCCCCGCCACGGACGCTGCCGCCAGTGAAGCGACGGTCGACGTCGGTCCGGGATCGACGGCCCGTGCCGCCAAGGACTCCGCATCGGGAACGCTCAGGTGGGGAACCCCGGCCGACCGACCCGGGACGGCCGACCTCGTCATCTGGTCGGGCCCCACGGGCCGGCACTCGGATGACCGCGGTCAGCAGGACCTGGTCGCTCGATTGTGGGGATCGGCGTCCCGAGCCCTCGTCGTCGGCGGCCTGGAGTGGCACCCGGACGAGGAGGGCACCTTCGGACCGTCCGGCGACGGACCCCTCGTCGAAACGCTCCGCCGAGTGGCGCCCGAAGCCGAGCTCTACCCGGCACCGGTCGGCGACCACTGGGTCGTCGTGGCCCTCCGCCCCCCCGTGCGCCGGCATCCCAGGGACTTCACCCAGGAGAGCTGGTGGCCACTGGCAGGCCGCCACCCCGATCCCCTCGCCCTGATGTCGCTCCGCACCCATGCATGGCGAACCCTCGGGTTCTATCCGGACCATGCTCCCAGGCTGTGGGAGTACCCGGTGGTCACACACCTGGTGACCCAGGCGTTACCCATCGGGAGCCGTCTCCTCGACATCGGAGCCGGGACGACTCCGCTCGCCCCGTTCCTGACAGATCTCGGCTACGAGGTCGACACCGTTGACCCATCGTCACAGGTGCGCGGGTGGCCGCCCCAGGACGACTGGAACGAGTGGGGTTTCCTCGACTACGCCCGTGCGGGGCTCGCCCACCGCTCCTGGAACACCACACTCGACCGAGCTCCCCCGGCTCCCGCTCTTCGACGGACTCGTCTCCGTCAGCGTGATCGAGCACGTCCCCGCGGACATCCGTCGGGCGTTGCTCCACGAATTCGCCCGGCGGGTGCGCGACGGAGGCCTGGTCGTCCTGACCGTGGACCTGGTCCGGGGTCGCGACGACCTGTGGAACCGCAACCTCGGGGCTGAGGTGGAGGATCCGGAACACCACGGCACGCTTCCCGAGATCATCGACGAGGCCGCCCGGGTCGGACTCGAGTCGGTGGACGGTCGGACCGTCCGCTACTGGGGGACCGGGGACGTCGACATCGCACTCCTCGTGCTACGGCGGGCCGTCCGGCTCGAACAGGACCAGGCTGGAGTTCGTCAGGACGGCCTGCGGGGCCTGGCCCGGCGACTCCGTCCGCTCCGGGGGCCGTGACTCATGTCTCCCGCCGGCGGATCTCGCGGGCGAGGGCCTCCAGCCGGGCGTGACCCGACTCGCGATCCGGCTCGAGGTAGTTCCCCTCGGCCCATTCGTTCCACGACTTGATCATCAGCAGCTGCTGGTCCGGAGGCAGCTCGGCGACGAGCTCCAACGCCCTGCGCACGTGCGCCCCGAACTTGGCCGGCGTGGACCTGGCGATGACCACGCCGCCACGTCCCGAACGGGGGGTGTTGTCCCAGTTCGGGTACACGCACGGGAACACCGGTCCACGCAGGGACGCCGGCGGCTCGGGGAACGCGTCGGCGTAGGGCACCCGTTTCGGACCGGCCATGAGCCCACGATCCTGGAGGCGCTGACGGATCACGGATGCCCGGTCCTCACCGAACGGGAACTGGTAGTAGACCGCAGCGTCGAATCCGTCCTCGACATGACTGGGGTACTCGGACTCGCCCTGTGCGGCCACCAGGTAGAGCCCACCGAGCCCGGCGTCACTGGCCATCTTCTGCCATCGCTCGACGAAGCGGGCGGGGTCGGGGAGGTCTCCCGGCTTGTAGATGAAGAATACGGGTCGACCGGCGAGCCGGACGTAGCGGTCGTCCTCGAACGCCTTGCGCAGGTAGTCGAAGTGCCTGGCCTCGTCCTCGGGGCCCGGATAGGTCTGCTCGATGAGCGTCCGGTCGGGTGCACCGTGCCAGATGCCGGACCAGGTCTGATTGGCCCAGGCGATGCAGAAGGGGAATTCCGGGGATCCGCTGGCCACCACCTCGTCGAGTGGCCGCTCCAGCAGCAACCGCCCGCCGAACCAGTAGTGCCAGTAACAGAATCCGGTCACGCCGTAGCGCGCGGCGAGGTCGGCCTGGGCCTGGCGCGACTCGGGCACACGCAGGTCGTAGAACCCGAGGTCGGTGGGCAGCTGAGGCTGGACGTGCCCGGGGTACAGCGGCCGCGCCTTGGTGACGTTGGTCCACTCGGTGAACCCCGTGCCCCACCACTCGTCGTTCTCGGGAATGGGGTGGAACTGGGGGAGATAGTGGGCGATCACCTCCATGATCGGCCCACGCTATCCGAGGACTGCCACGCATCGGGACGGCTCACCGGCAGCGGGCACCGGGTCGGGCCACCGAGTCCACCAACTCACGGATCCGGTCGCGGGCGGCAGCGGCGGCATAGCGCTCGCGGTACCGCTCCTGCGCGGCGTCCACGAGCCGCCGCCGCAGCTCGGGGTCGCCCTGGAGCCGGGCGCAGGCACCGGCGATGGACTCGGGCGTGTCGGCCAGGAGCAGGTGGACCCCGTCGACGACGTCGAGTCCCTCGGCGCCGAGGGTCGTCGACACCACCGGTACGCGGTGCGCGAAGGACTCCAGGATCTTCAGGCGCGTGCCGCTCCCGATGCGCAGCGGCACGACGACCACGTCGGCCCTGGCCAGTTCGCTGGCCATGTCGGGCACGAACCCGGTGACGGTCACCGCCGGCGGATCGGCGAGGGCCTCGACCTGGGGTGTCGCCAGTCCGGCGAGGCGGACCTTCGTCCCCGGCAGTCGGGACCGGATCCGCGGGGCGACCTCGCGCACCAGCCACTGGGCGGCGTCGACGTTCGGCGCGTAGTCGAACGTGGCCTGGAGCAGCACGGTGGGCGGATCGACCGCCTCGGGCTTGCCCACGGCACGGTCCGGCTCGGGATAGGTGTTCGGCACCACCACGGCATTGTCGGTGCCGAACCGGTCCACATCCGTGTCCGAGCAGAGCACCACCCGGTCGACCTCCTCGGCCACCCCGAGCTGGAACCGCCGCCAGTCGTAGGCGTTGACCCGCGCCTTCACCGACGCACGCAGACGGTCGCCGGGCGACGGTGGGCCCGTGGCGCCATGTGCGCCGGCGACACCGGCACGCTGGCGCTCGACGTTGTCGTCCAGGACGTCGAGGTCCACGATGGTCGGCCCCAGGCGGGGTCGGCCCAGCCACTCCCAGGTGGCCGGTGAGCGGAACCACACCAGGTCGTAGCGGTCCGCGGCGAACGCGTCGAAGTCCACCCTCGGCTGTGGGTCGTAGGTCCGCAGCGCCACCCGGAGCGGCACACCCCGGTGGAGGACGGAGCGGGCCTTCCACCGGCGCGACCAGCTGGGCCGAGGGTACGGGGTGGTGGCCAGACCGACCAGGCGGACGTCGGTAGGCACGTCGCCGAACGGGATCCGAGCGTCGTAGAAGGAGAAGAGGTCGAGCTCTCCCAGCTTCGACAGTGCCTCCACCGCGGTTGCTGCTCGGATCAGCCCGCCCTTGGTCGTGGGCCACGGGAAGAAGTCGGAGACAGCCAGGATCTTCATCGCACCGACCGGCCGGCGCCGCGGGCATGGGACATCGGGTGCACTCGCCTCATCTTCTCGGAAACTGGTCGACGACGCTACCACCTGCCGTCTCGGTGACGGCCACGTCCGGGGCAGCGGACGGGCGCACACGGCCCCCGGGCATCGTCGCCGTCAGCAGGAGCACCGTTGCGTCGAGGGGGACCCGGTGCCCTACTATCTGGTCATGGGGGACGAGACGGACGCCGGCGGCACGGCGCACTCCGACCCACGTCCGTCGTTGCCACGGGCGCTCGCGTTCTACGTCCCCCGCTTCCATCCGATCGCCCAGAACGACGCCCTGCTGGGCAGGGGGTTCACCGACTGGGCCCGTGTCACCCAGGCGAGGCCGCTGTTCCCGGGGCACCACCAGCCCCATGTGCCCGGTGAGCTCGGCTTCTACGACCTCCGCCTGCCCGAGGTGCGCCAGGCACAGGTCGACCTGGCGGCCACCCACGGCATCTCCGGGTTCGTGTACGACCACTACTGGTACGGCGGGTCCCGTCCCTACGGCCGTCCCTTCGACGAGGTGCTCGCCACCGGCACACCGTCGTTCCCGTTCGCCCTCAACTGGGTGAACGAGCCGTGGACCACCGGCGGGATCGGGCGGAACGGCGAGGTGGTCCTGGCCGATCGGTACAGTCGGGAGGACGACCTCGCCCACGTCCGATGGCTGGCCGGGGCGTTCGGCGACGACCGGTACATCACCATCGACGGCCGGCCCCTGGTGCTCGTGTCGGCGCCACTGTCGCTTCCCGATCCGAAGCGGACCTTCGAGCTGTGGCGTACCGAGGCCCAGCGGCTCGGCTTCCCCGACCTCTACCTCTGCTACCTCGAGCGTCACGGCCCGCCGCCCCGGGGCCCCGGCGCGTTCGGGATGGACGCCAGCGTCCAGCACCTGCCCACCGTCGACAGGGACGATCGGGTGTACCTCCCCGTCGACGGCGCCCGGGGCAACCGCATCATCGACTACCCGTCGGCCGTGGCCCGTCGGCTCGGCCAGGAGGCCCCGACGTGGCGGCAGTTCCCGTCGGTGGCGACCGGGTGGGACGACACGCCGTGGCGGCCCCTCGGGGCGTCGGTCTTCGACGGTGCCACGCCCGACGTCTACCAGGACTGGCTGGCCACGATCGTGGATCGGTGCGGCGAAGTGCGGGCCGAGGAGAACTACCTCTTCCTCCTGTCCTGGAACGACTGGGCGGACGGGAGCCACCTGGAGCCCGACCAGCGGTTCGGTCGGGCCTGGCTCGACGCCACCCGGGAGGCGCTGGTGGCCGGTGGTCCCGCCCGCGACGACGGCACCGACGGACCACCCGGGGAGCAGGTCCCGGCACGGGTTCCGGCGGTGCCCGTCCACGAACCTCCGCCGGGCGGGACCGTGGAGCCGGGCATCGTCCAGGCGGTCGGCCTGGTCGACTACCTGGTCCAGGACCGTCCGGCCACCGTGGTCCACCTCGGTCCGGGGCCGGACCGGGTCCGCGAGCACCTGGCCGGGCGGGGTCTCGCCACACACCCGATCGGGTCCTTCGGCGAACCGGCGTCAAACCCCATCGGGCGACACCTCGAAGCGACGCCGCACGTGCCGACCGACGTCGCCATTCTCGAGGCGTCACTGGGCGGGGTCGACGGCGTCGGAGCCTTCCTGGTGCACGACCTCCTGGAACACCTCGTGGATCCCCAACTACTGCTGGCGTCGCTGTCGGAGTGGTCGCTCGGTCACGGGCGCCCGGTGTTGGTGGTGTGTGTGCCCAACGTGTCCCATTTCGACGTCGCCCTCCGGCTGCTCTGCGGCCGGTGGGTCCCGACCGGGTCCGGTCCCCCGGACGGGACCTGTGTCCGCTTCTTCGCTCAGGAGACCCTCGAGCGCCTGCTCGAGCGCACCGGATGGGTGATCGTGGCCCGGGACGACGTCTCGGCCGTCCGCTCCGACCAGTACGAGTTCCGGCTCAACGACGCGCTCCCGGTGGAGATGATCGGGGCGCTGCGGACACTCTCCCAGGCCGAGAACTCCGACGCCACGGTCCAGACCTTCGTATGGGCCCTGCGGCCCGTGCCCGTCCAGGAGTACCCACGGTCCTACCTGGACGCCGTTCGGACACCCGATGACGCACTCGACCCTGGACCCTCGAGCGACCTCCGGTCCCTCGTCGACTTCTTCGACGCCGCCGGACTGCTGGCCAGCGAGGCCAACCAGCGTGCCGTCGAACGGGCGGCGCTCCTCGATGCGCTGACCGGTGACGACCCCGGAGCGGGCAGGGGCCTACCCGGATCACCCGCCTGGAAGGAACGGGTCCGCCGGGAGGCCGCCAGGAGTCCACGACGGGGGGCGTTGCTCACCTGGGTCGAGAGCTGGATGCGGTGAGCCGGGGATGACGACCATGCCGGCCGGGCCGTGGGTCGTGGTGGTGGGGTGTCACCGCAGCGGGACCTCGGCCGTCACCGGAGCACTGGTGTCGCTCGGTCTCCACGGCGTGGACCCCAGCGACCGGATGGACGACCCGGCCAGCAATCCCGAACACTGGGAGAGCCAGGCAACCGCACTCTGGGACGAGGCACTCCTCGTCGGTCTCGGCGGCTCGTGGGACGCGCCGCCGGCACCCGACGCGGACTGGGGCGAACTCAGACCGGGGCACGACGGCACCGGCCATGACCCGGCATCCATCATGGCCGCCGCGTACCCGGAACCTGGCCCACTGGTATGGAAGGACCCACGGGCCAGCCTCCTCCTCCCCTACTGGCGCGGACTGCTGCCCGGGCCACTGACGGCCGTCTTCGTCTGGCGGAACCCGACCGAAGTCGCCCGATCCCTCGAGGCGCGGGACGGGATCCCGTTCGAGGACGGACTGGCCCTGTGGGAGTGGTACAACCGCACCGCGGCATCCGGCCTGCGCGGGATCGACACCTTCGTGCTCGACTATGCGTCGGTCGTCGAGCACCCGAGTGCCACCATCACCGGGCTCACGGAGTGGTTGACGGCACTGGGCCGCTTCTCTCCCTGGTCGGACACCTGGGACGTCACCCGTGCCGAGACCTCGGTCCATGCCGACCTCGTCCACCACAGGTCGCCGGTCCCCGCCCATGAAGGCGACAGCCTTCCCGCCCAGGAGCAGATCACGAAGTGGCTGCGGTCGTCGGCCGGTGGCCACACACCGTTCGACTCCGGCCCACCGGCGCCCTCCTCCCCCTGGGTCGAGGCGGTCATCCGTGCCCGTCGAGAGCGATCGCACCTGCTGCGCTCCCTGGCACAGGCCCGGGTGGATTCAGCCGAGCACCAGGCGACGATACGGCGGCTCGAGGGCGAACTCCACGCGGCAGACGAGATGATCGAGGGTGCCCAGCTCCACATCGAGCGACTCACGGCTTCGACCAGTTGGAAGATCACGAGGCCACTGCGAACGGTCGTGTCGAGGATGCCCGGGCGACCAGGCGCCTGACCGTCAGTCAGCCACCGTCGCCGGCCGGGCGAGCCCGACCGCCCGCAACCTTCGTTCCGAGCTCAGGACGCCGGATCGGCTGCCGGCGCGGCCGGCACCGTCTTCACCTGGTTCTTGTAGATCAGCCACCCGGCCCAGACGAAGGCCACGATGGCAATGAGCGCGGCGAGTGCCCCCCGCTTGTGCATGTGCCCCGTCTCGTAGCATCGGCCGTCGCTGAGGTGGTAGGCGCCGGGGCACTTGCCGTTCACGGGCGGCACCGGCGTCCCGTGTCCGGGTACCCAGCTCGGGAGGTGCCCGATGCCGACGGTCAGGTACTCGACTGCGAACACCGCCGCGATGATTCCGACGATGATGAGCAGGATGATCCAGATCCACTTCATGGAGCAGACTCTAGCCACCAGCCCCTGGTGAGGGGAAGATTCGGACCTGTACTGCAATCGGGAGTCGCGAACAGGGAGCCGGCCGGCCGGGACGCGCCCCGGGACCGATCGAGGGCGCTGTGCTTTCGCCCCGATTGCTCCAACCCCTAAGATCGTGCCGAGCGTGGCCCGTGGGGGCTGGTGACCGCTTGCGGGGAGTTGACAGCCTGATGGCGAAGACGAAGAAGCGCATCGGCGTGCTGGTGGTGGCGTACAACGCGGCGACCACGCTGGCCAAGACGCTCGACCGGATCCCCGACGATGTGCGGGGGGAGATCGGGGAGGTCATCGTCAGCGACGACCACAGCCAGGACTCGACCTACCTGGTGGGCCTCGGCTACCAGCAGGTGTCCGACCTTCCCATCACGCTCATCCGCCAGCCGCACAACCTCGGCTACGGCGGCAACCAGAAGGCCGGCTACAACCTGGCCATCGAGCACGGCCTCGACATCATCGTCATGCTCCACGGCGACGGGCAGTACGCCCCCGAGTCGATGCCCGACCTCATCGCCCCCCTGGTCAACGGGGAGGCCGACGCCGTGTTCGGATCCCGCATCATGATCAAGGGCGCGGCCCGCAAGGGCGGGATGCCGATGTACAAGTACGTCGGCAACCGCATCCTGTCCAAGTTCGAGAACGCCGCCCTCGGTACCGAGCTCACCGAGTTCCACTCGGGCTACCGGGCCTATTCGGTCGATGCCCTCAAGCGGATCCCCTTCGAGCAGAACTCGGACGGCTTCAACTTCGACACCCAGATCATCATCCAGCTCCACGATGCCGGGATGCGGATCGCCGAGGTGCCGATCCCCACCTACTACGGGGACGAGATCTGCTACGTGGACGGCATGGGCTACGCCGCCGACGTGACCAAGGACGTGATCGCCTACCGCCTCCAGAAGGCCGGCTTCGGCGACGGCAGCCGGATCAGCCTCAACGAGGAGTACCAGCTCAAGCCGTCCGAGGACAGCTCGCACGGGCGCATCTCGACGATGATGGCGGCCCGGCCACCGGCCAAGATCCTCGACCTGGGCTGCTCGAGCGGCATGCTCGCCGAGCGCCTGCAAGCGATGGGCCACCACGTGGTCGGCGTCGACGTGCACGAATTTCCCGAGGCCGCCGAGCGGATGAGCGCGTTCTACAAGGCGGACCTGACCCAGGGGATCCCGCCCGAAGTGGGTACCGGATTCGATCTCGTCCTCATGGCCGACGTGCTCGAGCACCTCGGAAAGCCCGGCGTCCTCCTCGAGCAGTGCAAGGACGTGCTGACGCCCGACGGCTCGGTCCTGCTGTGCGTGCCCAACATCGGCCACTGGTACCCACGCTCGCGGGCCGCGCTCGGGATGTTCGACTACGACCAGCGGGGCATCCTCGACGCCAGCCACCTCCGCTTCTTCACCCGACGCAGCATCCGCAAGCTGGTGGAGCGGAGCGGGTACACCGTCAGGCGCATGGAATCGGTAGGCCTTCCCCTCGACGCCCTCGGCCTCGAGGGCACGAAGGGCCACCTGATCCGGCTGCTCGACCACTTCCTGGTCACGCTGTGGCCGACGCTGTTCGGCTACCAGTTCATCGTCGAGGCCACGCCGAACCGCTACTGACCGGCCGGCACGGACCACGACCCGGATCACCGGGAGGGGTCAGCCGTCGGCGGCGGACAGCGCGGCCAGCACCAGGTCGACGGCGTCCTCCACCGACGTGGTCGGCCCGATGGCCACATCGGGGGCATCGGGTACCTCGTAGGGGTCGTCGATCCCGGTAAATGAATCGAGCGACCCGGCCGACGCCTTGGCGTAGAGGCCCTTGGGGTCCCGCACGGCACACTCGGCGGCCGGGGTGGCCATGAACACCTCGACGAAGGGCAGTCCGGCCTCGGCGTGGATCCTGCGGGCGAACTGGCGTGACTCGGCGTACGGGCTGATGATGGCCACGACGGCGACCAGCGAGGCGTCGGCGAACAGCCGGGCCACCTCGGCCACGCGACGGCAGTTCTCCAGGCGCCCCTCGCGGCTGAACCCGAGATCGGCATTGATCCCGGTGCGCAGGTTGTCGCCGTCCAGCCGGTAGGCGCCGCGTCCGTCCGCCACCAGCCGCCGCTCGACCGCCGTGGCCACGGTGGACTTGCCCGACCCGGACAGGCCGGTGAACCACAGGGTCGCACCCCCACCTCCGGTCAGGCGCGCCCGCTCGGCGCGGGACACGTCGCCCGGGTGCCAGGTGATGTTGGTGGCCGGCGTCACGTGTGGCGGATCACTTCGCGGATCAGTCGGTCGAACCACGTCTGGCCGATCAGTCGGGGCGGAGCAGCATGCCCGCTCCGGCGGTGACGTTGGAGCCCTCGTCGGCCAGGATGAACGACCCGGTCTGCCGGTTGCGGCGGTACGGGTCGTAGAACAGCGGCTGGGTCACCCGGAGCGCCACGCGACCGACCTCGTTGAGCGTGAGCGTGCTGGCCCCCTCGTCGCGGTGCAGCGTGTTCACGTCGAGTCGGTAGTGCAGGTCCCGCACCACGGCCCGGACCCAGCGGGTGGTGTGCTTGAGCATGAGGAAGTCGCCGACCTTGAGCGGCTTGTCCGTCATCCAGCACACCATCGCCTCGAGGTCCTGTCCCACCACCGGCTTGTTGTGCGGCCGGCAGATCATGTCGCCCCGCGAGACGTCGATGTCGTCGGCCAGGCGCATGGTCACCGACATGGGGGCGAACGCCTCCTCGACCGGTCCCTCGAACGTGTCGATGCCGGCGACCGTGGTGGTCAGTCCCGACGGCAGGATCAGGACCTCGTCACCCGGCCGGAACACCCCACCGTCGATCCGGCCGGCGTAGCCCCGGTAGTCGTGGTACTCCGCAGCGTGCGGTCGGACCACCCACTGGACGGGCATCCGGGGGTCGATCAGATTGCGGTCCGAGGCGATGTAGACCGTCTCGAGGTGGTGCAGCAGCGACGTGCCCTGGTACCAGTCCATGTTGGCCGAGCGGGTCACCACGTTGTCACCCTGGAGGGCGGAGATGGGGATGAACGTCAGGTCGGTGACGTCGAGGCGGCTGGCGAAGGCCGTGAACTCGGCGACGATGGCGTCGAAGACGCCCTGGTCGAAGTCGACGAGGTCCATCTTGTTGATGCACACCAGCAGGTGGGGTACCCGCAGGAGCGAGGCGAGGAAGGCGTGGCGCCGGGTCTGCTCCACGATGCCCTTGCGGGCGTCGACCAGGACCATGGTCAGGTCGGCGGTCGAGTTCCCGGTGACCATGTTGCGCGTGTACTGCACGTGACCGGGGGTGTCGGCGATGATGAACTTGCGGGCCGGCGTGGCGAAGTAGCGGTAGGCGACGTCGATGGTGATGCCCTGCTCGCGCTCGGCCCGCAGGCCGTCGGTCAGGAGGGCGAGGTCGGTGTAGTCGTTGCCGCGCTGGACCGAGACCCGTTCGACAGCCTCGAGCTGGTCTTCGAAGATCGCCTTCGAGTCGTAGAGCAGGCGCCCGATCAGCGTGCTCTTGCCGTCGTCGACCGAGCCGGCGGTGGCGAATCGGAGCAGCTCCATCAGAAGTACCCCTCGCGCTTGCGGTCCTCCATGGCGGCCTCGCTCACCCGGTCGTCGGCCCGGGTCGCCCCCCGCTCGGTCAGCCGGGATGCGGCCACCTCGAGGATGATGTCGTCCACGGTCGCCGCCGTCGACTCGACGGCGCCGGTGCACGTCATGTCGCCGACCGTCCGGTAGCGCACCACGGCCTCGAACCGCTCCTCGTCCTGGCGCGGGTGCACGAACGGACCCGTCGACAGCAGCATGCCGTCACGACGGAACACCTCGCGCCGGTGGGAGTAGTAGATCGACGGGAGGTCGAGCCGCTCCTCGCCGATGTACTGCCACACGTCGAGCTCGGTCCAGTCCGAGATCGGGAAGACGCGGATGTGCTCGCCCGCGCCGTGGCGGCCGTTGTAGAGGGACCACAGCTCGGGTCGCTGGTTCTTCGGGTCCCACTGGCCGAACTCGTCACGGAAGGAGTACACCCGCTCCTTGGCGCGGGCCTTCTCCTCGTCGCGACGGGCACCGCCGAACACGGCGTCGAACTTCTGCTCGGTGATGGCGTCGAGCAGCGTGCGCGTCTGCAGACGGTTGCGGGAGGGGTCGGTCCCCGACTCCTCGGTCGAACGACCGGAGTCGATCGAGTCCTGCACCGAGGCCACGATCAGCTGGGCGCCGAGCTCGGCCACCGTCCGGTCGCGGAATTCGAGGACCTCGGGGAAGTTGTGGCCGGTGTCGATGTGCATGACCGGGAACGGGATCCGGCCCGGGAAGAACGCCTTCTGGGCCAGTCGGAGCATGACGACCGAGTCCTTGCCCCCCGAGAACAGCAGGACCGGATGGTCGAATTCGGCGGCCACCTCGCGGATGATGTGGATGGACGCCGCCTCGATCGTCCGCAGGTGCGACAACTGGTACTGCCCCTTGACCGCGCTCCCCTGTCCTGAATCCATGGCTGACCAACTTACCTGATGGGGAACCTAACGAAAACTGGTGGCGTGGCGGGATCCCGACACCGACGGCGTCGCCCCGGGCCACGCGGAGGCGATCCGGCCCGCGCTGCGGCGGGAGCGGGCCCGGGTCTGCCCCCACCGTGGTCCGGGGTCGTAGTCTGTGGGTGGCCACGACGGGCAGAGGACGACCCCGGACCGGACGGGAGCCGTCGGAGGAGACGCGGGATGGGGACCGACGGGTCACGGGGCGGACACGGGGCCATCCCGGGCGGCAGGCAGGGCTGGACGGTCCGGCCGGGTCGCGCCGCCGATGCCCCGGCGGCGGCCCGGCTCCACGCCACGCGGATCGCCGACGGCTTCCTGGCGTTCCTGGGGCCGGCGTTCCTCACCCGCCTCTACCGCCGGATCGCCCGCACCCCGGGGTCGTTCCTGCTGGTGGCCGACGCCGGCGGCACCGTCGTGGGCTTCATCGCCGGCTCGACCGACATCGGTGGGCTCTACCGCACCTTCCTCGTCCACGACGGGGTCGCCGCCGGACTGTCGGCCGCCCCGCTCCTGGTCCGGGGATGGCGCCGGGTGCTCGAGACCCTCCGCCACGGGGGTGGGGGGACGGGGACGGGACGGGGCGACGAGCTCCTGGCCGTCGCCGTGGCCCCGGACCACGAGGGGCAGGGGGTGGGCACCGCCCTGGTGGCGGCCTTCTTGGACCGCGTGGCCGCCGGTGGGGGCACCGAGGCCTACGTCGTGGTCGGGGCGACCAACGCCGGGGCCATCGCGCTCTACGGACGGTCGGGCTTCGTGGCGGACAGGGAGTTCGAGCTGCACGCCGGGACCCGCTCGCTCGTGATGCAGTGGATGGCGGACCGGGCGTGAGCCTCGTCGGACTGGCTGTCCTGGCGTTCGTGGTGGCCGTGGTGCTCACCCCGCTGGCCATACTCGTGGCCAATCGCACCGGGACCACGGACCGCCCCGGCGAGCTGAAGGCGCAGACCCGGGCCGTGCCCTACCTGGGCGGTGTCGCCGTCCTCGGCGGGGTGCTGGTGGCCGTCCTGTCCGACCGGCCGTCGTTGGCCCTGCCGCTCGTCGGGGCGACGGCGCTGGGCGTGGCCGACGACCGCCTCGACCTCCCCCCGCTCGTGCGGGTGGCCGGTGAGCTGGCCGTCGGGTGCGGCCGTGGTGGCCACCTGCCCGGTCCACCTGCCCGGCGTGGTCGCCGCCGTGGCCATCGTGGCCGTCACCCTGCTCCTGGTCAACGGGGTCAACCTGATGGACGGACTGGACATGCTGGCCGGCGGGACCGTGGCCGTCGCCGCCGTAGGGTTCGCCGTCGTGCTCGTCGGGACCGGCCGTCACCTCGGCGTGGCGCTGGCCGCCTCACTCCTCGGATTCCTCGTCTTCAACCGGCCGCCGGCCCGCATCTACCTGGGTGACGGCGGCTCGTACCTCCTGGGCACGACCCTGACCGTCCTGGTGGCCCTGGCGTGGTCCCCGCAGGAGGCGACGGCCACGGGCGTCGCCGTCTTCGCCCTGGTGGCCCTGCCCGCCGCCGAGGTGGCCTTCGCCGTGTTCCGCCGGCTCCGGGGGCGCCGGTCCGTCCTGGCCGGGCGACCGCGGGCACCCCTACGACCGCCTGGTGGCGCGGCGGGTGGCAACGCCCGTCGGCCAGCGCCGCCTACATCGCCGCCCAGGGCATCCTGACCGTCGGCGCCGTCGTCGCCTACCGTCAGTCCTCCCTGGCCGTCGCCGTCGCCGTCGACGTGGTCGGCGCGGTGGCGCTCACCGTCGCTGCCGGAGTGGTCGGCGCACTGTCCCCCGACGAGGAGGTCGCCCCGTGACCCGCGTGTACCTGTCCCCGCCCGAGGTCGGTGCCGAGGAGCGCCGCATGCTGCTCGCCGCCTTCGACTCCAACTGGATCGCCCCGCTCGGACCCGACGTGGACGCCTTCGAGGCGGAGTTCGCCGCCCGGGTCGGGGTCGCCCACGCGGTGGCCCTGTCCAGCGGGACGGCCGCACTGCACCTCGCCCTCGTGCTGATCGGGGTCGGGGCCGGCGACGAGGTGCTGGTGCCGTCGTTCACCTTCGTGGCGACGGCCAACGCCGTCGTCTACCTGGGGGCGACCCCGGTGTTCGTCGACTGCGCCGCCGACACCTGGACCGTCGACCCCGTGCTCGTCGCCGAGGAGCTCGACCGGCGGGCCGGGTCGGGCCGGCTGCCGGCCGCCGTGGTCACCGTCGACCTCTACGGCCAGTCCTGCGACTACGACCCGATCCTCGCCGCCTGCGAACGGCACGGTGTCCCCGTGGTCGAGGACGCCGCCGAGGCGCTCGGGGCCACCTACCGCGGACGGACGACGGGCGGCTTCGGCCGGATGGGCGTGTTCTCGTTCAACGGCAACAAGATCATCACCACCAGCGGCGGCGGCATGCTGGTCACCGACTCGGCCGAGGAGGCGGACCGGGCGCGTTACCTGGCCACCCAGGCCCGCGAGCCGCTCCCCCACTACGAGCACACGACCATCGGCTACAACTACCGGCTGTCCAACCTCCTGGCCGCACTGGGCCGGGCGCAGCTCGCCGGCCTCGACAGCCGGATCACCCGCCGACGGGCCATCGACGCCCGTTACCGGGAGGCACTGGCCGACGTCGACGGGATCGGCTTCCTCCCCATCGCCGCCTACGGCGAGCCCAACCACTGGCTGACCTGCATCACCATCGACCCGGAGCGGTTCGGCGCCGACCGGGAGGTGGTCCGCCTGGCCCTCGAGTCCGAGGACATCGAGTCGCGTCCGACGTGGAAGCCGCTGCACCTCCAGCCGGTGTTCGCCGACCAACCCCGTGGTCGGCGGGTCGGTGTGCGCGGGGATCTTCGCCCACGGGCTGTGCCTGCCGACGGGCTCGGCCCTGTCGGTCGAGGACCAGGACCGGGTCGTCGGGACCGTGCGGGGCCTGGCCCGGCACTGAGCGCCCCCGCGCGACTGCCTCAGCCGGAGCGCTCCTGCATCGACTCGATCGGGAACTGGGTGCCGAGCCGCCCCCGGGCCCCGTCGTAGAGGCCGCGGGCCATGGCCCGCAGGCGCACCATCCTGCCCCCGGGCTCCCGCAGGACCGCCCGCCCGAGCAACTTGGTGACGTTGCGCGGGTAGTAGCCGACCCGCTTCTTCACGTACAGGTGGACGTAGAGCATGTTGCGGGCCTCGTAGTAGTACTTCCAGACCGGGACCGAGTCACCGTGGCGGATGGCGTCGTGGCGGACGTAGGCGTCGCCGACCACCCGCATGGGGTACCCGGCCTGGGGGATGCGCCACTGGAGGTACTCGGTGTCCTCCGCCCACCAGAACAGCTCGGACATCGGGAGGCCGACCTCCTCGACGATCTCCCGGGCGACGAGGAAGGCACACCACGACGGCCACGCCCCGAAGGCCCCGTCGGGCTGGTAGCTGACCGGGAATACGAAGGCCCGGGCGGGGTCCTTGGCCGCCACCACCCACAGCCGCTCGAGGCAGTCGGGATCCGGCCGCATGTCGTCGTCGATGACCCAGGCGTGGCGGTACGGCGTGGCCAGGAACTGCTCGAGGGCGAGGGCGTAGCCCCCGGCCGGGCCCCCATTGTGGTCCGACCGCACCAGCGTGACCGGCGGGCACCCGGGGGGAAGCTGGCCGGGTCCACCGGTGGCGTGCTGGCGTTGTCCACGACCAGGACGGCCTGGGGTGGCGTGGTCTGCGCGGCGATCGACCTGGAGGCACCGCTCGAGCGACGTCGGGTGCGTTGTAGGTCAGGACGATGGCCATGGCCGACATCTCGGGATCGGTGGCGCAACTCACCGGTCGCGCCCGGTCACGGCCGGTGGGCGAGGACGAACCAGCCCGTCTCGTCGCGGGCGGCGTCGACGACGAGGCCCGTGCGGTCGAACCACGGCCGGAGGTCGTCCCACACGTAGCGGTTCTCCACCGGGGCACTCAGGCGGTCGAAGGTGTCGAGGACCAGGCTACGGAGGGGCTTGCCCCGGTAGGAGTCCATCGGCAGTCCCGACAGCGCGCCGATCCCGTGCTCGTCACCCCACGCCCCGGGGACCACGAGCCCCCAGTACAGCAGCGCGGCGATCGGCGTCGACAGCCGCTTCAGGGCCGGGTGCGTCATCCGGGTGGTCAGCCTGCGTAGCGCGGCGGAGCACGACAGAGCGATCGACCGCAGGCCCACCGTGGCCGGGCGGCTGTAGAGGTAGAGGAGGATCCGGCCGCCCGGCGCCAGGAAGGTCACCAGGCGCTCGAACCCGGCGAACGGGTCGTCGAGGTGGTGGAGGACGCCGAGGCTGGAGATGAAGTCGAAGCTCTCGGGTGCGAACGGTGCGTCGCGCAGGTCGGCGCGGACGACGGCCACCCCGGCGAACCCGGCGAGGTTCCGGGCCGCCGCCTCCGCGGCCGACGAGCCGTCGAGCGCGACCTCGGCCTCGAGGTACTCGGCCAGGAAACGCGTGTAGCGGCCCTTGCCGCAACCGGCGTCGAGGCCGACCTTGCCGCCGAAGCCCCTCCAGGTCGACGTCACGGAAGTAGACGTCGGCGAACGACTGCGTCCTCGTCCCGCACCTCGTCGAAGGCGTTCCACTCGTAGCCGAAGCTGGCGAAGGTGCGCTCGGTCGATCCCTGCCGCCGGGACGCCGACGAGAAGTCGAGCACCCCGCCGCTGCGGTCGAACCTGTGACCGGACCCGCACTCCACCCCGGAGCCGTCGTCGAGGGCGGCGACCTCCTTGCCGCAGGTCGGGCAGCGCAGGCGTTCGAGCACGGGCGCGGGCAGCGCGCCGCCACCGCCCCCATGTCGTTCCCCTCGGTGCGCCACGAGGCAACCCTAGCGTCCCCGCGTGGCGCCGACCGGCCGGCTCCCGGAGAATTCCGGCGGCCACGGCACCGTCGACCGGGCACGGGAACCCGTTGTCGCCGGTCAGTGACCCGGGGCGAAATTCGGCCACAGGGCCAGGTCGAGGTCGGGAACCAGCCCGCCCAGGGCGGCCACGTCAGCGGCGTACAATTCGCTCCGGAGCCGCGCCAAGGTCGCCGGGTCCAGACACCCGGCCGCCCGGCCCGTCCGGGGGGCCGGTGGATCCATCGGACGGGACCGGTGCCCGGGGTCGACCCCCAGGAACTCGAAGGTCCGGGCGAGCGGGCCCACCGGGTCGGCCACGCACCGCTCGTACTGGAGCACCCGCACCTGGTCCGTCGGGAAGGCGGCGAGGAGCCGACCCAGTTGCTCGGCGTAGAACCCGCGTTCGACGGCGTCCGACAGGTAGGAGCCCGGATGCAGTGGCCGGGCGTCGACGGTCCGGTCGAGCCCGTCGAGCAGGCGCTCGACCGGGTCACGGACCACGAACACCAGGAGGGCCCGTGGTGCGGCCCGGGCGAGGAGCGGCACCGTCCACGGTTGGGCCAGGGCCTCCGATGACCAATAGCCCACGATCCGACCGGGACGTCGGGGGAACCAGGCGTGGAAGGCCGCCACCTCCGCCGGGCCGAACGGCTGGGTGCAGTAGGGCGCGAAGAAGTGGGCGGCGGCGTCCGTCGCATGGCCGGGGGCCACGTCCGGGTGGTCCGTGACGAGGGACAGCCACCATCGGCTGCCGGCGTCGTCGTCCCCCAGGAGGGCGAAGTCCGGTGGACCGGTGTGCTCGCCCGGCGCCGGGGTCGGTGGCGACGGGCGGTGGGCCAGGTCGCCCGGGACGGTCAGCCCCGTCCGGTGACGCAGGTCGGCCCGCACCACGGAGGGGACCAGCCGGCGGAGCCGATCCGCAGGCCCGTCAGCCGCCCCGAGGGCCTCCGGGTTCACGGCGTCCCCGACCCCGCGGAGACCGAGGGCCACAGCGAGAGGTCGAGGGACGGGACCAGGACGGCCAGTTCGTGCGCGTCGGCTCGGTACAGGTCGCCGAGCCGGGTGGCGACCTCGGGAGCGAGTTCGACCTTGCCCCCCTCGCTGACGTTGACCTCGCGACGGACCTCCGCCGGCTCGAAGGCGTCGAGTCCGAGGAAGGCGTAGGTGCGGGCCAGCTGGGCCGACGGCTCGGCACGGCACTGCTCGTACTGCTGGACCAGGATCTGGTCGGCCGGGAAGAATTCGAGGAGGCGCCGCAGGTGCCGGGCGTAGTACCCCTGGCGCACAGCGTCGGCCGCCGTGGCCGAGGTGTGCGGAGCGCCGAGCCGGAGCCGGAAGCTCAGTCCGGAGCGGTAACGCTCCACCGGGTCGCGGTACCAGCACCAGGATCCGGGCGCTCGGGGCCACCGAGGCCAGCACCGGGGCCACCCACGGATAGGCGAGGTAGTCCGGCGTCCACTCGCCGGTGATGGTGCCCGCCACCCGTGGGAACCAGCCCCGGTAGGCGGCGGCCTCGGCCGGGCCGAACGGCTCGACGCAGAAGCGCGAACAGGTAGTGGCGCTCCTTCGGGATGCCCGGCCGCTCGTAGACCCCGGGGTGCTCGAGGATCAGCTCGTACCACCAGCTGGTCCCCGCCTTCTGCACGCCCACACCGACGAAGTCGGGTGGTCCGACGACCTCGCCCGGACCGAGGGTGGGGGGCGTGAAGTCGAAGCCGTCCTCCCACGGTGCGTAGTCGCCGCGGGCGTGGAGCAGTACCGACTGCCACAGCGGCGGGATCCGGTACAGGACCCTCCGTACCGTGGGGGGTGCCCGCATCACCTCAGGGTGCCACACCCCCGCACCAGCGGACAACTGTCCGGCGTGCCGGGGATATGCTCCCGTCCATGGGCACCCCTCCTCCCACGCTCGACCGGACCGTGGTCCGGCTGACCGGTTCGTGGTCCTGTCGACCGTGTGTCTCGGGGTCCCGTTGACCGACCCTCTCGTGGTCCCGTCGACCGGCCGTCGCCAGCCACCGGTGGTCATCGTGGGGCTGCCCCGGTCGGGCACCACCTGGACCATGCGGGTCCTCGGGACGAGTCCGGGCACGGTCACCGTGCTCGAGCCCGATCACGAGGAGAAGTTTGCCGCAGCCATCCACGCCAAGCGCAGGATCGGGCGGTACCCGAGCCTCGAGCCGGGGGAGCGTGCCCCTGCCTACCGGGGCCTGTGGGAGTGGGCCCTGTCGGGGGGCCAGGACACCTGGCGGTCCGTGCAGGCACGCCGCCTCCTCGGCCTCCGGTACGAGGAACGGATCTTCGGGGCGGGGGCGGACCTGTCCACCCTGGTCGGATCCACCCTGGCCCGGGACCCCCGCCCGAGCAAGCGGTATCTCGGGCGAGTCGTGGCCAAGTCGATCCACGCCCAGATGACGTTGGAGTGGCTCGACCGCGAGTTCGACATCACCCCGCTGATCCTCCTGCGGCACCCCGCCAGCGTGCTGGCCAGCTGGCTGGAGGTGGGACTCAAGGAGGGCCGCTACACCACGCTCGAGTCCCGGCCCGAGATCCGAGCCCGCTACCTGGACCGGTGGGACGTCCCACCGCCCGGTCCCGACCCCGTGGAGACCCTGAGCTGGCGGATCGGGCTCCTCATCGCCGTCCTGGAGGAGATCGTGGCGCGCAATCCGACCTGGCAGATGCGCACCCATGAGCAGCTGTGCACCGACTCCGTGGCGACCTTCCGGACGCTCTTCGACGACCTCGGACTCGAGTGGACCGATGCCACCGCCGAGTACCTGGTCGACCACAACGTCCCCGGCGAGGGGTTCCAGATCAGACGGGTGGCCTCCGACGTCGTCGGGTCGTGGCAGACCAGACTCGACGACGCCCAGCTGTCCACGTTACGGCGGGTGCTCGGCCGGTTCCCCATCACCACCTGGTCGGACGCCGACTTCGAGCGCACCACCCCACACGTCTGACCGGCCGATCCCGGGACCTGCCGGTCAGCCCCCGGCGGCCGACGCCCCGTCCGTGACCCCGCCCCCGGACCGGCCGGGCGCCGGGTACTCGCCGGCAGCCCTCCCGTAGGCCGGGTTCTGGCCGAGGCGCCCGCGCATCCCGTCCCAGAACCCGTGCACGATGGCCGACCGTTCCGCCGAACTGCGGGCGGCCTGGAGGTGGCGGGCCGAGTACAGGAGGTGCCACGCCTTCCACGACGGCCTGCCGTGCCGCCGGGCCAGCTCCAGTGAGTTGCGGGCGTGGTAGTAGGAGCGCCACGCCTCGGCGGCGTCCGTCGGCCGGTGGCCACGGATGGCCTCGTCGCGCCCGTCATTGGTCTGTTGTCCGGCGACGGCGCGGGCCGCCACTCCGTCGACCAGGACCTCCCAGCCGGACTCGCGCACCTGGCAGAAGAAGTCGAAGTCCTCGACCCCGAAGAAGAGGTCCGGGTCGGGCAGGATTCCGTCGTCCACCACCCGTCGGGACACCAGCGTGGCCCCCCAGCACGCCACGTCCACGGGGACGAGCCCCTCCACGGGCGGGACCACGTTGACGGTGTGGGCCCCCCGGCCCACGAAGCTCCTGCCGTAGGCGACCACGGTGCCGATGGCCGGGTGGCTCGCCGACGCCGCCTCCACCCGGGCCAGCAGATCGGCCAGCCTCGGGGTGGGCAGGTCGAACAGCCCCACGTCGTCCTCGCACAGGTACACCCACCGGCAGTCCGGGTCGGCGGTGGCTACCTCGAGCCCGGCCCGGAACCCGCCCGCCGGACCGGTGTTGACCGGCAGCCGCACCATCCGCACCGCAGCCTCCAGGTCGGGGTCGTCCAAGCCGCCCTCTCCGTTGACCACCACGACCACCCGGTCCGGGGCGATCCCCTCGTCGGTGAGCAGGGATCGCACGACGTCACCGGCCAGCCGGGGACGCCGGAAGGTCAGGACCACGGCCGTCACCGACGGGGGCACGCCGGCCCCTTCGCCGGCGGCGGACGGCCGCCTGGTCGCGTGCGAACTCACGTGGCCCTCACAGGATTAGGCTAACAGCGCCCCGGGGGCGATCCGCCGCCTGGTCGCACCGCTTCCGTGCCCGCCGATCACGTGGTCGCTCCGGGTGGGGAACGACGAACCGGGCAGGGGACGACGAGGAGATCCACGTGTCGACACCGCGAGTACGGCCCGCACGGGCACCGGACCGTCTGTCGCTCCGCTCATGCAGTACCCCTCCCTCTGCCCCTCCCCCAGCCGCGGCGCAACGCGCCACCGGCGCCGGTCGGAAGATCCGGAGTCGAGCCGCATGATCAGCGTCATTCTTCCCGTACGGAACGGTATGCCCCTGCTGGAGGAACAACTTCGCGCCCTGGCCGCCCAGAAGTGCGACGAGCCGTGGGAGATCGTGATCGCCGACAACGGTTCGACGGACGGCTCCCTGGCATTCGCCCGCGACTGGGCCGTGCTCCATCCCAACGTCCACGTGGTCGACGCGTCGGGGTTGACCGGGGCCTCGGCCGCCCGGAATGCCGGGGTCGCAGTGGCGCACGGCGAGTACCTCGCCTTCTGCGACGCGGACGACGTGGTGCTGGCCGGGTGGCTCACCGCCTGCGTCGAGGCACTCCGGGGCGCCGACCTGGCCGCCGGTCGATTCGACTTCTGGAGCCTCAATACCATCCCGCCTGCCGCGCCCATCCGTGCCGCCACCCGCCAGCTCGGCTTCCTCCCCGCCGGGCTGGGCGCCAACCTGGCCGTCCGGCGTAGTGCGTTCGAGGAGGTGGGCGGGTTCGACGAGCTATTCGTTCCCGGCGAGGACATCGACCTGTGCTGGCGGATGCAGCTCCGTGGCTTCACCTTCGTCGAGGCGCCCCGGGCCGTGGTGGCCAAACGGGCCCGGTCGGACTTCCGCAGCGTCTTCCAACAGGCCTACGCCTACGGTCAGTGCGGGCCGCTGCTCCACCTGCGCTACCGGCGGGCGGGAGCGGGTCGCGATCTGGAGGGCGCGCTCAAGGCCTGGCTCTGGCTGATCGTGTCCCTACCCCGGGTGGCGCAGCCGACACGGCGGATCGAATGGGCGCGGGGAGCCGGTACCCGGCTGGGGCGGCTCCGGGCGTCGGTCCGGCTCCGGGTGTTCTTCCCCTAGGCGCACTGCCGGCCGCACGGCACCGGCTTCAGTGGATGTCCCACGAGGCACCCACGTAGACCGGGGACAGGGCCATGACCCCCTCGGGCGGCTCGGTGCGCTCGGGTCCGAAGGCATCGAACGAGGCGACCGGTTGCCACGGCAGGAAGGGCTCCATCTTGTTCTTGGGATAGCCGGTCATTGCCGCCCACAGCGAGTAGTGGCCTTTGGGCAGGGGGAGGTAGCCGAGCTTGCAGACGATCTCGAAGTCGCCCTCGGGCATGAAGCCCTGGTGGTCGATGACGAACATGGGGAAGGCCGTACCCTGCGAGATGCCGAGGAAGAACTCCACCCTGGCCTTCTCGGGCGAGTTCACCACGAGGCGGACCTCAGTTTCGCACTCGGACCGCAGCTGCCCTCCGTCGGTGGCCCGCAGTTCGGCCTTCAGGACCCGTACCACTCCCTCCTTGCTGGAGAGGACAGCCGAATTCTGCTCGACCGCCGTCCGGTACATGGTGACGACGTCCTTGGTCGGACCTGCCGCCCGGACCATGGCTTCGGACAGCCAGATGGCCCGATCGCAGGACGCCTCCACCGACGCCAGGTCGTGCGACACGTAGAGCAGAGTGGTTCCTTCGCGGACGATCTCACCGATCCGCTGGAGGCACTTCCGCTGGAAGTTGGCATCACCGACGGCCAGCACCTCGTCGACCAGGAGGACGTCCGGCTCGAGGAAGGCGGCGATGGAGAAGCCCAGGCGCATCTGCATGCCCAACGAGAAGAACTTGACCTGGCGGTCGATGGCCTCGGTGAGCTCGGCGAACTCGACGATGGTGTCGAACTTGCGGCGGATGTCCTCGCGCCGCATGCCGAGGACCGCGCCGTAGAGGTAGATGTTCTCCCGGCCGTTCAGGTCGGGGTGCAGGCCGCTGGTTACACTCAGCAGCGCCCCGATGCGACCGGCCACCGTGCATCGGCCTGCCGACTGGTACGTCACCTGGCTCAGGATCTTGAGCAGCGTCGTCTTTCCGGAACCGTTGATTCCGACGAGGGCCATGCTCTCCCCCGGCGCCACCGTGAAGTTGACGTCCTTCAACACCCAGCGGTAGCCGGGCCTCCTGCGCTCGCGCATCCGGCGGCCGATCAGGGCCATCTGGTCGTAGAATTTGGGCTGGGCCCTGTCGGAACGGAACCTCTTCCAGACGTGCTCGACGTCGATGCTCCCGTTAGGCAACGTCGGCAAAGTTCACCTCCAGCCTCTTGAAGATGCGGTAGCCGAAGATCAGGTAGCAGATCGCGCCGATGACGGCCGTGAGGAGCGGCCACCAGCTCGGGTTGTGACCGAGCAGCATGGTCTGGCGGATGCTGGCGATGACCGGACCGAGTGGATTGAAGAAACCGTAGACGGCCTGAAGGTTCACCGTGACGTTGCCGAACAGGTGATAGTCCGACGGGATCTTCGTGAAGGGCCAGATCACCGGGGTCACGAAGATCCCGAGGGAGATGATGATGGGCAGCACCTGCTGGAGATCGCGCATCTGGATGATCATGCTGGATACGGCGAGCGTGACCCCGGCGGCGAAGACGACCTCGACGAGGACGAGCAGCGGCACCCACACCGTCGTGAGCTTCGGTGCCCGTCCGAAATAGACGAACAGGAGGGCGAGGGGGATGCACGAGATCACCGTGTTGAGCGCCTGGAGGAGCAGCGTCTCGAGCGGAAAGCACTCGCGTGGGAATTGGGTCTTGGCCAGCAACGCCTTGTTCGTGAGCAGCGCGCTGCCACCGGTACCCAGCGTGCCGGCAAAGAAGCTCCAGCACATGATGCCCACGAACGCGTACAGCGGGTAGGGGACCCCCTGGGTCGGGAACTGCGACTTCAGGCGGGAGAACACGACGACGAAGATGGCCAGGGTCGCCACCGGGCTGAGCACCGCCCAGGCCACACCCAGGACGGCCTGCTTGTACTGGACCCGGAAGTCGCGCTCGGCCAGGGTGTACATGATCTCCCGGTGCGACCACAGGTTCCACAACGACGCGATGAACGGAGCCTTGTGCGTGTACAGGATGTCGTCGGGCGGCTCGGCCGGGACCGTCGACAGGTCGGTGACTACGAGGGTGCGCCCCTCCTCCGGCTGTTCAGCGGCCACGGCAGTCATCGATCGTGCTTCCCCCTCGGGCCGGCAACGAGTGCGCGGCAACGCCCGTTTCGTAGGGGCCATCGTACAACAGCCGGGGGTTGCGATCGATACGCCCAGCACCAGGGCAGCGCCAGGAGGGTGACCCGAGAGCGCCCGGACATCGCCCGGACAGCGCCCCGAGAGCGCCCGGATTAACGGGATTCCGGGGTCCGACGGGGGCCGGAGCAACGCCTAGCATGCCCGGGTGGATCACGCGGATGCGGCAGACACGACCCGGGCCGGAACCTCGTGCGGGCGCGCCCGGTGTCCGGACGTCGGTCGGAGCACGTGAGCGCCGCTCACCGGACGGCGGGTCGTGCACCTGACCTCGGACGGCAATCGCCTGGGTCCCGTGCTCGGAAGCTACGTGCGGGCATGCCTCGGCGAGGGCATGGAGGTCGTCGTCGTGTCCGACGGCGGTCCCTTCGCCGGACCGCTGGTCGCCGGGGGTGCCCGGCACGTGGCGCTGCGTCACCCGACACCGGTGCCGGCTGCTGGGCAGGGCGTGCGTTCGACCCCGGAGTTGACCCGGACCCTGCGCAGGATCGGACCCGACGTCGTGCACACCCACGACACCGCGATCGGGCTGCCCGGCCGGATCGCCGCCCGGTTCGCCGGAGTGCCGGCCGTGGTGCACACCGTGCGGGGACTCGGGGGGGCCGGCTCACCGCTTCGGCGGGCGCGGTCGTGCGCAGCGGAACGACTGGCGGCCGCATGGACCGGGCTGGAGCTGGTCGAGCGCCCGGCCGACCTGGCCCTACTCGCCCGGATGGGCGTCCCGCCGGACCGCCTGGCGGTGCTCCCGACCGGCGTGGACCTGGAGCGCTTCCGGCCGCAACGGACTGTGGCCGACGTCGGACGGGCTCGGGCCGCCCTCGGCGTCGACCCGTCCGCCGTCGTGGCCGGATCGGTCGCCTCCTCGTGGGGCCGGGACGCATGGCGCGACCTTGACGCGGCTGCGGCCCGGATGCGCGGGCACGGTACCGGCGTCGTCTTCGTGATGGTGGGCCGTCAGGACCCGACGGCCCAACTACCGGCGCGGGCACCGGGCACCGCCCGGCGGGGCCACGTCGTGCTCACCGGTTGGCGCGACGACGTCCCGGATCTCCACGCCGGTTTCGACCTCTTCGTGGCACCCGTCGACGGCACCGCCCTCCCCCGCCCGGCCCTGGAGGCGATGGCCAGCGGGCTCCCGTTGGTCGCCGTCGACGACCCGGTGGGCCGCTCCGTGGTCGAGCACGGGGTCAACGGGCTCCTGGTCCGCCGCCATGACGCCGGGGCGCTGGCGGCCGCGATCGCCGACCTGGCGGGCGACCCAGCCCGCCGCGGGACTATGGGAGCACGAGCACGAGCCCGGGCGGTGGCGGAGTTCGACGACCGCCGCACCGTCGGCACCGCCCTCGACGCCTACCGCCGCCTCCTCGACGCACCTCCTCGGGTGCCGCCCTCCGGCCCGTGACGGGGGTCCGGAGGTCGACCGCGACCGGCTCACCCGCCGGAAGGGAGCTCGCCCGCCACGCGGCGAGCGAGCTCCGCCACCTGGGCACCGACGACCTCGTCGGTGAAGTGCAGTCGGAACAGGTCGTGTGCCCGCTCGACCAGTCGCTGGCGCAGACCCTCGTCGTCCAGGAGGCGGGCGCAGGCCTCCGCCAGGCCGTCGGACGTGTCGGCCAGCAGAAGGTGGACACCGTCCTCGACGCCCAGGCCCTCGGCCCCCAGCGTGGTGGACACCACCGGGATCCGGTGGGCGAAGGCCTCGAGCACCTTCAGGCGGGTGCCACTGCCGAAGCGCAGGGGGACCACCACGAGGTCGGCGACGGCGAGCTCGTCGGCCATGTCGGGCACCTGGCCGACGAGGGTGACAGCGGGCCGGTCGTCGAGGGAAGCCATCGCCGGGGCCGTGGTTCCGACCAACCGGACCCTGACGTCGGGGACCCGCCGGCGCAGCAGGGGTGCCACGTCCCGGACCAGGAAGCCGGCCGCGTCGGCGTTCGGCGGGTAGCGCAGTGTCCCCTGGAACAGCACCGTCGGCGGTCGGGTCACGGCCAGCCGCCCGACCGGCACGGATGGCGACCGGTAGCCGTTGGGGATCACCTCGACACGGGGCACCCCGGCGGCGCGTGCCCGTCCGGCGTCGAGGCCGCTGCACACCACGGTGGCTGCCACGCACTCGCCGGAGGCGCGCTGCAGCCGCCGCCACCGACGCACCTCCTCGGACGAGAAGGTGCGCCCGGCCCTCCGTCTCACCAGGGCCAGCGGACCCGCCGGTGGGGACCCGGGGATGGCCAGCCTGGCGCTGATCTTGTGGTCCTGGAGGTCATCCAGGTCGAGTATGGCCGGCGCCGCCTCGAGTCCTCCCGTCGAGAGGAACGGACGGATCCCCGAGTACCAGACCAGGTCGTACCGGCCGTGGGCGAACCGGGTGAGCGAACGCAGCGACGCGCCCCCATCCGACCGCGGCAGCTCGAAGGGCGTCCCGCGTGCGGCGGCGGCGAGCCGACCCGTCCCGGTGGGCGGCCGCTCGTCGTAGGACACCCGACCGACCCGCTCGAGGCCACTCGCCGGGTCGGGGGGGTCGATGTCGGCACGGGCGCCGGGCAGGACGGCGAACAGTTCGACCGGTCCGCACCGGGCCAGAGCCCGCAGCACCGAGGCGAGGCGCAGCCGTGACCCACTGTTGGCGGGCCACGGGTACTCCCCCGCCACCACCAGGGTCCTCACCGTTCCTCCCCCACGTGTGCCCCCGGTCGGCAGGTCCGCGCCCGGCGCCCTGCGGGCCGGCGGCCCCGGACCAGCCGGGACCGGCCGATGGTACCGCCCCCGTGGGCCGTTCCGGGCCGGTGGCACCGGTGCGCCGCCACCCGGCTGCTACGTTCTACGGGCCGGAGGGGCCGGCGACGGAGGGGCCGGCATGATCGACCAGTGGGACAGGACCGACGAGCCACTCGTGCTCCACGTCATCCCCACACCACTGGCCCGCGGGGCACAGCGCGAGGCCAGGGCGCTCGCCGACGAGCTCGACGCACCCGGTGTGCGCGCCCATCGTGTCCTCTGCCTGTTCGACGGCCCGACCGAGGTCGAGCCCGACCTGGCACTCGGGATCGCCGATGGTGACGCCCCCGGAACCGGCTACAACTGGCGGGCCGTCCCCAAGTTGCGCCGGGCACTGGCCCGGCTGGACCCGGCCTGCGTGGTCGCCCACGGGGGAGAACCCCTCAAGTACCTGGTGCCGGCCATGGTCGGCCACCGGCGTCCCCTGGCCTATTACGCCATCGGCACCTACGGAGCGTCGGACGCGCACTCCGTCCAGTTGGCGGTGTGGCGACGCCTGCTCACCCGGGTCGATGTGGTGGCGGCAGAGGGCGACGAGGTCGCCGAGGAGTGCACACGCCTGCTCGGGGTCCCGGCCGAGCGGGTGACGATGACGCCGAACGGCCGCGATCCCGCCGTCTTCCGTCCCCGTCCCGACGGGCGACCCGACGGCCAACCCGTGATCGCCTTCGTGGGGGCGCTCACCGTGGGGAAGCGGCCCGATCGGTTCGTGGAAGCGGTGGCGGCGCTCCGGGCGCAGGGACTCCGGTTCCGGGCCGTGCTGATCGGCGACGGCGCGCTCCGGGCGGTCCTGGAGGGACCGGCGGCGGCGGCCGGTGTCGAACTGCTGGGCTCGCGCTCGGACGTGGCCGAGCTGCTCGGGCGGGCCGACATCATGGTGTTCCCCAGCCGTCCACAGGGCGAGGGGATGCCCGGTGTCCTGATCGAGGGCGGGCTGTCCGGGCTCCCGGTCGTCGCCACCGACGTGCCCGGGGTGCGCTCGGTGATCGACGACGGGTCCACCGGCTTCGTCGTGGGCGTGGACGACCTCGATGTCATGGTGTCCCACCTGGCCGGGCTGGTGGCGGACGCAGGTCTGCGACGGACGATGGGCGCAGCGGCCCGGGCGCGGTGCGTCGACCACTTCAGCATCGGGACCGTCGGAGCGCTGTGGCTGCGACTGCTCACCCCGCTCCTGCCGCCGGGATCCACCACCCCCAGCTGAACGCCGGCGCCCGGACCCTACGGAGGTGTCGGGGGAGACCGGTCGAGCGTGACCGTGTCGAGGACGTCCACGGCCGACGCGGTCCTGTCGCCCGTGCCGACCGTCGGGACGGTGGTGGCGACCGACGACCGGCCCGTACCCGATCCCTCCAGCAGCGAGTTGACGTAGGCCGTCTTGAGCGACCGAAGCATCCGATCGCGCTGGACCATGGCGGCACGGAACTTCGGGCGGTCCTTGCGGCGGTACTCCCACTCGTACATCGCCGGCTGTCCCTTCGGTGAGCGGGGGATGGCGAAGAGGACCATCAGGAACGGGAGGAGCATCACCCGCTCCCGGTAGATGAGTCCGAGGTTGCCGAGCGAGGCGAAGGCGTAGACGAAGACGACGCTGTAGACGAGGCACATCATGACGTAGGCCCGGGCGAACGCCGCCCGGGGGAGGATGCGGAGCTGGCGGTACGAGGCGATGATGATGCCGAGGATGACCGTGTTCTCGAGCGCCGCCGCGTACTCACCCGAGCCGTGGGCGTTGAACGGCAACGGATTGAACAGCACCTCGTACGCGTCGATGGGCCACCGCAACGGACTCGAGCTGTAGACGAAGCCGGAGCTCCCGAACCCGAACCCGGACCCGCTGTTGTTGGAGTTGACGTTTCCGAGCGCCGACGAGCCAGACTTGCCGAGCTTCAGATAGTGCAGTGTCATCCAGACGGAGAGTCCCACGAGGATCCCCATGAAGACGAGGCCACCCACCCGCTTGAGGTTGCCGAAGCGCACCCGGGGTCCCCGTGGCCGGATCATCAGGGCGATGGCGAATCCCCCGAGGATCACCATCAGCTCGTTCGGGCGGATCAGCGCACCGACTGCCACGCCGAACGTGGCGATGCGGAACCCACCCGGGGCGCGGACGAGCACCTTGGCGCACCCGTAGCCGACCAGCCCGAGCGAGACCGTCATGATCGCCTCCTTGCTCGCGTCTGAGGTCCAGAAGAGCGTCGACGGCAGGAAGAAGACGAGGTAGGCGTAGCGCCGGTGGCCGGCGCCGCCGAAGGTGAGGGTGAAGGCCCGGTAGAAGAGGATCGAACCGAGAAACGAGAGCCAGGCGAAGACGAGGAAGGTGGCCAGCTGGTTGGCGCCGACGATGGCCATGACTACCCCGGTGAAGATGCTCACGGATCCGTCGTTGACGATGCCGTGGATGTTGGAACCGGCGAGGGTGAAATTGAAGGCCCGGAAGTGCGGGGCGACGATCGCCGCCTGCGTGTCGTAGCGGGTCCAGTCGGCGACGCCGGCGTAGACGTGATCCACCACGAAGATCTGGGCCGGGGCCATCAACAGGTGGATGATGAGGCTGATCGTGAGGATCCTCACCAGCCACGGGTTCTTCTCCTTTTCCGCCACCCAGAGGATGATGGGACGGGAGGCCGCATAGAGGACGGCGGCCACGATGACCACCCCGATGGGATTGGACCCGAGTTGGGCGGCGAACAGCATCGCGGTGCCGGGGGCTCGCCCTACCGGCTCAGGACGGGTGGAGCTCGGGAGTGGCGTCGGACGCCGAGTCGTCGCCCGGCTCCGCCACCTCCGCCGGCGGCCCCTGCTCTACGGCCGACACGTCGACCGCGGGGCTGTTCCGGCCCGAAGCGGCCATCCCGGCGTCGAGCACCTTGCGCTGGGACGCCGAGAGCTCCTCACCGGTGAACACCACGCCGAGCACGGGCGCCCCGAGCCTGCGGAGGATGTCGCCCATGTCCTGTGCGTCCGGCGCATCGGTGACGCCGCACTCGGCCACGATGATCACGGCCCCGACGGAGTGCACCATCGCCTCGCCGTGGTGGTAGCGCAGGAACGCCGGAGCCTCGACGATGACCACATCTGCCACTTGACGGGCGGCGTCGAACACTTCCTGGGACCGCGACACGAGCTGGCCGCTGTTGCGCATGAAGTGGCGCATGGACAGCATCGACACGTTCTCGGGCCCGGCGGGCGACAGGCGGCTCTCGATATCGGCCGACGTCAGCGGTCCGGAGAGGACGCTCTCGGACGGGAAGGTGGTGCCGACCTCGAGGTCCCCGGTGGTGATGACGATCACCCGCTCGGAGGCCTCGGCGTAGGTGGCGGCGAGGTTGGCGACGACCTTCGGGCGGGACGGCTCGTCGATGCTCGACAGGACGAGGAGGACGTTGCGCGACTCGGGCTCGGGCACCGTGTACTGCTCGATCTGCGAACCCGACACCCCGAACATGTCGGCGAACGGATCCCCGCCGGTGGTGCCGGAGGACTCGGCGGCCATGGACTCGAAGAGCACGGACATCCGGAGTTTCCGATAGGCCTCGGCCGCCGGTGAGGTGGGTCGGTCGACCACGTCGACCACGGAGGGGTCGGGCGGGTACGTTTCGGGGATGTCGGCGATGACCGGGAACTTGAAGTGGACCGCCGCCCGACCCGCCCGGCGGATGGTCTTGTTGAGGATCTCACGACCGAGGATGATGACGAGGGCGAGAAGTCCGCCACCGACGAGTCCGATCAGCAGGCGGACCTTGTGACTGTTGAGCGTGTTCGACGCGGCCACGTTGACGCGGTGGGCGAGCTCGGGTGTTCCCGGGAAGACGACCTGGTACCCGGTCGACGTGGACGCGAAGGGCGAGCTGTCGGAGGACGTCGACGAGTCCGACGTGCTCTTGCTGGCCGCGTTCGGACTGATGGCGGCGGCGTGGGCCGCTGCCACCGACTCGAGGGTGTTTCCCAACTCTTTGGCGTAGGCATTGGTGAGGCTGGCGGCCAGCTTGGCCGTCGGAGCCTGCGCGTACAGGGTGACGAGCCCGGAGTTGGCTCCGGCGGCCTTCGCCGTGGCCGCCACCGGCGGAGCGGTCGGGTAGCCCTTCTGGCCGGCAACGGCGGTCGTGCCGAACATGCCGATCGCGTAGTCGTAGGGGTTGCCGACCAGGCCGACATCGGAGACGGCGGCGAGCTTGACCGGGAAAGTGTTGGCGTAGAAGAGGATCTGCGCGTTGGAGACCGTGCCCAGGAGCAGACCGCTCGAGGCCGGCGCACCGACGGTGGCGAACGTCTCCCACCGGAGGACGGTCTTCGGGTGGCTCTTCGTCGAGATGGGGAGGAGCAGGGCGATGACGGCGCCCACGACAGCCAGCACGACGATGAGGCGCCAGCGCAGGCGTACCGCCCCGAGGAAGTTGATTGGCTCGATCATGCCCCTTGTCCCGTCTGTGATCCATCGTCCGGATGGCCCGTGATGCGGACATCAAAATGTACTACACGGCGCCTGCACCACTGCCAGGGCCGGGTGTGCTCCCCCTACGATCCGACCGGTCCCGCAGAGGGCCACCGGGGCGGCCGACGGGACGTTCCCCTCCTTGTTCCGATCCCCCACGTTAGGCCCTGGGGGGCGTCCGGCGCCGGTCGGGTCCGCCCGGTGCTTCGGACACCCGCGGAATGTGTGCACCCGGCACATGACCCGCGGTGGTGCGTCCGCCGCCCGGTCGCCGCGATCCCAAAATTTGAGGATGCCAGACCGGCCCCGTCGCGGTAGAGTCTTGACCGACGGCACAGGGCATGGATTGTGAGCAAGGATGCAGCGGGCCGACGGGTGCGGGGGCGCTCCGAGGCGAGGGTCATATTCGTCAGCAGGGGATGTCGCACGGAAGCGTCGGCCGTCTCTGCCACGTGCGGTATCACAGGGGGGCAACCGAATGGGTTCGCCGACAGGGTCAGCGTCACGAGGTGCTATGGGTCCGGTCGCGGGGCAGTCCGACGACGGTGAGTACGGACGCACCGACATCCGCCGCGTCGCCGCAGCCGCCAGCCGGGTGCGCGCCGCCATCCTCTTCGTCATCCTTGACGCCGTGGCCGTCGTCATCGGCTACGGGCTGGCCGAGGTCACCTACTTCCGGGATCGGGCGCCCAACGGCTACTGGCTCCACTTCACCGAATTCCTGGCCGTGGCCGTGCTGGTCACCATCCTGTCCAACCGCTGCTTCGGCCTGTACGGGAGGATGTGGCGCCACGCCGGTGCCGACGAGGCCCGGCAGCTCCTCCTCTCCGTCGCCACCACACTCACCGTGCTCATCGTCTTCTGGCCCCTCGGCAAGGCCCTCCACGTCCAGCTGGTCCCGCCGATCGTGGTCGTCGTCGGGTGCATGTTCAGCGCCGCGGGCATGGGCATCATCCGCTTCCACTCGCGGTTGTTCGCCTGGCAGCGTGGCACCAAGCGCCTGGGGCTCCGTGTGGCCGTCATCGGCAGCCGCGACGCCGGCGCGGCCGCGATCCGCGAGATGCTCCGCAGCCCCGGGGCCGGACTCGTACCCGTGGCCGTCTTCGACGACGACGCCGGGGCCCACGGGCTGTCGCTGCTCGGGATCCCGGTCGTCGGAGGGATCGACGAGATCCCGAAGGCGACGAGCCGGTACACGATCCAACAGGTCCTGCTGACCATCCCCTCCCCGTCGCCGGAGCTCGTCGACCGGGCCCTGCGCGCATCGGAGCAGGCGGGCGTGTCGATGAAGATCCTGCCCGGCGTCAAGGACATGATCGACGAGCCCAACCACCTCGCCGCCCTGCGCCAGGCCCGCGAGCCGCAGATCGAGGACCTCCTCGGCCGCACCCCGGTCCCGACGGACCTGGAGTCGGTCCGTCGCTCCATCGAGGGCCGCCGGGTACTGGTGACCGGAGCCGGCGGATCCATCGGCTCCGAGATCTGCCGGCAGGTGTCGACCCTCGCCCCCGCCGATCTGGTGCTGCTCGACCACGACGAGACGCACCTGCACGACACGGCGGCCACCCTGGCCGGTCCCGCCGAGCAGGCACTCGTCGACATCTACGACCGCGAGGCCGTGTTCGACACCTTCGAGCGCTACCGGCCCGAGATCGTCTTCCACGCCGCCGCCCACAAGCACGTCCCGGTCCTGGAGCACCATCCACTGGAGGCGGCCAAGACGAACGTGCTCGGCACCCTCAACGTCGTCGACGCCGCCGCCGCCGTGGACTGCAGGCGGTTCGTGCAGATCTCCACCGACAAGGCCGTCCACCCCTCCAGCGTCATGGGTGCCTCGAAGCGGCTCGCCGAGCAGACGGTCCTGGCCCATGCGCCCGAAGGCGGTGCCTATTGCACCGTGCGGTTCGGCAACGTACTCGGCAGCCGGGGCAGCGTGATCCCCACGTTCGCCCGCCAGATCGCACAGGGCGGCCCGGTCACGGTCACCGATCCACGCATGACGCGCTTCTTCATGAGCGTCGAGGAGGCCGTGCAGCTGGTCCTCCAGGCGTCGGTGCTGTCCGAGGGTGGCGAGATCTTCATGCTGGAGATGGGAGTGCCGGTTCGGATCATCGATCTGGCCGAACGGATGATCCGCCTGTCCGGGTGCCAGGTCGGCATCGACATCCCCATCGAGATCACGGGGATGCGACCCGGGGAGAAGCTCAACGAGGTCCTCAGCACCCCCGACGAGGAGGTCCTCGGGACGGCCCACCCGTACATCAACCGGCTGGTTCCCACCCGCGCCCCGGCCGACGTGTTCGCCGTCGAGCTCGAGGAGCTCGAGCTGGCCACCCTCCGTCGCGACAAGGACATGGTCCGGACCATGCTGTTCACCGCCGGCGTGCCGTCCGACGTGGTCCCGACGGTCCCCCACGCCGCCGTCGGTGCGTCCGGCCCGGGGTCGGTCGGTACCGCCGGCGTCGTCGCCCTCGACTGGCCGGAGCTCGAAGACGCCGAGGCCGACCTCGGGCTCCGAAGCATGGCCACCGAGTACGTCCGCCAGCCGGAGGGCGATCCCGACCAGGTCCGGGCGTGAACCGGCGCCGTCGATGACGGACGCTCCCGTGGGCAAGCTCGTTGTCGTCGGGCAGGGGTACGTCGGGCTGCCCCTCGCACTCCGTGCCGTCGAGGTCGGGTACGACGTCGTGGGGTTCGACCTCGACGTGGACCGCATCAAGCGGCTGGCCGACGGTCGCTCCTACGTCGAGGACGTCGGCGACGGACGGCTGGCCGACGCGCTCGCCACGGGCCGTTACCTGCCCACGGTCGACTCCGAGCGCATGGTCGACTTCGACATCGCCGTGATCGACGTGCCCACACCGCTCGAGGACGGCAACCCGAACCTCACCTACGTGGAGGAGGCTGCGGCCACCCTCGCCCCGCACCTGCGGGTGGGGGCCACGGTGGTCCTGGAGTCGACCAGCTATCCGGGGACCACCGAGGAGCTGGTCGTCCCCATACTCGAATCGGGGTCGGGCCTGACGGCCGGGTCCGACTTCCACGCCGGCTACAGTCCCGAGCGGATCGACCCCGGCAACGCCACGTGGCGTCTCGAGAACACGCCGAAGGTGGTGTCCGGGATCGACGCCGCCTCGCTCGAGGCGATCGAGGCCTTCTACGGCCGCATCGTCGAACGCACGGTCGCCGTGTCCGGCACCAGGGAGGCCGAGCTGACCAAGCTCCTCGAGAACACCTTCCGACACGTGAACATCGCACTCGTGAACGAGTTGGCCATGTTCGCCGCCGACCTCGACATCGACGTCTGGGAGGCGATCGACGCCGCCTCGACCAAGCCCTTCGGCTACCTCCGGTTCACCCCCGGCCCCGGCGTGGGCGGACACTGCCTGCCGATCGATCCGAGCTACCTCTCGTGGAAGGTCCGCAGGAGCCTGGGGCAGCCCTTCCGCTTCGTGGAGCTGGCCAATGACGTCAATGAGCACATGCCGGACTACGTGGTCCGCCGGCTGATGCTGGCGTTCAACCGGATGGGCCGCTCGCTCAGCGGGTCGCGGGTGCTCATCCTGGGTCTCGCCTACAAGCGCAACACGGGCGACGCCCGGGAGGCACCGGGCACCGTCATCGCCCGATCGCTGGTGGCCCTGGGCGCCGACCTCCGGGTCGCCGATCCGCATCTGGGCGGTGCCGCCCTCGCCTTCCCGCTGGTGGAGCTGACAGCTGAGGAGCTGCGCGCCGCCGACGCCGTGGTCCTGGTGACCGATCACGACGCCTTCGACTACGACCTGGTGGAGGCCCACGCCCGGTACGTGCTCGACACCCGCAACCGCCTGGACGGTGCCGTCGTCGAGCGGCTCTGACGGCGCGGTGCGGGTCCTCGTCACCGGCGGTGCCGGATTCATCGGCGCAAACCTCTGCCGGACACTGGTCGCCACGGAGGGCATCGACGAGGTCGTCGCCCTCGACGACCTCTCGACGGGGGACCCGGCCAACCTGGAGGGTCTCCACGGCATCGAGCTGGTCGAAGGCTCCATCCTGGACACGGACCTCCTCGACAAGCTGGTCCCCGGCACCCGATCCGTGGTCCACCTGGCAGCCCGGCCTTCGGTGCCCCGGTCGGTGACCGACCCGCTGAGCTCCAACGAGATCAACACCACCGGCACGCTGCGCGTCCTCGAGGCGGCGCGGCACCACGGGCAGCCCCACGTGGTGGTGGCGTCCTCGTCCTCGGTCTACGGAGCCAATCCGGTTCTGCCCAAGTCCGAGGATCTGACCCCGATGCCCGTCAGCCCCTACGCCGTCAGCAAACTGGCCACCGAGTCGTACGCTCTGGCCTACGCCCACACGTACGGGATGGCGACCCTCGCCTTCCGGTTCTTCAACGTGTTCGGGCCGCTGCAGGCGCCCGGCCACGCCTATGCCGCCGTCGTCCCCACCTTCGTCGACGCCGCGCTGTCCGGTACGCCGCTCCCGGTGCACGGCGACGGCCGCCAGACGCGGGACTTCACCTACGTGGGAACGGTGTGCTCGGTGCTGACCGACGCCGTCCTGCGCGCCGTGTGCGACCCCCGGCCGGTGAACCTCGCCTTCGGTACCCGGGTGTCCCTCCTCGAGGTCGTCGACCTCCTGGAGCAACTCCTCGGCCACCGCCTCGAACGGACCCACGGCGAGCCACGGGTCGGCGACGTGCGGGACTCCCAGGCCGACCAGGCCAAGCTGCGGGGACTCTTCCCGGAGGTCGTACCCATTCCCCTCGACGAGGGGCTACGGGCTACCATCGCCTGGTTCGAGGAGGTCCGATGACCGACACCGGAACGAGATCGGGACTGCCCGATGCCGTGACCAGCACCACGCAGGATCCCGCCAGGGACCGGGATACCACCCGGGCCGAGACGATCGCCGGTCTGGTGATGGTCGGACTCGTACTCCTGGGCGCCCTGTGGTTGCGGTCACACACCGGGCCGAACTTCGTGGACCACTGGGGCTCCTCCTTCGTCCACCCGGCGCTGGGCAACCCCTGGTGGACGCGCCTCACCTACCTCAAGAGGGTCCCCGTCCTGGTCGCCGGCTCCATCCTGGCCGCCCTGGTCGTCGTGCTCAGGGACCGGTGGCGAGCCCTCGCCTGCCTGGTCGCTCCCACGATCGCCGCCGTCCTCACCGAGTACTTCTTCAAGCCCTTGACCGGCCGCCACTTCACGCAGGTGCTCAGCTACCCGTCCGGGACCACGACGGTGGTCGCCGCGCTGGTCATGGCCTGGTGGCTGGCGGTGACGCCGCGGTTCCGTCCCGTGGTGGCGGTCGTCGGCGCGTTCCTCGTCGGGCTCGAGTGCATGGCCGTCGTCGCCCTCGAGTGGCACTACCCCAGCGAAGCCATCGCCGGCGCCGTGTTCGGTGTCGGCTTCGTCCTCCTGGTGGACGGCGTAGTCCACCTGGCGGTGGCAGCGGAACGTCGCCGGCACGCCGGCGCGCCGGCTCCCTTCGTGAGTCCACCACCTGCCTGAGCAGGTACCTCGTCCCGCCCGACCGCCCTGGTGCCGGAGCGCACACCCCGGGTAGGCTGGAGGGCACGAGGCCAGTGGCGAGGTCTCGGCAGGGGAGCGGGGCGGGCGGCGTGCAGTTCCATCGGCATCGGGCCGGGGTGGTACGCCATCGAACGGGGGCACCACATGCCGGGTAACTCGGAGCGGTCGGGGGTGGAATCGGCGGCCCGGCACGGTACCGGCACGGTCGCCTGGATCGAGGTGTGCACCGATGCCGCATCCCGCCCTGGACTGGGTCCGCTGGTCGCCGGCTACACCCTGCGCCAGATCGGTCGCTGCGTCCGGGCCGACGACCGGGTCTGCCCGCTCGGGGCATCGTCGGTCGTGGTCGAATTCGGCCCCGTGGCCGACGTCGTCCCCCTCGAGGTCCTCGGGGACCGGTTGGCCCGCGCCCTGGGGCCCAGCCTGCCCTTCTGCGACGTCGCCACCGGCCTGACCGTCTCGGTGGGCATGGCCGCTCCGATCGACGGGGACGGCCCCGACCGCGTCACCCGGCGGGCCCGGTCCGCCGCCCGCTCGTCGGCCCGGTCACTCGGCGCCGGGCGCCGGACGACCACGGCCGTAACCGTCGACGATCCACTGGCCGGACCCGCTGCCGATCCGGTGCACCACGGCACGCACCTCGGCCTCCACGTCCGCAGCGTACGGCGCTACGGGGTCGGCCATGTCGACGGCATCCCCACGCTCCTGGCGCACGACGGCCCGTCGGGAGCGACCGCCACCGGCGGCACGCAACGAAGCAGCTCGCTCACCGTCCTGGTGGTCGACCCGATGACCGCCGACGGAGCCGAGGCCGGCCTGGCCGCCCAGGCCGCCGTCACGGTGGCCCGACGGCTGGGGTGCCGGGCCGGCGCAGACGTGGTCCCCCCCGACGGGCCGCCCCCCACGACCGTCGACGGCGACGAGGTCGACCTGGTGGTCCTCGTCCTCGACGGCGCCTGGGCCGGACGGTCGCCGGACTGGGCCACCGGCGCCTGGGGACTGCCTGCCCGGCTCACGACGGACTATGCCGACAAGGGCATCCCGGTCCTGGCCGTCGGAGCTGGCGCCGGTGCCGGTGCCATGGCCGCCTGCGTCTCCCAGGGGGCGCTGGCCCTGTTCAGCCTCGACGGGCTGTCCGACGCACTGTGCTCGCTCGACGGACTCTCCGTCGACGAGGCCCGCCAGGTGGCTGAACTCGGGTTCCCGAACCGGTTCCTGGCGCTGCTCGAACTCACCGCCGGCGAGCGCCGCATCCTCTTCTACCTCACCGAGGGATGGGCGGCCCAGGACATCGCCGACGAACTCGTCGTGTCCCTCACGACGGTGCGCTCCCACATCCGATCGGTCCTCCGCAAGCTCGAGGTGCGCTCGCAGCTGGCGGCCGTGGCCATCGCCAACAGCCGCGACCTCGACCACCACCAGGTCACCCCCCACTCGTAGTACCCGGTCAGCGTCGGACGGACGTGTCCGCGGCGAGCACCGCGTCCCACACCGCCTCGACGGCGAGCACCATGCCCTCGACCGGGTGCTGGCGCGCCACTTCGGCGGCCGCGGCGCCCAGGGCCGCCCGCTCGGCCGGATCGGACAGGAGCCGGTCGATGGCGACGACGGCCGCAGCGTCGTCGTCCACGGGGACGAGCACCCCACTCCGCCCGTCCTCGATGAGCGAGCGCGGGCCGGTGGCGTCGGCGGCGACCACCGCCTTGCCCGCGGCCATCCCCTCCACCACCGCAAGACCGAACGACTCCCGCTTGGCCAGGTGGACGACCACGTCGGCTGCGGCCACGATGTCGTCCCTCATCTGGTCCGACACGAAGCCGGTGATCCTGACCGTCTCGTCGAGGCCGAGTTCGGAGCGCAGGGAGCGGACCATCCTGGCGTACCGGACGGCGCCCTCGCTTCCACAGACGACGGCGGCCACGTCCGGGTACGTCGACGCCACCTGGTGCACGATGCGCAGGAAGTTGAGCTGCGACTTCAGGTACGTGAGGCGGCCGAGGGTGACCACCAGCGGTGCGTCGGCGGGTATGCCCAGCTGCTCCCTGGCTCGCCGCCCGTCCCCCTTCCCGTAGCGCTCGACGTCGATCCCGGGGAGAATCGTCGTCGTCGGAGTCGACCTCCGGATGGGCCCGCCCCGGGCGACGTGGGCGGTGCCGAAGATGACCCAGTCGGGGTCGAACCGCTCGAGTATCCAGGCCGAGACCTTCCGCCGGGCGGTCAGACCACCGGCGTGGCGACGATCCCCGGAGGGGGTCGAAGAGCATCCAGACCAGCGGCACCTTGGCCCGTCGCGCCGCCAGGCTGGCGAACAGGATCGTGGAGCTCTCGCTGGCATGGACGCAGTCGACGTCCGCACGGACGATGACCTCCTTCAGGCGGCTGGAGACGGCCCAGACATTGCGGACGTGCCGCCAACGGGTCTGGGGGACCACGTACACCGGGATCCCCTCCGCCCGGACCCGATCGGCCCAGGTGCCGTCGGCCAGGCAGGCGAACGAGACCGAGAACCGTTCACGATCGACCCGGTGCAGGAGTTCGTCGAGCACCACCTCGCGCGCCACCGTCGCAATTCGGCGACGACTCGACCAGGAGGATGTGGGGACGATGCGGCGGCGCCCCTCTGCTGCCGGCCAAACCTCCCACCCCCTTGTCGGACTGCGCCGTCGCCACTGGGCCACCCCCCGGCCCCGAGATCCTAGCGGGGCCCACCGCGCCCTCGGAGGGGCCGGCCACCTCGGGGCCAGGGGCACCGTCCCGGAACGGTCGTGGCTCCGTCCGGGAGTCGACGGGGTGCTGCCCTCAACAGCCGGTGTGGACGACGAGCGCCTTGACCAGGGCGCCCCACTCGTAGACCACGTTGCGCACCAGCGCCGTCCCGGTGGCGCCGACCGGGACGACGACCAGCCGGATCCCGCTACAGCGCCGGAACAGCATCCGGGCCCTCGTTGCCTGGCTCCGCTCGGGCACCATGGCCATCGAGGTCCAGTGGTTCCGCTCCGCCAGGCGGGTGGCGAACTCCACCTCTCCACGGGTGTCGAGCGGGTCGGCGCGGAAACAGGTCACCTCGATCCCCGGCTCCGCCGTGGGACACGGCGCCGGTGGGTACCCGCCCAGCGACACCAGCACCACCCGCGAGTAGCCGGCTTCGGCCAAGGACACGGCCTTCTTCGCCCGCAGCTGTCCCGGGTCGCCGCCGAGCGCCAGGATGGCGTCCACGTGGGCCGGGGCATCGGTGGGCGGCCACAGGAACAGCCGGGCGGTGGCCCCGGCGAACACGGCCCCGACGACGAGGACCGACCCCAGGGCCCACCCGATCTTCCGCCGCCGTCCGTCCGGCCGGGTGGACCCCATCATCCGCGCAGGTGGCCGGCACGGACCAGCTCGAGGCGGAGCGCCTCCAGACGTCCGGTGCCGGTCTCGCGGTCGGGCTCGAGGTAGTTGCCCTCCGCCCACTCGTTCCACGACTTGACCACCAGTACGCGATCGGCCTCCGGCAGGGCTGCCGCCAACTCGAGCCCCCGGCGGACGTGGGCGCCGAACCGTTCGGGCGTGCTCCCGGTCGCCACCATGCCGAGCCGGCCCGACCGCGGCGTGTTGTCCCAGTTCGGGTACACGGCTGGGAGGATCGGCCCGGCAAACTCGGCCGGGGGGTCGGGGGGCACCTCGACGTAGGGATAGTGGCGCGGCCCCCGCAGGATGCCGCGGTCGATCAGACGGTCGTGGATCTTGGCCGTGGTGGTGCGCTCGAACGGGTAGCGGAACAGGACCCCGGCGTCGAAGCCGTCGGCCACCTGGTTGCGGTAGGGGGATTCACCCAGGCACGCCACCAGGTGGAGGCCACCCAGCCCGGCCTCGACGGCCATCGCCTGCCACGTGTCGACGAACCGGGAGGGATCGGGCAGGCTGCCCGGCTGGTACACGAAGAAGAGCGGTCGACCGCCGATGCGCAGGTACCGGGTATCGCGGAAGCTCGGGAGGAGCGAGGCGAAGTGCGCCCGGTCGTCCTCGGGCCCCGGGTAGGTCTGCTCGATCAGGATCCGGTCGGGGGCGCCGTGCCAGACCCCCGACCACGACTGGTTGGCCCACGCCACGCAGAAGGGGAAGTCGGGGCGGCCTGTGGCCACGACTTCGTCGAGGGGCCGCTCGAGCAGACGGTGGCCGGCGAACCAGTAGTGCCAGTAGCAGAAGCCGGTGACCCCGAAACGGCGGGCCAGGTCGGCCTGCGACTCGCGGGTCCCGGGGTCGCGGAGATCGGTGAAGCCCAGCTCGGTGGGCAGATGGGGCTGGACGTGCCCGGCGAACAGGGGACGGGCCCGGGTCACGTTGGTCCACTCGGTGAACCCGGTGCCCCACCACCCGTCGTTCTCGGGGATCGGATGGTACTGGGGCAGGTAGAGCGCGAGTACCTCCATGGGCCGACATGCTACTGAGCGGGTGTCGGCCCACCCCTGCCCTCCCTGCCCCCCACCCCTGCCCTCCCTGCCCCGGGGGTCCGGCGCAGGGAGGCGGTCGACGCGCTGGTGCCGGTAGGATGTGCGGAGGAGCCACCATGGACCGATCCCGCAGACTGGCCGTCAGCCTCGCCCTCAACGCCGGGCTGGTGGTCGCCCTGGTGATCTTCGGGATGCGGGCCCACTCGTCGGGGCTGCTGGCCGATGCGGGCCACAACGCCGTCGACGTCGGCGCCCTGGGGCTCTCCTTGGTGGCTGTCCGCCTCGCCCTGCGGCCCCCCAGCCCCGCCCGCTCCTTCGGCAACCACCGCGCCACCATCATGGCCGCACTGGCGAACGCCGTCCTGATCGCCGCGGTCACCGTCCTGATCGTGGTGGACAGCGTCCACCGCCTCGCCCACCCCGAGCCTGTCCGGGCCGGGATCGTCGTGGTCGTGGCCTCGGTCGCGCTGGCGGTCAACGGTGCCGCCGCCCTGGTCCTGCGTGACCGCTCGAACGACCTCAACATGCGCGGCGCCCTGCTGCACATGGCCGGGGACGCCTTCGCCTCGCTGGCCGTCGTGGCCGGTGGCGCCGTCCTGCTCGTGGTCCCCTCCGCCACCTGGCTCGACCCGGTGTCGGCCCTGGTGGTGGCCGCCGTCATCGCCTTCCAGGCTGTCGGGGTCCTCCGCTCCAGCGTGGCGGTCCTGCTGGAGTCCACCCCTTCCGACGTCGACCTCGAGCACCTGTCGGCGACCATGGGCGGCGTCCCCGGCGTGGGCGAGGTGCACGACCTGCACGTGTGGAGCCTCTCCACCGAGATGCGGGTGCTCTCCGCGCACCTGGTGCTCACCGGACACCCGACCCTGGAGGAGGCGCAGACGGTGGGCGAGCAGGTGAAGGCGGCCATCGCCGTCCCCTACGGCATCGCCCACAGCACGTTGGAACTCGAGTGCGAGCGGTGCCAGGACGTGGACGTGGACCCGTGCCTGATGGAGTCGGCCGAGCCGGCGGTGGCCCTGCACCATCACTGAAGCGCACCATCACGGACGCGCGCCCTCACGGCGGTGCCCCGTCACGGACGTACGTCACGGGCGTGGTCCTCGCCGACGGATCGGCGACCGGCTCGAGACGCGACGCAGCCCCGAGTAACCGGACGGTCGAAACCGCACCAGCTCCTCGGGGCCACGCACACGGCGACCCGGCTCCACCTGCCGCCGGGTCGTGTCGGACAACCCGTCGTCAGGAACCGCACCGGACCGCTCCCTGAGGAGCACCCCGGCCCGTCCCCGGACCACCTCGCCGGTCGCCTACGGCCCAACCTGTCCCCCGGACTCGGCCGTGCGGTCCGGTCGTGCGACCGTTCCTCGGACCTCGTCCGGAGCCTCGGAGGGCTTCGGCTTCCCGATCTGGAGCCACTCTGAACCTGGCCCGACCGAGGGTCAAGGGCCCGCCGCGAAATCCTGAGCTTTTCCTCCGGATTTCTCGACCCCGTCCCCAGGAAGCGCAGAGATCTCCACCGTTCGTCCCCAGCCCGCTGGGGACCACGGCCACCACCGAACGGCGTCCGTGCGGCGGTAGCCTGGAGCGCAGGCGTCCCCGCTCGGGGCCGCGTCCGGGGCACCGGCTCGAGAGGCAGAGAGCGCACGCGTCGATGAGCAGCAGCAGGGGGAGCACGACGCCGGCCGGTCCGGGCCGCCACAGGTGGTGTCGGGCCGCCGTAGGGGGCGCCGTCGGGGCCCTGTCGCTGACCGGGCTGGTAGGCGGCGTCATCGCGACGTCGTCGGTCCGGGCCGCCGCCACCGCCGCACGGGACGGCCCGGCCGGCCCCGCACCGTCCGACCCTGCTCGACACCACGGCGCCACCCCCCGACCCCGTCCCGCTGGCCCCGGGGACCGAGGTGTCGGCCGGGCTCGACCAGTCCGACCCCTTCCTGACCGAGGCCGACGGGCACTACGTCTTGATCACCAGCGGGGGCACCGCCTCGGACCCGGTCAACGTGCCCCTCACCTCCAGCACCGACTTCGTCCACTGGTCGACCACCGGTCGACGCCCTGCCCACCCTGCCGCCCTGGGCGCAGCACGGGTTCACCTGGGCTCCCGACCTCCACCGCTTCGGCGGCACCTACGCCCTGTACTTCACCGCCATGGTGGCGGACCACTCGCCCCAGACCGAGTGCATCGGCAGTGCTTTCGCCTCGTCCCCCACCGGACCGTTCACCGCCTCACCCACGCCGTTCATCTGCCAGCTGGACATGGGCGGGACGATCGACCCCCGCGTCTTCGTGGACCGGGACGGCACCCCGTGGATGCTGTTCAAGTCGGACCAGAACGTCGGTGGGTCGGACACGCCCACCGTGATGTGGTCCCAGCGACTGTCCCCGGACGGGACCCGGCTGCTGGGCAGCCCGTCGAGGCTGATGTCGCCGGACCGCCCCTGGCAGGGGTCGATCGTGGAGGCACCCGACATGGTGGAGGTGGGGGGTGCCTACTGGCTCGTCTACTCGGGCAACTGGTACAACACCCCGGACTACGCTATCGGGGCGGCCCGCTGCACCGGCCCGGCCGGCCCGTGCGCCGACATCGGGCCCACACCGCTGCTCGCCTCCAACTTCCAGGGCCTGGGGCCGGGCGAGGCCTCGGTGTTCGACGATCCCGCCGGAGTCTGGATGCTCTACAGCCCCCGGCGGTCGCTGGCGCCCAAGCCCGACATCCCCCCACGGCCCGTCTACATCGTCCGCCTCGGCTTCACCCCCCGTGGCCCCTACCTGGCCGGCGGGCCGCTCCCCGGTGCGGCCGACCTCCTGACGCTCCCGATCTGGTCCCGGACGCCCTGACCGGGAGCGGGGCCGGGCTCGGCCGGGTCTCGACGACCCGAGCGCACCGTCCACCTGCGGACCGGGCCGGCGGCCAGTGCGACCAGCGCGCAGACCAGTCCGAGCGCAGCCAGCACGAGCCCCGCAGTGAACCTGGAGGGCCAGTAGCCGACCTCCACGACGTGCCTCCCGGGCGGGATCACCGCCTGCATCATGATCCCGGCGAACGGCCGGAGTGCCAGCGGGCGGCCGTCGATCGTGGCGTGCCATCCGGGGACGTCGGTCAACCGCAATCTGAGCAGCTGGGGAGCGGTGGAGCGGGACTCGATCCGCCAGGTCGCCGGATCCGGGTGGGCCACGGCAACGGGCGTGCCGACGGCCGACACGCCGGGGATCCCGGCTCCGGGGGTCAACGGGGTCATCGTGGCGCTGGCGGATCCGGTCACATGGAAGAGGGCTTCGTCGTCGAGTGTCTCGACGTAGGTCGCGCCGGTGGGCCCGGGAGCCCCCGACGGTTCGAGCACGTAGGAGACGCCGTAGAGCCTGGCCAGCGACGCCGACGTCACTCCCGGGCAGTAGCGGGCGTACGAGGGATAGCCGGCGCTCCGTCCGGTGAGTGCCGTCCAACTCGAGTAGTACCGGCTCGGGAGCAGGGGATCGTAGGCCGCCAGCTGGTGGACCCCGTAGAGGATGTTGGCGTTGGGCAGGATCCCGAGGCCCGCCGAGAGGTAGCACGCCGGCGAACCCAGGCCCACCAGGGACGCCCCGACCGTGCGCTGGAGGGTCCGCGCCGCCGGGGACACGGGGATCCCGTCCGACGCCGACGGCCACACGCCGCTGCCGACCACCACGAGGAACACGGTCTGGAAGACCAGGAGGACGGCGGCGGCCCCGACCGACAGTCGCCGCGGGTGGTGCGGAGGCCGTCCCGCTCCCCTCCCACCCGTCGTGGCTGCGGCGGGGGCGTCGTCGGGCCGCGCGGTGCCGAGCAGGAGGACCACGGCCAGGCCCATGAGGATCCCGCCGGCGGCCCATGCGAAGCTCCCGGTCCGCAGGTACGCCGCTTGGGGCGCGCTCCGGTAGACGCCCGTGACCCTGACCAGGACGAGCGACGTCCCGAACACGGCGAACAGCACCCCGAAGACGCGCGGCACGACGGCCCGCGTGCACGTCGTGAGCGCCTGCACGCCGATGCCGCCGAGGACGGCCGCCCCGAATGCGGTGAAGGCGACGGCTCTCGGAAGCCGGACGGAGTGCATGGCGGGTAGTGCATTCACCACATGTTCGAGGGGATTGAGGAACGCCACCAACAGGCCCACGACGCACGCCACGGCCAGGCCGGCTACGTAGGGCTCCCGACGTCGCACGATCACTGCACCGATCGCACAGACCACGGCGACCACACCCACGTACGCGAATCCGTAGAGGATCTGCGAGTCGGCGAGACCTTGTAGGAAGTTGTAACCCAGGATGCTCAGGGGCGGCGCAGGCTGTGCGAGCACCGCCGCCCGGCCCTGCGACGCCCGGGCCGATCCCGAGATGAGCTGCAGCCCCGGGAGGAGCAGGGGTGCGGCCAGGAGCAGTCCCAGTCCGAACGCCAGAGCGGTGTCGACGACGGCCCGGACCGGCGGCCTGCGGTCCGGCTCGAGCATGGTCTCTCGGATCCATACGACGACCTGGACGACGGCGATCATGCCGACGAGGATGATCAGGGCATCCGGCTGCCCTGCGTACACGGCGCAGGCGAATGCCCCACCGGTCAGGACCACCCAGAGGGCGCGCCTCCGCCCCCGCTGGATCAGGACGCACCCCGCCAGGATCCACCCGGTCCACGAGATCACCGAGGAGATCGGCCAGCCCAGCCAGTACAGGAACGGGCCGCCCAACTCGAAGGCGACCCCGGCGAACACGCTGGCCAGCACGCCCAGACCGAGCACCCGGCAGAGCACGTAGGCGCCGGCGCCGGCGATCCAGACGGTCGCCAGCACCTGGACCGTGTACGCCAGGTTCGCCGGGAACAGGTAGCCGAGCAGTGAGGGCACGCTGAACGCGGACGACTGCCAGTTGAAGGCGAGCGGCATCCCCAGCACGCGCTGTAGGAGTTCCACAGGGGGAGATGGCCGGCGTGCACCTGACTCCACGCCAACGAGGACCACGGGATCATCTCGCTGATGAGGTCCCCGGCGCCGATGTTGTGCACCGTCCCGGGATGGGTGGTCAGCCCGTACAGTCCGAGCATGTCGTAGCTTCCGAGCTCGCTGCCCCGCACGAGTGCCGGGAGCAGGACGGCCAGGCCGGCCAGGACGACCCAACCCACGCCGAGTACGTCGGGCCAGTGGGCACGTCGACCCGTCCGGTCCCGCTGCGTGGCGGCCCCCAGGGCGTCCTCCAGGGCGGCGACACCCCCCTCAGGCCGTCTCCCCACCGCCGCCCCCTCGCCCGTTGATCTCCACGCGAGCCTCCGACGGGCTGATTCCACTCCGGTGCACCGGGGGTCGGTCAGCCCCGTAGGCGCTTCAGCTCGGCGGCCACCGCCTTGCCGTTGGCCTGGCCACTGGTCGCCTTCATCACCAGTCCGGTGAAGAAGCCGGCCAGCTTGTCGTCGCCGGCGCAGTAGCGGCCCCACTCGTCGGGATGGTCGTCGACGACCCTGGCCACCGTGGTCACCAGCGAGTCCTCGGACATGGCCTCGAAGCCCTTCTCCCTGGCGATGGCGGCGGGGTCGCCGCCGCCACGGGCGAACAGTTCGGCCAGCACGGCCTTGGCCTGGGTGGCCGACAGCGATCCGTCGGCCTCGAGCATCAGCAGCTCGAGGTAGCGCTTCGGGTCGAGGGCCCGGGCCGCCTCGGCGTCCGTGGCCGCCTCGTTGGCCGTGCGGGCCAGCGCCAGGCCCGAGCCCACGCCCCCGGCCACCGCCTCGACCACCAGGTCGTCGAGGGCCAGGTCGACCACGGTGGTGATCTGGTCGCGCTGCGCCTCGGTGGCACCCCCCGACTGGTCGAGGAGGGTCAGCAGGCGGGTCCGCCGTTCGGCAGGCATCATCCCCAGCGTGGCGCCCACGGCCCGGATCCACTCGGCGTCGGGCACGAGGGGCACGAGGTCCGGCTCCAGGAAGTACCGGTAGTCGTAGGCGTCCTCCTTGGACCGCAGGGCCTGGGTCCGACCCTCCCCCTCGTCCCAGTGCCGTGTCTGCTGGACGACCGCCTCGCCCGACTCGAGCAGTGCGATCTGGCGCTCCGCCTCGTACTCGATGGCCCGCCCGAGCGAGCGCACCGAGTTGAGGTTCTTGATCTCGCAGCGGGTGCCGAACGGGGCGTCCGGGCCACGGCGCACCGACACGTTGGCGTCGACCCGCATCGAACCCTCCTCCATCTTGCCGTCGGAGGCGCCCGAGGCCACCAGGATGGCCCGGAGCTCGGTCACGTAGGCCCGGGCCTGGTCCGCCGTGCGCATGTCGGGGGCACTCACGATCTCGACCAGCGGGACCCCCGAGCGGTTGTAGTCGACGAGCGAGTAGTCAGCCCCGTGGATGCGGCCCGAGGCGCCGGCGTGGGTGGTCTTGCCGGTGTCCTCCTCCATGTGGGCACGCTCGATGCCCACCCGGGACCCGTCCGGCAGGTCGAGGTGGCCGTCGACGTTGAGCGGCTCGTCGTACTGGCTGATCTGGTAGTCCTTGGCCTGGTCCGGGTAGAAGTAGTTCTTCCGGTGGAAGGTGGACGGCCGGATCTCGCAGTGCAGGGCGGTGCCGATGGCCATGGCCAGCTCCACGGACCGCTGGTTGAGGACGGGGAGCGAGCCGGGGAGGCCGAGGCAGTTCGGGCACACGTTGGTGTTGGGCTCGTCCCCGAAGACGTTCGGGCACCCGCAGAACAGCTTGGTGGCCGTCTTCAGCTCGCAGTGGACCTCCAGGCCGATGACCATCTCCCACGGGGACGTCATGCCGGGGCTCCTGCCGTGAGACGGGGTGCGGGCAGGTCCGGGGCGGCTGCCTCGACGACGGCCGCCACCTGGAACAGGGTGCCCTCGGACAGGGCCGGGCCGAGCAGCTGCACGCCGACGGGGAGGCCGTCGTCCCCCGGGCCGAAGGGGACGCTGATCGCCGGGTGGCCGGCCAGGTTCGACGGGATCGTGCACACGTCGGACAGGTACATCGTCAGCGGATCGTCGACCTTGGCGCCGATGGCGAAGGCGGTGGTCGGGGCGGTCGGGCCGAGCAGGACGTCGCACCGGGCGTAGGCGGTGGCGAACCCGTCGATGATCCGGGTGCGGACCCGCAGGGCCTGGTTGTAGTAAGCGTCCATGTAGCCGGCCGACAGCACGTAGGTGCCGAGCATGATGCGCCGCTTCACCTCGGCGCCGAACCCCTCGGTGCGGGTGGCCGTGTTCATGGCCACCGTGTCCTCGGCGTCCACCCGCAGGCCGTAGCGGACGCCGTCGTAGCGGGCCAGGTTGGACGAGGCCTCACCGGGGGCGATCAGGTAGTAGGCGGACAGTCCCAGGGTCACCTCGGGGACCGAGACCTCCTCGACCCGGGCCCCGGCGGCGGCCAGGGCGTCGGCGGCCTGGCGCACCCCGGCCACGACGTCGGGCGCGGCCCCGTCCAGGAACTCGGCGAGGATCCCCACGGTCATACCGTCGACCCCGTCGTCGAGCACCGACAGCACCCGTGGTGTGGGCCGGTGGAGGGACGTCGAGTCGAGCGGGTCGTGCCCGCCGATCACGTCGAACAGGAGGGCGGCGTCGGCCACGGTGCGGGCGAACGGTCCGATCTGGTCGAGCGACGAGGCGAAGGCCACCAGTCCGTAGCGGGACACGGTGCCGTAGGTGGGCTTCATGCCGACCACCCCGCACAGTGCGGCCGGCTGGCGGATCGAGCCGCCGGTGTCGGAGCCCAGTGCCAGCGGGGCGAACCCGGCGGCCACGGCGGCGGCCGAGCCCCCCGACGAACCGCCCGGGACCCGGGACGTGTCGTGGGGGTTCCGAGTCGCCCCGAACGCCGAGGTCTCCGTGGAGGAGCCCATGGCGAACTCGTCCATGTTGGTCTTGCCGATGACCACGGCGCCGGCGTCGGCCAGCCGGGTCACGACGGTGGCGTCGTAGGGCGGCCGCCACCCGTCCAACATCCTGGACGAGCACGTGGTGGGGATGCCCCGGGTGCACAGGTTGTCCTTGACGGCCACCGGCACACCGGCCAGCGGGCCGGGGTCCGAGCCAGCCGCCACCCGGGCGTCGACGGCCCGGGCCTGGTCGCGGGCGGCGTCGGCCAGGACCAGGTTGAAGGCGTGGACCGACGCCTCGCCGGCGTCGATGACGGCCAGGTGGTGCTCCAGCACGTCGACGGCACTCGTCTCGCCGGCCCGGACCATGACGGCGGTCTCGAGCGCGGGCCGGGGGGCGGTCACGGGGCCTCCCCGAGGATGCGGGGCACCCGGAACCGGTGGTCCTCGACGGAGGGGGCCTGGGCGAGGACCTCGTCCCGGTCGAGGCACGGGGCCGGCTCGTCGGCGCGCAGCACGTTGGTGACGGCCATGGCGTGGGCGGTGGGCGCCACCCCGGCCAGGTCGAGGGAGGCCACGTCGGCGGCGTGGTCGAGGACCTCGGCGAGCTGGGCGGTGAACAGGTCCAGCTCCTCGTCGCTCAGGTGCAGGCGGGCCAACGCGGCCACATGGGCCACGTCCTCACGGGTCAGGCGGGCGGGCTCGGCCATCAGGCGGGTACCCCACCGGGGCCGCCGAGCACGGCACCGAGGAATTCGACGGTCCTGGCCTCGATCAGCGGGGCGTCGTTGTCGAGGGTGGCCACGTGGTAGCTGTCCTCGAGCCAGATCCGCTCGACGGGCCCGCTCACCCCGGCCTCGACCACGTCACCGGAGACCGGTTCGACCACGTGGTCGTCCCGGCTCGACAGCAGGAGCACGGGACAATGGATGTCGCCCAGGGCCGCCTCCACCCCGTCGGTCCCCTCGAACAGGGACAGCAGCGCGGCCAGCGGCGTGCCGGCGTAGGCCGCCTCGACACCACCCTCCTTCTTGATGTCCGAGCCGATCCCGTCGAACGACTCCGTGCCTGCGTCGACCAGGGCCCCGACGGCGGCGCGGAAGTCGGCGTCGGGGGCGTGGACCAACGGGTTGACCAGGACGATGCCCGCCAGGTGCCGGTGCCGCTCAGCGAGCCAGCACGTGAGGGTGCCCCCCATGGACAGCCCCACCACCGCCACGTGGTCGCACCGGGACGCCAACGCCTGGAAGTGGGCCTCGGCGGCACCTGACCAGTCGTCCCAACGTGTCGGCACCATGTCCTCCAGCGAGGTGCCGTGTCCGGGCAGCAGGGGCAGGTCGACGGTGAACCCGGCGCCGGCCAGTGCCTCGGCCAGGGGCCGCATGGACTGGGGGTTGCCGGTGAACCCGTGGAGGACGAGGACGCCGTTCGAGCCGCCGTCGGCGGTCCAGGGGTCGCAGCCCTGGATGATGGGAGCAGTCACGCCCCGGATGCTAACGGGTCACGGGCGCCCTCCCCGTCGACGGCCGGGTCCGCCGCCGGCGATCGGTCGGCTCCCCGGGACGGCGGGTAGAGTTGCCGTCCGACGACCGACCGAGGGGCGAGGAGCAGCACCGATGGCCACCTACCTGTTTCTGAGTGACGAGTGGTTGGACGAGGCGCGCGCCATCCGGGCCGAGTACGAGGGACGGGGTGGTGGGATCGAGCACGCCGTGCGGGTGAACCTGGTCGTCGTGGAGGTGCCGTTCGGCGAGGGGCCGGTCCACGCACACGCCGACACCAGCACGGGTGAGCTGGTCCTCGACGTCGGCCACATCGACCCGGTCGACCTCAAGGTCACCATCGGGTGGGACATCGCCCGGGCCCTGCTCGTCGAGGGCAACCCCCAGGCGGGTCTCCAGGCGTTCATGCAGGGCAAGATCAAGGTGGAGGGCGACATCGCCAAGCTGATGGCCCTCCAGACCGTCTCGCCGGACCCGACCGCCGCCGAGATCGCCGCCCGGATCCAGGCCATGACCGAGTAGGACCCGCCCGGTCGGAGACGGCCGGAGCCCGGTCGGAGACGGCCGGAGCCCGGGCGTCAGTGCAGGGACACCTCGGTCGGCGCACCCCGTGCCTCCCGTGGCGTGTCCGTGACGAAGAACCCGCAGACCACGGCGGCCAGGGCCACGATCGCCCCGACCAGGTACGCCCGGTGGAACGAGGACAGCGATCCGGCCCCGCCCGCGGAGGACGCCTGCACCGTGACCATCACCTGGATGCCGGCCACGATCCCGATCTGGGTGATCAGCAGCTGGGCGGCGCTCATCACCCCGAGTTCGTCGGGAGCCACCTCGTTGGCCGCCGAGGAGGCCGTCGACGGGGTGGACACCCCGTTGCCCAGTCCGGACAGTGCCAGCGCCACCACGATGAGCGCCACCGACGGGTCGGCGCCCACCTGGGTGAAGACCAGCATCGACACGCAGAGCGCCACCGAGCCGGCCACCACCGACCAGCGCTCCCCCACCTTGACGGCCGCGTAGCCGGCGATGGGCGCCGACAGCGAGAACATCAGGGGCCGGGCGGTGGACAGCAGGCCGGCGGCCGTCTCGCTGTAGCCGTAGACCCGCTCCATCAGGATGGGGAAGAGGAAGAAGCCGCCCATGTAGGCGAAGTTGACGAAGGCCCTCGCCCCCAGGGGGAACACGAAGTTCCGCTTCCGGAAGTAGTGGAGCGGGATGAGGGGCCGGGGAGCCCTGCGCTCGTGGAGGACGAAGTACACGCCGACGACCGCGCTGGCCGCGAACAGGGCCAGTGTCCTTGCCGAGGTGAACCCCCACGACGGGGCCACGTTGAGGGCCAGGAGCCCGACGGTGACCGACGTGGACAGGGTGATCGACCCGATCCAGTCGAGCTCGCGCCACGGGCTCCCGGGAGGCGTGACCCCGGCCGACGGCTCGGCCCGGTCGACCGGGCCGGTGGGCCGGGCGGTGGGACCGGTGGCGCGGCCGGTGCGCTCCTGGGCGGCGGCGGCCGTGGAGGCGGCGTGGTCGTGGTTCGGCAGGACGATCACGGCCAGGACGGCGGCGACGGCCATCAGGGGGAGCTCACCCCAGAACAGGGCCCGCCACCCGTAGTACTGGATGATCGGGGCCCCGATGGTGACACCGAGCACGGGCCCGCCGGCGCCGACCAGCGCCCACCACCCCATGGCCTTGACCCGGTCCTCGTGGGAGAAGGCCTGGAGCACGAGCGCCATCGAAGCGGCCCCGGTGGCCGCCCCCTGGACGCCGTCGAAGAGCCGGGCGGCGATGAGCACCCCCGCCGTCGGCGCCGAGGCGGTCAGGACCACGCTGACGGCGGCCCCGGACAGCCCCCACAGGTAGAGGCGCTTGTACCCGCGCAGGTCGCCGAGCTTGCCCAGGATCGGCGCCGCCACGCCGAAGGCCAGCAGCGGACCGGTCGACGTCCACGTCAACGTGGTCACCGTGGTGTGGAGCTGGCGGGCCACCTCGGGCAGTGCCACCACGAACACCGTGAAGGTGATGTTGACCGACAGCAGTCCGGCGAGCACGGTCCACAGCACCCACCACTGGTACCGGTCCGATCCGGCGACCTTGTGGTGCATCCGGTGCCGGAACAGCAGCGGCCACGGGACGGTGATCCCGCCGTCGCCGCCCGAGCCGGTCCCGCTCAGGAGGTGCTCGGCCTCGCGCAGTTCGTCGGCGTCGAACCCGTCCTCCGGGGACGGATCACCGGCAACCGGACCGGGCCCGTCGGCCCGGGAGGCCACTCAGCCCCCGAGCTTGTGCATCTCAGCCTGGAGCTCCGCCACCGTCCACCGGTCGTCCTTCTCGAGGGTGTCCGTGAGCGTCCAGGGCTGGAACAAGCGGATCTGTCCGCCCAGGATGAAGTACACCTTGCCGGTGGCCGGGCAGCCCTCGGTGCCCAGGTAGGCGACGAGCGGCGCGATGTTGGCCGGGTCCCAGGCATCGAACGCGGCGGCGTCGGTCGGGGCGGCGACGATGTCGGCCAGTCCGGGCGTCTCGACGGTCATCCGGGTCCTGGCGTTCGGGGCGAGTGCGTTGACCCGGACCCCGTAGCGGGCGAGCTCGGTGGCGGCGATGGTGGTGAAGGCGGCGATGCCGGCCTTGGCGGCGCCGTAGTTGGTCTGGCCCGGGTTGCCGAGGAGCCCCGAGGTCGACGAGGTGTTGATCACGGACGCCTTGACCTCCTTGCCCGCCTTGGTCTGCTCGCGCCAGTAGGCGGCGGCGTGGCGGGTGGGCACGAAGTGGCCCTTCAGGTGGACGTGGATGACGGCGTCCCACTCCTCCTCGGTCATGTTGACGAGCACCCGGTCGCGCAGGATGCCGGCGTTGTTGACCAGGACGTGGAGGTCGCCGTAGGTGGCGATGGCGGTGTCGACGAGGCGCTTGCCGCCCTCCCAGTCGGTCACGTCGTCGTGGTTGGCGACGGCCTCGCCGCCGGCGGCCACGATCTCGTCGACCACCGTCTGGGCGGCACTCCGGTCGTCCCCCGACCGTCGAGCGACCCCCCAGGTCGTTGACGACGACCTTGGCCCCCTCGGCGGCGAACAGCAGGGCGTACTCGCGGCCGATGCCGCGGCCCGCGCCGGTGATGATGGCGATCCGTCCGTCCAGTGCTCCCATGTCCTCAGCTTCTCTCGTGTCGGCCGGCCACCGGTCGGCGGGTCGGCGGTGGTGTGCGCATCCCAGGTCGGCACGCTCCGGCCGGCGTCCGACCGCGGGCGACCGGTCCGGTCGGTGACAGGGGACGTGCCGGTTCCACGTTCCCATCGGGCCGCCATCCCGGTCAAGCCGATGGCGGGGGGCCGCCACCCCGGTCGGGCCGATGGCGGGCGTCGTGGGACCTGGACGGCGCGCCCGGGCGGCGGGGCTCAGGGGGGGGGGAGGACTCAGGCGGCCGGCACCGGGACGGGTCGGTCCACCCGCGCCCCCAGTCCCGCCGACTCCACGGCGGCGGCCATGGCCCGCACCCGGGCCCGGGGCCCGCACACCACCACGTACTCGGTGTTCCGGGTGTGGGTGACGGTGCCCACCTTGCGCCCGGCCGGGTCGTGGATGCCGATCCGGGCCCCGACGTAGCGGGCCGAGTCGAAGGCCAGGACCTCCACGTGGCCCCGGGTGGCGCACAGGGCGTGCAGTTCGTCGTAGGTCAGCCACGACTCGTTGTTGTACGACAGGACCACCACCTCGGCGGCCACCCGGACGACCACGTCGGCCAGTGCCACGGGCATGGTGCGGCGACCGTTGAACGCGCTGCGGGTGGCCGGGTCGCGGAGCTCGGCCCGCTTGCAGGCGACGCCGTAGTGGTCGGGGGCGTCCCAGGCCACCAGGGTCTCCCACACGTGGTAGTTGGCGTCGTAGCGGTGCTGGTTGTAGGGCGGGTCCAGATAGGCCAGGTCGACGTCGGGGAGCGCCGGGGACCCGACCAGGGCCCGGGCGTCACCCCGCACGGCCGTCCCGGCCCGGCCAGCAGCTCCGGCACCCGCAGCACGAGGGGGTGGTCGGCCCGGGACGCCCACCGCTTCAGGTAGGCCATCTGGAGGCCCGTCGTCGAGTCGACCCGGTCGGCGGCCTCGAGGAGGCTGGTGAGGAGGACCGGCCACAGCGGGGTGCCGGCGTACTCGGCCTCGATGACGTCGCGCACGGCGTCGATCCGCTCGCCGTTGGCCGGGCGGAAGAAGCGGGCGTCGGCGCAGAACGTCTCGGTCACGTACCCGGGTGCGCCGGGCACGGCGTTGAGCCGGTCGACGGCCGCGGCCACCTCGACCCCGAACCCGGGACGGCCTCGGGGTCGGTGGCCACGTAGCACCGGGCCAGCACGTGGGCGCACCGGGTCATGTCGACCGCCGTCATGCGGATCCCGAGGGCCTTGAAGGCCTGGGACACCCGGGTCGTGCCGCAGAACAGGTCGAGGCCGGTCCGGGCCCCCGAGGCGGCGGCCAACGCGGCCAGTGCGGGCACCAGGCGCCGCTTCGAACCCAGGTACTTGATCATCGGCGCCCGCCCACCGGGAGGGTCAGGACCGTCCGAAGCGCCGGAACCACCAGTTCGGGTCCCGGGCGTGGGCATGGAAGTGGTCCGGGATCTGGCGCATCACCCGGTCGAAGGACCAGGTCCCCTCCCCCAGGACCCGGTCGGCCACGGCGCCCAGCTCGGCCAACATGTGCTCGACGTCGGGCTCCGGTGGCTCGTTGCCGTGCTGCTTCCACACCACCATGGGAACCCCGCACACCTCGCAGTCGGCCACCCAGCAGATGTCGTCCTCGTGGTGCCACTCGGTGATCCGGGCGGCCTCGCACAACTCGCAGGCCCGGGCAGGCGCCGTCAATTGGTGTAGACCTCGACGGCGGAGCCGACCGCGACCGAGCTGCCCGCGGGCGGGGACGTCGAGACTACCGTGGTGGCGCCGGGGGGCCCGTAGGGGCCACCGGCGACCAGGCCGAGGGCGGTCAGCGCGGAAGCGGCGGCCGACGGCGACTGGCCCACCAGCGAGGGGACCGTCACCGGCTGCGGGCCGAGCGAGACCTGGACGGACACGGCCGAGCCGAACGGCTGCGTCCCACCGGCGGGCGGGGTGGTCCCGATCACCTGGCCCGCGGGGACCGTCGAGTTGTAGACCTTCGACTCCTGGGGGGCGAAGCCGGCCGCGGTCAGGGCGGTGGCGGCCGAGGTGTAGCTGGTGCCCGCCCCGGCGACGGTCGGGACGGCCACCGGGGCGTGGCCCTTCGACGTGATGATGGTGACCGTCGAGCCGTAGGGGGCCCGGGTGGCCGGCGTGGTGCCCACGATGGCGCCGGAGGCCACGGTCGGGCTGTACTGCGCGGCGGTCGGCGGGCACACACCGACCAGGTGGGCGCCGGCCAGGGCCTGGACCGCGTCGTGGCAGTTGGAGAACGAGGTGAGGTCCGGGACGGCTACCAGCGGCGGACCGCTCGACACCACCACGGCGATCGAGGACCCCTGCTTGAGCGTGGCTCGGGCGCCGCCCGACAGGGCGGCCGGCTGCTGGCTGACCACCGACCCGTCGGGGACGGCGATCGACGACGAGTGCCCGGCGACCCGGAGTTCGAGCTGTTGGGCGTGCGCGGCGGCGGTTGCCGCCGGGAGCGTGCGCCCGACGAGGGCCGGGACCGGGCGCGACGGTGTGAAGACCTTGGCCTGGACGGCCCAGGCGATGCCGGCGGCCAGGAGGGCGGCCACCAGGACGCACAGAGCCACCACCGACGGCCACTTCCGGCGCCGGCGCCCGGCGGACGCAGCCGGCGTCGGATCGACGCCCAGTGCGGCGGCGGCCGGGGTCCCGGAGGGGACGCCCAGCTCGGTGAGGTCCGCCGGGGCCTCGGCCCGCGGACGGACGGGTGCCGCCGGACGCTCGGAGGCCGTCGTCAGGCCCACGGCCGCGGCCATCAGGAACGGATCCTCCTCCTCGCGCTCGGGCGTGACCAACGGCAGGGGGGTCGGATCGGGCAGGGTGGCAGCCAGTTCGGCCAGCGCGACGCCGAACCGGGCGGCGTCATAGCGCTCGGCCGGGTCCGGGGCCGCCGCCCACGTGAGGACCTCACCCAGCGGGCCCAGGGCCTCGTGCTCGGGCAGGAGGGCGCCGATCCGGGCCATGAGGGTGGCCACCGTGGTGTCGCCGATGAACGGGGACTCGCCCGTCACCCCCTCGTAGAGCACCAGGGCCAGCCCGTAGACGTCGGCCCTGCCGTCGAGGACCCAGCCCTCCACCTGCTCGGGGGCGGCGTAGCGGGCCGTGCCCAGGATGGCACCGTCGGGCTCCGTCCAGGCCGCCTCGGCCAGGGCCCGGGCCAGGCCGAAGTCGGCGATGCGGAGGCGCCCGTCGGCGTCGAAGAGGATGTTGGCGGGCTTGATGTCCCGGTGGATCAACCCCCGGCGGTGGGCGTAGTCGAGCCCGGCGCACGCCTCGATGCCGATCCGGACGGCCTGCTCGGGGGTCAGCAGCACCCCGGTGTCGTAGATCTGGCGCAGGCTGCCACCGGCGAGGTACTCGAGGACCAGGTAGGGCTCGCCGTCCTCCTCGCCCCAGTCGTAGACGCGGAGGACGTTGGGGTGGTTGAGGGCGGCGACGGCCCGGGCCTCGGCCCGGAAGCGCTTGAGGAAGGCCTGGTCACCGGCCAGGGCCGGATGGAGCACCTTGATAGCCACCTGGCGCCGCAGCGAGACGTCATCGGCCAGGTACACGTGTGCGGACGCACCGGTGCCCACGGCGGCGACGAGTCGGTAGCGGTCGCCGAGGACGCGCCCGATGGAGTCGGTGAGACTCGGCATGGCTCCGCTCAGGCTACCGAGTGCGGCGGCCGAATCGGTGGAGGGTCGGACGGCGCATCGGAAGGCGGTCCGACGGCGGTCCGACGGCGGCCACGGTGCGTGCAGTCCTCACCAGTGGACCTCGACACACGGAGGCCCGGGTCGACGCACGGCGGCTCGGATGGCCCGGTGGAGAATGTGCGGATCGGGGAGCACCTCACGGGTGAGCAATGTGCGGATCGGGGAACACCGGCCCGGGTCGACCAACCGACGGCGGTGGGTGCCTGGGCCGGGACGCGCCAGTGGCGGGGCCGGAGCCCCGCCACTGGCGTTACGTCAGTCCACCCGGAATCGGGTGGGGGACTGGGTCAGTCGGTGATGTTCAGCGCGTCTGACAGCCGGGTCGACGTTGGCCACCGACAGGGTGATGGTCTGGTCGCCACCCACCATGGCCAGGAAGTCACCGAGGAAGGTCCCGGTGGCATCGGCGCCGGAGTCGGTGACGGTGCCCAGGCACAGCAGCAGCGAGTAGGCCATCGGTCCGGTGGCGTCACTGAGCTGCGTACCCGTCGGGTCGGTCGGCGTGATCGAGCCGTAAACGTCCACGTTGCCGGACATCGAGAACCCGACGTCCGAGCCGCATGCAGCGGCGATGACGGTGGCCGACGAGGCGATCTCCAGGCTGATCTTCGTACCGTTGTCCGTGAACGGGATCCCGTCGGGGAAGCCGTTCGTGATGGCGCTCGGGCCCGACACGACGAGTGAGTTCGCGGTGTCGTAGAACAACTGGGCCTTGAGTGCCTTCTTGATGTCCGTGGCACTCAGGGTCGGATCAGTGGCGGCAGAGGCGCCACCGACGTCACACGAGCCTGCAGCTGCGGGGGTGGTGATGGGGGAGGGAGGCGTGCCCGTGCCACCGACCTGTACCTGCAGCACGCCGCCCGTGAGGCCGTCGGCCACGTTCTTGGCGTAGATCGGCAGCGTCGACCAGCACTTGTCCGTCGTGCTCGGGATCTTGACCTTGATCGCCTTCGTGTCGCACCCGGTGCCCGAACCGGCGATGTTCGTCGCGGTGTCCTCGACCGTCTTGTTGGTGATCGACCCGTTGACCGAGAGTCCCGGCTTGGCGAACGTGACCGTCCCGGAGAACCCACAAGAAAGGGCAGTCGGAGGATAGGCCTTGGCGGAGGCAACTCCGCTACTACCGACAGCCGTAATCCCGGCGAGGGTAGCAGCAGGCATTGCGACAGCTGCCGCAATAACCAGCATCTTGCGAATCATATGATTGCTCCTTGATTTCCCCCGTGTGGCCACGGGCTCGAAGTCAGGCGACGGTCGCCCCCCGACATGTGTCCAACCACCGACCAGAAGATCCCCCAGGCAAGCGGCTGAGGAGTAGAACGAACGACTCCCCCCAACCGTTACAGAAAATCGGACCCCAATCCGGATTCCGTAGCCACCGTGCACTCGGTACCGTCGAACCGACGCCCCCCGATGCCCCTGCAGTACGGGTTCGGATCGGGCACCTTCCCCTGCCCTGACAACCTTCGAACCGGTACCGGTACAGTACCGAGGTAACCAGGCGTTGACAAGCAGGCCCGGCTGCTTTTGGTCGGACGCCTGACAAGATCGTCAAAATTGGTGAGTCCGGGTGAATTTGGCTGCTCTGGGTACACAATGGGGCGGCCGAAGGGCACCAACTGGGCCGATGGGATCACCTGGCCTCGGGCGGCACCCCCGAGGCCAGGAATTCGTCGAACCGGTCACCCGGGACCACGGGCACCCCCAGAGATTCGGCCTTGGTGACCTTGGACGCCCCGGGGGCGGCACCGACGACCACGGCGTACGTCCTGGCCGACACCGACCCCGGTGACCTGCCTCCCCGGGCGAGCACGGCGGCCTCCGCCTCGTCACGGGTGTAGCCCTCGAGCGTCCCGGTGACGACGACGGACCGTCCCTCGAGGGTCCGGGGCACGTCGGGCGGCCCCCCGTCCCCGCCGCCGGGCTCCTCCAGGTGGAGGCCGGCGGTGCGGAGCCGCTCCACCACGGTGCGGTTGACGGGCGAGTCGAACCAGGCCACGACGCTCGACGCGATGACGGGCCCCACCCCCTCGATGGCGGCCAGCGCCTCCTCGTCGGCGGCGAGGACCCCGTCGATGTCGCCACAGGCGCGGGCCAGCGCCACCGAGCCGACCTGCCCGAGGTGTCGGATGCCGAGCCCGATGAGCACCCGACTGAGCGGCCGGGCCCGGGACGCGTCGATGGCGGCGAGCAGGTTGGCCGTCGACACGGCGGCGAACCCCTCGAGCCCGGCGAAGGTCGCGGTGGTGAAGCCGTAGAGGTCGGCGACGTCGACGAGCAGGCCGTGGTCGACCAGCAGCTGCACCCGCTGCTCCCCCAGTCCCTCGATGTCCATGGCCGACCGCGAGGCGAAGTGGGCGATGCGCTGGACCCGCTGGCCGGGGCAGTCGAGGTTGGTGCAGAAGGTGTCGCTCTCCCCCTCCAGTCGGACGAGCGGACCGCTGCAGTCGGGGCACACCGTCGGGAACTTCCACGGCGGCTTGCGGCGCCTGCCCGCCACCCGCAACGGCCCGACCACCTCGGGGATGACGTCGCCGGCCTTGCGGACGACGACGGTGTCGCCCGGGCGGACGTCCTTCAGGCGGACCTGGTCCTCGTTGTGGAGCGTGGCGAGCCCCACCGTGGACCCGCCCACGAAGACGGGCTCGAGCACGGCGAACGGCGTGATCTTGCCGGTCCGGCCGACCGAGACCTCGATGTCGACGAGCGTGGTCGAGCGCTCCTCGGGCGGGAACTTGTAGGCGATGGCCCACCGGGGGGCGCGCGACGTCGATCCGAGGGAGCGCTGGAGCCCCAGGTCGTCGACCTTGACCACCACCCCGTCGATCTCGTAGTCGAGGTCGTGGCGGTGCTCCTCCCACCGGGCGCAGAAGGCCATCACCTCGTCGAGCCCGTGCACCAGGTGGACTTCGGGGTTGACGGGGAACCCGGCCCGGTCCAGCCAGGCGAGAGTGGCCGACTGGCTGGTGGCCAGGGCCGCCGGCGGGTCGTCCCCGTCGGGCGTAGGGGCGGGTTCGACCTCGCCGACCTGGTACGCCCAGAACGACAGCGCCCGGGTGGCGGTGACGGCGGGGTCCTTCTGGCGCAGCGATCCGGCCGCCGAATTGCCGCGGGTTGACGAAGGGCTTCTCCCCGGCCTCGGCCTGGCGGTGGTTCAGGGCCTCGAACGCCCGGATGGGCATGTAGACCTCGCCGCGTACCTCGAGCACCGTGGGCGGCGGACCGGCGGCGGTGTCGAGGTCGTGGGGGATCGCGGCGATGGTGGCGATGTTGGCCGTCACGTCCTCGCCGGTCGTCCCGTCGCCGCGGGTGGCGGCCTGGGTGAACCGGCCGTCGCGGTAGAGGAGTGAGATGGCGAGCCCGTCGATCTTGAGCTCGCACTCGAACCGGGTGTCCTCGGGGACCTGCTTGGCCAGCCGGTCGGTCCACGCCCGCAGCTCCTCGGGGCTGAACGCGTTGTCGAGGCTCATCATCGGGACGTGGTGGGTGACGGGGGCGAACAGCGTCGACGGGGCGGCGCCGACCTGACCGGTGGGCGAGTCGGGCACGGCCAGATCGGGGTGCTCGGCCTCGAGGGAGCGCAGCTCGCGCACCAGGGCGTCGTACTCGGCGTCGGTGATCTCGGGGTCGTCGAGCACGTGGTAGCGCTCGTTGTGGTGGGCGATCTCGGCCCGCAGCTCGCCGGCGCGGGCCACGGGGTCGACGGCGCCGCCACCCCCCGTCCCGGCCGGTGACCGAGCGGCGCTCATGCCACGATCCCCGAGCCCAGCACGCTGTCGGGGTGGGCCGGATCGTAGAGGGCGATGGTCTGGCCGGGAGCCACGCGTCGCTGGGGCTCGACGAAGGTCACGCTCAACCCGTCGGCGTCCGCCCGGACCGTGCACGACACGGCCGGGCCGTGAGCGCTGCACTGGGCGAGGGCGCACGCGGTCCCGTCGGCGCCCCAGGTCGGCGCACCGTCGACCCAGGCCACCGTGTGGAGGTCGTGTCCCGTGGCGAGGGCCGCCTCGGGCGGGCCGACCGTGACCCGCCGGGTCGGGACGTCGACGGCGGTGACGAACCGGCGGCGCCCGTCGGTCCCGTGGCCCATGCCCCGGCGCTGTCCGACGGTGACCAGCTCGACGGCGTCGACGACCCCGAGGTCGACCCCCGTGTGGTGGTCGACGAGGCGACCGGTGTGGAGGGGCACCCGGTCGGCGAGGAAGCCGGCCCGTCCGACGTCGGACCGGATGAAGCACACGTCCTGGCTGTCGGGCTTGGCCGCCGTGCGCAGCCCGAGCCGGGCGGCCTCGGCCCGGACCTCGTCCTTGGTCCGCTCCCCCACCGGAAAGGTGCACCGGGCGAGCTGGTCCTGGCCCAGCATGGCCAGGACATACGACTGGTCCTTCCTGGCGTCGGCACCGCGCAGCAGGCGCCGGGTGCCGTCGAGGTCTCGCCCGACCCGGGCGTGATGGCCGGTGGCCACGGCGTCGAACCCGAGCGCGGCGGCCCGGTCGAGCAACCGGTCGAACTTCAGGTGCCGGTTGCACTCGATGCACGGGTTGGGCGTCCGTCCCTCGGCGTGACCGGCCACGTAGGGGTCGACCACCCGGGCGGTGAAGTCGGCGGCGAAGTTGAAGACGTGGTGGACGATGCCCAGCTGATCGGCCACCCGCCGGGCGTCGTCGACGTCGGCCACCGAGCAGCACCCCGAGTCGGAGTCGCCTCCCCACAGCTTGAGCGTCGCACCGACCACGTCGTCGGTGCCCAGGGCCTCGACCAGCAGGGCGGCAGCGACGGACGAGTCGACCCCACCGGACATGGCCACCAGGATGCGCACGGCCCTAGTTTCGCAGGCGTTCGACGACGGGTGGGACCCGTTCGATGGCGAGGTCCACATCGGCGTCGGTGGTCGTGACACCGAGGGAGAACCGGACCCCCGACGAGGCCGCCACGGCATCGAGGCCGAGCGAGGCCAGCACGTGGCTCGGCTCGACCGCCCCGCTCGAGCACGCCGCCCCCGCCGACGCTGCGATCCCCACCTCGTCCAGGAGCACGACGAGGGCCTCGGACTCGACCCCGTCGAGCCGCAGGTGGAGGATCCCCGCCACGCGATCGGAGCGACGACCCGACTCGACCACGTCCGGAACCTGCGCGGCCAGGGCGTCGGCCAGCCGGTCGCGCAGGGCGGTCACCCGCGCCACGTCGGCCTCCCGACCGGCCACCGCGGCGCCGAGCGCGGCGGCCGCGCCCACGGCCCCGGCCACGTTCGGCGTGCCGCTGCGGCGTCCCCGCTCCTGTCCGCCGCCGGCCATCCGGGGCCGGACGGCGGCCCCCCGACGCAGCACCAGCGCCCCGGTCCCCTTCGGGCCACCGAACTTGTGGGCGCTGACCGACACCAGGTCGGCCGGTCCGGTCACCGCGGCATCGAGCCAGGGGACGGCCTGGACGGCGTCGGTGTGGAGCACGGCGTGCGGGGACCGCTCCCCGACCAGCCGGGCCACGGCGGCCAGCGGCTGCACCGTGCCCGAGCTCGTTGTTGACGGTCATGACCGACACGAGCCGTACCTCGGGGGTGCACGCCCCAGCCAGGGCGTCCACGTCCACGACGCCCCACGGGTCGCTCGGGACCAGCCGGAGGTCGGCCCCCGTGCGGCGGGCCAGGGCCCGGCACGCCTCCAGCACGGCGTGGTGCTCCATGGCCGCGCACACCACGGCACCGGGACCGTCGCCCGCTCCCAGGAGGTCGCCTACGGCGTCCCACCCGCCCGTGGACGGCCAGATCGTCCGCCTCGGTGCCGCCCGAGGTGAGCACCACGTCCCCGGGACCGGCACCGAGCAGTTCGGCGATGCGCTCGCGGGCGTCGTCGAGTGCCACCCGGGCCCGCCGGGACTCGGTGTGCGCACCCGACGGGTTGGCGAAGTCCTGCGTCCAGAACGGCAGCATGGCCTCACGGGCCTCGGGTCGCAGCGGGGTGGTCGCCGCGTGGTCGAAGTAGGCGCGCCGGTCCTCGACAGGACGGCCCCGACCCGGTCGGGCCATGGTCATACGACGGCGCTGCTCACGGGACGGTGCTCACCGACCGACGATCACAGTGCGTCCCGGCACGCCATCAGGCGATCCACACCGACTTCACGTTGCAGAACTCGTGGAGGCCGTAGGAGCCGAGCTCGCGGCCGATGCCCGAGCTCTTGATCCCCCCGAAGGGGAGCTGCGGCATCGACACGGTCATCCCGTTCACGAACACCTGGCCCGCCGCCAATCCCACGACGAACTGCTGCTGCTCGTCGGGGTCGGACGTCCACACGCTCGATCCGAGGCCGAACTCGCTGTCGTTGGCCAGCGCCAGCGCCTCGTCGGCGTCGGACACCGTGTACAACAGGGCGACCGGCCCGAAGACCTCCTCGGTGGCCACCCGCATCCCGGGCCGGATGTCGGTGATGACGGTGGGGGCGTAGAAGCAGCCCGGGTGGTCGGGTCCGGCGGGGCCCACCACCCGCCCCCCACCGCACAGGATGGTGGCGCCCTTGGCCCGGGCGTCCTCCACTTGGGCCTCGATGGTGTCGACCGCCGCCGCATTGATCAGCGGTCCGACCTCGGTGGCCGGGTCGAACGGATCGCCCACCGACAGGGCCCCCATCGCCGCCACGAACCGCTCGGTGAACCCCGCGGCGACGTCGGCGTGGACGATGAACCGCTTGGCGGCGATGCACGACTGCCCCCCGTTCTGCACGCGGGCCTGGACGGCGGTCGGGACGGCGCGGTCGAGGTCGGCGGAGGGCAGGACGATGAACGGGTCGCTGCCACCGAGCTCGAGGACGACCTTCTTGCCCGCTGCACCGGCCTGGGCGGCCACGGCACGCCCGGCGCCGACGCTGCCGGTCAGGGTCACGGCGGCGACACGCCCGTCGGCGATGACGGCGGGGATCTGGTGGGTCCCGATCAGCAGGGTCTGGAGCACGCCGTCGGGTGCCCCCGCCCGGCGGAACAGGTCCTCGAGGAGCAGGGCGGTGCGGGGGACGCTCGGGGCGTGCTTCAGCAGTCCGACGTTGCCGACCATGACCGCCGGGGCGACGAAGCGGGCCACCTGCCACAGCGGGAAGTTCCACGGCATGATGGCCAGCACGACACCGAGCGGCTGGTAGGTGACGAGGCCCAGCGACGCGTCGACCGGCACCTCCTTGTCGGCCAGCATGGCCTCGGCGTGCTCGGCGAACCAGCGGAACCCGGCGGCGCACTTGGACACCTCGCCCTTGGCCTGGGCGAAGGGCTTGCCCATCTCGGTGGTCACGATGTGGGCGATGTCGGGGACCTCGCCCTCCAGCAGCTCGGCTGCCGTCACCAGCAGGCGCGAGCGCTCGGCGAAGGTGGTGCGCGCCCACTCGGCGGCGGTGGCCGCGGCGGTGGCCAGGCGGTCCTCGACCTGGGCGTCGTCCAGGGCCTCGAACGACTCGATCAGCTCGCCGGTGGTGGGGTTGACGGTGGCGATGGGGGGACCGAAGTCAGCGGAACTCATGGCCACCAGTATCGCCCATCCCCCGGACCGCGCCCGGCGGGATCCGGTGCACACGTCGGGAGGGCCGGGATCCCCGTCGTCGCCGTCGCGTCCGAGCACACCGGGCAGCGCCAGGCGCCGGACCTTCCCCGTCGCCGTGCGGGGCAGGCCGGGGACGACGGTGTACTCCTTCGGCCGCTTGTAGCCGGCCAGGCTGGCGGCGGCGTGGTCGGCCAGGGCGGTGAGTACGGCATCGTCGCCCTGCACGCCGGTGGTCACGACGGCGGCGCACACCCGCTGCCCCCACCGATCGTCGGGCAACCCGAACACGGCCACCTCGGCGACACCGGGAACGTCGCACAGGGCCGCCTCCACCTCGGCCGGGTAGACGTTGACACCGCCGGTGATGACCAGGTCGTCCCTTCGGCCGTCGAGGAACAGGTAGCCCTCGTCGTCCAATCGGCCGAGGTCACCGACAGTGAACGCACCGTCCCGCCAGGCACCCGCCGTCTTGGCGTCGTCCCGCCAGTAGGTGAAGCGACCGAAGTCCGGGGGCAGGCACCACACCGTACCGTCGGGATCGACGGCGAGGTCCCGTCCGACCCTGGCCCGTCCGACGGTACCGGGGTGCTCCGTCCACTCCCGGGGGGAGCACACGGTGAACTGGCCCTCGGTCGACCCGTAGAACTCCCACAGCGCACCCTCGGGCACGACGTCGAGTGCCGCCCGCTTGAGGGCCGGCGGACACGGGGACCCGGCGTGGACCAGCAGGCGCAGCTGGGCGAATCGGCGTGACCCGTTGTCGGGGAGCGCCAGCAGGCGCGCCAGCGCCGAGGGGGCGAGGAACGCGGTCGTGGGCGCCGCACCGGCGGCGCCGTCGAGGGCGGCGGCGGCCGTGCCCGCCTCGAAGTGGCCGAGCACGACGCACGTGCCTCCCCGCAGGAGCGTCCCGCCGGCGAACCGCACCGACACCGAGTGGTACATCGGGGAGCAGACCAGATGGACGTCGTCCGGCCCGAATCCCCACAGGTCCGCCTCGTCGGCGAAGGCGGCGGCGGCCGTCGTCTCGTCCCAGAGTCCCGACCACACTCCCTTGGACCGGCCCGTGGTGCCCGACGTGTAGTGCATGGGCCGGGCCAGGGGGTACCGGGCGAGGGGCACCTCGGGTCCGCCGTCCAGACGGGCCAGTCCCTCGGCGTCGAGGAGGACCAGAGCGGGCTCGGCGTCGGCCACCAACACGTCGCGCTCGCCACCCAGCAGGGTGGCGTTCAACAGCACCGGCACGATCCCGACCCGGAGCGCGCCGAGCACGGCGCACAGCAGTCCGGCCGACGACGGGAGGCAGAATGCCACCCGGTCACCGGCGACGAGCCCGGCGTCGAGCAGGGTGCCGGCCGCCCGGCGTTGGCGCACCTCGGCGTCGGCCGCCGTGAGCACCTCGATGGCGGCGGTCCCGCTCACCGGCCGGGGCTCACGCCGTGCCGCCGACGGGCAGGGGCCGGTCGTCGACGACGGGCGGGTCACCCAGGTCGGTGAAGACGGTCGGGTACGCCACGGCGGCCAGGGTGGCGACCGCCAGGAGTAGGAGGGCGCCGCCGACCGTCACGGCACGGATCCCGTGCGAGTCCGCCAGCCAGCCCTGGACGATGGCGCCCACCGGATAGATCAGGCCGAGGGCCATCATGTAGATGCCGAGGATCCGCCCCCGGGACGCCACCGGGGCGCGCAGCTGGACCACCGTGTTGAGGCCCGACAGCACCACGATGTACGCGGCGCCGACGGCCACGAAGGCGGGCACGGCAAGGGCGAGGGTCGGCGCCAGCGCGTAGGCGCACAGCAGCACGGGCACGGTGAAGATCGCCGTTCGGAGCACGGTCAGGCGCCCGAAGCGCTGGGCCAGGCCCGCCAGCGACAGGGCGCCGACGACGGCGCCCACCCCCTGTGCGGTGACCAGTGCGGCCGTGGTGAGGCCGAGACTCCATCCGTGCGGGCGGTCCACGTGGGCCATCGCCGCCACCAGGGCGATGAACGGTGAGGCCAGCAGGGCGACCACCGCGATGCAGAGGATCGCCGACCGGCAGCCTGGCTCGGCCATGGCGGCGCGGGCGCCGGCGGCGATCCGGGCGGCCATCGACTCATTCCCGGTCCGGGGAACCGGCGGGGGCAGGTGGACCAGCACGAGGGCGACGACAACGGCGCCGAACGACAGCGCGTTGATGCCGAAGACGAACGCATAGTTCTGGGAGAGCAGGACGAGCCCGGCCAGCGCGGGTCCGATGACCCGTCCCAGGTTGTACTGGGCCGAGGACAGCGACACGGCACCGAGCAGGTCCTCCGGCGGGACCAGGTCGGGGACCATCGCCTGGTACGCCGGGAACCCGATGGCCCCCGCCGCCCCGCCCAGGAACGAGAGGAGCACCAGCACCCCGGGAGGGTCCCGGTGGATCCCGGCGAGCACCGCCAGGATGGCGGCGAACATCGCTTCCGCCAGGGTCGTGAGGATGAGCCACCTGCGGCGGTCCAACCGGTCGGCCAGCGCTCCCCCGACAGGGGCCAGGAGCCCGATGGGGACGAAGCCGATGGCGACGACCAGGGCGGTCCAACCCGGTGCTCCGGTGCGCTGGTAGACGAGCACGCCGAGGGCGACCGTCTGCATCCACGACCCCAGATTGGACACGAGGGCCGCCGACCAGATGAGGGCGAAGTTCCGCGAGCGGAGCGGGCGGAGCGAGACCGGGGCCACGGGGCAAGGCTACCGGTGGTCGCCCGACCGCCGGCGGGGCGGGGCGGCCCCGACCGCAGGGCCGGAGAGGGGTACCCGTCCGACCCCTAACTCCTCCTACTTCACCTCTTCTCCAACTTCACCTTGCGTCGGGGGCGGAGGGCGAACCACCAGATGCTGGCCATGGTGGCCAGCACCCCGAAGGCGGCAGCCGGCTTGGCGATCCTGCGGGAGCGGTCGGACATGCCCCGACGTTACCCGGACGCGATCGTTCTCATCTTCTTCTTCGAATCTTCTTCCGGTACTCCTATGCCCTCCTTGGGTTCCCCTTAGAGGGCTCCCGCAGCATGGGAGACATGCACGGGAGCACCTTCACCACCAGTCGGACCGAGCGGGAGCGCCGACGCGCCGACGGCCCGGTCCTCACGCTGCTCCGCGGTGGCGCAGTGCGCGCCCCCGCCCATCCGCGTGTCGTCCCTCACGCCCACCCGGCGATCGAGGGCTTCACACCTGACGGCGACCCGGGCGACTCCGTCCGCACCGCCGTCCACAGTTCCGGACCGGAGTCACCGTCCGGCCACCGATCGTCGAGGGGCAGCGCAACACCCGACGTCGGCGGCACGGCGCACTCCGGTCCGGGCCCGAACGTGTCCCAGGCCGATATGGTCCGGCGGATCGCCGACCGCCTGGCGGCCTTCGACGCCCGAGCCGGTGCCCCGGGCGCCGTCGTCGTCCACCTCCGCTGAAGGACCGGTGCCGCGACCTGGGGCCGGTATAGTGCTGCCCGCGCTGTCGATGGCTGGTCCGAGCACGGCGTGAGGAGCGATCGTGGACATCCCCGCACTGCCGCCGGTTCCGGCTGACCACCGATGAGTACTCCGACCGGCCCCAGGGCCCGGGGGCCGGCCCGGTACGTGTTCCTCCGGACTCCGGTCCCGTTCCAGCGGAAGGTGCTGCGCAAGCTCGGTAGGCGGCCGCCCTGGGTCTCCGGCAGGCCGCCGCCGGCCCCGCCGGTTCCCGCGGGTATGCGTACCGGCCCGCCGGACTTCGTCGGCATCGGTGCCGCCAAGTCGGGCACCACGTGGTGGTTCAGCCTGCTGATGTCCCATCCCGAGATCCACGTCGAGCACGACAAGGAGCTCAACTACTTCAACGAGCCGTTCCTGAAGCGCGTCGACAATGGATCGTGCACGTTGGCCGACGCCGAGTCGTACCAGGGCTGGTTCCCCCGGCCCGAAGGCACCATCACCGGTGAGTGGACCCCGCACTACGCCCTGGCCTTCCGGCTCCCACCCGTGCTCCGGGCGGCCGCACCCGGGGCCAAGCTGCTGGTCATGCTGCGCGATCCGATCGAGCGCTACCGCTCCGACCTGTCGCGTCCGATGCCGGGCACGGCCCGCCAGCGACTGCGCTACCGGTCGCTGCCCAACAGCATGTACGCCAACCTCCTGCAGCCGTGGGAGGAGGTATACGCCCCCGACGAGATACTCGTGCTCCAGTTCGAAGCCTGTGTCCGCTCCCCGGACGAGCACCTGGCCGAGACGTTCCGCTTCCTGGGTGTGGACGACACCTTCCGACCTCCCCGGAGGCGTGCACCGGTCAACTCGTCGAAGAGCAAGCTGGAGCTCGACCCCTTCGTCGTCAACCAGCTCATCCGCCTCTACCGCCAGGACGTACTGAACCTTGTGGCGCGCCACCCCAACATCGACATCTCGCTGTGGCCGAACTTCGCCCACCTGGCGAACCCGCCGGTCTTCCCCGCCCCACCGGACTGACGACACCACCGGCCTGACGACACCACCGGCCTGACGAACCTGCCGGGTGGCCGACTACCCCTCCGTTGCGGGGTCGGGGACCCGGAAGGCGACGGACCCCCTACCGGTCGCGGGCACGAGCCGGGTGGACGGGTCGACGCACCACTCGAGGATCCACCGGGCCACCCAGGCCGGCGTGGCGAAGGCGTCCTCCTCCGCCGTCCGGCGGAACCGCGCCACGTCGGGGAACGAGGCCGGCGGCGTGGCACGGATCAGTGCCTGCATGCCGGTGTCGACCACTCCGGGTGAGACGGCGAACGCGGCGAGCCCGACCTCCCGCTCCTCCAGGCCGACCACCTCGGTCAGCATCTCGACGGCAGCCTTCGAAGCACAGTACGCGGCCCACCCCCGGTAGGCCCTTGTGGCCGCGCCCGACGACAGGTTGACCAGCGTCCCCCTGCCGGGCCGGCTCCGGACGTGCCGGGCGAAGGCGGCGGTGCCGTGGGCCACACCCAGCACGTTGGTGGCCACGTGCGCGGCCAGTGCCGACGGGTCGGCATCGGCCAGTGGGCCGATGGGGCCGAGGACGGCGGCGTTGTTCACCCACAGGTCGATCCGCCCGAACCGGCCGACCACCTCGTGGGCGAAGGCGTCCACGGCGTCGGCGTCGGTGACGTCGACCGACCCGGCGATCGCGTCGGCGCCGGGCGGCCCGGCCGGGACCGAGCGGGCGCAGAGTCCGAGCCGCATGCCGACTCCGGCGAAGTGCTCAGCCAGTCCCTCGCCGATGCCCCGGCTGGCGCCCGTCACCACCGCGACCATGCCCCGCACGCTCCCGGGGTCCCGCGGTCCGGTGCCCACCGCGGTCAGTCGACCGTCGACACGAAGACGTTCTTGACCTCGCTGTAGGAGGCGAGTGCCTCCAGCCCGAGCTCACGGCCGAAGCCCGACTGTTTCATGCCACCGAAGCTGGTCTGCACCCGCACCGAACTGTTCGAGTTGACCGACAGGTTGCCGGCCTGGACGGCGCGAGCCATCCGCAGTGATCGGGCGCTGTCCCGCGTCCAGATCGATCCGGACAGTCCGTACGGGGTGTCGTTGGCCAGCCGGACGGCCTCCTCCTCGTCGTCGAAGGGGATGACGGCGACGATCGGCCCGAAGATCTCCTCGCGGGCCATGCGCCAGGTCGGGTCGGCGGGGGCCACCACCGTCGGCGGAAACCAGTACCCGGGTCCGCCAGGGACGGCGCCTTCCGTGTGGGCCTCCACGGGACCGCCGGGGGACCCCATGCCCTCGTCGAGGAAGGAGGCCACCACGTCGCGGTGGGCGGCGGTGACCATCGGCCCCATCTTGGAGTCGGGGTCGGTGGGGTCGCCGACCGTCCACGCCCCCACGGCGTCGGCCAGCAGGTCGAGGAACTCGTCGATGACCGAACGCTGGACGAGGATCCGGCTGCGGGCACAGCAGTCCTGGCCGCCGTTGGCGAACACGCCGCCGGGCGCCGAGGCCGCCGCCTTGCCCAGGTCGGCGTCGGCAAAGACGACCGAGGCCGACTTGCCCCCGAGCTCGAGGGTCACCCGCTTGATGGTCCCCGACGCACGCGACATGACGTCACGGCCGACCTCGGTGGACCCGGTGAAGGCCACCTTGGCGACGTCGGGGTGCTCGGCCAGCCGGGTGCCCACGACCGAGCCCTTTCCGGTCACGACCTGGAGCACCCCCTCGGGCAGGCCGGCGTCGAGCGCCAGCTCGGCCAGGCGGACGGCGGTGAGCGGCGTGATCTCCGCCGGCTTCACCACGATGGTGTTGCCCGTCGCCAGGGCCGGTCCCACCTTCCACGAGGTGATGGCGATCGGGAAGTTCCACGGGATGATCGCCCCGACGACGCCCAGGGGCTCGTGGAACGTCATGTCGACCCCGCCGGCCACCGGCACCGTGGCCCCCCGGTGCTTGTCCACCGCCCCGGCATAGAAGTACAGGACCTCGGCGACCATGCCGACCTCGTCCCGGCTCTCGGTGATGGGCTTGCCCACGTTGGCCGTCTCGAGCTGGGCCAGCTCCTCGGCGTGCTCCTCGACCTGGGCGGCGAAGCGGCGCATCAGCCGGGCCCGGTCGGCCGGGGCGACGGCGCGCCAGGCCGGCCCGGCGGCGTGGGCCCGCGCCACCGCTTCGTCGGTCTCCTCCACCCCGTGGATCGGAACCTCGGCGACGACCTGCTCGGTGGCGGGATTGACGACCCTGGTGGCTGCACTCATGACGGCTCCTCGGCTTGATCTGGTTGTGCGCTGCCTGCCCGCGCACCCTCGGCTCCTGCACTGTCGTCCACTCGTCCGCCGACTCCCCCGTGAGGTCGTCCCCCGGACGGCGCCCGGCTCAACGGGACAGCCCGACGGCCCGGGCGCGGGCGGCCTCCACCAGTCCGGCGAACAGGCGGACGTCGCCGTTCTCCTCGGGATGCCACTGCACCCCCACGGCGAACGTGCGCCCGAGGACCTCGACGGCCTCGACCACACCGTCGTCGCTGCGGGCCGAGACCAGCAGCGACTCGCCCAGGGCGTCGATCGCCTGGTGGTGGCTGCACAGCACCTCCGCCTGCTCGCCGAGGAGCCTGTGGACGTGGGTGCCGGGCTCGCACGTCACGGTGACCTCGCCGAACGCCCCGGCGGCCGGCTGGTGACGGGTCGAGCCCAGGAGGTCGGGCAGCTGCTGGACGAGGGACCCGCCGAAGAGCACGTTGAGCACCTGGTGGCCGCGGCAGATGGCCAGGAGGGGCAGGTCGCGGTCGATGGCGGCATCGATCAGCTGCAGTTCCAGCTCGTCGCGCCGGGCGTTCATCCCCCCATTGCGCCGGTCGGGCTCCTGCCCGTACCGGGCGGCGGACACGTCGCCTCCACCGATGACCACCAGTCCGTCGATGGCGTCGAGCACGGGCCCCACGGCTGCGGTCGTGGCTCCGACTGGATCCTCCGAGCCCTCGCCCACCGGGGGGAGCAGCACCGGCCACCCTCCGGCCGCCACCACGACGTCGAGGTACCGACCGGGCACCAGTGCGGCGTCACGGTCCCACGACCACCAGCGGGTCTCCTGGCGGTAGGTGGTCACGCCGATGAGCGGCGGGGGGTGGGACGCGGCCATGGCGCCAGTATCCCATCCCCGAATCGGGGCCCTGACCCGGGTCCGGCGGGGCCGTGGCTGTTGGACGACCGGCCCCGATTGGGACAGAGTGCAGGCATGCTGACGCTCGAGACCCTCCCCCACCAGATCCGCGCCGGTGACGTCCACACCGTCGTGGTGGCGTTCCCCGACCTCCAGGGTCGCCCGGTGGGCAAGCGGGTCACCGGGTCCTTCTTCCTGGAGCACGTGCTGGACCACGGGATCGAGGCATGCGACTACCTTCTGGCCTGTGACGTCGACATGGACCCGCTGCCCGGCTACGAATTCGCCAACTGGGAGACCGGGTACGGCGACCTGAACGCCGTCATCGACCCCCAGACGGTGCGACCGCTGCCGTGGCTGCCGGGCTCGGTCCTGGTTCTGTGCGACCTGCTCACCCTCGACGGCGAGCCCGTCGAGGTATCGCCGCGGCGCATCCTGCGCCGGCAGATCGAGCGCGCCGCCGAGCGCGGCTACGTGGTCAAGTGCGCCACCGAGCTCGAGTTCTACCTGTTCCTCGACTCGTTCGCCCAGGCCGGCGAGAAACGGTGGCAGGGCCTCACCCCGCACGCCACGTCGATCGAGGACTACCAGCTCCTCCAGACGTCGCGGGAGGAGTACATCATCGCCCGCATCCGCAACGAAATGACCGAGGCCGGGATCCCCATCGAGTTCTCGAAGGGCGAGGCGGGCATCGGCCAGCACGAGATCAACATCACCTACGGGACGGCGCTCGAGGTCGCCGACCGCCACCTGGTATTCAAAAACGGCGTCAAGGAGATCGCCGGCGAGTACGGCCGCGCGGCCACCTTCATGGCGAAGTGGTCGATGGACACGGCCGGGTCCTCGTGCCACATCCATACCAGCCTGTGGGACGCCGCCACCGACGCGCCGCTCATGGCGCCCACCGGCGACGAGGACGGCCCGTCCGGGTTCTCGACGGTCGGCGCCCGGTGGGTGGCCGGCCAGATCCACGCCGCCGACCAGCTGGCCTGGTGCTTCGCCCCCTACGTGAACTCGTACCGGCGCTATGTGCCCGACTCCTGGGCGCCCACCGCCGTCGTGTGGGGCGAGGACAACCGGACCTGTGGGTTCCGGGCCGTGGGCCACGGCGCCGGCCGGCGTGTCGAGAGCCGCATACCGGGGGCCGACGTGAACCCCTACATCGTGCTGGCCGCCGCCATCGCCGGTGGGCTGTGGGGCATCGACCACGGGCTCGAGCTCGCCCCCGCGTTCACCGGGAACGCCTACCACGCCCCCGAGGTGCCCCGGATCCCGACCACACTGCCCGACGCCATCGCCAGCCTCGAGGCGAGCGAGGTGGCGGCCGAAGCCTTCGGCCCCGAGGTGCACCAGCACCTCCTCAACACGGCCCGCCAGGAGTGGGCGAAGGCCAATTCGGTGGTCACCGATTGGGAACTGGCCCGGAACTTCGAGCGGATCTGAGCGTCTAGGGCGCCGGCCCCGACGGGGGCGGTGCGTCCGGACGGGACGGAGGGGCCGTCGACCAGGGTCCCGCCCTTGACGTGCCGCACGGGCGCTGGCACCATGGACAGCGTATGGCGTTCACGATCTCGGACTTCCTCCTTACCTGACGGCGAACGCCACATCGCGTTCGCCCGCAACCTCCTGTGCCTCCGGCCGGGAGGTTTTTTGTTGGCCGGGGACAGGACCGACGCCACCGTTCCCGGACCGGACCGCGTCCCACGATCACGAGCAGGCAGCACCGCCAGGCAGGGTCCACCGACACCCGAGACATGAGATCTCCGCAGCACGAGGCACCCGCAGCACGAGGCACCCGCAGCACGAGACACCCGCAGCACGAGGCACCCGCAGCACGAGACACCCGAGACACGAGACACCCGCAGCGACAAGGGAGCATCCGATGAGTGAGCACCAACACACCACCTCCGAGGGCGGCACGGGGCGGCGCCTCGCCATGCCGTGCGACGTGTCACCGATGCCGTTCCACCTCTACCGGCCCTACGTCCCGCTGGTGCTGACCGACCGCACCTGGCCGGACCGTCAGACCGTGGTGGCACCCCAGTGGGCCAGCGTCGACCTGCGCGACGGCAACCAGGCCCTGGTCGACCCCATGGACTCGGAACGCAAGCTGCGCCTGTTCCAGACCCTGGTGGACATCGGGTTCAAGGAGATCGAGGTCGGCTTCCCCTCTGCGTCCCAGACCGACTACGACTTCCAGCGCGAGATCATCGAGGGCGGCCTGATCCCCGACGACGTGACCATCCAGGTCCTGGTCCAGTGCCGCGAGGAACTGATCGAGCGGACCTTCGAGTCGCTGCGCGGTGCCAAGCGGGCGATCGTCCACTTCTACAACTCGACGTCCACGCTGCAGCGCCGGGTGGTCTTCGGCCTCGACCGACAGGGGATCGTCGACATCGCCGTCAACGCCGCACGGCTGTGCAAGAAGTTCGAGCCCACGCTGACCGACACCGAGATCCGCTACGAGTACTCGCCTGAGAGCTTCACGGGGACCGAGCCCGAATTCGCCGTCGAGATCTGCGAGGCCGTGATGGGCGTACTCGAGCCCACCCCCGAGCACCCGTTCATCATCAACCTGCCCAACACCGTCGAGATGTACGGCCCCCACGTCTACGCCGACGTCATCGAGTGGTTCGGGAGGACGGTGGCGAACCGGGACTCGATCATCCTCAGCCTGCACCCGCACAACGACCGGGGCACCGCGGTGGCCGCCGCCGAGCTGGCCGTCCTGGCCGGCGCCGACCGTGTGGAGGGGACCCTGTTCGGAAACGGCGAACGGACGGGCAACGTGGACATCGTCACCCTGGCCATGAACCTGTTCTCCCAGGGGGTCGACCCCGCCCTCGACTTCGGCGACATCGACCGGGTCCGCCGCGTGGCCGAATTCGCCACTCGCATGCCCGTCCACCCGCGGCATCCCTACGCCGGCGACCTGGTCTACACGGCCTTCTCCGGCTCCCACCAGGACGCCATCAAGAAGGGATTCGAGGCCATCGGCGAGGACTACGACCACTGGGAGGTCCCCTACCTGCCGATCGACCCCAGCCACACCGGGCGGACCTACGAGGCGATCATCCAGGTCAACAGCCAGTCCGGCAAGGGGGGCGTGGCGTACGTCATGGACCACGAGCACGGCCTCGACCTTCCCCGTCGGCTCCAGATGGAGTTTTCGAAGGAGGTCCAGGCCGTGACCGAGGGTTCGGGGACGGTGATCCGGCCCGGCGAGATGTGGGACGTCTTCTCCCGGACGTACCTGCCCGACGACGCCGGGGTCCGCATCGTGGGCAGCGAGGTGACGACCGGGGGCGGGCGGACGACGGTGACCGCCCAGCTGCTCGTGGACGGCGAACCGCACACGGTCATGGCCGAGGGGAACGGGCCGATCGACGCGCTGGTCGGCGCCCTCCGGGCCGACCTCGGGATCGAATTCGAGGTCCGGGACTACAGCGAGCACGCCCTCACCTCGGGCAGCGGGGCCTCAGCCGTGGCCTATGTCGAGGCCGAGGGGACCGACGGCTCGACGTGGTGGGGCGTCGGCATGGACTCGAGCATCCTCGACGCCTCGCTGGCCGCCGTGGTGAGCGCCGCCAACCGGGCCCGCGGGCGCTCGGCCTGAGCCGGCCGGACGGACCGACCGGCGTTCGGCGACCCACGGTCGAACGGATACGATCGGCCAACTCCCCACCCGGCCACGTTGCGCGGGTGGGACGTCGAACGGGGGGATGACGCGTGTCCGAAGTGTCGAAGGGCCCGGTGACCCGCCTCGTCACGGCGTGGCGCGAGTACGGGAAGCACGACGCCCTCGTCCGGCGGGACGATGTGATCCGGGCCCACCTGGCCGGGCTCCCGGCCGATGCCCTGGTGGTCAACGTGGGCTGCGCCCTGGTGCGGCGCTTCGAGCGGGAGAGCGGTTCCCGCTACCTGGCCACGGACCTGCGGGTGCTGGACACGGTGGACTTCTCGTCCGACGCCACGCGACTTCCGCTCGCCGACGACTCGGTCGACACCCTCATCACCCTGGAGATGCTCGAGCACGTCCCCGACCCCCGCTCCGTGGTCGCCGAGCTGGCACGGGTGCTCAAACCCGGTGGGACGGTGTTCCTGTCCGTTCCGTCGGCCGTGCCCCGCCACGACCACCACGACTTCTGGAGATTCACGGCCCAGGGCCTCAAGCAGCTGTGCGGCCCCTGGTTCGACGGCGCCGAGGTGCGTGTCTTCGGGGGGACCTTCGAGACGCTCGGGTACCTGGCCGCGTACTACGTGTCCCTGCTGCTCCACGTGCTGAAGGTTCCCGGCCGGACGTTCCGGCAGTTCTTCCCGACGCTCGGTCACGCCATCGACCGGCGGGCCGGATGGACCACGTCCACCACGGCGCTGCACACGCTGGCGTTCGACCTCCTGTTGGTGGCCCATGGCCGCAGCGGCCGTCCCGTTCCCCGCACGCCGGTCGTCGACCCCGGTCCGGTCGAGCCGGTCGACGACTGGGCCCCGGCACCCTGACCACCGGGGGCCACCCGTCGGGGAGCGGAGGCGGTCGGGTCGCCTGACGCTGCCCTCCGTAGGCGTGCAGGACCACGAGCTCGGCGACGGGGAGCCGGCACCCCGATGCGACGGCCGGGTCCCGCTCGCGGGTTCGCCGGACGTCCACCTCCGCCGGAACACCGCCGCCGGTGGTGCGAACCGGGGTGTGCAGTGACTGCCGTCCACGTCCACGCACATCGGCCGGGGTGGGGCGCCCCGGGGGACGCGCCGACCGGGCCGTCCGTGCGAGGCGGCGGCGTCCGGACCGACGACGGGGCTATGGCAAGATGCCATCATGGGGTCGCGCCACCTACTGATCGCCGGCACGGGCCGGGCCGGGACCACGGCGCTGGTGCAGCTGCTGGGCGGCTGTGGGCTGGACACCGGGGCGGACGACCTCTGGTACTTCAACTACTCGCGGGCCGGGCTCGAGGCGAAGCTGGACCGCGAGCAGTGGTCGTACGTGGTGAAGCGCCCCTACTTCTCCGACGAATTGGCCGGGATGATCGCCGACGGGTTCGACCCCGCCCAGGTGGACGCCATCATCGTGCCGCTGCGCGACCTCGACGACGCAGCGTCCAGCCGGATCAAGATCTTCACCGACCGTGGCCACCGTGCCGCCGGCGGGTTGTGGCACAACCGGCGACCCGGGCGCCAGCGCGCCGAGCTGGCCGAGTCGCTCTACGCGCTCCTGGTCACCGCCACCGACCACGGCATTCCCTTGGCATTCCTCGGGTTCCCCCGCTTCATCGACGACCCCGAGTATGCGTGGTCCTGCCTCGAGCGGGTGCTGCCGACCGTCGAGCGGGACACCTTCCTGGCCGCGCACGCGGAGCTGGTCCGCCCGGAGATGGTGAGCGACCTGGCCTTTCCCAGCCGGTCCCGCATGGCGCTGCTCGACATCCGGTGGGCGGTACTGGCCGCCATGGACAGGGCCATCCGCGTCTTCGGCTTGGGAGGAAGGTCCCGCCCGTACTAGGAGCGGGTGGGACTAGAAGCGGTTGAGTCGCTTGAAGATGCCCTTGGTCTGCTTGTAGAGGGTCACGAACTCGCCGAAGAGGAGTCCGTACTCGGAGGCGACGGCAGGGTCCGGTTCGTAGGTTCGCCGGATGCCGACCATCTCCGGCACGTCGCCGACGGTGATGCGACCCAGGGCGAGCAGGGTCAGCAGACCGGCGCCGCGCACATTGGCCAACACCGGCTCCGCCACCTGGCGGACCTCCCGACCGAGCACGTCGGCGTGGATCTGGGACCACGCGTCCGAATTGGCTCCCCCGCCCACGAAGGCGAGCGAGTCGAGCCGGCGCCCCGCGAACTTCTCGACGGCGTCGAGCAGCCAGCGTGAATTCGAGGGCGACCCCCTCGAACACGGCTCGGACCATCTGCTCGCGGGTGGTGGCGAGGGACAGGTTGTGGAATCCGCCCCGCACCGTGTGGTCGTCGACCGGTGAGCGCTCGCCGTTCAGCCACGGCGTGAACAGGACCCGGCCGCTGCCCGCCGGCACCCGCTCCACCATGGCGTTCATGGCCTCGAAGTCGGGGGCGAGTCCCAGATTGTCCCGCACGAAGGTGAGGCAGGCACCGGCCGTCTCGTGCTCGTCGGCGATCAGGTAGCGCCCGGCCAGCGACGCCGGGATCGAGGCGACGTTGGAGGTCGGCGCCGTCTTCTTGAAAGGCACGTGCCCCGAGATCCACGAGGACGTCCCGATGTAGAGGTGGGTTTCGAAGTCGGCCACGGCTCCCGAGCCGAAGACGGCCGAGTGCACGTCCCCCGATCCGGTGACCACCGGCAGCCCGGCGGGGATCCCGAGGTCGGCGGCGGCACGGTCGCCCACCTCCCCGATCAGCGTGCCCGGGGGGACCAGGTCTGGCAGGCGGTCCCGGTCGAGCCCGGTCCACTCCAGCAGCTTGGCGTCGTAGGCGACGGCATCGATCCTCCGGTTGTCCGTCACCCAGTGGGCGGCGATCGAGTCGTAGGAGGCCGAGGCGCGGCCGGTCAGCCGCAGGTTCAGGTAGTCGACCGGTTCGAGGAACACGGCTGTCCGGGCGTACACGTCGGGGAAGGCCTCGCGGATGAAGAGGATGTGGGCCACCGGGTCCTTGCCCGACAGCCCGGGGGCCCCGCCGGTCACCTGCACCCACCGCATGAGCTTGCGGGGGTCGTAGCCGAGGACGTTGACCGACCCGCCCGCCACGCGGCGGATGGCGGCGTTGCCCCGCGAGTCCATCCAGATCACTGCCCGCATCAGCGCGTTCCCGTCGGCGTCGACGGCGACGGTGCCCGACCACTGGGCCGTGCACCCGACCCCGACGAGCTCCACCGGTCCGGCCCCGGCGAGCGCCCGCTGCGCCGCCGTCCCGATCGCCGACCACCAGTCGTCGGGATCCTGCTCGGCGCCACCCCCGTCCAGGAGGTGGAGCGGGACCGGCTCGGTGGCGTGCGAGACGATCCGGCCCGACTCGGCCACCACGGCCACCTTCGGTCCCCCGGTCCCGAGGTCGACGGCGAGCACACATGCCTCCCCGCCCGAATCGCTCACGCGGTCCTCCGAGGCATCCGACGCCCACACGGTCTGGTCACGGCCTCCGCACCCACAAGGTGGCGGTCCGTACCGTGCCGCCCTCGTCCAGCTCGACCACGGCTCCGTCGCCGCCGTCCGCCGGAGGCGCGGTGGCGACCTGCACGGCCAACACCTCGCGTCCGATGACGTCGAGCAGCGGACCGAGGTCGTCGAGGCCGACCAGGTGGAGCACGATGGTGTCGGAGACCTCCAGGCCCGTCTCCTTCCGGAGGTCCTGGACGTTGCGCACCACCTCTCGGGCGAGGCCGCGTCGCCTGAGGTCGTCGTCGAGGGCGAGGTCGAGTGCCAGCACCTCGGCACCGTCCCGCGACACGGCGAACCCGGGCTGGGCCCGCACGCGCAGCTCGACCTCGTCGGCCCCGAGCTCGAGCGGGCCGTCGGCCAGTTCGACGACCACGGGTCGTCCGGCGGCGAGGTCGCCCGCCGCCGCGGCGCCGTCGACCGACACCAACGCCGCCCGCAGGTCCTGGACGCGCTTTCCGATCCGCGGGCCCAGCAGTTTGAAGTTGGGGACCAGCTCGTAGACCAGGACGTCGCCCAACTCGTCGGTGACCTCCACCCGGTCGACGTTGAGCTCGTCCTCGACCACGCCGGGCGGCGGCGGCGAACTGCCCGGGGGCAGGTAGACCAGGGCGCGGGCGAGCGGCTGGCGCACCTTCACCCCGGCCTCGGCACGGGCCGCCCGACCCAGCGACGACAGCCGGCGGGCGAGGGCCATGCCCGCCTCCAGACCGGCGTCGACCAGCGCGGGTTCGGTGTCGGGCCAGTCGGCCAGGTGGACGGAGTCGGACTCGTCGGCACCGGTCAGGTCACGCCACATCCGGTCGGCCAGGAACGGGGTCATCGGCGCCAGGAGCCGGGCCAGTGTGACCAGGACGTCGTGGAGGGTGGCCTGGGCACCGAGCGAGTCGGCCGGGTCGGCCTCCGGGTCGGTTCGCCAGAACCGCCGTCGGCTTCGCCGGACATACCAGTTCGACGTGTCGTCGATCAGCTCGGCCAGTGCGGTGGCCGCCGGGAACGGCTCGTAGCCGTCGAGCGAGGCCGTCGCACGGTCCACGGTTGCGTGCAGACGTGACAGCATCCATCGGTCCAGCTCGGGACGGTCGGACGGTGCCGGCACCGCCGGATCGGCCGGGTCGAACCCGTTCAGGGCGGCGTAGGTTGTGAAGAACGACCAGGTGTTCCACAGCGTGAGGAGGGAGTCGCGCATGGAGGCGTCGATCGCCTCGAAGCTCACCCGGGTCGGCGTCCACGGCGAGCCCTGGGAGAACATCCACCAGCGCAGCGGATCGGCGCCGCGGGTCGTGAGGATCTCCCACGGGTCGATCACGTTCCCCACGCTCTTGGACATCTTGCGACCATCGGCATCGACGATGTGCCCGAGGCACAGCACGTTGCGGTACGGCGTGGCCCCGCGCACCAACGTGTTGACCGCCAGCAGCGAGTAGAACCACCCGCGGGTCTGGTCGATGGCCTCGCAGATGAAGTCGGCCGGGTAGACGAACGAGGCGTCCGACCCGGGCGTACCGGGGTACCCCCACTGGGCCGTCGGCATCGAGCCGGAGTCGAACCAGGCGTCGATGACCGGTTCGACGCGCCGCATGTCCCCGGCGACGCCGGATGCCGCGCAGTCCGGGCAGGCGAAGACCACCGCGTCGATGGCCGGCCGGTGGGGGTCGACCCCGGACACGTCGGTCCCCGACAGGTCGGACAGCTCGGACAGCGAGCCGACGCAGCGGGCGTGACCCTCGTCGCACCGCCACACCGGCAGGGGCGTCCCCCAGAACCGATCGCGGGAGAGCGCCCAATCGACATTGTTGGCCAGCCACTCCCCCATCCGGCCGTCCCGGATGTGCTCGGGATGCCAGCCGATGGACTCGTTCTGGGCGACGAGGTCGTCCTTGCGGTCCGACGTGCGGATGTACCAGCTCGGCTTTCCCCAGTAGATGAGCGGGGTACTGCAGCGCCAGCAGTGGGGGTAGGGATGGACGTACGGCTGGCGCCGCACCAGCAGTCCGGCGAACTCGAGCCGGTCGTTGACGTCGGTGTTGGTGTCGCGGACCGGCCGGCCCTCGAGCCAGGCAACGGCGTCGGTGAACCGTCCGTCGGGCCCCACCGGGTTGAGGGTGGGCAGATGGTTCTCCCGACCCACCTGGCGGTCGACCTCACCGAAGGCCGGGGCCAGGTGGACGATGCCGGTGCCCTCGTCGGCCTCGACGAACTCGCCACCCACCACCCGCCATCCCTCGCGCCCGGCGTCGGCCGGTCCGGGGACCACGTCGTCGAAGGGTCGCCGGTAGCGGAGGCCCACCAGGGCGGTGCCCGTGACCCGGGCGTCGGCCGTCGTCCCCTCGCCGAAGACGTGCTCGACCAGGTCGACGGCCACGACGGCGTCACCCACCACCGCGTACTCCAGGCCGGGCCCCACCGCGGCCCCGGTGTTGGACAGGAGCGTCCACGGCGTCGTCGTCCAGGCGATCAGTGCCAGGCCCTCGAGCGAGTCCCGGCCGAGCGCCTGGCGCAACCCCGCGGCGGCCGAACCGTCGTCGGTCAGGGTGAGCCGCACGAACGCCGACTCGTCCTCGACCTCGCGGTAGACGTCGGGCTGGCCCAGCTCGTGGCTGCTCAGCGCCGTGCCGCACCGCGGACAGTAGGGGACGACCTTGATGTCCTCGTACAGCAGCGACTGGTCCCACAGACCCTTCAGGTTGGCCCACACCGACTCGACGTAGTCGGAGTCGAAGGTCCAGTAGGCGTCGTCGATGTCGATCCAGTAGCCGATCCGCTCGGTCAGGGTCTTCCACTCCCCGACGTAGTTGCGCACCGACTCCTTGCAGAGGCGGGTGAACTCGGCGATCCCCACCTCCTCCTCGATCTGACGCTTGGCGGTGATCCCCAGCTGCTTCTCCACCTCCACCTCGACGGGGAGTCCGTGGGTGTCCCAGCCCGCCTTGCGCGGGACGGCGTAGCCCCGCATGGTCCGGTACCGGCAGAACAGGTCCTTGTAGACGCGGGCCCACACGTGGTGGAGGCCGGGCCGGCCGTTGGCCGTCGGCGGGCCCTCGTAGAAGACCCAGGGCTCGGCGCCGGCCCGCAGCTCCACCGAGCGCTCGAAGACGCGATGCGTGCCCCACCGGGCCAGCTCCTCGTCCTCGAGGGCGGTGAAATCGGCTTCGGCGGGGACCGGGCGGAACACGGGGCGCTTCCTTCTGTGTGGGGCGGCGGGTGTGGGGTGGCGGGTGCGTGATGGGCGGATGTGGGGTGGCGCGCAGTGTACGGGGCGGGTGTGGGTCCGCTCGGCGCGGCAGGTGGCGACGGCCCGTGCGGTGTGCGGACCAGATACTACGGGGGCACGGCGGGCCGGACGGAACCAGGGGCGCGCCGCGTCCGCCATCGGCGAGACTGGTGCGATGCGGGAACCGTTCACGCTCGAGGGCGTCCACGTCCGGTTGGAGCCCCTCTCGTTCGACCACGTCGACGGCCTGCTGGCGGCGGCGACGGGCGACCGTTCCTCCTTCACCTACACGGTCGTCCCCGACGACCGGCCCGCCGTGGCCGACTACGTGACCCGCGCCCTCCACCACGCGGACGCCGGCGATCAGGTCCCCTTCGCCACCGTGTCCCTCGCCCACGGTCGGGTTGTCGGTTCGACCCGGTTCTACGATCTCGAGCCCTGGGACTGGACCGCCATCGCGCCCGGTGCGGTGGGCGGGCCCCGCACCGGGTCCGTCGACCGCGCATCCATCGGCCACACCTGGATCGACCCGGTGGCCCAGCGGACGCCGGTCAACACCGAGGCGAAGCTGCTCATGATGGACCACGCCTTCGCCGCGTGGGGCGCCCGGGCCGTCCGTCTCCAGACCGACGCCCGCAACGTCCGCTCCCGGACTGCGATCGCCCGCCTCGGCTGCTCGCTGGACGGGGTGCTGCGGGCCGACCGCCCGGCGGCCGACGGCACGGTCCGGGACTCGGCCGTGTTCTCGATCCTGGCCGAGGAGTGGCCTGCGGCACGGGCCCGGCTCGTCGGGCGCCTCGCCCGCTGAGCCGGCCCCTGCGCTGTCCCGTCGAACCGGCACACGGCCGACGGGCGTCCGGACGGAACCGGGTCCCGCCTACGCTGTGACGATGCCGGATCCCTCTTCCCCGTCGGCTGACGCGCACGTGGCGACCGGTCCACCCGTCTCCACCCCGGGGGGCCGGGCGCACTCGTCGGCCACGGTGGTCCTGGTCGTGGTCTGCCTGGCCCAGTTCATGGTCGTGCTCGACGTCTCGATCGTCAACGTCGCGCTGCCCGCCATCCAGCGGAGCCTCCACTTCCGGCCGGTCGAACTCCAGTGGGTGGTCACGGCCTACGCCCTGACCTTCGGGGGCCTCCTGCTCCTCGGGGGTCGCCTGGCCGACCTCTTCGGCAGGCGTCGGATCTTCCTCGTCGGCCTGGGGCTGTTCACGGTGGCGAGCCTGCTCGGCGGATTCGCCACCAACCAGGCCACGCTGATCGCCGCCCGGTCGCTCCAGGGCGTCGGCGCCGCCATCCTGTCGCCGGCCACGCTGACCATCCTCACGGTGACCTTCACCGACCAACGGTCCCGGGCCAAGGCGTTCGGCGTGTGGAGTGCGGTGGCCGCCGGCGGCGGCGCCGCCGGTGCCCTGTTCGGCGGGGTGCTCACGCAGTACCTGTCGTGGCGCTGGATCCTTTTCGTCAACGTCCCGATCGGCATCGCCCTGTTCGCCGTGGCCCGGCTGCGCCTCCACGAGTCACGGGCGGACGGGCCCCGCAAGCGGCTCGACGTCGCCGGAGCGGTGACCATCACCGGCTCGCTCTTCCTGCTGGTCTACGCCATCTCCCACACCGACGTGGTGGCGTGGACCGCCACCTCGACCCTGGTCGTGCTGGGGGCATCCGCCGTGCTCCTGGTGGCCTTCGTGGCCATCGAGGCCCGGGTCGCCTCCCACCCGTTGGTCCCGCTCCGCCTGTTCCGGGTCCGGTCGGTCACGGGGGCCAACCTGGTGATGTTCTGCTTCGGGGTGGGCATGTTCGCCATGTGGTTCTTCCTCTCCCTCTACCTGCAGCAGGTGCTGGGCTACAGCCCGGTCGTCACCGGTCTCACGTTCCTTCCCCAGACCCTGGCCATCGCCGTGGGAGCCACCCTGTCCGGACGCCTGGCCCCCCGACTCGGCCCGCGGAACGTCCTCATGCTCGGCGCCCTGCTCGGGTCGGCCGGACTCTTCTGGCTCTCGTTCATCCAGGCCGGCGACACGTACTGGTCCGGTGCCTGCGAAGGCGGCATCCTGGCGACGTTCGGGATGGGGTTGGCCTTCACCCCGATCGCGCTCCTGGCCACGGGAGGCGTGCCCCACCAGGACGCCGGGCTGGCGTCGGGCCTGGTCAACTGCAGCCGGCAGATCGGGGCTTCGGTCGGCCTCGCCGCCCTCACCACCCTGGCCGCGTCCCGGACGGCGACGCTCCTGGAGGAGGGTGCCCCTGCGCTCCGGTCGACCGGTGCCGCCGAGGCGCTCCGCGTGGCGATGACCGCCGGCTACGCCCGGGCCTTCCTGATCGCGTCGGTCGTAGTGCTCGGTGGTGGGCTGCTCGGATTCATCATCCCGCCACCGCGGACACAGGCGCCGGGGTGGGGTGGCGCCGAGGCCGATCAGGCGTCCACTCCGCTTGCCCTGGACTGACCGGGCTCCGGCGGGGCATCCGCCGGGGGCGGCCCGACGGGCCTGCGGAACGAACGGGGCCACAGCCGGCGTTCGACCACGACGTCGAGTTCGGCGGCGAACGCCGTGATCACCGTGCCGATCCCGATCCACCACAGCAGGACGATGAACGTGGCGAAGGTCCCGTACAGGGTGCGGTAGTGCCGGAGTTCGTGGGTCACCAGCTGCGCGTCCACGAACTGCAGGGCGGTCCAGCCCACACCGGCCACCACGGCACCCAGCCACAACGACCGCTTGACTCCGGGTACCGACACGATCAGAGCGAACCCGGCCCAGAACATGGTGATGTTGACGGCGAGCGAACCTACGAGGCCGACGAGGGCCGACGACGGGCCGAGGCCCCCGAAGCTGCCGATACCGGCGAGGGCCCCACCGGCCACGAAGCCCACACCGAGCACGACGAGGAACCCGACGGCGCGGGGCAGCCACCGGCCGAAGGGGGGTAGCCGGTCGCGGGGCACGTTCCACACGGTGGCCATCAGCACCTGGGCGCCGCGGCTGAGTCGGAGGCACCCGTAGACGAGCCACAGGAGCAGGACCAGCAGGAGCGCCGTGTTGCGGCCCGAGAGCCCCGTGATGTTGGAGCGCAACTCGTCCCCGACGTCGGGGAACTGGCGGAGGGCGGCGTCGACGACCTCCTTCTGCGCGGACGGGTGACCGAACAGGAACACCTCCACCAGGGTCAGGAGCACGAGCACCAGGGGGAACACGGCCAGGAACGCGGCGTAGGCGAGGAGATTGCCGAGCAGCCCGGCCCGGTCGTCCCGGTACTTGGTCACGGTGGCGCCCACAACCGCCGTCGCCGGGTGGCGCTGCTGGAAGGCGTCCAGCCGGTCCAGCACCCCGGGCCGAGCGACCGGCCCGGACCCGTCCCCCTCCCTTCCCCCTTCCCCGCCCCGGCCTTCCGGTCCGGGGCCGGTGTCCGTCATCCGCCGACCAGGCCGTTCCGGCCGTGGCGGCGGAACTCCTCGAGCAGCTGTCCGGCGGCGTCCGGCTCGAACAGGGAGTAGGTGGGTGAACCATCGGGTCCCGGCAGTCGCCGGAACACGGCGTCGTCGCAGGCCCACCAGCCGTCGCGCCGCAACGGCCCCTTGGTCACCTTGCCGCTCGCCGTCTGGGGGAGCGCACCGGTGACCCGCACGAACGCCGGGGCCCACTTGGTGCCGAGGTCGTCCTGCGCGGCCAGGAACCGGGCGAAGCGGTCAGGATCGAACATGTGCCCGGGCAGCAGCTCGACGGCGGCCATGACCTGATCACCCGACCGGGGGTCCGGCACCGGGTAGACGGCGACCGTGGCCACATCGTCGAAGCGCACCAGCACCCGCTCGATCGGCCCCGCCGTCAGGTTCTCCGAGTCGACACGCATCCAGTCGCCACCCCGTCCGGCGAAGTAGAAGTACCCGTCCCCGTCGCGATAGGCCAGGTCGCCGGTCCAGTACCAGCCCCTTCGGGTCCGGGCGTGCGTCGCCAAGGCGGCGCGGTAGTAGCCCTCGAAGCGCCCGGTACCCGAGCGGTTGACGATCTCGCCGATGGCTGCAGCTCCGTTGACGAGCGCCCCGGTCGCGTCGAACTCGGCGGGCGGGCACTCGTCGAGGGTGACGGGGTCGATCACGACGACGTCCTCGGTGGTGGCGCCGAGCGACCCGACCGGGGTCCCGGGGACGCGACTGATGGCCACTCCGCCCTCGCTCGACCCGTAGCCCTCGGTCAGCACGCACCCGAACCGCCGTTCGAACGCGGCGTGGTCGGCCACGGAGGCCTCGGTGCCGAAGCCCCGGCGCAGGGTGCACCCGGGGTCGTCGGGCCGCTCGGGTGTGGCGAGCACGTAGGCCAGTGCCTTGCCCACGTAGGTGAATGTGGTGGCGCCGTAGCGCCGGACGTCGGGAAGGAAGCCCGAGGCGCTGAACCGCCGGGCGAGCGCCACCGTCGCCCCCACCACCAGACTGGGACCCCACAGCACCATCAGCGCGTTCCCGTGGAAGAGCGGCATGGTGCAGTAGGCGACGTCCGAGCGGTCGAACCCGTAGGCGGCGGCAGACCGCAGGGCGATCGACGCAAGTCTCCCCTGCGTGCACCGCACCGCCTTGGGGTCGCCGGTGGTGCCCGAGGTGAAGAGCAGGAGGAAGAGGTCGCCGGGTGACGGCGCGGCGCCGGCCACCACGTCCTCCGCCGAGCGGCCGGCATGGCCTGCCACCTGCTCGGCGTACGCCGGGTCGTCGACGCGCAGGACCCGCTCGGCCGGCACCCCGGTGTCGAGCCCGTCGAGCAGGGCGGCTCCCTCGGCGTCGGTCACCAGGATCCGGCAGTCGGTGCGACGGACGTCGCCGGCCAGGGCCGCACCCCGCCGCGTGGGATTGATCCCCACTACGACCGCACCCGCCAGTGCGGCGGCCCCCAGCCAGAACAGGTACTCGGGCTCGTTGCCGAGGAGCACGCCGACGTGGGGCGGGTCCATGTCCCCGAAGGCGCCCAGGAGGCCCGCACGCGCCGCACTGGCGCCGACCGACTCGGCCCATGTCCACGAGTCGCCCTCCGCCACGACGGCCACGGCATCGTCGTCCGCCCGGCCCAGGAGGAGGTCGGCGACGCTCGGCGTGCCCTCGGGGAATCCGTCCCAGTTCATCGCGCCGGCTCCGCGTCGAGGTCCCGGACCGGCCACACGCCGCGTTCCTGCGCGTCCACCAGGCCCGGCCGGGTGCACCCCATGACGGGCAGGCGCGATCGGGTGCGGACCGGGTCGGACGGGACGGGCAGAACGCCCTCGGTCTCGGACGGGGCCGTCATGCGGCCGACCGTGGCCTGTACTCGGTCATGGGCGAGACGCTACCGGTGGTCGGCGCCCACGGTCGCGCCTACCATCTGGTCACCCGGGCCCCACGGCCCGTGCCGCACCTCGACGTCCCTCGGATGGGGGGTGCACACCGACCACACCGGGCACCGACCGCCACATGGACCGAGGACAGTAGAGGAGCGACAATGGGACAGCGCACGGCACAGATCGACATCGAGGGCTCACCTGACGCCGTGTGGGCACTGGCCGGCGACTTCGGGGGGATCGCCGGATGGATGCCAGGCATGGAGTCGTGCCGGGTGGAGGGGGACAACCGCATCCTCGACACCATGGGCATGACCATCACGGAGACGCTGCTCTCGAAGGACGACGCCGCACGCGCCATCACCTACGCCATCGTCGACGGCGTGCCCGTCGAGTCGCACGAGGCCACCGTCACCGTGACCGCCTCGGGCGACGGCAGCCACGTCACCTGGGTGGTGGACGCCACACCCGACGAGATGGCCGACCTCATGCAGTCCGTCTACCAGCAGTCGCTCGAGGCACTCAAGGCACGCGTCGAGGGATGACACCGACCCCCGACGAGGGGGTGCCCGGATCGGCCGGTGGGATCGGGACCGGGCCCTACGTCTACCGTGTCGAGGCCCGGACATCCGCTCCGCCCGAGGAGGTGTGGCCGCTCCTGGGTGAGGCACGCCGGTGGCGCGACTGGTCGTTCCTGACGGTCTCGGCGCTCGAGCGCGAGGGATCGCCCGACCCGGACGGGGTGGGTGCCGTCCGCAGGTTCTCCCGCTTCGGGGTCGGATCCCGGGAGGAGGTCGTGGCCTGGGACCCGCCGCACCGCCTCGGCTACCGCATCCTCAGCGGATTTCCGGTGCGCGACTACCGTGCCGACGTCACCCTCGAGGCCACCGACACAGGGACCCGCATCGAGTGGGCCGGCTCCTATGCGCCGAAGTGGCCGGGCACGGCGCGGGTGCTGCAGGAGGTGCTGCCGAGGATGATGCAGCGGTTCGCCGACGACGTGGCCCGCTACGCCGACCAGCGGGGCCACTGACCACCGCGCCGACGACCGCTCGGGAGGTCAGGCCCCGAGGGACGCCAGCCGCGCCGCTCTCCGGCCGACCTCGTACCGGGCCCGACCGACGTCGACCGTTCGGACCGCACCCTCGGCCACCACCTGGTCGCCACCGACCCAGACGTCGGTGACCAGCCGGCTCGAAGCCGACCAGACGAGGTGCTCCACGAGCATGCCGTCGTCGAGCAGCGGCACGAAGGCGGGGTCGTCCAGGCGGACCGCCATCATGTCCGCCTTGGCCCCCGGGGCCAGGACCCCGAGGTCCGGCCGGCCGAGGGCCTCCCCCGCGCCCCGGGTCGCCAGGTCGAGCGCCGCAGCCGCCGGGATCGCGCCGGCGTCTCCCTGACGCAGGCGGGCGAGCAGGGCGGCGAGGCGGAGCTCCTCCCACAGGTCGAGATCGTTGTTCGAGGCAGGCCCGTCGGTGCCGAGACCCACACGCACGCCGGCGGCCAGCAGGTCGACCACCGGGGCGATACCGGATGCCAGCTTGGCGTTCGACTGGGGGCAGTGGGCCACGGCCACGTCGTGGGCGACGTACACGGCGATGTCCTCGGGCGACAGCCAGATGCTGTGGGCGGCCAGGACCCTTCCGTCGAACACCCCGGCGGCGGCCAGGACCTCCGGCACCGACCCCCCGTGCTCGGCGGTGAAGGCGTCACCTTCACCGACCGTCTCGGCCAGGTGCAGGTGGAAGAGAGCGCCACGGTCACGTGCGGCGGCGGCCGTGTCGACCAGCCCGGGGAGCGGAACCGTATAGGCGGCGTGGGCGCCGAACCCGATCTCGATCCGCCCGGCCTCGCCGTTGCGGCGGGCGTGGAACCCGGCGAACCGGTCGAGGCTGGCGGTCCACCACGCACCCCCCGCATCGGCCCCGGGCAGCTGCAGCACCCCCGGCGTCAGCACCGCACGTGAGCCGGCGGCGATGACGGCGTCGGCGTTGGCGTCCTCGTGGAAGTACATCTCGCACGACGTGGTGACCCCGAAGGTGAGGAGCTCGGCCGCGGCCAGCGTCATCCCCCAGTAGACGTCCTCCGGGTCGAGATAGGCCTCGCGCGGCCACAGCACCTCGTGGAGCCAGCGCAGGAGCGGCAGGTTCTCGCCCGATCCGCGGAACAGTGTCATGGCCGAATGGCAGTGGGTGTTGACGAATCCCGGCAGGAGCGCGCCGTCCACCACCACCTCGTGGGTCCCGGCGGCACCTGACGACCGGAGGTCGCCCGGCGTGCCGACCCGGGTGACCGAGTCCCCGGCCACCTCCACGGCGCCCGGACGGAGGACCTCTCCAGGCACGGAGCACGGCACCACGGCGTCGGCCACGTAGCGGACGACGGGCGGTTCCGCCGCGGTCGGCTCGGCGCTCGGCACACGGTCACCCTAGGGGGCCGACCGACCGGACGCCGGATCCGCCGCGGATGCCTCCGGCCCGACCCCTGCGTTCCGGCCGGCCCTGTAACGCTTTGCAACCGGATCCGAGGTCAGCGGCTTATTTGACACCCGACCGACTGGATAGGTAGTCACCCGACCACGGAGCGTCGTGATGGTTGTCTTCGCACCGCATTTGCCTTATGTTTCACCTGTCACCTCAGTGCGGTGATCCAGAGGGGAAGTGCTGGGAGGTGGGCACCGGTCTCGACCGGCACCTGCAGCCTGGAACACGGGATCCCTCTGGCGGGGAGACCAGCAGAAGGGCAGGACCATGATCGGGTCCTTGCAGATGGGGAAGGAGGCGGCAGGCATACGTACCTGGCGCGCCTCGGGTCCGCACGCCCCCTTCTCCGCCCGGACCGCCCCATGACCAACGCCATGAAGCGCAATCCCCGGGGGGGCGACGCGCCTCGCGTCCTCCTGTACACCCTGGGCATCATCGTCGCCCTGATGGCCGCCGTGCTGGTCAAGACCACCACCATCGACAACAGCGGCCTGTCCAAGTCGGCGAACCTCACCGGCTACAACCCTTTGACCGTCGCGCCCATCGCCAATCAGGTAGGGAACACGGGGCTCCCGGTGTACCCGGTGTCGCCGACGGCGACCGACTCGCAGAGCTCCCCCTTCCCCGTCATCAGGTGGACGGCCACCGGTCTCCCCCCCGGTGTCACCATCTCGCGCACGTCCGGGCTGATCACCGGTACGCCCACCATCTCCGGCACCTACCAGGTGACGGTGACGGCCAAGGACAACGCCCACCCGCCGACCTACGGCTCCACCAGCTTCAATTGGTACGTGGGCAACATGGCCCCGACCATCACCCAGGTGGTCCCGGTCGAGAGTCAGGGCGTCGGCGGCATCCACGTGGTCATCACCGGCACGGACTTCCTGCAGGTCACGTCGGTCACCTTCGGGGGCGTCAACGCCGGCAGCTTCAGCGTGAGCCGGGGCCACACCAGGATCACCGCCTATGCACCGCCCGAGCGGGCCGGCACCGTGGACGTCCAGGTGACCTCCATCGGGGGCACGAGCGCTCCGGTCCCTGCCGACCAGTTCACCTACCTTCCACCGCAAATCTCGCTGGTGGCGACGGCCACCGGCACGACGGCTGGCGGCACCCGGGTCCGCATCATCGGGACCGGACTGGGCGGTGCCAGCTCGGTCACGTTCGGCGGGGTGACCAGCCCCTACTTCGTCGTCCGCCGGAGCGGCACGCTGATCTCGGCGGTGGCGCCGGCCAGTTATGCGCATTCCGTCACCATCCGCGTCATCACTCCCGGCGGCACCGCCGATTCGGGTAGCCGTGCCTTCACCTACCAGGTTCCCCCTCCCCCGCCGGTCAGGACACACACCACTCGGTCCAGGCACCACACCTGAGCGCTGAACCTGAGCCGCTCGGAGCCTGAGCCGCTCGGAACCTGAGCCGCTCGGAGCCTGAGCCTCTCAACGCCCGGAAGGCTGCTACATGCAGGTGGACCCAGCTCCCCTGCGGGCGCAGGCGGGAGAGGCCGGTCGACCGTCCGGCTGACGGTCAGGAGATCGGCAGCGGTGGGATCGTCGGCAGACCTGCGCTCCGGATCGGAGCGGGGTCCGGTGGTCGGATCCGCGACCGCGTAGCGAGGGTCCACCGGTCGGTGGTTGTTCGACAACCGAAGGTGGAGGACCCCCGTGGAGACTGACCCCGTGCGCGTGGGTGTGGATCATCGGACTTCCCCGTACCGCCTTCGCTGCTGCCGAAGACGGGCCGGGTGCGGTGGCCTGGATCCACGGAGGGACCGTGGAACGGTCCCTGGGCTGACGCCCTGTGGGGCGTGCCCACCCGGGTGAGGGACCGCACCCGGGTCGAGCTCATCGATCTGCCGCTCCAGGGTCGCCCCTGCCGGCTGGTCTGGCGGAAGCGCCCGTGGATGTGCCGAGGACGACCGGACCGGCGCGGTCAGCTCCCTCTGGCTGGACGGGGTGCTCGAGGGCCCTCCCGGTCACCACCATCGTCAGCACTGTTCGACCCTGCCGGTCGACGTCCGAGCCGGCAAGCTGCCCTGCGTCGTACCTGGTCCCCGGTCCCTTCCCCGCCACCACGCTCGCCGGCACCGGACCGGACGAGTGCCGCCGGAGGACCGGAACGAGGCGCTCGGCCATCGAGGTGGGAGGTCCCGTCCCCCATCGCTGCCGGCACGAGTCGACCAAGGCGGAGCAACGGCTCGACGACGGGGGCTCATCGAAGCTGGAGGGGCTGCTGCGGGCCGGCGATCCGAACGGTGACGCCGCCGCCTGCTGGGAAGCCCAGGGTCCGTCCGGGGGTCCTGCCCACACGCCGATGCCGACGTCGCCCACGAGCTGGCGACCCAGTTCGGGCACCCCCTCCAGGACACGTACTCCCCCGTCGAGGCCCGCTCACGCGGCCGCGAGCTGATCCGTCGATGTCACCAGATCGCCGCCAGGCGTCTCGGACACGTCGGCAACGGCCCGAGCGATGGGCCGACAGCCCGATCACGCGGATGAAGCACGCTGTCTTCGGCGCCACGTCCTTCCGGGACCCCCCCCCGATCCATCCACTGCTCAACGCCGGCGGGCCCAACCGGCAGCTCACCGGCCACAGTCACTCCCCGCAGATTCAGGACGTGCCGGCAGTCCCGCGTTGGTGGTCGACGCCCCAACCCGCTCCCACCCGCCGCCGGCGTCGGACCACCGTCGGTCCGGTCGCCGGCCGGAGGCAGTCAGGAGCTGATCGTGATGGACAGCTGTGCGGTGGCGCTGTTCTGGGAGTGGAGCGGGGCCGGGCCCTTCTTGTCCAGCACCTGGACGGTGAAGTCGTAGACCCCGGCGAAGGTCGCCTTGCCCGAGATCGTGCCGGTCACCTTGCTCAGCTTGAGACCCGTGGGGAGGCTTCCGGCAGTCACCGACCAGGTGTACGGGGGGTTTCCACTCGTGGCGGCCAGCGTGGCCGTGTACTTCACCTTGTTCGTCCTGGAGTACACCGAGCCCGCAGGCAGCGCCGTCGTCGTGATCGACAGCGGCGGAACCGGCAGCACGGACAGGGTGGCCGGCGTCGTGTCGACGGAGCCCACCACGTTGGTGAACACAGCCCGGAACAGTTCGCCGTTCTGGGTCAGCGTCGGGGTGATCGAGTAATGGGTCGCCGTCGCCCCGGCGATGTTGGTGTAGGTGGCGCCCGAGTTCGACGACACCTGCCATTGGACGGTCGGCGAAGGGGTCCCCGTCGCCGAAGCGGTGAACGAGGCCGGGTGCCCGGTGATCACCGACGCACTGGTCGGGTTCGTGCCCACTACCGGGAGGGTGTCGAGGGCGACCGTCGCCGGTGTCGACGTGGCGGACCCCACCCCGTTGGTGAACACCGCTTGGTACTCGTCGCCCGATTGACCGGACGCCGTGGTGAATGAGTAGGTCGGCGACGTGGCCCCCGGGATGTCGGCGAACGTGGTGCCTCCGTCGGTGGAGACCTGCCACTGCACCGTGGGTGCCGGGTTGCCCGAGGCGGCAGCCGTGAAGCTGGCTACCTGCCCCTGGTTGACGAGCACGTCGGTCGGGTTCGTGGTCACCGTCGGGGCGGTGTCCACCGTCAGCGAGGCCGGCTGCGACGTGACCGAGCCGAGGGAATTGGCGAACACCGCCTGGTAGACGTTGCCACTGTCGGCCGCCGTCGCCACCACAGCGAGGGTCGTGCTGTTGGCTCCGGCGATCGACGTGAACGTGGTCCCGCCGTCCGTCGACACCTGCCACTGCACGGTGGGCACGGGGTTGCCGCTCCCGGCCGCCGTGAAGGTCGCCGTCTGACCGGAGTTGACCGTGGTGGCCACGGGCGAACCGGTCACCGAGGGACCGGTTCCGACGAATCCGTAGTAGGTGAGCGAGACGGCGCCGCCAGCGGTCGTCGTACCGTACGACGGCGAGGACCCGTTTGCGGACCAGGTCGACCCGGCACCACCGCCACCACCGGCACCGCAGTCGACGCCGGCCGTGGCCGTGCTCCCCAGACCACCCACGTAGCCACCGCCACCGCCGCCGTTACCGGCGGAGTCGCCCAGCGAGACGCTCGACGACCCGGGCCCGCCCGGTGTGCCACTGGGGCTCCCGGACGAGTCATTGACCCCTCCGAGGCCCCCGACGTCCCCGCTGGTCGCTCCCTGTCCACCACCGGTGCCACTGGGGCCTGCACCCGTGCCGTCGAGCGACGCGGTCGAGGAACCGCCGCCGCCGGTGCCGCCGCCACCGCCGCCCGAGCCGGCGCACATCGACTCGCCGCCGCCGCCACCGCCGCCGGCGACCGCCAGAGGCGTGGTGCCGACCTGGCAGGTCGGCCCTATGCACAGCGCGCTCGAGCCACCACCGCCGCCGCCGCTGCCGTCGGCTCCTCCGGTGCCGATGCACGCACCGTCGATGCCGATTCCGGCGCAATAGAACCCGTTACCCCCACTGCCACCGTTCGAGAAGCCGGCCCCGCCGGTGCCACCCGTGCTGACCACGCCCGAGCCGTGGGGGGCGGTGGCTCCGTCGCAACCCGAGGTCGCCGTGAGCTGGGAGCCGGGGGACACCGCGTAGGTGCCGGTGACCGTCGAACCCGGTCCGCCGGAGCCGCCCGAGTTGCTGCTGGCGGCACCGCCACCACCGCCGCCGGAGCCGCCGGACAGGCTGGTCACGATCTCGGACGCAGCGGATGGAACCGAGGTCGTCGACGAGATGCCGCAGGCCTGGGTGTCCGTCCACGTGGAGAGCTTGGTCAGGACCTGTGGCCCGAAGGAGAACTGGTCGACGGCGACCGGCGCGCTGATGCCGATCGGCGTGGTGACGGTCACGTCGACCGTGCCGGTGCCAGCGGGCGAGGTCGCCGTCACCGAGGTGGCGCTGTCCGCCGTGACCGTGCCGGGCACACCACCGAAGTCGACGGCCGTGGCCCCGCTCAAATTCGTGCCGGTGATCGTCACGCTGGTGCCACCCCCGATCGGTCCGGTGGCGGGGCTGACCGCCGTCACCGCAGGTGGGGGCACGACGGTCGTGTACGTGAACTGATCGGCGGGTGAGGTCGCCGACGCGCCGCTCGTCCCGGTGACGATGACGTCCTGGGTACCGGTGCCCGGCGGGGCGACAGCAGTGATCGAGGTGGCCGAGTTGACGGTGTACGACGTCGACGCCGTCGTGCCGAAGCTCACGCCGGTCGCGCCGAGGAAGTCGGACCCGGTGATCGTCACATTGGTGCCTCCGGCCGGCGCACCGGTCGCCGGGGAGATCCCGGTGACGCTGACCGTGTTGGCCGAGGCCGAGGTGATCGTGGTCGTGGCCAGCGGCGGGGGAGCCTGATAGAGCGGGTTGTTACCCGAGGCGCAGGCCGAGCACGACGGGTATCCGTCGAACGTCACGGAACCGACGATCGAGACCGTGGTGACCAGGACGAACTCGGTGAACGCCACCGGGACGATCGTTCCCACCGATCCTGTGGCGGTGAACTGGGCCGTCACCGTCGGGAGGGTCACGTTGGCACCACCGGCGATGGTGGTGCCCGGGTTGAGATAGGTCTCGATATAGGGATAGACGGTCTTGTAGTTGCCGCTGTCGATCTGGGCGGTGCAGGCGTTGGCCACCGGTGCCGTGCAGTAGGTCGCCGTGTAGTGGCCCGAGGTCGTGGCGTCGCCGCCGGTCACCTGGATCGAGCCGGGCACGTAGGTGAAGCCCTTCGGCACCGGGAGCACGACGGAGAACTGGGCGGCACTCGACACCGAGACCCCGCTCTCCGACGACGGCACGCTGGTCGGAACCGGTGCGATCGACGCCGTCACCGTCGAGCCCTGGACGGCGGACGAGGGGAGGCTGACCGCTGTCTGGAGGTCCTGGATCACTCCCGAGAGGTTGTCGACGTTGGCGCCGATGTACTCGCCGGACGACACGGCGTAGGTCAGGGTCGCCGTCGTGCAGTTGCCGGCGCTCGGGTACGTGGTACCGGGGGCGCAGTAGGCGAAGCTCAGAGTCTGCGGCCCGCTCGTGCCGGCCACGGGCGTGTAGGTGATGATCCCGTTGGACGCACCGGCGCTCGCCGTGGCAGTGCCGCTGGCCGGCTGGCTCACGATCGTGAGCGACGCCGTGTTGACGGCCGAGGCCCCGCCGGTCACCAGTGTCAGGACGTCGAACTGGCTGGGTGGCGTAGTGCTGCCCGGGGTGTAGCCGGCGAACCCGTTGGCGATCACCGGGGCGCCGGCGGCCGAGGCCGGCGCTGCGGCCACCACGGCGAGGCCGGCAGCGCCGGTTACCGCCACCAGACAGATCGTGGCGGCACGCGCCGCCGTTCCGAACATTGCGCGCATCGAACCCATCGGGCCGACACCTCCCCCGCTACACCCGCAGCCGGAATCCCGCTACGGGCCCCCTGCCGTTCGCACTCTGCGACTCATCGAAACGTAGGGCATGGGCGCGTGCTTGGCAACCGTATTCGTCGTCAGGCACCCACCGGTCCTCCTCGGTCGGCGCACCCACCGATCGCACGCGCTCCCCACTATGCACGGGTTCCCGGGCCCTCAGGCACCAGTTCGCGCAGCGCCGGCTCATGACTTCGGATTCGCCCACACGATTGCCGTTGTCCCGTTCCGTAGTCGTACCACCACCATGCGTAGTACTGGTTGCCGGTAGCGGGGAGGTGCCATATCTTCGCCTGTATCGCCGAAGCCGGCGAAACGGAGTGGGCCCGTGGCGAGTTGCGGGTTCGGGCGGTGGACGTCGTCTCCGGGGGGAGCACCGAGGGGGAGGTCCGGACCGTGTTCGAGTCCACTTCACAGTTTGACGACGCGGCGGGCGATCCGCGCAGTTCGTTGCCACGGCGTGGTCGGGTCCGCCGCATGACGACGACCGGGGTCGTTGCCGCACTCGTCGCCGGCACCCTGAGTGTCGTGACCGCGGCCGCGGTCATCACCGCCACTCCACAGGTGGCCGGGGCGACGACGACAGCGGTGGCGTCCTCGTGGAACTCGACCCAGCCGACCTGCGGCACCTATTCGTCGATCACCCCACCAGTCGGGGCGCTCTCGGCCACGGTGACGATCGACGGCGCGGGTGGAGGCGGAGGCGCGCCCCACACGAACGGGAACGGCGCCGGTGGTAGCGGTGGCGCCGTCACCGGCACGCTGGCGCTCACGCATAGCACTGGTGCCGTGACTGTCGACATGGGCTGCGCCGGAGCCCATGGGAGCAACGGGGGCGGCAGTGGCACAGTCAGCGGTGGTAGTGGTGGTGCTGGCTACGGGAACGGTGCCTCCGGCGGTGGAGCCGGCGCGGAGCCGGCATCAGCAGACGGCAAGTCGTCGGGTGGCGGTGGAGGTGGTGCTACCGGATTCTGTCTGGGCACGACCGGGTGCACCACCCTCGTGGCCGTGGCCGGCGGCGGGGGTGGAGGCGCGGGTCAGTGGGAGTGCAACGGAGGGGGCACCACGGCCGGATCCGGTGGTGTGGGTCAGACAGGAGGAACACCACCCACTGTCAGCCCGGGAGCCGTCGGGACCAACGGTGACGGGTCGAGTGGGACGGGCGGGTCCGGAGGTGGATCGAGTGGTCCCGGTGGCGGGGGCGCCGGTGGTGAACAGAACGGATCGGCCGGTTCGGGTGCGAACGGTGGTTCGGGCGGCTACGGCGGAAACAGCGGTGCGTTCACTGACGAAGGCGGTGGCGGCGGCGGTGGCGGCGGTGGCGGCTACACGGGTGGTGGAGGCGGCGGTGGCGACTACTGTGTCGGGGGCAACGACGCCGGTGGTGGTGGTGGTGGTGGCTCCTCCGATGTTGCGTCGACCTACAACTCGAGCACGTCGTTCGGCACGGGATCGATCGGCGGCACCGCTTCGACGAACGGAACCGTTGGATACATCAGCCTGACCTGGAACGTCGACAACCTGTCGGTGACCAGCCCGGGCACCCAGTCCAACGTGTCGGGCTCGGCCATCTCGAACCTGACCGTCACCGCCCCCCACGACACCACGGGCGGCAACTCGGTGACCTTCGGCGCCACCGGACTCCCGGCCGGCCTGTCGATCTCGAGCGGCGGCGTGGTCGAGCGGCACACCCACCACGGCGTGCGCCTGCTCGGTGACCGTGACGGCCACCGACTCCCAGGCACTGACGGCATCGGCCACCTTCACCTGGAACGTCACCAACACGGTGACCGTGACCAACCCGGGCACGAAGTCGAACGTGTCCGGCACGGCCATCAGCGGCTTCACTCCGTCGGCCTCGGACTCCTCGTCGACCGCCACCATCACCTCGTGGTCGGAGACCGGCATGCCCGCCGGGCTGTCGTTCAACACCTCGACCGGCGCGTTCTCCGGCACGCCGACCACGGCGTGCGCCTGCTCGGTGACCATCACCGCCCACGACGGCGCCGGCTACACGGGATCGGCCACCTTCACCTGGAACGTCACCAACACGGTGACCGTGACCAATCCGGGCACCCAGTCGAACGTGTCCGGCACGGCCATCAGCGGCTTCACTCCGTCGGCCTCGGACTCCTCGTCGACCGCCACCATCACCTCGTGGTCGGAGACCGGCATGCCCGCCGGGCTGTCGTTCAACACCTCGACCGGCGCGTTCTCCGGCACGCCGACCACGGCGTGCGCCTGCTCGGTGACCATCACCGCCACGGACTGCGCCGGTACATCGGGATCGGCCACCTTCACCTGGAACGTCACCAACACGGTGACCGTGACCAACCCGGGCACGAAGTCGAACGTGTCCGGCACGGCCATCAGCGGCTTCACTCCGTCGGCCTCGGACTCCTCGTCGACCGCCACCATCACCTCGTGGTCGGAGACCGGCATGCCCGCCGGGCTGTCGTTCAACACCTCGACCGGCGCGTTCTCCGGCACGCCGACCACGGCGTGCGCCTGCTCGGTGACCATCACCGCCACGGACTCTGCCGGTGCCTCGGGAGCGGCCACCTTCACCTGGAACGTCACCAACACGGTGACCGTGACCAATCCGGGCACCCAGTCGAACGTGTCCGGCACGGCCATCAGCGGCTTCACCCCGTCGGCCTCGGACTCCTCGTCGACCGCCACCATCACCTCGTGGTCGGAGACCGGCATGCCCGCCGGGCTGTCGTTCAACACCTCGACCGGCGCGTTCTCCGGCACGCCGACCACGGCGTGCGCCTGCTCGGTGACCATCACCGCCCACGACGGCGCCGGCTACACGGGATCGGCCACCTTCACCTGGAACGTCACTAACACGGTGACCGTGACCAACCCGGGCACGAAGTCGAACGTGTCCGGCACGGCCATCAGCGGCTTCACTCCGTCGGCCTCGGACTCCTCGTCGACCGCCACCATCACCTCGTGGTCGGAGACCGGCATGCCCGCCGGGCTGTCGTTCAACACCTCGACCGGCGCGTTCTCCGGCACGCCGACCACGGCCTGTGCCTGCTCGGTGACCATCACCGCCACGGACTCTGCCGGTGCCTCGGGAGCGGCCACCTTCACCTGGAACGTCACCAACACGGTGACCGTGGGATCCCATGCCAACCAGTCGGCGGGATCAGGCACAGCGATCAGCACGCTGACCAATTCGGCCGCGGACTCGTCATCGACGGCCACCATCACCTCGTGGTCGGCCACCGGGCTGCCCGCCGGGCTGTCCATCGACACATCGACGGGGTCGATCACCGGCACACCGACCACGGCCGGGATCTACTCGGTGACCGTCACGGCCACCGACAGCGCCGGCTACTCAGGCTCCACCTCGTTCTCCTGGACCATCACCAACACGGTCACGGTGACCGATCCGGGCACCCAGTCCCACGTGTCGGGTAGCGCCATCTCGACCCTCACTCCGTCGGCCTCGGACTCCTCGTCGACCGCCACCATCACCTCGTGGTCGGAGACCGGCATGCCCGCCGGGCTGTCGTTCAACACCTCGACCGGCGCGTTCTCCGGCACGCCGACCACGGCGTGCGCCTGCTCGGTGACCATCACCGCCCACGACAGCGCCGGCTACACGGGATCGGCCACCTTCACCTGGAACGTCACCAATGTGGTCGCGGTAACCCCCAGGTCACGCAGAGCAATACCAGTGGGTCTGCCATCACTCCGCTCACGAATTCGGCAACTGACACGCAGTCGGCGCGCGACCCTCACCTGGTCGGCGACCGGACTGCCCGCCGGACTGTCGATCGACAGCTCCAGCGGCACGATCACGGGCACGGCGACCACGGCCTGTGCCTGCTCGGTGACGGTGAGCGCCACCGACCCCTCCGCCGCCTCGGGAAGTACCACCTTCACCTGGAACGTCACTAACACGGTGACCGTGACCAACCCGGGCACGAAGTCGAACGTGTCCGGCACGGCCATCAGCGGCTTCACTCCGTCGGCCTCGGACTCCTCGTCGACCGCCACCATCACCTCGTGGTCGGAGACCGGCATGCCCGCCGGGCTGTCGTTCAACACCTCGACCGGCGCGTTCTCCGGCACGCCGACCACGGCCTGTGCCTGCTCGGTGACCATCACCGCCACGGACTCTGCCGGTGCCTCGGGAGCGGCCACCTTCACCTGGAACGTCACCAACACGGTGACCGTGGGATCCCATGCCAACCAGTCGGCGGGATCAGGCACAGCGATCAGCACGCTGACCAATTCGGCCGCGGACTCGTCATCGACGGCCACCATCACCTCGTGGTCGGCCACCGGGCTGCCCGCCGGGCTGTCCATCGACACATCGACGGGGTCGATCACCGGCACACCGACCACGGCCGGGATCTACTCGGTGACCGTCACGGCCACCGACAGCGCCGGCTACTCGGCTCCACCTCGTTCTCCTGGACCATCACCAACACGGTCACGGTGACCGATCCGGGCACCCAGTCCCACGTGTCGGGTAGCGCCATCTCGACCCTCACTCCGTCGGCCTCGGACTCCTCGTCGACCGCCACCATCACCTCGTGGTCGGAGACCGGCATGCCCGCCGGGCTGTCGTTCAACACCTCGACCGGCGCGTTCTCCGGCACGCCGACCACGGCGTGCGCCTGCTCGGTGACCATCACCGCCCACGACAGCGCCGGCTACACGGGATCGGCCACCTTCACCTGGAACGTCACCAATGTGGTCGCGGTAACCCCACAGGTCACGCGGAGCAATACCAGTGGGTCTGCCATCACTCCGCTCACGAATTCGGCAACTGACACGCAGTCGGGCGCGACCCTCACCTGGTCGGCGACCGGACTGCCCGCCGGACTCTCGATCGACGCCGGTACCGGCACCATCACCGGAACGCCGACCACGGCCGGGATCTACCCGGTGACCGTCAGGGCCACTGACAGCGCCGGCTACTCGGGCTCCACCTCGTTTTCCTGGACGATCGTCAACACCATCACGTGACCGATCCCGGCACCCAAACCGACGCGTCGGGCAGCGCCATCTCGACCCTCACCCCGTCGGCCTCCGACACCTCGTCGACCGCCACCCTGTCGTACTCGGCGACCGGACTGCCCGCCGGACTGTCGATCGACGCCACCACGGGTGAGATCACGGGAACGCCGACGACCGCCTGTTCCTGCTCGGTCACCGTCACGGCGACGGATGACGCCGGTTACTCGGGCACGGCCACGTTCACCTGGGACGTCAGCAACAGTGTGGTGGTCGACGCGCAGGCCAACCAGTCCTCAACGTCCGGAACCGCCATAAGCACACTGGACGACTCGGCCACGGACTCCTCGTCCACGGCGACGATCACGTGGTCGGCCACCGGCCTGCCCGCCGGGCTGTCGATCGACAGCTCGTCCGGCGCCATCACCGGCACCCCGACCACGGCGGGCATCTACTCGGTGACGGTCACGGCAACCGACGACGCCTCCTACGCCGGTGCCACGTCGTTCCTGTGGACGGTGACCGACACGGTGTCGGTGACCAGCCCCGGTGACCAGACCGACGTGTCGGGCACCGCCATCTCCGCCGTCGACGTGTCCGCCTCGGACTCGTCGTCGACCGCCACCCTGTCGTACTCGGCCACCGGCCTGCCCGCCGGGCTGTCGATCGACAGCTCGTCCGGCGCCATCACCGGCACCCCGACCACGGCGGGCATCTACTCGGTGACGGTCACGGCAACCGACGACGCCTCCTACGCCGGTGCCACGTCGTTCCTGTGGACGGTGACCGACACGGTGTCGGTGACCAGTCCCGGTGACCAGACCGACGTGTCGGGCACCGCCATCACCGCCGTCGACGTGTCCGCCTCGGACTCGTCGTCGACCGCCACCCTGTCGTACTCGGCCACCGGCCTGCCCGCCGGGCTCTCGATCGACAGCTCGTCCGGCGCCATCACCGGCACCCCGACCACGGCCTGTGCCTGCTCGGTCACCGTCACGGCCACCGACGGCGCCTCCTACTCGGGCTCTGCCTCGTTCACCTGGAACGTGACCGACACGGTGTCGGTGACCAGCCCCGGTGACCAGACCGACGTGTCGGGCACCGCCATCACCGCCGTCGACGTGTCCGCCTCGGACTCGTCGTCGACCGCCACCCTGTCGTACTCGGCCACCGGCCTGCCCGCCGGGCTCTCGATCGACAGCTCGTCCGGCGCCATCACCGGCACCCCGACCACGGCCTGTGCCTGCTCGGTCACCGTCACGGCCACCGACGGCGCCTCCTACTCGGGCTCTGCCTCGTTCACCTGGAACGTGACCGACACGGTGTCGGTGACCAGCCCCGGTGACCAGACCGACGTGTCGGGCACCGCCATCACCGCCGTCGACGTGTCCGCCTCGGACTCGTCGTCGACCGCCACCCTGTCGTACTCGGCCACCGGCCTGCCCGCCGGGCTCTCGATCGACAGCTCGTCCGGCACCATCACCGGCACCCCGACCACGGCGGGCATCTACTCGGTGACGGTCACGGGCACCGACGGCGCCTCCTACGCCGGTGCCACGTCGTTCCTGTGGACGGTGACCGACACGGTGTCGGTGACCAGCCCCGGCGACCAGTCGGACCTGTCGGGCACCGCCATCACCGCCGTCGACGTGTCCGCCTCGGACTCGTCGTCGACCGCCACCCTGTCGTACTCGGCCACCGGCCTGCCCGCCGGGCTCTCGATCGACAGCTCGTCCGGCGCCATCACCGGCACCCCGACCACGGCCTGTGCCTGCTCGGTCACCGTCACGGCCGCCGACGGCTCGGGCGCCAGCGACTCCACCACCTTCGGTTGGGCGATCTCCAACAACCTCGCACTGGCCAATCCCGGGAACCAGGTCGACGGATCCGGACCGGCCATCACCCCGGTGGACGTGACCGCCACCGACACATCGGACACCGCCACCGTCACCTATGCGGCGTCCGGACTCCCGACGGGGCTGTCGATCGACTCCGGCACGGGGACGATCTCCGGGACCCCGACGACGGCGGGCAGCTCCACGGTCACCGTCACGGTCACCGACTCCTCGAGCCTGACCGCCACCGTCACCTTCACGTGGACCGTCACCAACACGGTGTCGCCCTCCACGACAGCTGACCAGTCGTCGGTCTCGGGCACGGCCATCACCGCAGTCGACGCTCCGGCCACCGACTCGTCGACGACGGCCACCCTCGCCTATGCCGACGGTGGCACCCTCCCACCCGGCCTGTCGGTCGATGCCTCGACCGGGACCATCTCCGGCACTCCGACGACCGCCGGCACCTACGCAGTCACCATCACGGCCACCGATGACGCCGGCTACAGCGCGGCCGACACGTTCAACTGGACGGTCACCAACTCGGTGACCGTGTCCGGCGTGTCCGCCCAGCACTCCGTGTCGGGCACGGCCGCAACTCCGGTGCCCGTGAGCGCCACGGACAGCTCGTCGACGACCGCGCTCACCTTCGCTGCCGGTGGGACCCTTCCACCCGGTCTCTCGGTCGACCCGTCGTCGGGCCTCATCACCGGCACGCCGACGACCGGTGGCGTGTTCAGCGTGACCATCACCGCCACCGACGGGAGCGGCTACGCAGGCTCGACTTCGTTCAGCTGGTCCGTCACCAATGTGGTCACGGCCGCCTCGGTCGCCGACCAGTCGGACATCTCGGGGTCGCCCATCACCGCGCTCCCGACCGGTGCCTCCGACTCGTCGACGACCGCGACCTTCAGCTATTCCGGCGCCGGGACGTTGCCTCCCGGCCTGGGCCTCGACGCCACGTCGGGCTCCGTCACAGGGACACCGACCACCGCCGGGACGTACCCGGTGGTGGTCACCGTTACCGACTCCGCCGGGTTCACGGCCTCGACCTCGTTCCGCTGGACCATCACCAACGTCGTCACCGTGCCCACCCCGCATGGTGTGACCAATGTCTCGGGCTCGGCGATCGCCCCGCGCCCATTCGTCGCCACGGAAACGTCGTCGACCACCAGCGTCGCCTCGTGGTCGGCCACGGGGCTGCCACCGGGCCTGGCGATCAATCCGTCCACGGGCACGGTCACGGGTACTCCGACAACCGCCGGCGACTACTTCTCGGCAATCGTGACGGCGACCGACGGTGCCGGATTCACCGGATCGGCCCACTTCGAGTGGAGCATCACCAACCTGGTAACGGTGAGCCCCATCGCCGACAGGTCAGCGAACACGTACGTCCCGGTCACCCCCGTGACGCCCACGGCGTCCGACTCCCAGATCACCCCTTCCGTCACCATCACCTGGACGGCGTCCGGCCTGCCGACCGGCCTCGCCATCGACCACACGTCGGGGGCGATCTCGGGCGCACCCACGGCACCGGGGACCTATCCGGTCACCGTGACGGCGACGGACAGCGCCACGCCCAAGCAGACGGGCTCCACCTCGTTCACGTGGACGGTGACGACCCTCGCCCCGACGGTGTCCTCCCTCACACCCGCGAGTGGGCCGGGGGCCGGAGGTACGGCGGTCAGGATCACCGGGACGAACCTCCAGGGGACGTCCGGCGTGCTGTTCGGATCGACGCCCGGCACGGTGCTGAGCGTCAATGGGACGGGGACACTGGTGACCGTCACCTCGCCGGCCCACGCCACGGGCACCGTGGACGTCACCGTGTCCGCCGCGGGTGGCAGCAGTGCCATCGGGACCACCGACCGATTCACCTACCTCGGGCCCGTCATCACCTCGCTGACCCACGCCAGCGGTCCGGCGACGGGCGGCGGAAAGGTGAAGATCGCCGGAACAGACCTGAACGGTGCCACGTCGGTGACCTTCGGCACCGCTGCAGCCACCATCGTCACGGTCAACCGCCCCGGCACCCTGGTGACCGTCGACGTTCCTGCGGGCGTCACCGGCGCGGTCACGGTGACGCTCGTCACCCCGGCCGGGAGCACGGCCGCGGGACCGGCCGACCAGTACACGTACCTCGGCCCGTCGGTCACCGCGATCCATCCGACCAGCGGACCCCCGGCCGGTGGTACCAAGGTGACCATCGTGGGAACCGACCTCAACGGTGCCACCGCTGTGCACTTCGGCACGACCACGGTGACCACACTCACCGTCAACGCCTCAGGTACGAGGGTGGTCGTGCACGCCCCGGCGGGCACTGCGGGGCCGGTCGACGTCACCGTCACGACACCAGGAGGGACCTCGGCGCCCGTGACCGCCGACCGATTCACGTACTCCTGACCGTTCCCCCGGCTGGCCGCTCCACTGTCCCCCGCCCGGGACCAGGGATGCCGGCCGGGGCCGGGATCCCGATACGACGACCCGCCGTAGATGGCGGGAGGCACAGAAGGTGGTTCTCACGATGGATACGACACGGTCACCCCGGCGCACCTGGCGGGCCCTGACGGCCAGCGGACTGTCCGCCGTCCTGGTCGGCGGCGTGCTCGCCGTCGTGGCGGTCACCGCCACTCCACAGGTGGCCGGGGCGGCGACGACACCGGTGGCGGCGACGTGGAGTTCGACGCCGACCGCCAGCGGGTTCGTCACCTCCACTCCCCCGGCCGGCACCGTGTCGGCCACCGTCGTGCTGTCCGGCGCCGGTGGCGGGAGCGGCGGCACCAACGGCAGCTCGGTGGCCGGTGGCGCCGGTGGCAAGGTCAGCGGCACCTTCAATCTGACCCACACCACCGGACAGGTGGCGGTCCAGATCTCCAACGGCGGTGGCGGCGGGAACAACTGCGGCGCCAGCTTCAGCACGTGCACGGCCAACGGCGCATCGGGCGGCACCGGCTACGAGGCGGGCGGGAGCAGTGGAACGGCCCAGACCGAGAGCGTGTCGGTGCAGGGTGCGGCCAGCGGTGGTGCCGGCGGAGGGGCCTCGGCGCTCTTCCTGGGGTCCAACGGCTCGGGGACCCTGGTCGCCCTCGCCGGTGGCGGTGGCGGCAGCGGCGGCCAGCACGGCTGCGACGGCAACGACACCACCGGCGGCACGGGAGGTGCGGCCTTCAGCTCCGGATCCGGCGCCACCAGTGCGGGCACTACCGGCGGCACCAGCGGTGACAGCAAGGGCGGCGGCAGCGGCGGCACCGCCGGCGGGGCGGCCAGCGCCGGCGGGTCGAGCGGGAACAACGAGGGCGGCCACGAGGCCAACTCCACCCCGGGCGGTGGCGGTGGCGGTGACGGCGGCGGCGGCGGCAACGGTGGGAACGACAACTGCACCACCGGTGACGACGCCTCCGGCGGTGGTGGCGGCGGTGCGTCGTCGGCCAACGCCAGCTACTACTCCACCGCACCCACGTACGGAGCCGGCGGGGCGGGTGGGACCAGCAGCGGGGCCGGCAGTGCGGGTTCGGTCAGCCTGACCTGGAACGTCGACAACCTGTCGGTGACCAGCCCGGGTACCCAGTCCAACGTGTCGGGCTCGGCCATCTCGAACCTGACCGTCACCGCCCCCCACGACACCACGGGCGGCAACTCGGTGACCTTCGGCGCCACCGGACTCCCGGCCGGCCTGTCGATCTCGAGCGGCGGCGTGGTCAGCGGCACACCCACCACGGCGTGCGCCTGCTCGGTGACCGTGACGGCCACCGACTCCCAGGCACTGACGGCATCGGCCACCTTCACCTGGAACGTCACCAACACGGTGACCGTGGGATCCCACACCAACCAGTCCACGGGCTCGGGCACGGCGATCGGCACGCTCACCAATTCGGCCACCGACTCGTCGTCGACGGCCACCATCGCCTCGTGGTCGGCCTCCGGCCTGCCGCCGGGGCTGTCGGTCAACACCTCGACCGGGGCCATCACCGGCACCCCGACCACGGCCGGCGTCTACTCGGTCACCGTCACGGCCACCGACTCGGCGGGACAGTCCGGCGCCACCTCCTTCACCTGGACGGTTACCAACACGGTGGCCCTGACGAACCCCGGCTCCCAGTCCGACGTGTCGGGAACGGCTATCACGCCGGTCGCCGTGGGGGCCACCGACTCGTCCTCGACCGCTTCGATCACCTCCTACTCGGCCACGGGCCTGCCGACGGGCCTGTCGATCGACCGATCGACCGGGACCGTCACCGGCACGCCGACGACGGCCGGCTCGTCGTCAGTGACCGTTACCGCCACAGACTCCGCGGCCTACACCGGGACGACCTCGTTCACCTGGACCATCACCAACACGGTGTCGATCACCGGTCCCGGCACCCAGTCCGACGTGTCGGGTACGGCTATCAGCCCGGTCCACACGCCGGCCGTCGACACCTCGTCGACCACGGGGGTCAGCTACTCGGCCGCCGGGCTCCCCGCCGGCCTCATGATCGATCCGACCTCCGGGACCATCACCGGTACGCCGACGACGGCGGGCACCTCGTCGGTCACCGTGACGGCGCAGGACGGGCCCGGGTTCTCGGCGCAGGCCTCCTTCGGCTGGACGGTCACCAACGTGGTCACGCTCACCTCGCCGGGTGACCAGTCGACCGAGTCCGGTTCACCCATCACCACGCTCGACGTCGGTGCGTCCGACACCTCCTCGACGGCGACGGTGACCTACTCCGCCACGGGACTGCCGCCCGGGCTGTCGATCGACCCGGGCACCGGCTCGATCACCGGCACCCCGTCGGTCGCCGGCACGTTTCCCGTCACCGTGACCGCCGGTGACGACGCCGGCTACTCGGCCACCGCCTCGTTCACCTGGACCATCTCCAACACGGTGACGATGACCAGTCCGGGCGGCCAGTCCGGCGTCTCCGGCACCGCCGTCGCCCCGCTCGGCGTGCCGACCACCGACTCGCTCCCTGACGCGACGCTCACGTTCACGGACGGCGGCACCCTCCCGCCCGGGCTGTCGGTGGACCCGTCCACCGGTTCGATCAGCGGCACGCCCACCACGGCCGGCACGTTCACGGTCACCATCACGGCCGACGACGGCTCTGGGTCCTCGGCCCAGGTGACCTTCCCGTGGACGGTCACCAACACGGTGACCGTGACCGACCCGGGCAACCTGAACGACGTGTCCGGCACCGCCCTCACGGCGTTCCCGATCGTGGCCATCGACTCGTCGTCGGTCGCCACCACGACCTTCGTCGGAACGGGACTCCCGGCCGGGGTCTCGGTCGACAACTCGGACGGGACCGTGACGGGCACGCCGACGACGGCCGGCACCTATTCAGTGACCATCACCGTCACCGACGACGCCGGGTTCACCGGCTCGACGACCTTCTCGTGGACGATCACAAACACCATCACCGTCACCAACCCCGGCGACGAGTCGAGCGTCTCGGGCACGGCCGTCACGCCGTTCGGGATTGCCGCCTCCGATTCGTCGTCTACGGCCACGACCACGTGGGCCGCCGGGAGTACGCTCCCGCCGGGGCTCTCGATCAACCCGACCACGGGAACGATCAGCGGGACCCCGACCACCGGTGGGCCGTACGCGGTGACCGTCACCGTGACCGACGGTGCCGGGTCCTCCGGCTCGACGACGTTCACGTGGCACATCGTCGACACGGTCACCGTCTCGGGCCCCGGCACCCAGACCTCGCGGGTCGGTGTCTCGATCATTCCTGTCCCCTTCACCGGGACGGACTCGTCGTCGACCGCCCACCTGACATGGACCGATACGGGACTTCCCACCGGCCTGTCCATCAACCCCTCGACGGGGAGCGTCTCCGGTTCCACCCTGCACTCGGGCGTCTTCGCCGTGACGGTGACGGCCACGGACGGTGCCGGTTTCGCCGGTTCCACCTCGCTCACCTGGTACGCCGTCGGCCCGTCGATCTCGGAGGTCACACCAGGCACCGGCCCGGGCGCCGGTGGCACCAAGGTGACCATCACCGGGAGTGACCTGTCGGGCGCAACCTCGATCGTCTTCGGCACCGTCGGGGCCTCCAGCTTCGTGGTCAACAAGGCCGGCACCAAGATCACCGCCTACGCCCCCTCGGAGGCGGCCGGCACGGTGGGCATCGTGGTCACCACCGGCCTGGGACCGTCGCTTCCCACCCCGGCCGATCAGTTCGTCTTCGCCGGTCCCGTCATCACCGCCCTCAGCAAGTCGACCGGCTCCCACACGGGCGGGACGAAGGTCATCATCAGGGGCACCGGGTTCACCGGCGCCACCTCTGTCCACTTCGGGACCGTCGCCGCCGCGATCGTCTCGCTCAACAAAGCCGGGACGCAGCTCACGGTGACCAGTCCGGCTCAGCCGACCGGGACCGTCGACGTGACGGTGACGACCCCTGGCGGGACCAGCCCACTCACCGGCGCCGACCACTTCGTGGTCGACTGATCCCGACCCGCCACACCCGATCTACCCGTTCACACATCCCGATACGACGACCCGCCGTAGATGGCGGGAGGCACAGAAGGTGGTTCTCACGATGGATACGACACGGTCACCCCGGCGCACCTGGCGGGCCCTGACGGCCAGCGGACTGTCCGCCGTCCTGGTCGGCGGCGTGCTCGCCGTCGTGGCGGTCACCGCCACTCCACAGGTGGCCGGGGCGGCGACGACACCGGTGGCGGCGACGTGGAGTTCGACGCCGACCGCCAGCGGGTTCGTCACCTCCACTCCCCCGGCCGGCACCGTGTCGGCCACCGTCGTGCTGTCCGGCGCCGGTGGCGGGAGCGGCGGCACCAACGGCAGCTCGGTGGCCGGTGGCGCCGGTGGCAAGGTCAGCGGCACCTTCAATCTGACCCACACCACCGGACAGGTGGCGGTCCAGATCTCCAACGGCGGTGGCGGCGGGAACAACTGCAGCGCCAGCTTCAGCACGTGCACGGCCAACGGCGCATCGGGCGGCACCGGCTACGAGGCGGGCGGGAGCAGTGGAACGGCCCAGACCGAGAGCGTGTCGGTGCAGGGTGCGGCCAGCGGTGGTGCCGGCGGAGGGGCCTCGGCGCTCTTCCTGGGGTCCAACGGCTCGGGGACCCTGGTCGCCCTCGCCGGTGGCGGTGGCGGCAGCGGCGGCCAGCACGGCTGCGACGGCAACGACACCACCGGCGGCACGGGAGGTGCGGCCTTCAGCTCCGGATCCGGCGCCACCAGTGCGGGCACTACCGGCGGCACCAGCGGTGACAGCAAGGGCGGCGGCAGCGGCGGCACCGCCGGCGGGGCGGCCAGCGCCGGCGGGTCGAGCGGGAACAACGAGGGCGGCCACGAGGCCAACTCCACCCCGGGCGGTGGCGGTGGCGGTGACGGCGGCGGCGGCGGCAACGGTGGGAACGACAACTGCACCACCGGTGACGACGCCTCCGGCGGTGGTGGCGGCGGTGCGTCGTCGGCCAACGCCAGCTACTACTCCACCGCACCCACGTACGGAGCCGGCGGGGCGGGTGGGACCAGCAGCGGGGCCGGCAGTGCGGGTTCGGTCAGCCTGACCTGGAACGTCGACAACCTGTCGGTGACCAGCCCGGGTACCCAGTCCAACGTGTCGGGCTCGGCCATCTCGAACCTGACCGTCACCGCCCCCCACGACACCACGGGCGGCAACTCGGTGACCTTCGGCGCCACCGGACTCCCGGCCGGCCTGTCGATCTCGAGCGGCGGCGTGGTCAGCGGCACACCCACCACGGCGTGCGCCTGCTCGGTGACCGTGACGGCCACCGACTCCCAGGCACTGACGGCATCGGCCACCTTCACCTGGAACGTCACCAACACGGTGACCGTGGGATCCCACACCAACCAGTCCACGGGCTCGGGCATGGCGATCGGCACGCTCACCAATCCGGCCACCGACTCGTCGTCGACGGCCACCATCGCCTCGTGGTCGGCCTCCGGCCTGCCGCCGGGGCTGTCGGTCAACACCTCGACCGGGGCCATCACCGGCACCCCGACCACGGCCGGCGTCTACTCGGTCACCGTCACGGCCACCGACAGCGCCGGCTACTCAGGCTCCACGTCGTTCTCCTGGACGATCACCAACACGGTCACGGTGACCAGTCCGGGCAACCAGTCCGACGTATCGGGCACGGCGATCGCCGGCCTCACGAACTCGGCCACCGACACCCAGTCCGGTGCCACGCTCACCTGGTCAGCTACCGGGCTTCCGGTAGGCCTGTCGATCAACGGCTCGAGCGGCACCATCACCGGCACGCCGACCACCGCAGGCTCCTCTTCGGTCGTCCTCACGGCCACCGATGGCAGCAGCTTCAGCGGCACTGCCGCGTTCACCTGGACGATCACCAACACGGTCTCGGTGACGGCCCACTCCGGCCAGAGCAATGTCACGGGCACCGCCATCGCCGGACTCACCAACTCGGCCACCGACTCGTCGTCCACGGCCACCATCGCCTCGTGGTCGGCCTCCGGCCTGCCGCCGGGGCTGTCCATCGCCGGCTCGACCGGGACCGTCACGGGCACGCCCACCACGGCCGGCGTGTACCCGGTCACCGTTACCGCCACCGACTCGGCCGGTCAGACCGGCACCACCTCGTTCACCTGGACCGTGACCAATACGGTGTCCGTCGCCGGCCACGCCGCCCAGACGACCGTGTCGGGAACGCCCATCGCAGCGGTCACGAATTCGGCCACCGACACCCAGTCCGGAGTCACCTTCACCTGGTCGGCCACCGGACTCCCGGCAGGCCTGTCGATCAACCCCACCACCGGGACGATCACCGGGACCCCGACCAGCGGAGGTGTGTCCTCGGTCACGGTGAAGGCCACCGACGGCGCCGGCTACTCCAGCACCACGTCGTTCTCCTGGACGGTCACGAACACGGTGTCCGTCTCCGGTCACACCGCCCAGACCAGCGTGTCGGGCACCGCCATCACCGGGGTGACCGACTCCGCCACCGACACCCAACCGGGCGCCACCTTCACCTGGTCGGCCACCGGGCTTCCGGCCGGCCTGTCGATCAACTCCACGACCGGGACGATCACCGGGACCCCGACGAACGGCGGTTCCTCGACGGTCACGGTGAAGGCCACCGACGGCGCCGGCTACTCGGCGACAACGTCCTTCACGTGGACGGTCACCAACACGGTCACCGTCGCCGCCCAGGCGGCCCAGATCTCGGAATCCGGCACCGCCGTTTCCGGGCCGACCCTGACGGCCACCGACAGCCAGGCCGGGTCCACCGTGACCTGGTCGGCCACCGGCCTGCCCGGGGGCCTGTCGATCAATGCCTCGACCGGAGCCCTCACCGGCAACCCGACGACGGCCGGCATCTACGGCGTGACCGTGACCGCCACCGACGGGGCCGGCTACGCCGGAGCCACGTCCTTCACGTGGACGGTCACCAACACAGTGACGGTCACGAGCCCCGGCAGCCAGTCGAGCGTCTCGGGCACGGCGATCACGCCGCTCGGGGTCTCGGGGTCCGACTCGTCGTCGACGGCCACGCTGACCTGGTCGGCCACCGGCCTGCCCGGGGGCCTGTCGATCGACCCGACCAGCGGGACGATCACGGGAACCCCGACGACGGCCGGCACCTCCTCGGTGACGGTCACCGCCACCGACGGGTCCGGCTACTCAGGCTCGGCCGCCTTCGCCTGGACGGTCACCAACACCGTGTCCGTGGCCAATCCCGGCGCCCAGTCCGACGTCTCGGGCACGTCCATCGGATCGCTGACCGCCTCGGCCACCGACAGCCAGGCCGGGTCCACGCTGACCTGGTCGGCCACCGGCCTGCCCGGGGGCCTGTCGATCGACCCGACCAGCGGGACGATCACGGGAACCCCGACGACGGCCGGCACCTCCTCGGTGACGGTCACCGCCACCGACGGGTCCGGCTACTCAGGCTCGGCCGCCTTCGCCTGGACGGTCACCAACACCGTGTCCGTGGCCAATCCCGGCGCCCAGTCCGACGTCTCGGGCACGTCCATCGGATCGCTGACCGCCTCGGCCACCGACAGCCAGGCCGGGTCCACGCTGACCTGGTCGGCCACCGGCCTGCCCGGGGGCCTGTCGATCGACCCGACCAGCGGGACGATCACGGGAACCCCGACGACGGCCGGCACCACCTCGGTGACGGTCACCGCCACCGACGGGTCCGGCTACTCGGGCTCGGCCGCCTTCGCCTGGACGGTCACCAACACCGTGTCCGTGGCCAATCCCGGCGCCCAGTCCGACGTCTCGGGCACGTCCATCGGATCGCTGACCGCCTCGGCCACCGACAGCCAGGCCGGGTCCACGCTGACCTGGTCGGCCACCGGCCTGCCCGGGGGCCTGTCGATCGACCCGACCAGCGGGACGATCACGGGAACCCCGACGACGGCCGGCACCTCCTCGGTGACGGTCACCGCCACCGACGGGTCCGGCTACTCAGGCTCGGCCGCCTTCGCCTGGACGGTCACCAACACCGTGTCCGTGGCCAATCCCGGCGCCCAGTCCGACGTCTCGGGCACGTCCATCGGATCGCTGACCGCCTCGGCCACCGACAGCCAGGCCGGGTCCACGCTGACCTGGTCGGCCACCGGCCTGCCCGGGGGCCTGTCGATCGACCCGACCAGCGGGACGATCACGGGAACCCCGACGACGGCCGGCACCACCTCGGTGACGGTCACCGCCACCGACGGGTCCGGCTACTCAGGCTCGGCCGCCTTCGCCTGGACGGTCACCAACACCGTGTCCGTGGCCAATCCCGGTACCCAGTCCGACGTCTCGGGCACGGCGATCGACCCGGTCGACCCGACAGGCACCGATTCCTCGTCGGCTGCCGCCGTGACCGCGTGGACCGCCACCGGGCTCCCGGCCGGACTGGAGATCGACAGCGGGACGGGAGCGATCACGGGAACGCCGACATCGGCGGGTGACTCGACGGTCACCCTCACGGCCACGGACGCCGACGGCTTCACCGGCTCGGCCTCGTTCACCTGGGTTGTCTCCAACGAGGTCACCGTCACCGACCCAGGTGACCAGTCGGGCGCCGCCGGCACCGCCGTCGCCCCCGTGGCCACCGGAGCAACGGACTCGTCACCGACGGCCACGCTCACCTTCTCCGCCACCGGGCTTCCGCCGGGTCTGTCGATCGACCCCGTCACCGGCGACATGAGCGGCACCCCGACCACCGGGGGCACGTACCCGGTGACGGTCAAGGCCACCGACAACGCCGGTTCTTCCGGCACGACACGGTTCACCTGGACCGTGTCCAGCAGTGTCACGGTCACGGGTCCCGGCACCCAGACCCATGTGTCCGGGAACGCGGTCACGCCGCTGACGCTGGGTGCCTCCGACTCGTCCACCGGCGCCACGCTTACCTGGTCGGCGACCGGTCTCCCGACCGGCCTGGCGATCAACACCGCCACCGGCACCATCTCCGGCGTCCCCACCACGGGCGGCAGCTACTCGGTCTCCGTGGTGGCCACCGACGGGCTAGGTGCCGCCGGGTCGACCGACTTCACGTGGACGATCTCCAACTTGCTCGTCCTCGCCAATCCGGGCAACCAGTCGCACGTGTCGGGCAGCGCCGTCACCCCGGTCCATTCCGTGGCCGCCGACTCGTCACCGACGGTGACCCTCACCTACTCGGCAGGCGGCACGCTTCCACCGGGGCTCACCATCGATCCGTCCACCGGGACGGTCAGCGGGACGCCGACGACGGCGGGCGCCTTCGCCGTCACCGAGACGGTGTCCGACGGCGCCGGGTTCTCGGCGTCGACGGACTTCACCTGGACGGTCACCAATGTCGTCACCGTCTCGAATCCCGGCAACCGCTCGGACATCTCGGGAACGGCAATCACGCCGTTGGCGTCGACCGCCACCGACACATCGTCCACGGCCACCATCACCTCGTGGTCGGCCGCCGGCCTGCCAGCGGGACTCTCCATCGACCCGGCAACCGGGACGATCTCCGGCACGCCGTCGGCGGCCGGCTCGTCGTCGGTCACCCTCACGGCGACCGACGGCGCCGGGTTCTCCGGGTCGTCCACGTTCACGTGGACGGCCAGCAACACGGTGACCCTCAGTGCCCCGGCGACCGAAGCCGAGGTGTCCGGCAGCCCGATCGCCCCCGTGACGGTCGGCGCTACCGACTCGTCACCGACGGCAACCATCACCTTCAGCGACGGCGGGACGTTGCCGCCGGGGCTCGCTGTCGACAGCGGCACCGGCGTCGTCTCGGGCACCCCGACGACGGCGGGTCACTTCACGGTGACCATCACCGGCTCGGACGGCTCGGGCTCGTCGGGAACCGCCCGGATCGCCTGGACCGTCACCAACGACGTGACCGTGACGAACGTGGGCAACCGGTCGTCGGTCTCGGGGTCGGCCATCGCCCCATCGGGCCCGACCGTCGGTGATTCGTCGTCGGCTGCCTCCATCGCCTCGTGGTCGGCCACCGGCCTGCCGGCCGGGATCTCGATCGACCCGACCACCGGGGTGCTCTCCGGAACGCCCACCACCCCGGGGACCACAACGGTCACGGTGATCGCCACCGACAACGCCGGGTTCACGGGAGGTGCCACCTTCAGCTGGACCGTGACCGATGCGGTTGCGGTGACCTCCCCCGGGCCCCAGACGTCACACGTCGGTACGTCGATCACCCCGGTCCACGTGACCGGAACGGACTCGTCGCCGACGGCGACGCTCACCTGGACGGCCTCCCGGCTCCCGGCCGGACTGACCATCGCCCCCACCACCGGCACCATCACCGGGACACCCACCTACGCCGGCGTGGTCACCGTGACCGTCACCGCCTCCGACGGTGCCGGCTTCAGTGGGAGCACTTCCTTCACCTGGTCGGTCGTCGGCCCCGTCGTGACGGCGGTCAGCCCGACCACGGGTCCTGCGTCCGGCGGCACCAAGGTGACCGTCACCGGAACCGGACTGGCCGGCGCCACCTCGGTCACCTTCGGCGGCGTGCCGGGCACGGCGGTCAAGGCCACCACCAAGGGCACGAAGCTCACCGTGGTGGCGCCCGCCGAGCTGCCCGGGACGGTCGACATCATCGTGACGACGACGGCGGGTCCGTCTCTGGCGGTCAGCGCCGACCGGTTCACCTACACTCCGCCGAGCATCACCTCGTTGTCGGTGACCAGCGGCCCGCCGGCCGGAGGGAAGTCCATCAGGATCGTCGGCACCGGCCTGAGCGGCGCCACCGCCGTCGAATTCGGGACGGTCGCAGCGTCCACGTTCAAGGTGAACAGTAAGGGCACGCTGATCACGGTCAAGGTCCCGGCCGCAGCACAGGGCACCGTCGACGTCACCGTGGTCACCCCGCAGGGCACGACGGCCACCACGAGCGCGGACCTCTACACGTACACCTGAGCGCGCACCCGAACCCGCACCTCGGCACCCCGCGGGTCGCGCCCCGGTCGCCCGGCCGAAGCCCGTTCGGGGGTCAGTCGGGCACCCGGCGTTCCGGCCAGGTGCACCGTGCCACCCGTTCGGGTCGCACCGCGCCGGAGGCCACGAACCACCGAGCGGCCCGCTCGAGTGCTTCGGCCGGTGGCCGCGACGTGTAGCCGAGCTCGGACCGGGCCCGCGTGTCGTCGAAGGACATGTGCGTGGTCGACATCCGCGCCGCCTCGAGGGGGACGGTCGGGCTCGCGCCGGAGGATCCGGCCCTCGACCAGGTCCGACACGTGGCCGGCGGCCAGGGCGAGGGCACCGGGGAATCGGCGGGTGGCGGGCGGGAGCCCGGTGACCTCGGCCAGGGTCCCGAGCACGTCCCGCAGGAGCAGGTTCTCACCGCCGAGGATGTAGCTGCGGCCCTGCGGCCCCCCGCTCGGCGGCCAGGACGTGACCGGCGGCCACGTCCTCCACGTCCACGATGTTGAGCGTGGTGTCGACGTAGCCGGGGATGCGTCCGTCCAGGAACTCGAGGACGGTGCGGCCGGTCGGCGTGGGACCACGGTCGCGGGGACCCACGGGAGTGGTGGGCTGGACGAGACCGCGCGGGAGCCCCTCGGCGCCGCCCGCAGCACCTCGTGCTCGGCCACGTACTTGGACTGCTTGTACAGGCCGAACAGGTGGTCGACATGGGCGAAGGAACGTCTCGTCCACCGGCTCCTCGGCGGTGGCACCGGTCAGGCCGAGGGTGCCGACCGTCGAGGTGTAGACCACCCGACGGCACCCGGCTTCCGTGCGGCGTCGAGCACGTTCCGGGTGCCGAGCACGTTGATCGTCGTAGAACGAGGACGGGTCGCGGGGCCCAGAAGCGGTAGAGGGCGGCCACGTGGAAGACCAGTGCGGCAACCGTCGACGGCGGCGGCCACCGCCGCCGGCGTCACGCAGGTCGCCCTCGACGACCTCGACGTCGAGCCCCTCCAGGTTGGCGGTGTCGCCCCCGGGCTCGACCAGGGCCACGACCCGTGCGCCCCGGTCGAGCACCTGGCGTACGACGGAGGAGCCCACGAATCCGGCGCGCGCCCGTGACCAGGACCCGGTCGCCGGGTCCCGGGCCCGGCCCGGCCCCCGACCCGCTCACGGCTGCGGGGACTCGGCCGACACCGGCCGGCGCCGGTCCCGGCGCAGCGAGTTGCGGGCCATGGTGGAACCGACCTCGAGAAGCAGGCCGGCGCTCCTCGTGGCGGCCGCCAGGACGTCGTCGAGGGCGGCCACGAAGGCGTCGATCTCCTGGTCCCCGATGATGAGTGGCGGGAGCAGCTTGACGATGTTGACGTTGTCGGCGGCCACCTGGGTCAGGATCCGGTGGCGGTGGAAGAGCGGCACCACGATCAGCTGCGAGAAGAGGCCCTTGCGGGCGAGCTCCATCATCGAGAAGCGGGCGCGGCCGCCCGCGAGGCGGGTGGCCCGAAGACCAGCCCGATCATCAGGCCGATCCCCCGGACCTCGTGGAGGAGGTCGTACTTGTCGACGAGTGGGGCCGGGCCGCCATCAGCTGGATCGCCGCGGGCCCCGGCACGCGCCACGATGTCCTCGTCGTCCATGACCTGGAGGGTGGCCAGCCCGGCCACCATGGCCAGCTGGTTGCGGGAGAACGTCGACGAGTGCACCACGGCCCGGTCCATCGAGCTGTAGACGGCGTCGAACACCGGCTCGGTGGTGAGCAGTGCCCCGACGGGCACGTAGCCGCCCGACAGCGCCTTGGACAGCGCGATCATGTCCGGCTCGAGCCCGAAGTGCTGGTGGCAGAAGAAGCGTCCGGTGCGCCCCATGCCGGTCTGGACCTCGTCGAGCACGAGCAGGGTGCCGAACCGGCGGCACAGTGCCTGGGCCTTGCGCCAGTAGGACTCGGGTGCGAGGTAGACACCCTTGCCCTGGATGGGCTCGACCACAAGCGCGGCGACGTCCCCCTTGGCCAACTGGCGCTCGAGGGCGTCGGCGTCGCCCAACGGCACTGGGTCGCACCCGGGCAGGAGCGGGTCGAACCCGGCCCGGAACTCCTTGCCGCCGTTGAGGGACAGGGCGCCGTTGGTCAGCCCGTGGAAGGCGTGGTCGCAGTAGAGGATCCGGGCGCGCCCGGTGGCGCAGCGGGCGAACTTGATGGCGGCCTCGACCGTCTCGGCCCCCGAGTTGGTGAAGACAGCCCGTCGGATGCCGGGGTGGGCCCGGTCGACCAGCGCCCGGCCAGCAGGCCGGGCAGCACGGCACAGTCGAGCTGGGCGAGGTTGGGCAGGTCGGCGTCGAGCGCCTGGTGGAGCGCGTCCTTGACCACCGGGTGGCTTCGGCCGAGGGCGAACACGCCGAAACCGGACAGGAAGTCGAGGGTCCGGTCACCCTGGTCGTCGATCAGGTAGGCACCTTCACCCCGGACGTAGGTGCGGTCGAAGCCGATGGTGGTGAGCACCTTGGCCAGCTGTGGGTTCAGGTAGCGGCCGTGCAGCTCGTACGCCTCACCGCGGTGGGCGGTCAGCAGTGCGTCGAGGTCGAATGGCACGGTCACGCTCCGGTCGGGTCGGCTCCAGGTCGGGCGGCACGTCGGCCATCCGGTGGCCACCGTACCGGGGTTGCCCGGCGCAGCATGCAACCGGGGGTGCCATGCCTGTGCCACGGCGCGTGGGCCGATGTTAGGGTCGGACCCTGAACCGGGTGGCCTCGCGGACGACCGTCCGCGAGGGCCCGGACGACCCACTTCGGAGGTGGCACATGGCGCTCGGACCGGTCGAAGTCCTGGTGTTCAGCTTTCCCGGCAACCAGTTCAACGGGGAGATCATCCCCGAGCTCGAGCGTCTCACGGCGGAGGGCATCATCACGGTGATCGACGGCGTGTTCGTCACCCGTGACCTCGACGGCGACGTCGCCTTCGTGGAGTTCGACCAGCTCGACGCCGGCCACGACGCCGCCCGTCTGGCCAGCGTCCTCGACCAGATCGAGTCGCTGATCTCCGACGAGGACGTCCTGGAGCTGGCCGACTCGCTGGCCCCGGGTGACTCCGAGGCGATCCTGGTGTTCGAGCACACCTGGGCCAAGCCCTTCCGGGACGCCATCCTCGGCTCCGGTGGGATCCTGACCGGCGAGATGCGCCTCCCCGGCCTGGCCGTCGAGGAACTGCTCGACGAGCTCGCCGCGATCGACTGACCTGTTCGCACCGTACGAGACCGCACAACCAACCGAACAACAGGAGGCAACCACGATGATGCGTCGCATGGGACGTCCCGGATTGGTGGGCACGATGGCCCGCACCGCAGTGATCGCCGGCACGGCGACCGCCGTGGTGGGCGGAGTCCACGGCCGCCAGGAGCAGAAGCAGGCCGCCGCCCAGCAGCAGGCAGCGGCACAGCAGGCACCGCCTCCGCCGCCGCCCGCCGTGGCCCCGGCCGCGACGGACGACGTCGACATCACCGGGGAGCTGCAGAAGCTCGTCGAGATGAAGAATTCGGGCCTGCTGACGGACGAGGAGTTCGCGGCGGCCAAGGCCAAGCTGCTCGGCTGACCCCACGGGCCGGGCCGGTCCGATACCGACGTGACACACGATGCCCCGGGAAGCACCCCGGGGCGTCGTGACGTCCCCCGGCCGGACGACGTCAGCCCGGTTCGAGGCTACCGTCGAAGCCGGTGGCCAGCAGGCGGAACGCCCGATCCACCTCGGCCGCCAGGTCGCCCTCCTCGTCCCGGGCCCAGCAGGCGAAGGCGGCCATGGCCGCCCCGAGCGCGGCGCGGGCGACGGTCTGGGGCGGCAAGGTCGTCCGGCGACACCACCCAGCCGGCCGGCGGCGAACCCGGCGACCACGTCGCACCACTCCTCGTAGCGCACGGCGGAGTGGGCGACCAGCGTGGGCACCGTGCTGATGAGCACCATCCGGATCCTGAGCTCGTCGAGCTCGCCGGCGCCGAACCGGTTGGTGGCGATGACCGACCGGCGCAGGACGTCCATCAGTGGGTTCGGTGGGTGGGGCCTCGGCCAGCCGGTCGTGCAGGCGCCGCAATTCGGCGTCGAACTCACCCCAGACGACGTCGGGCTTCGAGTCGAAGTAGCGGAAGAACGTCCGCCGCGAGATCCCGACCGCCGAGGCGATCTCGTCCACCGTCGTCTCGTCGTAGCCCTGGCGGGCGAACAGCTCGAGCGCGGCGCGGGCCACGTCCTGGCGCGACGTGCTCGCCGGTCGCCCGCGCGTCGGCTCGGGGAGCCCACCGCCGCCTGTCCCGGCCATCGCCGTCACCGCTCCCCGGTCGTCACACTTCCATTTTGGCATCGAGTGCACTAAAATTGCACCGACTGCACCAGACCCGGCGCCGAGCCGGCCGACCACCGGAGGAACGATGACCGTCACCACGAACGCGGAGACCACGCCGGCCACCGACGCCGACCAGGACGGGCCGCGTCCCGACCGCCGCCGACCCGCTGGTCACGGCCGACCTGCTGGTCGAGGACGTGTCCATCGACGGGATGTGCGGCGTCTACTAGGCCGCCGACCACCGGACCCCCGTCGGACCCCATCGGACACCATGACCCCGTCGACGACGACCACCTACGACCCGGCGCGCCCCTGGGCGCTCCATCCCCAAGTGTCACTGCGTCCCGAGTCCTTCGGGGCGCTGGCCTACCACTTCGGCACCCGGCGGCTCTCGTTCCTGAAGAGCCGCACCCTGCTCGCCGTGGTCGAGTCGCTGGCCGACCAGCCCACGGGGCTCGACGCCTGCCGGGCGGCCGGCGTGGCACCCGAGGAGCTCGCCGCCTACGAGCGGGCGCTCGCCACCCTGGCCGGCACCGGGATGATCTGCGAGCGGGCGGCGTGACGGCGCCGGCCCCGAGGCCGGGGTTCCGCCTGGTGGACCGGTTCGAGCAGGGGCTCGACGCGCCCATCTGCCTCACCTGGGAGCTCACCTACGCGTGCAACCTGGCCTGCGTCCACTGCCTGTCGAGCTCGGGCCGCCGCGACCCGGGCGAGCTGACCACCGACGAGTGCAAGGCGCTGATCGACGAGTTCGAGCGCATGCAGATCTTCTACGTGAACATCGGCGGGGGCGAGCCGACCATCCGTGCCGACTTCTGGGAGCTGGTGGACTATGCCACGGCCCATCACGTCGGGGTGAAGTTCTCGACCAACGGCTCGCGCATCACCGACCGCGGTCGCCGCCCGGCTGGCGGCCAGCGACTACGTGGACGTCCAGATCTCGCTGGACGGGGCCACGGCGGAGGTCAACGACGCCGTCCGGGGCGCCGGCTCCTTCGCCACCGCCGTCACCGCCATGGACCGCCTGGCCGCGGCCGGGTTCGCCGGCTTCAAGCTCTCCGTGGTGGTCACCCGGCACAACGTCGGGCCAGCTCGACGCGTTCAAGGCGCTGGCCGACCGCTTCGGCGCCCAGCTGCGGCTGACCCGGCTGCGCCCGTCGGGTCGGGGAGCCGACGTGTGGGACGAGCTCCACCCCACCGCCGACCAGCAGCGCGAGCTCTACGACTGGCTGCGTCGCCCACGGCGAGGACGTCCTGACCGGGGACTCGTTCTTCCACCTCGCCGCCTACGGCGACGCCCTCCCGGGACTCAACCTCTGCGGGGCCGGACGGGTGGTCTGCCTGGTCGACCCGGTGGGCGACGTCTACGCCTGCCCCTTCGCCATCCACGACGAGTTCCTGGCCGGCAACGTCCGGTCCCCCGGTGGGTTCACCTCGGTGTGGCGGCAGCTCCGACCTCTTCGCCGAGCTCCGCTCGCCCCAGAGCGCCGGCGCCTGCTCGTCGTGCGGCCACTTCGACGCCTGCCGGGGCGGATGCATGGCGGCCAAGTTCTTCACCGGCCTGCCCGCTCGACGGGCCCGACCCCGAATGCGTCCTCGGGCACGGCGAGTACGCCCTCGGGGCCCGCGGCGACGGTGAGACCCCGCGGCCGTCGCCCGACCACTCGTCGCCGCCCCGCCGGGTGCCCGTGGCCCTCACGCCGTCGCACCGGCCCGACCGCCGGTGCGACGAGAGCCCGCTGGCCGGCGCCGGCACCGCGCTCCGGGCGGAGTGACCATGGCGACACCGACCGACCCGGTGGCCCTCGGGAGCCGGGAGGCACCCTCCCGGGTCGTCTTCGGCCCCCACGAGACGAACCTGGGGGACGGCCGCGCCATCGGTGGTCGCCACGTCGCCTACTACGCCGCCCGTGCCGCCGGCGGCGCCGGGGTGGTCGTGACCGAGACGGCGTCCGTGCACCCGTCGGACTGGCCCTACGAGCGGGCCCCGCTGGCCTCGGCGTGCGGACCGGGCTGGCGGGCCGTGGCCGAGGCGTGCGGACCCCACGGCACCCTGGTGCTTGCCGGGCTCGGGCACTCGGGCGCGCAGGGGTCGAGCGCCTACTCCCAGTACGTCCTGTGGGCACCGTCCCCCGTCGCCGACGCGGCCAGCCGCGAGATGCCGATGGAGATGGGCGGGCCGAGGTCTCCCAGCTGGTGGACGGGTTCGCCGAAGCCGCCCGGACGGCCGTCGGAGCCGGCCTGGCCGGAGTCGAGGTCGACGCCGGAGCGCTCTCCCTCCTCCGCCAGTTCCACTCGGGCATCACCAACCTGCGCGGCGACGCCTACGGTGAGGACCCCCTCCGGCTGACACGGGCGGTCCTGGATGCCGTTCGTGCCGCCGTCGGCCCGGGGCGCCTGGTCGCCCTGCGGCTGTCGTGCGACGAGCTGGCACCGTGGGCCGGCGTGACCCCCGAGCACGCCGCCGTGCAGGTGGGCGAGCTGGCCGACCGGGTGGACCTCCTGACCGTCGTCCGCGGTGGCCCGTACTCGTCCACCGCCTACCGTCCGGACGCCCATTCCCCCGCCGGCTTCAACGTCGGGCTGTGCGCCGCCATGCGCTCGGCCGCTGCCGGGCGGGCCCCCGTGGTCCTGCAGGGCAGCGTGGTCGACCTGGACGACGGCCGCCGCCGGCGCTGGCCGACGGGGTCGCCGACCTCGTGGAGATGACCCGGGCGCAGATCGCCGAACCCGGCCTCGTGGTCCTGGCGCGCTCCGGGCGTGCCACCGAGGCGCGGCCCTGCATCCTGTGCAACCAGGCCTGCCGGGTGCGCGACAGCCGCAATCCCCTGGTGAGCTGCGTCGGCGAGCCCCGGTCGGGACACGAGACGGTGGACGTCGATCCGTCGTGCGCCCCGACCGACGGACGGGACGCGGCGCCGACCGGCGTGGTGGTGGTCGGCGCCGGGCCCGCCGGCCTCGAGTGCGCCCGGGTGCTGGCCCAGCGGGGCCACCCGGTGACCGGTCGTCGACCGGGCACCGGTCACGGGCGGGGCCCTGCGTGCCGCCTCCGTCGGTCCCGGGCGCGAGCGCCTGGCCCACCTCTGCGACTGGCTGGCGGCCGAGTGCGGTCGGCTCGGGGTCGACGTCGAGCTCGGCCGGGAGGTGACGGCGGCCGACCTGGATGCCGCCCGGGCGGACGGGGCCACGGTGGTCCTGGCCACAGGGGCGCGCCCGGCTCCCTGGGGCCACCCGACGCGACGGTTCGGTCCCGGTGGTGGACGCCGCCGCCGCGCTGGCCGGCGGGGAGGCGGCCCTGCCGGAGGGACCGGTCGTGGTCCACGACCCGGTCGGCGGCCCGGTCGCCGTGGGGGTGGCCGAGTGGCTGGCGGCCGTCGGGCGCGACGTGGCCCTCGTCACCCCCGACCAGATCGCCGGCACCCTGCTGTCCCTGAGCGGCGACCTGGCCGACGCCAACACCCGGCTGCAGCGGGCCGGGGTGCGCCGCGAGCTGCGGGCGGTCGTGCGGCGGATCGCAGGCGGGCCGGGTCCACGTCGACGACGTCTGGACCGGGCGAGGGGCGCGACCTGGCCGCCGCCGTCCTGGTCGACTGCGGCCACCGCCTGCCCGACGAGGCGCTCTACGACGAGCGGCCCGGGCACCCTGCGGGCCGGTGACTGCGTCGCCCCCCGCACGGTGCTCGAGGCCGTGCTGGAGGGACGGCGCCGGGCACTCGAGATCAGCGGCGCGGTGCCCGCCGGCCGCATCCCCACCACGACAGGAGCCGACACCGTGACCGATCACCGACGCCCGGCACCCTCCAACGACCGCACCCGGGGACGGGTGGCCGGCAAGGGTCGCCCTGGTCACCGGGGCGGCCCGGGGCCAGGGACGCAGCCACGCCGTGCGACTGGCCGCCGAGGGCGCCGACATCATCGCCGTCGACATCTGCGCGCCGGTCGACCACGTGGAGTACGCCACGGCCACGCCCGACGGACCTCGCCACCACGGCCCGCCTGGTCGAGGAGGCCGGCGCCCGGGTGGTGACCGCCGCCGTCGACGTGCGCGACGCCCGGGCCCTGGCCGATGCCGTCGCCGAGGGGCGGCCGGGCCTCGGTCGGTCTCGACATCGCCGTGGCCAACGCCGGGGTCTGCTCGATCCAGCGCTGGGACGAGGTGACGCCCGAGCTGTGGGACACCGTCATCGGCATCAACCTGACCGGGGTGTGGAACACCTGCACGGCCGCCATCCCCCACCTGCTGGAGCGCGGCGGCGGCTCGATGATCCTGATCAGCTCGACCGCGGGGCTGAAGGGCCAGCCGTTCCTCACCCCCTACGTCGCCTCCAAGCACGGCCTGGTGGGCATCATGCGCAGCCTGGCCAACGAGCTCGCCTCCCGGCACATCCGGGTCAACTCGCTGCACCCCACCGGGGTCGACACTCCCATGCTGAACGGCCATGACCGGGCTGACCGAGCGCATCGAGGCCAGCCCCGACGTCGGCTCCGCTCTTCCTCAATTCGCTGCCCGTCGACCTGCGTGCGGGCCGAGGACGTCTCCAACGCCGTGCTGTTCCTCGCCTCGGACGAGGCCCGCTACGTGACCGGCCTCACCATGACCGTCGACGCCGGGGCGTCGGCCCGGTGACCGCCGGACGTCCCGGTGAGCGCCACGGCCGGTACCGGCACCTGTTCACCCCGCTGCGCCTCGGTCCGGTGACGGTGGCCAACCGGATCGTGTTCTCGGCGCACCTGACCAACTACGCCACCGACGGCATGCCCACCGAGCAGCACGCCGCCTACTACGCGGCCCGGGCCGCCGGCGGGGCCGGGCTCATCATCACCGAGGAGCACTCGACCCACCCGACCGACTGGCCCTACGAGAAGCTGATCCACGGCTTCCACCCCCGGGTGGTCGACGGCTACCGACGGATCACCGACGCCGTCCACGCCCACGACGTCCCGATCTTCGCCCAGCTCAACCACAACGGCGGCCAGGCCTCGTCCATGTACTCGCGGCTGCCGGTGTGGGCGCCCAGCCCGGTCCCCGACCCGCTGTTCCGCGAGGTACCGAAGGCGGTGGAGCACCACGAGATCGCCGAGATCGTCGACGGCTACGCCACCGTCGCCGGCCACTGCGTGGCCGGCGGGTTCGACGGCGTGGAGCTCCAGTGCTCCCACTCCTCGATCGTCCGTGGCTTCCTCTCCCCCGCCACCAACCGGCGGACCGACGAGTACGGCGGCGGCCTGGCCGGCCGGGCCCGGCTACTGCTCGAGATCGTCGACGCCGTCCGGTCGACCATCGGGTCGGACCGGGCGCTCGGCGTGCGCATCTGCGGCGACGAGCTCATCGAGGGCGGCACCGGGATCGACGACGCCGTCGAGGTGGCGCGGATGGTGGAGGCCACCGGGCAGGTCGACTACATCAACACCTCGATCGGCGTGGCCACGGCCACGCTGTACATGATCGAGGCGAGCATGCAGATCCCGCCGGGCTACGCCCTGTTCATCCCGAGCGCCATCCGGGCCGCCGTCGACCTGCCGGTGGTCGGCGTCGGCCGGTTCAAGGACCCGCTCCAGGCCGACCGGGCGCTGGCCGACGGGCGTGTGCGACCTGGTCGGCGTGGTCCGCGGCCAGATCGCCGACCCCGACTTCGCGGCCAAGGCCCGCTCCGGGCACGCCACCGACATCCGGACCTGCCTGTCGTGCAACCAGGAGTGCGTGGGCCGGATGGGCCTGAACCGGTGGCTCGGCTGCATCGAGAACCCCCGGACCGGGCGCGAGTCGTCGCCGGTCCGCCCCGCCCCGCGCCGCCGCAAGGTGGTCGTGGTCGGCGGCGGGCCGGGCGGGCTCCAGGCGGCGGTCACCGCGGCCGAGCGGGGCCACCGGGTGGTCCTCTTCGAGCGCCACGACCGGCTGGGCGGCCAGGCCCACGTGGCCGCCTCCGTGCCCGAGCCGGGCCGAGTTCTTCGACATCGCCCGCAACCTGATCGTGGCGGCCCGCCGCGAGGGCGTGGACCTGCGCACCGGGGTCGAGGCGACCGTCGACAGGGTCGCGGGCCGAGTCGCCCGATGTGGTCGATCGTGGCCACCGGGGCGCGGCCGGCCCGGCCGTGGTGGGCCGGCGACGAGCCCCGGGTGGTCGACGTGCGCGACGTGCTCGAGGGCCGGGCCCGTCCCGAGGGCCGGGTGGTCGTCGTCGACGAGCTCGGGTTCCACCAGGCGACCTCCACCGCCGAGCTGCTGGCCGACCGGGGCTGCGCCGTCGAGATCGTCACGAACGGCATGGTGGTGGCCCAGGACCTCGGGATCACGCTCGACATGGAGATGTGGAACGTGAAGGCACATGCCAAGGGGATCGGCCAGAGCGTGGACCTCGTGCCCATGGGCGTGTCGGCGCATCCCGACGGGTCGGGCGGCCTCGAGCTGCGACTCCAGCACCATCCCACCGGGACCGACGAGGTCCGCGCCTGCGACTGGGTGGTGTGCGCCGTGCACCAGCGCCCCGACGACGACCTGTGGCGTGCCCTCGACGGTGCGCCCTTCGAGGTCCATCGCATCGGGGACTGCCTCGCCCCCCGACGGGCCCACGCCGCCGTCATCGAGGGCAACCGCGTGGCGGTGGCCCTGTGAGTGCCCCCGGCACCGGGGTGCTGGCCGTCGTCGTGGACTCGCGACGGGCGCCTGCCGGTCGGCGCCGCCGAGGCCGTGGCCGAGGCCGGGGGCCGCGTCGTCGTCGTCGGCTCCGGCGCCGAGGCCGCCGCCCGGGCCCTGCCCGCGGTCGTGTACGCCCGGTGGGCCGAGACCGGCCCGGGGCTCCGGCCCGCCGCGCTGGCGGCCGCACTGGCCCCGGTCGTGGCCGGTGCGTCACTGGTGGTCCTGCCCGCCTCGCCCGACGGGCGTGACCTGGCCCCCCGCCTGGCGGCCGCCACCGACCGGCCGCTGGTGGCACGCGTCCTGGGGGTGGAGGCCACGACCGACGGGGACGGGGTGCCGTGCATCCGGGCCCTCGTCGGACGGGTGGACGACCGGGTGCTCGTTCCGGTGGAGGTGCGGGGCCCCGCCGTCGTGACCCTGGCGGTCGGCGGGCGTGCGGCCGGCCACGGCGGCACCGGTGCACCTGACGCCGTGGTGGAGCCGCTGGCGCTCGACACGGCGGTGGGCGACGGCGCTGACGGCGACGCCCACCTGGTGGAGCTGCTCGCACCCGACCTGCACACCATGGACCTGTCCGAGGCCACGCGGGTCGTGGCCGGCGGCGCCGGGATGGTGACGGGGCTCGACGACGTCCGGGCCACGGACGCCTTCGGGCTGCTCGTCGGAGTGGCCGCCGCGCTCGGCGGCTCGGCCGGGGCGACCCGGGTGGCCACAGATGCCGGGTGGACCGGCTACGAACGCCAGATCGGCACCACCGGGGTGACGGTCGACCCCGACCTCTACGTCGCCCTGGGCGTCTCCGGTGCGGCCCAGCACGTCGGCGGCATCGGCACCCCGCGCCACGTGGTGAGCGTCAACACCGACCCCTCGTGCCCGATGACGGCCATGGCCGACCTCGGGCTCGTGACCGACGCCGGGTCCCTGCTGGCCGAACTGGCCCGCCGGTTCGGTGTCGGCCCCGGGCGACCCGCTCAGGCCGACGTGCCGACGACGACCGGGGCGACGCGTGGCTGAGCCCACCGCCGTCGACGGGGCCGTGCCCGAGCGGATGGAGTTCGACGCCGTCGTCGTCGGGGCCGGACCCGCCGGCGCCTCGGCCGCGCTCGCTCTGGCCCGGGCCGGACGACGCGTCGTGGTCGTCGAACGGGGACCCTTCCCGGGTGCCAAGAACGTCTACGGCGGCGTCGTGTACGGGCGGGTGCTCGACGACATCGTCCCCGGGTGGTGGGAGGAGGTCCCCGTCGAGCGCTGGATCGTCCGCCGGTCCACGGTGATGATGACCGGTGGCCAGTCGCTGTCCGTCGACTTCCGCACCGACGCCTGGGGCAGCGCCCCGTACAACGGCATGACCACCCTGCGCTGCCACTTCGACGCATGGCTGGCGACCAAGGCCACCGACGCCGGCGCCCGGCTCCTGACCTCGACGGTGGCCACCGGCCTCGTCCGCGACGACGCCGGCCGAGTCGTCGGCGTCCGTACCGATCGCGATGGCGCCGAGCTCCGCGCCCCGGTCGTCATCGCCTGCGACGGGGTCAACTCGTTCCTGGCCAAGGAGGCCGGGCTCCTGCCGCGGGCCGAGGCGTCCCACCACACGCTCGGGGTCAAGGAGGTCCTCGATCTCCCGCCCGGTGCCATCAACGAACGGTTCGCCGTCCAGGACCACGAGGGTGTGGACATGGAGATCCTCGGCTGCACCCGCGAGATCCCCGGGGGCGGGTTCCTCTACACGAATGCCGACTCGGTGAGCATCGGGGTCGTCCTGTCGCTGCCGCAGCTGGCCGCGTCCGGGGTCCGCCCGAGGAGCTCATCGCCGACCTGAAGGCGCACCCATCCCTGGCGCCGCTCCTGCGCGGCGCGACCCTGCGCGAGTACGCCGCCCACCTCATCCCCGAGGGTGGCTACGACACCATGCCGGCACTGGCCGCCGACGGTCTGCTGATCGCCGGCGACGCCGGGGCGATGACACTGGCCGCCGGCCTGTGGCTCGAGGGCGTGAACTTCGCCATCGGGTCGGGGTACGCCGCAGGCCGGGCCGCCGACCGGGCGCTGTCCCGGGGCGACTGCTCGGCCGCCGGGCTCGCCTCCTACCGGGACGACCTCGAGGGCCAGTTCGTCCTCGCCGACCACAAGCGCCTGCGCCGGGCGCCCTCGCTCGTCCTGTCCGAACGCGTCCAGCAGCGCTACCCGGGGCTGCTGTGCGACCTGGCCGAAGGGATGTTCACCGTGACCAACCCGATCCCCAAGCCCGGCGGCCTGGCGCTCACCCGGGCCGTGGCCGCCCGCCACGGCGTCACGCTCCGCCAGTTGGCGGGCGACACCCTCCGCGGCCTGAGGATCTTCGGATGACCGCGCCGGGACCGGGAGACCGCCGCTGGGGCGGCATCTCGTTCGAGGAGCGGATGGCCACGGTCGACTTCCGGGTCGGTGCCCGGGCCCACATCGCCGTCGACGCCGACGTGTGCCGGTCGTGCACGACCAAGGCGTGCGTGAGCGCATGCCCCGCCGACCTCTTCTCCCCGACCTCGGACGGCGGCATCCTGTTCAACTACGAGGAGTGCTTCGAGTGCGGGACCTGCTACATGGTCTGCAACTCGGAGGGTGCGCTCACCTGGACCTACCCCGACGGCGGCCAGGGCGTCGTCTTCCATCACGGATGACGGCGACCCCCGCACCCGACGCCTCCGCCACCGCCGAAGGGCGCACCGGCGCCAGCGGCGGCGCACCGGACGGGCCCCTCGTCGTCGCCTGCCTGCGCATCAGCGACCTCCGGCCGACCGTCGATCCCCTGGCCGGCACTGTGACCAGGGACCGGCTCGGGGTCGGCCTCTCGCCGGCCGATGCCGCCGCCCTCGAGCACGCCCTGCGGTTCGCCGACGCCTGGTCCGGGCGGGTGGTGGCCGTGTGCGTGGGGCCCGAATCGGTCGAACCCGTCCTGCGGGACGTCGCCGCCCTGGGCGCCGCCGTCGTCCGGGTCCCGCTGGGCGACGAGGGTGACGGGCACCGGTACGTGAGCGAGCTGGTCGAGGACGAGCGGGGGCTGGCCCGGACGCTGGTGGCTGCGCTCGCCCCCTTCGGACCCCCCGACCTCGTGGTCTGCGGCGACCGGTCGGTCGACCGCGGCACCGGCGCCCTGCCCGCCTTCCTGGCCCACGAGCTCGGTGCCGCCCAGGCCCTCGGCCTGGTGGCCCTGGCCCCGGTGGCATCGGTCCCGGCGACCGGGGACAGCGGGCGGTGGACGCTGCACGCCGAGCGGCGCCTCGACGCCGGCTGGCGCGAGCGGTTGCTGGTCGCGCTGCCCGCCGTCTGCTCGGTGGAGGGGGCCGGCACGCGCCTGCGCCGGGCCTCGCTGGCGGGCACACTGGCCGCCGAACGCGGGCCCGTGCCCGTCGACCGCTCGCTGGCCGTGGCTGCAGCCTCGGCACCGGGCGACTTCCGCGTGGGCGCCCCCCGCCCGTTCCGCCCGCGGACCCGGGTCCTGCCCGCCCCCCGCGACGACGACCCCCGCCTGCGGCTGCTGACGCTCACCGGAGCCCTCGTGGCCCACGACCCGCCGACGGTGGTCCAGCCCGCCGACGCCGCCGAGGCGGCCGACGTGCTCCTGGCCTTCCTCGTGCGGCACGGGTACCTCGATGCGGGGTCGGACACCCCGGGGGACGTCGACCCGTGATCCGCCTGGCCGACAGCGCCTGGCCCGACGTGGCCCGGCTGGCCGGCGCGGGAGCCGTCCTGGTCGTGCCGGTGGGCGCCTGCGAACAGCACGGGCCGCACCTGCCGGTGACGACCGACGCCGACATCGCCGTGGCCGTGGCCGAGGCCGCCGCCCGGGTCGACCCGCTGCTCGTCGTCGCCCCGGTGGTCGCCTTCGGATCCTCGGGCGAGCACGACGGGTTCGCGGGCACGCTCTCCATCGGTCGAGACGCCACCGAGCTGGTGCTGGTGGAGGTGGGCCGCTCGGCTGCCGCCGCCTTCGCCCACGTCATCCTGGCCTGCACCCACGGCGGCAACGCCGTCCCCGTGGCCCGGGCCGTGGCCCGCCTGGTCGACGAGGGCCGGTCGGTCACCGCCTGGTGGCCGCGGTGGGGCGGCGACCTGCACGCCGGGAGGACCGAGACCTCGCTCATGCTGGCGATCGCCCCCGACCGGGTGCGGCCACAGGCCGCCGCACCCGGTGACCGGCGGCCGCTCGACGAGCTCCTGCCGCTGCTCGAGTCGGGCGGGGTACGGGCGGTGAGCCCCAACGGCGTCCTCGGCGACCCGGCCGGGGCCGGGGCCGAGGAAGGGCGGGAACTGCTCCGCCAGGCAGCGGAGGATCTGGCCCGGACCGCCACCGCCCGGCGCGCCGGCGCGCCGTCGGGAGCCGGGCCCGGCACCACACCCCAGCCGGCGTCGGGGATCCCCGAGCACGAGAGCGAGGTGCGGACATGAACCGAGTCGCCGTGGTGACCGGTGCCGCCCGGGGCATCGGAGCCGCCACCGTCTGCGGGCTGGCCGCCGCCGGCTGGTCGGTGGTCGCCGTCGACCGGGCCCGGGACGACCCCCGGGTCCCCTACCCGCTGGGCACACGCGCCGAGCTCGACGCCGTCGTGGCCCGGGCCGACGCGCTCGACCGCGGTCCCGGGTCCGTCCTCGCCCACGTGGCCGACACCACCGATGCCGGGGAGCTCGGCCTGGCCGTGGCACTCGCCGAGGAACGCTTCGGTGGGCTGGACGCCATGGTCGCCGTGGCCGGCGTCATCGCCGGGGGCACCCCCCTGTGGGAGATGCCGGGCACCGAGCTCGAGGCCGTCCTGTCCGTCGACCTCGGGGGGCCCATCACCGCCGCCCGGGTGGCCGTGCCCGCGCTGCTGCGGCGTCCCGCCCCCCGCCAGGGGCGCTTCCTGGCCGTGGCGTCGACCGCCGCCACGAGGGGCCTGCCCATGCTGGCCGCCTACGGTGCGGCCAAGGCCGGCGTGGCCGGCATGGTGCGCGGTCTGGCCGCCGACCTCGCCGGCACGGGGGTCACCGCCAACGCCGTCTGTCCCGGGTCGACCGACACGGCCATGCTGGCCGAGAGCGCCCGGCTCTACCACCTCGAGGGGACGGCACCGTTCGCCCACCAGCAGCCCGTCGGTCGCCTCCTGGCACCGGAAGAGGTGGCCGCCGCACTCGTGTGGCTGGCCGGCGAGGACAGCAGTGCCCTGACCGGGGCCGTGATCCCCGTCGACGGCGGCCTCGCCCTGTGACGCCCAGGTGATGGGCACGCTGCCGGACGGGTTCGGACTGGCCCTCGACCGGCGGCTGAAACGCTTCGGCCACGGCACGGTCCTGGCCGGCGGTCACCCCGGCCGGGTGGTCACCCTCACTCCCGACGGGGCGACGGCGCTCGACGCACTGGTGTCGACCGGAGCGGCCGACGCCGCCACCGGCGCCCTGGCCGGACGCCTCGTCGCCTCGGGGATGGCCCACCCGGTCCGGCCCGCACGACCCGGGCTCGGAGGGCACGGGGTCCGAGGTCGGGGCGGCGGCGTCGAGGGCGACGGGGCCCAGGTGACGGTGGTGGTGCCGGTCCTCGACCGCACCGACGCACTCGAGCGCTGCCTGGCCTCCCTCGGCACCGGTCAGCCGGTCGTGGTCGTCGACGACGCCTCCCGCCACCCGGACGCGGTGGCGGCGGTGTGCGCTGCCCGGGGGCGCGGCTGGTGCGGCGGGACCGCAACGGTGGACCCGGTGAGGCACGCAACGACGCCCTCGGGTTCGTCGCCACCGAACTGGTCGCCTTCCTCGACAGCGATTGCACGGTGGCGCCCGGGTGGCTCGACGGGCTGACCTGGCTGTTCGACGACCCGGACGTCGTCGCCGTGGCGCCGCGGGTGGTGCCCGCGGCGTCGCCGACGCGGCCCACCGGCCGGCCCTCCGGCGCTTCCTCGCCGCGCACTCGCCCCTCGACCTCGGCCCCGATGCGGGCGAGGTCGGTCCCGACCGGGCCGTCCCCTACGTGCCCACGGCGGCCCTCGTCGTCCGGCGGGACGCACTCGTCGCCCTGGGCGGGTTCGCGCCCGGGATGCGGGTGGGCGAGGACGTCGACCTGGTGTGGCGCCTCGTCGATCGGGGATGGCGCGTCCGCTTCGAGCCCTCGGTGACGGTCGACCACGCCGAGCCCACGACCTGGCACGGGCTGCTCGCCCGACGGTTCCGCTACGGCACCTCGGCCGGTCCCCTGGCGGCGCGCCACCCCGGCCGCCTGGCCCCGATCCGGCTCCGGCCGTGGCCCACCACCGCCGCACTCGCCGCCCTTGCCGGTCGTCCCCGCTCGGCGGTGGCGGCCGTGGCTGTGTCGGCGCTGCTCCTCACCCGGTCGACCCGACCGCTCGGGATCCCGACACGACAGGCCTGGGCGTGGAGTGCCGAGGGAGCCGGTTGGACCGTGGTCGGACTCGGCCGGGCGGCCACGATGCTGGCGGCTCCGGGTCTGGCCGTGCTCGCCGGTAAGGGCGGGCGACGCACTCTCTCGGCCCTCGTGCTGGTCGTCGTCCCTCCGGTCGTCGAGTGGGTCCGGCGTCGGCCCGTGCTCGACCTGCCACGCTGGGTGGTGGCCTCGGTGGCCGACGACATCGCCTACGGCGCCGGGGTGTGGACGGGCTGCCTACGTTCCCGCTCGTGGGGGCCGCTCATACCCGCCATCCAGAGGGCACGCCAGGAATCGTGACCACCCGTACTCCTCAAATCTGAGGAGTCGGGTATCGGGCGTAGATCGCCCTTGTGACCAGCAGGTATCGGTCCTCCTGATGCTGGCCATCACGTTCCCAAGTTGCCCGAATTGCAACTCCGGTGACGTACGCAACTCCGAGTATCGAAGGAGCGGAATCACTGTGGATAACGGGGGAGAAATTGTTGATAAACACCACCCTTCCTATTCACCCTGATCACACACCGGATTCTGCCGCCGTGCCTGGATCCCGTCGAGGTCGACCCAGTTCAAAGCGGATATTGGACACCGAGACTGCTTAACGACCCGGGACCGCTATAGTTCTCTGAACGCACTCCTGCTGATGCGGCTGCATGTATTCATGCAGCCATCGTCGAGCCGCCGAACAGTTGGCTCTTGACGGAGGTGTGGGGTTGGGCCACACGACATTGAGTGCCCTTCGGTCACACCCATGAGGCAGGATGCAGCACGACACAAAAGTGCCGGGCCAGTCTTCGAGAAATGAGTGATGTCCCCACGACGCAATCCTGGGCATAACAACACCGGCCGCACACCCTGAGGCATCACGCCAGGACGAACAGAGCCTGCCCGCTCGTCGTCCGGGGACCGCATGCGATGGCCGTTGCCCGCCAACACCAATCAGAGGAAGGCGCCCTGTGCGCCCTACGAAGGGAGGTGCCATGCGGACCCGCATTGCACTCGTGGCGATCACCTCGATCGCCGTCATCACCGTTTCACTCCTGAGCCAGCTCGTCTCCGTACAGCAGGCCCGGGCAGCCGTGGCGTCGCCCCACCGGACGACCGCCACGACCACCGTCGGTCGGCACGACCAGCTGACGTCGGTCGTCACGTCCACGCCGGGGGCGAAGCCCTCGACGAAGACGACGACCTCCACCACCCTGCCGGCCCTGACGCTGGCCGCCGCACTGCTGACCGGTCACCCGGCCGGGACCCGGGAGGTGGCACCCGTCGTGCCGCCGGCCCCGGTCGTCCCGCCGGCCCCGGTGGACACCGTCACACCCGCACAGCGCGCCGCCTGGGAGCGGGTCGCCATGTGTGAGGAGGGCGGCGACTGGCAGTCCGACGGAGGGCGCTTCAGCGGTGGCCTCGGGATCACCCGGGCGAACTGGGTGGAGTACGGGGGCCTGCAGTACGCGCCCGAGGGCGCCCTGGCCACCCCGGACCAGCAGATCATGGTGGCCGAACGGATCCAGTCCAGTCCCCCGACCAGTACGGGTGCCGGGGCTGGTAGGCGCCGACGGCTGACGGGGCGCATCAGCCCGTCCGCCACCTTCCGCGCCACTCGGCGCACGCAGGGACTGTGACAACGGACCCCGGCCGACCCCGTCGGCCGGGGTCCGGTCGCGTCCGCCGCCCCGTTGCCTCAGTCGCCCCGTTGCCTCAATCGACCGGTGCGGGGGTCCGCCTCGACGGTGCCGCCTGTCGGGCGGCCCACAGCAGGGGGAGTTGGAACGGCATGCGACCCCACGCCATGGCGGCCGAGTCCATGCCCCCCTCGTTGCGACCGGAACCGGCGTCGAGGGCCATCTGGAGGTTGGCCGGCCACACGGCGAGCAGGAGTGCGATCGAAGCGGTCGACGCCCACCGGGCCCGGCGTACCAGGCCGTAGGCGCACGCCAATTCGGCCACACCGCTGCCGTAGGCGAGCGGTCGGTGGAGCCGGGCCGGGATCGTCCGGGGCATCAGGGCGTCGAAGAACGACGGGCGGAGGAAGTGGAGCACACCGGCCACGGTGAAGATGCCGGCCAGGCCCCGGGGGGCGGCGTCACGCAGGCGGGACATCCCCAGGATGCTAGGGCACCGACACCCCGGGCACGGGCCGTCGGCACGCGGCAGACTCGCGGGGTGCAACCGCTCGCCGTCCACCACGTGTCCGTGAACGTGCCCGACGTCCCGTCGGCCGTGACCTTCTACACCGAGGTGCTCGGCGGGGTGCTCCGCGACGACCGGCCCGATCTCGGGATCGGCGGCGCCTGGATCGATCTCGGCGCCAGTCAGGTCCACCTGCTCGAGGCGGGGCCGCCGCCGGCGCTCGGCCAGCATTTCGCCGTGGCCGTGGCGGACCTCGATGCGGCCGTGACCGAGCTGCGGCAGCGGGGAATCCCCGTCGGGGAACCGTCGCCCGTCGGTGGGGGCCGCCAGACCTTCGTGTCCGATCCGGCCGGCAACACGGTCGAGCTCTACGAGCAGGCGACCGCCCGCTGAATTGCCACACCGGAGGCCCGAGGGCCTCCGGTGCTCTTACACCGCTGCCGGCCCGTCCCGGCGGGCGCACCGGCGAACCGGATGCACCCGCCGGACCGGAGTCCGACAGCGACGGAATCAGATCTTGCGGACCTGGCTGGCCTGCAGGCCCTTCTGGCCCTGCTTCGTCTCGAACTCCACACGCTGGCCCTCCGCGAGGTCGCGGAAGCCCTCCATCTGGATCTCCGACTGGTGGACGAAGAGGTCATCCCCACCGCCGTCGGGAGTGATGAATCCGAAGCCCTTCTCGGCGTTGAACCACTTGACTGCACCTACACCCATAACTGAGTCTCCTTGAAATTCACGCACGAAAACGCGGGGATCCACTTCGAAGCCCTACCTACATGGACCCGCGTGATAGGGCCTATGTACCACCTACCCTAGGCGCGACGGGCTCCCGGCGCTGCCCGACCCGCCCACTCCGGTCCGCAGGACCCGCCGGTCCCCCCTCCGCACCGGACGTCCGCTCGCTCCGGAGCCGGTCTCCAGGGGACGATCGGGGAGCAGCATCCGACCCCGGATCGGGCCGTCGTCGCTGCTACCGTCTCCGCCCATGGCCACCGCCCGCCGACCCGGACCGGCCCGGGTCCCCCTGGCGGCGGGGCTCCTCGTGCTCTGCCTGGTCGCCAGTGCCTGCGCCTCGGACAGCCCGTCCGCCCCCGTGGCCGCGCCGCCCACCTCGGCGGCACTCCCGAGCATCGCTCCCCCGCCACCGGTCGTGTGGTCGACGTGCCCGGGCTACACGGGGATCGAGTGCGGGACTGTGCCGGTGCCCCTCGACTACGCCGATCCCTCCGCCGGCACCCTGCAGATCGCCGTGACCCGGATCGCGGCGACGGGCGGGCGGGCCACCAACGGGACACTCGTCATGAACCCCGGGGGGCCGGGCGAGAGCGGCAACCAGATCCTGCCCGTCGAGTACCCGCTGCTCCCGCCCGAGGTCCGCTCCAGCATGGACGTCGTCAGCTTCGACCCGCGGGGTGCGGGGGCGAGTTCCCCGCTGCTGTGCGGCACCAGTCTCGCCGCCGTGACCAGTGCACTGCCCGTCCCGGCGCGGGCCGGGCAGCCGCTGCCGGGAACGGCGGTGTTCGCCGGCATCCGACCGGCGTGCACGGCCGCCGCCCCGCGCTCACCGACCAGGTCGACTCCGTGGACACGGCACGGGACATGGACCGGATCCGCCAGGCCCTCGGGCTCGGGACGATCAGCTTCTACGGGCTCTCGTACGGCACGGTCCTCGGGACCGCCTACGCCTCCCTCTTCCCCCACCGGGTGAGGACCATGGTCCTCGACGGGGCCGTGGACGCCTACGCCCCGCTGGCCGAACAGGCCGTCGAGGAGGCACCGGTCGCCGAACGCTCGCTGATCCACCTGCTGTCGACCTGCGGGCCGGTTCCCGCCTGCCCGCTGGGTGCCGATCCCCTGGCGTTCTACACCCACCTGGAGGCGTCCATGGCCGCCCATCCGCTCCCCGCACCGGGCGACGGGGACACCACACCGGTGACCGTCGGGGACCTCGACACGGCGTCGCTCTTCGCCGTCACCGTCCCCGGATTCACCCCCCTGTACGAGTCGGCCCTCGTGGCGGCGTCCGAGGGCAACGGCGGCGATCTGCGGTCCCTGGCGCTCGAGCTGGTGATCGACATCGACCGTGCGCCGCTGGTCGACGCCGAGTGGGCCGTCGTCTGCAACGACACCACCGGGCACCCGGGCCCGACGGCGGCGGGCACCTTGGCCCACACGCTCGCCGCCCGCTACCCGCTGCTCGGTGGCTACGCCGTCAACGTCGACGTCGCCGGGTGCATCGCCTGGCCCGACGGCCGCCGCCCGGTCACCGCCGTCCACCCCACCGACGCCCCACCGGTCCTGGTGCTCGGCAACACGGAGGACCCCGAGACGCCGCTCGTCGGGGCCAGGCACCTGACCGCCGCCTTCCCCCACGCCAGCCAGCTCACCTGGGTGGGCTGGGGGCACACCTGGCTGCTCACGGGTTCCACCGACACCTGCGTGCAGGCCGCCGTGTCCCGCTACCTGACCGGCGGCGGGCTCCCGGCGCCGGGCACCGTCTGCCACTGACCGGAGCGGGCATGCGCCCTCCGGTCAGGTCGATCCCACCACCTGGTCGAGGTGCAGCGCGCGCCGGGGGCACTCGGCCGCCGCCCGGGTGGCCAGCGCCAGGAGGCGCGGCTCGACGGGCCGACCGTCGACCACCGGATAGCCCCACTCGTCGAGGGTGACCCGCTCGGGCAGCAGTTCGGCGCAGTAGCCGAAGGCGTCGCACGCCACCGGGTCGACCCGCAGCCGGACCCGCACGGCGGTGGTCCGGCTCATCCCACGCCTCCCGGGACCGGGGCCACCACCGGGAACTGCAGGACGGTCGGCGCGCCGTGGCCGGCACACGGGCGGCCGGCGGCATGGTCGGAGACGTCGTCGGCGAAGACGGCCAGCGCCGAGCGCACCAGTCGCACCACGCCGTCGGGATGCCGGCAGGCGCCACGGCCGTCGACGGCCGAGCAGCGCCGCTCGATCCGGGCCACCACGGCGGCGTCTCCGCGTCCGGCGGCCAGGAGATCGAGGTCGTCGGCGATGGCCGGGAGCCCGAAGACGCACGGTCCGCACTGGCCGGCGCTCTCCCCCGCCATGAAGCGGGCGATCCGGGCCGTCTCGGTGATCCCGCACGACGACGCGGGGAGCACCACGAGGATGCCCACCCCGTGGGTGGCCTCTGCCGCGGCCAGCGGGCCGGGTGCGTAGGGCACCGACGCCTTCCCCGGATGGAGCCAGGCGCCCCCGTAGCCGCCGACCAGGAGGCCGGCGACGGGGCCCGTGGGCCCGACCCGGCCGATCAGCTCGTCGACCGGCGTACCGAGTGCGACCTCGAGGACACCTGGTGAGCGCACGGCGCCGGACACGGTCACGAGGGTGGACCCCGGGGCCTCGGGTGTGCCGAGCTCCCGGAACCATGCCGCCCCGTGGCGGACGACGAGCGCCACCTGGGCCAGGGTCTCGGCGTTGTGGACCAGGACCGGACACCGGCCCACGAGCAGCGGCACCGATTTGTCGACACGGAACACGGGCCGGGCCTCACGGCGCTCCAGCCACGACACCAGCGCCGACTCCTCGCCCGTGAGGTAGCGGGCCGGGGGGCGCACGACGGAGGCGGGGCGGCCGCCACCGGCCCGGGCCCGCTCGGCCAGGGCCCGGTCCACGGCGCGGGCCGTCGGGTCCCGGTCGTCGGCCACGCAGACGACGATCTCCCGGGCGCCCGACAGGGCGGCGGCCACCTCGGCCCCGTCGAGGACCAGGTGCGGGGACCACGTCAGGAGCACGCGGTCCTTGGCACTGGCCGGCTCCCCCTCCATGGCGTTGACGACCACCAGGGGGCGCCGGCCCGAACGGGTCACGGCGTCCCACTTGGCGGCGGCCGGGAACCCACCTCCACCGCGGCCCGTCAGGCCCGAGGCCGCCACCTCGCGCCACACGGCGTGGCTCCAGTCCCGGTCGTCCCGGGTCGGGACGACCAGCGGCCCGTGGAGGTCGAGGTGGGTGGCGAGCCCGGGATCGGTCGGTCCGTCGGGGCCGGTGCGCAGCAGGCGTTCGGTCCGGTGCAGGGTGGCGGTGGTCATCGGGGGTCCCTCTCCAGGAGTCGGGTGGCGGTCGGTGCCGGGTTGGACGCAGCGGTTGCGGGCGTTCGGGCGGAGGTGGCGGCGGCGGTACGCGGCCGGTGGCGGATGGGTACGGCCCGGGTGGAGGCGCCCAGACGCTCCTCGGCGCCACGGGTCGTACGGTGGTAGGCGAGGCGCCACACCAGGGCGACCAGCACGGCGGTGGAGCAGGCGGCGGCGATGGCGTCCATCCACAGCTGGCCGGCGTCGGTGCCGGTGCCCAGGGCGTGGGCCATCGCCAGGGGCCAGCACGCGTAGGCCAGCCAATGGAGGCCGCGCCACGTCCGGGGGGCGATCCTCTGGCGCAGCGCGCTCGAGACGGCCACCGCCAGCAGGAGGTCGACGGCGACGGTCCCGAGCCCGGTCCAGAAGGTCTTGAACGACGAGGTGAAGGGAAGCACGGCGGCGAGCACTCCCACGTGGACGTAGGTGTCGATCACCGCGGTCAGGACGTGCAGCCCGAGGAAGACGAGGGCCACCATCGTCGCCCGCTTGTGGAGGTCGACCTGGGCGAAGGCCGGCCAGCGCCGCGTGCGGACCCGTGAGGCCGACAGCATGCCGAGCACGGTGGTGACGGTCAGCAGGACCAGGGCGACGATGCCGGTGGCCCGGATCGTGTACCAGACGGCGGTGCTCAGCGACGTCGAGGTGGCGGCGAGCATCAGGCGGCCTCGGTCCCCGTGGCGACGGCGCCCCGGTCCGGCCAGTCGCCCACGCGGACGATCGAGCCGTCGGCGGCGACCAGCCGGGCGGCGATGCCGTGGGCGGCGAGGTTGCCCGGGGCGTCCTCGCCCCAGACGACCGACGCCGTCGACCAGCTGTTGGCCTCGAGGCAGGTGGGGGCGAGCACGGACACGAGCGCCCATGTCGACGGGGCCACCTCGCCGGTCCACGGATCGATGATGTGGTGGACCGGCCGGCCGGCCCGACTCCAGGTCCGGGCGGTGGTCCCCGACGAGGCCAGTCCACCGGAGCGCAGCGCCACGACCTCGTCGGCGTCGGCCGGAGCCGTCCTCGAGCTGAGGGCGATGCCGACGCCCCATCCGTCGACCGGGGCGGGTCCGGCCACGGCGACGTCACCTCCCAGGTTGACCAGGACGCCGCAGTCGAGCGCCTCGGCGATGCGGCGGCACGAGCGGTCGGCGGCGAACGCCTTGCCCGTCGACCCGAGGTCGACGTGGACCCCCGACGGGATGCGGACCGTGCGGGCGGAGCGGTCGAGCCGGACCTGCCACCAACCGGGTGCGGGCTCGGGCGCCACGGCCGGGGCATCCTGCACGGGGACGACGTCGGCGAAGTCCCGGTCGTAACCGAGCTCCACCAGCGCCGACCCGATGGTGGGGTCGACGATGCCGGCCGTGCGGGCGGCGACCTCGGTCGCCGCTGCCAGGGCGGCGAACAGGAGTGGGCTCACCGGCATCGGGCGTCCCTGGCCGAGCCGCTCGACCCGGCGGAGCTCCGAGTCGGGCCGGAACCGGCTGCACGCCGCGTCCAGGTCGGCGAGGTCGACGGCGAGGAGTCCGAGTGCCACGTCGGCGACATCGGCGTCCTCGACCGCGACGGTGGCCGTCGTACCGATCGCCTGCATCGAGCGGGCCGTGGGCGACGCGTGGTGGGCGGCGGGGGCGCTCACGACTGTCCCGACGTGGTCGTGGCCACGGGCGTCGAGGTGGTCGGCGTCGAGGTGGTCGGCGTCGTGGTGGTCGGCGTCGAGGACGAGGAGGACGTCGACGTGCTGCCCGACGTGGACGTCGAACCGGTCGTGGACGTCGAACCGGTGGTCGACGTGGCGCCGGTCGAGACCGTCGTCGTGGCCGAGGTGGCGATCCTGTGGGCCGGTGCCGAGGCGGCGATGGCCGCACCGATCCCCACGGCGGCGACGGTGGCGGTCACACCCATGGCCACGCCGGCACGGCGGATGCGCACGAGAGCCTCGTCGCGGGATCGGGCGGCGGCGTCGCTGCGGATGCGGCGGTGGGGCTCGGGGACCATGGCTTCACCTTTCGTCGACGGGCACGGACCGGGATCGGCCGGTGCAACCTGATGGCGCCAGTACATCGACCCGACCGTGGAGTCACCTCTGCCCCGCCTGAGCGCCTCCTGTGAATGTCCGGACCTCGCCGGAGGCTGCCGGACGGCGAGCCACAGCGCCCACCCAGGCTCACAGGCGGCTCACAGCCGGATCACACCCGCCGGTCAGGCCGGGGCGCGAAGCTTCGAGCACGAGGCAGTCCGCAACGGGCGCACGCCCGAACCGAGGAGTGATCGTGGAGCCCACCCGAAGCCAGCGCATCCTGGTCGTCGACGACGAGCCGTCGATCGTCGATGCCGTCGCCACCTCCCTCCGCTACGAGGGGTTCGACGTGTCCGAGGCGGTCAACGGTCGGCTCGCGCTCGCCGCCGCCCAGGACGACCCGCCGGACCTCATCGTGCTCGACGTCATGCTGCCCGACCTCGACGGCCTCGAGGTGACCCGTCGGCTCCGGGCCGACGGGATCCGGGTGCCCATCCTCTTCCTTACCGCCCGCGACGCCGTGGACGACAAGGTGGCGGGACTCACCGTCGGTGGCGACGACTACGTCACCAAGCCGTTCGCCCTGGCCGAGGTGGTCGCCCGGGTCCATGCCATCCTGCGACGGATGGGCGCCGAGCCCGAGGACGGCAGCATCCTGCGGTTCGCCGACATCGAGATGGACGAGAACGCCCACGAGGTGACCCGGGCCGGTCAGGTGATCCCCCTGACCGCCACCGAGTTCAACCTCCTCCGCTTCTTCCTGCTCAATCCCCGCCACGTGCTGTCGAAGTCCCAGATCCTCGACCACGTGTGGCACTACGACTTCGGTGGCGACGGCAACGTGGTCGAGACCTACGTCAGCTACCTGCGCAAGAAGCTGGAGGTGGCGGGTCCGCCCGTGATCCACACCGTGCGGCTCGTCGGCTACGCGCTCCGCGAGCCGTCGGCAGGCTGACCGTGTCGCTGCGCGCCCGTCTCCTCATCGCCGTCGGCGTCATCGCCATCGCCGCGCTGGCCATCGCCGACATCGTCACCTATTCGGCCCTGCAGTCGTTCCTCTACCAGCGCATCGACCAGCAGCTCTCCGACCAGCACGGCCGGTACGAGCAGGCGATCGACCAGGGTTTCGCCGTCAACTGTGCCGGTGGTCCCGGCGGCGGGCCACTGGGCCCCGCCAGCGTCTCGGGCGGGGGCGCCGAAGGCGAGCCCTCCAACGCCCAGCAGACCATCGCCGTCCAGGTCCGGACGAAGTCGGGCACGCTGGTCGGCGGGTCGGGCTGCCCGACCTACGTCGGCGCCACCGCCTACACCCCGAGCATCACGGCGCCCGTCACCGGGTTCTCGGAGGCGCCGGACGGGACCCAGGTGGCCTACTTCACGGCCGCCTCCGCCGAGTCCGGCGGACCGGAGCTGCGGGTACGGGCGTCGACCCTCACCAACGGCGACCTCCTGATCCTGGCCCTGCCACTGGGTGACACCCAGAGCACCCTCCACCGACTCCTCCTCATCGAGCTCGTCGTCTCCGCCGGCGCCGTCCTGATCGCCCTGGGCGCCGGCTTCTGGCTGGTACGGCTCGGGCTCAAGCCCCTCCGTGACATGGAGACTACGGCCGAGTCGATCGCCGCCGGCAACCTGACCGAGCGGGTACCCGGTGAGAACGACAAGACCGAGGTCGGCCGCCTCGCCCGCACCCTCAACGTGATGCTGTCGCGGATCGAGTCGGCCTTCGGCGCCCGGGTGGCGTCCGAGCAGCGCCTGCGCGAGTCGGACGCCCGGCTCCGGCGCTTCGTGGCCGACGCGTCCCACGAGCTGCGCACGCCCATCGCCGCCGTATCCGCCTACGCCGAGCTCTTCGGCCGGGGGGCCTCCGAACAGAAGGAGGACCTGGAGCGGTTGATGCGCGGCATCGTCAGCGAGACAGGTCGCATGGAGCGCCTCGTCGCCGACCTGCTGCTGCTGGCCCGGCTCGACGAGGGCCGACCCATGGAGACCCAGGCGGTAGACGTCGTGGCCCTGTGCGCCGACGCCGTCCACACGGCCCGGACCGTCGGGCCGGACTGGCCCGTCCACTTCACCGCCACCCGTCCGATCGAGGTGGTGGGCGACGCCACCGGCCTGCGCCAGGTGATCGACAACCTGCTCGCCAACGTGCGCGCCCACACCCCCGCGGGGACGTCGACCGAGGTCTCCGTCGACGCCGACGGCGGCGACGTGGTGATCGAGGTGGCCGACACCGGTCCCGGCATGACCCCCGACCAGGTGGCCCACGTCTTCGAGCGCTTCTACCGCTCGGACCCCAGTCGGTCCCGGCTGCACGGGGGCGCGGGACTGGGCCTCTCCATCGTCTCGGCCATCGTGGCCGCCCACGGCGGAACGGTGGCGGCCGGCAGCGTCGAGGGGCGGGGCTCCACCTTCACCGTGCGGCTGCCGGTCGCCCCGTCGCCGGACGCCATTCCCGGCGCCCCGTCGCCGGACGCCCTACCGGGCGGTCCGACCGAGGCGCCAACGCCCCACGGGCCCGAGGTGCCCGGGTGGCAATCCGCCACACCGTCCGACGCCGGCTGACCGGGACGATCGGCACCGAATTGGCGGCGGCGCCGGACGGGCCGCAATTCACAGGTGGGCCACAGGTGACTCCCACCGAGGTCGGAGGATGCCGTCCCACAGTGGCTCCATGAACCTGACGCCCCTCCCCCGCCCCCGGTCGGACGGTGCGGACACCGCACCCCAGCTGGAGATCGTGATCCCCGTCTACAACGAGGCCCGGCAGCTGGCGGCCAGCGTGACCGCACTGCGCACGTTCCTCGACTCGTCGTTCCCCCTGGCCGCCGTGGTGACCATCGCCGACAACGCCAGCACGGACGACACCTGGACCATCGCCGCCGGTCTGGCCGCAAGCCTCGCCGGGGTCAGGGCGCTGCGCCTCGACCGCAAGGGCCGGGGCCGCGCGCTGCGGGCGGCGTGGGGCGCCAGCCGGGCGCCGGTCGTCGCCTACATGGACGTGGACCTCGCCACCGGGCTCGACGCCCTGCTGCCCCTCGTCGCCCCGCTGCTGACCGGGCACAGCGACGTGGCCATCGGCACCCGGCTCGCCCCCGGCGCCCACGTGGTGCGGGGCGCCCGCCGCGAAGTGATCTCCCGTTGCTACAACCTGCTGGTGCGTACCGTGCTCGGCAACGCCTGCACGGACGCCCAATGCGGCTTCAAGGCCATGCGGAGCGACGCCGCGGCGGCGGTGCTCCCGCTGGTCGAGGACGACGCCTGGTTCTTCGACACCGAGGTCCTGGTGACGGCCCACAGGCTCGGCCTCCGCATCCACGAGGTCCCCGTCGACTGGGTCGACGACGTCGACTCCCGTGTGGCCGTGGCGAGGACGGCGTGGCTCGACCTGTGCGGCATCGCCCGCATGATCGGCCCCGCCTCCCGACGCCGGGCGGCCGAGGCCCGCCGGCGCCGGGCGGCCGGACCCGCCGCCAGAGCCCACCCCACGGTTGCTGCGCCGCCACCGGTCCCGTCGGAGCGGCCGCCCACCGCGGAGGGCGAGGTGTTCGCCGACGAGCTCCTGCGCTTCGCCGGGGTGGGCCTGGTGAGCACCCTCGCCTACCTCGCCCTCTTCGCCGTCCTCGAGCCGTCCTTCGGCAGCTTCGCAGCCAACGCCGGCGCCATCGTGGCGTGCAGCCTCGGCAACACCGCCGCCCACCGGGGCATGGCCGGCACGGCACGGCACGGCCTGGACCGGATGCACCGACTCGTCACGGCCTCGACCCTGCTCGGCGTCAGCCTGGCCTTCACCACCGGTGCGCTCGTGGTCACACGCGCCCTCGGCTTCGATTCGCTCGCCCCCGAGGTCGTCGCGGTGACCGTGGCCAATCTGGCGGCGGCCGCCTTCCGCTTCTCCATCCTCCGGACCTGGGTCTTCCGCCCACGGTTCGGCACCCACCTCGAGCCGGTCGGCCTGGCCGGGGCCGGCGCCCGTCCGGCCACGCCCGAGGCCACGTCCACGCCCACGGCGCCCACGTCCACCCCCGCGCCCACGGCGCCCACGTCCACGCCCCAGCGGATGTCCCGATGACCGACGTGACCACTCCGGAACCGACACCCGAGCGGTCGAGCGAGGCATCGCCCGGCAGGGTCGACTCCCTATCCGGTGTCGCCGTGGTCGACGCGCCCGGCTGGGCGGTCTACGGCGCCACGGGGTCGCACGCTCCTCCCGTCGTCGGCCCGGACGCCGTCGGACGGGCCGGCGACGGCACGGCCGCACCGGAGCCGCCCGGTGGGCTCGCGCTCCGTCTCGTCCGCGGACGGCCGGAGGATCCGGCCTGGGTCCGCCCCGCCCTCCTCACCCTCCTGGTCGGGACCGGTGTCCTCTACCTGTGGAGCCTCGGCAGCTCCGGGTGGGCCAACAGCTTCTACTCGGCGGCCGTGCAGGCCGGGACGAAGAGCTGGAAGGCGTTCTTCTTCGGATCGTTCGACTCGTCCAACTTCATCACCGTCGACAAGCCGCCGGCCGCCCTGTGGGTGATGGAGCTGTCGGCCCGGGTGTTCGGGGTGAACTCGTGGAGCGTCCTGGTGCCCCAGGCGCTCGAGGGGGTGGCCACGGTGGGCCTCCTCTACCTGTGCGTGCGCCGCTGGTTCGCCCCCGGGGCCGCACTGCTCGCCGGCGCCGTGATGGCACTCACCCCGGTCGCCACCTTGATGTTCCGCTTCAACAACCCCGATGCGCTGCTGACCCTGCTGCTGGTCGGCGCCGCCTACGCCACCATCCGGGCCGTCGAGGCCGGGCGCACCCGCTGGCTGGTGCTGGCCGGGGCGCTCGTGGGCTTCGGGTTCATCACCAAGATGCTGCAGGCCTTCATCCTTCTGCCCGTGCTCGCCCTGGTCTACCTGGTGGCCGGGCCACCCAAGCTCGGGCGTCGGGTCGTGCAGCTCGTCTACTGCGGCGTCACCGTCGTCCTGGCCGGGGGATGGTGGGTGGCCGCCGTCCAGCTGACCCCGGCGGCCGACCGGCCCTACATCGGTGGTTCGACGGACAACAGCCTGTTCAACCTCATCTTCGGCTACAACGGGATCGGTCGCCTGAGCGGGAACGAGAAGGGCAGTGTCGGTGGAGGCGGACCGGGTGGCGGCGCCGGGTCCATGTGGGGGCCGACCGGCTGGGACCGCCTCTTCCTCAAGTCGTTCGGCGGGCAGATCTCGTGGCTCATCCCCGGTGCCCTCATCGGCCTGGCCGCCGTGCTGTGGTTGACCCGGCGCGCTCCGCGGACCGACCGCACCCGGGCCGCCTTCGTGCTCTTCGGCGGCTGGCTGCTGCTGACCGGGCTGATCCTCAGCTACGCGCAGGGCATCATCCACCCGTACTACACGGTGGTCCTCGCCCCCGCCGTGGGCGCGCTCGTCGGCATGGGCGCCTGGGTCCTCTGGAGCGGCAGGGACCAGCTGATTCCCCGGCTGGCGCTGGCCGCCGCCGTCGTCGCCACCGGCGCCTGGTCCTTCGTGCTCCTCGGATGGAGCCCCGGCTGGTACCCGGCGCTGCGTTGGGCGATCCTGCTCGTCGGTCTGGCCGTGGCCGCCGCCGTGATCGCCCTCCCCCGGGCGCGGGGCACCCTGGCCGTCGCCGTCGCGGGGCTCGGGATCGCCACCGTGCTGGCCGGCCCCGCCGCCTACTCCCTCGACACGGCGGCGACCCCCCACTCCGGGTCCATCCCGTCGGCCGGACCGGCGGTCGCCGGCAGCTTCGGCCCCGGTGGCGCCGGGGGATTCCCCGGTGGTGGTGCCGGCCTCCGCGGTGGTCCCGGTGGGTTCCCCGGCGGTGCCGGCGGGTTCCACGGTGGCTTCCCGGGAGGTACCGGCGGGTTCGCCGGTGGGTTCCCGCGTGGAGCCGGTGGGTTCCCCGGTGGCTTCCCCGGAGGTACCGGCGGGTTCCCGGGTGGAGCCGGTGGGTTCGCCGGGGCTGCAGGGGGCCGGGCCGGTGGCCTGTTGAACGCCTCCACCCCGGGCCGCCGGCTCGTCGCCCTCCTCGAGGCCGACGCCTCCCGGTACGCCTGGGTGGCGGCCACCACCGGGTCGAACTCCGCCTCGGGCTACCAACTCGCCACCGGTGAGCCGGTGATGGCCATCGGCGGGTTCAACGGCACTGACCCGACACCCACCCTGGCCCAGTTCCAGCGGTACGTGGCCGAAGGGCGCATCCACTACTTCATCGGTGGCGGTGGGGGTGGATTCGGAGGGTCCGCGTCCTCGGACTCGTCGGCCATCGCCACCTGGGTGGCCGCCCATTACACCGCCACCACCGTCGACGGGGTGACCGTCTACGACCTGACGGGCACGGCCCCATGAGCGGACGGCCGTAGGCTGGGCCGTCGACGCCCGGGAGGGAACCCATGACCGAGACGACACCAGGTGCGGCATGGACCTCCGGCGACAGGTTCCCCGTGCTGGGCGCCCGGGACCTCGAGCGCACGGCGTGCCTGCTCCCGGACGCGTTCACCGGGACCTGGAACCTCGTGGTGGTGGCGTTCCGCCGTCGACAGCAGACGATGGCCGACGCCTGGGTGGACTGGCACCGCGGCGTGGCCGCCGACCACCCCGGGTTCGAGTGCTGGGAGGTCCCGGTGCTCGGGACGCTGTGGTCGCCGGCCCGTCCGTTCATCGACGGCGGGATGGCCCATGCCGTGCGCGAGACCCGTGCCCGGCGTCACACGCTCACCGTGTACACCAATGTGGCCAAGGTGACCTACGCCCTCGACATCGCCGACACCGGGACCGTCACCTCACTGCTCGTCGACGGCACCGGTCGGATCCGATTCCGCACCACCGGCGTCCCCGACGGGGCGTCGACCGCAGCGGTGCTCGCCCTCGTCGACGGATCGGCACCCGCCGGGCAGCCACCCGGGTGACCTGGCCTCAGCGGGCGGGACGCGTGAGTGTGTACAGGGGTGGGCCGCCCTGTACCGGGTTCAGGCGCCCGGCCTCCTCGAACCCGAACCGTCGGTAGAAGGCGAGGTTCTCCTCCTTCTGGGTCTCGAGGTAGCACGACAGTCCGTCCTCGTCGTTGACGGCGAGCGACGGTTCGAGCAGCGAGGTGCCGACACCCCGCCGCCAGACCGTGGGATCGGTGGCGAGCAGGCACAGGTACCAGTGGTCCTCACGGGGCCGGGCCTTCTCCATGGCCAGCGTGTAGCGCAGCCCGGTGACCAACGAGGCCGGGCGGGGGATGAGCGCCCGCAGCGACCCGCCCATCTCGCGGAGTTGGCGGCCCACCGGGAGCGGGTAGGTCCCCGGCCGCTGCCACACGCAGATCCCGACCAGCAGTCCGGCGGCGTTGCGGGCGCCCGTGGTCACGGCGCTGTCACCCAGGGCGATCAGGTGGCTCCGCATGTACACGGCGAGGCCCCGGGCCCGCAGCCGCGGCTCGTCCGACAGGTACAGGAAGAACGGGTCGTCGTAGAAGCTGCGGGCGCCCAGGACGGCGATCTCGTCGAGAGTGCGCCTGTCGAGCGTCAGAGGCGAGCAGGTGAAGGGCGGGCGGGCCATGGCGCGCACAGTAGCGCCGCCTGCCCTTCCGCTGCGGGCCCCGGTACCGCTCGGGCACGCCCCGGGCACGCTGGACCGGACCGTCCCGGTGCCGTGACCCGGGGACGGGGGACCTGGGTCATGATGGCGACAGCCGTCCCACATCCCGACCAAGGAGACCCCCGTGGCGATCAACGTGACGCCGATTCCAGGCCTCGACCCCACCGTCAACGACATCCGTCGCCGCACGGCGGACTTCATCAACGACGAGATCCTCCCGAACGAGGAGATCCTCTGGCGCTCGCGCCGGGCCGGCGAACTCGACGAGGAGGAGCGCGAGCGGGCGCGCCGCCTGAGCATCGAGATGCGTGAGGAGGTCAAGGTCAAGGTCAACGAGGCCGGCCTGTGGGCGCCCCATCTCCCGAAGGAGTACGGCGGCATGGGCCTGGACTTCCTCGAGCTGGCCTACATGTACGAGATCCTCTCCTACGCCGTGGGCGCCTCCGCCCTGTTCGGCATCGCCGCACCGAACTCGGGCAACGCCAGCGTGCTCGTCAAGTACGGCACCGAGGAGCAGAAGAGGAAGTGGCTGCTGCCGCTCATCGAGGGGGAGATGCAGTCCGGCTTCTCCATGACCGAGCCGGACCACGCCGGCTCGGACCCCCGGTCCATCCATACCGAGGCCGTCCGCGAGGGCGACGACTGGGTCATCAACGGTCACAAGTGGTTCACGTCGAACGGGATCGACGCCGACTTCTTCATCGTCATGTGCCGGGCCAACGACCCCACGGGCGAGCTCGGCGCCCCCGGCAAGATGACCCAGATCATCGTGCCCACTGCCACCAAGGGGGTGAACATCGTCCGGGGCATCGGCATCTTCGGCCACTCGACCTCCGACCACTGCGAGATCAAGTACGAGGACGTCCGGGTCCCCATCGAGAACACGCTCGGCCTCGTGGGCCAGGGGCACCAGGCCGCCCAGGACCGGCTGGGTGCCGGCCGGGTCTACCACTGCATGAACTCGGTCGGGCAGATGTGGCGTGCGTTCGACCTGATGGTCGAGCGGAGCCTCACCCGACAGGTCCACGGGGGCCTGTTGAAGGACAAGCAGTTCATCCAGGGCTTCATCGCCGAGTCGTACATGGACGTCCAGTCGGCCCGGCTGATGACGATCAACGCCGCCGAGAAGGTGGCCAACGGCGATCCCGACGTGCGCACCGCCATCTCGGCCATCAAGGTCTTCGTGCCGGCCGCCTACCACCGGGTGGTCGACCGGGCCATCCAGGTCTGGGGCGGCGCCGGTGTCAGCAACGACCTGCCGCTGGCCGGGATGTACCTGACGGCCCGGGTCCTGCGCCTGGCCGACGGGCCCGACGAGGTGCACAAGATCCTGATGGCCAAGAACATCATCCACCACTACGAGCAGGGGGAGGGCTGGAACTTCGGCAACTGACGCCGATCGGCCACCGGATGTCGGGGACCCCGTCGACCGGGAACGACCGGGCCGGATCATGGGCCGTCCACTACGCTAACCGTCGTGAACTCGCCCCGGATCAACCAATCACGTCGAATCGTCACCGAGTTGCCCGGCCCCCGGTCGATGGAATTCGACACCCGCCGCCGGTCAGCCGTGGCACCGGGGGTCAGCTCCGTCTTCCCGCTCTACATCGAGCGCGGCGAGGGCGCCATCCTCGTCGACGTCGACGGCAATTCGCTGATCGACCTCGGCTCGGGGATCGCCGTCGTCAGCGTCGGCCACGCCGCTCCCTCCGTGGTCGACGCCGTCACCGACCAGGTCGCCCGGTTCGCCCACACCTGCTTCATGGTCAGTCCCTACGAACAGTACGTGGCCGTCTGCGAGGCGCTGAACGCCAGGACCCCCGGGGACCACGAGAAGCGGAGCGCCCTGTTCAACTCGGGTGCCGAGGCCGTCGAGAACGCCGTCAAGATCGCCCGCCACGTCACCGGCAAGCAGGGTGTCGTCGTGTTCGACCACGCCTACCACGGGCGCACCAACCTCACCATGGCGTTGACGGCCAAGAACATGCCGTACCGCAACCGGTTCGGGCCGTTCGCACCCGAGGTCTACCGGGTCGCCACGTCCTACCCCTACCGCGATCCCGGGGGCATGACCGGCGCCGAGGCCGCGGCCCGGGCCATCGAGCAGATCGAGCGGCAGGTCGGCGTGGACAATGCGGCGTGCGTGCTGATCGAGCCCATCCAGGGCGAAGGCGGCTTCATCGTCCCGGCCCCCGGATTCCTCCCCGCCGTCGCCCAGTGGTGCCGGGCCAACGGCGTCCTGTTCATCGCCGACGAGATCCAGACCGGCTTCTGCCGCACCGGCGACTGGTTCGCCTGTGACGACGAGGACGTCGTGCCGGACCTCGTCACCACGGCCAAGGCCATGGCCGGCGGCATGCCGCTGGCCGCCGTCACCGGACGGGCCGAGCTCATGGACGACGTGCACGTCGGCGGGCTGGGTGGGACCTACGGGGGCAATCCCGTGTCGTGCGTGGCTGCCCTCGCCTCGATCCGGATGATGGAGGACCAGGACCTGGCCGCGGCGGCCACCAAGATCGGCGCCGTGATCAACGAGCGGTTCACCGCCCTGCAGGCCGACCGGCCCGGCATCGGCGAGATCCGCGGCCGCGGCGCCATGATGGCCATGGAACTGGTGAGGCCGGGGACGACCGAGCCCGACGCCGACGCGGCCAGGCGGATCGTGGCCGCCTGCCACCGGGCCGGTGTGATCACGCTGTCGTGTGGGAGCTACGGCAACGTGCTGCGCCTGCTGCCGCCACTGGTCATCGAGCCCGAACTGCTCGACGACGGCCTGGGCGTCCTGGCCGACGCCATCACCGCCGAGCTCTAGGGCCGGGCCCCCGTCGACGACGGTGACGTCCGCTCCGCTCCCCGGTACGGGCCCGACACCGGACCGGACGGGTCATCCGTAGTCGAGGCACCCGTCGTCGAGGTCGGCGGCCGGGAACAGTTCCCGCTCGGACCAGTAGTCCTGACTGTGCCGCCACTCCGGCTTGTCGCCGCTCCTCGGCATCAGGTGCATCGACCGCTGGAGGTAGCCGGGGTTGAAGTCCGCGGGGTCGATCCACGGACCGATCGCCATCCCGGCGTCCTCATCGCGTAGGCGCGGCGTCACCCGGTGGGCCCCCAGCTCGTCCATGTGGTCGAGCAGACGGCACACGAACGCGCTCAGCAGGTCCGCCCGTAGCGTCCAGCTCGCCCGGAAGTAGCCGAAGACCCAGACCAGGTTGGGCACCCCGGTGAACATGGCGCCGCGGTAGGTCACCGTCGACGAGAGGTCGAGCGGGACGCCGTCCACGGTGAAGCCGATGCCACCGAGCACGCTCAGGTCGAACCCGGTGGCCGTGATCACCACGTCGGCGTCGATCCGCCCGCCCGAGGCGAGGAGGATCCCGTCCTCGTCGAACGACTCGATCCCATCGGTCACCATCGACGCCTTTCCGGACGAGATCCCGGCGAACAGGTCCCCGTCGGGCACGAAGGCGACGCGCTGACGCCACGGTTCGTAGCTCGGGGTGAAGTGGGTGGCCACGTCGTACCCGGGGGGCAGGAGCTCGGTCACCATCCTGATCAGCTCCTCCTTCACGAGCTCCGGCTCGTCGAGCGACAGCTGACCAGCGCGTGGGTGTCGAACAGGATCTTCCTGCGGACGATCTCGTGCACCCACTCGTCGGGCAGCTCGAGCTGGCGCAGCACGTCGGCCAGCTCGTTCGTGTTGGGGCCGGCGTAGAAGTAGGTGGGCGAGCGCTGGAGCACCGTGACGTGACCGCACCGGTCGGCGATGGCCGGCACCAGGGTCGCCGTCGTCGCCCCCGAGCCGATCACCACGACCTGCTTGCCCGCCAGGTCGAGGTCCTCGGGCCACGTCTGCGGATGGACCACGGTGCCGGCGAACCGGGCCAGACCGGGCCAGTCGGGCGTGTACCCCTCGGCGTGCCGGTAGTAGCCCTGGCACATCCAGAGGAACCCGGCCGTGAGCCGGAGCGCCTCACCGGTGTCGGTACGGGTGACCTCGACCGTCCAGCGGTTCTCCTCGCCCGACCAGGACGCCGAGTCGATGCGGTGGTGGTAGCGGATGTGCCGGGCGAGGTCGTGCTCCTCGATCACCTCGCCCAGGTAGGTCTGGATCTCGTCCGCCGTGGCCACCGGGGGCCCGACCCACGGCTTGAACCCGTACCCGAAGGTGTAGAGGTCGCTGTCGGACCGGATGCCCGGGTACCGGTGGATACGCCACGTCCCCCCGAATCCTCCGAGGGCCTCGAGGACGGCGAAGGACGATCCCGGGCGACGCGTCGACAGGTGGTACGCGGCGTCGATCCCCGAGATGCCGGCTCCGACCACGAGCACGTCGACGTACTCGGGTGGCGCCTCCGACGAGGTGTCCGACAGCTCCACTCCGGCCATGGGCCGACTCCCTCTGCTCAGGTGTCCCCGTCAGCCCCCGGAGCACTGCCACACTGCACGCGACCGTAGTTCGGGACGGTGACGCGGTCGGGTCCGGTCGGTCTCGACCCCTGGACGGAGCGGGCCGGGCGCGACCCCTACCTCGGCAGCTCGGGCCGACCGGTGGCCCGCAGGGTCGCCAGCCCGGCGTCCAGGAACGTCAGCTCGTTGCCGGCGTCCTCGGTCAGCTCGCGCACGCGCTGGCTGCCCACCTCACCCGCCGAGGCCACGGCGGCCTGCTGGACGTCGTCGGCCGCCCGCATCACCTCGACCACCTGGTCGCACAGCGACGCAGGCACTCGGGCCGCCGGGTCCACCCGCAGCACCTTGTCGATGTCGGTGGCCGCGGCCCGGAGTCGGCGGCACAGAGTCGGCAGCTCGGCCGTCGGGGCGCCCACCGAGTCGGCGGCCCGCACGGCGGACGCCGCCCGGTCGACCGAACGCCACAGCTCCTTGCGGACCCGTGTGGACGACCACGAGGCGACGTCGCCCGGTGTGGCCGGCACGTCCCCCCGGTTCCACCGGTTCGACGCCGCCGCCTCCCACACGGCCGAGGCGCCGATGACGGCTCCGTGGGAGCGGAGGGCCCGCAGCCGGCGGCGGGCGTAGCGCCACAGCAGGAACCCACCGGCCACGAGGGCGAGGAACACCAGGCCGGACAGCACCAGCGCGCCGAGGGCCACGGACTCCAGTATCGAGGCGACCATGGCCCCATCCTACGGCCGGGTGCCGGGGACCGGGCATCCCCCCGGTGCGCCGCTTCCGGGGTGTGGCGATGCTGGTCGGCGGCCGACCATCGGGGGTGTCGGCCGGGGTGTCAGCCGGCAGGCTCGAGGACCAGATCGACCATGCGGTCGAGGGCCTCGACCGGGACACCGGCCTCCAGCGCCCAGGCGCGGGCACTGCCGTGCCGCCCGGCGAGGCCGTCGAGAAAGCCCTCCATCGTGCCCGCCTCCACGCTGAAGCGCGACGGCGGGATGCGTGCCATCCGCTCGGCGAACCCGGGATCGGACCGCCAGCGCTCCATGATGAAGGCCAGCCGCTCGGCGGTGATCACGTAGTCGGTCACGATGACCTCGCGGTCGACGCCCACGAGCTCCAGCACCAGGGCGGCCAGGACGCCGGTCCGGTCCTTGCCGGCCGCACAGTGGAACACCAGCGGGTAGCTGTCGGTGCCACCCAGCAGGGTGAGCGCCTCGACCAGGGAGCTCCGCCCGACCTCGAGGTACCAGAGGTAGCGCTCGGCCAGATCGTCGCCGGGTGGGGCCGGGGCGGCCAGGGACTCGGCGTCGGCGGTATCCGCCCCTCGGGCACCCTCCCGCACCACGGCGAGATGGTGGAAGGCCACGGGCTCGGGCCCGAGCGGTCCCCGGCCCGACCGGAGCAGCTCGCGCTCGGTCCGGAGGTCGACCACCGTGCGCAGTCCCATCGACCGCAGCCGGGCCACGTCGCCTTCGGTCAGCTCGTGCAGGGCGTCGCTCCTGAACAGGCGTCCCCAACGGGTAGTACGGCCCCCGAGCCCCGGGTAGCCGCCGAGGTCGCGGAAGTTGAAGGAACCCTCGAGCGGGACGAGGCGGGGTCGGGTGTCCATGCGCCCATCATGGCCGGAAGAGGGCCGTTCCCGTGCCGGTGCGCGTCGAGTGCTCCAGGATGGAGGAGAATGGTGGCTGTCCGTCGGAAGGGACGCGCCGGCTCCGGCGCGCTCCCGGGCACCTCCCCCCCCGGTGACCGACGGCTGACAGCGTCCTCCCCCGCCCCGAACAGGAGTCCCGACCTCATGAAGTCCTTCGCCACGTGGTGCGTCCGCCACCGAATCGCCGTGGTCGTCCTCTGGCTGATCGCCCTCGTCGGCATGACCCTCGTGTCCCAGTCCGTCGGCACCGCCTACTCGAACAGCTTCTCGCTCCCCCACACCGAGTCCACCCAGGCCCTCGACCTCCTGCAGGCCGCCGCCCCCCGACAGGCCGGTGACCAGGAGCGCATCGTGTTCCACACGACCGACGGCACCCCGGTGACCGACCCCGCGGTGATGGCGACGGTCGAGGCCATGATCGCCAAGGTCGAGCAGCTCCCCCACGTCACCGTGGTCACCAGCCCGTACACGCCACTCGGCGCCCACCAGATCAGCGCCGACCAGAAGACCGCCTTCGTCAACGTGACCTTCGACGTCCAGCCGCAGAACTACTCGACGACGGCGTCCAAGGACTTCGTGAACGCCGCACTGACGGCGCAGGGACCCAACCTCGAGGTGGCCGTGTCTGGCCAGATCGCCGAGCAGGCCGACCGGGCGTCGTTCGGGGGGACCGGTCTGGGCGTGCTCCTGGCCGCCGTGGTGCTGCTCCTGGTGTTCGGGTCGCTCTTCGCCATGGCGCTGCCCATCCTGTCGGCCATGGCGTCGCTGGGCACGGCCATCGGGCTGATCGGACTGCTGAGCAACGTACTCAAGATGCCCCAGTTCTCCACCGAGCTCGTGCTGCTCATCGGCCTCGGTGTCGGTGTCGACTACGCCCTGTTCATCGTGACCCGGCACCGCCAGGGGCTGATCGCCGGCGGGGACATCGAGTCGTCGATCGTCAACGCCGTGAACACGTCGGGACGTGCCGTCCTGTTCGCCGGCATCATCGTCTGCATCGCCCTGCTCGGGATGTTCGCGCTCGGTGTGTCGTTCCTGTACGGGCTGGCCATCGCCGCCGCCATCGGCGTGTCGTTCACCATGATCGCCGCCCTCACCCTGCTCCCGGCCCTGCTCGGCTTCATCGGGCCCCGGGTGCTCAGCCGCAGGCAGAAGAGGGACCTCGCCGTCAACGGCCCCCGAGTGGTGGGTGCCGGCAGCAAGGGCTTCTGGCCGCGGTGGGCCGACTTCATCCGGTCCCGTCCCATCGTGCCGGCCGTCGTCGCCCTGATCGTGATCGGGATCATCGCCATGCCGTTCTTCTCCCTCCGACTCGGCTCCTCCGACCAGGGGAACGACCCGACGTACACGACGACACGCCAGGCCTACGATCTGCTCTCGGCCGGATTCGGTCCCGGCTTCAACGGCCCCTTGCAGCTGGTGGCCACCGAGGTGGGCCAGATCGACTCCGCCACCTTGGACAAGCTCGTCGCCGAGGTGAGGACCCAGCCGGACGTGTCCGCCGTGGTGGCGCCGGTGGTCCTGCCGCCGCACGACGGGCAGCAGGTGGCGCTCGTCAACGTGTACCCCGACTCGTCACCCCAGGCCGCGGCCACGACCGACCTCATCAACCACCTGCGTACCACGACCATCCCGGCGGTGACGGCGGGGACCGGGGTCACCGTCTACGTCGGAGGGACCACGGCGATCTTCACCGACTTCGCCAAGGTGCTGTCGTCGAAGCTCCCGCTCTTCATCGGTCTGGTGGTCGTGCTGTCGTTCATCCTGTTGGCCATCGTCTTCCGCAGCCTGGTGATCCCGTTGACCGCCGCCGTCATGAACCTGCTGTCGATCGCCGCCGCCTTCGGCATCCTGGTCGCCGTCTTCCAGTGGGGCTGGGCCGGATCGGTGTTCCAGGTGAACCAGACCGGGCCGATCGAGGCGTTCCTGCCCGTGATGATGTTCGCCATCCTGTTCGGACTGTCGATGGACTACGAGGTCTTCCTGATCTCCCGCATCCAGGAGGAGTACCTGAAGTGCGGCGACAACCGCACGGCCGTGCGCAACGGGCTGGCCGCCACCGGCAAGACCATCACCGCCGCCGCCCTGATCATGATCCTGGTGTTCGGCGCCTTCATCCTGGGCGGCATCCGGGTCATCAAGGAGTTCGGGCTCGGCCTCGCCGGCGGCATCCTGGTGGACGCCGTCATCATCCGCATGGCGGTGGTGCCGTCGGTCATGATCCTCCTCGGCGAGTCGAACTGGTGGTTCCCGAAGTGGCTCGACCGGGTCCTGCCCCGGGTGTCGGTCGACCCGGACCTTCCCGATGAGGACGGGACGCCGGGCACCCCCCCGGCCCCGGCGCCGGAGCCCGTGTCCGTCTGATCCTCCGCACTCCACGGGGTCCGTACGGCAACACGTGTGGCGATCTGTCCGGGAGTCCCGACGTCGCAGGGGGGTAACGTCGGGGGGAGACCACTCACACCCAGGGGGACCACGATGTCCGATTTCGTCATGACCATCGGGGGCGACACCGTCCCGGCCGCCGAGTCGTTCGGGGTGATCAACCCTGCCAACGGCGACGTCTTCGCCCACGCCCCGGACTGCACCCGCGAGCAGCTCGACGCGGCGTTCGACTCGGCCGCCAAGGCCCAGCGGGACTGGAAGGTCGACGAGGCGGCCCGTCGGGCCACGCTCCTCAAGATGGCCGACGCGCTGTTCGCCTCGGCCGGCGAGCTCGCCCCGATCCTCACCGCCGAGCAGGGCAAGCCCCTCGCCGAGGCCAACGTCGAGGTCTTCGCCTCCGCCATCTGGTGCCAGTACTTCGCCAACCTGGAGACCCCGCCCCAGGTGATCCAGGACGACGACGAGGCCTACGTCGAGGTGGTACGGCGCCCGGTGGGCGTGGTGGCCGCCATCACCCCGTGGAACTTCCCGCTCACCCTGGCCTTCTGGAAGATCGCCCCGGCGCTGCTGGCCGGCAACACCCTGGTGCTCAAGCCGTCCCCGTTCACCCCCCTCACCACCTTGAAGGTGGCCGAGCTCCTCCGTGACGTGGTGCCGGCCGGAGTGGTCAACGTCGTCAGCGGAGGCGACCAGCTGGGCGCTTGGATGACCGGACACCCGGTCCCCCGCAAGGTCAGCTTCACCGGCTCGATCGAGACCGGAAAACTGGTCGCCCAGTCCGCCGCCCCCGACCTCAAGCGGGTCACGCTCGAGCTGGGCGGCAACGACCCGGCCATCGTACTGGACGACGCCGACCCGGCCCAGGTGAGCCGGGCCATCTTCGCCGCCGCCTTCGCCAACAACGGGCAGGTCTGCTCGGCCGTCAAGCGGGTCTACGTCCCCGAGGCACTCTACGAGGACGTCCTGGAGGGGCTCACCGCCCACGCCGCCGAGGTCAAGGTGGGCGACGGGACCGAGGCCGACTCGAAGCTCGGACCGATCAACAACGCCCCGCAGTTCGAGCGGGTCAAGGAACTGGTGGCCGACGCCCTGGCCCACGGGGCCCGGGCCACCGTGGGCGGCAAGGCCATGGACCGTCCGGGGTACTTCTTCGAGCCGACCATCCTGACCGACGTGACCGACGGCACCCGGATCGTGGACGAGGAGCAGTTCGGCCCCGCCCTCCCGGTCATCCCCTACCGCGACGTCGACGACGTGGTCGAGCGGGCCAACGCCACCCACTTCGGGCTGTCCGGCTCGGTGTGGGGCGGCGACATCGAGCGGGCCACCGCCGTGGCCAACCGGCTCGAGTGCGGCACGGCCTGGGTCAACACCCACCTGGCGCTCGGCCCGTCCCAGCCCTTCGGCGGCTTCAAGTGGAGCGGGGTCGGGGTCGAGAACGGCCCCTGGGGCCTCGCCGAGTTCACCGAGGTCCAGGCCGTCCACCGCGCCAAGGGCGACGGGCTCAACCTGTCGACCGCCGGGATTCTACTCGTAGGGGGCACGCCGCAGGGGCCACGCGGGCCCGGGGCCCTCCTGCTGGTCGCCGCCGTGTGCCTCGGCGCCGTCCTGGCGTGCCCCGGACGGGTGGGCAGGCCCGGTCCGGGCTAGGTGTCCGTCCGTCGGGCGTGGGCGTCGAACAGCAGGGCCAGCGCCCCGGTGATCCGCTCGGCGGACGGGAGGTGCAGTCCTTCGTCGGGGCCGTGCGCGTTGGAACCGGGACCGAGCACCCCGGTGGCGAGCAGCTCGGCCTCGGGGAACCGCTCGGCCAGCCAGCCCATGAACGGGATCGTCCCGCCCTCGCCCCGGCAGGCCGAGGGGACCCCGTAGGCCGCTGTCGACGCCCGGTCCAGTGCCTCGCACAACCAGGGGGCGAACGGCGGTGCCGCCCATCCCCCGGCGGACAGTCCGCCGGTCCAGGTCACTTCTGCCCCGTAGGGCGGATCGCTGGTGAGCACCCGGGCGAGCGCCGCTTCGGCTGCGGCGGCGTCGCAGGTGGGCGGGAGCCGGACGGCCAGCCGGAGCGCGGTGAAGGGACGCAGTACCCCACCGGCGTCGGCCGTCGGTGGGAGCCCGTCCGCCCCGACCACCGCGACCGAACCGCGCCACGAGGTCCGCAACGCCCGGTCGGCGTCGTCGGCGCCCTCCAGCTCCAGCCCGGCTACCGTCGGGAACTCCGCCTCCGCCTCCCCGGCCCCCGCCACCGAGGCCACCAGCCGTTCGGCGTCGGCCGCCGCGCCGTCCGGGGGTGCCACCACAAGCTCGGGCAGCAGCAGGTCGCCGGTGGTGGCGTCCTCGATCCGGTCCAGCAGGATGCGGGCGATCCGGAACGACGAGGGGACGGCACCCCCGGCGGTGCCACTGTGGATGCCCTGCTCGAGGACCCGGATCGTCAGGGTGCCCATGAGGGCTCCCCGCAGGGACGTCGTGACCCACATCCGGTCGTAGGTGGCGCAGCCCGAATCGAGGGCGATCACCACGTCGGGAGTGCCGATCCGGTCGGCCAGATGGGCCAGGACCTCGTGCAGGTGGGGGCTCCCGCTCTCCTCGGAGCCCTCGGCGACCACCACGATCCGGCCGTGACGACCACCTGAGGCGTGGAGCGCTTCGAGGGCCACCAGCGTGGAAGGCAGTGCGTAGCCGTCGTCGCCGACGCCCCGCGGCGTACAGCCACTCCCCCTCCACCACCGGGGTCCACGGTCCACGCCCGGGCGACCAGCCGTCGAACGGCGGCTGCTTGTCGATGTGCCCGTAGACGAGGACGGTGCCGGTGGCATCCGGGTCCGTCGCCGGCACCTCCACCACCACCGCAGGGGTGAGCCCGGGCAGTCGTACCACCTCGACCTGCGCGCCGGGCAGGTCCCTGGCCGACGCCCAGGCGGCCATCAGGTCGGCGGCCCGGTCCATGTGGCCCGCCGCCTGCCAGTCCGGGTCGTAGGCCGGGGACTGGTTCGGGATGCGGGCGAACTCCACGAGGAAGGGGAGCACCTCGGGCCGCCAGCGGGCACGGGCCTCGGCTACGGCGTCGTCGGGTCGGATGTGGGAGTCCATGGGCTGATCCTAGGCACGACCCCTCCACCCCTCGCTGCCCGGCCGGGAGGACGTGATCGGGTCGGTACGGGGTGCACCGACCAGGGGTGATCGACCCACCGGACTCGTTCGATAGTCTAACTATGTGACTCCCGAATCGACCACGGCGGACCCCGTCGTCTCCGCCGACCGGCGGGCCATCGGCCGCACCGCGGCCTGGCTGGCCAAGCAGGTGGAGATCGGCCTCGGCTCCGTCGACCTGTCGCTCCCCCAGTACCGGATCCTCGGACTCCTGGACGAGCACTCGGAGGTGTCGTCGGTGCTGGCCGAGCGCCTCGCCGTCCGGCCGCCCACCGTCACCGCCGTCGTCGACGGCCTGGTGGCCCGCGGCCTGGTCGAGCGGCAGGCGGTCGAGGGCGACCGCCGTCGGGTGGGCCACGTGCTCACCCCCGACGGCCTGGCCATCCTCCACGAGGCGGACGCCGCCATCGAGGCCCGGCTGCTGGTCGTGACCGATGCCATGGAGGACCCCGCGGCCACCGAGGAGGCCTTCAGCGGGCTGGCCCGGTGGCGCAGGGCGTTCGTCGCCTACAGCGCGGCGCGGTGGGGCCGGTGAGGGCGCCCACCCTGCGGCCGCGGCCCAAGGGCCCGGCCGAGACCGGGACGGCCTTCGTCCCCATCGAGGAGGCGGCCCGCAACGAGGCCCCGCCGGCCGGCATCGACCCGGACAAGTCCCTGTCGTGGCTGCGTCGGGCCATGCCGATCATGAAGGCCCACAAGGGCATCTTCCTCACGTCCCTTGTCCTCTCCTTCGTCGGGCTGGTCCTGCAGGTGCAGATCCCGAACCTGTTGAACAAGGCCATCACCAACTCGATCCAGAACCACACGGTTCCGCTCGACTACTACGTGTGGTGGATCGTGGGCCTCGGCGTGGCCGCCGGCGTCACCGGATACATCGCCCGGCTCTTCCTGTTCGAGACGGCGTACGACATCGAGTACGACCTCCGGAACATCATCTACGAGCACCTGACCAAGATGTCCTTCGCCTTCTACGACCGCGTCCAGTCGGGCCAGCTCATCTCGCGGGCCAACTCCGACATCCGGTCGGTGCAGATGTACATGACCTTCGCCCCGCTGATCCTGGTCCAGTGTTCGCTGGCCGTCATCGCCTTCGGGTACATGCTGTCGATCAACGTGCTGCTGGCCTTCATCGCCATGGCCACCATGCCCCTCGTCTTCTGGACCGGGGTCCGGATGCGCAAGTCGATGTTCCCGGTGTCGTGGATCATCCAGGCCCGGCTGGCCGACGTGGCCACGATCGTCGACGAGAACGTGAACGGCGTGCGGGTGGTCAAGTCCTTCGCCGCCGAGCAGCAGCAGCTGCGGGCGCTGTCGGGTGCGGCCGAGCGCGTCCAGTGGGGCTACATCAAAGATGCCGACCTGCGGGCCCGGTTCACCCCGATGGTGCAGAACCTCCCTCAGGTCGGCCTGGCCCTCGTACTGGTCTTCGGCGGCTACATGGTCATCCACGGCTCGCTCGGCATCGGGGCCATCGTGGCCTTCAACTCCTACCTGCTGATGCTGCAGGCGCCCTTCATGATGCTGGGCATGCTCATCATGATGGGACAGCGGGCCGCGGCCTCCGCCGACCGGATCTACGAGATCCTCGACGAGGAGCCGACCGTCACCGACGGCCCCGACGCCGTCGACCTCACCGACTGCACCGGCGACGTGCGCTTCCGCCACGTCGACTTCGCCTACGACGACGACGCCGAGCAGCTCGTCCTGGCCGACTTCGACATCCACGTGCCGCCCGGGCAGACCGTGGCCATCGTCGGGCGGACCGGTGCGGGCAAGTCGACCGTCGCCCGGCTGCTGACCCGCTTCTATGACGTGCGTCACGGCTCGGTGGAGATCGACGGGCACGACGTCCGCGACCTCACCATGGCCAGCCTGCGGGCCAACGTCGGGGTCGTGCTCGACGAGCCGTTCCTCTTCAGTGTGTCGGTGCGGGACAACATCGCCTACGGGCGCCCGTCGGCCACCCTCGAGGAGGTCGAGGCCGCGGCCCGTGCGGCGGGGGCGCACGAGTTCATCAGCCACCTGGCCGACGGATACGACACCATCGTGGGCGAACGGGGCTACACCCTGTCGGGCGGCCAGCGCCAGCGGATCGCCATCGCCCGGACGCTGCTGGTCAACCCGCCCATCATGGTGCTCGACGACGCCACCAGCGCCATCGACGTCCAGGTGGAGCAGACCATCCATGCCGGACTGCGGGTGCAGATGGAGGGCCGCACGACCATCATCATCGCCCACCGGCTCTCGACCATCTCGCTGGCCGACCGGGTCGTGCTGCTCGACCACCACCGGGTCGTGGCCGACGGCACCCACGCCGAGCTCCTCGCCACCACCCCGCTCTACGCCGAGGTGCTGGCCCAGGCGGCCGAGTACGAGGCTGAGGACGAGCGCGCCGAGGGGGCCGAGGGGGCCGACGGGAACGGGAACGCTGACGGCAACGGCAACGGCAACGGCAACGGCAAGGAGCTCGGCGCCATGCTCGACGCAGTGCGGGCGGGGGGTCGGCCATGACCTGGGGCGGAGGGTTCGGTGGCGGTGGCGGCATGGTCGGCGGCCCCGGCGCCGTGGGGTCGTCGGCCGCGGCGGGCCTGCCCTTCGCCGGCATCCCCGCGGAGCTGCAGGCCGGGGTGGACCGCCTGCTGGCCACCGAGACCGAGTACGCCGAGCCGGACATCGTCTTCGAGCAGAACGCCAACGAGCAGGAGCTGAAGCGGCTCTCCCTGTGGCGGCTCCTGGTCAAGTACCCGTGGATGCTGGGACTGGCGGGCGTGCTGGTGGTGGTCATCTCCGTGGCCGGTCAGGTGGGCCCCAAGCTCACCGAGTACGCCATCAACAACGGCATGTCGAAGGGCCATTTCGACTTCGCCGTGGTGGTGGCCATGGCCGTGGCCTACCTGGTGTTCATCGCCGTCACGGCGGTGGCCCAGCGGTTCCAGGTCCAGGTCACCGGCAGGCTGGCCGCCTGGGTCATGAACGACCTCCGGGTCAAGGTCTTCGCCCACCTCCAGCGCCTCTCCCTCGGCTTCTTCACCGAGGAGAAGGCCGGCGTGGTCATGAGCCGGATGACCAGCGACATCGAGAACCTCCAGCAGCTGCTGCAGGACGGCCTGTCCCAGCTCGCCATCCAGGCCCTGACCATGGTCGTGATCACGGCCATCCTCTTCGCCACCAACGTGCGCCTGGCGTTCATCACCGTGGTCCTGATCATCCCGGCACTGGTGGCCGCCTCGATCTGGTTCAAGCGGGCGTCCGAGCGCGGCTACGACAGGGTCCGCGACGGCATCGCCAACGTGCTCAGCGACCTGTCGGAGAGCCTGCACGGGGTCCGCATCGTGACGGCCCACAACCGCCAGCGCCACAACGTGATCCACCACCGCAACGTGGTGGGCGACTACCGGGACGCCAACAACTACACGGCCCACGTCAACGCCCTCTACGGTCCGGGCACCCAGATGCTCGGCATCATCGGCCAGGCCGTGATGCTCGGCATCGGCGGCAACATGGTCCTCCACCACCAGCTCTCGCTCGGCGCCCTGGTGGCGTTCTTCCTCTACCTCAACCGCTTCTTCCAGCCCATCCAGCTCCTGGTGCAGCAGTACAACACGTACCAGCAGGGCCAGGCCTCGGTCATCAAGCTGCGTGACCTGTGCGACACCGAGCCCGAGATCGCCGAGGCGCCGGACGCTGTGGAGCTGCCCCCCATCGAAGGCGCCATCGCCTTCGACCACGTGGACTTCTCCTACCTTCCCGGCCGGCCGGTGCTGGAGGACGTGGACCTGACCGTGGCCTCCGGGGAGACCGTGGCCTTCGTCGGCCCGACGGGGGCCGGCAAGTCGACCATGGCCAAGCTCGTCACCCGCTTCTACGACCCCACCGCCGGCCGGGTCACCATCGACGGCCACGACCTGCGCGACGTCACCCTGCACTCGTTGCGCAGCCAGCTCGGCGTCGTGCCCCAGGAACCCTTCCTGTTCGCCGGGACCATCGGGGACAACATCGCCTTCGCCCGGCCCGAGGCCACCGACGACGAGATCCACGAGGCCGTCGACCGGGTCGGCCTCACCGACGTCATCGCCCGGATGGCCCAGGGACTCGACACCGTCGTCCACGAGCGGGGCCAGACGCTGTCCTCCGGCGAGCGCCAGCTCATCGCCCTCGCCCGCGCCTTCCTCGCCCATCCCCGGGTACTCGTGCTGGACGAGGCCACCTCCAACCTGGACCTGCAGTCCGAGACGAAGATCGAGGCCGCGCTCGACGTGCTGCTCGAGAACCGCACGGCGATCCTCATCGCCCACCGGCTGTCGACGGCCATGCGGGCCGACCGGATCGCCGTCGTCGACGGGGGCCGGATCAGCGAGGTGGGCACCCACGACGAGCTGGTCGCCCGGGGCGGCCGCTACGCCGAGATGTACGAGACCTGGATCAGCCAGTCCGACACCGGCGGTCACGCGACGCCCGAGCCGGCCGGGACCGCACCGGTCTGACCGGGCCCCCACCCGGTACCGCTCGATCCCGACGCCGGCCGGAGGACCTCGCTACGATCAGCCTGTCCAGACTGGCGAACCGGGGGAACGATGACCAGCACGCAGGGCCTTCCGGGCGGTGGGGAGGCAGCGGTCGCTGACGTGGGGGCAACCCGGCCGGTCCGCAGACCGGGCGTACCGGCCCACCGGCGGTCGGGGCGCGGACGATCCCGCGCCGTGTACGCCTGTGCGCTGCTGGCCGCCTTCGGTGCACTACTGTGGGAGTGGCTCGCCGTCCTGCGGACGATCCGCGGCCAGGGCATCAACCTCATCGGCGACGAGCCGCACTACCTCGCCGAAGCGGTGTCGATCGGGCGCTTCCACACCATCAACCTCGTGCCGGCCTACAACTACGCCGTCCAGCACCACATCATCTACCCGTGGGCCGGCAAGCCCGGGCCGGGCCTGGCCCGGGCCATCGGCCAGGGCCTCGCCATCCACAACCAGTTCCTCCCCTTCCACGCCGTCGGTATGTCGGCGCTGCTGGCCGGACCCATGCTGATCGGGACCGACACCGCCGTGGTCACCCTGATCACCCTGATGGCCGCCCTCACCGTCAGCCTGGTGCACCTGACGGGTGAGCTCAGCGGGGTGCGCTCCCCCGGACGGGTGGCCATCGCCGGGCTCTTCCTCGCCCCTGCCTTCGCCCTGGCGGCCACACAGGTCTACCCCGACCTCCTGACCGGCCTGGTGATGGCGAACGCGGTCATGATCATCGCCCTCGTCGAGACCAGGAAGCGGTGCCCCGGCGTCCACCTGGCGGCGCTGACGGTGCTGCTGATGGTGCTCCCCTGGCTGGACCAGAAGAACATCTTCTTCCCCGTTCCGCTGCTGGTGGCCTTCCTCTTCGCCTACTGGCGGGCGGGGCTGCCCACGCGCCGTGTGGTCGCGGTCGCCGTGCTCACCCTCGTCAGCCTGGCTTCGCTCCTGTTCGTGAACGTCTACGAGTTCGGCCACCTCCTCGGGGGCCCGCAGGCGATCGAGCTGGTGGGCATGGCCACCCTCACCCGGTTCGTGGCCCTGCTCGTCGACCGTCGACAGGGGCTCGTCGTCCAGATGCCCGTGGTGCTGCTCGGCCTGGCCGGCCTGTGGTCCGTCCGCAGGCGCGTGCCCGTGGCGGCCGCCATCGCCGTGCTCGTCGTGCTCGCCATGCTGTGGGGCAACGCCACCCAGCCCGCCAACTTCGGCGGCTACAGCTTCATCGGGCGGTTCCAGTGGCCGACCCTCCCGGTGCTGGTGGCCTTCGCCGGCCTCTACCTGCTGGAGCTGTGGCGGGTCCGTCGCCTCGCCGTCGGCATCCTGTCGGCGGCCATCGCCGCCGCCTATGTGGTGCAGATGGTGCCGATCCTGCGCAACGAGCACGTCTTCTACAACGGCACGGCCGGCTACTCGGGGTGGTGGGGCGGCCTCGACCCCTCGCCGATCCTGGGCAACCTCTACCTGCCCGTGTTCCACAACGGACGGAACCTGTGGGGGCTGGCCTGTGTGGTCCTGGTCTGCGCCACGGCGTGCTACTGCCTGACCAGGCTCCTGGAGCGCCCGGCCCGGTGGAGGGTCCCCGGACTGGCGGTGGCCGTGGCGGCCATCGTCGTGACCCTGGTCATGACCCTCTCGTCGAGCTCCGTGGAGCCCGCTGGGGCCCGCAACGGCCACGGTGTTCCCGTGGCGGCGTCCCGCCCGGTGGTCCCCGTCCGCACGTAGTCCCCGTCCGCCCGCAGTCCGCTGCCCTCCCGCTGTGCTCAGCCGACGTCGTCGAGGACGGCGTGGCCGCAGTTGTAGCCCGGGATGAACGTCACCCCGGGGCCGCCATGGCATCCGGCGCCGCACAGGTAGAGGCCACCGACCGGGATCGGGTCGTCGGGCCAGCCCCGGGGACCGGGCCGGAACGGGCCCATGAACTCGGGCTGGAGCAGGCCGTGGGTGAAGTCGCCGCCGGTGCACGCGAACATCCGCTCGTACGTGTAGGCCGGGTAGTTGAACTGGCGCTCGACCAGATCGGGGAAGTTCGGCGCGTGGGCGGTGATCCTGGCCACGATCCGCTCCGCCATGAGATCGCGCAGTGCGGCGGCCTCGTCGTGGTCGGCGCCGATCGGCGCGTAGAAGGCGAAGCTGCTGGCCACGTGCTTGCCCGGCGGGGCGAGCTCGGGGTCGCGGAGGGTGGGGATGGACAGGTTGACCGACGGGGCGTCGGGCACGATGCCCCGGGTGCACCCGAGGAAGTCCGACTGCATCTGCTCGGGGGTCCCGAAGAACGTGACGTTCTGGCGGGCGTCCCCCTCGTTCAGCACCTCGTAGGGACCGACGTACTCGGGCAGTCCTGACAGGGCGAAGTGCATCTGGAAGTAGAGGGCGCGGTGGTCGATGGCGTCCACCCGCCGGGTGAAGGCGTCGGGTAGCCCGTCCCGTCCGACCAGGTGGTCGAAGGTGGCCGTCGGGTCGAGGTTGGAGACGACGACGGGGGCGGTGACCCGTTCCCTGTCCCCGAGGACCACCCCGGTGGTCCGTCCCGACTCGACGGTGATCCCGGCCACCTTGACGTGGCGCCGCAGCTGGCCGCCGGCCGCCTCGAACCGGGCGAGCAGGTGCTCGGAGATGGTCCCGATGCCCCCCTGCACCTTGGACATCGTCACGTCGCCCGGTGACGCCATGGCGAAGGCCAGGCAGAGTGCGCTTCCCGGGTCGAACGGTCCCCGGTAGGTCGAATTGACCGCCAGGAAGGCGAGCATGCCCCGGATCTGGGCGTGGGCCACCGGGTCCGGGAGGTGCCGGTCCACCACGTCCATGACGCTGCCGAACAGGGCCGTGCGAATGGCCTCGCGCTCGGCCTCGTTGGTGGCGCAGGCGAACATCTCGTCGAGCGACTTGGGTGCCGTGCGGACGTCGAAGCGGCCGATCGCCCGCGCCGGCGCCTCCGCCCAGGCGGCCACCTCCCCCATCCCGAGCACGGCGTCGATGCCGATCCGCTCGTTCAGGTGCTCGAAGAGCCGGTCCGGGTTGCTGTAGAGCAGGATCGGCTCCTCCCCCGACGGGCCGATGCTGACCGACTGGACCTCGGGCTCGTAGATCGGGCAGGCACCGAGGTCGAGGTCGTCGTAGATCTGGGTCGGGATCGGGAACTGCACCGAGCCGGCGAGCTCGAAGCGGTATCCCCGGACGAGCTCGGTCGTGGTCGCCATCCCGCCGATGAAGTGGTTCTTCTCCAGGCACAGGACGCGCATGCCGCCCCGGGCCATCACCAGGGCGGCGGTCAGGCCGTTGTGGCCCGCCCCCACCACGATGGCGTCATAGTCGGTGTTCGTCATCCGGGTCCCCCTGGTCGCTGGCGGTACGGTCGGTCAGGCCGCGCCGGCCGGTGAGGTCCAGCAGTCGGCGCTGCACGTCGGCGTCGTCGCCCACGTCACCCGAGGGACCCGTGCCGAAGATGCCGATCTGGCCGATGAACGGCTCCATCGGCTTCATGCTGTCGTACACCACGACGGCCAGGTCCTCGGGCAGGCCCGTGTCCGCCCCGATGGCCGTGGCCAGGTCCCAGGCGTGCAGCGTGAGGTCACCGATGCGGAACCCGATGAGCTGCGACGCCGCCACGTCCCCCACCGGGTGGTGGACGATGGCGTCCCAGTCCGTGACGCCGAGCATCCGGGTCATCTGCGCGTCGACGGCCGCCCGGCACGACGAGACCGGGTCGTCGCCGCCGAACTCGCGGTCACGGAAGGCCAGCGCCTCCTCCTGGCCGGCTCCGTCCAGCAGGGCGATCGCCATCTCGCTCCCGGCGGTCACGTGCCCGATCAGCGCCTGCACGTCCCATTCCTCACACGGCGTCGGGCCGTGCATCTGCCCGTCGCCGACCCGGGAGAGCACGTCGAGGTACGTGGAGGAGGCGAGCGCGAGGGCATCGAGTGGATCCATGGGCCAGAACCTAACCGGCTCCCCCGGGGCCCGCCCGCCCCGTGCCGTCAGTCGACCGACGGCACGGTCGCCAGGCCTTCGGCGAAGCGCGCGTCGGACACCTCCTCGTCCACCATCCGACCGCTCAGGTAGGAGTCGTAGGCGGCCAGGTCGAAGTGGCCGTGGCCGCACAGCGCCGTCAGGATCACCTTCTCCTCACCGGACTCCCGGCACGCCAGCGCCTCGCGGACGGCGGCGGCGATGGCGTGGGTCGGTTCGGGGGCCGGGAGGATGCCCTCGGTCCGCACGAACTGCATGGCCGCCCCGAAGCACTCGGTCTGCGGGATGGCGATCGCCTCCATCAGGCCGAGCTCGTAGATGTGGGAGATGAGCGGCGCCATCCCGTGGTAACGGAGCCCGCCGGCGTGGATCGGGTCGGGGATGAAGTCGTGGCCCAGGGTGTGCATCTTCATCAGGGGGGTCATCCCGGCCGTGTCACCGAAGTCGTAGGCGTAGACACCACGGGTCAGCGACGGGCACGACGCCGGCTCCACGGCGCGGATCGTCGGATTCATCTTCCCGGCCATCTTCTCGCGCAGGAACGGGAAGGCGAGGCCGCCGAAGTTGGATCCACCACCCGTGCAGCCGACCAGCAGGTCGGGCGCCTGCTCACCCGCCTTGGCCAGCTGCAGCAGTGCCTCCTCGCCGATGATCGTCTGGTGCATGAGCACGTGGTTGAGCACGCTGCCCAGCGCGTAGCGGGTCTCCGGGTCGGGAGCGGCCACCTCGACCGCCTCGCTGATGGCGATCCCCAGCGAGCCCGGGCTGTCGGGGTCGGCCTCGAGGACGGCACGCCCGGCTGCCGTGAGCTCGCTGGGCGACCGGTGGACCGTGCCACCGAAGGCCTCCATCATCAGCCGGCGGTAGGGCTTCTGGTCGAAGCTGGCGCCCACCTGCCAGATCTCGCACTCGAGGCCGTAGAGGGCGCAGGCGAAGGCCAGTGCCGTGCCCCACTGTCCGGCCCCGGTCTCGGTGGTGAGGCGCTTCACGCCCGCCTTGGCGTTGTAGTACGCCTGCGGCACCGCCGTGTTCGGCTTGTGGGACCCGGCCGGGGAGACGCCCTCGTACTTGTAGTAGATGCGGGCCGGGGTGTCGAGGGCCTGCTCGAGCCGGCGGGCCCGGTACAGCGGGCTCGGCCGCCACTGCCGGTAGACGTCGAGCACGGCCCCGGGGATGTCGATGTAGCGGTCCTGGCTGACCTCCTGGAGGATGAGGTCCATCGGGAACAGCGGGGCGAAGTCCTCGGGTCCTGCCGGCTCGAGCGTGCCCGGGTGGAGGGCCGGTGGAGGCGGCGAGGGAAGGTCGGGCACGATGTTGTACCAGGCCGTGGGCATCTCGCTCTCCTCCAGCAGGAACTTGTGCTGGTGGACCGTCTCGTCGATCGCCATCGGGCTGCCTCCTTCTGTCGGTCCGTTCACGATATCCAGGAACGGGGCACCCCACCTGACGCCGGGAGGGCGGTGGCCGGCCCGTGACCCCGGTACCCGGGCGGCCTCAGGAGAGGAACGGGTACCGGTCCGCCCACGGGGCGGCCGACTCGATCTGGGAGGCGACCCGGAACAGCAGCGCGTCCTGCCACGGGCCGGCCACGATCTGCACCCCGACCGGCAGGCCGGACGGCGAGACGTGCAGGGGCAGGCTGACCGCCGGCTGACCGGTGATGTTGAACAGGGCGGTGAAGGCGGCCATGGACACCACCTCCATCGGAGGGAACTCGGGCTGGGCGTGGACCTGGGCCAGCAGGCCCACCGCCGGCGGCTCGATCGCCATGGTCGGGGTCACCAGCAGGTCGAACTCGTCGTCGAACCGGGCCAGGATCTGGCGCGACTGGAGCTGCAGTGCGGCCAGCGAACGGGCGTAGCCGAGGCTGTCCAGCGCCCGGGCGGACTCGAGAGCAGCGCGGTTGTGGGGTTCGATGCGCTCGGGGTCGAGCCCCGGGTAGCCGGCCATGCCCGAGTTCATGAGGTTGAGGAAGTCGCCGAGGCCGGCCGGGTCGAAGAGGTCGGCGTCCAGCCGCACGACCCGGTGCCCGAGCGACTCGAGAAGCGCCACGGCTGCCTCCACGGCGGCGAGCGGCTCGGGTGCCACGTCGACGCCCATCGCCGACACGGTGTTGACGGCCACCCGCAGCCGACCGGGCTCCGCCCCCACCTCGTCCGCGAACGGCCGCTCCGCCACCGGCGGGCACCACCAGGCAGCGCGGTCGCGGCGGCTCAGGACGTCGAGGATGGCGGCCGAGTCGGCCACGGTCCGGGTCACCACGCCCTCGGTCGACATGCCCGACCAGTGCGGGTAGAGGTCGGGCACCCGTCCACGGCTCGGCTTGTGCCCGACGAGGCCGCAGCACGACGCCGGGATCCGGATCGAGCCGCCACCGTCGCTGGCGTAGGCGGCGGGGAACATGCCCGAGGCGACCGCCGCCCCCGCACCACCGCTCGAGCCACCCGGGGAGTACCCAGTGTCCCACGGGTTGCGCGTGGCGCCGAAGCGCAGGTTCTCCGTCACGCTGATCGACCCGAACTCGGGCGTATTGGTGCGGCCGCACAGGATGAACCCGGCGTCACGGTAGGCCTGGGGAGCCAGCTCGGTCACGTCCATCGGGCCGTCCGCCGTTCCCCACGAGCCGTTGGTGTTGGGCTGCCCGGCGACGGGCACGAGGTCCTTGACGGGCACCGGCACACCGGCAAAGGGCGGCAGGTCGTCGGCGCCGGAGGCGATGCGCTCGCCGAGGGCGCGGGCCTCGTCGCGGGCCTCGTCGTCGTTGCGCCAGATGACGGCGTTGACCGCGGGGTCGCGGGCGTCGACACGGGCCAGGCAGGCGTCGAGCACCTCGAGTGGGCTCACCTCCTTACGGCGGATGGCGGCGGCGGTGTCGATGGCGGAAGCATGCTCGTCCATGGGGCCACAGTAGGCCAGGGATCCTCCTCCGACCGGCGGTGCACACCCCCCGTCCGGCCACGCCGACCCGTCCGGTGTGGCACGGTGGACCATGGTCGCCTACGAGCGGTTCGCCGCCTTCTACGACGTGGTCATGGACGACCCCGGGCCACGAGCGGCGCGTGTGGACGACGCCATCACCCGCTACCGGCCGGACGCCGCGTCACTGCTCGAGCTCGGATGCGGCACCGGCTCGATCCTGGCCAGGCTGACGAGCGGGGCGGCGCCCACCGGGCTCGATCGCTCGCCCGAGATGCTGGCCGTCTGCGCGGCCAAGGTGCCCGGCGCCCGGCTCGTCGAGGGCGACATGCGCTCGTTCGACCTGGGCCAGCGGTTCGACGTGGTCATCTGCGTCTTCGACTCGATCAACCACCTCCTGGACGTCGCCTCGTGGGCGTCGACGGTCGAGTGCGTGCACCGGCACCTCACCGACGGGGGGCTCTTCGTCTTCGACGTCAACTGCACGGGCGAATTGCGGCGGCTGGGCGACGAACCACCCTGGGTCTACGACTTCGACGGCGGCACGGCCATCATCGACGTGACCTTCGCCACGGGGGACGACGGACTGGGACTCACCGACTGGGACATCAGGATCTTCGAACGGGTCACCGCCACCCGGTTCGAGCTCCACCACGAGCGGATCGGCGAGTTGGCACTGCCGCTGGCCCACGTGCGCGAGCTGGTGGCCGACCGGTTCGAGCTGCTCGAGGAGGTGGACGAGGACGGCCTGCCGGCCACCGACGACTCGGTGAAGGCCTACTACGCCCTCCGGCGACGGGGCTGAGCGGGGCATGCCGGGTTCACGACCCCGGCCAGAGCCGGTCGCGCAGGCCCGAGGCGCGGGCCACGGGACGCGACACGGCGAGACGGATCATCTCCTCGGTGCCGACGACGGTCACCTCGGGCTTGCCGCGGGTGACCGCCGTGTAGAGGAGTTCGCGGGTCACCACGGGCGAGTCCACCGTCGGGAGGGCCACGACGGCATGGGTGAACTCGGAGCCCTGGCTCTTGTGGATCGTCATGGCCCACCACGGCTCCCACTCCCCGAGACGGGCGGGGGCCAGGCGGCGCGAGCGGTCGGGACCGCCCATCACCACCCAGCGACCGTCGTCGTCGACGACGACGCCCACGTCACCGTTGGCCAGGTGGTTGACCGGGTCGTTGCCGGTGACCATGACCGGGGTCCCCAGCCGGGGCCACCCTCCGCGCAGGCCCACGGGCACGAGATCCCGGACCCGGGAACCGATCCACTCGGTCCACTCGTCGAGACCGTTCGGCCCGCGTCGCACGGCGGCCAGGACCTTGACCCGGGAGGCGGCCTGCAACGCCGCCGTCCCGTCGCCGGACAGGGCGGCCACCACCACGGCGCGTGCCGCCGCCTCGACCGCGGCACGGACGCCGGCCACCGCGGCGCGGTCGTCGGGCGGCACCCAGTGGACCTCCCCCCCTGCCGCACGCAGGACGTCCATCACGGTGTCCCCGTCACCGCGACGGATGGCCAGGGCCAGTGCCGCCGTCCGCGAGTCGGATGCGAACCGGCGGCCTCGGACGAGCTCCGTCACCCGGTCGGCGAGGGCCGCGGTGCGATCGGGAGCCGCCGCGCTCCCGGGCCCGACCAGGTCGGCCATCACCGTGCCCGCCTCGATGCTGCTCAGCTGGAACGGGTCGCCGACGAGGACGAGTCGCGTCGACGGTCGCAACGCCTCGAGGAGTCGACTGAGGAGTGGCAGCGAGACCATGGACGTCTCGTCGACGATGACCAGGTCGTGCGGGATCGGGTTGCCACGACCGTGCCGGAAGCCCGTGCGTCCCGTGGATCCCAGGAGTCGGTGGATCGTCGTCGGCTGCACGGCCACGATGGCGGCCATCGCCGCCGGGTCGACCTGACCCCCGGCGAGGAGTGAACCGGCCCGCGCCTCCACCGCCTCCTGCATGCGGGCGGCCGCCTTGCCCGTGGGCGCGACCAGTGCGGCCCGCACGGTCTGCCCCCGCTCCGCGGCGAGCTGGTGGGAGGCGGCGAGGATCCCGGCCACCGTGTGGGTCTTCCCCGTTCCCGGGCCACCGGCGATCACCGTGACGGCGTGGAGCAGAGCCCGTCGGGCGGCGACACGCTGAAGGTCGGCGCCGTCCGGGCCGGCCGGGGATTCGGGAGGGAACACCCGGTTCACGGCCGCATCGACGGTGTCCGCCGTCACCGGGTCCCGGTCAGCGGGGCGGTCCCGCCGCCTCGCCAGCGACTCGGCGACGGACAGCTCGCACGCCCAGTAGCGCTGGAGGTACAACCGACCCCCGTCCCACACCATCGGGCGGACAGGCGCCTCGAGCGCCCCGTCGGGGGAGGCGACCAGCGGAGAGTGGTCGAGCTCCTCCACCCATCGGTCGACCGGGGGGAGTTCCGGCCCGGCCTCGGATCCGTCGTCGTCCTGGGAGGCCGCCACCTGACGTCCCACCTGGTCGAGCCGCACGCAGACATGCCCGAGTCGGGTCGCACGGGCCACCAGGCCGAGTGCGAGGAGTGCGGCATCCGTGGCCGACGGCTCGCAGCGGAGGGCGGCGGCGACCAGCTGCACCTCGAACGGCCCGACGATCCCGGCCGCCGCCAACGGGCCGAGGACGGCGTCGACCCGGTGCGTGGACCACGATGTACCCCGGGACACCGTGCCCGTCATCGCCCGGCTCCCACGGGTCGTCGCCCGTCGAGGAGGTCGCTCAGTCCGGTGACCAGGGCCGGAGGCAGCTCCCAGGTGAAGACCCCGTTCGGCCCGCCTGCGGCGGAGGTGGCGACATCGGGGCCCGTCATACCGCGCACGAACAGGTAGGCGGCACCCGCCACGAGCGTGGGGGCCCCTCCGTCGGGTCGCTTCCACCGGAGGTACCGGTGGAGCGCTGCCGCGTAGAGCAGCGCCTGCAGCGGGTAGTGGTGCTCGGCCATCGCCTCGCCCAGGCGCTCCGGACCGTAGTCGCCGACTCGCTGGGGCTCCCCCCGACGTCCGAGGCGGTTCGTCTTGTAGTCGGCGACCACGAAGCGCTCGTCACCGTCCGGGCCGTGCCGTCGGGCGACGAGGTCGATGGAGCCCGTCAGGTAGCCCACGAGGTCGGTGTCGATCGATCCATGGGCCAGTGCGTCGGCCCAATCGGCCAGTGGGTGTCCCGGGTCGAGGTGCTCGACCACGAGCCGACCGATGTCCCGGACCGACGGACGCTCGGTGCCCGCCCCGAGCCGGAGATCGAATCCGAGCTCATCGATCCGGTCACTGCGTTCGACCGATGCCAGTGGCGTGCCGTCGAACAACGGACCCATGGGGGTGTGGATCACGCGTTGCAGACCGTCCACCAGGAGGCGGGAGCCATCGCCCCCGTCCCAGGCCAGCCGTCCCAGGTCCAGGCCGGCGCGGTCCGCCTGCGCCGACGCGGCCACCTCCAGATCGGCGGTGAGCGACGGCGACGCGAAGTCGACCGTCTCCAGGATCGTGTGGACGAAGGTGCCGAAGGTCGTCCCTGCGACGAGGGATCCGAGGGGTGCCACCACACCGGTGTCGTCCGGACCCCGCACCGGGCCGGGCGGGGGCGATCCCAGGGATTCCTCGGACCCCGTCTCGTCGGCGGCACCGCCGTCGGCTCCGCTCGTGTCGAACGGATCGAGCTGGTCCTCGACGGCGCGCCGGGTGATCGCCGTGAACGACCACCGGGCCACCGACCGGTCGAGCGTGCGCCCGAACGGTGCGACGTCGAGTCCCACCCCGGATGGCCCCGGCTGACCCGACGCCCATGGCGTGACGGGCGCCGGGCGGTCCGACACCGTCGAGACCGTGAGCGCGCCACCGGACGTTGCGGCCAGGGGCGACAGCGCGGCGACCGGATCGGCGGGGACCTTGAGGGTCGGGACCTTCGTGCCGTCGGGATCCAGGACGCCCGGCCGGACCGCACCGTCGCCATCGCGGGCGAACAGGAGCCGCGTGAGGGCATTCGTGCTGGCGGCGCTCCCGGCCCACCAGACGGCCGTGTGGTGCTGGGCCCGGGTCAGGGCCACGTAGAGGATCCGTAGCCGCTCGGCCGCCTCCTCCCTCGACGCCAGCGCCTTGCGGTCCTTGAGGGCCGACTCGTCCGGCCACTTGCCGTTGAGGGTGACGTCGAGCTTCCGCTCCCCGGTGTCGGGGTCGGTGAACACGAGTGCCGTCCGACTCCGGTAGCGGCGCCAGAGCATGGGGATGCACACCACCGGGAACTCGAGACCCTTCGCCCGCCACACCGTCGTGATCAGCACCGTCCGAGCTTCGGACTCGATCCGCCGGGCTGTGACGTCACCGTCGGACTCTGCGTCCGCCTCACCCTCGGGCGGACCGTCGAGGATGGACAGGAGCCCGGCGACACCGGAGCGGCCCTGCGGGGCGGAGCCGTGAAGCACCTCGGCCACGTGGTCCAGGTCGGTGACGTTCCGGTCCCCGTCGGCCAGTCCGAGCGTCCTGGCGATCACCCCGGTCTGCTGCCAGAGATGGGCCAGCACCTCGACGACGGGGCGGTCGGCCAGTCGGGTGGCCCAGTCCGCCAGCCGGTCCTGCAGACCGGCGAGGTCGGCGTCATCGGCCACGGCGACCTCATCGACCGACCACCCTTCGAACCAGGAGAGCGCATAGGTCCGGACCCGTCGGAGGTCCCCGGGGCGCTCCATGGCCTCGAGTAGGAACCGGACGTGCTGTGCGGCCTCCGACTCGAGCACGCTGCCGGTGCCCGCCACCACCGCCGGGATGCCCTCACGCGGCGAACGCCCGCTGGAGGTCGTGGGCGTGGCCCCAGGTGGTCACGAGCACGGCCACGTCGGACGGCTCCAGGTCCCGTGGTGCCGAGCCGTCCCCCCGGGCCGGGATCCGAGCCCGCTCCAACAGGTCCCGCACGTGTGCGGCGACGTCGCGTTCCACCATCCGGTTGACCCGTTCGGAGTCGACGCCGCCGCCCTCCTTTTCGGGGAGTCCGGCCCTCGGCGCCAACCGGAGGTGCATGCCGGACAGCGACGTCCCGTCGGCCGTCCGCAGGTACCGGTCACGGTTCACGTCGGCCGGCCGCACCGTCACGTAGCCGATCGAGGGGTCACCGAACGTCACCCCTTCCACTAGCGCGTGGAGGCCGTCGACACAGGTGCCGTCGGCCCGCCAGTTGGTGGTCAGCGAGTGCCGCGCCGTGACGGATCCGTCCTGCAGCACATCCAGGTAGACAGCGATGTCGGCTCCCCGGAACCGGTAGATCGCCTGCTTGGGATCCCCGACGAGCACCAGCGTGGTGCCGTCGCCCGATCGACCGAAGAGGGTCGAGAAGATCTCCCACTGGATGCGGTCGGTGTCCTGGAACTCGTCGATGAGGACGACCTTGTACCGGCTGCGGAGTGCCGCCACCGCAGCCGAATCACCGTTCGACAGCGAGTCACGCAACTGGACGAGCACGTCGTCGAATCCGATGGACGCCTCGGCTCGACGACGGGCCTCGATGCGCGCCACCGCGTCGACGACGAGGTCCCGCACCACGACGTGCGTCCGGTCGACATCGGCATCCGACCCGTCGGGGACGAGCACCAGGTCCGCGCCACCGAGCTTCCTGGCGGTGGCTTCGACCAGCACGGCCATCGACGGGAATCCACCTGCGGGTGCGGGCAGTACCGATGCGGCGGCGAGGGCGTCGGCGCAGGCGGCGGCGACCAGCTCACCCGTGCTGTCGGTGAGGCGGGCATCCGGGTCGACGGCCGCCGACAGACCCAACGTCCTGCGGATCTGCGTGGCGAAGCCGTGGATGGTCGAGATCGATGCGGCGTCGAAGTCGGCCACGGCCCGCTCGAGTCGTTGCCTGCGCACGTCCCGGTCGGCCGACACGAGGTGCTGGACGAGCTCACTCTGACCGTCGGTGCCGCCGGAGAGGGCGGACACGGCCCCGATCAGCTGACCCCTGATGCGGGACCTCAGCTCCGCCGTCGCCGCACGGGTGAAGGTCACGATGAGCAGGTCGGACGGTGTGAGGTCCTGTTCCGCCAGATAGCGGGTGGCGAGGGCGGCGAGCGTGAACGTCTTCCCGGTCCCGGCACTCGCCTCGATGGCCACGCGCCCACTGGGGAGCGCTCCCAGCGGATCGAACGGCGTCCCCACTGCGCCGGTCACCGCCCGGACTCCAACGAGGTGGCGGCGACGGCCCCCCACAAGTAGTCGGCCCACCGTTGCACGCGACCGCCGGGCCCCGGGGGATCGCCCTCCACGGGGTCGAGCGCGAGGAGATCGCTGCCGTTCATCCGGCCGTAGAAGAACGCCGTGGCAGGAGCAGCCCGGTCCCCGCGACCGTCCTGCCCGGACCAGGCCGAGAAGTCGGGGGCCCCTTGGGCGACGGACAGGGAGAAGGTCGGGAAGAGCGGCAGCGGCTCCCGCATGCCGGCCCGGTAACAGGCGACCACCACACCGAGCGCCCGTCGGGCGGCGGCGAGCCGCTCCTCGGGTGGGGCGGGCAGGACGAGGTCGACGGCGGCGACCGGATCGTCGCCGGTCCCGCGGCTGAGGAACACGGACCGCCAGGGCCGGTCCGGGGCGGAGGCGACGAGCATCATGAGGTGGAGCCAGGCGTCGAGGGTGAAGGTGGGGCGGGACCGCGTGAAGCGCACCCATGCCGGTCCCGGGGTCTCGTCAGGCAGCAGGAGCGGGATGGTGCCCACGATCGCCGGACCGCCCTCCAGGGTGACCTCGACGTCGAGATAGTCCGGCTCACCCATCCGCACGCCCCGGCGCACGGCCTCGACGACGAGGGCGTCGACCTCGGACCGGAGCGGCCCGATCGCCTGCTCCTCGAGCGTGCCTGGTGGGAGCGTGCCCGCCCGTCGCTCGACCTCGAGCCACGCCTCGGTGGTGGCGCCGCCCCAGCGCGCCGCCAGCAGTCGGCGGCCCAGCGCCGAGGCCTCGAGTGGGCCGGGAGCGACGGGGAGGATGACGTCGTCGACGTCCCGTCGCCCGGGTAGGGCCATCTGGACGGTCGAGCCGGCGAACGCCGACACCGGGTCCATGAGGAACGACCGGAGGTCAGCCAGGTCGATGGCCTCGGTCCGGTCGACCTCCACCAGCGGGCGTGCCGGCGGACGGGGGCCGGTACGCGCCGACCGTCGTGCTCCGGCCCGGGCGAGGTCGGAGGGATCGAAGCTCCAGATCGTCCCCTCGAGCAGCGCATCGGGCTCCAGGCAGGCGATGTCGAACCCGTGGCGTGGGTGCTGCACCTCGAGTCGGGCGCGCAGGGCATGGCGCTGATCCTCCCGAGCCAGGTTGACGACCGCATCGAAGAGCTCGGCTGCGGCGATGGCCCTCGGGACCTCCTGGCTGGTCCTGATGTCATGGCCGTCCCGGACGACGATGAGGTGGTCACCGGCGGAAAGCACGGTGTCGAGGAGCGACTGCCGCCATTCGATCCGTCGGTCGGGATCACCGACCTGGGGCGATGCCGCCACGAGGTCGGCGGCGTCGCTGGCCGGCGCTCCGAGGAACTCCTGGTCGAACCCGAGGATGCACACCACCCGGAACGGCACCCCCCGGAGGGGGGTCATGGACGTCACCGTGACGCCGCCGCGGAAGAAGTCCGGACGTCCCGCCTCGCTCCCGAGCCTCCCCTCGAGGATGCGGCCGACATCGCGGAGGTCGACCAGGTGCCCGGCCCCTCCGTCGGCGGGTCCGGACGACTCGACCAACTCGGCGAGCACACGGTGGAGCGCGTCGAACTGCCAGGTGGACGCGCTCGGCGCCGCCAGGAGGTCTCGGCCGGCACCCTCGATGCGGTCGATCCACTCGACCAGGGCATGCCGTCCTGCGTTCGCCCAGGCGGTGAGCTCGGCGAGCAGTGTCAGCACGGTGGCCAAGGAGCCCAGCGTGCCGGTGTCACCGCTGTCCACGGCCATCGGGGCGACTCCACCCACCCCGAGTGCGAGGCGGTCGTCGAGCATCGTCGCCCCCAGGAGGAGCCGATCCAACGCTGCCTGCCACGTGTTTCCGTCAACGGCGGTCGGCATGTCGAACCCGGTGCGGTGCACGGCGTCGAGGCCCCACCGCACCTGGGTCCTCGCCACCCAGTCGGTCACGACGCCGAGCGCGTCGTCGTCGAGCCCGAACCGCAGACGGACGGGTGCGCACGAGAGGAAGTCGACGACGGGTGCGGCCTCGAACCTGCTCCCCAGCATGTCGACCAGCCGCATCACCGCCCCCACGACCGGGTTGGCGGCGCGGATCGAGCGGTCGGCGATCTGGAACCGCAACCCGGGTGGCCCGGGTGTGCCGACCTCGGCCGTCGCCGCTCCGAACGCCGCCTCGACCAGTGGAGCGAACCGGTCGAGCCCGGGGCAGACGATCAGCACGTCCTCCTGTTCCAGGGTCGGATCGGCGGCCAGGACATGGAGCACCGCGTCGCGGGCGACCTCCGCCTGCCGCATGGGCCCGAAGCACGCGTGGAACCGGATGGAGCCGTCCTCGTAGTCGACCCCCTCGGGTGGCGAGACCGTGTCGTGCCGGATGTCGTGCTGCAGCCGGGCGAGGAGCGTGTCCACCGGGCCGGGGCCTGGTTCCGGGACGTCGACCCACTCGGGGGTACCGACAACGGCGGTGGGCGCGTCCGCCAGGAGCAGTGCCGTCTCGCGGGCGACCCGGCCCCATGTCCGGAGCAGGGGCTGGCGCACGAGGGGCGCCGTCGGGTCGTCGATCCGCAGCCGCGGTCGGCCGTCACCCGGGTGGGGCCATGCGTCGGCGTGGCGCCCACCGTCCAGACGGGAGGGCCACAGGAGGAACAGGTGGACCTCCCGTCCGACGGCGACCGCGTCGAGCAGGTCCAGGAACTCGCGGCCGGGCAGAGTGGTGAATCCGAAGAACACCAGGCGGTCCGGCACGTCGGGTACGAGCCGGCCACCGCGGACGTCGGCCAGCAACCCGGGCATGCGCTCGGGTGGGCTCGGCACCCCGATACGCCCACCCAGCTGCGACCACACGCGCTGCTGCCAGGCCAGTTGGGGCTGCAGTTCCTGGCCCGAGCCGTCGACGGCCTCGCCCCGGCCCCAGGCCCGCACCATCTCCGGTCGGTGGAGGTGATACCGGTCGAAGAGGTCGGCGACGGTGCGCACACGTGTGAACCGTGAAGCGCCACCGGCGAGCCGCGTGAATGCCGGCTCACGTCCCCGGGACTCGAGTCCGTCGTAGAGATCCAGCAGGGGCCAGACCATCCGGTCGATGCCCCACGGATCGGGCTGACCATCGCCGGCGGCTTCCAACACCTTGGCCCGGAGAGTCCCCGGGAAGGCGCGGGCGACGTTGGCGGCGACACCGTCGGCGTGGCCGCCCCCCGTCGCCCCGAGGTAGCGTGCCAGCTCGAGGACCATCCAGCGCCGCATCCCTTCGGTGGGGACGGCGATCCACAGTGGATCCATGGGATCGCCCGGCTCCCGGATCAGCACCTCGGCGAGCTCCTTCGCCAGCGGCTCAGCGCGGACAGCCGAGTAGAGGTGCACCACGGAGTGGGACCTTACTCACGGGGTGCGACACCCACGAGGAGCACGGCAGCACGCCGGTCCCGCGGCCGGACCGCACCGGCATCCCGCACCGACACCTGCACTGATGACACGATGGTGGCCGAGTCCCGAGGGCGGGACCGCACTGACCAGGGGGTAACCATGGTTCACCTGATCGCAGCAACCTCCACCCACGGGAGCCCACTGGGCCTCGTCTTCGCCATCGCCTACTACGTGATCATCTGCCTCCCGATCTGGGGCACCTTCCAGAAGGCGGCACCACAGGGCGAGCCGGCCTGGGCCGCTTTCGTCCCGATCTACAACTTCATCGTGATGCTCCGGATCGCCGGGCGACCGAAGAACTGGGCCTGGTTCCTGCTCCTCCTGATCATCCCCTACCTCGGCTGGCTAGCGCTCTTCGTGATCTACGTCATCGTGATCAACGACCTGGTGAAGAGCTTCGGCAAGAGTGCCGGCTTCACGGTGGGCATCGTCTTCTACCTCATCCCGATCGTCCCGCTCATCTTCTGGTACATCCTCTGGCTCGGCAAGAGCGTGTACCTCGGTCCCAAGGGGCCGACGGGACTGGCTGGCGCCTACGGCACCTCAGCCGGCTACCCGCCACAGCCGGGCTACCCGCCACAGCCCAGCGGCGGCTATCCGCCCCCACCACAGCCCGGGACCGCCTATCCACCGCCACCGCCACCGCCACCACCGCCGCCGCCGGCCGGAGGCGCCTACGCGAACGCCCCCACAACAGCCCGGGACCGCCTATCCGCCGCCACCGCCGCCGCCGCCGGCCGGAGGCGCCTCTGCTCCGCCCCCTCCCCCGCCTCCTCCACCTCCCCCGACCGGTGGCCAGCCCGCGCAGCCCATGCCGGGGATGGCACCTCCGCCTCAGCCACCACCATCGCCGCCCAACGAGACGGGCCAGTAGCTTCCGAGACCGCCTGTCACGCCGTGGCCGGTGGGTCAGCCCCTCAGCTCGCGGCGCGGCACCGCCCCGTCACCGACGGGTCCCGAAGGCACGGCGACCGTCCCATCCGGCTCCGAGTACACGTAGCGGCCGCCCCGCGTCCACGACGCTCCGGCAGCCAGCAGGCTGGCGATGATCCCGAAGTCGAGTGCGGCGTGCAGGCCCGTCTGGAACGATGACCCGATCAGTCCCGGGAAGAAGCGGCGCCCGGTGAGCTCCGCCTGCTGGGCCGGGGTCAGCTGCGACAGCACGTGGGCGCCGACCAGGTGCTGAACAGGGTCGTAGCCGAGGAAGGCCGCGAACAGCGTCGACACCGGTGACAGGTGGGACACCCGAGTGGCGTCGGCGACAGGGACACCGTTTGCCACCAGGCCGTGCAGCAGATGCTCGGGCAGCGACACCATGAGCCCGGCGATCATCAGGGTGAAGAACACGCCGATCGACAGCACCTGGGCCGAGTTCTGGAACGTCGTGTTCATGCCCGAACCGGCCCCGCGGTGCTGCGGGGGCAGGCTGTTCATCACCCCGGCCCGGTTGGGCGAGCCGAACGACGCCATGCACATCCCGGTGAGCAGGATGATCACGGCGAAGGCCCAGTAGGGGAAGTCGACGGGGAGGAGCTCCAGCAGGGCGAAGCACACAGCGGTCCCGAGCATCCCGCCGGTGGCGAAGGGTCGGGCTCCGAACCGGTCGGACAGCACCCCCGAGAGCGGGCCGGCCACCAGGAATCCCAGGGTCAGCGGCAGCATGGCGACTCCGGCCCACAGGGGCGTCACCGTGAACGCATAGCCGTGGAGCGGCAGCCAGATCCCCTGGAGCCAGACGATCATCATGAACATGAGCCCACCCCGGCTGAGTGCGGCGAGGAAGCTCGCCAGGACGCCGCTGGTGAATGCCTTGATCCGGAACAGCTGGAGCCGGAACATGGGCTGGGCCACCTTCGTCTCGATGATGCAGAAGGCGACCAGGAAGACGATGCCGCAGGCGATCGAGCCCAGGACCACCGGGTTCGTCCAACCCATGACGTGGTGACCGTACGGCTCGATCCCGTAGGTGATGCCGACCATGACGAGGACGAGCCCGACGGCGAACGTGATGTTGCCGGGCCAGTCGATCCGGGCCGGCTGGCGCTGGCTCGTCTCGCGGAGCCACAGGTAGCCGAGCGCCGTCCCGAGCAGGCCGATGGGGACCGAGACCAGGAAGATCCACCGCCAGTTGAGCGGGGCCAGGACCCCACCCAGGACGAGTCCGATGAACGTGCCGCTGAAGGCCGCCGCCTGGTTCACCCCGAGCGCCATGCCCCGCCGGTCGGCGGGGAACACGTCGGTGAGGATGGCGGCCGAGTTCGCCATGAGCATGGCCGCCCCGACACCCTGGAAGATCCGCATCACGATGAGCCACACCCCCGCGGCATGGCCGGTCATCCACGTGATGCTCAACATCAGCGAAAAGAAGGTGAAGACGGCGAAGCCCAGGTTGTAGATCCGCACCCGGCCGTAGATGTCCCCCAGTCGGCCGAGGCTCACGACGAGGACGCTGGTCACCACGAGGAAGCCGAGGATCATCCACAGGAGGTAGAAGGTGTTGCCCGCCTCCAGCGGGTCGATTCCGATCCCACGGAAGATGTTGGGGAGGGCGATGAGCACGATCGAGCCGTCGATGGTGGCCATCAGCATCCCGAGGGTGGAGATGAACAGCGCCATCCACTTGTAGTTCGGCGGGAGGGTGTCGATGCCCCCGGCCAGGCGCTCCGCCCGATCGACGCGGCGCCCGCTCCGGCCGCGGTGGCGCCCGGGCTCACCCGAGGGTGTGGACTCCTCGATCACGGCCATGTCCGGTCCCAGCTCCCGTCTGCGGTCGGACCCGTCCGTCCAGCGGTGACCGCCTGTCGTCCGAGGGTAACCCACCGAATGCTCCGGGTCGGAGGCACGCCACCGACGGTTCCCCTGACCAGGGCTCCCCACCGGCCTCCCCCGCCGCCAGCTTCCCCCACCACCGGGGCACAGGACGTGGCGATGGCCCCCCGGAGCACCGCCGTCGCTTATCGTCGGGGATGATGATCCCCCATCGCGAACCCGGCCGGCGGCGACGCCCGTCCACGGCCCGACTCGCCCCCCTGGTGCCGGTGCTCGGGCTCACCGTGCTCGCCGGGTGCGGCTCGTCGCTCCTCGGGACCACGTCGTCGACTGGTGTCGCCGCCTCCACGTCGTCGTCCAGCTCCCCGACCACGACGGTCCCGGTCGACGGGGAGGTGGCCGTCGCCTTCCCGGTGATCGCCTGCACCAGCCCGGACGGTGGCGGGGTGGTCAAGTCCCGCACCGGATGGAGCCCCACCATCCTGGTCGCCCCGATTCCGACCTCCCTGGTCGGCAAGGTCACCTTCTACACCGACGGGACCCACGTCCTCCTCGGGCCCACCGGCTGGACCTGCTCGCCGGTCAGCCCGGGAACCGGTGGTTCCGCCCAGGGCGCGGCACCGACGACGGCGTCGACCCCGGTGTCGGGCGGCCAGACCGGCTCCCCGGCCCCAGCCGACGGCCCCTCGTCAGGCCAGAGCGGCGCCATCGACGCCCAGGGCGCGACCACGCTGGCCGTCTACCCGTCGAACGACCCCGACCCGCCGACGTCCGGCCCGCCGACGCCCGGCGCCGAGGGCATCTTCGCCACCTATGCGACCACGGGTACGAACGCCGGCGTCGACCTGGTCTGCCCGTTCTTCACGATCCCGTCCTGGCAGTCCCAGCGGGCCGGGTGCTCGACCACCAAGCCGCTCGGTGAGACCACCGACGTGCTGACCCCTGACGTGACCCAGGTGACCGACCCGCCGGGACTCGTCGGGAGCCTGGCGGCATCGGGGGGCCAGGGGTCGGTGACCGGCGTGGTGCTGTTCCCCCAGGTCCCCTCAGCCGTGTCCTACGGCTCACCGGTAGCCGTTGCCGCCGAGTCGTGCTCGCTGGCCGACGCCTCCGTGTGCCCCACCGTCCTCTCGGACTTCGAGGTGCGGGAGTTCCCCGTGCCCACCACCGGCTGATCCCCACCGGCTGCACTCCACCGGCACCCCCGGCCACGGTCGACCCATGCCACGGGCCACCCGGCGCGGGCCGGTCGTGCCGGCCACCATGGAGTGCAACCGTTCTGCAACCGTTTATCAACTGACGGGCCCTGAATCGCCCACCTTGTGTGGGAATCGCGGCCCCGAACGGTTGCAGAACGGTTGCAGCCACCACCCTGCGTGAGATGAGTTGCCGGGTCGTGCCGCCACCTCTTAGGTTCGGAGCAGACCGCCGGAGTTTGTCGGATCCCGCGACCGCAACGCACGCATGTTCACACTGTGCGGCGGCACCGCCGCACGCGAACAGACAGGGGACCGGGTTGGACGCTCCACAGGCTCATGGCATCGAAGGCCTCCCCGCCGACGGCACCGGGCACGACGACTCCGGCTCCGCCGCCGAGGCACCGGACCAGGCGGCATTGGGCGCCCTGGTGTCCACGGGCGTGGCCTCCATGTCCTCGACGGACGTCGGGGCACACAAGGCCAGGACCCGGTCGACGCGGTTCCAGCGCATCGCCGGACTCCTCGCCACGGTGCTGGCCCTGTTGGTCGTCCGCGACGTCCTCGCCCCCGGACTGTCACTCCCCTCGCTGTCGGTCCCGTCGTCCCTCACCCCGTACCTGCTGCCCATGGGGCTCATCCTGGTGCTTTCCCTGGTAATGGTCGTGCCACTGCTGGCCGCGGGCCGGTCGCCCCACATCCTCTACCGGCCCGATGAGCTGACGATGACCTTCGACGACGTCCGGGGCTCGGAGGGACTGGTCGAGGAGATCACCAAGACACTCAATCTGTTCCTGGCCTACCGGACCTTCAACGAGCAGATGGGGGGCACGCCCCGCAAGGCGATCCTCTTCGAGGGTCCACCGGGAACCGGCAAGACCTATATGGCCAAGGCCATGGCGTCCGAGGCCGGTGTGCCGTTCCTCTTCGTCTCCTCGTCGGCCTTCCAGTCCATGTTCTACGGCCAGACCAACCGCAAGATCCGCGCCTACTTCAAGGAGCTCCGGCGTCAGGCGCGCCCGAAGGTGGCGCCATCGGGTTCATCGAGGAGCTCGACGCCATCGGTGGCGCCCGGGGCTCGGGCTCGACACAGGGCGAGGGCGTACCCGGAGTCGTCAACGAGCTGCTGATCCAGCTCCAGTCGTTCGAGCAGACCCCGTGGTCGCTGCGCATGAAGGGCAAGGTGATCGAGGCCGTCAACGGATGGCTGCCCATCGGTCGCAAGCTCCACAAGCCCGTGCACACCCCGGCCAACATCCTGGTGATCGGGGCCACCAACCGGGCCGCCGACCTGGATCCCGCACTGGTGCGGCCGGGGCGCTTCGACCGGAACATCTACTTCGGTCTCCCGGGGCGGGCCGGGCGCAGGGACATCTTCGACTACTACCTGGGCAAGAAGGCCCACGATCCCGAGCTGGACCTTCCGGCCCGGCGCGAGACACTCGCCGCCATGACGGCCGGCTACTCGCCCGTGATGATCGAGCACGTCCTCGACGAGGCACTGGTGTGGGCACTGCGCCGGGGGGCCCACCGCCTGTCGTGGAACGACATCCAACAGGCCAAGATGACCGAGGAGATCGGGCTCGCGCAGCCGGTGGAGTACACCGAGGCCGAGCGGCGCACCATCGCCACCCACGAGGCCGGACACGCCACGGTGGCGTGGCTGGTGGGCAAGGGGCGCAAGCTCGAGGTGCTCACCATCGTGAAGCGCCGGGATGCCCTGGGCCTGCTCATGCACACCGAGACCGAGGAGCGGTTCACCAAGACCCACACCGAGGTTCGGGCCATGATCGACATCGCCTTCGGCGGCATGGTCGCCGAAGAGCTCTTCTTCGGGGAGTCGTCCACCGGCGTAGCGGGCGACCTGCAGGCGGCCACGGTCAACGTGTGCCAGATGATCGGTCTGCTCGGCATGGGCCGGTCGTTGGTGTCCGTGGCGGCCATCGAATCCATGGGCGGCGGACTGGTCGGCAAGGTGCTGGCCGACGATGCCCGACGGGTCGAGGTCGAGGACCTGCTGGCCGAGGCCAAGGCATCCGTGACCCGGATGCTGGACGAGCACCGTTCCGTGGTCGAGGCGCTACGCGACGCGTTGCTCGTGCGCCACGAGCTGATCGGGGACGAGATCCTGGATGTCATCCGACGGGCAGAATCGGACCCGGACATCCTCCCGGCCAATCTGCGCGACTCCCCGCGCCTGGGCGACGGGCGGCCGTCCGGGCGGCCGGCACCCTGAAGCGTCGTGGACCGGGCCCACGTGGGACGAACTGCCGCGGACCGAACTGCCACCGGCGGCTGAGGAACCATATCGCTCCGACCCCACCAGGGCCTGTGCCCGTGCCGTCCGGTCGGGTGCCGGGAACCTGATCGCCGCCACCGACCTGACCGGGAGCTACAGCTAGACCAGCACTGACGACGCCTCCCGTCGCGGGTCCCGGATGGGCGCCTGGACCGCAGACATCGGGGCACCTCCCGCCATCGCCACGGGTCGCTCTCGCCATTCGCCGACGTCGCGGTCACCGCTTCCGGCGACGAGGCGATGACGGCCGACCGATCCGCGAACCCGCGCCTCACACCCCCCTGCTCGGTCCGACGGCGTGGCCTGCCTGCCCCGGGTCCCTCTGGGTGGGCATGGTCGCCGCGCTGGCCACACCCGTGTCCGGCAACCGGGCCCACCGTCGACGGAGGACGTCGACCGTGGGCGGGCGGACAGGCGCTCCCCCGTGGCTCGTCGTCGCGCTGCCAGGCGAGCCGTATCGTCGACGACCGAATCGCATGGTCGGATCTGGCCGATCCCTCGACCGAGTGGCCGATCCTCGCGGTCACGGTGATCCTTTCCGTCACCTCCCGGCCCATCACGGCGTCCCGCCATCCGACACCTTGGCCGCCGCGGCGGCGGCCCGGTCCCAGCAGAACGAGCGGTACGTGCGACCCCCTCGGACGGTGACGGTGTCCTACGTACCGCACGTGCTCCCGGTCCGGCCCCTGGCTCCAACCCCGTACAGGAACCTCGGGCCAAATTGCCGGCAGGGCCCGCCACCGGGGACCGTGGTCCCGGGTGGCGGGCCCTCCTCGTCGCTGCGTTCGGCCGACCGCCGTCAGTAGACGGCCTGAACCACCGCTTCGTCGTCGGTGGCTGTCGACGGGTTGTAGTTGGTGTCGCCGCTGTAACTGGCACCGATGACGTAGGTCGACCCCGTAGGTGACGTCGTGGTCAACGTCCCCGGGGGCAGATAGCACGTCGCCGTTCCCTCCACCTGGCCCGGACCGATGGCGAGCGGGACGGAGTTGCCGTCGGCACAGGCGACGGGGGCTCCGCTCGGATCGGTCACCGTGAACGTGATGTTGCCGGTCATCGGCCCGATCAGCACCGATCCGGCGGCACCGTCCGGTGCGACCAGCGTGGCCGTGATGGAGACCGCCTGGCCCGAGATGGTGGCGAACCCGCCGGACTGGAGGAGGGTGAGGTTCGTGGGTGACCTGCCCACGACCACGCCCCGGTTGTGCGCCGTGCTCGTGTAGAAGTTTGCGTCCCCGGTGTAGACGGCCGAGACGGTGTAGGAGCCCGGGATCTCACCACCGCCGACCAGGAACTGGGCGACGCCCCCGGCACCCACCGGTGCGGCTCCGCCCTGGCACCCGTCGTAGCCGTTGGAGTTGGACCCGCACACCAGCACGTTGACGAATCCGGTCGGCGTGATCGATCCCGAGCTGCTGAGCGGTGCCACGATGGCCGTGACGGTGAACGACGAACCGGCACCCCCGGCCTTGATGGGACTGATGGTGGTACTCGTCCCCGTGAGCTGCGAGTTCTCGTACAGGGTGGCCGCCGGGGCGGAGTAGCCGGGTGCGACGAGCTTGGCCGTCACCGTGAAGTACACGCTGGCCGCCAGTCCGCCGGAGAGGTTGCAGGTGGCGGCCCCGGCGACGAGTGCGACGGTGTTGGAGCCACCGTCACAGGTGAGCGACGTCTTCGCCCCGGACTTGACGATCGAGAAGACCAGGCTTCCGGTCGGGACGCCCGAGCCGCCGTCGAGGCCGGTGGTGGCGACCGTGCCCGTGAAGGAGACGCCGATCCCCTGGCCGATAGTGCACAGGTCGCCCGTGCAGGTGCCCGTGGACGGCACCAGTGTCACCGTGGACCCCGCGGGGTTGACGATCTGCTTGACGGATCCGGTGCTGGTGGCGAACCCGCTGTCGCCCGAGTAGACGCCGCTCACCACCAGCGAACCCGACGGCGCAAGGACCCCGAGCGACACTGCGCACGGGGCGAGTCCGCCGACGACGGCGATCACGTTGGTGCCACCGTCACAGGTCACCCCGGCGAACGTCACCGTTCCGGTCGGTGCACCGACGGCGGGAGCCACGGTGGCGACCGCAGCGGTGAACGTCACGGCCTGTCCGGTAGCCGACGGATTGACCGACGGGCTCACCGTGGTCGTCGTCTTGCCCGGCTTGACGGTGAGCGACTTGGCGACCGAGGTGCTCGGACTCAAGGTCGTACCGGCGGTGTCCGAATAGGACGCCGACACCGAATACGGGCTGTCGGCGGCGGACAACCCGCCGCTGATCGTGCAGACGGCCGATCCGCCGGTGAAGACGACGTTGTTCAGCGCATCCCCGTTGTCGCAGGTGAAGGGTGTCGAGTCGGCCCCGAGGACCGAGAACGTCATCGTGCCTGCGGCCACACCGTGGGCATACGTGTCGACCCGGGCGGTGAGCGTGACCGGCCCGCCCGTGAAGACCGACGCCGTGGGGAGGACCACTGCGGTCGTCGTGACATAGGGGGCACCGGCCGCTCCCGCCGGGACCTGGAGCACCCCGACGAGCAGGAGTGCGGCCGACGCTACACCGGCGGCCACGGCCGACGACCGCGACAGCCGACGCCCGCTGGAACCTCGATGGGCCCGCATCACGCCCCGGCCTCGATCGTGATGGTGCCGCCGTTGGCACTGTTGAAGCCGCCGGTCGCACCGAACGGGATGGACTTGACGCCACTCGAACTAGCGGCATGGACCCCGAGGCTGAAGGCGTTCGCGTTGTAGGTGAGCCCGGTCGTGGCCACCGTCTGTCCGGCGTAGGAGCCGCCGGCGGTCAGCGTCGGTGTGACGAACACCGTGGCCAGGTTCGTGCCCGAATTGTCCTCGATGGACTGGGACGGACCAGCGACCGTAACGTTGGTCGTCGTCACCCGCCCGTGGGACGCCTTCCAGACGATCGTTCCCGAGAGGGTCGGGAACGACTCGCCACCACCGGTGGTGAGACCGGGCCAGCTGTTCGACACCGTGGACGCCGAAGTGGCCAGCAGGTGCCCCAACACGATGGACACGACCCCATTGGTGGCACCGGCCCCCACGCAGTTCCTCAGTGTGCCCCTGAGCGTGACGGCGGTCTGCTGGCCGGCTGAATTGGTCAGACCGTAGGGGGCGAAGTGGTAGGCACCGGTCAGGGAACATTTCATCAGGCCCGAGAGTGTGGCCGGTGGGGCCGGGGTAGCACCGGCCACCCCCGCCGCCACCGAGCCGCCCAGGGCAAGGGCCAGGGCCCCCGCACCGAGCACGATCTTGCGATCCATGACTACCTCCCTCTTGCGGTGGACTCGTCCGCCAACGAGCCCACGGTTCACGACGCCCCAACCCAGCAGCAGGACCGCCCGTCCGTCGGACGATTGCAGCGTACCGGACTCTCGGCCGGAATACCCACCTCCCGACGCTGAACATTGGGTGACAACCGCGCAACGTGGTCCCGGCGCTGCTCCTGGTGGCAAACTCGCAGGTCACAAGGTACTTTGCCACCAAACCGCCGTCTACCACAGCGAATTCCAGTCGTCGGGCTCGAGCCACCCGGTCGGCGGTGTGTCCGGCCGAGGGACCCGCACGGCGACCACGTCGATCCACGTCGGCTGGTCGAGGCCCGACCTCCGCCAGTGCCTGACCGGGACCGACTTCCAGTCCCTGCTCCTCATCCGCCCTCCGAATACCCCGGGCGGACGAGGAGATGCGTCGACGAGCCGGCGATCACGACGCACGGGCGGACCTTGCCCTCGAGGTCGGGCTCGTCGTGGTCGACCCCGTCGAACCGGATCCAGGCCAGGACCACACCGGACGACCACGGGTCGTCCCGATCGAACTCCTCCTCCTCGAGCGGCGTGAGGAGGGCACGCCGCCGTCCGAGTGACGGGACGACGGATGTGGCGGGACCACCGGTCGGCGCCGCTTCTGGACGGTGCTCCGCCGCCGCGGCACGCTCCCGCTTCCGGGCTTGGCGGACCCGATCGGCCGCCTTCGCCTTCGCCTCGTTGACGCGTCGCCGTTCCTCGGCCTCGAGCTGCTTCTTCGCCCGACGGATCTCGCGCTGCTCCGTGGACACCGCCTGCGGGACCTTCGGCTCGGGCCGCCCCTGTTCGGGCCGCTCGAACCTCCTCCAGTCCGTCAGCCCGAAACGCTCGTCGGACTCGAGGATGCTGAAGCAGAGGTCCGAGGCGGGCATGCCGCCGTCGGCGACCGAGGCCAGCATCACCGCCAGCGTCACGTCGTCGTGCTCGTCGCCGACGGCGTCGATCGCCTCCAGGAGCTGTTCACGGGTGGGGTCGTCGGCGTTGTCCCCCAGTGCCTCGATGACTTCGGCCAGGCATGGTTCGGACAACACGGCGGCCGCGTACGGGAGGGCGGCCCGGTACTGGGCACGGCCCAGGACCGACCGCGGGTCGCGGTGCTTGGCCAGGGCGGCCAGTGCGTTGGCGATGGGCCTGGCGATCGGGTACCGAGGATCGCCGACGGCCTGCAACGACTCGCGCAGCCGGCGGACGTCGACACGGACCAGCGCCGCCTGCAACATGGCCTCACGGGCGCTGTCGGTGATGGGGCCTTCCATCCTGGTGGTCCTCCCGGTCCGATCGGCCCCGGGCGGGGCGGATCACGGTGGGTCATCATCGCAGAGGATCGGGCCGACGGCGGTCGGTGCCCCCTGCCGGCGGAGCGGCCGGCCTCGGAAGGCTGTCGGACCCCCGAACGAGGTCGCGCAACACCGTCCGGGCGCCGTGGACACCGCACGTCCCGTGCACGCCACCACCGGGGGGCGTCGACGACGAGCCGAGGGCGACGCCGGCGACCGGTGTCCGGTATGCATTCCGGGCCGGCCCCGGCCCGAACGTTGGCCAGTCCACCTTGCAGACTTCCGGGACCGGCGATCCTCCCCCAGTGTCACTCCCGGCCTCCCGCACTCGCTCCGACGGGTGCCCCGCACGGCGCGCCGATCGCCGACCACGACGGACGGGCACGGAACGGTTGCAGTCGAGTGACGGAACGGTGGCATGCGGATGAAATGTCGCCACCGGGGTGTTGAATGGAAGTGCACCGGTGCGAAGGTGCCGGACGGACCAGGAAAGGCATGAGGACCATGGACCACGAGCAGGCACAGGACACCATGACCCGCGCACCGGCGACGCCGGGCGACGCACTGCGCGCCCTCCCGGCGGAGGCGGCTGGGCGTGGGACCCGCTTCGTATCGGCCCAGGCCATGCAGGCCCGCCTCTTCTCGGTGTACGACGCCGCTGCCGCGGCCGAGGACGCACTGGCCCTCGTGCAGAACCAACTCACGCTCACACTCAACCGGAGCTACTACGAGGCGGACGAGATCGAGCAGATGGCCACCCAATTGGATTCGCTGCTGTCTCTCGACACGGTCGAGCGACCCGCGGGCGAACTCGTCGCCGACGAGTAGGTCCGGGGTTCGCTCCGACCGCTGCTGACCCGGACGTGGGGGCGCCGACGGCGCGTCAGCGGATCATCTCCTTCACCGTGGCGATGATGTCGAGTTCGGTCTGGTCCCCGGTGGGGACGGGTATGACCTGGAGGTGGCTCACGCCGGCCGCCTTGAAGGCCGCCACCCGTTCCGCCACGTAACTCGCGGGTCCGCACAACGACATCGACTCGAGCAGCTCGTCGGGCACCAGCGCCTCGGCCTCGGCCTTCCTGCCCTCGAGGTAGAGGTCCTGGATCCGCTCCGCCTCCTCCTCGTAGCCGTAACGCTTGACCACGTCGTTGTAGAAGTTCCGGCCCTTGGCGCCCATGCCGCCCACGTAGAGGGCCACCATCGGACGGGCGAGGTTGCGGAGATCCTTCACGTCGTCGCCCTCACCGATGGCCACCATGCCTCCCACCGTGATCTGGAGCGGGTCGAGCGACGGGTCGCGCCTGGCCCGACCCACCTCGAGCGACTCCCCCCAGACTTCCTGGGCCTTCTCGGGCACGAACAGCATCGGGATCCACCCGTCGGCGATCTCGGCCGTCATGGCCACGTTCTTGTGGCCGAGCGACGCCACCCAGATCGGGATGCGCGGCCGGACCGGTCGGCCGATGATCTTCAACGCCTTGCCCAGCCCGGTGCCTCGGCCCTCGGGCAGGGGCATGTCGTAGTACTTGCCGTGGTGCTCGAGCGGCGCCTCCCGGGCCCACACCTTTCGGCAGATGTCGACGATCTCGCGGGTCCGGCCGAGTGGGGCGTCGAAGGGCACACCGTGCCAGCCCTCGATGACCTGGGGGCCCGAGGAGCCGAGTCCTAGGTGGAACCGTCCCTCGGACAGCGCGTCGATGCCGGCCGCCGTCATGGCGATCAGCGTCGGCGTGCGGGTGAAGATCGGGAGGATGGCCGAGCCGATCTCCACGGTCTCGGTCAGGGCGGCCAGGTAGCCCATCTGACTCGGGCTGTCGATGCCGTAGGCCTCGGCCACCCACACCAGGTCGAGTCCGGCCTTCTCCATCTCGGCCACCTGGGCCGCCGCCTTTCGGAAGCCGCCGGCGTAGCTGAGCATCGTGCTGATCTTCATCGTGGACCCCTGTCCGTTCGGCTGTGGATCGTCGCCATGGACACTAGATGACCGAATCCCAGCAGTCGGCGGGGTTCCGGGATGACGAGGGTCCCGGGGGCGGGCACGGCGCCGGTGCTGGCGGGCGACGCGGGTGGACCTGGTTACCACGCCCTACGAGGAGGTCGGCTCGGTGCCGACCGCATCGTGGACGCCATCGAGCCACCGGCCCGGGAGCGGCTACTGGAGACCGGCACCAGGGCCAGGACGCGACCCACGGCGGCACCCCGGAGGGTGCCGCCGTGGGTCCGGTCGGCTGCCACCAGGGGCAGCGCGTCCTACTGTCGGTGCTCAGCCCTTGGGTACCTTGAGGGGCCAGATGGCCACGGCCACGGCGTCGAGCGCCCCGTCCGTGGTCGTGCCGAGCGACACCGTCTTCTCCCCGACGCACACGTTGGCGAACGAGGCCGATGTGGCACCCTTTTCGGCGTACGCCGTCCCGGACGTCACGTTGACCGTCCAGGTCTTCGTGGTGGGCGGCACGGTGGCGTTGTCCGTGGAGACGGCGGTGAAGGTCCCTGCGTCACCGGCGATGCCACAGGTTCCGGAGCTGGAGTCCCCACCGACGGAGGCCACGATGCCCGACACGTGCAGGGGCTTCGGGGGCTTCGGTGGCGGCGGGATCCTGATGGCGACCAGCGTGGCCGCAATGGTGCCGCCTGAACCCGACCCGAGTGCGACGGCCTTGTCACCCACGCACACGTTCGCGAACGACGCGTCGGTGACGTGTGCCTCCGTGAACAGGGTCGTGGAGTCGACATCCACTGTCGTGACGACCGTCGTGACCCCTTCGATGGTGGACAGGACGAAAGCCCCGGTCGCCCCGGCGGTGCCGCACACCCCGGTGGTCGGATCACCATTGACCGAGAGGATCGAACCGAAGAGGTGCACCCGCGGTGGTGGCTTCGGGCCATGCACCGTCACGCCCTGGGCCGACATGACGAAAGCGCTGTCGGGCCCCGCGGCCACCACGATGTCACCAACGCACAGATTGGCGAACGAGGGTGAGGTCGCCGACTTGTCCAGGAACGTCGTCGTCCCGTCCACATTCACCGTGGTGGTGATCGTCTTGCCCGTGAGCGTGAACGACCCGGTAGCCCCGGCCGTTCCACACACCCCCGGCGTGCTGTCACCGTTGACCGCGGTCACGGTCCCGTGGACGGCCGGTGCGTTTCCCTTGGACGCCGCTCCGGCAACCCCCCCTACTGCGGCGAGTGCCACCACTGTCAGCGCGGTCACCCGCGCCAGCCTGCCCATATTCTTCATGTCGTGACTCACTTCCGTAGTTGATGCCGCCGTCGGGGGTGTCCCGGGGCGACTGTCGGACCCACCAGTGCCGGTACCCCTTGACTGCGGCACCGACCACTCCTGTACCAACTCATGGACGGGCGTTTGCGTTACGGATCAGCCCACAGGGATCACCGGCGTCGAGTCGTCCATCCGGCGGGTGCGGGCCTCCGGCGGGAGCGGGGCGGTCAGTTGTGGGTTGGGGCGTAGCGCACGCTCATCGACTGGCTGGCCGTGGCCAGCAGCCGCCCCGAGCCGGACCACAGGAACGCCGTTCCCTGGCCGTAGCCGCCGGCGAGCGCTTGGATGCGGATGTCGCACAGCACCCACTCGGTCGGCTCGAGCCGGACGACCCGCAGGGTGTTGTCGAGGCTTCGGGAGAACACGCGCCGCCCGATGGGCTGCGCCATGCCGCCCGTCACGTAATCGCCGAGGATCGCCAGCGTGGCCGCCGACGGCTCGAGGTGACCGGGCACCCGGGCCCACAATGCGCTGTCCGGGTCGCCCGGCGTGCCCTCCCCCGACATGATCTCGTCGAACGTGCGGCCCTTGGCCACGCGCACGTCGATCCGGTCGAATACCGAGGCGGTCAGGAACGACGGGAGGTGCCGGGGTGGGCACTCGTCGGGCGGCGGGACGTCGGGTGGGGTGTCCCAGACGCCCTCGGCGTCGAGCGGGGCCGGCAGCCCGAGGGCGGCGTTGACGGTGAGGATCTCGGTGTCGCCGACCCGTCCCACGGCACGGGCCTGGGTCACCCGATGGCCCTCCGCCGCCAGCGTCACCGTGAGGTCGAGTACCGCACCGGTCGGGGCGTACGACAGGTACTGGGCCGTGGACCACACCGTGGGCCGTCCGGAGGCCGCCTCCAACGCCACCAGCGCGGCCCCCAGACCGCACCCACCGAACAGGAAGTTCCCGGGCGTCGTCACCTCGGGGACGACCTCGAGCCGCCAGTGGAGCGGATCGCCCATCTCCTCCATGCCGAGGAATTGCCGGGCGTCGGTCATCGGTGTCCCCGCCGAGGGGACGCGTTCAACTGCGTGGGACCTTCGACCACGGCAGTTCCTTGTCGACCCGCACGTCGCCGGGGAGCCCGAGGATGCGCTCGCCCAGGATGTTCCGCTGGATCTCCGAGGTGCCGCCCTCGATCGAGTTGGCCCGGGACCGGAGGAAGAACTTGCGTGAGGTGCCGGGAGGCCCGACCAGGCCGAGCACATCGGACCTGCGCATCGCGTAGTCGTAGCCGACCATGCCATCGGCCCCCTGCAGGTCGATGCACAGCTCGAAGATGCGCTTGTTCACCTCGGCGAACATGAGCTTGGCGATGGAGCCCTCCGGACCGGGGTTCCCGGCCTTGCGGTTCTGGGACGCCCGCATGTTGGTCAGGCGGAGCACCTCGGTCTCGATCCACAGCTGCATCAGCCGCTCGCGCTCCACCGCGGTGGCGGCGACGCCCTTGGCCCGGAAGACCCGGACGGCCTCGGCGATCGACCCCGAGCCGCGGGGTGGGGCACCGCCCCCGCCCCCGATGGTGGTCCGTTCGTTGGACAGGGTGGTCATGGCGACCCGCCAACCCTCCCCCACGTCGCCGACCCGGTCGGCGTCGGGCACGCGCACCTCGGTCATGTAGACCTCGTTGAACTCGGCCTCGCCCGTCATCTGACGCAGCGGGCGCACCTCGACGCCCGGCGCGTGCATGTCGAGCGCGAAGTAGGTGAGGCCCTTGTGCTTGGGGGCGTCGGGGTCGGTGCGGGCCACCAACATCCCGCGGTCGGCGATGTGGGCAAGGGTGTTCCACACCTTCTGCCCGGTGATCACCCACTCGTCACCGTCGCGGACGGCACGCGTGGCCAGGCCGGCGAGGTCGGACCCCGATCCGGGCTCGCTGAACAGCTGGCACCAGGCCGCCTCGCCCGTGAAGGTCTGGCGCATCAGGCGCGCCCGCAGCTCGTCCGAACCGTGGGTCACGACCGTCGGGCCGGCCATCGTGAGCCCGAAGAACTCGCGGGCGCCCATCGGTGTGGCTCCCGCCTCGGACACACGGCGGTCGACGATGCGCTGGAGGTTGGGCGGCAGGCCCAGGCCCCCGAGCCCTTCGGGGAACGAGATCCACGCCAGTCCCCGGTCGTATTGGCGACCCCGGAACTCCTCGGTGCTCACGACCTTCGGATCGAACTCCTCCAGGAGCTGGGTGGTCCGTTCCTCGACGAGCGTGGTGTCATCAGCCATCCACGCAACATACCGCCCGGCACACCTACCGTCCCAGGTGGGGGTCCGGCCGTCCCAGGTGGGGGTCAGGCCGTCCCAGGGTGGGGGTCAGGCCGTCCCAGGGTGGGGGTCAGGCCGTCCCAGGGTGGGGGTCAGGGCTGCAGTCGCTCGATGGTCCAGCCGTCGCCGGCGACCTCGTAGCGGACGCGGTCGTGGAGACGGTCCACCCCCTGCTGCCAGAACTCGTAGGCGCGCGGGGTGATCCGCCATCCACCCCACCAGTGCGGCCGGGGCACGTCCCGGCCCGCGAACTCTGCGGTCCAGTGGGCCACACGGGCGTCGAGCGCGTCCCGGTCCCTCACCGGCCGGCTCTGGTGGGAGGCATGGGCGCCGATGCGGCTTCCGACGGTACGGGTGGCGTAGTAGGCGTCGGACTCGGCATCCGTGGTCCGGGTGGCGTGGCCCTCGACGCGTACCTGACGACCGAGCGGCTCCCAGTAGAAGAGGAGTGCCGCCTCGGGATTGGCGGCGAGATCGTGGCTCTTGCGCCCGTCGTAATTCGTGTAGAAGACGAACCCGTCGCCACCCCATGACTTGAGCAGCACCATCCGCAGCGACGGGCGCCCGTCGGCGTCGGCCGTGGCGACCGCCATGGCCTCGGGGGCGTCGACCTCCTCGCCGGCTCGCTGGTACCAGCGACCGAACTGGACGAGCGGCTCGGGGTCGACGGTGCGCTCGTCGGGCGTCCCGTCCCCGGGCCGGAGGGCTCGCCCCGGGCCCGCCCGTTGCGGGTCACCAGCGCTCGGGTCCATGTCCCGACCCTAGCGACGCGGGTGACCCCCACGTGCCCGATCCCCTGCGTGCGCCCGGTCGACCTCGTCTCACCGGGTGGACGCCGTACCGTGGCGTCCCCCTGCAGAACTAGCGTCCGTGGTGTGCCGAGCACCCTGGACGTCGCTGCCGAGCGGGCCGCCACCCCGGGGTGCGCGACCGTGGTCCACCTGAACAGCGCCGGGGCGGCGCTTGTCACGACGGCCACGCTGACCACGGTCGTGGACCACCTCGAACTCGAGGCGACGACGGGAGGGTACGAGGCGGCGGCGGCCGTGTCGGACCGGGTCGCCGGGGTGGCGGCATCGGCCGCCCGGCTGCTCGGCGCCCAACCCCACGAGGTGGCGCTCACCGGATCCGACACCGAGGGGTGGACCAAGGCCCTGTGGGGCCTCGCGCTCGGGGGTGGGCTCCCGGCCGGGAGCCGCATCCTGGTCGACCGGCAGACCTACGACAGCCACTACATGGGGCTGCTGCAGGTCGGCCAGGTCGCCGGGACCTCCCTCCAGGTCGTTCCGGCCGTGCCCGACGGCACCATCGACCTCGAGGCACTGGGCGCCGAACTGGGCGCCGGGGACGTCGCCCTCGTCAGCGCCACCCACGTGGGCACCCACCGCGGACTGGTCAACCCGGTCGAGGAGGTCGGGGACCGCTGCCGCCAGGCCGGTGTGCCGTTCTTCCTCGACGCCTGCCAGAGCATCGGGCAGCTCCCGGTCGACGTCGGTCGCATCGGCTGTGCCGTGGCCACCGGCACGGGGCGGAAGTGGCTGCGGGGGCCACGGGGCACCGGCCTGCTCTACGTCCGGTCCGACCTGGTCGACTCGCTGACTCCGCCGGGTCTCGACGGATCGTCGGCACGGTGGGAGGACGCCGACCACTACCGACTCCAGCCCGGCGCGGCGCGCTTCACGCCCTTCGAGTCCCCGGTGGCGCTTCAGCTCGGGCTGGGCACCGCCGTCGACCACGTACTCGCCCTGGGCATCGACGCCATCGCCGCACAGGTGGGCCGGATCGCCGAGTACCTCCGCGAAGAGCTCGCCGCCGTCGAGGGCGTGCGCGTCCACGACGGGGGGGCCCGCCGGAGCGGCATCGTCACCTTCACGGTGGACGGTGTGGCACCTTCGCAGGTCAAGGCGGCCGCGGGGGCGGTCGGGATCAACATCTGGGTGACGGGGGCCGGCGCGGCACTCTTCGACATGGGCGGGTCCCGTCCGGAGTCGGTCGTGCGGGCATCGCCCCACTACATCTCGACCGAGGAGGAGTGCGCACGCCTCGTCGAGGTCGTGTCCGGACTGGGCCCGGCCTGAACCGGCCGACACCCCCGACCCCGCCGGAGGCGGACGGGGTCACCGCTGCGGGGGCCAGTCCTTCATGAGGTCGGACTTGGTCACCAGCACGAGCACGAACACCACGGTGTAGAACCCGATCACGAACGCCGTGACGGACAGTCGTGAGTAGGTGATCAGCGCCACCAGCACCAGGAACACGTAGAGGAAGACGGCCGCCCGGCCCTGCCACGTCAACGGGGTGATGCCGAGCCCACCCTCCCGCTTCCCGAACCACAGCACGGGTCCCTCACCGGGTTCGGGCGACGGCTCGGGGGCGTGCTCCGGCGCATCCACCTCAGGACGCCCCACTGGCAAGGGAACGAGCGGCGGCGACCGGAGGCATGCGGACCACGGTACCGGTCCACGGTTCGGGCGCCGTCCGACCCGTCACCCGGTCGCCGCCAGCGCGGCGTCGATGCCGCAGGCCCGGTCCACCCCGTTCCATCGCCTGCGCACCCACCCCGGCCGCCGGTCCCGCCCCGCGGTGCCGACCACCTCGGAGAGCCACCGAGCCTCGAGATCGACCGCCACCGCGAACGCCTCCCGGGATGCCTGCCCGTCCCGGACCCAGGCGGCCTCGATGGTGTCGCGCTCCACCCGGTAGCGGTCCATGCGATCGTCGTAGGCGGCGAGCACGGCACGGTGAAGCAGTTCGTGGCGCCACCAGGCGGTCGTCGCGTCGAACCGGTTGGTCGGCGCCGGCCCGAGGTCGACGGGCGACCCCACATCCACCGGCTTGAAGAGCGAGGTGCACGGGGCCGACGTCCCGGTGGCCCAGTGACGCGCACCCCCCCGTAGGTCGGCCACCCACGAGGCCGTCGTCTGGCTGGAGGAGAGGACCCCACCGGCGTGCACGCACGGCGCGGTCAGGCCGCCGTGGACCGGCGACCACCGCGGCGACGGACCGCTGCCGTGACAGCGGAGGGCGGACATCAGGTCGAGCGGACCCGTGGCGGCACCGGCCAACGGCTCGGTGACGGCGCGCCGACGGGCGGCGGCGGCCACCCACGTCTTGACCCGTCGCCCGTGGGCGCGAGCGAATCCCGGGATGGTCAGCCCGTTGGAGATGGCCCGCCCGGGCCCGTGCACCTCTTCGGTGGCCCACCGGCGACCCGACGTCTCGACCACCACCGCCCCGTCGGGGCCCGCCACGAGGAAGCTGTTGTCGTAGGTGAAGTCGGGACGTTCGTGGCTGCAGGGGCCACCCTGGCCGTGACGCTCCAGGAGATCGACGACCACCCCCACGGCGTCGTGGGCGGTGGCCGCCCGCTCCAGGGCGAGACGCAGGAGGTCCATGCCCAGCAGGGACGGCTCCCCGGCGCGGGCCCGGGTGAACACCGCCTCGTTTCCGATGACCACACCGTGCTCGTTGGCCCCGATCTCGGCGCCCCACATCCACCACGGCCGTGAGAGCAGCACCGCGTGCGTGTGTGCGATCTGGGGGACGGCTGTCCAGGTACAGGTGAGGGAGGACCCGGGTTCGTGGTCGGCGGCGGGGATCCACTCGAGCACCTGGGCCTCGTTGGGGTCCCGGTCACTGTTCTTGGCGAACAGCAGGCCGTCCGACGTGACCGTCACCAGGGTGTCGCACACGGCCGGTCGCTCCCCCGTCAGGCCGGCCGGACGGCCGGGCAGCCCGCCACGTGATCGTCGACCACGCCCACGGCCTGGAGGTAGGCGTAGACGATCGTGGAGCCGACGAACGTGAAGTCGCGGCGCTTGAGATCCATGCTGATCCGGTCGGACAGTTCGGTGCGCGCCGGCGGCCCGGTGTTCCTCGCCGGCCGGTTCACCACGGGGTTCCCGCCGACCCAGCCCCACAGGTAGGCGTCGAAGGAGCCGACCTCCTCCTGGACGGCCAGGAAGGCGCGGGCGTTCCGCACCGTGCCGCGCACCTTCAGCCGGTTGCGCACGATTCCGGGGTCGGCCAGCAGCGCCTCGAGCTTCCACTCGTCGTAGTCGACGATGCGGACCGGGTCGAACCCGTCCAGGACGGCCCGGTAGTGGTCGCGCTTGTTCAGGATCGTCGCCCAGGACAGCCCGGCCTGCGCGCCCTCGAGCACCAGCAGCTCGAACAGGTGGCGGTCGTCGTGGGACGGGACACCCCACTCGTTGTCGTGGTAGGCCCGCATGCCCGGCGAGCTATCGGCCCACGGGCAGCGGGCGTCGGTCGTCGGGGTCCCCGTCGTCACGGGCGCACCCTACCGGCCGTGCCCGACCGGGCGGTGCCCCGGGGACGTCAGGCGCCGGACGGCGCGCCCGAGATGCTCGAGAAGTCGACCACCTGTCCGGCCGGCGGCGCGACGAGGTCGACCGGGGCACCGAAGTCGTAGTACTGGACGGTGACGTCGGCCGACACCGCCGTCGACCCCGAGGTCGCCGCCACCGTCAAGTCCTCCTGGCGGACCTGTCCCTGCCCGTCGATCCACACGTGGATGGGGATGGAGGACAGGTGCAGCGAGTTCCCCAGCTTCTGGAGAGCGGCCCGTACGGCGGCGTTCCCCTGATTCCCCAGGCTGCCCACGTCGATCGTCGCTGCGTACTCGGTCGTCGGGACCCCGCGGACGATGGCCGGGCCCACGGTGGTCACGCCGCCCGCCCCGACCGCCTGGAGGTACGACAGTTCTTGGGTGGACAGGTCGGCCGAGTTCGATAGCTGTGCGTAGCTGGAACCGAGCGCCGACGAGACGGCGGGTGAGTTCAGGTCGATCGAGACCCAGGACTTGCCGGCCGGCAACGACACGCCGAGGCTGGCAGGCAGTTGCAGGTAGACGACCGGCTTCACCAGGAGTATCGACAGCGAGCCCACGGGTGGGATCGCCAACGAGAGCGAGGCATCCCCCGTGGCGAGGTCGACCTGACCCGTTCCGGTGATCGAGATGGGGCCGGAGGGGGAACCGGTGACGTCCTCGGTGAGTGACATCGAAGCGGTTTTGGCCGCGACCGTGTTCCGATACGCGGTGAGCACCGGGTTGGCCGACGGCGTCCCCGCTGCCGTGGTCGCCGGTGAACCACCGGTGGAGGAGGACAGCGCTCCGCAGCCGGCGAGCAGCAGCGCCGCCCCCAGCGCTCCTGCCGCCCATCGGGCCCGGTCGGTCGTCACGGCCGCCTCCTCGTTCCGGGTCCCGTGCCCGGACCCCTCACAGCAATGTACCGCCACGTGGCGCGTCCACGGAAGACCTGCCGCCCGGGGCGCGAGGATGGACCATGGACTCCGAACTGCTCGACCTCGACGTCGGTGACCGCCGCGTCGTCGACCTGACGGCCGAGCTCACCCGGTTCTGCCGTGGGCGCGGCAACGGACTGGCAAACGTCTTCGCGCCGCACGCCACCGCCGGGGTCGCCCTCCTCGAGGTCGGTTCCGGGTCGGAGGCCGACCTGGCCGACGCGCTCGAGCGCCTCCTTCCCCGTGACGACCGCTACCGCCACCGGCACGGCTCCACCGGCCACGGAGCGGACCACGTGCTGCCCGCGCTGGTCAGCCCCTCGGTGACCGTCCCCGTCCTGGACGGGAGACCCCAGCTCGGCACGTGGCAGAGCGTGGTGCTCGTCGACACCAACAGAGACAACCCCCGACGGTCGGTCCGCCTCAGTTTCCTCGGCTGAGTCGGGCACGGGCTCCGCAAGGTCGCCGTGCGGGATCAGGCGGGAGCGAAGGGACTCCCGTGCCCGGGGACGACGAGGACCGGACGCAGCGCCAGGAGCTCGGCGCGAGACGCCTCGAGCTGGGCCTGGTCCTCGGCCAACGGGTCGATCTCCGGTCCGGTCGCCGACCACCACAGGTGGGTGCAGGCGACGAGACCCCCCTCCGTCTCCACCAGCGTGGTCACGTCCTCGGCGGAGTGGCCGGGGGTCGCCATGAGGCGCACCGACGGGCCGAGTTCGAACCCGTCGGCGGCGCGATCGGTCCAGACGTCGTCCTGGTAGATGGCCCAGTGGTCGTGGAACCGGGCCCCGGTGAACAGCGCCGCGTTCAGCGTGTGGTCCGGGTGGTGGTGACTGAAGACCACGTCGGTGACTTCGTGCCGATCGACCCCCAGGGCGGCGAGCGGATCGAGGATGAGCCTCCGGTCGGCCACCATGCCGGGATCGACGACGATGACGGCATCGCCGTCCCGCACGAGCACCACGGTGCTCGCCACCCGGTCATCGGCGTAGCCCTCGGTCAGAACGTCGAGTCGTGCGGTCACGGTGCCTCCTGAGTCGGTCGGGGTCGGCGGTCGGAATTGCGGTCGGGGTCGGTGGTCGGGACCGTGCCGGGATCGGTGGTCGAACCCCACCGTCCGCACGGGGCGGCCGCACGTCCGACAGTAGCGAGGTGGGCTCCCCCTCAGAACCGGGCCGGGTGCCCCGGGTACTGTCGGCCGGGTACGGCCGGCGACCGCCCGCCGGCGAGCCGGACCACGGGGGACGCATGACCACAGGGAGACCCGACGGCACATCTCGAGGCGCCGGGGTCGGAGGTGGCGGGGTCGGAGGTGACGGGGTCCGGGCCGACGGGAGCCGGACGTCCGGCGTGGGCGGGCGACCCGACAACCTGGTCGTGGTCCTGCTCGACAGCCTCAACCGCCATCTGCTCGGGCCCTACGGGTCGACGGAGTTCGCCACGCCGGTCATCGACGCGTTCGCCGCCGGGGCGCTCCGCTTCACGGGTCATCACGCAGGGTCGCTGCCGTGCATGCCGGCCCGTCACGACATCCTGGTCGGCGCCCTCGACTTCCCATGGCGCCCGTGGGGCTCGATCGAGGTGTGGGAGGACGCCGTCACCCGTTCACTCCGCCGGCGCGGGGTCACCACCGTGCTGGCGTCGGACCACCCCCACCTGTTCGAGACCGGAGGTGAGAACTACCACACCGACTTCACCGCCTGGGCCTACGAACGCGGTCACGAGAACGACCCCTGGCGCACCACGCCCGATCCCACCTGGATGGGGACGCCGGCGCTCCCCGTGGAGCGGCCCGCCTACCACCACGGCTACGACGACTCACGCACCTGGTTCCGGAGCGAGGAGGACTTCCCCGGTCCGCGGACCATGCGGTCGGCGGCCGACTGGATCCGGACGTCGGCGTCCGCCCACGACCGCTTCCTCCTGGTGGTCGACGAGTTCGACCCCCACGAGCCCTTCGACACCCCGCAGCCCTACGCCGGGATGTACCAGGACGCGGGTGAGGGAGTCGAGCAGGCGATCTGGCCCCCCTACCTGGTCGATGCCGTCGCCAGCGGAGCGCTGACACCTGAGCGGGCGCGGCACCTGCGGAACAACTACGGGGCCAAGCTGACCATGATCGACCACTGGCTCGGTCGGCTGCTCGACGCCATCGAGGAGGCCGGGCTGGCCGCCACCACCGGGGTGGTGCTGTGCACCGACCACGGCCACTACCTGGGCGAGCACGACCTGTTCGGCAAACCGGCCGCCCCGGTCTACAGCGAGCTCGGCCGCATCCCGCTGCTGGTGCGGTGGCCGGGACAGGCGCCACGAGACGTGGACGCCCTCACCACGTCGGTCGACCTGCACGCCACCATCGTCGACCTGTTCGGGGCGGAGGTCGACCACCCGACCCACGGGACGTCGCTCCTCCCGCTCATCGAAGGGCGGAAGGAGTCGGTGCGCGACCTCGCGCTCTTCGGCTACTGGGGACGCCACGTCGGCGTGACCGACGGTCGCCATCGCTACCTGCGGGGCTGCGGCACGGAGAACCTGCCCCTGTCGATGTGGTCCAACCGCTGGTCGACGATGCCCGTCCACCCGCTTCCCTACCTGCGCCTCCCCCGCCCCGACAGCCGGGCGGTGCTGCGGATGATGCCGGGCACCGGTGTGCCGGTGATCTGCCAGCCGTTCGAGGCCGGCGACCAACTCCCCTACTGGGCACTCGGCCCCACCCCGTCACGCTCCCACCTGTTCGACACGGCCACCGACCCGGCCGAAACGGAGGATCGCGTCGGCGAGCACCTCGAACGCGCCCTCCTCGACGGGCTGGCCGGTGCGCTCCGCTCCATCAGTGCGCCGGACGAACTCCTGGCCCGCATCGGGGTCGCCTGAGCGGCCGACCACGAGTGGCCGACCGGCTACCCGACCGCCAGGCCCACCCCGTCGAGCTGGGCCCGCACGGCCTGCAGCCGGGCGCGGCGATCCTTCAGGGCCAGCCGGTAGGTCGGGTTGTCGGTGTCGGCGATCTCGCTGGACAGGTCCCCGAGCGACCCGTCGAGCAGGTCGCGCAACTCGGTGGCCTCGGCGTCGTTCACGGTCAGTTCCATCGGCGTGCTCTCCTTGCATGCGGGGCGGCCCCACCCGGGGCTCCCCTCCATATTCGAACCGGGCCCGCGGTGCGGACAGGGCCGAAGGTCCCGAACGGAACCGCGTCGGGCCGGGATCTGCTATCGGCACGGCCGATTGACACCCACCGCGCGGACCCGATAGACGGGTGCGATGATCCTCCAAGGCAAGACCGTATTGGTGACCGGCGTGGGCGGGGGCCTGGGGCGCGAGTGCGCCGCTGCCGCCCTGCGCGACGGGGCGAACGTGGTCATCGCCGCCCGCTCCGCCGACTCCCTCGCCACCATCGCCGGCGAGCTCGATCCGAGCGGCGGGCGGGTCGGGTACCAGGTGACCGACATCACCGACGCAGACTCCTGCGCTTCCCTCGTGGACCTGGCCAGGGAACGCTTCGGTGCTGTCGACGCCCTGGTGCAGGTGGCGGCCTTCGAGAACGCCTGGGGTGGCCTCTACGACCTCAAGTTCGAAGACTGGCGGTCGGCCTTCGAGACGAACGTGCTCGGTGCCATCAACGTCATCCGCCCTGCCGCTTCAGCCATGAAGGAGGCCGGGGGCGGCGCCGTCGTCCTCATCGGCTCCCAGTCGATGTTCGCCCCGCAGATGCCCCAGGGCGGCTACGCGGCGTCCAAGAGCGCACTCCTGTCCGCCATGTACTACCTCTGCGACGAGCTGGGGCCGGACAACATCCGGTGCAACATGGTGATCCCCTCTTGGATGTGGGGGCCGCCCGTCGAGATGCTCATGAACTGGCGGGCCAAGAACGAGAACAAGACGGTGGGGGAGGCCCTCGACGACGTCGTCGGCAAGTTTCCGCTGCGACGGATGACCGAGGACGGCGAGGTGGCCGACGTCGTCGCATTCTTCGCCTCCGACCGGGCCAAGGCGGTGACCGGCCAGTACCTGCTCGTCAACTCCGGCGAGATGTTCCGATGACCGACCCCAAGCGTGTGATCGTCTGGGGCACCGGATTCGTCGGTCGGATGATCATCCCCGAGGTCCTCCGGCACCCCTCCTTCGAGCTGGTCGGCGTCGGCGCGGCCAACCCCGGCAAGGTCGGCAGGGACGTGGGGCCCATCTGCGGCATCGACCCGGTGGGGATCACCGCCACCGACGACATCGACGCCCTCGTCGCCCTCGCCCCCGACGCCCTGGTCCACTACGGGCCGACGGCGGCGAAGGCCGACGACAACATCCGACTCATGGGCGCCTTCCTGCGAGCCGGGATCGACGTGTGCTCGACGGCCATGACCCCGTGGGTGTGGCCCCACATGACCCAGAACCCGCCGTCGTGGATCGACCCGATCACCGAGGCGTGCGAGTCCGGCGGCGCGTCGTGCTTCACCACCGGGATCGACCCCGGATTCGCCAACGACCTCTTCCCCATGACCCTGATGGGCCTGTGCAGCGAGGTCCGCCAGGTCCGTGCCCTCGAGATCCTCGACTACATCAACTACGAGGGTGACTACGAGGTGGAGATGGGCATCGGCATGCCTCCGGACTACACGCCGATGCTCGAGCACACCGAGATCCTGGCCATGTCGTGGGGTGGGACCGTCCCGATGATGGCCCACGCCGTCGGCGTGGAGCTCGAGGCGATCACCTCGACGTGGGAGAAGTGGGTCACCCCGACGGCGATCACCACGGCGAAGGGCGTGATCGAACCCGGCAACGTCGCCGCCATCCGGTTCACCATCAACGGCATCGTGGGCGGTGAGCCCCGGATCTGCCTCGAGCACGTCAACCGGGTGGGCCAGGACGCCGCGCCCGACTGGCCCCGGGGCACCGAGAACGACGTCTACCGGGTGGTGGTCGACGGGACCCCTTCTATCACCCAGGAGACGGCCTTCCGATTCAACGACGGCAGCGGCCGCGACGCGGCGGCGGCCGGTTGCTTCGCCACGGGGATGCGCGCCCTCAACGCCGTCCCCTACGTCAACGAGCTTCCCGCTGGCTGGATCACCGCTCTCGACCTGCCGCTCATCCCCGGGGTCGGCACCATCCGGTGACCGTCCGGGGACGCACGCCCCGCCGCAACACCCGACTCCAGCCTCCACCTACCCACGACACAGGCCACATACCCACGACACAGGAGCGCACCATGACACCCGAGGACCTCGTCGAGATCGAGCTGATCAAGCGGCTCAAGTACCGCTACCTCCGCTGCATCGATCAGAAGCTGTGGGACGAGCTCGAGACGTGCTTCGTGCCCGAGGCGACCGCCCGCTACGGCGGCGGGCTGTACGAGTTCGGGAACCGGGACGACATCATGGCGTTCTGCCGCCAGTCGATGGGGGCCACGACGTTCCTCAGCAGCCACCGGTGCCATCATCCCGAGATCGATCTGATCGGCGACGACGAGGCGACGGGCACCTGGGCCCTCGAGGACACGGTGATCCTCACCGACTTCCAGCTGAACATCCAGGGCGCGGCCTTCTACGAGGACCGCTACGTAAAGAGGGACGGCGAGTGGAAGATCCTCCACACCGGGTACAAGCGCTCGTTCGAGGAGCTGGTGCCCCGGGCCTCCATCGAAGGCATCCGGCTGACCGCCGAGTGGTGGGCCACCGACGGGCGCTCGACCCTCGGGACCTCGTAGCGGTCGCCACCCGTCCCCGTCGGTCACGACAGCGTGGCGCCGTCCCCGTCGGTCACGACAGCGTGGCGCCGTCCCCGTCGGTCACGACAGCGTGGCGCCGTCCATGCGCAGGTCCGCCCCGTTCATGTGGGACGCCTCGTCCGAGGCGATGAAAGCGATGGCGGCGGCGATCCCCTCGGGTGTCCCGAAGGCGCCCAGCGGGGTCACCCTGCGAAGCAGTTTCGGGTTGGCCCCCTCGGGCAGGGTGAACGACAGCGTGATGGGCGTGTCGATAGCACCCGGGCTGACGCTGTTGCACCGCATCCCCTGCTCCGCATACTCGACCGCCAGCTCGCGGGTCATGGCGAGGACGCCACCCTTGGTGGCCGAGTAGGCCACCGCCCACGGCTGCCCGGCATGGGACGCCGTGGACGCCAGGTTCACGATGTTGCCCTTCGTGGCGAGCAGGTGCGGTATCGCCTCCCGGCACATGAGGAAGGTGCCGGTCAGGTTGACGGCGAGGAGCCGGTTCCACTCGTCGAGGGTGACCTCGTGGGCGTGGCTGAACGACAGCACGCCGGCCACGTTCACCAGGACGTCCAGTGAGCCCAGCTCCTTCACGGCCGTGGATACGATGGCCCGTACGCCCTCCTCGGTCGACACGTCGCCCGGCCGGGCCGTGATCGACCCCGACATGCCACCGGACTCGCCGGCCACCGCCCCGAGCGCCTCGGCGTTCACGTCGACGGCCACGACGGCCGCCCCCTCCTCGGCCAGTCGAAGCGCCGTGCAACGTCCGATACCCGATGCCCCTCCGGTCACCAGTGCCGTACGTCCCTTGAATCGATCCATCGTCATGGCGGCACTGTAGGACGGATCACGGGAGTGCCGGCGCCGCAGGTGACGATGGGCGGTGCTCCCGAGCGACCGGTCGTGCGATGCTGTCCGGCGTTCCCGAGCGGTCACGAGGAGGTCGCCATGCCCACCGCACGCGTCGACGGCGTCGATCTCGCCTTCGAGTTGACCGGGGCCGGCCCACGCGTCCTGTTCTGCAACGGGTCCGGCGCCACCCTCGCTGGCTCGCGGCCGTTGGTCTCGCTGGTCGCCCGGGACGTGGAGCTGCTCGCCTTCGACCAGCGGGGACTGGGGGCGAGCGGTCCTGCATCGGGCCGCTACGCCATGGCCCGCCTGGCGGCGGACGCCGCCGGGCTGCTCGACGCCGTGGGCTGGGACAGCGCCGCCGTGGTCGGGGTCAGCTTCGGCGGCATGGTGGCCCAGGAGCTGGCCGTCACCGTACCGGGGCGCGTCGACCGGCTCGCCCTGCTCTGCACCTCCGCCGGTGGCGCCGGCGGTTCGTCTTATCCGCTGCACGAGCTCGAGGCGCTGGCCCCCGATGAACGGGCGGCCGCTCGGGCACGGCTGATCGACGACCGCTTCGACGAACCCTGGCTCGAGGCACACCCCGGTGACCGTGCCCTGGTCGACTTCCTCCGCGCACCCGAGCCGGACGCCAGCCCCGCAGAGGTCACCGGCCGCCGGGCCCAGCTCGAGGCGCGGCGCTCCCACGACGTGTGGGACCGTCTGCCCACCATCACCTGTCCGACATTCGTGGCCTGCGGCCGCTACGACCCGATCGCCCCGATGGCCAACTCGGTGGCCATCGCGTCGCGTGTCGCCGGCGCCGAGCTCCACGTCTACGAAGGCGGTCACGCCTTCTTCGTCCAGGACCGCTCGGCACTCCCCGAACTCCGCTCCTTCCTGGTCGGGACCCCGACGTGAGCCGGCGGGCCGAGGGGGCGACGGGCACCGGGCCGCCGACCCACCCCGGGGAGGTGCCGGTGTCGGGCCGGTGCGACGAGCAGTTCGCCCCGGTGCGCCTCGAGTTCGTCCGGAACTTCCTGGAGCGGGGGGAGGTCGGGGCCGGCGTCACGGTCCTGGTCGGCGGTGAGGTCGTGGTCGATCTGGTTGGAGGCTGGCTCGACGGTGACCGCACGACGCCGTGGCAGCCGGACACGCTTGTCGACGTCTATTCGGTGGGCAAGGCGGTCGTGGCCCTGCTCGCCCTGCAGCTCGTCGACGAGGGCGTGCTCGGGCTCGACGACCCGGTGGCCTCGGTGTGGCCCGAATTCGCCGCCGCGGGAAAGGGCGCCGCCACCGTGCGCCACGCCCTGTGCCACCGGGCCGGCGTACCCGCCATCCGCCGGCCGCTCACGAACGAGTACCTGTGGGACTTCGACGCCATGACCGACGCACTGGCGGCCACCGAGCCCTGGTGGCAGCCCGGTACCCGCCACGCCTACCACACCAACACCTACGGGCACCTGATCGGTGGCCTGGTCCACCGGGCCACCGGTGAGCTTCCGGGGGCACGCCTGCGCCCCGTGGTCGATCTCGTGGGAGCCGATCTCTGGTTCGGGGTGCCCGAGGCCGAGCAGGGTCGCTGCGCCGAGGTCGTCTGGGCCCTCGGCGGGTCACCTCCGGTCATCGACTACGACGCGTTGACCGGTGACGAGCTGATGGTCCAGCTCGGCTACTTCAACCCACCGGGCTACTCGTCGATGGGTGTCGTCAACACTCGGTCGTGGCGGGCGGCCCAGATCCCGTCGACGAACAGCCACGCCACGGCGGCCGGCGTGGCCCGGGTGTACCAGGGCCTGCTGGAGCCCGGTCTGCTGCTGTCGCCGGGACTCCTGGCCGAGGCCACGTCACCCCAGTCCGTCGGCTTCTGCCCCGTGCTCGGCGAGGAGGTCACCTTCGGCCTGGGATTCAAACCGACCACGGTCCGGCGGCCGTTCGGCCCCAACCCGTCGAGCTTCGGCCACTTCGGCACCGGTGGGGCAGTCGGGTTCGCCGATCCCGACGCCGGGGTCGCCTTCGGATACGCCATGAACCACGTGATCCCCCGGTGGCAGAGCAGACGCAACCGGGCGCTCGTCGACGCCGTCTACCGCTGCCTCTGACCCGACCCGACGGACCTCACCGGTGTCAGCGCTCGGCGGCGAGCTCGGCGGCGGCCAGCGGACTCGATCGACGGACCACCAGCATGCCGATGCTGGTACCCACGATCAGCCCCAGGGACAGCGACCCCGCCACCCGGGCGAACGTCGACAGGTCGTGGAAACTTTCGAGCAGGTGGCCACCGGCCAGGGTGGTGATGCCCCGCAGCGCCATGGAGCCCACCGTGAGGACGAACACCCCGCCCAGGATGACGACCAGGCTCGGCGGCCGGTCCGGGTCGTCGGCGATCAGCACGCCCATCAGGGTCAGCGCAGTAGCCGCCGCGAACGTGCCGGCGGCGTCGCCGAATCCCCAGGTGACCGCCAGCTGCACCCCCCAGGCCACGTAGACCCCGAGGAGCAGCCAGCCGACATCGCGCCGCCGGGCGCAGAAGGTGAGCGCCATACCCACCGTGAACGGCAGCCAGGCCAGTGCGGTGACCACCCATGGCAGGTTGTTGACCGTCGACGAGGCCATGAGCGAGGCGGTGCCGGCCCCGGTCACCCCGGCGGCGATGATGACCCCTGCGGCCAGCTGGAGCAGGACGAAGACCGACTGGACGAGGCGGATCGTCCCCACCGTGAACTGGCCGACGGCGATTTCCGCCGCAGCCGCGCAGAGGAAGTCGCCGGGGATCATGACGAAGAGGGCGGGCACCATGACCAGCACCGGGCCGCCGTGGGCGTGGGCCTGGTGCAGCAGTCCGAATCCGACCAGGGCCACCGCCAGCGACGCCACCAGCGGCAGGACGGTCCGGAGGACCTCCAGGCGCTCGCCGACGAGGTAGACCGCGGCCATGACGGCGCCGAGGACCACCGAGGCGCCGACCTGGCGCCAGTTGGCCTGCATACTCGGCGCGAACCCTGCGGCAAACAGGATCACGCCGACGAAGCGCGCCCACACCGGGAACGGCGGCGAGGTCCCCTCGAGATGCTCCAGTGCCCCGGCGGCCTCGGCCGCCGTCAGCTCGCCGTCGGAGATCGACCCCGTGAGCACCTTGAAGTCAGCCACCTGGTCCAGGCGCTCCAGTGTCGGCTGGGCGTGCACCATGCCCGATCGCTGGTGACCGTCGGGATGGGTGACCACGTAGCTGAGGCCCTCCATCATCACCTGCGATTCGATGCGGGCCCCGAACGCGGAGCCGATGCCCCGCAGGGTGACCTGGAGGTCGAATGTCCCCTCGGAGCTGTTGCGGAGCAGGAACTTCCCGGCCCGACGGACCAACCGGTCGAGGTCGTCGTCGGACCGTTCCCCCCGGTTCGGAGCGTCCATCGGGTCACCCTAACCACCCGTCCGGTCCGGATCGCGGTTCCCCGGGGCGACACACCCGTCTGGCAGTGTGGGCACGTGAGCGCAGCGGTTGCCACCGGTCGGACGACGCCAGCAGGCGGAGCCAGGCCTTGAGGATCCTCCACACCAGCGACTGGCACATCGGCCGGCGGTTCGAGCGCGAGTCGCTCGAGGACGACCAACGTGCCTTCCTCGCCTGGCTGGCCGCAGCCGTCGCCGACGAGCAGGTCGACCTCGTGCTCGTGGCCGGCGACGTCTACGACCGTTCCCAGCCCGCCGAGGACGCGGTGACACTCCTCGACGAGGGCCTCGACGGGCTGCGGGCCGCCGGTGCCCGGGTCGTCGTCATCCCCGGCAACCACGACAGCGCGCGGCGCCTCGGTTTCGGTGCCGGCCGTCAGGCCCTCGGAGGTGTCCACGTCTTCGCCGACGACCAGCACCCACCCGTGCCGTGGACCGTCGCCGTCGGCGACGAGCGGGTCCGGATCCTGGCCGTCCCCTTCCTCGACCCGTACGGGGTCCCGGCGCCCAGGGACGGGGCCGACGGCACGGCAAGGACCCGCACCCACGAGCACGTGCTGGCCGACGCGCTCGAGTCGGGTCGGGCCCTCCTCGATCCCGACGACCCGTCCCCGACCATCTGCATCGCCCATGCCTACGTGTCCGGAGCGGAGGAGTCCGATTCCGAGCGGGCCCTGGCCGTGGGCGGCACCGATCGGGTCGATCCGTCGCTCTTCGCCGGGTTCGACTACGTGGCTCTGGGCCACCTCCACCGGCCCCAGCGCATCGGTGGCGACGACTCGATCGCCTACTCGGGCTCGCCGCTCCCGTACTCCTTCAGCGAGGACCACGCCAAGTCGGTACGGCTGCTCGAGCTCGGCTCCGGCGGCCTCACCGCTGTCCGCACCCTCCCGGTGCCGGTGGGGCGACCGGTGGTCACGCTCACCGGGACCCTCGACGAGCTGGTGACCGATGCGACCCTCGACCGGTGGCACGACTACTGGGTGGCCGCCCGGCTCACCGACGACACGGTACGGACCCAGCCCATGGAGCGGCTCCGGGAGCGCTTCCCCCATGCGGTGAGCCTCCGCTACCAACCGACCGGCGAGGGGTCGGCGACCGCGCACGGGGTCGACGGGGCCACACTCGAGGAGCGGCCCGCCGAGGAGGTCGTCGTCGAGTTCCTGACCGAGCTGCGGGGACGGGAGCCGGTCCCGTCCGAGCGAGCCCTGGTGCGCGACGCCCTCGCCCGAGCGATCGGCGCGGTGGTCCGTTGAGGCCGCTCACACTCCGCCTGGAGGCCTTCGGCTCCTACGCCGGAGTCCTCGAGGTGGACTTCGCCCGCCTCGGTCGCCACGGCGTCTTCTCCATCACCGGGCCGACCGGTGCCGGAAAGTCCACGATCTTCGACGCCATCGTCTACGCCCTCTACGACGACCTCCCCGGCTTCCGCACCGACAGCCACGTCCGAAGCCAGTACGCCGACGAGGGGACGCCCACCTCGGTCGCGCTCACCTTCGAGGCCGAGGGGAAGGAGTGGGTCGTCGAGCGGTGGCCGACCCAGCCCCGACCCCGCAGACGCGGCGGCGGGCCGCCGGTCACGTCCGAGTCGCGGGTCACCCTCTCCGAGGCCGGCGCCGACGGCGGCGGTCGCACCCGCAAACAGGACGCGGCCGACGAGCTGCTCCGTCTGGTGGGCCTGACCAAGGAGCAGTTCGAGCAGGTGGTGCTGATCCCCCAGGGAAAGTTCGAGGAAGTGCTGAAGGCGGACACCCGCGACCGTGTGGACCTGCTCGGCCGCCTGTTCCCCGTCGACGTCTACGAGCGGACCACCGAGGCACTCAAGGACGTCGCCTCATCCCGACGGGCCGCCTTCGACGGGTTGGACGCCTCGGTGACCACCCTGGTCGAGCAGATCCGGGGCGACCTGGTGGAGGCGCTGGAGCACGCCCCCGCCGGGTCGGGTGTGCCAACGCCGGACGACCCGTCGCTCGCCCCGGACGGATTCGACCCGACACGGCTCGACGAGCACCGGGCCGCACTCGACCGGGTGGCGGCCGCCGTGGGTGCCTCCCGCGAGGCGGCGGGCGCCGACCTCGAGGTGGCCCGGTCCCGACGCCTCGAAGCCGAAGCGGGGGCTGCCCGCTGGGACCAGTGGCAGGCCGACCGGCGGGCGGCCCGGGACTTTCCCGAGCAGTCGGCTGCCGACCACCGGGCGCTCCAGGCTCTCGACCGGGCACGCACCGTGGCCCGGATGGGTCCTTCCCTCGGGCAGTGGCGGGCCGCCACCGACGCACTGGCCCGCGCCACGGCCGACGAGGCGGACCTTCGGACCGCGCTCGACGCCGCGTGGGTCGACGGGTACGAACGAACCGCGCTCGACAGGGCCGCGGACACCGCCGCCCTGGCCGCCCGGGTCGCTGCCGACGCAGGGGCCCTCGAGGCGGCCGACGCCCTCCATGCCGACCTCGTCCGACGGGCGACCGAGCTCGACGGCGCCGAGGCCTCGCTGGCGGCCCGCGTCGAGGCGGTCGACCGGTCCACCGCCGCCCTGGTCGCCGCCGAGGCGCGCCTCACCGCCACCCGGGCCGCACTGGACGATGCCGAGGCACGGGCCAGAGGGAGGGGAGATGCCCAGGTCCGGGTGCACGGGTTGGAACAGGCGGCACGAGCTGCGGCCCAGCGCGACGAGGCACTCGCCGACGTCGACCGGCTGCGGGCGGCGCTGACCACGGCGACCATCGCCGAGGACGAGGCCGCGGCCCGGGTGATCACGCTGCGGACGGCCTGGAGAGCCGGCCTGGCCGGCCGGTTGGCCGAGCACCTGGTCGAGGGGGAGCCGTGCCCGACGTGCGGGTCCCACCACCATCCCGCTCCGGCCCGGCCGGCGGACAGCTCCCCGACCGACGAGGCGCTGGCCGAGGCGGAGGACGGGCTCCGGGCCCGGACGGGGACGTCCCAGGCGGTCCGAGTCGAGCTCGCCACGGCCGAGGCCACCGCCGGGACCGTCGCCGCCGGGGTCATCGGGGACAGCGCCGACCTGGTGGCCCAGGTGGACGCGGCCCGGTCCGAGCTGGCCGCCCACGAGGCCGCCGACGCCGAGGCGGCCAGCCTGCGCCAGGACCTCGACGCCGGGGAGCGGCGACGGGCCCAGGACCAGGCAGCGGCGGCCCGCGAGTCCGAGGCCCTCCAGTCGGGCCGTGCCGCCCTCGGCGCCCGGCGTGACCAGTGGTCCCGTGAACGGGACGCCTTCGTCGCCGCCCACGGTGCCCTGGTCCCGATGGCGGGACCGGCACGCCGACGGCGACGACTGGCCGAGGACCTGACCCGCTTGGCCGCTGCCCTCCAATCGGCGCACGAGGCGGCCGCCGCGCTGGCCCAGGGGCTGTCGGCACTGGGCCCCACGCTGGCCGAGTTCGGGGTCGACGACCCGGGTGCGCTCGAGCGGTGGGCCCGCTCGGCGGACGAGATCGCCAGCGAGGCCGAGGCCCTCGATGCGCGCGCCGGGCAGCGTCGCGAGGTCGAAGACCGACTGCGCCGGTACGAGGAGTCCGGGGGTCCCGTCGAGCGCCCCGACGCCGGACCGCCGGCTGCGGTCGAGGAGGCGGCGGCCCGGCGCCACGAGGACCTGGTCGGTCGCCACGCCGTGGTGGCGTCGCGGATCGAGGCCATCGACCTCGCCGAGGCCGAGCTGTCCTCGCGGGGCGGGGAGGTCGAGGTGGCCCGGCGCCTCAAGGAGGAGGCCGAGACCCTCTACGCCGCCTGTGCCGGCCTGGGCGCCGGGCCCGTCGGATCCCGGGTGTCCCTCCACACCTGGGTGCTCGCCCACTACCTCCGACAGGTGCTCGCTCAGGCCAACGTCCGTCTCGACGCCATGACGGGCGGTCGGTTCTCGCTCGAGCTGAACCGGGAGTCCACCGACGGCCGCAAGGCGTCCGGCCTCGACCTCTCGGTCCTCGATGCCGAGACCGGACAGCGCCGTCCGGCCACCACACTGTCGGGGGGCGAGACGTTCATGGCGGCCCTCGCCCTCGCCCTCGGCCTGGCCGACGTGGTGGCGGCGGGCTCCAACTACGCCATCGGGGCACTGTTCGTAGACGAGGGATTCGGTTCGTTGGACGGTGAGTCGCTGGACACGGTGATCGACGTCCTACGTTCGCTCCAGGACGGCGGCCGGATGGTGGGCGTGATCAGTCACGTGCAGGACCTGAAGGACGCGCTCCCCAACGGCATCGCCATCGAGTCGACCAACCACGGGTCGGTGGCCACCATCCACTACCCCGAGGCGTGAGCGACGAGGCACCCCGGCGCCGGGCAACCCGGCTGCTCGCCCCGTGGGCGCTCGCCGCACTGGCCGCCTGCGGCACCTCCCCGTCCGGTGCTCCATCCACCGCCGGGGTCCGGCCGTCCATCGCTGGTCCGGCCACGCCCACGGTCACGGGCGCATCGCCGGACGGGAGCCTGCCGGCCGGACCGGGGACCCAGGCCGAGTACACGGTGCAGTCGCAGCCCCCGCCCGGCTCCTGCCACTACCAGTGGTCCGGCCCCGACCCGCTGCCGGACCCGTCGTGTACCCCGGGTGCCACGAATCCCCGGGTGACCTCCTCCGACCTCTCCTCCACCATCTGCCGCAGCGGGTGGGCGGCGTCGGTACGGCCTCCCCCGAGCGTGACCGGGCCGGAGAAAGCGGGATCGGCCGCCGCCTACGACTACACGGGCTCGTTCACCACAGGCGAGTACGACCATCTCGTGCCGCTCGAACTCGGGGGCGATCCGAACGCCCCCGCCAACCTGTGGCTCGAGCCCAATGACATCCCTTCGGCCACTACGACCACCAACACCAAGGACGCCCTGGAGGACCGGCTCCACGACCTGGTGTGTACCGGTCAGGTGCCCCTGACCGTGGCACAGCGGGCCATCGCCTCCGACTGGGTGACCGCCCTGCAGCGCTACGGGACCTGATCCCTGTGACGCAGACGGCGTGGCGGAAGTGCCCCAGCGATGTCCGTCTGTGTACAAAAGCGGTAGGGTGCCTCCGTCATGGTCGTCACCACTCCAACCGGCCGCACCGTGGCGCCCAAGCGCCGCCTGCCGATCCAGGTCGCCAACGAGGCGAGGATGGTCGAGGCGACCATCAACCTCCTGCAGGACCACCAGGTCAGCGAGATCACCAGCCGCATGATCGCCCAGGCCTCGGGCACGGCCACCAACTACATCTCGCGGTACTTCGGAGGCCGCGACGGCCTGTTCGTGGCCGTCGCCACCCAGCTCAGCCGCCGCATCAGCGAACTCGTGCGCTCCGAGGAGTCGATCATCGAGTTCGGCGGGCCCGGGAACTACGTCGCCCAGATCATGGCGATCCCCGAGGTCGCCACGTGGTTCAAGGTCTACCGCTACCTTTCGAGCCGCAACCTGCCCGACATCCGCCCCCACGGCAAGCCGGCCGTGGTGGCCGCCGTCGAGGACGCCATCTCCCTGATCTTCGGGCTCGAGGGGGAGTACGTCCCCATCTGCGCCAACGTCTTCATCACCTACATCATGGGGAACGCCGCGTTCGGCGAGTTCCTCGGAACCACCGATGCCCAGGCCGAGGAGTCGCTCGCCGCCATGGCGACGATCGTGACGCTCCTGGTCGAGCGGAACCGGGCCCGGGTCTCGGACTGAGCCCACCGTCCCTCCGGTGGTGATCCCCGCGGGCCGATGGCTCGGTGGATGTGGCGCCGATGCATCCCCGCACGGGTGGGGGCGCGTACTCGACCAGGTCGCCTCCCCCGCTGACGGACGGGCAGTGAACCCTCTGACGCTCAGTCCCAGGTGACGTCGACGACGTCGCGGACCTGATCGGGCACCCGGGCGAGCGCCTCGACCCCGTGGGCCGTCCCCCGCACCGAGAGCAGGTAGTCCATGCTTCCGCCCCGCCAGTCCAGCGCGTCGCCGACCGTCCGGTTGACTCCGGTGGCCACGACGCCGTCGAGGCTGGGGAGACCCTGGAGATTGCCGAGCCCGGTAAGAGTATGGGCCTCCTCGGGAGCCTGGACGAAGTAGGTGTACACGAAATCGCCGTCGGCACGATCCGTCTCGAACGAGCCCAGTTCGACCGGCTCCCCCAACGCGACCGCCGCGGCGATCCCGGTGAGCGTGCAGCCGTGGGCCATCTCGTAGAGGGCATCGATCCCCCCACCTCCGACACGACCGTTGACCTCGATGATCCGAGGCCCGCCCGGCGTGAGCTTCACCTCGATGTGGAGCGCGCCCGACAGGACACCCAGTGCCGTGGCTGCCCGCACCGCCAGCGCCACCACCCGATCGGCCTCGCCGACCGGAAGGTGGTGCGGCATGAAGTTCCCCGTCTCCCGGAACGGGGCGGCCAGCGAGAACTTCCCGGTGACGGCCAGGGGGACGATGATCCCCCTGCGGGCGACCGCCTCCACCGACACGTAGTCGGCGAACGGATGGGGTGGGCTCGACGACCGGTCCTCCAGCCACTCCTCGACGACCAGGTCGGGGCACCCACCGGCACCGAGTACTCCGCGCAGGTAGGCCTCCGCTCCGACGCTGTCGTCGATCCGGACGGTGTCCTTGCTCCCGCTCCCCCGGCGCGGCTTGATCACCACCGGGAAGGTCAGTCCGTCCACGAGGCCCGCCACCCCGTCGAGGGGGGTGTCGCCGTCCACGGCCAGGAACCGCGGCCCGGGGATCCCGGCGGCTCGGAGCACCTCGCGCTGGACGACCTTGTCGGTCAGGGCGGACACCACGTCGACGGGATTGCCCTCGAAGCCGAGGGCCTCGACCAGCCGGGCGGCGACCAGGAGCTGACTGTCGGTGAAGGCGAGCACGCCGTCGACGTGGAGGTCACGCAACTCTCCGGCGACGGCCTCGGGAGACCGCCCGGCCACGTCGACCACCCGACCCAGACGCGGGAGCAGCCGCGCCCAGGCGCCGAGCGCCGGGTCGCCGGCCTCGACCACCCACACCACGTCGCACCGACCGTCCAGTGCTCCGGTCAGCTCGAGGGGCGACGACGAGCTGACGTCATAGGCCACAGCGAGCGTCGGGTGCCTCGTCGGTCCCTCCGCGGGGTACCGGAAGGCGTCGATCTGGACCGTCATGTCGCCCGGCCACGTCGATGCGCGACGGTGCCCCACCGGTCGGACTCAGGTCCCATGTCTCCCCATCGGCACGCCGGTCCGGCGGGTTGAGCCGATCGAGGCGATCGACCGGCCGCACCCCCTCTTGCCGACCCGGTCACCGGGGCGACCGGACCGCGATGTGGTCCTCAGACCTCAGGATGCCCGGAGCAGGTGCAGCTGGGTGTCCGACCAGTAGCGGTTGCACGACCGGCATTTCCAGCTCGTGGCCGACCCGGCCACGAGGCGCGGGTACACGACCAACATGGGCACGCCTTCTGCGGCGCAGTAGGGGCACGTCCGAAACGCTTCCGAGTCACTCACCGATTCCACCTCTCCGTCCGACATCCGACCCTGTGAGAATCGGCACGAGGCGGCAAACCTTGAGCACCGGGGACATGCCACCGGACGGTCCGGCGAGCTTCTACCCTGCAGGTCGGGGAACGGTCCACCACGGAGGGGAATCGGGTATGGCGAGACGACACACTCGGCTGGGCGGTGTCGTGGCTGCGCTGGTGCTCGTCACCGGGTTCGCCGCCACCGGAGCCGTCTCCGCTCCCCCGGCGGGGGCGGCCACGTTCCAGCCCGCCTTCACCACGTACCAGGCACCAGGCGGTGCGGACACGGCGGGCAGACGGGTCATCGCACTCACGTTCGACGACGGCCCGGGCCCGTACACCGCCCAGGTCCTGTCCGTCCTGGAGCAGTACCACGTGCCGGCCACGTTCTTCGAAATCGGAGAAGAGGTCGCCGCCGCCCCGCAGCTCTCCAAGCAGGTCAGCGACGCCGGCTTCCCGGTCGAGGACCACACCTGGAACCACCCGGACCTGACCACGATCCCGGTCTCGCAGTTCCCCTACGAGATCGACCAGACCCAGAACGAGATTACCCAGGTCACCGGCCTCACCCCGAACTGCGTGCGACCACCGGACGACGCGATGGACGCCACCGTGCTCGACCAGCTGGGTGACCGCGGGCTCACCACCATGAGCTACTCCGTCGACACGCGGGACTGGACGCTTCCCGGGGTGTCGACCATCGTCGACCGCGTCGTCGGTGCCGCGTTCCCGGGCGCGGTCGTCGACCTCCACGACGGCGGGGGTGACCGGAGCGAGACCGTCGCCGCGCTGCCCACGATCATCACCGAGCTCGAGGCCCGGGGCTACACCTTCGTGTCGGTGTGCGGAACCTCGACGCCCAGGCCTCAGACCAGTGCCGTCTACGGCTTCGGTACCGCCACCGCGTCGGCCCAGGCCGTCACCTCCGCCGTGCCGTTCGCCGGGATGGCCGTCGACCCGGTCACGGGCGGCTACCAGATGACGGCGGCCGACGGCGGTGTGTTCGCCTTCGACGGCGCCGGCTTCTACGGCTCGCTCCCCGGTATCGGGGTGACACCGGACGGGCCGGTGGTCGGGATCGCCCCGACCCTCAGCGGCCAGGGGTACTGGCAGGTGGCCTCGGACGGCGGCGTGTTCACCTTCGGCGACGCCGGATTCTACGGCTCCATGGGCGGGACCCAGCTCAACAGCCCGGTGGTGGGGATCACGCCCACGCGGGACGGTCGTGGCTACTGGGAGGTGGCGGCGGACGGCGGCATCTTCGCCTTCGGTGACGCCGCCTTCCACGGGTCGATGGGTGGCTCCCGCCTCGACGAGCCCGTCGTCGGGATCAGCGCGACCGGTGACGGCGGCGGCTACTGGCTGGTGGCCTCCGACGGGGGTGTGTTCAGCTTCGGCGACGCCGGCTTCCAGGGGTCGATGGGGGGATCCCCGCTCGCCAGCCCCGTGGTGGGCATGGCCGCCGACCCCACCACCGGCGGATACTGGATGCTCGGTGCAGACGGTGGCGTGTTCAGCTTCGACGCGCCGTTCCTGGGGTCACGGGCCGCGGCCGGCGGTCCCGACCGGTTCTTCGCCATCAGTGCCACCGCCGACGGGCAGGGCTACCTGCTGGCCGCCCAACACGACGCCTGAGATCTGCGGCACCGCCAGGGGTCCCTACCGACGTCCGGCGCAGTACTCGGCCATGGCCGCGGCCTCGAGTTCGAAGTGGCGCCGGAAGCCGCCGAGGATCGCCTTCTCGGCGGATCTCGACACGAGCGGCACCTTCACGTCGAGCCGACCGGACACGGTCTCGATCGTCGAGCCGGCACCGTCGTCCTCGAGCGTGAGCGTGCCGTGGCACGCCAGCATGCCGGCATAGTGGTCCGGGACGACCACGACGGTGCCCGTGTGATCGGTGGTGTCGTAGGTGGTGTCGATCACCCAGGTCAGTTTGGCCACGTCGACCACCAGGGCCGCCGGACCCGAGATCGTCCCGTCGAAGGCGTAGCGGACCGAGGTCGAGATGGTGCCGGCGTCCTCGGTCACCGACAGGAGCTCGGGCGCCCGGACAGCGGTCGCCGACCCGCCGAGGTGTGCGTAGTAGCCGGGGTCGGCCAGGGCGCGCAGCACCTCGTCACGCGTGGCGGCGATGGTCTCGGTCACGGTGAACTGCACAGCGCTCCCCCCGGTCGGTGGCCCCGGTGGCCAGCGTACGGCCGACGACGTCCCCCGGTGGGCGACCGTTCAGCCGGTGACGGTGGGCGACCGTTCAGCCGGTGACGGTGGGCGACCGTTCAGCCGGTGACGGTGGGCGACCGTTCAGCCGGTGACGGTGGGCGACCGTTCAGCCGGTGACGGTGGGCGACCGTTCAGCCCAGCACGTTGGTGCCCCGCGGGCCGGACCGTCCCGAGAGTGCGAGGGCCAGGGCCACGGGGTCGGCCCGGTCCGTCAGGGCGAGCAGGACGCCGTTCACGATGGCCAGCGCGTCGGCCGGCACGTCGAGTTCGAGCCCGCAGGCGAGCTGGATGTCGAGCGTGTGCAGCACGAGCTCGGTGGTCCGGGTGTCGAGGTAGTCGATGAACCGGAGTGGCCCGGCGAAGTGCACCAGGACTTCGTCGTCGCCGGTCGCCCGCACCCGTGCGACGGCGGTTCCGGCCACGTCCCGGGCCCAGGACGACATGTCGTCACCCGCTCCATCTGCGGCAGCTACGGCCCGGCCGGCGATGCCGGCATGGACACCTTCCCCGTCGAGCGCGACACGGAAGTAGGTGGACGCGTCGGGCAGCAGCACACCGGTCTGCGGGGAGCCGGCGTCCAGGTAGTCGGAGATCACGGACATCCCCCGCACCACGTGGGCGACGAGCTGGCGGACGGTCCAGTCGTCCGAGACCTGCTCCGACCACTGCTCGGCCCCGATGGCGTCCACGGTGGTGAGGAACCGGGCCACGGCGGCCTCGAATGCAGCACGGGGGGCGGGGGAATCATCGGCGGGCACGGGCTCAGTCTGCCGATCCGGGCCGGTACCGGCAAGCACGCGTCAGGCCGTCGGCACCGCCGGGGGTGCGGTCGTACAGTTGCCCCATGGGTGACGCCGTCCGGCCGTTCCGCATCGAGGTCGACGAGGCCGAGCTCACCGACCTGAGCGACCGCCTGGCGCGCACCCGTTGGCCCGAGCCGGAGACGGTGGGCGACTGGTCCCAGGGGATCCCGCTCGCCTACACCCGCGAGCTCTGCCACTACTGGGCCACGCAGTACGACTGGCGGGCCACCGAGGCGCGACTGGACGCACTCCCCCAGTTCGTCACCGAGCTCGACGGCCTGGACATCCACTTCCTTCATGTCCGCTCCCCCCACCCCGGGGCACTGCCCCTCGTCCTCACCCACGGCTGGCCGGGTTCGGTCATCGAGTTCCTGAAGGCGATCGGGCCGCTCACCGACCTCGTGGCCCACGGCGGCGATGCCTCCGACGCCTTCGACGTCGTCGTCCCCTCACTGCCCGGATACGGATTCAGCGGCAAGCCCGCCGGGACCGGGTGGTGTGTCCAGCGCATCGCCGGTGCCTGGGCCGATCCCATGGAGCGGCTGGGCTACCGGCGCTACGGGGCCCAGGGGGGAGACTGGGGGGGCGATGGTGACGGCGACGCTCGGAAGCCAGGATGCCGAGCACCTCGCCGGCATCCACCTCAACATGCCCATGGCCGCTCCCGGCGGCCTCGACCTCACCGACCTCACCCCCGCCGAATCGGCCGCCCTGGCGTCCTACGACGAGCACCGGAAGTGGGGCACGGGCTACTCCAAGGAGCAGTCGACCCGGCCCCAGACCGTCGGCTACGGCCTGGTCGACTCGCCGGCAGGACAGGCCGCGTGGATCGTCGAGAAGTTCGGCGCCTGGATGGACTGCGACGGGCGCCCGAGCACGTCCTGACCCGTGACGAGCTGCTGGACAACGTGATGCTGTACTGGCTGCCGGCGGCGGCGGCATCGTCGGCCCGTCTCTACTGGGAGAGCTTCGTGCGACCGGGATTCGACCAGGTCGCCGTGCCCACCGGCTGCTCGATCTTCCCCAGGGAGATCATGCGCATGTCCCGGCGGTGGGCGGCCAGCCGGTTCACCGACATCGTCTACTGGAACGAGCTCGACCGGGGCGGCCACTTCGCCGCCTTCGAGCGGCCCGACACGTTCGTGGACGAGCTTCGCTCCTTCTTCCGGCTGGTGCGCTGACTCTCAGGCCGCCGAGCCCCTCACCAGACGGCCGGACCGCGCCCCGGTGTCGGCGTCGTGGCGACGGGTCACCTCGCCTGCGACCAGTGTCGCCAGATAGCCCTCGGCCGGCTGGATGATCCTGGCCGCTCCGGCGGGAAGGTCGTGCCGGACCAGTGGTGGACGGATGCGGAGTCGCTCGAAGTCGATGACGTTGACGTCGGCCCGCTTGCCCACCTCGAGCGTGCCCCGGTCGTCGAACCCGTAGAGGGCGGCATTGGTGCCGGTCAGCTTGCGGACCAGGAACTCGAGCGGCAGGCGTTCACCGGCGGTGCGGTCGCGGGCCCAGTGGGTCAGGTGGAAGGTCGATGCCGAGCAGTCCGAGATCATCAGCACATGGGCCCCGGCGTCACCCAGGCCGGTCACCGTGTCGGGGTCGAGGAGCATCTCGCGGCAGGCATCGAGGTTCCCGCCGACGTAGTTCGACCCGAGGACGGCGTAGAAGGCGGTGCCGCCATCGGCCAGCAGCAGGTCGTACATGTGCTCGACGGGGTCGATCCCGGCAGCGAGCGCCTGGGCCCAGACCGAGTCGCCGAGACTCGGCTCGTAGTCCACGGGGTCGGTGAGCGGGAACGTGATCGGGAGGGCCTCGACGAACCGCTCGACGACCATGGCGGGAAAGTCGATGTCGCTGCCCTTGGCCACGGTCTCGTCGAGGATGGCCCGCCGGACCTCGGGGCGTCGCATCTCCACCACGCGCCGGTCCAGCGGCAGGTCGGCGATCTTCCGGTAGGTGGGACGCCCCATGAAGAGGTGGTAGCCGTCCAGGGTGGTCATGATGGTGACCGATCGCGGGATGATCTGGGGACGCAGTCGGGCGCCGGCACGGTTGGCCTCGGACGCGGCGTCCAACACCAGTCGCCAGTGGTCGGGGTCGTCCCAGAGTTGGGCGACGGTGAAGGTCACGGGTCGGCCGCTCGCGCCGGACGCCGCCACGAGTAGCGGCACCTCGTCGATCTGCTTGCACCGCTCGCCGCCCAGGGGGTCGAGGGACCCGATGGTCCCGGCCACGATGGCCTCGAACACCCCGTGTCCCGACGAGCCCATGGCGCCGGCGAGGGCCAGCACCTCCTCCTCGGGGGCGAAGGTGCCCGGGACGGGCCGGCCCGAGCGGGCCTTGTGGCCGATGGTCCGCGAGGTGGTGACTCCCACCGCCCCCGCCGCCATGGCCTCGCCCACGATGGCCGACATGGCGGCGATGTCCTCGACGGTGGCGTCCTCGTTGGCCGCCCCCCGCTCGCCCATCACGTAGAAGCGCAGCGCCCCGTGGGCCAGCTGGGCGGCGATGTCGACGGCGTAGCGCCTCCGGTCGAGGACGTCGAGGTACTCGCCGAAGGTCTCCCACGACCCCCACGGCATGCCGACGCTGAGGGCGGAGCCCGGGATGTCCTCGACACCCTCCATCAGGTCGATCAGCGCATCGTGGTCGGTCGCACGGACCGGCGCGAACCCGACACCGCAGTTGCCCATGACCAGGGTGGTGACCCCGTTGGCGGCCGACGGCTCGAGCGCGTCGTCCCAGGTGACCTGACCGTCGTAGTGGGTGTGGACGTCGACCCAGCCCGGGGTGACCACGGCGCCGTCGGCGTCGAGGACCCGGGTGGCCGTCTCCGTCAGGTCGCCGAGCTCCACGATCCGCCCGTCCTGGACCCCCACATCGGCCGTGTACGGCGCCGCACCCGTTCCGTCGACCACGGTCCCACCCTTGATGACCACATCGAGCATGTGCTGCTCCTCTCGCGTCCCCCCGGGGGGCCGGAACGCCGTCCCAACCCCCGACGGTAGACGGCGGCGACCCGGCCCGCCGGGACGGCACCGGTGCCGTGTGCCGCGTGCCGTCCTGCGAGACTGACGTGTCCGCCACCTGCCGGCCACCGGCCACGGCCCCACGACGGGAGGGGTGCAGCGACGCCCATGAGATCACCGCCGACACCGATCCCCTACGCCGACATCCCCGGGGCGCGCACCGCCTACGGACGCGGGACCGCGGTCTGGTCCTCCTCCGGCCACCTCGAGGTCGAGGTCGACTGGTGGCTCGCCTTCAGTCTCACCCCCTACGTCGACTACAACCTGGCCCTGCTCCACGGTGACACGGCCGTCCACGTGGCGCCCCACGTGCTCGATGCCGTCGCCGAGGCCGGCGTGCCGGCCGTCGTGATGCTGGCCGGTGCGGGACTGGGCGCCGCCGAAGTCCTGAGCGCCGCCGGATGGGCGTGCACGGGATCGCTGCCGTTCATGTGCAGGGACGACGGGCCCGCAGCGGACGATCCGTGTGTCCGGCCACTGGGGCCGCAGGACCTGGCCGACGCCCGGCACCTTGCCGGATCGGCGTTCGCGGTGCCCGACGGGGTCGGGGCCATCGTCTACGCCGAGGACGCTCTGGGGCGTGAGGGCGCCCGCCTGTGGGGGCTCTTCGAGGAGGGGACCCTGCGGTGCTGCTGTGCCAACCAGTACGTCGGCGACCGCTACTCCGTCGGATGGGGGCTGTCTACGGCACCGGCGGATCAACGGTCCGGGTACGGGCGGCGGCTGATGCGGGCGAGCGCGGCCCGCCGCCTGGCCGAGGGTCCGCCCATCGCCCTGCTGATGGCCACACCGACCGGTCGACGCCTCTACGAGCAGGAGGGCTACGTGACCCTCGAGCACTGGCAGATCTGGTCGAGGCCGCGTATGGGTCCTGCCCTAGTCGCCCGGCGGCTGCCGTAGTCGGCCCGGACGTGCCCCGGGCCCGCCCGCCTCAGCCGGTCCCGGACGCCGCAGCGGTGCAGCGGGCGACCAGTTCGACCAGGGCGGCCTCGTGGAGCGGCCTGGCCAGGTGGTACCCCTGGAGCAGGTCGACGCCATGGGCCAGGACCTTCGCCTCCAGCGTGGCGTCCTCGACCCCTTCGGCCACCACGGTCAGCCCGAGGCGGTGGCCCAGGTCGCACGAGGTCGCCACGATGGCGTCGTCTGCCGGCGAGTCGGCCGAGCGCCGGACGAACCCCTGGTCGATCTTCAACTCGTCGAGCGGCAGGTCGGGCAGTGCCGACAACGAGGTGAACCCGGTGCCGAAGTCGTCCATCGAGATCCGGATCCCGTGGGCGTGCAGCGGCCCGAGTACCGCCCGGGCCTGGTCGGCGTCGGTCACCGCCGACTCCGTCACCTCCACGGTCAGGCAGGCTGCCGGCAGGCCCCCGCTCGTCCAGTGCCTCGATCACCCAGTGCGGCAGTCCCGGGTCCGCCAGGTTCCTGGCCGAGACGTTGACCGACACCGGGAGGACGAGGCCCCGTTCGCGCCAGCGCACCTGGGCGTCGAGCGCCTCGGTCACCACCCAGCGGGTCAGGCGGTCGATCAGCCCCGTGCGCTCGGCCAGGGTGACGAAGCGGTCGGGAGGGATCCGTCCTTGCTGCGGGTGATCCCAGCGGAGCAGCGCCTCGGCCGACGCCGGCACACGCGAGCAGGAGGCGAACTGGGGTTGGTAGGCGAGCGAGAGTCCGATCCCGGACAGCGCCTCCCGCAACGAGGCCAGCAGCGTCAGGTCCTCGAGTGTCACGGCGTCCCGGTCGCCGTCCCAGGCGCAGGTGGCCACACCGAGCCGGGCGGCGCGGCGCGGCGCTCAACGACGACCGCCGGATCAGGTCCTCCAGTCGGCGGCCGTCCTTCGGTGACTCGGCCAGCCCCACGTGGGCCCGCATGGACACCTCGAGATCGCCCACCAGGTAGCGCCCCGTGCCGATGGCGGCCACGAGCGCGCGGGCCAACGCCTCACCGTCCGGGTACGGGAGGCTCTCCCCAGAACCCGGCGTCGGCGCGGTCGGGCGGTCGAGGACCACGATCACCTCGTCGCCTCCGACCCGGCCGATGCGCGCCCCGACGGGCACGACCCGACCCAGGTGCTCCACGGCCCGCCGCAGGAGCTCGGCCGCCGCTGCGTAGCCGAGCGCCTCCCGGCACTCACCCACCCCGCCCAGCGACACGACGGCCACGGCGACGTGGCCGCTGGACCCCGTGCCCGCCGATGACAGTCCGAGCCCGTTGGGCAGACCCGTCTCGGGATCGACCAGCCCGCTCCGTCGGGACGCCCGCGACACCACCAGTACCGCCACCGGGGCGGTGGCCATGGCCGCCACCGACACCAGCGCGAGGAGGAGTCCCAGCGCGGAGCCGTGACCCGTCGACAGGGCCAGCCACAGTGCGATGGATGCCAGGCCGAGCTGCCACAGGACGATGCGCAGCCCGAAGAAGAGGCTGACGAACACGGCACTCGGGACGAGAAGGAACCCGAGGACGGCGGCGGTGCGCCCCGACCGGTCCACGACGACGAGCACAGCCACCGCCGTCGTCCAGTAGGCGCTGAGGAGGCGGCACGGATTGGGTCCTATGCCGTCCAGGCCGAGGAGCAGGACCCAGATGGCGAACGTGCACGCCCCCACCGCCACCGCGGCGGTGACGTCACCCCAGGTGGTCGCCCCGAGGCAGCCGAGGAGCGTGAACGCGAGCGCACCGAAGGCGAAGTTCACCCGCAGCACCGACAGGGGGCCGAGGAGTTCGAGGGGGCTGCCGAGGGCCAGCCACGACCGTGTCCGGGGGAACCAACCTCCGGGGACCTCGCCCGCCGAATCGAGGCGCGCCCGTGGCCACGACGCCGCCTCGCCGTCCCATGGTCCTGCTCCCACCCGCGCCACGGCGCCGGCTCGTTCAGGCCGATGTCCATCACCCCGCATCGGTGGATGACACCCGAATCTGAAGTCGTGATTCGACATTGCTGCGTCAGCCCCTCCGATGCAGCACGGTTGCAAGCCGCCGGCACCCGTAAAGATGCGGCGCGTCGGTGTCGATGGAGGTGGGACATACCTGGCACCCGGAGGGCCCTGACGCCCATGGACACGACTCAGCAGGAACTCCTCGTCGACGCGATCGGCACGGACGTCGAGGCCGACGCGCGCCGGCGGTTCTGGCTGTCGCACATGCGCCTGGGGTTCGGCGTCTTCCTGCTCGAGTCACTGGTGGTGATGCTCTACCTCGCGCTAACCCCGGGTGGGCCGCACCGCCCGCTCCTGTGGTGGATCGCCGCCTCGTGGCTGGCGTTCGCCGCCGCCGGCCTGGCATTCGCCCCGTTCATCGCCGCCCAGCCGTGGCGCTCGACCTACTCGGTGTCGTGGACGATCGCCGCCACCTACGCCGTCGGGTTGGTGGCGATCCTCGACGGCGGGATGGGAAGCCCGATCCTCCTGCTCCTCTTCCTCCCCCTCGTCTACGGGACGCTCATGTTCACCCCCCGGTCCGCCACCGTGTGCGGCGTGTCGGCCCTCGTGTCGCTCACCATGGTCGCTCTCGTGGACAGGGGGGTGATGGCCGTCGAAGGCCGTACCTTCATGCTGTTCGCCTCGGTGGCCGGAGCGGCGGTGCTCTCCGTGACCGCCGCCATCAACCGCAGTCACGTGGAGCTCCACGAGGCGACCCTGCTGACGGCTCTGGCCGAACTGGCATCCACCGACGAGCTCACCGGGTGCACGGTGCGTCGGGTCCTCCGCCAGCGGACGGAGGAGGAGATCGAACGGGCGGTGCGCAGCGGGAGCCCGCTCAGCCTGCTCATGATCGACGTCGACCGGTTCAAGGAGGTCAACGACAACTACGGGCACGTCGTCGGCGACCGTGTGCTCGCCGCCATCGGACGGATCCTGCTGGCGAACAGCCGCTCCTTCGACGTGGCCAGCCGGCTGGGCGGCGACGAGTTCGCCCTGCTGCTGCCCGAGTCGGACACCGCGGCCGCCGTCTCCGTCGCCGAGCGGATCTTCCGGGACCTGGTCGGCGAAGGCGAGGCCCCGGTGACGCTCAGCGTCGGCGTGAGCACCCTCGACCGGTCGCACCCGACGATGGAGCACCTCTTCGACGAGGCGGACATGGCGCTGTACCAGGTCAAGCGGGCCGGTCGCGACGCCATCGCCGTGCGGGCCCCGGGGGTGCCCTCGCCGGTCAACCAGTGAGCGCACCTTCCCGTAGTGCGCAGGCGAGGGGGTGCCAGGGCCGGAACGGCGACGCCGGCCGTCCGGGTCCGTCAGACCGGGGTGCCACCGGCTGCCCGCACCGCAGACGCGGCGAGCACGGTGGCGGCCACCGGCATGCAGGCCTCATCGATGGCGAACGCCGGATCGTGATGCATCCCGCTGGTTCCGTCGGCACGCTGGGCTCCCACGAAGAAGTAGCTGCCGGGGATGCGTTCCAGGAACTCGGAGACGTCGTCGGACGGTGCAACCGGCGCCAGGTCCAACACGCCGCCGGCTCCCACGGCCTCGACGGCCGCCGCCCGGACCAGCGCGGTGACGGCGGCGTCGTTGGTGACCGCCGGTGTCCTGCCGGTCACGGACAGCTCGAACCTACACCCCGTCTCCTCACCCAGCTCGGCGAGCAGCGCGTCGAGGCGCCCGAGCGACGTGGCGGTGTGGACCGGGGTGAACGTCCGGAGTGTGCCCGACACCACGGCGTGCGACGGGATCACGTTGGGTGCCGTTCCGGCGCGGAACATGCCGGCGGTGCACGCGCAGTCGGTCCCCTCGAGCGAGAGCCCGTCGACCACTCCGTCGAGTCGCAGGGCCAGCCGGGCCCCCGCCGTCAGCGGGTTGGCCCCCTCCTGGTAGGCAGCCCCGTGGCCGCCGATCCCGTGGACATCGATCCGGAGGGCATGGGCGTCGGACATGGCGATCCCGGTGCGGACGCCGACCAGTCCGGTGGGGATGATGGACACGACGTGGCAGCCCACCACGGCAGCGGCGTCCAGACCGTCCAGCACCCCACCCTCGATCATGGCCCGGGCACCGGCCAGGCCCTCCTCGGCCGGCTGGAACAGGAAGACGTACCGGCCCGGAAGGTCCTCGGCCCGTTGGCGGAGTGCGGCGGCGGCCCCCAGGAGCTGGGCGGTGTGGGCATCGTGGCCGCAGGCGTGCATACGACCGGGCACATCGGAGGCGAATACGACGTCGGCCGACTCGTCGACCGGGAGCGCGTCGATGTCCGCCCTCAGGATGACGGTGGCGCCGGGACGGCCTCCCGTGAGCGACCAGACCGAACCGGTCGCGCGTGGGGCACGGAAGGGGGTCCAGGCCGAGGGCGCCGGCGACCTCGGCGATCCGCTCCGTGGTCCGCGTCTCCTCGAAGGCGAGCTCCGGATGCCGGTGGAGGTCACGACGGAGGTCGACCATCCGGTCGGCCTCGGCATCGACCAGGGTGCGGATCTCGGCGGTGGCGGGCAGCGACATGCCACGACCCTAGGTCCGACCGTCCGGGGGCGGTCCCGACCGTCCGGAGCCGATCGCCGCCTCACGACGGCGACGGCGCCCGACCCTCCTCAGCCCTCGGGCACGAAAGGCAGGGACAGTTGGTCGGGATCGACTCCTCCACCCCGCCGGACCGGCGGGTCGACCCCCGTCCGTCCCACCGCTTCGTGCAGGTCCTCGAGTGCGGTGACCAGGCGGGTGGCCTGGTGCAGGTTGTGCGGGGCGAAGAAGAATCCGCTGCGGGCCGGGGTCGACCATCGCGGCGTCAGGGCGTCGCTCAGTCCGAGGGCCTCCAGCGCTGCGTTGAGGCGCCCGTGGAGGTCCCGTGCCGAGGCCAGATCCTCGGGCACCCGGCTGCCGGCCGTCGGCGGGTCCACCCGGCTCCCGTTCGCCGCCAGGTCCTCGGGTGACTGCACCGGGCAGCCCACAGGAGCGGTGTCGGCGGGCACGGCATGGTCGAGGGCGGTACTCATGGTGGGCTCCAATCGCTCTAGCAGGACCACCGCTGCCCGGGGGGGCCGGTTGGCTCGGGAGTCGACGAGCTAGGTCTCTCGTCCCGATCTGGATTAGTGGACCCCACTGTACCTGCCCGGACCGGGTGCTCCCCCGCAGGCTCGGCCCGGGCACGGCCCGCCCCGGGGCGGGGATCAGATCGGTGGCGATCCGGTGCTCTACCATGACGACCACCGACGAGGAGGGGGCTGCACCGTGGGAATGCCGAGCGACGTGGGGATCGTGGACACCATGATCGGGTTCCCGCATGACGACATGAAGGCCGTCTACGCCTTCATCACCCGACAGACCAAGGACGCCCAGTCCAAGGAGGAGTTCGAGTTCCCGGCCGAGTACATGTTCAAGGACGTGCCGGAGAAGGAACTCCGGGGGAAGGTCGACCCGATCGCCGTCACACTCGGGGAGATGGACCACTGGGGGGTCGAGCAGGGGCTCATCGGCGTGGACGACCCGGCCGGGCACGGGTGACCAGGCGCTGAAGCGGTACCCCGACCGGTTCATCCCCTCCCTGTCGGTCGACCCGAACGACGGGATGGACGGGATCCGGCGCCATGGTCCGCGCCTACGAGACCTGGGGCATCCGGGCCGTCGGGGTCTTCCCTTCGGGCACCTACCCCCAGGTCGCCATCAACGACAAGAAGATGTATCCGGTCTACGCCAAATGTGTGGAGCTGGGCGATCCCGGTGTTCTGCTGTGCCGGCGTGCCCGGCCCTCGCCTCACGTTCGCCCCGCAGGAGGTGGCCCTGATCGACGAGGTCATGTTCGACTTCCCCGAGCTGGTCTTCGTCACCCGTCACGGCTGCGAGCCGTGGACCGAGCTCGCCATCAAGCTCATGCTCAAGTGGCCCGGCCTCCACTACTCCACCAGCGCCTTCGCCCCGAAGTACTACCCGAAGGACGTCGTCGACTTCGCCAACACGCGGGGAGCGACAAGATCATCTATGCCGGTTACTTCCCCATGGGCCTGTCGCTCGAGCGCATCATGACCGAGATGACCGACGTGGGCTTCAAGGACCACGTGTGGCCGAAGTTCCTCCGCACCAACGCCCTCCGCGTCCTGGGTCTCGACGAGTCCTGAGCCCGACCCAGCCAGGGAGACACCGTGACCATCGACTTCACCACGTTCGACGCCGACAACCACTACTACGAGGCAACCGACGCCTTCACCCGCCACCTCGACCCGAAGATGGCCGGCGGGCCATGCAGTGGGCCGAGATCGACGGCCGCCAGCGGCTGCTGGTGGCCGGCACGGTCAACCGCTTCATCCCCAACCCTACCTTCGACCCGGTGGCCAAGCCCGGCAGCCTCGACGAGTACTTCCGGGGGCGGAACCCCGACGGCAAGGGGATGGCCGCGCTGTTCGGCGATCTCGAGCCCATCCGACCCGAGTACCGCGACCGCGACGCCCGACTGGAGGTCATGGACGCACAGGGCATCGACGGCTGCTTCCTCTTCCCCACCCTCGGCGTCGGGATGGAGGAGGCACTGTCGGACGACCCCGAGGCAGCCGTGGCCGCGTTCCACGCCTTCAACAGCTGGCTCGACGAGGACTGGGGGTACCACTACCAGGACCGGATCTTCGCCGCCCCCATGATCCCGCTGGTCGACGTGGACGCCGCGGTGGCCGAGGTCGAGGAGGTGCTGGCCAAGGGCGCCCGCATCGTGTGCATCAAGGGCGGGCCGGCCCATACACCGACCGGGCTGACCTCGCCCGGCCAACCCCCGCTTCGACCCGTTCTGGGCCCGGGTGGACGAGGCCGGGGTCACGGTCGGCATCCACTCGGGTGACGCCGGCTACGGGCGCTACGTCGAGGACTGGGAGCCCCACGGCGCGTTCCGGGCGTTCAGCCACACGCCGCTGCGCGTCGTCCTGAGCGGCGACCGCCCGCCCTACGAGACGATGGCGGCACTGGTCTGCCAGGGCGTGTTCGACCGGTTCCCCAACCTGCGGGTGGCCAGCATCGAGGCCGGCTCCGAGTGGGTCCTGCCCCTGGTCAAGAAGTTGAAGAAGGTCTACGGACAGATGCCCATCGGGATTCGCGTCGGATCCGGTGGAGACGCTCCGTGCGCACGTCTGGGTCGCCCCGTACTACGAGGACGACCTCGCCGCCGTGAAGGACGCCCTGGGCGTCGAGCGCATGCTGTTCGGCTCGGACTGGCCCCACGCCGAGGGGCTGGCCGAGCCGCGGACGTTCGCCGACGACCTGCGGGCACAGGGCTTCACCGAGGACGAGATCCGCACCGTCATGAGCGACAACGGCCGGGAGCTGGCCCGCCCGTCGATCTGAACGTCGGGGCGGGGGCGCCCGCTGGAGTACGTTCCTGGCGGTGGGCACCGCCGAACGCACTCCCGTCCTGATCGCCGACGCCGAACGGCTGGAGTCGCTCTGTGACCAGCTGGCCGGCGAGGAGTTCTACGGGGTGGACACCGAGTTCCACACCGAGCGCACGTACTGGCCCAGGCTGGCCCTCATCCAGCTGGCATGGGAGGACGAGGTGGCCCTGGTCGACCCGCTGGCCGTCGACCCCTCGCCGCTCGGCCGCCTGTTCGCCGGACCGGGTACCGCCGTGGCGCACGCCGCTGGACAGGACGTCGACCTGCTGGGCGCCGCGTGCGGGGTCGCTCCGACCACCGTGTTCGACACCCAGGTCGCCGCCGGGTTCCTCGGGATGTCCACGCCGTCGCTGGCCCGACTGGTCGACCAGGTCCTCGGGATCAGCCTCCCGAAGTCGGACCAGCTGTCCGACTGGCTGCAGCGACCGATCCCCCCTCGTCAGCTCGCCTATGCGGCGGGGGACGTCGAGCACCTGCTGGCCCTCCACTCGGCCATGGTCGACCAGCTCGAGGAGCGGGGGCGTCTCGCCTGGGCCGTCGAGGAGTGCGCCGGGGTCCTGTCCGGCCAGCGACGCGAGGTGATGCCCCAGCAGGCCTGGTGGAAGGTGGGGGACGTGCGCAAGCTCACCGGGCGTTCACGGGGGGTGGCCCAGGAAGTGGCGGCATGGCGGGAGCGCCGGGCGGCCGAGGTCGACCGGCCCCGACGGAGTGTCCTGTCGGACCTTGCGATCCTCACGATCGCCCAACACCCACCGCGCCACCGTCAGGATCTCGAGAAGCTCCGGGGCGTGGACACCCGTCATCTGGCCAAGGGCGCGGCCACCGAGATCCTCGAAGCCGTCCGACGGGGCCAGGCACTGGAACCCGGCGAGCTGCGCCTGCCGCCCGATGCCGGCGAGTCGCGGGCGTCCCCGGCGGCGGTGGCCGTGTGCTCCGGCCTGGTGCGCCAGATCGCCGACGAGCTGCAGTTCGACCAGGGCCTCCTGGCCACCCGGGCCGACATCGCCCAGCTGGTGACCGGCGAGCCCAGCAGGCTCGACGCCGGTTGGCGGGGGGCCATCGCCGGGGCGCCCATCCGGCGCCTCCTGTCGGGGGATGTGGCCGCCGCCTTCGAGCCCGACGGTCGGCTCGTCCTCGAGCAGCGCTCCCGGTTGCCCGACGTGACGCCGCCCACCTCCTGAGAGCCCCGTCGTCCCGATCCACCGGCGGAGGATCCGGCGACCTGGGCCACGTGCCGGGTGACCACCCCGGCGGGCGCAGGCGGCCCATCGCCCACTCCAGGGGGACGGTCGACTTCGATCGCCATCGGGCCTCGGGTTGCCGTAGCCCTCGGCGACGGACACCTCGTGGACCGTCGAGCGGGGCGTGCGCCCTCGGGGGGCGTCACGTAACCGTCAGCAACGGCCCGTACGATGGGAGCGTGCAGCCGCGAAACGTCGTATCGGCACGCCGTCGTGCGAGTCGCGCCGCTAGTACGCCCTGGATCCCGGCAGGAGTCGACCCGGCCGGGACCAGCCCGGCCCGGGGCGCAGGACGTCCGGACATCGACGCCCCCGCGCCGTCACCCGGCACGGGCATGCCCCGGCAGTGACCCGCGACAGCACCCCGCGATCGGGTCGGTTCCTTCCGCTGGTCGTCGTAGTGGTCGCCCTGCTGTGCGCCGTGGCCGTGGCCGCCCTGGCACTCCCGGGCCTGCGCGTCCAGCTGGACCAGTGGGCCTCGACCGCCGTCCACCTCGGGTCCGCACCGAGCGACGCCACCCCGCTGGACCCGGGTGCGTTCGCCACCGGCGCATGCGTGGCCTACGCCCCCACGGCGGGCGACAACCACAAGACGGTCTTCCTCGACGCGGGACACGGTGGGGTCGATCCCGGCGGCGTGGGGACGACGTCGGCGGGCCAGCAGGTGGACGAGTCGACCGTGAACCTGTCCATCGAGCTCGACGCCCTGGCCCTGCTGCGCGCCCGGGGCTACCGGGTGGTGGTCTCCCGCACCCAGGACACGACCGTGGTCCGCCTCGGCCCAGCCGACCTGTCCGGCGGGGTCCTGTCGCTGCAGGGCTCGCACGACGACGTCGTCGCCCGCGACGAGTGCGCCAACCTCGCCGGCGCCGACGCGCTCGTCGGGATCTACATGGACGCGGGAGGCAGCACCACCGCCGGCAGCGTCACGCTCTACGACACGTCCCGACCCTTCGCCGCGGCGAACACCCGGCTCGCCGGGCTGCTCCAGACCGACGTGCTGGCGGCCATGAACAGCCAGGGCTGGCAGATCCCCGACGACGGCACGCTCCCCGACAGCGGCTTCGGCTCCTCGGTGGGTGACCCGTCCGCCGGCGGACTGGCGGCGGAGGCGGCGGCGTACGACCACCTGCTCCTCATCGGCCCGGCTGCACCCGGCTACTTCGCCACCCCGAGCACCATGCCGGGGGCGGTGATCGAACCCCTCTACCTTACCGATCCCTTCGAGGCATCGATCGCCGTCAGCCGGTCGGACCAGGTGGTCCTGGCCCAGGGGATCACCACAGCCGTCGAGCAGTTCCTGGCGCCGACGTCCCGGTCCTGACCGGGACGGGGCGCCGCCGCCCGCACGGCACCAGCCGGCCCTTCCCACCCGGCCTTGCCATCCGCAGATACTTATGCTCTAATCATTATTGTGCTTGATGAAGTGCAGGCGGCGAACCTCCCGGCCACGGGCGAGCTGAGTCGTCGCCGCCGCGTCGGCATCCTGCTCATCTGCTCGATGAGCCTCCTCATCGTGGGGCTCGACGTCACCATCGTCAACGTCGCCTTACCCTCGATCGGCCGCGACTTCCATGCGCCACTGTCGGGCCTCCAGTGGACGGTGGACGCCTACACGCTGGTCCTCGCCAGCCTGCTCATGCTCTCGGGCTCCACCGCCGACCGGTTCGGTCGCCGCCGTACCTTCGTCGTCGGCCTGCTCACCTTCGCCGGGGGCTCGTTGCTGTGCAGCCTGGCACCCAGCCTCACCATGCTCGTCGTCTTCCGGATGGTCCAGGCCGTGGGTGGGTCGATGCTCAATCCCGTGGCCATGTCGATCATCACCAACACCTTCACCGTCCCCCGCGAACGGGCCCAGGCCGTCGGCGTCTGGGCAGCGGTGGTGGGCGTGTCGATGGCCCTCGGGCCCGTGGTGGGCGGGGTGCTGGTGAGCTCGGTCGGATGGCGCTCGATCTTCTGGATCAACCTCCCCATCGGCCTGACGGCGGCGGTCCTGGCCCTGCGCTTCATCCCCGAATCGAGGGCTCCGGTGGCGAGGAAGGTGGACATCCCCGGACAGGTGCTCGTGATCACACTCCTCAGCTCGCTGACCTACGGCATCATCGAGGCCCCGAGCCACGGCTGGTCGTCATCCCTGATCATCGGCGCCTTCGCCGTGGCGGCAGTGTCGTTGGCCGCGTTCCTCGTCCGGGAACATCGGGCCACCGAGCCGCTGGTCGACCTGCGGTTCTTCCGGTCCGCCCCGTTCGCGTCCGCCGCCGTCGTCGCCGTCGCCGCCTTCGCCGCCCTCGGCGGGTTCCTGTTCCTCAACACCCTCTACCTGCAGGACGTGCGGGGGCTGTCGCCACTGCAGGCCGGGGTGGACACGCTGCCCATGGCGGTGATGACCATGCTGCTGCCTCCCGTGTCGGGACGGATCGTCGGCCGACGAGGGGCCAGGATCCCCCTGGCCATCGCCGGCGTCGCGCTCGACGGCGTCCTGTCTGATGCTGGTAGGACTGAGCGTCACGACCCCGTACTCCTGGCTGTTCGTGGCCTACGCGGTCTTCGGCGTCGGCTTCGGCTTCGTGAACACGCCCATCACCAGTGCCGCCGTCTCGGGCATGCCCCGCGCCCAGGCCGGTGTGGCCGCGGCAATCGCATCCACCTCGCGCCAGGTGGGCCAGACCCTGGGTGTGGCCGTCGCCGGCTCGCTGGTGGCCGCCTCGCTGCAGAAGACCGACCACGTGGACTTCGCAACGGCCAGCCGGGCCGGGTGGTGGGTCCTGGCCGGGTGCGGCGCAGTAGTCTTCGTCCTCGGTCTGGTCGCCACGACGCCGTGGGCGCGGGGCACGGCCCGACGCACGGCGGAGGCGATCAACCCCGAGTTCCTCGAAGGGATCACTGCATGACGAAGGTGGGCACCCGGCACGACCGTTCGGCACGCGAGGCGTGGCAGGCGATGGCCGACCTGGTCCTGGACAACGAGCGTCGTCGGGAGGTCACCGAGCGGACCGGGCTGAGCTTCGGCAGGATGAAGGCCCTCCGACGGATCGCCCGTCGTCCGATGCCCATGCGTGAGCTGGCCGCGCTGCTCGGGGTGGATCCCCCCAATCTCACGTCGGTCGTCGACGAACTCGAGCGCTCGGGCCTGGTCGAGCGGCAGCCCCACCCCACCGACCGCAGGGTCAAGCTCGTGGTGGCCACTCCCGAGGGACAGGCGCTGACCCGACAGGCCGAGGAGATCCTCGACCGGCCGCCCGACGGCCTGGTCGACCTCCCCCTCGACGACCTCGAACTGCTGGTGGACATCCTGACGCGGGTCGGCGGGGACCGTCGACCCGTCGACTGAGCCAGGCCCGGTCGGGTGGCACCGGTTCCACCCCGGCACGTCGAACCCGCGCCCTGTGATACTTCGGGGACCGAGGACGGAGGTGCGAGCAGTGCCCGAACCAGTCGATGACCGCCCACCTGGCACCGCGTCCACACCCGCCGGGGCCTCGGGTCGATGACCGTGGACGCGTTCCTGTTCGCCCTGGGCCTGGCCGTCGTGGTCCTCACCGTCGTCAACGTCCTGTTCACCCTGGTCCTCCCCCGCCGGCCCAGCGGTATCGAGCGGATCAACCTGGTCGTGAACCGCGCCGTCCGCCTGGTGTTCCTCGGGCTCTCCCGCCTGGCCTCGACCTACGAGGGCAAGGACGCGATCCTGGCCACCACCGCGCCTGTCGTACTCCTGGTCCAGCTCCTGGTCTGGGCGGCGACCCTCGTCATCGGCTTCGGCCTCATGCTGGTCGCCACCACGCACTCGTTCGCCGAGGGGCTGCTCCAGGCGCTGACCGCCCTGTTCACCGTGGGGGCGATCCACATAGGCGGGCGCCCGGACACCGGGGTCGACATCTCCGTCGGAGCCATCTGGGTGGTGATCGTCGCACTCCAGATCGCCTACCTGCCTGCCATCTACAGCGCATTCAACCATCGCGAGGGACTGGTCTCGCTGCTCGAGAGCCGGGCCGGCGAGCCGGCGTGGGGGCCGGAGCTCCTGATCCGCCACCAGCTGGTGGGCATCACGGACACGCTGCCCGACCTCTACGCCGACTGGGAGGAGTGGTCGGCGGACGTGTCCGAGAGCCACACGACGTACCCGGTGCTGCTGCTCTTCCGATCGCCCGAGCCGTGGCTCTCCTGGCTCATCGGCCTCGTGGCGGTCCTCGACGCCGGTGCCATGCAGCTGGCGCTCGCCCCGGACACGGCGCCCTCCCAGGCACGGCTGTGCCTGCGGATGGGGTTCACGCTCCTGCAACGGCTCGCCATCACCCTCGGATGGGCGGTCGACCCCGACCCCGACCCGGAAGGACCCATCCAGCTCGGGTTCGACGAGTTCGCCCAGGCGGTGACCATGCTCGAGGGGAGCGGGTTCCCCGTGGAACGGTCCGCCGAGGAGGCCTGGTCGGACTTCCGGGGCTGGCGCGTCAACTACGAGGAGATCGCCTATCGGCTGGCCGACCGCCTGACCGCACCGCCGGCACCCTGGTCCGGGTCCCGCCGGCACCTGCGGACCGGGGTGGTCGCTCCCCGGCGACCACCCCAGCGCCGTCCTGGAGGTGGGTCGAGCTTCGTGGAGCGTCCGACGATCGTGAACCCGGGCCACCGCCACCGCACCACGGAACTCCCGGACGCACCCGACAATTGAGCGGTGGCACGCCGTCGCCCACCACCCTCCCCGGCACCGACCCACCGCCGGCCCGATCAGGTCGCCACGACGTCGATCTGCTCCACGGCGTCACCTCGGCCGATCAGGATCGTCCGCACCAGGCCCGGCGGGAAGAGGCCGTGCCCGACGATGCCGGGGGTCCGGTCGAACAGCGCGGCCAGGGTGCCCGGGTCCCCGAACTGCCGTCCGAAGTCGGCCAGTACGCCGCCGTCGGGGGTGGGTGGGGCGTCCCGACGACGTACGGCGCCGATCCGCGCCAGCGTCGACGCCGTACCGAACGCCAGGACCTCGAGCGGGATCGGCGGGTGGAGCGCGGCCACCGGCTTGCTGGAGTCGGCGATGACGACGAAGACGTCGGCGGCTGCAGCCACCACCTTCTCCCGCGTGTGTGCGCCGCCGCCGCCCTTGACCAGCCATCCGTCAGGGGCGATCTGATCGGCCCCGTCGATGGCCAGGTCGAGCCGGTCGCTCGCGAACGGCTCCACCGCCAGTCCCAGTCGTTCGGCGGCGTGCCGGGTCCCCGGCGACGTGGCCACGCACCGGATGGACAGGTTCCGTCGGGCCAGTGCCGGCAGCAGGTGGGCCACCGTCGTCCCGGTCCCGAGGCCCACGGTCATCCCGTCCTCGACCAAGCGGGCCGCCGCCACCGCGGCCCGTCGCTTCTCCGCCTCCCGGTCCGGTCCCGGTGGACTCAAGGACGGTCTGTTCCACCCGGCCGGTCGGTGGGCGCCGGGTCCGGGCCGGCCCACGACGAGGGCGGGTCGCTGGCCGGGAACGACTCCTCCTCGGCCTCGTCCACTTTGGCGTCGAGGGCCTCCGACTCTGCGCCCGCTCCGTCGCCGGGCACGCTGTCCGTGCTCATTTCCTCAGGCTAGTGGTCCGCCGCCGGACCGGGCCGGGCGGCGACCCGTCCCGGGGCGCGATGGTCTGGGCGATGATCTCCAGACGGAGTTCGGTGGGCAGACGGAGTTCGGTGGGGCCGGGGTCAGCCGATCTCCACGCGCTCCCACGCCTGCAGCAGCTCGCTCAGCCGCGCCATGACGGGAATGGCCTCACGGATGACCCGCCGCTCCCCCGGGGTCAGCTCGGCCAGCGCGCCCCGCAGCGCCTCGGTGTATCCGGCCCGCAGCTCGCGCACGAGGGCGCCGCCCGCGGGGCTCAGCTGCACCAGACTGGCCCGGCCGTCGAGCGGGTCGGGTACCCGCTCGATGAGGTTGCGGGCAGACAGGCTGTCGATGACCCGGCTCATGGTGGCGGCCGTCGTGCCCTCCAGCTCGGCCAGCGCCCCCAGCCGGAGCGGGCCGTCCTGCTCGATCCGGGCCAGCGCCGAACCCTGCGAGGGGGTCATGTCGGATCCGGAGCGGGCCCGGAGTTGGCGCTGGATCCGGACCATGGCCACCCGCAGGCCGGTCGCCTCCTCGACGGCATCGGGGCTGTCCCCACCCGCACCGTCCTCGATCTCGCTCATGGCCGCCATTCTCCCCTCTGTCGGCCGGTCGCGCTGACACCGGACGCTCCGTGGCACCGTCCGCGAACGACCTCCGTTACGAGCCAGTATAGTTAGTTAGTGACAAGCAACTACCGCGTCCCCACCGGACCCGCCGCTCCGTCCACCCGGCCGAGCCGGAGCAGGTCCGCACACCAAGGAGCGTCCATGCCTCCGGTCGTCGAGTCGAAGAACTACAAGTGGGTGGCGCTGACCAACACGACCATCGGCACACTGATGGTGACCATCAACGCGTCGATCCTGCTCATCGCCCTGCCCAACATCTTCCGGGGCATCAAGCTCAACCCGCTCTCCCCCGGAAACACCTCCTACTTCCTGTGGATCCTGATGGGGTTCCTGCTCGTCACCTCGGTGCTGGTCGTGAGCTTCGGCCGGGTCGGCGACATGTTCGGGCGGGTCAAGATGTACACCCTGGGCTTCGCCATCTTCACCGTCTTCTCCATCCTCCTGTCCGTCACCTGGATGTCCGGCCCGAGCGCGGCGCTGTGGATCATCGTGATGCGCGTGGACAGGGGGTCGGCGGGGCCTTCATCTTCGCCAACTCGAGCGCCATCATCACCGACGCCTTCCCCGCCGACGAGCGGGGCTTCGCCCTCGGAATCAACGGCGTGGCCGCCATCGGCGGCTCGTTCCTCGGGCTGCTGCTCGGCGGGCTGCTGGCCCCGGTCGAGTGGCGCCTGGTCTTCCTCGTCTCCGTCCCCTTCGGCATCTTCAGCACGGCGTGGGCCTACTTCCGGCTGCACGACAACGGCATCCGGACCAAGGCGAGCATCGACTGGATCGGCAACATCGCCTTCGCCGTCGGGCTGGTCGCCGTGCTGGTCGGCATCGTCTACGGACTCCAGCCCTACGGCGGACACACCATGGGGTGGACCAGCCCCTTCGTGCTGGCGGCACTCGTCGGCGGCGCCGCCGTACTGGTCGGCTTCGTGGTCATCGAGCACCACGTCGACGACCCGATGTTCCAGCTCCACCTGTTCCGCAGCCGGGCGTTCGCCATGGGCAACCTGGCCGGGCTGATGGCCGCCCTGGCCAGGGGTGGTCTGCAATTCATCCTGATCATCTGGCTCCAGGGGATCTGGCTCCCGCTGCACGGCTACAGCTTCGAGCGGACACCGCTGTGGGCCGGCATCTACATGATCCCCCTGACGGTCGGGTTCTTCATCTCCGGTCCCCTGGCCGGCAAGCTGGCCGACCGCTACGGACCCCGGCCGTTCGCCACCGCCGGCCTCGTCGGGAGCGGGCTCGCCCTGCTCGGGCTCCAGGCCCTCCCCATGGACTTCCCCTACCCGCTGTTCGCGCTGCTCCTGCTCCTGGTCGGCCTCTCCCTCGGCCTGTTCGCCGCACCGAACACCAGTGCGGTGATGAACAGCCTGCCCGCCAACCAGCGCGGTGCCGGCGGCGGCATGCTCAACACCTTCCAGAACTCGGCCAGCGTGCTCTCCATCGGGTTCTTCTTCACCATCATCACGCTCGGTCTGGCCTCGGCGCTCCCCCACGCCCTCTTCGGCGGGCTCACCGCCCAGGGTGTACCCGCCTCGGCGGCACGGTCCATCTCGCACCTCTCGCCGATCGGCAGCCTCTTCGCCGCCTTCCTCGGGATCAATCCGATCCACGAGCTGCTCGGGGCCCATCTGCTCACCCAGCCCGGTGTCCATGCGAGCTACCTCACCGGGCGCAGCTTCTTCCCCGACCTGATCTCGGGACCCTTCGGCAAGGGCCTGCGCCTGGCCTTCAGCCTGGCCGCGGTGCTCTGCTTCATCGGCGCCGTGTTCTCCTGGATGCGCGGATCGGGCCAGTCGGAGGTGCACCACTCGTTCCTCGAGGACGCCGAGGAGGGACTGGCCGAGGTCGGGGACGTGGCCATGTCCGAGGTGGGCGCCTAGTCCCCGACGTCCAGCGGGGGGTCCCGCGCCGACGCCGTGGCGGTGGTCGGGTCGCGGGACGGCCCTCTTGTACGATCACGTCACGATGCCGGTCCCACCCGTGGCGCCCCGAGTGACGCGGTGAGCACGACCGGACGGCTCCGCAGGGCGCTGTTCGGCGAGGCACTCTCCACCGACCAGGCCGCGGCCGAGCAGATCACCCCGGTCGAGGGGCTCTCGGCGCTCTCCCTCGACGCCCTCACCTCCGTGGCCTACGGCCCCGAGGCCATCCTGCTCGTGCTGGCCGGTGCCGGAGCGGCTGCGCTGCACCTCATCCTGCCGATCACCCTGGCCATCATCGGGCTCCTGGTGCTCCTGGTCATCTCGTACCGGCAGGTCATCGACGCCTATCCCCACGGAGGCGGCGCCTACGCGGTCAGCCGCGACAACTTCGGGCCACGGTGGTCCAAGCTCGCCGGGGCGTCGCTGATCGTCGACTACACCCTGACCGTCGCCGTCTCCATCGCCGCCGGCGTGGGTCAGCTGACCTCGGCCTTCCCCTCGACCACCGGCTACACGGTCCCGATGTGCCTGGGCATCCTCCTGGTCATCACCGTGCTGAACCTCCGCGGTCTGGGCGAGGGCGCCCGGGTGTTCCTGCTCCCCACCATGGTCTTCATCGTCGGGCTGCTCGCCATCATCGCCGTGGGACTGATCCACCCCCTTGGACTCCACACGCCGCAGACGGGTACGTCCATGGTCCCCGCCCACACCGTCGAGGCCGTCAGCATCCTCCTCGTGCTGAAGGCGTTCTCCGCCGGCTGCAGTGCGCTGACCGGCGTCGAGGCCATCGCCAACGGGGTCCCACTCTTCCGTGAGCCCCGCGTGGAGCGGGCGAAGCGGACGGAGATGTTGCTCGGCTCCATCCTCGGGGTGATGCTGCTCGGACTGGCCCTCCTGACCGACAAGTTCCATGTGCAGCCGCGGACGGGGCAGACCGTGCTCAGCCAGATCATGGTCTACGCCGTGGGTCGGGGCTGGGCCTACTACATCGTCTCGTTGACCATCACCCTGGTCCTCGCCCTCGCCGCCAACACCTCGTTCGGTGGGCTCCCCGTACTCACCAGCCTGCTGGCGCGGGACAACTACATGCCCCACTTCTTCGGACTACGCGACAGCCGCCAGGTCTTCGGGAACGGCGTCTGGGCGCTCACCGTCCTTTCGGCGGCGCTCCTCGTGGCGGTGCGGGGCAACACCAACTCGCTCATCCCCCTCTTCGCCATCGGGGTCTTCATCGGGTTCACCATGTCCCAGTCGGGTCTCGTGGTCCACTGGCGTCGGACCCGCCCCCCTGGGTGGTCCCGTCGTGCGACCATCAACGGCGTGGGGGCCGTGGTCACGGCCGTGGCGACGATCATCTTCCTGGTCACCAAGTTCGTCGAGGGGGCCTGGGTCGTCGTCGTCGCCATCCCGCTGCTGATCCTGCTGTTCACCCGCATCGAGCACTACTACGCGTCTGTCGAGCAGTGAACTCGAGACCGGCGTCATCCCGGCGCCGCTGGACCCCAAGCACACGGTCGTCGTCGTCCCCGTCAACTCCGTCTCCCGCCTGACCCAGCACGCCCTGTCCGAGGCCGTTTCCCTCGGCGACCGGGTGATCGCCGTCACCGTCGTGTTCGACGGCGTCGATCCGGGTCGACCCCGGACCGAGATCGAGGACCAGTGGGACGTGTGGAACCCGGGCGTGCCGCTACGCGTCCTCCACACCGACTTCGCGTCCATCGTCCAACCCATCATGGTGCTCGTCGACGAGCTGCGGGCCAGGACGGACATCCAGGTGGTGGTGCTCGTACCCGTCGTCATCCCCGAGCGCTTCCGCTACCGGATCCTGCACAACCAGATCGACGTGGCCCTCGCCTCGGCCCTGCACCGCCGGCCCGACGTGGTCGTCGCCCGCGTACCGGTGCCCGTGCGTCAGGCGACCCGGGACATGCCGCCGGTCGACCACCCGGACGCACCCGAGAGCGTCGACGCGCCCTGAGCGAACTGCCACCCGCGGCACCCCTCGACCCGTGGGACGATGGCGATCACCGATGGGCGCTCGCATAGGTCGCCTCCTGGCCCCGGACGTCCTGGACCAGGTTGCCCAGGGCCAGACCGATGTCGTCGACGTGGTAGCCCCAGTCGGGCCCCAGGCTCTCGCTCACCGTGGGACGGGCCCCGCCTTGCGCCCCGACGTCGTCGACCTGGAGCCAGGTCGCCCCCCCGGAGCTCTCGCAGTCCGACGAGTAGAGGTCGGGATAGGTGACCCAGGGTGTCGTGACCGGTGGCGCCGGTATCCGCTGGGTGACCGTGAGGAACTCGGGGGTCAGCGCTCCCGTACCGCCCCCCAGCGCGGCGGGGTTCACGCAGGCGACCTGCACCCCGACGGTCGCGGTCTGCCCGGACTGGACGCTGACACCGGTGCCGGGGCGCCCGAACAGGCTGGTGGACGGGGGTCGGCCCGGGAAACTCGAGTAGGCGATGACACAACCGTCCTCCCCCGGCGACGTGCACAGAGGAAGGTGATGGAACGTCGATCCGACGTCGGCGCCCGTCGGCACGGCCACGTTCCCCCCGGCCAGGATGGCCGAGACCGTTCGGGCCCGCAACGCCGGGTCGTCGTCGACCTGGCTCGACAGGAGACGGATCAGCATGGCCGCACCCTGGGAGTGCCCGATGAAGACGACCGGCCGGCCGTGGTTGTAGTGGTCGAGGTAGTCGGTCCATCCGGACAGGAGGCTGGCGTACGCCGTCGAGGTCGGCGGCAGGGTCGCTGCCCAGACCGTTGCGGAGTGACGCCAGGGTGCGCTGGCGGTACATCGGGGCGTACACGCGGCACACCGTCGAGAATGGTGCCGCCTGCGCCGCCGCCGTGCCGGCCTCCGTCGCCTGGATCTCCAGATCGGCGTTGGCCGTCGCCTCGGTGCTCACGGTCGGGTAGACGTAGAAGCAGTCGAAGGCGGTGGCGGTCGGCGAGGGTCCGGGCCGCTGGACGGTCCGGGAGCCGGTGGCCGGGACGACCGTGGTGGTCAGGTCGCCCGTGCACGGGTCGGGCACGACACCCGGGCGGCAGAGCCACACGACACCCGCTCCCCCAGCGGCGGAGGTCGACGTAGGGGACGACGTCGGTCCGGCCGAGGACCCACAGGCGCCGAGCACGAGCGCAGCCACGGGGACGACGGACAGCATCATCACGGTCCTTCGCACCCGGCCTCCCTCTCCAGAGGAGCAGTCCTCTCCAGCAGACGACACGGTTGCATGTTCCCACCGGGAATGCAACCAGGTTGCCCTTCGGTAGCCTGGGGGAATGGACGCCGTCTCCCCACCCGAGCCGCTGTTCGGTGACCAGCTCGCCAGGGCACGCCAGGTCTGGGTGCACCGGATGCGCCGGGAGCTCGGTCGACTGGGCTTCGACGACTTCCGGCGATCGGACACGGTCGTGCTCCGCAGCCTCCTCGGGGACCCGCTGTCGATCGCGGCACTGGCCGGGATCATCGGTGTCACACGTCAGGCGGCGCGGAAGTTCGCCGACGGGCTGGAGCGCAGAGGGTACGTGACCGTGATGATCGACCGGGAGGACGCCCGCCGCCTTCGGGTCATCCTGTCCCCGGCGGGCACGGCCTACGCGACGGCGGTCGTCGAGGTGGTGGCCCTCCTCGACGGTGAGCTCGCACGACGGGTCGACCCCGCGCAACTTCGGGCGGCACGGACCGTCCTGCGGACCGTCATCGGGTCCGACGTCCCGGTGACCGGCGTCCCCGGCTGACGGAGCCGGACCCGGACCACCTGTCCCGTCAATCGTCGCCCGGCTCGAAGAGGAACCCCATGGTCTCGCGGAGGGCGGCATCGACGAGCTCGATGCGGACGCCGAGATCGTTCCGGTGGTAGGCGAAGGACACCGGCGCCAGGTCACCAGCCCGCCCGCACAGCTGGAGCGGGCAGCCGGCGCCGCCGAGCCCGGCCCCGTCGACGGCGAGGTCGTCGCTCCAGAAGCCGATGTGGTGGAGGTTGGAGTGCTCGTTGCGGACCCAGACCGAGCCGGGCACCTCCTGGATCAGTTCGAGGTGCGGCGCATCGGTCGAGTAGCACATCGTGGTGGGCAAGACGAGGTCCCGACCCGAGCCGTCGCGGTACTCGACTGCGTCGAGGTGCATGACCGGTCCCCAGGCCACGCCCAGCTGCGCCGTGAACACGTCGCGGGCCGACTCCACATCCGGCACGACGATGCCGACGTGGTAGTGGGGGGACAGCGGTCGGTTGCTCACGGTCGGAGCCACCCACCCTCGTCCACGGGCACGCGGCCGGTGCTGCGTGCCGTCGCCGGGTCCCGGGGGAAGGCATCGGACGAGTCGTCGGACCGTTCGCACGGCACCCGCTCCCCGGCCCGGGGCAGCCGACGCTCGAGCGTCCGTGGGGCGATCGGTCGTCCACCGGTCCGGAGGCCGGGCGGACGGTCACCTGACCCCGGCGGCATCCGGACCCGTACCCTCCCCCGACGGTGCATGTCCGGAGCGTAGCGAGGTCACGGCCGTAACGCAGCTGCTCGGGTCGGTGGCCGACAGGGACCCCGGCCCGGCCGCTGTCCCCCCGACCGGCACCGGTACCGGTACGCTCCGCGATGCGATGGCACCCCCCACCCCTCCGACTCCGTCGACGTGCGGCGGGTGACCTGACGTGCCCCGTGCCTCCCGCTCCCGGTTGATCGCCTGCGCCGCGCTGCTCCTCGTCCTGGCCGGCTGCGGAGGAGCATCGGCGTCACGACAACGTCCAGCTGCCACGCAGCCCACCGCCCACCCCGCGGCCACCTCGGCGACCGCGGTGGGCGGGTCGCCCTTGCGGGCCAACTCCACACATGCGCTGTCGCCGGGCACGGCGCTGGTCACGATCTCGTGCGGAAGCACCACGTCGTGCGTCGCACTCGACGCCCTCGGTCGCGCCTATTCCTTCGACGGGACGGAATGGTCGGGACCGGTTCCGGCCTCGGCACAGGCGCTCGGCGAGGGTGCGCTCTCGGTGTCGTGTGCCAGTCCGTCCCTCTGCATGGCGGTGGCCACCGCCAGGAACCAGATCACCGACTGGGACGGGCACGCCTGGTCGCCCCCGGTTACCGTCGGAGGCGCCAACGACCTCGAGGCCGTCGGCTGTGCTCCGACCGGGTACTGCGCGTCGGTGGATTCCGAGGGGAACGCATTCGCCTTCGACGGACAGGCGTGGCGGGGCACGAGCGGAGCCTGGGGTTCGGTCTCGTCCATCTCCTGTGTCTCCGCATCGTTCTGCATCTCGGTGTCCGGTGGGATCTCCGAGTGGAACGGCGACCAGTGGACGACCCCCGATCCGTACACGAGCACGTCCAGCTTCTCGGGGGTCTCCTGTCCGTCGGCCTCCTTCTGCACCGCCGTCGACCAGGCCGGCGAGGCCTTCCAGTGGAACGGCCAGGCGTGGTCGGCGAGCGTACGCGTCGAGCCGGGCCCGGCGTCGACCACCAGCAGCGGTGTCGCCCTCACCGGGGTCTCGTGCCCCACCGCCACGTTCTGCGCGGCCGTGGACGGTTCGGGCGGACTGCTCCAGTGGAGCGACGGCACGTGGACCCGCTCCCAGATCGACGGGACGAGGACGCTCGACGCCATCGCGTGCCCGTCCGCCACGCTGTGCCTCGTGGCGGATGCGGCCGGCAACGTCATCACCGTTCAGCCATGACGACGGTCGCCGCAGCCCTGCCGCGGATCGGCGACCCGTCGTGGTCCTGACGGACCCTAGGCTCCGGAGATGACGCCCATCCATGTCGACGTCGACGCATCCGAGGTCGGAATGTCCCAGTCCCGTCTGGATCGACTGGACCGGCACTTCCGCCGCTACGTCGATGACGGTCGCTTGGCCGGCTGGCTCGTCGTCGTGGCGCGGAACGGAGGGGTCGCCCACCTCGCCCGCTGCGGGATGCGGGACCGCGAGGCGCAGGCCCCGGTCGAGGTGGACACGGTCTGGCGCCTGGCGTCGATGACCAAGCCGATCACCTCGGTGGCCGCCATGATGCTCTACGAGGAAGGGGCGTTCGAACTGAAGGACCCGATCTCGAGGTGGATCCCGTGCTTCGACGAGATGCACGTGTACCGGTCCGGTGGTCCGGTCAGACCGGACGTACGCCCGGCGACCGAGCCCGTGCGGGTGTGGCACCTGCTGACCCATACCTCCGGTCTGACCTACGGGTTCCAGCACGCCCATCCCGTCGACGCCATGTACCGGTCGGTCGGTTTCGAATGGGGGGATCCTCCAGGCGTGGACCTCGCCGGGTGCTGCGAACTCTGGGCGGCGCAGCCGCTGCTGTTCGAGCCGGGAACCGAGTGGAACTACGGCGTGTCCACCGACGTGCTCGGACGCTTGGTCGAGGTGGTCTCGGGCCAGAGCCTCGACTCGTTCTTCAGGGAGCGGATCCTCGAACCGCTCGGCATGGTCGACACCGCCTTCGACCGGCGGGCACCGCCGACCGACTGGCGGCGCCGTACGTGGTCAACCCGGCCGGGTCCGACTCCCCACCGCTGCGGCTTCCGATGGAGGATCCGGCGTCGACACCGGACATGCTGTCCGGGGGAGGAGGCCTACTGGGCACGGCTGCGGACTACCTCCGGTTTTCCGAGATGCTGCGGCGCGGCGGCGAGCTCGACGGTACACGTGTCTGCTGTCCCCGCGCACCGTCTCCTACATGACCAGCAACCACCTTCCCGGCGGCGCCGACCTGGAGCGGTGCGGCCGTTCACTGTTCGCCGAGACCACCTTCGACGGCGTCGGGTTCGGACTGGGGGTGTCGGTCGTCACGGACCCCCTGGCGGGGAAGGTGCTGACCAGCGCCGGTGAGTACGGCTGGGGTGGCGCCTTCAGCACGACGTGGTGGGTGGCACCCGAGGAGGACCTGAGCGTGCTGTTCTTCACCCAGCTCCTTCCCTCGAGCATCCATCCGATCCGCAGCCAACTCAAACAGCTCGTCTACCAGGCGCTGCTGTAGGAGCCGGGAGCGCCGTCGGCGGGACCACCGGCGGGACCGGATGCGGTCTCCCGCCGGCACTACCGGCGGCGGGACCACCGGGACGGTAGGCCGCCGCCGGTGAACTCCACCGCCACACGGAGCTCGTGGGACGGCCTGATACGCTTCGCCGGTGGTGGGCCGCCGAACGTGGGGCAGGCGATTCGTCGTGTGGTGGCTGGCGTCGACCGTCACCATCTTCGCCCTGATGGCGGCGTGGAGCATCGCCACCCCGCTCGGTGCGGCGCCGGACGAGCCGGCGCACGTCATCAAGGCGGCGGCGGTGGTCCGGGGTGAGTTCCTGGGCCGACAGCCGCCGCCGGACAGCGCGCTTGGCAATGGTGTCGCGGGAACCGCCGCGATGGTCGTGCACGTGCCCGCGTCCTACAGCGGAGGTGGCCATCTGACCCCGTGCTTCCGCGGTCACCTGCATCGGACCGCCGCATGTGCCAGCGCCCCGTCGGGGTCGGGGCGCATGGTCCTGGCGGCGACGTACGTGGGTCGGTATCCACCGCTCTACTACCTGCTCGTCGGTGCGCCGTCGCTCGTCTGGCGTGCGGGAATCGGCATCTACATGATGCGGATGCTCTCCTCCCTCGCGTCGTCCGTCTTCCTCGGACTGGCGTTCGCCTGTGCCGCACTCTGGTCCCGGTCACGCATGCTGGTCGCCGGCGTGGCACTGGCCGTGACGCCCATGGTGATCTTCCTCGGCAGCGTGGTCAACCCGAACGGGCTGGAGATATCCGCTGCCATCGCCGCGTGGACGACAGGATTGGTGCTCGTCCTCGATCACTCCACGGGTCCCCCGAGTCCCCTCGTGGCCGCCTTCGCGGGGAGCAGCTGCGTCCTCGCTCTGGCGCGGGGCCTGTCCCCGCTCTGGCTGGTCCTGCTACTGATCACGCTGGTGGTCCTCGAGCCCGCCGGATGTCGACGGCTGATCCGGTTCCGACCGGTGCAGATCGGTGGCGCGGTCATCCTCGTGACCGGAGTGGTGGCAACGCTGTACATCGTCCTGGCCCATGCGGCCGCGGTCACCGCCACCGAGACACCCCTCGCCACCAACGCCACCGCCATGACAGTGGTCGATCTGTACCTGGGGAAGGCCTCGACCTACCTCCAGCAGATCGTGGGTATGTTCGGCTGGGGTGACACCCCTGCGCCGTTCATCGTCGTGTTCGCCGTGGGCGTCGCCATCGGCGGCATGGCCTGGCTGGCGTTTGCCACCGCCAAGCGACGGCACTGGCTGATCCTGCTGGGGTTGCTCCTCGCCTCGATCGTCGTGCCGATAGCCATCGACGTCACCAATGCCCTGCAGATCCACAACGACGTGTGGGCCTCCCGTTACGCGATGCCCCTCTACATGGGGATTCCACTGCTGTCGGCCGCCATCGCCGGCCGGACCAGGGCGATTCGCCCGGTACCGGCCCAAAGCATGGTGCACATCGTGGCGGTGATCGTCGGTGCAGGCCAGTTCCTGTCGTTCTACGGGGCGCTGCGCCGTTACGCCGTGGGCGTGGGCGGTCCCACCAACCTGTCCCTGCACGGTCCGGGCAGCTGGTCGCCCCCGCTGCCGGCGGCGGTGTGCATCGTGGGGGCGGCCCTGATCGCGGCGGCCTACGGGTGGCTGATCACCAGGCTCGATCGGGTCGACCGCCGTGATCCGGACGAAGTCGTGGTCCAGGCAGGCGACGACCGCACCGTCGCCGGGCCGACGCCTACCGCGTCCGGGAACCACTGACCGGGTCCGAGGGTCAGGTGGAGCCCGGCCGGCGGTGTCGTCCACCGGGATGGTCCCGCGGTCGGGAGGCGGACCCCGGGTCGTCCGGTCGCCGATGGAAGAACTCCCCACCGGCAGGCGCAGGGTCGGGACCGCACCGATGAGCCGCACAGGGGGTGGCAGGCTCGCATGGCCCGGGGCATCGTGGCGACGGATGCGGGCGGATGCAAACTGCCGAAACGGCCCACGCCCGTCCGGCCCGTCCGGGTACACTGCTCTCGCCCTAGCGAGGAGATGGAGTGCCGAAGTCCTATTCGTCCGACGCAGCACGGATCAGCGCTCGCAAGCAGCTGTACAACATGGTGCTCTCCCGGGCCGGGACCATCGCCCCGCGGCTGGTGCAGGACGCCTTCCACGTCCGCTTCTACAGCCGGGCATCGAAGACGTGGCGGAACACCCGCTTCCTGGGCACGAACGTCTGGAAGAACCCGTTCGACCTCTGGGTCTACCAGGAGATGCTGAGCGAGTTGCGCCCCGAGGTGATCATCGAGTGCGGTACGGCGTACGGGGGCTCGGCCCTGTTCCTCGCCTCCATGTGCGAGCTCCTCGGAACCGGCCAGGTCGTCTCGATCGACATCGAGCAGAGGGACGTGCCCCCGCCGGAACATCCGAGGATCACCTACCTGATCGGCTCCTCCACCTCCGACGAGATCGTCTCCCAGGTCACCGCCCTGGCTGCGGGCAAGTCCACGCTCGTCATCCTCGACTCCGACCATTCGCGTGCGCACGTGCTCCGCGAGCTCGAGCGCTACGGACCTCTCGTCTCGGAGGGCAGCTACATCATCGTGGAGGACTCCAACGTCTTCGGCCACCCTGTGGACCGGCATCACGGACCGGGACCGATGGAGGCCATCCACGACTACCTGGCGACCACCGACGAGTTCCAGATCGACCGGGAACGGGAGAAGTACATGTTCACGTTCAACCCGGAAGGGTTCCTGCGCAGAACGCGTGCCGACTGAGCCACGGACGGGGGAGGCCCCCCGGGTCGCTGGCAACGCGCCACCACCCGTGTGACTGGGGGGGCAGGGCCGACTACACCCGGCGTGGGCGGCGGGCCGAGGCCATGGCCGCCGGGTGGAGCAGCCGGCCGGGCCCCGTCACGACTCGCCGCTGAACAGTATCGAGGTGTCGACCAGGTCCCCTTCCGAGTCACCGAACTGCAGCGTGCACGTGAAGCCGGCCGCCTGCTGGGCCGGTGTCGGCGGGCACGGATAGGCGGCGGCGTCGGTGGCCGGGTTCCCCCCCGAGCTGTCGGTGGCCGGGCAGGTGGCCAGAGCCGAGGAGCCGCAGGGCGGGCCGACGCTCCCGGTGGTCACCGTGTAGGTGGTGGAGAGGGAGCCGTCGGCGGCCGTCGAGACCAGATCGCCGGACCCGGGGGCGGAGCACCCCACCGGCACCGAGCTTCCCACCACGCCCCCCAGGAACACCGTGGGCTGGCCGGGTGCCTTGTTGCACTCCAGGAGGGCGCCCAGCGAGTCGCCGGCCAACGAGCTGCCGCTGATGGTCACCGACTCCCCGTTGGTCAGGCCGGTGTCGGGTGTGGCGCTCAAGGTGCCGTCGCCCGTGCCGTTTGACCCCGTTCCCAATTCGCCGAAGGCGTTGCTCCCCCAGCAGGTGAACGAGGACGTGGACAGCAGGGCGCAGTACCCGATGGGATCGGTCGCCTGACTCACCGCCGTGCCCACGCCGGCCACCGTCTGGGGGATGGTGCTGCACGACTGGGTGCCACAGGTATCGGGTCCCGAGCTGTCGCCGGCACCGAGCTCGTTGTCGAGGTTGCGGCCCCAGCAGTCGACCTGGCCCGAGGTGAGCACCGCGCAGTAGCCGCTGCCGTCACTCGACAGGTTGGAGGCGGTGGTGATCCCGGACACCGCCCCTGGTGTGGTGTCGCACGAGGAGGCGCAGTCGGGACCTCCGCTGGTGCCGTTACCGAGTTGACCGAGGCTGTTGTCCCCCCAGCAGTCGACGGTCCCCGATCCGAGCACGGCGCAGTAGCCGGCGCCGTCGCTGGCCAGGACGGTCACGCCGGAGGGGCCCGCCACCGGCACCGGGGTCTGGCTGCAGACGTACCCGTCGTTGCAGGAGTCGGCCCCGCCTCCGGGACCGACCTCGCCACTGGTGTCCACCCCCCAGCAGTCGACGGTCCCCGACGTCAGCAGGGCGCAGAATCCCCCGAGTCCCTGGTTCGAGGGCTCACCCGCCACGCTGGCGACACCGGTGAGACCACTGACCGCGGTGAAGGTGTCCGACTGGGTCTCCGTGCCGTTGCCCAGCTCGCCGAAGTAGTTCTGGCCCCAGCAGTCGACGGCGCCGCCGGCCACCACGGCACAGAAGGAGTTGTTGCCGTCGCTGGCCAGTCCGGTGGCGCCGCTCAGTCCGGACACGGCCACCGGCGTGCTGCACGACGTCGAGCAGTCGGGTCCTCCGTCGGTCCCGTCACCCAGCTCGTTCTCGTTGTTGCTCCCCCAGCAGTCGACTCCGCCCGACGTGAGGAGGGCGCAATAGCCTTCACCGCCGCTGGTGACGCTGGCCACCCCGGACAGCGTGCCCGTACCGCCCACACCGGGCACGGCAACCGGTGCCAGGGTGAAGGACCCGTGCACCCCACCGTCACCCGACTCGCCGTTGCCGTCATAGCCCCAACAGTCCACGCCCCCGGAGTCGAGCACCGCGCAGTAGCTGATGTCGTCTGCGGACTGGCCGGCAAGATGGGCCACGCCGCCCAGGGTCCCCACGTTGCCCACCCCGTGGACGGCCTGGGGAGTCGACGAGTCCAGCGGCTGGGCGTCGATGCCGAGCTCGCCGAAGAGGCCCTGGCCCCAGCAGTCGACACCGCCGGCAGTGACCACGGCGCAGTAGGTGCCGCAGGCCGTGTGGCAGAAGGTGCCCGTATGGCCCTCACCCTCCACCTGGACCACGCCCCCCGTCACGCCGCCGCCGCTCCCCCCGGGGCCACTGGTCGTTCCCAGGATGATCTGACCGGTCACGGTCAGCTTCTTGGCGCCCGCCCTGGTTGCACAGCTCGTGTGCAGCGTGGACGGCACGTCCACGGTGGTGGTCGAACCCCCGGCAAAGGACCCGGTGGCCGTCGATCCGGTCACCGTGGTGGCTTTGAACGAGGCCGTTCCGGCGTAGGTGGTGCCCCCGACGGTTCCGTTCACGTCACCCTTCCAGGTGACGGTGGCGCCCAGCACGGCAGCGGTGACCGACAGCGTGGTGCAGGCCAGGGGACTCGTGGGGTACGACCCCTTGATCGTGCCTGACGTGATGGTCACCGCACTGTTGGTCGTGACGCAGCCCGACAACGTGCCCTTGACCGACGACGGCTTCGTTCCCCCGCCCGACTCGGTCAGCGCCGGCGAGAAGCCCACCGTGGCCGACAGGTCACATGCCGCCAGACCGGGTGCCGAACCCTTGAATTTCGGCGTGCCACTGGCCCAGGCCGGCGGGGCCAGCAGGCCCAGGATCCCGGTGGAGACCAGCACGGCGACCACCAGCACCAGCCGGACCCGGCGTCGCCAACCGCCGGGACGCACGCCGACCGCCCGCGACACTCCCGCTCGAAAGGACGTCGATCCGTTCGCCATATCCCACCTCCACCTCGTGACCCCGCCGGGTCGGTGCCGCCGCACCATGGTCGCGCCCCGGTTGTGATGGATCAAGCGTTCCCGGGGACCCGCCCCGGACCGAGGGCGGTCCGGTCACGGAACGGGACCCCGGCGCCGCTGTCGGTGGGCGGCGGCCATCGTGCCATCGTGCCGCGGATCAGGGGCCCACTCAGCGGCGAGGCGTAAAGGCGTCGTTGTCCGGTCCGTCGGGCCAGGTGCTGTGGTCCGGGGAGCGCACCGCCCTTCCGGCGACGAGGGACGGGCACCGAGCACGATCCCCGGATCACGTCACCGGTGTGTGCCTCGATCCGTCGTCCTCGGCATCACGAGATGGCGAATCGAGTTCGTCCCGCAGCAGGTGCCGGAACTCGAGCGACGTGAACTTGCACGGCGTCTGGCAGTGTTTGCGGCACATGTGACAGCGGTGCAACATTCGCAGTCGGACCACATCCGGTGCGTCGACGAAGGATCGTTCGGGAGGCATCGCCATGGGTACGGAATCGGCTGGTCGGGGTGTCTCCTTGACTTATTGGGCCGCCGGACTCGAACTGGTGACCGGCCTTGCCCGAACTGATCCGGTGGCTCGGCCGGACGGGACCGGGTCCCCCTGAACCGACCCGGTCACGTGGCCCGACTCTCGGGGACCGGCGACGGCGGGCGGTGCGCACCCGAGAGAGACTGCTGGTTGAACTCACGAACCGGAGGCACGACGATGACTTCGACCCTGGACTGGTACGGATGCTCCACGTTCCGGCTCCGCTCGGCGGGAATCACGGTCCTTCTCGACGCCTACATCGATCGAGTCAGTGGGGCAGCGGGTCCCGGACTGACGGCGGATGACATCGACAGATGCGACTGGATCGTCATCGGACACTCCCATTTCGACCACCTCTGGGGTGCGGACCGGATCATCGCCAACACTGGAGCCCGGCTCATCGGCAGCTACGAGACCGTTCGCCTGCTGGAACAGGTCGGGGTCCCGGTGGACCGGATGATCTGCGTCGGTGGTGGTGAGCGAATCGAACTCGGCGGTGGAGTGACGGTGTCCGTCTACCCGAGCCTGCACTCGTGCCTATGGACCGGCACCCACGATGCGGGTGCCGGTGACGTGTGCATCGGCGATGTCGGCGTCACCTGGCACGAGCGTGCCTCACGAATGCAGGAGTTGGGATCACGACTCGAACAGACACTCGACGACGGGGCGATCGAGCACCTGATCCTGGCTGCCTCGGCCCACAGCGATCGGGGTGACGGCGCGGTCCTGGTCTATCTGTTCGAGCTGCCGGATGGCACACTGCTGTTCCAGGACACCTCCGGACACTGGGCTCCCATCTTCGAATCCCTCAATCCCGATGTGGCGATCCTTGCCGCCGCCGGGCGCGCGAACATCGACGGGGAGCCCGTGCAGGGATCGCTGGCCGCGTTCGTCGCCGACGAGGCGAGGGCCCTGGGCGGCGAAGCGCCTGATCCTCGGACATCACGACGATTGGCTTCCTGGCTTCGCCTCGGCACCAGACATCGAACCGATTCGCCGTGCATTGCGAGAGCGGGCACCGGACGTCACCCTCCTCGAACCCTCCTACACGGACGCGACGTCCATCTTCGAGGGACTCCGGGTCTGAGCCCCGTGACCGGTCCCCGACAGCCGACCCACGCGACCTGGTTCCGTTCAGGGGGACCCGGTCACGATCGCGAGACCGGCGACGTCGCGGCCTCCTTCGCGACAGCGCGATGGATCACCCCACCTTCCCCTTCACCCGCAATCTCACAGCTTCGCGATCTCAGGTGCCGATGCGGGTGATGCCGACAATCGGGGCGTTGAGTGGCTGGCCACCCATGGACCCGTAGAAGCGGGCGTCGCCGAAGGCGAAGATGCCACCGTCGGACGCCACCTCCCAGTAGCCCCCGCCGTCCGCAGTGGCCGCGATGCCGACTATCGGTTCGTTGAGGTGGTGGCCCCCCATGGACCCGTAGAAGCCGGCGTCGCCGAAAGCGAAGATGCCACCGTCGGACGCCACCTCCCAGTACCCACCACCATCGGGAGTCGGGGTGATGCCGACTATCGGTTCGTTGAGGTGGTGGCCACCCATGGACCCGTAGAAGCGGGCGTCGCCGAAAGCGAAGATGCCACCGTCGGACGCCACCTCCCAGTAACCCCCGCCGATGGGGTCGGCGACCATGGCGACGATGGGAGCGGCCAGAGCGCGGCCCCCCATGGATCCGTAGTTGCCGGCGTCGCCGAAATTGGCGACACCACCGTTGGACGCCACCTCCCAATAGCCGCCGCCGTCCGCCGTGGGGGCCATGCCGACGATCGCGGTGGGCAACGACCACCCCCCGACCGATCCGTAGAACGGGGCGCCGAACGCGAAGATGCCACCGTCGGCGGCCACCTCCCAGTAGCCGCCGGCCGGATCGGCCGCCTCCCCCACCACCGGAGCGTTCAGGGGACTTCCTCCCATCGAGCCCCTGAACGGAGCGTTGTACGAGAAGATGCCGCCGTCGCCAGCAGCAAACTGGTAGCCGTCGGGCAGCTCGGAGGGACAGGACGGGGTCAACGACTGGGAGGTCGCCGACGGTCCGAGCAGAACCGGTGTCCCGGCCACCATGCATAGCGGGTCCATACGCAGGCTGCGAGACCCCGCGGGATAACCCACGTCCCCTGCCGTCCAGGCGTTGTACGACATCCAGAGCGCGCCGGAGGTATCGGTGAATATCGACGGGGCACCGGGGCCCGCCACCGCTCCCGCCGACCCGAAGACCGGTGTGGCGTTCGGATCCGCACAGGGTCCGACCGGACCCTGGCAGTACGCGTAGCCGATGGCGTACGAACTGGACTCCCACGGTCCCCCCGAAAAGAACAGGAGCCAGTGGCCCCCGAGCTGGACCATCTGGGGCTGTTCGATCGTGGTCTCCCACGGCCGGTTCTGGGTGATCAACGCCGTCGTCGTTCCCACCAACTGGGCACCATCGGAGCCGAAGTCCACCGGCGATGCCCACAAGGTGGCAGGTGTCGTCGAGCTGTAACCGTCATTGTTCTTCCACGCCAGGTAGTAGTTGCCCGACGAGTCCTGGTAGACGTCGGGATCGATCGAACCACCCAGGGCCGGCTGGCACACCACCGGTCCCGCGGAATTGTCAACATAAGGTCCCGCCGCGTACGGACTCTCGGCCACTCCGACGCAGTAGTGGGACACGGACGGATCCCACGCCGCGTAGAACAGGTAGAACTCGCCACCCACCTGAACCATCGACGGTGACCACGGTGACCCGTTGCCTGGAGCACGTGTCGCCCAGGCACTGATCTGGCAATCGCCACCCGTCACGCTTCCGGTCTGGCACGGCAGCGCGTCCGAGACCTCGGGGTCGAACAACGATTGCGGCCACGAGGACAGGTCGGTGGTGGTCATGACCGGGACGTTGAAGAACCCGTCGCCGGTGGAGAATGCGTAGTACGTGGCTCCCAATCGCACGACATCCGAATCGGGGGTGTCCAACGGGGAGAGCGGATTGGCGTACGTGCCCGGGGGCCCCGCCGACGCCGGTATCGCCCCCAGAGGCATGAGTGCCCCGATCACGACGATACCGAGCGCGACGAGGGCCATCCTCCTCTGCGTGGCGGGTCCCCGGCGCACGCCGACGCCCTCTGTGCCGTGACGGCGCCAGTCGGAAAGCGCGCCTGACCGCGCTGAGGCGGAGGGCGGTCCCACGTTCGGTCGATGCACTCAGCTGACCTCCGGATCCAAGTGGAAGCGCTCGGCTGGTTCACCGGGCATCTGGACATGCCGTGCTGATTCTCCGACTGCTCTCCTCCGAAGTCAGCTCCCTCGGTTCGGCTCGATCGCCCACTACCGTGACGCTCCTGAGCCCAACCACCTCGCTCAGCGAAGGGATCCGACGACCGCACACTCCATTATGCCGAAGCCGCCGACACGATGGTATTCGGCGCAGAAGACAGATTGCCAATGCCCACCGGCGGTCCGCCGTTCTGTCTTCCCCTTGCCGGAGCGGAGCTGGGGAACGGTCCGTGACTCGTCGGGGATGGGCACCGATCCGCCACTGTCGATCGGTCCGCCGCACGGAGGGTACGGAGCACTGCGACGCCGAGACGTGATCCCCGTCCCGCCGGGCCCACGGGGGATGACGGCGTCTCGGTAGGTGCGAGACCGTGTCATCGAGCCCATTGGGTGCACGTCTATCGGGGTCTCGGCGTCGCTCCGTGTGCGCCCTGACGGGCCGGCAGGAGCCGCAGGTCTGATCCGGTGTGGGCCAAGGTGCGCAAGGTGACCGGGAGGCCGGAAGTCCACCGGCACGGCCTCCGGCACTCAGGTCCGCCATGGGTGGCTGCCCGGCCACGATCCCGGGCCCAGGAGGCCACTCCACTCCAACGGTGGCAATGGTCCACCCCCACGCCACGGTGGTCCGGGACAGGGCGCTGGTGGACACCCCGGGCGTCTCGCTGACGTCGCCGACGCCCACGAGACGCCGACGGAGCGGCTGGCGAGCTGGCTGGCGACCGGTCAGAGCCCAGTTGTGCCCCGTGACCAGCGGTACTACCCAGCAGCCCCGACGGCATTCGATCCCGTGCTGTGTCGTGGAGGCCATCATCCTCTGCGCCCGGATCGTGAACCCTCCGGCCGCCCCCCGGATGCGTCTGCGGACGGCATTGCGTCCGACGCCGAGTCGGAGACGATGCTCATCGAGATCACGTGGACGCCGTCATCATCGGACGGCTGGCCACGGGCGCCTGTCGGATGACTGGGAAGTCGGTGACGTGCGACCGCGGGGTCCGCTCCGGTCCGGTGGCCCACCGGACTCCGTCCGGCTACATGCTGAAGGTGGAGCCCTTCACCAGGACGAACTTGCCGGACTTGGCTGCGCAGGTGACGCCGTAGACGGTGTCGCCGAGAGTCGTGTAGGTGGAGGTGCCACCGGTCACGGCACCGGAGATGTCGTACTCGATTTGCCCCTTCGAGCACACGCCTTGGCCCACATTGGTGAAGGTCAGCGAGACCGCGGAGGTCTGCCCGCTCTTCGACCAGGTGAAGAACGTGCCCGTCGGGTCGAGTACCGCCTTGGCGTAACCCGTCGACGGTGGTGAGCACTTCGATACGGTCATCGAACCACCCACGGCGCCGGTGACCTTCGAGCAGGCGATCGGCTGACCGTAGGTGAACTGGTCGGCCCGCGACCTGGCGCTCGTGCCACCGATGGTGGTGATCGTCAGGTCGACGGCCTCCGCCGTCTCGCCGGCGGGTGCCGTCACCGTGATCGAGCTGTCACTGGTGGGTACGCCGTAGGCCAGGATCCCGCCGAAGTCCACTGACGTTGCTCCGGAAAAGCCGGAACCGGTGATCGTGACCGGCGTGCCGCCTCCGAGTGGACCCGCGGTGGGACTGATCGACGTGATGACCGGCCGGACGACGAACGTGAACTCGTCGGCAGGTGAGGCCGATCCGGTGCCGGCAGCCGAGTTCACGGACACGTCCACGGTCTGGTCGGCCGACGCCGGGTCGGCTTGCGTCGTGGCCGTGATGGTCGTGTCATCGACCACGGTGAACGAGGCCGCGGCGAGCGAGCCGAAGTCGACCGCCGTGGCGCCGAGGAACCCGACCCCGGTGACGGTGACCGCGGTCCCTCCGGACGTCGGTCCGGCCGACACCGACAGCCCGGTGACCTGCGGGAGCGAGTACGTGAACTGGTCGGCCGGCGACGTGGCGCTCGTCCCTTCCGACGAGGCGACGGTCACATCGACCGTCGTGTTCGCCGTCACGGCGTCCGGCGGCGTGGTCACCGTGATGGTCGTGTCGTTCACTACCGTGAACGGCACGCTGACCTCACCGAACAGGACCGTGACGGCGTTGGTGAAGCCGGTCCCGGCAATGGTCTCGGTCTCACCGCCGACGGTCGAACCGGCGGTGATCGACAACCCGGTCACCCTCGGCACGGGCACGAAGCCGGCCGCCCACTGGAGATACGAACTCCCACCGGACTGGTACTCCTCGTTGCCGTAGGAGTCGTACGCGGCAAAGGCGGGACCGGCGCTCGGGTTGGCGGGGACCGTCTGGAGCGCGTCGAGCTGTCCGGAGTCGTCCCAGACGGCACCGGAGTAGGCCGTGTAGGTGTGATGCCCTCCGCCGCCCTTGCCGCTCCCGCTGCAGCTCGTGGCCATCTCCACGTTGGCGGACGGGTAGCCGGTCGTCGGGTCGAACCCTTCCGCGGTGACGATCTCCTGCACCGGGGTGCAGGCGTGCCCGAGGAGCCCGTAGGCGATCGAGCCGGGGATCAGCAGCTGGATGGGGCCTGGACTGCCTGCTCCGGCGACGCCCGCAGGGGCGACGGCGGCGGCAACACCGACCATGAGGACTACAGCGAGCAGGCGTCGAAGCACGGTAGTCCTCCCATGGCGATTCCCCCGGCAACTCCTGTGGATGGTAAAGGACGATCGCCGCCTTGGCTAGGCCGAAATCGGCAGCTTCCGACCGACCGGAGGTGGCCGACCTCACTTGTGACCAGATGTCCGAGGTCGAGTGGGCCCTTGGCGTGCTCGGGACGTCACCGCGCCCGAGGCCCCCAACTATGGCAGAAGCGATCGTTTGGAAGTTGGAGGATGACTGCCCCACTCGTGTTGTTCAGTCACGTTCTCGTATCCCATCCACGAGTCTGATTTCCTGCATGGGCGACTCCATCCGAAGAGGAGGGGTTCTCGACAAGCAGAAGGTCTGGCTCATCATTCACAAGATCGGACGCCCCTCGCGCCTCTGGCTCCACTCGTACGCACTGCGCTCCGATGGATCCGCTGACGATTCGAGTATCCGGCCGCCGTGGCAGCCCATGCTGCTGTCCTCTTGCGCCAGCGATCTATGCTTCGCTGTAGCGAAGGAGGGCAATGGAAGCGAGTTCCCTGCCAGAGAATCTGAAGCGGCTGCGCGCCGAGAAGCGCCTATCCCAAGCGGAGCTGTCTCGCCAGGCCGAAGTATCACCAGGGTATGTGTCGGAATTGGAAGGCGGCCAGGGCAAGCGACCCGGCGGCCAGGTCTTGATGCGTCTGGCGAAGGTGCTCGGGGTCACCATCGCCGAATTGCTAGGCGAGAGCGCTCGGCCAGGTGCGTCTGCCGTGGAGCCAGATCCGAGCCTGTTGGAGTTCGCCAAGGAACGGAACCTTCCTCCCTCTGACGTGGAGATGCTCGCGGGTGTCCGGTTTCGCGGTGATCCGCCGCGAACTTCGCGGCGCTGGGCGATGATCTACGACACGATCGTTTCCAGCCAAATGCTCGATGACCTCGAAGAAGGTTGATCCCCGCACCGAAGCGCTTATGGAGTTTCACGGCGCAGATGGGGAACCGGCTGCCCTGATCAGTCGCCTCTGCCTCGACCTGCTCGATGAGGCTGGCGAAGGGATTCCGGTGGATCTCGAGGTCCTCGCCTCGTTTCGGAACGCCCATGTCGTGCTCGTCGAACAGGAGCAGGCGGAGACGATCCACTGGGATGGCAGAAACTTTCAGATCCGCCTGCGCAGTGCCGACACGAGCGGGGCAGATAGCGCTTCAGCTGCGCGCATGCCATCGTTCACACGTGGTTCCTGGAGTCCGCTGGCCACGGACAGAATGGTTCAAGCGTCGAGAAGAGTTGGAGCCAAGCAGAGGAAGAGCTGTGTGATCTCGGGGCGGCTGGGCTGCTTCTACCCGAGGCCCCCTTCCAGGCCGCGTGCCCCGCTGAGGTCACCATGGACGACGTTCTTCGACTTGCAGACGAATTTCAGGCCAGTGCCGAGGCCACCGCCCTACGAGCCGTGACGCTGTCAGCTTCACCGTTGGCGATGGTGGTGCTGGAGATGGCACTCAAGCCAGCCGAGCAGAAAGCTCTGGCTGCACAACGTTCTCAGCCAAACTTCCCGGGCTTCGACGGCCCGAGGGTTACCCCTCGGCTTCGTGTCGCTAAGAGTTTCGGGCGCGGGATGGGGTATGTGCCGCGTCACAAGTCTGTCGGCGACGCTGCGCTGCTGCTGTCGGCCATCGACGAGGAGGGTGTGGACTATGTGGGCGAGATCGGGATCCTGCAAGGGACCTTCCGGGTGTCGGCTCGGAATCTGCCGATGATCCGCGGCGGAGAGCTCACCGATCGGGTCGTGGCACTCATCCCACCTCACTCCTGATCTTCCAGTACCGCCCATCGGCGCCCGGCGTTGAGCCGGCGGCGAGTACTCTGGGTCAGCCGGCTGGTACACGTCGGTGAGCATCGGGCGATTGTGTTCCACCAGTCGACCTGGGTGTCGGCTCCAAATAGGAGTCCGTGCTGACATACCGGCTGGTCCAGATAGCCGTTCTCCAGCTGAGTGAGGGCCGCCACGACAAGAAGCCCGGCGGCGGCCGACAGGAACGGCAGGGCGGCGTCGGTGCTCTCATCGTCGACCCTTTCGGGAGTAGCGGGAAGGTGGCCAACCGAGCAGGCCATCTCTGCGGTTGCCCGTTTAGGGAACCGGCAGGCTGGGCAGCTGTCGGTGGGTCCGTGCCGATGGAGTTGCACCTGCCAGTCCGGCGAGGTTGCACCTTGCATCATGAGCGGAAGTCCAAGGTGTCCAAGGTTGTGACGAATACTGCGTTCGCCGCCAGCTGGGATGAGCAGGTCGGGTCGAGGCCCGGCCCTCGTCACCCACTCGTCGTACCAGCCGACGACGGGGCTTGCTCCGATGAGTGCGGCCCCGATGTCGGCCTTGTTGGCGACGGGGCCACCCGGGATGCCATTCACCCATCCGGCGTCGGCGGCGAGCATGCCCAGGGACCGATTGGTGTTGTGCAGCTCCACGACGTCACCGTCGATCACCGTCCAGTCTCCTCGAACGCCGAGGGGGCTCAGCCAGTACAACATGGCCGACCCCACCGCTCCCGCTCCGACGATTACCACGCGCTCCCCCACGTCGATGGGTGCGATCGGCTGGCTCGGTCCAGGGTCGACGGGCTGATTGTCGAATCCCCACAGAGCGACGCTCCGGGGTCGGACGTTCGCTCCGGTGACGGCGAGCAGTAGCGCAGCGGACCCGATTCAGGCTGCGATGCCCGCACCCAGGAAGCTCGCCGGGTGCCCGGTAATGGGCGCCCGCTCCTCGGCGAGGTGGCCGATGTTGCCGTCGGCGCCGAGCCAATAGGTGCCAGCGACGTCACCAATAGCGAGGGTTGGACCGGGCTCCTCACAGGCTGCGAGATCGATGAAGGGGTCGATGGCGACGGCGAGCTTCTCACCGGCCTCGGCGAGGGTAGTGGCAGGAACCAAGGTGGGCACGTGCAGTTCGCTGTCGGGAAGGAACAGCTGGACTCTGCGATGGACCCGGCAGATCATGTTGATCACCGCCAGCGCGAGTGCCTGCCCCGCGGGCGACTCCGCGGCGCCGGCCCCGACCTTGATCCGGACCGGTGTCCTCAGGCGATCGGTCACCACACCGTAGGCGCTGGTGCGGAGGTCTCGCTCCACGTAGAACCGTTCCCGATCTGTGCCACTCACGTGTGGACCGCCGCGGGGAGGATGATGAGCGCGGTCTCGGCGTCAGAGACCTGGATCCACCGGGTGTCCTGGAACTGGTAGATACCGACACCTTCTGCCAGGGTGAGGGCCCGGTCTCCGTATTGGGCAGCGACGATCGAGAACATGCCCTCGCGAGCCATGAGGACCAGACTGTCGTCGGCATCGGAGTGGCGGGTGTCGTCTCCGGGATGCGAGTGCACCTGTGCGAGCAGAACGAGACGGCGATCCCGTGCCTGGTGGGCAGCCTCGCCGACCTGGTCGGCAGAGACGTGGACGAAGCCCGGGCCGTGGATGGCTCGTGGCACGATCACAGCAGCGACGAGCTGATCGTCGCCTTCTTGTCGGCCCGCCCAGAACCCGATGCCCTCGTGGCGGCCGTCTGGGCCGATGAATCCTCGCAGAGCGGTCTCTGTGGCCCGTCTCACGGAGTCGGTGACGATGAGGTGCCCTCGGGCGGGCGCAAGCGGGAGGGGGTTTCGCCGGTGGACGCGCCCCGTCTTCACATCGTCCTCGAGATCGGACTGGTCGAGTGGGTCACCGCTCACGCCAGCCATCCGGTGCTCCAGCGAAGGTGGTCGTCGATCACTGCCACCATCTCCGCGAGGGTGTGGGCCTGTACCCCTCCGGTGATGTCCGCCCAGCCACTCAGCTGCCAGTCGGTGGCGTGTGGCCCGGGGACGGGGCCACCGGCGAAGGCAGTGCGGCTGAAGTGGGCGCAGATCACCCCGACCCCGTAGATGATCGACGACTGGCCATTGCGACTCCCGCGGTTGGGCGTCGTGGCGGCGGTCGGCGCGCCCGACTCCGGATCAACGAACCGCCACGAGGGCGGGAGTGCGGGGTATCCGTCGACCCCTGCGAGGAGGCGGACCGGACGGTCATCGACGGGGTGGGTTCCCCGCCCGTCGATGACCAGCGCCGCGGTGTCGACATTCAGCTCCCAGCCGTTGCGCTCGCCCCAGCGACGAGTTGACGGGAACTGCTCGTCAAGGACCGCAAGGGTGACCTCGACGGGGACCATGTCTACTGGCCGCCGGCAGTATCGATCAGGTAGAGGACATACCCATCATTGACCCCGGCTTCAGCCAGCGTCTGGTCCGAGTTGAGCTGGACCCGGTCGGCGTTCTGGAATCCGGCGTTGTTGGTGCGGTAGCCAAGCTCCCGCGCCGCCTCAGTGGCCGCCTGGCGAACCGTGAGGGTGTCACGGAACTCGAAGGGGCGGGCGTCAAGGGATCCGGGAGCGATCACCTCGGTATGGACGACACCACGCCGTTCGCCGTGGGGTTCGCCTTCGTGTGGATCGGGGACCATGGTCATCACTGTCTCCATAGGCTGGCAAGGGAGAGGAAGGCGGTCTTCGCTACTCCGAATATATCTTAGCAGTAGCGACGATGTCTGGCGTCTGGTCGCACTCGAACAAGCTTCTGTGGCCGTGTTGGTGGGCTGACGTGGACTCATCCCAATTGCCCATCATGGGAAAGTGGGATACAGTTGAGGAAAACGAACGAGGAGACCGGCCCGTGACGATCTTGGTTGAGACTGACAAGCGCAGCAGAGTGGTGATTCCTGGCCACAGCAATCAGCGGTTCATCGTCCGGGAGAACTCGGATGGCAGCATCCTGCTCCAACCGGCCATCGTGGTGGCCGAAGCCCAGGCCGAGTACGACGAGAGCCCCGAGCTTCAGGACCTGCTGACGCGTGCAGCCGGCTCGAAGTCTGTTCAGCGCTCCCGTCGGCGACGCCTCGCGTGACCGACGAGATCGTCGGCTCGTACTCCGAGATCGCCGACGAACAACTGGACGAGTTGGAAGCTGAAGGCGACGCCGACCTTTACAACGACATCCTCACCCTCTGCCATTTCATCTTCAGTTCTCCAGAGCAAGCCCAGAGCATGTCAACAGCGATCACCACGAAGGATGGGATCCGATTCCGCCTGGCATTGCCGGGACGCGCGCCGTACAAAGTCTTCTGGTCCTCAGATGGTCCTCGCGTCGAGGCAGTGTTTCCCCACCCGTAGCAGTCGAGTCGCCAATGCTTCCTTTGACAGGGGCAGATATCGAGCACGACGGTTTAGCGACCAGTCGTAACGACCCTGATCCAGCCACCGAGCCATCCTCTGGCGCCATCCCCTCAGTTCGGAGATTCCTCAGCATTCAGTTACCCCATGTCTCCTGAACGGGGTTCGAAACATGCCTTCAGGCCGTGCAATCCCAGCTCAGGGGACCGATTGGCCGGTTCACCTCCGGTTCACTGAGACACTTTCCCGCCAGTGCGTCGACACGGCCAGGGCACTTGCGGCAGCAAGTTTGCCGTCAGCTGATCCCGAGATACTGCCTCGCGTAACCGAAGATTCGGGCCACTCCACGGAGAACCTGTCGCTAATTCCTCATGTGGCCTCGGGCCGTAGATCGCCAGCATCAGATCGGCGACGACCCGGCCGGCCCTCTCGTCCAGATCTTCAGAGTCGTAGCCGGGGATGCCGCTCGCGATGGTGCACTCCTCGGCCAGCAAAATGAACTCGCCGAACGCGATAGCGAGCTCCACGCCGACCGCCGATTCTGGACACGGATGAAGTGCCAGCCAGCCACGGGCGTCGATGGCAGCGGAGTGGATTCCGAGAGCCGCACTCCTAGTCGCCTCAGGCCCTCGAGTCACCATGCCAGGGATTCGATTGGCGGCCGCCATCAATGTCGTGATGGACGGCATGGCGGCAGCGAGCCAGACCGCGACCTCCGGATCGCTGACCCTTGCGGCTCGCCTGCCTCGTCCGGACCAGCGCCCCCATAGTTATAGATGACCGACCTTCGGGGACGGGGCTTGAAGAAGATCGTGACGCCTCCGTCCGAAGGGTAACGGCGATTGGCGTCTGTAGCTCCCCGCCAGATCCGCCTCGCAACCGCTAATGTCCAAACCGTGCCCGTCACCACGACCGTCGTCGAGACACCTGATGGCAGAGAGCTCTGTGTCGAATCGGGAGGCGATCCCACTGGCATCGCCGTACTGAACATCGACGGATGGCCTGGAGGCCGGTCTCTACTCGGCGGACTACTCGACGGGGCTGCTCGCGAGGGTGTCCAGCTTCTGAGCTACGACCGTCCTGGCTACGGTCGCTCCTCACCGCACCCGGGACGAACCGTCGCCAACGTCGCCGAGGATGTCCGGACCATCACCCGCGCGTTCGGCATCGACAGGCTCGGTGTGTGCGGGGCCTCGGGAGGTGGTCCCCACGCACTCGCCATAGGGGCTCTTCTGCCCGAGCTCGTCACCGGGGTTGCTGTCATATGCTCGCTCGCACCCCGGGATGCCAGCGGTCTCGACTATCTCGCCGGGATGCAGGACGACATCGCTCAGATCCATCGGTGGTTCGACGATGATGACCTCGGTGCGGTGCGAGCGTGGGCAACGAACTATCGAACCGAGGTCGAAGGGTATTCGGCCGAGCAGATCGAGCAGCTGGCCGCCGAAGCGTTCCCTGACGACGCGGGTTCCCAGACCTTCTTCCGCGCATATACCAAGTCGGTGCGATTAGCGCTGGAGCCTGGAATTGAGGGAATTGTCGACGACGGCGTCGCCTTTCACGGCTCTTGGGGTTTCGAGGTCGGCTCCATCGGCGCCCCGATACGACTCTGGAGTGGCCCGGCAGATCTCCACGTTCCGCTGGCCCACTCTCGTTGGCTGGGTGCGCAGTTGCCCGGCGCGCCGCTCGATGCTTCGGGGAGTGGTGGGCACCTCGAGATCATCGCTACGGCGCTTCCCGTTGCCCACAGGTGGCTCGCTGAGCAACGCTGACAGAGGCCGACAACGTCGAGCTGAGCCAGCCACCTGGATCCGACAGGGGAGGCTCCCTGGTCACCAACCCCCAGTGTCAACTGAACCTGCAGCAGACCCGACCGAAGTGAACGATGCGCCGATCCGCGGCGATGCCCCCAACACGGCGGTGTGCCGGGGGCATCGAGTATCCCGCGATCCATCAACGCAAGAAACGAATCCTGCACTGGTCTCATCGACAGACACTCGCCGATGCTGTAGCCAGCACTTCAGGTCAGTTACGGAGCTTCCTGGCCTCGCAGGTCGACTCCGACTCACGGGGTGCCGTCGCCATGATCAAGTCGGAGGTCATGATGCAGATGCATTCGGCGATCCTCATGAGGTCTGGGTTGTTCAGTCGTCGACGGCGATCGTGGCGCCATGCCGCTTGGTGAGGCGAAGCGCCTCGATCCCCTGACCGCTCGGCATGGTCGCCTCAGGCCCCCCGAGAGCCGGGATGGACCCGCACGACTACGTCACCGAGCAAGGTGTGGCCCTCGATCCGAAGCACCCAGGTGCGTTGTGCCTCAGGGACCGATGGCACTTCGTTGTTGAGATGATCGTTGTGAGACCGCCCCGTGAGCTCCACGTGCGTTCCAGGTCCAACGAGCACGTTAACGTCGCGTCCGATCGCGTAAGCCTCGAGATGAACCTCGGAAGGAATGCTCTTGGAATTCCAAAGGTCGACGGTCACGTCGCCAAGGAGAGAGAGGGCCACAAGCTCGCTCTCCACATTCCAACCCTTCACTCGCTCACCCTTGTGAAACCACCCTCCTTCGAAGATGGGCTCAGCACCGACGAGCCAACGCCGTCTCGCAACTGACAATTCGTCGCCGCTTTCTCTCGAAGGTGGATCCCTGGCCTCGCCCCTCCAGGCATCTACCATTGATTGACTCTATCAACTATTAGTGGGAGGCGCATGCCACCGAAGAAACGCGAGGTCGAAGAAATGGTGGCCGCGCTGTTCACGCTCAACGCTGGACTCGACCGCGCCCGTCGTCAACGAAGAGGGGCTGGCACCCTCAGCTTGCTCCAGGTGATAGGTGATCACGAAGCGATCCGACCCTCAGAGATTGCTGAAATACAGGCTGTCCATCCATCGTTGGTGACCCGGCGGGTGCGTGAGCTTGAAGACGGTGGCCTAGTCGCCGTGACCGCCGATCCGGCAGACAGGCGATCCTGTCTTGTGTCCTTGACCGAAGCAGGATCTGATGAGCGTCGCCGTCTCACCGAGTTCGGACTCAAGCGATTTGCGTTGTTCGTCAAGGACTGGGAGTCCGACGATGTTCGTACGCTGACCGAGCTCCTCTGGAAGCTCCGAATGTCAATGGCTGCGGTATCGGAGCGGGAACAGCAAGCTCCCCGCGGGGGTCGCCGCTGGTCGTCGTGACGGGTTCACGTAAGAGCTCGTGCGGCCCATACGACGACCTTCCTAGCCTGGTGATGGGTGACGGTGACCGTGTCCCCGGTCCTTCCGGCCAGCGCGGGCCGCGGGTCACGTGTTCGGCGTCAGAAGTTCCATGAGGTCCCCAACAGCGGGCACCCGAACAAGTGCCGGGTAGGTAGCCTGAACCTGCCTGATTCGATCCGGTCGCATGCACCGCAGGTGGGTTCCAGCGCAGCGAAGAAGGCAACGGCCTCCCGGTAGGGATCCGCCACTGAGCCATGGGCCATCTTCAGTCGCCATGCCCTCGGTCCGGAGGTTGCTCAGCAATCAGTTACCTCATGTCTCCTGCTGGGTGCCTGGAGCTGGTCTGGGGTTCACAAACTCCCAGCTCAGTGAGTCAACAGGCGGATCCTGCTCTGGAATCAATGAAACAGGCACCCACCGGTGCGTTGGGGTCGACAGACCTGATCGAGACAGGAAGAGCGCCCTGAGCTGGGTCCCAATACCGCGAGCCGCAGCCTCACGCCGACGTCGTGAGTAGGTCACGGATTGCCCGCAGCGCGGTGTCCCTGGCTGATCGCATCGGCTCGGTGGACTTCATGGCTTGGGAAAGAACGAATGCGCCTTCGATTAGACAGATGATCGACAGTGCAAGCCGGCGAGCATCGTCAGTGGCGATATCTGCTGAGATGAGCCGTTGGCTGGCGGCAATTATCCAGGCCTCAAATACCTCGGCAGTTGCGGTTCGCAGCTGGTCATTCGTGCTTGCGACCTCCAGTGCGATCACGGCGATCGGACAGGCTTCGACAAAATTGGTCGCTTCGAGAGTCTGGCTGGCGCCATCGAACACCGCAGCGATGCTGCTGATCACGTCGTCCTGCCCGTCCCACACTTCTTCGACGAGCGCCTGGTACTGCATTCCCGAGGAACGGATCGCAGCCTCAGCGAGTTCGTCCTTCCCCCCGGGAAAGTGGTGGTAGAGAGATGAGAAGGGTGCCTGCGCTTCGGCCAGGATCTCCTTGATCCCTGTGGCAGCGAGCCCTCGGCGTTGGAACAGACCGGCACTCACGTCGACGAGGCGTGCCTTCGTGGCATTCACTCGGTCACCTCCTGGTTTCGGTGGCCCGACCGCGGTGGGCGGGTTGCAGCGCGACACACAGCATAGTTAGTTTGTATGGATTGATCTATCCAGGAGGGCTCCGTGTACAAGTCGGCCGTTCGTACGATGATCCGGCGCAATGTGCGCTCCTTGGCCCGAGGAAACCCCGGCCCTCTGCTTGCTGGGTACGCCGACGATGCTGTGCTGGTGTTCCCAGGTCGAAGCTCGTGGGGCGGGGAACATCGAGGTAAGGCTGTGATCGCGGAGTTCCTCCGACGATTCCTCGACGCCGGCCTGGTGGGCGAAGTGCAGGAAATCCTCGTGAATGGACCTCCTTGGCGGACCTCGGTGTGCGTACTGTTCACGGACAAGGCGATGGACGACTCCGGCAACGTCATCTACGAGAATCGGTCCGTTCTTTACGGGCGTGCCGTCTGGGGGAAGATCGTCTACCAAGAGGATTTTGAGGATACCCACAAGGTGGAGGCGTTCGACGCCTATCTCGCAGCCCGTGAGTCGCCGTGACGTAGCCGTCATACTCCACGAAGACGAGCGCATGCGCGGGCTCGGTCAGGTCGTGGGTATCTTCCTCGATGGGCTCTTCGAGGGCGGTGCGCATGACCACTTCGGCACCAGCCCAGGTCCGTGCCATCCACCTGGCCCGACCTATGAGCGGCGGCTCCACCAAGCCAGGCAATAGGTGGCAGTGCACTGGCTGTCATGAGAACCCGGTCAGAGGTCGAAGACCATGCCGTCGCTCGCGTCCATCACCTCGAGTTCGTTCAGTCGAGACAACACGTCAGCGCTCGATGTCTTGTGTCTCTGGTTCGCGCCGACGCGCACAGAGAGTGCGGCCCGGACTAACGAGACAGAAAGGCGGCGGGCTTTCGGCCGGTCCCCGACCACCTAGTGCTCTGACCACAAAGGTTCCGCGCTTGGCAGGCGTGCAGAACGGTGATCCGGATGAGCAGGCGGTGCGTGGACCGGCATCGGTCTGCGAATCGGCGTACTGACCATGCCGGAGGCGACGTCACGGCATGACGGTCCCGCCAGCAGCCGCTGCGTAGGTCGTTCAGGCGTGAGCTATGCCGCTCGGGCCCGGGGTTGGCCCCAGCGACGGCGGGCCTCGCCCCGGAGTATGGCCCGGTGCTTGCGCTCGAGGGCCAGGACCTCGGGATCACGGGTGTTGACGTTGCGCCAGCGGATGTAGTTGCGGGTAGCCGTGGCCAGCTCGGTGTGGTCCTGGAAGTCGGAGTTGGCGATGGTGAACTGGCGGAGCGGGCCGAAGTGGGCCTCGATCGGATTGGCCCACGACCCATAGGTCGGGGTGAAGGCGAGCTCGACAGCATTGTCGTCGCACCATTGGCGGAGGGCGATGCCCTTGTGGTGGTTCAGGTTGTCGAGGATGACGTAGATCTGCTCGCCATCAGGGGCGAGGGCCCGGATGGCCTTGAGGGCTCGCAGCGACGGGGCCGCTCCCTTCCTCGGTTCGATGCGGCCATAGAGCCGGTCGGCACCGATCGAGTGCCAGGCGAACAGCTGCTTCGTCCCGTGGGGCTTGTGGTAGTTGGCCCGCAGCCGCTGTGGCCTGGACTTCTCTGCCCAGCACGACCCGCCTTCGGGCTTGACGGCGAGTGGCCCGAACTCGTCGAAGGCGAAGGTCCTCTCACGCTCGTGCTCGAGCAGCCACTCGATGCGGGCCAACTTCTCCTCCCGGCGAGGATCCGGCGACTCCTTCCAGGTCTTGGTGCGCTGGAAGGTGATGTCCTCCTCGGCCAGGATCTGGCGGAGCCGCTCCCGGGACACGGCGATCCGACCGCCCTTGGTGGTCGCCAAGTACTGGGCCAGCTTGCGGATGCTCCACTTGGAGAAGGGCCTGCCCAGGTTGGTCGGGCGCTGCGTGGCCGTCGTGATGATGAGGTTGCGCTGCTCAGTCGTGATCCGGCGGGGACGGCCACCCGCCCACTGAGGGTCCAGGGCGCGCATCCCTTTCTCGTTGAACGAGTGGATCATCGCTCGCACCCGGTCGGGACTGGTCTGGACCAAACGGGCGATGGCGGCAACATCGTTGCCGCCGGCCGAGGCCAGCACCACCAGGGCCCGTCGCCACTTGACGATCGACTTGTCGGTCTTGCCGCCGCCTCGACGGATGATCCGCTGCAACTGCCTGCCCTCCTCGTCGGAGAGCCGGCGCACCTTCACAGGAGTAGCCATGCCAAATTCTGCCGCGACCCGAGGACTCAGGTGGTGGACGCGCCCCCGGCAAGGTTGGTGGTCAGGGCACTAGCCGATGCTCCTTGTCTCACGTCGTCGGTATGTCCGGGACGGTCCAGATCATGTCGAATCCGTGCGGGTCGAGCGGGAGGAGCCAGCAGGCGGAGATCTGCTCGCCGACAATGTCGTACAGTCCCACGGTCGACCAGCGATGTTCGACATTGCCGATAGTGGCGGCACCGTCGACAAGCGCAGCGATTCTGTCGTCGTCGCCGACGAGAACATCGCGTCGGTGCAGCTGAAAGGTGTGGTTCGACAACGCTCGTCGCCGGCGGAAGTAGTCGAGAACTTCCTCCAGACCGTGGTGGGTGCCGGCAATGTCGTTGTTGCCCGGGATGGTCCAGGTGATGCTCGAGGTTAGGACCTGCGAAAAGGAGGAGCCGGACCCGCCGGCGTAGAACTCGTTCTGCGCCAGGTGCAGACGGTCGAGCAGCTCGATGGCGGCGCCCCGGTTCACTGGTGGCGCCGATGTCGTGCGGCGGCTTGTCCGAGGAGCTGGCGCACGACGCCACGATGATGGTGGGCGATGCAGCGCCACATGGCGTGCGTAGCGGGGTTGTCGAGCTGCACGAATGTCGCGAACAGCAGCGAGTCCCGTCGAGATTCGAAGAGCAGCTCGCCAGACAGACCGAACCGGCCGGTCGATCCGAGCAAGACCAGATCGGGAGTACTGCGACGCACTTCCCAACCCAAAACGAGCTCCTCGGACCGAATCGGACCGAGCCGCAGACCGAGCGCCCGCCACCCTCGCACGAGCCCGGCCCGGGTACCTTCTGGAGCCCCCTCTAGAACCGCCCGAGCCCAATCTTCGCCCGTCCAGCCTCGGACGACCCCCGTTTCGATCAGGAAGGCGTCCTCGTAGTTCACACGGGCCAGCGTGCTGCGGGTGCACGCCCCAGACGGGCATGGGATCTGACGCACAATGGCTTCCGATCCCACTCCCGTGTCACTTGGATCACTCTCCGCGTCAACAGTCAACTTGTGCGTTCACCTCGAATTGCTCGAAGGACCCGTTGAATCGATACATACGGTAGCGTATGTATCATGATAAGAGTCCGCTTCATCGCCGTCAATCCCCTGATGGCGACCAACACCTAGGCGATGGCCCCACCGACCCGTACGCCTCGAACCAAGTGGATCGATGAGGGCCTGCGGGCCCTCGCCGCCGGCGGTCCAGATGCTGTCCGCATCGAAGCACTGGCCAAGTCACTCGGGGTCTCAAAGGGTGGCCTCTACGGGCACTTCCCGGACCGCAAGGCATTGCTCGACGCCATGCTCGATACCTGGGAACGCCGAACGACCGACGACGTGTTGTCCCGCATCGAGCGGGAGGGCGGCGACGCCCGGACGAAAATACAGCGCGCGGGGGAGCTGACCTTTTCGGTGGGCGGCGGCCTACGAGGGATCGATTTAGCTGTCCGGGATTGGTCCCGACGCGATCCCTCCGTCGCCGAGCGGCTGCGCCACGTCGACAACCGACGGATGGGCTACCTTCGCACGCAGTTCGGGACCTTCTGCCAGGACGCAGACGACGTAGAGGTGCGCTGCATGCTCGCCTTCTCGCTCCTCATCGGTAACCACTTCATCGCCTCCGATCACGAGCGCCACAGCCGCCCCGAGGTGCTGGCACTCACCATGAGTCGGCTCCTGGCCTAAAGAACCCAGCGAACGACCAGCACCCAGAACCATCCCGAGACGCCGTGTGTGGCAAAGCGTGACTCCAGGTGATCCGCGTTCCGCCCTCGGCAGCGCGAAAGGCCAGACGTCGGAGCGACAGTCATCTAATGGTTGGGCTATCTCCTCTGTGATGGTTCGGCTTCAACTGATGTTCGGGTGCGCTGAGAGAGCAGTGAGCTCTTCTTCATTCAGCAGGAAGAAGATGTGGGTGACCTTCCCCTCACGCTGCTCAGCGGTGATGACGAGAGGCATAGTGCCGTCGATCTCGAGCACCAGTGCCGGCGAACCGTTGATCTCCTTCACCTGAAGACTGGTCACCTCGCCGCGGCGGGCGACATTGATGGCGAAGCGAGCGACCCGATCCGCACCCACGACGGGATGGCGTGCGGCCTTGTGTCCGGGACCGCCGTCGCTCAGGAGCACGACGTCGGCATCGAGCAACTCGAGCGTCTGGGTGAGGTCGCCCGCCGCCACGGCAGCCATCAGTTGCCCCAACAGTGCAACGTCGAGCCGCTCCGGCGTCGCCGGTCGCTCCTCGCGCAGGCGGCGTCGAGCCCTGGTGGCGATCTGGCGGCACGCCGGCTCGCTCTTGCCGGTTGCCTGGGAGATGAGTGCGTAGGGCGTGGCGAAGACGTCCGCCAGAAGCCACACGGCCCGCTCCGTGGGGTTGAGCCGGTCCAAGAGCATCAAGAACCCCAGGGTCAACGACTCCGCCATCTCGCTGTGTTCTTCGGGCCCCCGCTCGATGGCGATCGGCTCGGGGAGCCACGGGCCGAGGTACTCCTCCCGCCGTCGTGCGATCGTGCGCGTCCTGTCCAGCGCCAGACGGGTCACGACCGTCGTGAGGTAGGCCGCAGGGCTCTCGATGCTGTCGTGGTCGACACCCTGCCAGCGGATCCAGGCCTCCTGCACGACGTCCTCGGCATCGCCGTAGCTGGACAGGATGCGGTAGGCGAGGCCGAGGAGGCGAGGCCGCTCGGCGGCGAAGTCCTCGTCCGAACCTGTCACCGCCCCACCATGCCACCCGTCGGCGACGCGACACTCTCGCTCGCTCCGCTGCAGCACGTCCGGCGGCCTCCCCGCTCGAGAGGGCGGCATCCGCCAGCAGCCCAACTGGTCCCACCCAGTCGCCGGCGAGGAACACGCCCGGAAGGTGGGTCGCGTCGATGCCGGGGCGGCCCGCGAGGCCTGCGCCGGGCCGTGGCAGCGCGTGGCACACCGTCATCTCGTGGAGGAATCGCTGGACCACCACGTCCCCTTCGGTGACGCCGCAGCGCTCGGCGAACGCCCAGAGCTGGGCCCGGTCCTCTCCCGACGTCCGTGCTCCGTAGCGCATGACGTGCACGAGTGCCCCGCCTGCGGGCGCAAGGCGCGCGCTCGGGCTGTGGGTCGAAAGGTAGAGCGGCTCGTCGAGCCCGAAAGCGACCTTCGTCACGGGCGGGCTGCGCAGACCGAGGTCGAGGCAGGCCGCCGTCGCCGGAGACCCGAGCTCCCAAGTGGGCGTGCGCGGGAGCAATGCCCGCGCCGCGTCCGGACCGCCCGGAGCGATCACCAGCGACGCGGCTCGCACGGTCCTCGCCGGCGTCGTCACCTCCCAGGTCCCGCCCTCTCCCGCAGCGACGGCCAGTGCCCGTTCGCCCACCATGAGTCGGGTGCCAGCTGTCGATGAGGCGGCAACCAAACCGTCGACGAGCGTCTGCCAGCCCCCGTCGAGGTAGACCACGTTCCCCTCGAGGACCAGCTGGAGTTGCCCAACGGCCGCATCCGCGGAGATAAGACGGAGATCTCCTGCATAGGTGGCAACTCTCATCAGGGTCGTCAGGACGGCGCCGCCATTGGGCTTGAGACCGAGTGAGTCGATCCAGCCGGCGGCGCTCTGCGAGGCGAGTGAGGAGGCATCGACCTTTGGCAGGGTGGTAAAGAGCCGTCCGAGTCGGACCTTGTCGCCCATGCCCACCAGCGGCGAGCGGAGCAATGACGCGGCCGAGGTGGGAAGCACGGCCAAGTCGCCCGTTGCCCCCCGGTAACCGGCGACGGCCGGGTGCGGAGGTGCTCCCTGCAGCGCGACACCGACCCGGCTGAGCACGCCGGAGCCCGCACCCGTGCGATAGACCGCGTGCGGCCCCTGGTTCAGCACGTAGTCGTCACGCTCGTCACTGCGCGCCCGACCACCTGCGGAACGGACGTCGAGCAGGGCGACCGGAATCCCCTGCCTGGCGGCCACAGTGGCGGCAGCGAGCCCGGCCAGTCCTGCCCCGACAACCGCCACCTCGACCCCAAGGTTCCCGTCATCGCTCATGTGTGGCTCCTTCGTGAGTTTGATCCACCTCGACTACATGACGCCGGAGCCCGGCACTTTGTGACATGCGGGGGGCCACGGAGGAGCCGGATCAGGACGGAACCGCCCAGCTGTAACTCCCAACCGACGCGGCGGCGCGGTTCGTGCCGTGCTCGGTTCGAGTGAACCCAGGGCGGGCAGCTACCGTTTGTTGGATGACGTGGGTTCCCATCGTCGTGCTGCTCGTCATCATCGGGACAAATCTCTGGGTCGGGTCTGCTGCACGGTGAGGTGACATCCAAGATGGCTTGCCCGAAGGGGCGAGCTGAGAGGATGTCAGTGTGCCCAGACCCTTTCCGAAAGAGTTCCGTGAGGACGTCGTGCGGGTGGCCCGTGACCGCGGCCCGGGGGTGACCCTCGAGCAGATCGCCCACGACTTCGGCATCCACCCGATGACGCTGTCCAAGTGGATCCGCCAGGCCGACATCGACGATGGCGTCCGACCCGGTCGTTCGACAGCCGAGAGCGCCGAACTGCGAGCGGCGAATCGGCGCATCCGTCTCCTCGAGCAGGAGAACGAGGTGCTCCGGCGAGCGGCCGCCTATCTCTCCCAGGCGAGCCTCCCGGGAAAAGGCTCTACCCGCTCGTGAGTGAGCTCGCCGCCGACGGGATCCCCGTCGCGGTGTCGTTGCGGGTCTTGAAGCTCTCCCGTCAGCCCTATTACCGCTGGCTCGTCACCCCCGTGACCGACGCCGAACTCGTCGAGGCCCACCGGGCGAACGCCCTCTTCGACGCTCACCGCGATGACCCCGAGTTCGGCTATCGCTTCCTCGCCGACGAGGCCCGTGACGCCGGCCAGCCGATGTGTCGGCGCACGGCCTGGAGGATCTGCTCGGAGAACCGCTGGTGGAGCGCCTTCGGCAAGAAGAAGGCCCGGTCGGGCAAGAAGCCCGGCCCACCGGTGCACGACGACCTGGTCAATCGTGACTTCTCCGCCGAGGCCCCGAACGAGCTGTGGCTCGGGGACATCACCGAGCACCGAACGCGGGAGGGGAAGCTCTACGTCTGCGCCATCAAGGACGTGTTCTCCAACCGCATCGTCGGCTACTCGATCGACGACCGGATGAAGTCGCGCATCGCCGTCAACGCCATCGAGAGTGCCGTGGCCCGACGCGGAGACGTGGCCGGATGCCTGTTTCACTCGGACCGAGGATCGCAAGGTGAATTCAATCGATCGTCGCAACACCTCATGAGGATGGGGGTGTCAGATGGTTCGTCGACAACAAGCTGCAGATCGGGCAGAGCGACCAAGGATGAGATCGCCAGGAGCTCCACCACTCCAGCGAGAGATCGCACGACTATTTTGGATCGAGATTGCCAAGGGCCACATACCCGCCGAGGCCGCTCGCGTTGTCGGCGCGTCGCAGCCCGTGGGACAGCGCTGGTTCCACAATGCTGGCGGCATGCCACCCTTCAGCCTCGAGCCCTTGTCGGGTCGTTACCTGTCGTTCCCTGAGCGCGAGGAGATCGCGCTACTCAACGCCCAGGGGTTTGGAGTTCGCCAGATCGCACGCTCGATCGGTCGAGATCCCTCGACGATCTCTCGTGAGCTGCGACGCAACGCGGCGACCCGTGTCGGCGATTGTGGCTACCGAGCATCGGTGGCGCAGTGGAAGGCGGAGCTGGCGGCGAAGCATCCGAAGCCAGCGAAGCTCGTCACGAATCCTGCGCTGCGTGCCTATGTCGAAGAGAGGCTGTCTGGCCAGATCACGCGTCCCGATGGAGGAATCGTCACTGGACCACCACATCCGCGCTTCACCGGCAATGGCAAGCCGCACCGCAAGCACCGAGCATGGGTGCGTGCGTGGAGTCCGGAACAGATCTCCCAGCGCATCAAGTTGGACTTCCCTCATGATGAGAGCATGCGGATCAGCCATGAGGCCATCTACCAGGCGCTCTACATCGAGGGCCGTGGGGCGCTGAAGCGCGAACTGGTCTGGTGCCTTCGAACGGGTCGTGCCCTACGTGCACCTCGTGAACGCTCTCGGCGCGTGACGTGGGCACACGTGACGCCTGAGACGCTGATCAGCGAGCGTCCGGCTGAGGTTGAAGATCGTGCGGTGCCAGGACACTGGGAAGGCGACCTGCTCATCGGCCTCGAGCGCTCGGCCATCGGCACCGTCGTCGAGCGCACGACTCGCTTCACCATGCTCGTCCTCTGCCGCGTGAGGAGGGCTACCGCCACAAGGACACTCCCAAGAACGGTCCGGCGCTCGGTGGTTACGGCGCGATGAAGATGAAGGACACGCTTGCCAACACCATGTCCACCTTGCCGACGCAATTGACGCGCTCGCTCACCTGGGACCGCGGCAAGGAGATGTCAGCCCACGCGCTATTCAAGGTCGACACCGGAATCCCCGTGTTCTTCGCCGACCCAAGCAGCCCCTGGCAACGTGGCACGAACGAGAACACCAACGGACTGCTCCGGCAATATTTTCCCAAGGGGACGGATCTCGCGTGCTGGTCGGCAGAAGAGCTGGAGGCGGTCGCTCATGCGCTCAACACCCGACCTCGCAAGTCCCTGGGATGGAAGACGCCAGCAGAGGCATTCGACGAGCACCTACGCTCGCTGTAACAAGCCGGTGTTGCATCGATCGATTGAACTCAGTCAATTTCGATCACGGAAACTCCAGCGGGCGCTCAACCGGCACCGCATGGTCGGCTCAATGGGCCGGGTCGGGGCCGCCGGGGACAACGCGGCGATGGAGAGCTTTTTCAGCCTGCTGCAGAAGAACGTGCTCAACCGACAGGTCTGGGACACCCGAGAGGAGCTGCGCATCGCCATCGTGACCTGGATCGAGCGGACCTATCACCGACGTCGCCGCCAAGATGCTCTCGGGCGCTTGACCCCTGTCGAATTCGAACTCATCATGTCCACGCCGGTCGATCAGGCCGCGTGACCGAATGTGTCACCAATCCGTGCAGCAGACCCTAATCCTGACTGAGACAAAGGCGCCGGTTGACGTGTGCTCCGAAGGTGAGTGCCTGTGCCACGAGGGGCCCTCAGCCACGGGGCGATGCTGGGCAACCATGGGAGCGGACCTGGATTTCCTCAGCAATCAGCTACACCGGGGTTCCGGCGCGGGGCTCTAAGTACGGCTTCGGGACGTGAAACCGCAGTTCAGGACGCCGACGGGCCAGTTCTGCTCCAGATCATTGGGGCAGTCACCTGCGGGCGTGGTGACGCCGTCGGCGTGCCCGCGGTAGTAAGCGTGCTGTCAGTTGAGCCCGAGATTGCGGTGCATATCACGCAATATGGGACACCCACGGGCCGGCGAACCAGCTAATGATCCAGCGTGTCGTCGACGAAGTCCCTGAGACTCGAACGGAGGGCACTGTGGCTCATGCCCTCTCCCTCGGTCACATGCCGAAGGAGGTCGGCCCGGACGGTCGCCAGGAGCACATGGGCGACCCAACCAGCTCGGCCCACTCCGAGCTCGGTAGCGACGAGGTCACGTAAGAGGCCGTGCACGCTCACATAGTCGGCTGATCCATAGATGCCGCTCGTCGGGCCACCCCCTTCTTCGAGAGCCAGCATCAGATGGGCGTTGTTGAGCTTGACGACGGCGATGGCGTCGATGATGGCGGCGACACGTGTTCGGGGTGGGGTGTCCGGTCCGAGCGGTGGAGGGCCCGACTCGATCTGCTCCCGCAGCGGTGCCAGCCTGACGGCGTAGACCTGCCGGATCAGGTTGGCCCGGTCGCCGAAGCGCCGAAAGAGCGTGCCCTTGCCAACTCCGGCGGCGCGGGCGATGTCGTCCATCGACACCTCGCCCGGGCTGTCCGAGGTCGCGAAGAGCTCATCGGCGGCCTCCAGGATCGCCTTGCGGTTGCGTGCCGCATCGGCCCGCTCCTCTCGCACCACTGCCATGGCTCTTCCACGTCTCCTCTTGCCAAGCGGACCAGCAGTCCGTATCATCTCCACTGAACCGGACTGACAGTCCGAATAGTACAGGGGTCGGCCTGCGGGAGGTCCCCATGACCACGGACGACCCAAGTCGACATCTTCAGCTGCCTCGACGACAAGCTCTTTGTCGTCACATCCGAAAGGTGACGTGACAATGACTGACGACGAAAGCGCGCGATTGACGACGCTCACCTTGATGCAGCAGTACCAGACGCTGCTGACCGAGGCGCGATTCGATGAGTGGATTGAGCTGTGGGCTGATGACGGGGTCTGCGAGTTTCCCTTTGCCGGCCCAGAACGCCCGAGACTTCTGCAGGGAAAGGAGCAGATCCTTGCCTACATGACGGACTATCCGTCTCGCATCTCCATCGATGGGGTGGACGAGCTACGCGTCCACCCCGCTCTGGACCCGAATGTCGTGGTCGTCGAGATGACGATCAGGGGACGGGCAGTCGAGACGGACAAGCCCTACAACCAGCAGTACGTCATCGTGGCCGAAGCTTGCGACGGCAAGCTTGCCCACTACCGGGAGTACTGGAACCCGCTTGTTTCCGCCGAGGCCCTTTCGTGAGGGATCGTGTCCTGATCACTGGCGCCACCGGCAAGACGGGGCGCCGTCTACTGGCGCTTCTCGATGAACGCAATATCTCCGCCAGAGCTGCTTCTCGAAACCCGCCCGCAGGTGGGGTCCACTTCGACTGGACAGATCGCACGACCTGGGACGCAGCCCTGGTCGATGTCAGCTCGGTCTACCTGGTCGCGCCGATGGGAGCCGACGATGCAGTATCCCTCATGATCGAGTTCGTCGAAGCAGCCATCAGCCGTGACGTTGCACGGTTCGTGCTGCTCAGCGCATCGCCCCTCGAGGCGGGGGGCCCGGGCATGGGCCAGGTGCATCAGTGGCTCGCTGGGTCCGGAGCCGACTGGGCAGTTCTCCGGCCGTCGTGGTTCATGGAGAACTTCTCCGAAGGGCCGCACTGCACCACCATCCGTGACGAGCGTGCCATCTACACCGCTACCGGGCACGGGCGCGTCCCTTTCATCAGCGCCCACGACATCGCACGTGGGGCAGCGGCAGCACTGACCGCGGAGGACGCTCCAAACTCAGACTTCGTGCTGACCGGGCCCGATTTGCTCAGCTATGACGAGGTCGCCCGGCGTATCAGCGATGCGATTGGCGAGACCGTCACTCATTACCCGCTGACCTTCGACGAGCTGGTAGCGCGCCACGTCGCCCATGGACTGATCGAGCCACACGCTCAGACGCTCGCCTTCATGGACCTCATCATCGCCGAAGGCGCCGAGGATCGAATCACCAACGGACTGGCGGAGCTTGTCTCCGAACCACCCGTGACCTTCGATCAAATTCGTCGCGAACGCTGCGCCCTCGTGGATTCGACCCTGAGTTCGGCGTCGAGACGGAGCGTGCCATCGGAAGGACCAGAATCCGCCGGCTGGCCGTCGCGTCGACCCGGTTTCCGGCGGACCTCTCGGAGCGTCGAATGTCGAGCTACCCGATCTTCCGTTGCGCGGACTTCACGGAGTCCCGGGCGACTGTCAGTGCGCCGCCGACCGGGGCGTATTCTCATGTACAGCATGGCGCTCAGATCGGGCCCTTCCGGGCGATTGCAATCTTCGTGAGCGGCGGTGCCGTGGATGACAAAACAGTCACTCCATCCCAATGAGATGCTCACCGAGCAATGGGCCATCCTCTGCCGCCGTCCCTCCGGTCCGGAGGTTGCCGAGCATGGCCCATGCCCCGGGACAGTTCCCACTGATCCGGCGCCCTGAACCGGTGCTTCCTGAGCAGTCCCAACGGGATTCGAACCCGTGTCGCCACCTTGAGAGGGTGGTGTCCTAGGCCTCTAGACGATGGGACCCTGCGGGCCGCCACCTACGGCGACCCGGTACTGCGTTCCAGCGTGTCGATCACTCCGGAGGGAGCAATCTGCCACAGTGGCCCGTGAGGGGCCAGTGCATGCGCTCGGGGGGAGGGCTCGAACCTCCAACCTCATGAACCAGAATCACGCGCGCTGCCAGTTGCGCCACCCCCGAATGGGCGAACCGCCAATTTAGCCGACCTGGGCCTGTCCGGTGACGGCGCTCCGCCGGGTCCGATCCCGGGCCCCGGCCGGGCCCCGACCGGACTCGGTCCGCACCCGCAGGCCGTGCCCGGGGACCCAGACGCGTCCGGGACGACGCCATCCGGCCGACGTCCGCTCCCTCGCTACGATCGGCCCATGGACGCGCGCCGGGTGGTCATCGTCGGTGGTGGCGTCCTCGGCACCATGCACGCCCTCGAGGCCTGCCGGCGGGGATGGCGTGTCGTCCACCTGGAGGCCGATGCCGGACCGCGCCGGGCCTCGGTCCGGAACTTCGGCCTCGTCTGGGTCAGTGGCCGAGCCGCCGGTCCCGAGCTGGAGCTCGCCGTCCGGGCCCGGGAACTGTGGGAGCAGCTGGCCACCCACTCGCCGGCCGTCGGGTTCCGCCCCGACGGGTCCATGACCGTCGCCCGGCACGAGGGCGAGCTGGCCCTCCTGGCCGAGGCGGCCGCCCGGCCCGATGCCGGTCGGCGCGGATTCGAGCTGCTCGACGCCGCCGAGGTCCGTTCCCTCAACCCCGCCGTCCGCGGGACACTCCTCGGCGGGCTGCGATGCACCCGTGACGCCATCGTCGAGCCCCGCCTGGTACTCGGCGCGCTCCGGGTCACTCTCGAAGCGACAGGCCGGTACCGCTGGCTCCCCCGGCGACAGGTGGTCGACGTCGAGTCCGCTCCGGGAACCGCCACCGCCGTCGACCATGTCGGCGACCGGCACGACGGTGATCTCGTGCTGCTGTGCATCGGCGACCGCCTGTCCGGGCTCGGTGGACGCATCGGAACGACGCTGGCCGCCGCTCCGCTGCGCAGGTGCCGCCTCCAGATGATGCAGACCGCACCGGCCGACCACCGGCTGACCACGGCACTGGCCGACGGTGACTCGCTCCGTACTACCCCGCCTTCGACCTGCCCGGGCGCACCGGCCTGCCCGAACCCACCGCCACGACCTCCGGGTGGGGCATGCAGCTCCTGCTCGTCCAACGGGCCGGAGGTGGGCTCACGATCGGCGACACCCACACCTACGACGAGCCGTTCGACTTCGCCGTCGAGGAGGTCGTCTACGACGACCTTGCCGCCCGGGCCGAGGCCGTGCTCGGATGGCCCCTTCCCCCGGTGGTGCGGCGGTGGGCCGGCGTCTACACCGCCACCACCGACGACCGCATCTGCTACCGCGCCACCGTCGGCGCCGGAGTGGTGGTGGTCACAGGACCGGCCGGGAGGGGCATGACCCTGTCCCCGGCCATCGCCGAGGCGACCTGGGAGGAGCTGAGCCGATGACGACACCCATTCGACTTGCCGCGCTCGACATGGCAGGCACCACCGTGGCCGACGAGGGTGCGGTGGAGGAGGCCTTCCAGTCCGCGCTCGACGCCGTCGGCCTCGTGGCCGGCGATCTGATGGACGACCCCGGTGCCTACGTCCGACGGACGATGGGACAGTCCAAGATCGCCGTGTTCACCGAGCTCCTCGGCGGTGACCGCCACCGGGCGGAGCGGGCCAACCGCGCCTTCGAGTCCGCCTTCGACCAGGCCGTCGACCGGGGCGAGGTGGCCGCCCTACCCGGGGCGGTGGACACCTTCGCCGCACTGCGCGAGGCGGTGTGCGCCTGTGTCTCACCACCGGGTTCTCCCCCGCCACACGCGACCGGATCGTGGCCGCGCTCGGATGGGAAGGTCTGGTCGACCTCGCGCTGTCCCCGGCCGACGCCGGCCGGGGCCGGCCGTGGCCCGACATGATCCTGACCGCCGTGCTCCGGCTGCGGATCGACGATGTCGCCGAGGTGGCCGTCGTCGGCGACACCACCAGTGATCTGATCGCCGGTACCCGGGCCGGTGCGTCGATCGTGGCCGGGGTCCTCACCGGGGCACACTCCGCCGAGGAGCTGGCGGCAGCGCCGCACACCCACCTGCTGGGCTCGGTCGCCGAGCTTCCCGACCTGGTCCCGGGCTGAGGGGCCGAGCGGTCAGGAGAACCGGTCGAGGTTGTCGAACCCGACGATGCGTCCGACGGCCACGCCCACGGTCTCCTTGGCGTAGTAGGGGACGGCGGAGAACCCGGTGATCGGCGAGTACTGGGTGGGCGTCGGGTACGGGGTGAGCCCGACCGCCGAGGCGATGGCCAGGCTGCGGGCCTCGTGGAACTTGTCGGTCACCAACAGGACGGTCGTGTCCCCGTGGGCGATGAGGGTCGGGGCGGCATCGGCCAGGTTCTCCCACGAATTGCGACCGCCTGCCTGCATGATGTCGGCCGCCGGGATCCCCACCGACTCGAGGTACCGGGCGGAGGCCTCTGCCTCGGTGTAGGCGTCCCCCGGCTCCTTCGAACCGGTCACCATGATCGACGACGAGTAGCGCTGGTGCCACAGGAGGGCGGCCTGCTCGAGCCGGGCGCGCAGGTCCGGCGACGGCACACCGTCGTACTGGGCGGCGCCCATGACCACGATGGCACCCGCCGCCCCCGGCTCGTAGCGCTGACCGGTCCTCCACACCTGGTAGGCGGTCACACCGAGGTAGACGACGACGGCCACCAGGAGGTACTTGAGCAGCCGGAGCACGATGCGGAGGATGCGGAGCACGAACAGGGCGGGACCGGGGTGGCCCGGGATCAGTGCGACAGCCCGGGGTCGGCCGCCGGGCCGGTCACGGCGCGGGGGTCCGGCCGGTGGCGACCAGTTCGGCGGCGGTCCGGAGTCGGGCAAGCGTGCGGTCGGACCCGAGCACCTCGAGCGACTCGAACAGCGGCGGTCCGACGCGCCGACCGGTGACGGCGATCCGGATCGGGGCCTGGGCCTTGCCCAGCTTGCGACCCACCGACTCGGCCACGCCGGTGGTGGCGACATGGAGCGCCTCGGCCGTCCAGTCGCCGACCAGGGCCTCGTAGGCGTCGATGGCCGCCTGCAGGATCGATGCGGCCCCGTCGTCGCCCGCCATCGCCTTGGCCCAGGCGTCCGGGTCGAACGGGGGCCTGTCCAGGAACAGGAAGTCCACCATGCCCGGCACCTCGCCGAGCACGGCCACACGCTCCTGCACCACAGGTGCGATCGCCACGAACACGGACTCCTCGAAGGAGGCTCCGGGCCATGGCACCGAGTCACCGGTGACCCACGGCCGGCAGGCCTCGACGAAAGCCTCCGGTGACAGGTTCCGAATGTACTCGCCGTTCATGTGGGTGAGCTTGGCCACGTCGAAGAAGGCCGGGGAGTGGTTCACGTCGGCGAGTCGGAACCACCCGACCATCTGGTCGCGGGTGAACACCTCCTCCTCGTCGTTCGGTGGGCTCCATCCGAGCAGGCCCAGGTAGTTCACGAAGGCCTCGGGCAGGTAGCCCTGCTCGCGGTAGGACTCCACGGCGACCGGGTCCTTGCGCTTCGACAGCTTCTTGCGGGCCTCGTTGACGAGCATGGGCAGGTGGGCGAAGACCGGGAGCGGCGGGGTCGGGGCCCCGGCCTCGCCGAAGGACCCGTCCGTCGTCCATCCCAGCTCGGCCAGCGCCTCCCACATCAGGATGCACTTCGGTGTCGTCGGGAGCAGGTCCTCCCCCCGGATCACGTGGGTGATGGCCATGTCGATGTCATCCACCACGTTGGCCAGGACGAACAGCGGCGCCCCGTTGCCCTTGACGGCGACGAAGTCGTCCATGGCCGTGCACGGGAACTCGACGTCGCCCCGGATCACGTCGGGCACGACGGTGACACCGTCGTCGGGGGTGATGAACCGCAGCGCACGCCCCTCGCCCCGGGGCAGGCCGCGCCGGCGGCAGAACCCGTCGTAGCCGGGGGTCAGGATCCCGGCGGCCTTGTTCCGGGCCGTCACCTCGTCGTGGGTGCAGTCGCAGGCGAACAGGCGGCCGGCGTCCCACAGGGCGTCGACGGCCTGGTGGTAGCGCTCGGTGCGCAGCGACTGGCGGTAGGGACCCTCGTCGGCGTCCATGCCCAGCCAGTGGAGGGCAGTCAGGATGCCGTCGACCCACTCCTCGCGGTTGCGCTCGGCATCGGTGTCCTCGATCCGCAGCACGTAGGTGCCGCCGGACTGACGGGCCACCAGCCAGTTGAAGAGCGCGGTACGTGCGCTCCCCACGTGGAAGTAGCCCGTCGGGGACGGTGCGAAGCGAACCCTCGGGGCGTCGGGCGCCACGCCCGCCTTACTCGTCCTCGACGATGGTGATGGCGCCGGTCGGGCAGCCGTTGGCGGCCTGGCGGACGGACTCGCGCAGCTCCTCGCCCGGGTGCTCGTTCAAGACGTAGAGGAACCCGTCGTCACGCACCTCGAAGACCTCGGGGGCGATCCCCATGCACACGGCGTTGCTGGCGCACTCGTCGTAGTCCACGACAATTTTCACGGCGATCCTCCGGATGTTCGGCGACGACCCACTGTACCGGCCCCCGGGGGAACCGCCAGGACAGCCGGCGCCTGGTAGAACTCGGGGATGGAGACCGCCACGACCCCATCGTCGCACCGCGACCGTGGCCGCCACCGACGCCGCTCGGGACCGGTCGGCGGCCGACGTGGCGCCCCCGCCGCGGCCCTGCTGGTCGCCGTGGCCCTGCTCGGCGCAGCCTGCTCGTCCGGGTCGTCGGCCCCGGCCACCACGGCGGCCGGGTCGTCGACGACGGGTACCACGCTGTCCCCGGCACAGCAGGCGGGACTTCCAGCGATCCGCCACGTGTTCGTCATCGTCCTGGAGAACGAGGGGTACGCCGACACGTTCGGCGCCCCGGCGTCCGACCCCTACCTCGCCACCTCCCTGCCCGCCGAGGGGGCGGAGCTCGAGGACTACTACGGCATCGGCCACTTCTCGAACGACAACTACATCGCCCTGATCTCGGGGCAGGCCCCCAACCCGGACAACCAGAGCGACTGTCAGGTGTTCGCCGACTTCCCCCCCGACGCCACGACGTCGGCCACGGGCCAGATCAGCGGTTCGGGCTGCGTGTTCCCGTCGTCGGTGCCGACCGTCGCCGATCAGCTCGATGCCGCCCACCTGACCTGGAAGGCCTACATGCAGGACATGGGCAACATCCCGTCCCGGGAGTCGGCCGTGTGCGGGCACCCGCCCGTGGGAGCGGTCGACATGACCCAGAAGGCCGCTCCTGGGGACGGCTACGCCACCCGCCACGACCCGTTCGTGTACTTCCACTCGATCATCGACGACACGGCCCTCTGCGACTCCCGCGTGGTCCCACTCGGCTCCACGACGGGCGCACTGCCCTCGTCGGCCCCGGCGGGCACCACCGGCCTCGCCACCGACCTGAAGTCCGTCGCCACCACACCCAACCTCAGCTTCATCACGCCGAACCTGTGCGACGACGGTCACGATGCCCCGTGCCTGAACCAGGCCGGAGCGAGCACCGCCGGAGCCAACATCGACGCCTTCCTGTCGACCTGGGTGCCCCTCATCACCGACTCACCGGCCTACAAGTCGAACGGCCTGCTGATCGTGACCTTCGACGAGGCCGACGTGAGCGGCCCGTCGGCCGACGCCACGGCGTGCTGCAACGAGCAGCCCGGTCCCGCCTCGGCCCTACCGGGGATCTCCGGTCCGGGTGGTGGGCGCACGGGAACCGTGCTGCTCTCGCCGTTCATCGCCGGGGGGACGGTGAGCACGGTCCCCTACAACCACTACTCGACGCTGGCCACCGTCGAGACCCTGTTCGGGCTGTCCAAGCTGGGCCAGGCCGCCACCACGAGCGCCACCTTCGGCAAGGACGTGTTCCGGAGCTGACCACCGCAGCCGGCCGGGGACCACGGTGCGGGCACCGTTCGACGACGGGCGGCGACCACCGGCGTCACCGAAGGGTTCACAGGCTCGCCGTCGACCCGAGGAGCAGGGCGACCACATGGGTCCTGGAGTTGATGCACACGTCGTAGGAGACGGCGTCACCGACGCTGGCCAGGGTCGAGGTGCCGGCCGTCACCGACCCGGTGAACTCGTACTCGACGGTGCCGGTCCTGCAGGTCCCCTGACCGGGCGAGGTGGCACTACCGCTGTAGGTGGTGGAGGTGGCGCTCTTCCCCCAGGTGAGCGTGCCCCCGGTCAGGATGTCGCCGCCGGCGAAGTGGGCGCTCTTCTGGGTGCTGCCGCACTTGGCCACCACGACCTGGGAGGTGACGTGCCCGAAGATCTTCCGGCAGGTGAGCGACGACCCGCCGACGGCGCCGACGGTCAGGTCCACCGAATTGGTCGACGTGGAACCGGCGTAGGTTCCGTCACCCGAGTAGACGCCGGTGATCCCCGGGTAGGACCCGGCGGCCAGGCTGACCGAGGAACACGAGGTCGCCGGTAGGACGGCCGTGCACAGCACGGTGGCACCGGAGGCGAACTGCACGGTGCCCGTGGCGTCCCCCGGAAGTCCGGCCCACGCCAGGGTGGAGACGGGCGAGGTCGTGCTCGCGCTCGAATCGGCCCCGTTGACGGTGATGGTGAGCGCCGTCGGGGTCGAGCCGGTCGCCCCGGCCGGGACGACCACACCCATCGTGGCCGCGGCCACGGCGGCGAAGCCGATCGCGCCCGCACCACCAAGACGCCGAATCCTGTGACTCACCGGGCCCCCTCCTCGCCGCGGACCTCGCCGGTCCGCACCCTGCCGTCGGGCCCCTGTGGGACCGTCGACTGCCTGCCATTGTCGACCCATCGGCGCCCGCGGCGCAAGCCGCCCGTGGGTGCCGGGGGCCGTCCAGCCAGGGCCCGCGGTGCAGCGGTCACCTAGCGTGGCGGTCATGTGCCGCAACATCACCATCCTGCGGGGGCTCGAGCCACCCGCCACCATCGAGGAGGTCGAGGCCGCCGCACGTCAGTACGTGCGCAAGGTCGGGGGAGTCCAGGTGACGTCGGCCGCCACGTCCGAGGCGGTCGAACGTGCGGTCCGGGCCGTGGCCGAGGCCACCGCCGGGCTGCTCGCCGAGCTACCTCCGAGGAGGAACCCCCCGCGGGGCGGACCGCCCCTGCGGCGCCTGGCCGGCCCCACGGGCTGACCCCTACCCCAGGTCGAGGGAGCGGGTCAGCTCCACCGACTCGAGCAGCCGCCGGTCGTGGGACACGAGCAAGAGTGTCCCGGTGAAGCTCCGCAGGGCCGACTCCAGCTGCTCGATCGCCGGTACGTCGAGATGGTTCGTCGGCTCGTCCAGCACCAGGAAGTTGACGCCGAGCGCCTGGAAGACGGCCAGCTCCGCCCGGGTCCGCTCACCGGGCGACAGCGTCCCCGCCGGCCGTGTGACCTGTTCCGCCTGCAGGCCGAATTTGGCGAGCAGCGACCGCGCCTCGGACAGCGTGACACCGCACCGCTCGCACACCTCGCGCACCAGGTCGCGATCGCCGCCGAGGACCCGACGGTCCTGGCCCAGCACGCCGGGCACGACACTCGGCCCCGTCCACCGCTCGCCCGAGGCCAGCGGGACCGTGCCCAGCACGGCGCCCACCAGGGTCGACTTGCCCGTCCCGTTGGCCCCGGTCAGGCCGAGCCGGTCGCCCCAGTCGATCTGCAGGTCGACCGGGCCGAGCTGGAACGTACCCCGCTCGACGACCGCCCCGGACAGCCGGACCACGACCGCCCCGGCCCGTTCGGCCTCCTCGATGGTGAACCGGAGGTCCCACCCCTCCCACGGCTTGTCGACCGGTTCGAGCGAGGCGAGCGCTCGGTCCGCCTGACGGGCCTTGGCCGCCAGCTTCTCCGTCCGGTCGATCCGGAATCCGCGTTGGGCCCGATCGTTGTCGCGAGGAGAGCGTGCCTCCTTGGCCACTCCCTTCGTCGCCCATTCGCGCTGCTGCTGGGCCCGTCCCTGTAGCTGCCCCCGGCGCTTCTCGTAGGTGGCGAACGCCTCGGAGGCGTGACGCCGGGCGGTGCGCCGCTCGGCCTCGTACCCCAGCCAGCCGCCTCCGTACTCCCGGGCCGTGCGGTGGTGCTCGTCGAGCTCGAGCACGGTGGTGACGGTGCCCTCGAGGAAGTCGCGGTCGTGCGACACCAGGACGAGGCCACCGTCGCGACCGGTCACCCACGACTGCAACCGCCGGAGCCCGGCGAAGTCGAGGTCGTTGGTCGGTTCGTCGAGCAGCGTGATCGAGAACCGTGAGAGCTCGATGGCGGCCAGTGCCACCTTGGCCTCCTGCCCACCCGACAACGTCGAGGTCGGGCGGTCGGCGAGTGTCGTCCCGATGCCGAGGTCGTCGAGGACGGCGTCGATGCGGGCGTCGAGGTCGCCCGCGCCCAGGGCGTTGAAGCGCTCGAGGGCTACGGCATAGCGGTCGTCGGCGGCCGACGTCCCCGAGGCCAGTCCGGCGGCGGCGCGCGAGCTCGTCCTCGGCGGCCCCCGCACCGGTGCGCCGGGTGAGCAACTGCCGGACGGATCTCGCCGGGCACCCGCTCGTGCTCCTGGGCCAGGTAACCGACCGTCGCCGTCGGCGGATCGAGCGTGACGGTGCCGCCGTCAGGGACGTCGAGGCCGGCGAGCAACCGGAGCAGGGTCGACTTGCCGACCCCGTTCGGCCCGGTGACCCCGATACGGCTCGCCGGGCCGACGGTAACGGACACGCCGTCGAGCACGGTCCGCCCGGCTCGGTCGGACCGCAGGTCGCGGGCGACCAGGGTGGCGGGTGTGGCGTTCGGTGCGGAGCGCGGAGCGGGCATCAGGACCTCGGGAGCCGATAGGCGACGGGCCACTGGGCGAATGACCAATGGGCGACAGGATGGGCGTGGGCTCGACCGGGACTCAGTGCACGTGCCGAGCGTACCGTCCGTCACACCGGCCGGCACTGTCGAGGACACCGCCGACGGGCCCGGGAGCCGTAGGATCCCGGCATGATCGCCGAGCGGCTGGCCGAACTGGGTATCGAGCTGCCCACCGGTGTCACCGCCGGCCGGCAACTACGTGGGCTGCGTCGTGGTCGACCGGACGGTCCACGTCGGGGGCCACGGCCCCATCGGAGGGCCCGAGCGGTTCGCCGGCAGGGTCGGCTCCGATCTCACCCTCGAGGACGGCTACCGGGCCGCCCGGGCCACCGGGCTGTCGATCCTGGCCACACTCGGGGCGGAGCTCGGCGACCTCGACCGGATCGAGCGGTTCGTCAAGGTGTTCGGGATGGTCAACGTGGCGCCCGGATTCAACCGGACCCCGGCCGTCGTCGACGGCTGCTCGGACCTGCTGGTCGAGGTCTTCGGCGAGGCGGGCCGCCACACCCGAAGTGCGGTGGGAATGGCCGAGCTGCCCTTCGACATCCCCGTCGAGATCGAGCTCATCGCCCGGCTCCGGTCCTGAGTCCGGCGGCCCGGTCCCGCCGACGGGGGCCGCGTCCACCGCCCCGGGGGGCGACCTGGTCAGCCCACGCAGCAGACGTGGGTGGTCAGCAGGCCGCCGTTCCACGCCACGGCGTCGTACATGGCGGTCACGGCGTCCATGGGGCGGCCCTCGGCGTCGGCATAGGCCCTGTGCAGGTTGAGGACGATGCGCTCGGCGTCGGGCCAGTCGCCGTACCCACCGAGGTCGGCGGCCCCCGCCACCTCGAGCGGCGCGAGACCCTGGCTACGGCCCCACTCGGTCAGGGCGAGCACATGGCGGTAGTAGCGCTCGTGGTCGGCGAGCACGGTGGGCAGGTCGGAGGCGGTGACCATCGGGCCGTGGCCGGGCACCACCACCTCGGGCCCGAACCCTGCGATCCACTCGAGGCAGCGCAGCGCCCCCTCCACCGACCCGGCGAAGACCAGGGGGGTCAGCCCCACGAACAGCAGGTCACCGGCGAACAGGACCCGCTCCTCGGGCAGCCACGCCACGAGGTCACCCTCGGTGTGGGCGGCGTGTCCGGGATGGACCAGGTCGATCCGCCGGGAGCCCGAGTGCACGGTCAGGTCGGTGCGGGTCACGATGGTGGGGACCCGCCGGGTCACCGTGCCCCAGTCGGGAAGCGGTGCCCAGGCCGGAGGGCAACCCTCGATGTAGGGGTCGACGAGGAGGTGGTCGCGCATCCGCTCGTGGCCGATGAGGGCCACCCCTTCGGGCAGCAGCGAGTTGCCGTAGGTGTGGTCGCCGTGCTCGTGGGTGTTGACCGCGAACCGTACCGGCACACCGTGGGTGGCGGCGTCGACGGCGTCGAGGAACCGGCGGGTCCGGAGCTCGGTGGCGCACGTGTCGACGATGAGCGTGCCGTCGCCCCCGGTCACCGCACCGGCGTTGTTGAGCCACCACGTACCGTCGGGCTGCAACCAGGCATGGACGCCGTCGACCACCTCGACCAGGTAGCCGGACGAGACCGTGGGGTCGGTGCCGTGTGCGTGTGCGTCCTCCATGTGGCTCCCTCCGGCGCCGTACTGGGACCCGAGGGCAGCCGGCCCGTCAGGGCTTGTCGCTGCCGACGACCCACATGGCGAAGAACTGCGATCCCCCGCCGTAGGCCTGGCCGAGTGCCAGTCTCGCGCCGTCCACCTGGTGCTCGCCCGCCTGACCGCGGACCTGCATCGCCACCTCGAGGAAACGGAGCATGCCCGAGGCGCCGATGGGGTTCGACGACAGCACGCCGCCCGACGCATTCCACGGGATGTCGCCGTCGAAGGCGGTGGCACCGGACTCGGTCAGCTTCCACCCGTCGCCGAGGGCGCAGAACCCGAGGTTCTCCAGCCACATCGGCTCGTACCAGCTGAACGGCACGTAGACCTCGGCGCAGTCGAACTGCGAACGGGGGTCGGTGACCCCGGCCTGGCGGTACACGTCGGCCGAGCAGTCGCGCCCGGCCTGCGGATTGATCTGGTCGCGCCCGGCGAACATGGTGGGCTCGGACCGCATGGCCATGCCGTGCACCCACGCCGGCGGGTAGTGGCCCGACACGGCGTCCTCGGCGGCCAGCACCATGGCGGCCGCCCCGTCCGAGGACGGGCACGCCTCGAGGTAGCGCAACGGGTCCCACAGCATCATCGAGTCCTCGACCATCTTCATGTCGATGTCGGCCAGATGCAGGTGCGCGTAGGGATTCCGCATGGCGTTCTGGCGATCCTTGACCGCCACCATCCGGCCGATGTAGTCCGGCGCTCCCGAGCGGCGCATGTAGGCGCGGATGTGCGGCGCGAAGTACCCACCGGCCCCGGCGAGAAGGGGTGCGGCGAACGGCTGGGGCACCGACAGCGCCCACATGGCGTCCGAGTCGGACTGCTTCTCGTAGGCGACGGTCAGCACCCGCTTGTGGATGCCCGACGTGACGAGGTGGGCCGCCACCAGGGCCGTCGAGCCACCGACCGAGCCGGCGGTGTGCACGCGGAACATGGGCTTGCCCACCGCGCCCAGCGCGGGGGCGAGGTAGATCTCCGGCATCATGTTGCCCTCGAACATGTCCGGGGCCTTGCCGATGACCACGGCGTCGATGTCCGACCAGGTCAGGTCGGCGTCGGCCAGTGCCATCTTGGCGGCCTCGCGGACGAGGCCGGCGATGGACACGTCGTCGCGCTTGGCCTTGTGGTGGGTCTGCCCCACACCGATGACTGCACAGCGCTCTCCCATCACGCACCACCCTCCAGGACGCACACGAGATTCTGTTGGAGACACGGGCCCGAGGTGGCGTGGGCCACGGCCCGCCCGGCCCGGCCCGAGCGGATCCGCTCGGCGGCCTCGCCGATCCGGATCAGGCCGGCCGACATGAGCGGGTTGGCGGCCAGCGCGCCACCCGACGGGTTGATCACCACCGACTCGTCGAGTCCGAGCGCCTCCTTCACGATCAGCTCCTGGTGGGCGAAGGGGGCGTGGATCTCGGCCACGTCCACCTTGCCCGCCGCCACCCCGGCCACCTGGGCGGCCCTGGCCGTCGAGGGCGACGTGGTCAGGTCGCGGGCGCCCAACGAGTGGGTCTCCATCCGGTGATCGAACCCGGTGATCCACACCGGCCGCTCCGACCACGCCGGCGGCCTTGTCCCCGGCGGCCAGCACGATGGCGGCGGCGCCGTCGGTGATGGGCGGCAGCGCGTGCCGGCGCAACGGGGCGACCACGTACTCGTCCCGGAGCAGCACCTCGGGGGCGACGTCCTTGCGGACCTGCGCCTTGGGGTTGTCCAGGGCGTCCCTTCGGCTCCGCGAGGCGATGGCGGCGAAGTCGGCCTCGGTGGCCTTGCCGGTGTCGAGCATGGCCCGTGCCTGCAGCGCGCTGAGGCTGACGATGTCGGGCCACAGCGGGGCCTCGTAGTACGGGTCGAGCTGCAGGGTGAGGATCTCACGGAGGTCGCCCAGCGACGACCGGCCGAACGAGTACACCAGGGCGGCGTCGATCTCGCCCTCCTGGAGGAGCACCCACGCCTCGTAGAGGGCGAACGCCCCGTCCATCTCGACATGGCTCTCGCTCCGGGGCGGCCACACGCCGACGGCGTCCAGGGCCATCACGAAGCTGAAGGGGCCACCGATCAGGTAGTCGGTGGAGCCCGAACAGATGAAGTCGACGTCGTCCTTGGTGATGCCGATGTTCCCGAACACCTCGGCGATGACCGGCATGAGGCCCTCGACCTCGTTGCGCTCGTCATCCTTGCGGACGTTCGGGGACTGGGCGAAGGAGGCGATGGAGACGGGACGGACAGCCCGCTGGGCGGCGCTCACAGGTACTCCTTGTACGTGTCGTAGTCGGCGTCGGCCTCGCCGTTGGGTCGGAAGTACCGGACCGAGGCGAGGGACGGGGTCAGTTCGGCCTCGTCGACCCACACCGCCTCGACCCGCATCCCCATGCGGATCTGATCGGTGGGGATCTCCTGGATCAGTCCCATGAAGGACAGGTTCGCCCCGTCGAGGAGGATCTGGGCACAGATGTAGGGGATCTCGATCGACTGGCCGGCGAAGGGCACGTTGACCACGCAGTAGGTGGTGACGGTGCCCGAATTGCCCAGCAGGACGTCCTCGGTGGTGGGGACGCCGTCCGTCGGACACGAGCCGCGGCTGGGCACGTAGACCTTGCCGCACGTCGGGCAGCGCTGGCCGAGGAACTCGCCGCGCTCGAGCCCGCGGAGGAACTTCGACTGGGCGACCCCGGGGGTGAATTGGAAGTCGAGCCGGATGGGGGTGGCCAACGTCGTCACCGGCCCTCGCTCGGTCGTCTCGTCGGCCATCAGGATCCGCCTGCCTCGATCACGAAGGCCTCGACATCGGACATCGACCCGATCCGCTCGGCCTCGGGGCGGAAGCGGGCCGTCACCCGGGCACCGGTCGCCAGCGCGTCCGGACCCGGCGCGTCGACGACGTGGAGCAGCGCCGTGTCGGCGCCGTCGAGGGTGATGAGCGCCCACGCGAAGGGCGTCTGCAACGGGTGCTTGCGCAGGGGGTGCGAGACCCAGGCCCACGACGTGACCACCCCACCGGGACCGACGTCCACGAGTTCACCGACGTCGTCGCTCGTGACGGGGTCGTACTCGGTGGGCGGCACGATGACCCGACCTCCGGAGCCCGTCGCCCCGACGAACCGTCCGTCGCGCAGCGCGGTCAGGAAGGCGCCGATGACCGGACCGGTCGAGCGCGAGTACGGGTACTCGAGTCGGTGCTCTGCGTGCAGGACCTCACTGTCGGCCATGCCGAACCTCCCCTACGTGCATCGGACGTGACGGGGGAAATGTAGAACAGATTTCAGTTTTGTGCCTCCACACGCCGTACCGGGCACGATCCGTCCGGGTCAGCGACGTGACGGCTGCCGCTTCGTCGTCCCACCCCGGGAGCCCCGCGCCCCGGCCGGGGAGGCCCTGCGACCGGCAGCCGGGCCCTTGGCCCGTGGCGCCGGGGCGACCGGCTCGAGCGGCGGCGGTGACGCTGTCGCCGCCAGCAGGACGGTGACACCGGCGAGCTGCAGTCCCCACCACAGGCCGGCGTCGAGTTGCCACTGCCCCACCACCAGCGTCACGAGGGCCGCCACCAGGGCGACCACGAACCGCCGGGTGTCCGCCCGGCCGGCGATGACCACCCCGAGGGCCAGCGCCGGCCACGTGTAGTAGGCCGTCATGTCCGACTCGGTGTAGACCCGCAGGGCCAGGGCGAGCGTCGCCGCCCACACGATCATCTCGGGGCGCCGGCGCCACCGGATCGACCACCAGCCGAGGCCGGCGGCGAGGGCCAGTGCCACCAGTCGGATCGGGCCGCTACCGACCGCTTCGTTGCTCCCGGAGCCACTCAGACGAGGGGCGAGCGGCGTCCACAGCGTCCGGTAGTTGCCCGCCACTCCCGGGAACGCGGGCTGGTCGACCAGCGCGTGGATGGTCCCATGGGGATCGGCGACCAGTGCGACCAGCCCCACCGCCGCCGCCGGCACGGCACCGCGCACGACGAGACCGAGCACGCGGTCCCGGCCGCCGAGCGCCAGGAGCAGCGGAAACAGGACGATCACCAGCGGCTGGACGGCGAGCGCCGCGCCGAACAGCCAACCGGCGCCGGTCCACCGTCCCTGGAACGCCAGGAGCAGCGCCCAGCTGGCCAGGGCCACGGCCAGCACGTCCTCGGGGTGGCCGGCCACGACCACCACACCCCACAGCAGCACCGCCTCGGCCAGCGACAGGACGGCCCGCCGCCAACGCACCACTCCCAGCTCCTCGGCCAGTGCGTCGAACGCGAACAGCGCCGTGCAGGAGAGCAGGAGGACGTAGAGGGCGAGGAGGGCGAACACCCCCTGGTGGACGGCGTAGAGGTTGCCCCCGTTGGTCACCCCGTCGTACAGGATCCTCGGGGTGCCGGGGATCACGAAGTAGTGGGTCCCGGTGAACGGGTGGCCGTGACTGGTCACCTGGACGTAGACGGTGCTGAACCGGCCCGAGAGCGCCCCGATCGGCGCCAGGGCGAGCAGGAAGCCGGGGAACGCCAGGTAGCCGGACCCGTAGATCGACGCCAGGTGCCCGTGGGCGACGGCACTGGATGCCGCGTAGGCGGTCCACAGGTCCGAGGGCATGACCCACAGCGACGGGCGGTGCCGGACGACGGGGGACCACCGGAAGAAGTACAGGAGCCCGCACACGACGAAGGCGGTGGACGCGATGATCGTCCATCCCCGACGGGCGAGGTACACCTCGATGCGGGTCTCGAGGACACTGGATCGGTTGAACGTCGACGGCACCGCCCGCATCCTGCCATGGTCGCCCGACCTGAGCACGGGTGACCCCGTCGGACCCCCCGCCGGCCGGAGCGCTACCGTTCCCCCATGACCGACCCCTCACGTGACGGGACCGCACCCAGGCGGCCCAACATCCTGCTCGTCGTGTCGGATCAGGAGCGCCAGCGATCGTGGCTCCCCGCAGGCACGACCCTCCCCTGGCGCGACCGGCTCCGCGCCGAGGGACTCGAATTCACGGACTACTTCACGCATTCGTCGCCGTGCTCGCCCAGCCGGGCGAGCCTGTTCACCGGTCGCTACCTGCCGGGCCACGGCGTGCTCGACAACGTGATCATGCCCGAGCACGACGAGCTCCCGACCTCGACGCCGACCCTCGGCTCGTTGCTCGACTCCGCCGGTTACCGGTCGTCCTACATCGGCAAGTGGCACCTCTCCCACGCTGCGCAGCCCGACATGGAGGCCTACGGATTCGCCGACTGGGACGGCAACGACCGACACTTCATGGGGTGGGCCGGCACCGGGGTGCACTTCGACCCGATCATCGCCTCCAACGCCGCCTCGTGGCTGACCCGGCACGCCGGGTCGGGCCAGGGGGACGACCGGCCGTGGTTCCTGACCGTGGCGCTGGTCAACCCGCACGACGTGATGTGGTTCCCGGTGGACCAGCCCGCGTACCAGGACCAGCACCCCGACCAGGTGGCCCGCATCAAGCAGGTGCTCGAGTCCGCCGCCTGGAAGGAGGACGAGACGCTGCCGGCCTACCGGGAGCCGTTCCCCGAGGTGTGCGACACCCTGCCGGCCAACTTCGGCGACCCGCTGCACGCCAAGCCCGAAGCCCACCGCCAGTGGCGCTGGGACCAGCAGCACAGCCTCTACGGCTACCTCGATCCGGCGGACAAGGGAGCATGGCTCCGGCACCTCGACTACTACCTGCATCTCCACCACCTGGCCGACCGGAGTCTGGGCACGGTGCTCGGCGCCCTCGAGGCGGCGGGCGCGTGGGACGACACCGTCATCGTCTTCACCTCCGACCATGGCGACATGTGCGGCTCGCACGGCCTGCGCTCGAAGGGCCCGTTCGTCTACGACGAGATCATGCGGGTGCCCCTCTACGTCAAGGTGCCGGGCACCACGGAGGCGGGCGCGGTGACCTCCGCCCTCGGTTCCCACGTCGACCTGGCGGCCACCCTGTGCGCACTGGCCGGCGTCGACCCCGCCACCACGGCGGCCACGGTGCAGGGTGCGGACCTGGGCCCGGTGCTCGTCGACCCCTCGGCGTCGGTGCGCGACCACATCCTGTTCGCACAGGACTCGGCTCAGACCACCAATCTCAACCAGGTCCGCTACGCCCTGCGCGGCTACTACGACGGGACCACCAAGTACGCCCGCTACTACGGCGTCGGGGGCGGCAAGCCGGGCACCGGGCTGTGGGGGAAGTCGCCGGGACGGAAGCTGTACGACGTCGACTGTGCCTTCGACGACAACGACCACGAGTGGTACGACCACGACACCGACCCGCACGAACTCGACAATTTGGCCAACGACCCGGCCCGGGCCGCCGGGCTGCGCGCCAACTACGAGCGACTGCTGGCCTACGAGCGGGAGTCGTTCGTCACGTTCGAGTGATGCCCCGGCGACGTCGGACCGTCCCCGCCCACCTCGTCACCGGGACGCGACGGCGTCACCGGGACGGGATGGCCACAGGGCAGCGCGCCGGGGTCACGGTAGAGCGACGGCCTCACAGGAAGTCGATGGCCGGGTCGACACCGTCACGGTCGACGTCGCCCTCCGGGACGGCCTCGTCGTCGGGCCCGACGAGCGCGAAGCCCAGCAGCGGGAACAACAGGACCGACACCATGCCCGCCCCGATCAGCGCCGTGGCGTTGACCGGCAGCATGTGGTGGGTGTCGAGGCCGATCTGGGTGATGACCACGAGCATGGGCAGGGCGGTCGACTGGAGCACCCCGAGTGCCGACCGCTGGCGCCACGACAGCGCCCTGGCGTAGACGACCAGGGCGGGCAGTCCCCGCACGACGAGGAACAGGCCGAGGAAGATCGGGACACGCTCCAGGATCGAGGTGTTGTCCACCAGCGCCCGCACGTGGAACTGCATGCCGCTGACCACGAAGAAGACCGGGATGAGGAAGCCGAACCCGATCGACTCCAGCCGGGGCTGCATGGCTTCGGCCTGCTCCCGGGTGAAGGCGGTGCGTACGATGAGGCCGGCGGCGAACGCTCCGAGCAGGATCTCGAGGCTCAGCGACGAAGCCACCAGGACCAGTCCGGTGATCAGCAGGAGTACGATCCGGACCGGCAGCTGCGTCGAGGTGCCGAGGTGCCGCTGCATGGTCTCCACCACACGCGGCGACTGGGGCCGAGCCGCCACATAGGCCACGCCGAGGGCCAGGAGCACGAACACTACGAGGAGCAGGGCCTCCGTCTCGGGACTGGCCGCACCCAGGAGCACGGTCACCGCCACCACGGGCCCGAACTCGCCGGCCGTTCCCGCCGCCACGAGGTACTTGCCGAAGTGGGTGTCGATCATGCCGCGGTCGTGCAGCATCGGAAGCAGGGTGCCGATGGCCGTGGTCGTGAGCGCCAGTCCCACCAGGAGGCTCGAGACGGCGAAGTTGGCCAGCAGGAGGACCAGGCCGACACCCAGGCCGAGGGCCAGGCTCGACAGCCAGCCGATGACCCCCCGGGTGACCGGGTCGTGGCCCAGCTTCGAGAAGTCGATCTCGTAGCCCGCCATGAAGAAGAGGAAGCACAGGCCGAGGACGTCGAGGCCGTTGACGAACACGTCCGTCGTGGCCCAGTGGAGGATCTCGGGTCCGATGAGGACCCCGAGCAGCAGCTCGAAGAGCACACTCGGTACCCGCCACCGGCGCAGCACCTCCGAGCACAGCGGTGCGATCGCCACAGCTGCGGCGATCACGAACAAGGAGACTGCCGTCTGGTACGACATGGATCAAGCGTAGGAGAGGACCGCCTCTACGGGAACGACCGGCGCCGACGGTGGCCGCCGCAGCAGTGGGTCCATAGGCTCGGCTGATGGCGTACATCGACCCCGAGCAGCCGCTCCCGTGCACCGTGGAAACGCTCGCCACCGACCTCCGCGCACTGGGTGTGGCGGCGGGCGGCACCCTCCTCGTCCACAGCTCGCTGTCGTCACTCGGCTACGTGACCGGGGGCGCCCACGCGGCCGTACTGGCGCTGCTCGAGGTGCTCGGGCCCGGCGGCACCCTCGTGGTCCCCACCCACTCGAGCAGCCTGTCGGATCCCGGACAGTGGGTGAACCCGCCGGTGCCCGAGCCGTGGTGGCCGGTCATCCGGGAGTCGATGCCCGCCTACGATCCGCGGCTCACGCCCACCGAGCGCATGGGCGCCATCGCCGACACGGTGCGCCACCTGCCCGGTGCCGTGCGGAGCGGACACCCCACGCTGTCGTTCTGCGCCGTCGGCCCAGACGCGGCGGTGGTGACCACCGGGCACGGGCTCGAGGACGGTCTCGGTGAGGCGTCGCCGCTGGCCCGACTGTACGACCTCGACGCCGACGTGCTCCTGCTCGGCGTCGGGCACGGGAACGATACCTCGCTCCACCTCGCCGAGGTCCGCAGTGGAACCCAGCCGACGGTCACCGAGGGCGCGCCCCTCGTCGTCGACGGCCGGCGCCGTTGGGTCACCTTCCCGGCCACCGTGCTCGACGCCACGGACTTCGAGGAGGTGGGCGCCGCCGTTTCCGCTGCCGGTCTCGAGGTCGAGGGGCCCGTGGGCCGCGGGAGCGCCCGCCTGGTGCCCGTCCGCCCACTGGTCGACTTCGCCACCGCCTGGTTCGTCGAGCACCGCACCGCCCCCGACGGCCGGGGTCCGCACTAGCCGTCCGCGGCGAGCTCCTCGACGAGGCCGTCGACGGCGGAGCGGTCCCTCAGCACCACGACCCGGGCGTGGGCGGCCCCGACCCGGGCCTCGGCCGGGAACTCGGCTCGGTACCGGTCGAACGTCCGCCACGACCAGAGCACGACGTTGCGGTCGGCATCGGTCGACACCAGGTTGCGCAGGGACTCGGTGTTGCCGTTCCACAACTCGTCGCGGACGACCCCCCGCCGGAGCGTGCGGAGGAACAGCTGGCGCATCACCGTCCACCGGGGCAGGTCGAGCACCACGACCAGGTCCGCCCGCGCCCAGACCAGGTCCCGGACCTGGTGGTAGTTCCCCTCGATGACCCACCGGTCCCCGGCGGCTATCCGTGCGACCTCGTCGCGGAACTCGTCGGTCGGGAGCTGCGTCCACCCGGGCTGGTGGTACAGGGCGTCCAGTTCGGTCCGGGGTAGTCCGAGCCGATCGGCCAGGGTCCTCGACAGCGTCGTCTTGCCGCTGCCCGAAGCCCCGTGGACGGCGATCCGGTCGACCATGGCGCCGCTAGCCGACGTCGCTGCCCGCACGCTCGTCGAGCCGGTCGGCCAGGTGGTCGACAAGTCCGGTGCAGCCGGCCACCACCAGGTCGAGGCATCCCTCGAAGTCGGCATCCTCGCCGTAGTACGGATCGGGCACGTCCGGGTCACCGCCTCCGCGGGATCCGAAGCTGCGCAGCAGGACCAGCCGCTCGTCGTGGCGGTAGTCCCCGGCGGCCGCCCGGGCCCGGCTCGCCAGCGTCTGGCGGTGGCCCCGGTCCATGCACACCACGAGGTCGGCCCCGGGCAACCAGGCCGTGTCGAACCCCTGGGCACGGTGCCCGTGGTCGGCGTAGCCCCGCCGCTCGAGTGCGGCCCGGGCCCGGGGGTCCATCGGTTCACCTTCGTGCCATCCCCCGGTGCCGGCGCTGGAGACGACCAGGTGCTCGCCCAGGACCGTGCCGTCCTCCAGCGTCCGGTCCGCGGCGAGGTGTCGCAGCACCACGTCCCCCATCGGGGACCGGCAGATGTTGCCGGTGCACACGAAGATGACGTGCAGGGCATCCGCAGCGGGCGCGGGGGCGTCGGGTCGGGCTGTCGGCACCGGACCAGTCTGGCCGTTCCCGTCATGCGGACGCTGCGCGTCCCCATCATGCGGAAGCTGCGCGTCGATCCCCGCGGGCGGAAGGGACGCCGACCGATGGACACCGCGCCCACCGGGACCCCGGTACGGTGTCGCCACGGACGGCATGCCGGAGCGGCGTGCCGCGACCCCGGGAGGGACCGATGAGCGATACGTCAGCGAGCCGACCCAACCAGCAGATGGGGCACGGCGTGAAGCAGCGCGACCTCATCCGCATGACCGAGGAGGAGATCGACGCCTTCCTCCACGAGCGCCGGCCGATGACCATGTGCACGCTCAACCACGACGGCTCCATCCACGCCGTGGCCATGTGGTACGGCTTCGTCGACGGCGCCATCGCCGTCGAGACGAAGGCCAAGGCCCAGAAGGCGGTCAACCTGGGCCGCGACACCCGGATCACCCTCCTGTTCGAGGACGGCGACTACTACGAGGAGCTCCGGGGGGTGGAGCTCGTGGGCCACGCCGAGATCGTCGAGGACGCGGACAAGATGTGGGAGCTGGGCGTCAACCTGTTCGAGCGCTACTACGGGGCCTACAGCGAGGAGCTGCGCCCCTTCGTCGAGACCATGCTGAACAAGAGGATCGTGGCCAAGATCATCGTGGAGCGCACGGTGTCGTGGGACCACCGCAAACTCGGGCTGCCCTCCACCCGACCGGCCTGAGCCCCGGCGATGGCCCGCATGGACGACGAGGAGGTGGCCGCCTTCCTCGGTGAGCTGCCGGCACGGACCGGCAAGCTGGCCACGGTCCGGGCCGACGGCCGGCCCCATGTGGCACCGGTCTGGTTCGCCCTCGACCCCTCGACGGCCGGTGACGACTCCCCGCTCGGCGACCTGGTGCTGACCACGGTCGCCGACTCGGTCAAGGGCCGCAACATCCGGCGCGACCCGAGGGTGGCCCTGTGCGTGGACGACGACCGCCCCCCGTTCTCCTTCGTGACGGTCGAGGGGGTGGCCTCGGTGGGCGAGGACCGCGGCGAGCTCCTCCACTGGGCCACCGTGATCGGCGGCCGCTACATGGGTGACGACCGGGCCGAGGCCTACGGCGCCCGCAACGGCGTGGCCGGCGAGCTCCTCGTCCGGATCCGGCCGACGCACATCGTGGCCGTCACCGCCGTGTCGGACTGACCCGGGCATGTCGGCCCCTGCAGCTGAGCGCCCGGCGACACCCCGGGCGGACCCGGCGGGGCAGGACCCGCCCGGGTGGTACTGCTTCAGCGTCCGGCCCCGGCTGGCCGAGTGGGACGGCGTGGCCTGGACGGGCACCACGCACGCCGCCGTGGCCGGACCGGTGCTGCCCGGGCCACCCCACGGCTTCGCCTTCGTGCGCCAGCGCTGGTTCCGGTGGGTCGTCCTCGGTCAGGCTCTCACCGTCCTCCCCGCCATCCTGAGCGGCACCACCGGCGGTGCCTGGTGGTCCTGGATCTCCGTCCTCGGCTACCTGGCCTTCATGGCCGGCAGCGTGATGGTGGTGACCCGGTACCTCGAGCTCGACCGGATCGCGGGCCGGCGGGCGCTCACCTGGATCGGCATCGGTTCCGGCGTCGTCGCCTTCGGTGTGGGCTTCGGTCTCGAGACCCTCGTCGACCACGTAGCCGGCTGGTCCACGACCCTGTGGCTGACCGGGCCGATCGAGGAGGGCGGCAAGCTGCTCGTGCCGCTGCTGCTGCTGGCGTTCGGGGCCCCGGTGTTCAAGATCCCGTGGGTCGGCCTGTACCTCGTGCTGGTCAGCGGGGCCACGGTGGGGGTCCTGGAGGGCGCCGAGTACGAGGCCCGGCCCGAGTTCGCCTGGGCCCACCTGCAGATGGCCATGGTCCGGCCCTCGGCTGAGCTGCTCCACGTCTTCGTGACCGGGTTCGCGGCGGCGGTCATCTGGCTGGCGGCCTGGCGCCGGAGGCGGACCGTGACCGGGGCGGGCATCGTGGCCTTCCTCATCGCCGCCGGGATCCACTCCCTCCACGACGGGGTCATCACCTTCTTCGACGTGCGGCCACCGTCGTTCAACTCGACGCTGGCCCACACCTTCCGCCAGGCGATCGAGCAGGGCCTGTCGGGTGCGGCAGTGGCCCTGGTACTCGCCCTGCTCTTCTACCTCCTGGCCCGGCACGGGGCGCGGGAGCTCACCGCCCCAGGACGCATCGCCACCTGCCCGCCGCCGTGGCGCCCCCAGGTCAAGAACTGGGGATGTGACCCGGCTCCGTTGCCCGAGGCTCCTGTCGTCCCGTGGCCGGGTTCCGGCAGCACCGGCCCGGTGGGAGCCCCGTGGCCGGTCCCCTTCACCCAGGCCTGGTCCCCGGTGACGGTGCCGACGGTCGCACCCCCCGGGTGGTACGCCATCGGTGGGGACCCGGCGCTCCAGGGCTGGTGGACCGGGACCACATGGTTGCGGATCCTCCGATGGGACGGCAACCGCTGGATGGCGAGCTGAGCCCGGACGCCCCGGTGCCGCGGACGCCCCCGGTGCCGGCGTGCGGCGCGATCGGACGGGCACGGCGTGGCGCAGGGGCGTCACGGGCTGGTAGCACTAGAACAGGTTGCACCCGCAGCGACCGCCGAAGGGGGAGCCCCACATGATTCTCGACCGCTACCGGATGGACGACAAGGTCGCCATCATCACCGGCGCAGGGCGCGGCATCGGCGCCGCCACCGCGGTCGGCCTGGCCGAGGCGGGTGCCGACGTGGTCATTTCGGCACGGACCGCCGAGCAGCTCGAGTCCGTGGCCGCGCAGGTCGAGGCCGTCGGCCGTCGGGCGGTCGCCGTGCCCGCCAATCTCAACGACCTCGACGCCGTGGCCGCCCTGGTCGACCGGGCCAGCGACGCCTTCGGCCGGCTCGACCTCGTGGTGAACAACGTCGGGGGCACCATGCCCCAGGCCTTCATGGACACGACGGCCAAGACCATGGAGGACGCCTTCCACTTCAACGTGGCCACTGCGCACACCCTCCTCCACGCCGCGGTGCCGCTGCTGCTCGAAGGTGGAGGGGGCTCGGCCGTCAACGTCTCGTCGGCCATGGGCCGACTGGCCGCCCGGGGCTTCGTCGCCTACGGCACGGCCAAGGCCGCCCTGGCCCACTACACGCGCCTGTCGGCCATGGACCTCGCCCCCCGCATCCGGGTCAACGCCATCGCCGTGGGCTCGGTCGCCACCTCCGCACTGGACATCGTGATGCAGATCGACGAGATGCGGACCGCCATGGAGGACGCCACACCGCTGGGCCGCATCGGCGACCCCCAGGACATCGCCGCCGCCATCGTCTACCTGGCCTCCGATGCCGGCTCCTACGTGACCGGCAAGGTGATCGAGGTCGACGGGGGGACCGAGGCGGCCACCTTGGACATGGGGATCCCCGACGTCTGACCACCGTGCGGCCGTGCCGCCCCGACTTCCCACGGCCGAGAGCCCACGACCCCGCAAGCCCGCCCGCCCGCCATCCCAACCCCGCAAGGAGCAGCAATGAGCAAGACCTACCGTGTCGTCGCCTGGAGCACCGGCAACGTCGGGCGCCACGCCATCGCCGGCATCGACGCACGTCCGGACCTGGAGCTGGTCGGCGTGTGGGTGTCCAACCCCGACAAGGTCGGCAGGGACGCCGGCGAGCTGGCCGGCCTGGGACGCACCCTCGGCGTGTCCGCCACCGACGACGTCGACGCCATCTTCGCCCTCGAGCCGGACGCGATCGTGCACACGGCCATGGCCGACGACCGGCTGCTGGAGGCCCTCGGCGACCTGCAGTCGATCCTGCGGGCCGGCATCAACGTGGTGTCGTCCGGGCCGGTCTTCCTGCAGTACCCGTGGGGCGTGATCGACGACGCCATGATCACGCCGACCGTCGAGGCCGCCATCGAGGGCGGCGTCTCGCTCTTCGTGAACGGGGTCGATCCCGGGTTCGCCAACGATGCTCTGCCCCTGGTGCTGTCCGGTGTCAGCGAGCACATCGAGGAGGTGCGCGTGGCGGAGGTGCTGAACTACGCCACGTACAACCAGGGGATGGTCCTCTTCGACATCATGGGGTTCGGCCGGCCGATCGACGACGTCCCCATGATCCTCCAGCCCGGTGTCATGACGATGGCCTGGGGCAGCGTCGTCCGGCAACTGGCGGCCGGGCTCGAGGTCGAGCTCGACGACGACCTGGTCGAGTGGTACGAGCGGGTCCCCGCACCCGAGACGTTCGAGGTCGACGCCGGCACGATCGAGGAGGGCACGGCGGCTGCTCTGCACTTCGAGCTGCGGGGGATGAAGGACGGCAGGGCCGTGATCGTGCTGGAGCACGTCACCCGGCTCCGCGACGACCTCGCCCCCGAGTGGCCCCAGCCCGCCGGACAGGGCTGCTACCGCGTCGTCCTCACCGGCGAGCCGACCTACACGGTCGACATGCAGCTGATGGGCAAGGATGGCGACCACAACACCGGCGGGCTGAAGGCGACCGCCATGCGGCTGGTCAACGCCATCCCCGCGGTGGTCGAGGGCGCACCCGGCCTGCTCACCGCGCTCGACCTCCCGCCCGTCTACGGCAGGGGCCTGGTCGGCTGAGACCCGGGGCCGGGGCCCCCGGTACCCACTCGGCCGGCGGCGCCTACTTGGGCGGGAGCGAGCCGGCGAAGCTGCTCCCGCGCTCCACCCAGGCGGCCAGCACGTCGTCCTCGTCGAGCCCTTCGGCGTCCACCACCACGAAGCCCCGCATCGTGCGCCCCGACATGTCCATCTCCCGTGCGAAGGGCAGGGCGAGGGACTCGGACCAGGCCTCCTTCCCGACCCGGACCAGCAGGTCCTCACCCGTGACTCCGCACGCCATGTTGCCGGCCACCATAAAGACGATGCCGCCGAACATCCGCCGCTCGCCGACGTCCGGGGCGTCACCCAGCACATCGCGGACCCGCTCCGCCAGGGACTCGTCGAACGCCACGGAGGGGAGCGTACCCAGCCCGCCCGGTCCACCGACCGTCTGCCGGTGGACGCCGCGGGATCCGATCTATTGCCGCTAGCGATCAGCCGTCATAGATCGTTGAGGCAGGTCGGTGGGCTCTGGAGGTCGCTGTTGGTGTTGTCCGGACAGATCGTGTCAGACCAGGTCACGTCGGACAGGCCGGTGCCTGACACCGTGGCGAACGCCATGGTGGCCTGGGTCAGATCGACGCCGTTCAGATCGGCGTCCGTCAAGTCGGCATGGGCGAGGCTCGCATTGGAGAGGTCGGCACCGGGGAGCACGACGTGGCTCGGTGGGGGCAGCGCCACCGATCCGAGCCAAGCATTCTCGAGGTCCGCGCCGTAAAAGCTGGTGTCGGTGAGATTGGCGTCCCAGAAGGTCGCTCCCACCAACTGGGCATCGCTCAGCCCGGCACCGCTGAGGTCGTCGCCTTGGAAGTCGGCACCGTCGAGGTCGGCCTTGTACAGATCTGCCCTTCGGACCCACCAGATAGGCGAAGCCCGACGGAATCGTCCAGTTGACGGGCAGGGCGGCCGGGGTTCCGACGATCCCGCCCGAGGAGACGAAGTCCATGTCGGCACCGGTGAAGTTCGTGCCGGTCAGCGTTGTGTCGGTGAGGATCGCGTCGTTGAGGGTGGCATCGGTGAGGTCGGCATCGGTGAGGTCGGTTCCGGTCAAGTTGGCCTGGACCAGCGGAGCGTCCTCGAGGTAGGCACCCGGACCGACAAGACAGCCGTTGACGACCTGCCAGTTGTCGGGCAGGGAGGCCGGGGTTCCGGTGACCGCATACACGGTGGGATCATAATTGTTGGTGCACGAGATGACGTCCGTGAGGTTGGCTCCGGCCAGTGCTGTGCCACTCAAGTTGGCGAGGAGGAAGTTGGCGCCATCGAGGTCCGCACCGGCGAGGTTCACCCCCTGGAGCTGGGCCTGTTGGAGTTCGGCTCCGGGACCGACCAGGTACTCGCCAGCGCCGTCATACCCCTGGACGACCTGCCAGCCAGGGGGCAGCGCCGCCGGGGTCCCGGTGTCGCCGCCCGTGATCTCACGAAATGCGAATCCGCCGCCCGACGGGAAGCCCGAAAGCTGGGCACCGGTGAAGATGGTGCCGGAGAGGTTCGCGTCCGACAGATCGGTTTGGCCGAACGTCACGTTGGTGAAGTTCGCTTCCGAAAGGTCGGAGCCGTTGAATCCGCTGGAGTTGAATTGGTCGCCCGAGAAGTCGGCGCCTGACAGATCCATGTTGACGAAATTCGCACCCACGAATCGAGCGCCGGAGAGATTGGCGCCCGGACCGCAGAGGTAGCCCGCACCATTCTCGAACGGCGGAATGATGACCCAATTGCTGTTCGGAAGCGTGTAGCCGTTGGCCGTTGTCGTGATGCCGCCCGACACGATTCCGGCGAAGTTCGCCCCGCTGAAGTCGACCCCGTCGAATACGGTGTCCGTGAGGATCGCGCAACTCAGGTTGACACCGACGAACTGCGTCCCGGTCAGTGTGTCTCCGGTGAAGTTGGTGGGCGTTCCCGGAGCGCAGGGGTCGAGGTCGGCTCCGTCGAAGTCGGTATTCGTCAGGTCGGCGCCGGCAAAGTCGTCACCGGACAGGTTGGCGTTTGACAGGTTGGCGCCGGCCAGGTCGGCGTTGGACAGATCGGCACCGGCGAGGGTGCAGTCCTGGAGATTGGCGTAGGCACCCTGATAGGAGCAGTTCTGGGCTGATGACGGTGCGGCGTGACCGGTTGCCGCCTTGCCCGTTCCCACCGTGTTGGTCGCGGTGACCTTCACGGTGTACGTCTCCTTCACCCTTCCGGCGGAGTTGACCAGTCCCGAGACCACGCACGAGGTCGCTCCCGTGGTCGAGCAGGTCTCTGTCGTCTCCTTGCTCCTGGAGGCCGTGACGGTGTACTCGGTGATCGGCGTTCCACCATCGGACTTCGGCGTGCCCCACGACACCGACAGGGCGGTGTTCGCTGGTGTGACCACCAGGTCCTGCGGCGCACCGGGTTTCGTGAGCCTCAGTCGCGCAGGATCGGCGCCGGCGGTACCCACCGAACCGACGAGGGCCGCCGTGACAATTGCGACCGCAATTACAACTCGGACGTGTCTCATGTTTCGCCTCCGCCTCCGTCCTTACCATGAGCAACGTCCGCCGCTGATCACGTGTCACCTGGCTACTACGACTCGGTTGGTCCTGCAACCGGTAATGACCACGGAGGAGAAGCCCCTCGTCGAACGCCGCGGAGGGGAGCGTACCCAGCGTGCCCGGTCCACCGGGCACCCCCGCCCGGGATCGATCGGAACGCCCCGGTTGGTAGGGTCCGGCTCATGCACCACCCCCGCGGAGCCACACCATGAGCATGGGCGGGCACGGGATGGGCGGTGGTGGGGGCCAGTTCGGTTCCGTCATGCGTTCGATGCGGCGCGACGAGTCGGTCAAGGGCCAGCACGTCACCAAGGGGACGAGCAGGCGGATGCTCCGCTTCGCCCGGCCCTACCGGAAGATCCTGGCCTGGTTCCTGGTGCTGGTAACGGTGGACGCCGTCATCGGGATCATCAATCCGCTGCTGTTCCGGTCCATCATCAACAGCCTGACCAGCGGCCATCCCAGCAAGCACCTGATCATCACCCTGTCGGTGGTCGCCGCCCTGGTGGCCGTGGCCGACACCGTGCTCACCATCAGCATCCGCTGGGTCTCGGCCAAGGTCGGCGAGGGACTCATCTACGACATGCGGTCCCAGGTGTTCGAGCACATCCAGAAGATGCCGATCGCCTTCTTCACCCGCACCCAGACCGGGGCGCTGATCAGCCGCCTGAACAACGACGTGATCGGCGCCCAGCAGGCCTTCACCGACACGCTGTCGTCCGTGGTGTCGAACCTGATCAGCGTCACCCTGGTCCTCATCGTGATGTTCTACCTGTCGTGGCAGATCACCCTCATCAGCCTGGTGATCCTCCCGGTCTTCGTGATCCCGGCCAAACGTGTGGGTCGCAAGCTCTCGGTGATCACCCGGGAGGCCTACGGCATCAACGCCGAGATGAACAACACCATGAACGAGCGGTTCAACGTCTCCGGTGCGCTGTTGGTCAAGCTCTTCGGCCGACCGGAGGAGGAGCGTGAGGCCTTCGAGTCCAAAGCCGGCCGCGTCCGTGACATCGGGGTGACCCAGGCCATGTACGCCCGCTTCTTCATCGCCGCCCTGTCGCTCACCGCGGCGCTGGCCACGGCAGTGGTCTACGGCTGGGGCGGCGTGCAGGCCATCGACGGGGCGCTGTCGGTAGGGACCGTCGTGGCGCTGGCCGCCTACCTCACACGGCTCTACACACCCCTGACCGCCCTGTCGAACGTGCAGATCGACGTGATGACGGCCCTCGTCTCCTTCGATCGGGTGTTCGAGGTCCTCGACCTCCCCCCGATGATCGTGGACAGCCCGGACGCCCGGCCGGTGCCGAAGGGCCCGGCCTCCATCGAGTTCGACGGGGTCGACTTCCGTTACCCGACGGCCGAGGAGGTCTCCCTCGCCTCCCTCGAGTCCGTCGCCGTCCTCGACACCACGGTGTCGGCCCAGGTGCTGTTCGACGTCAGCTTCACGGTCCGGCCGGGCCAGATGATGGCCCTGGTGGGACCGTCCGGGGCGGGCAAGACCACCATCAGCCAGCTGCTCCCCCGCCTCTACGACGTGACGTCGGGGGCCATCCGCATCAACGGTCTGGACATCCGCCAGGCCACACTGGCGTCGTTGGCCGCCACCGTGGGCGTCGTCACCCAGGACGCCCACCTGTTCCACGACACCATCCGCAACAACCTCGTGTACTCCCGCCCGGACGCCACCCAGGGCGAGCTCGACGCCGCCATCGCCGGAGCGCAGATCGCCACCATGGTCGAATCGCTGCCCGACGGCCTCGACACCGTGGTCGGCGACCGTGGCTACCGGCTGTCGGGCGGCGAGAAGCAGCGGCTGGCCATCGCCCGCCTGCTGCTGAAAGCCCCGGAGATCGTCGTGCTCGACGAGGCGACGGCCCACCTCGACAGCGAGTCGGAGGCCGCCGTGCAGCTGGCACTGGCCACGGCCCTGCAGGGGCGGACCTCACTGGTCATCGCCCACCGCCTGTCGACCGTGCGGGAGGCCGACGAGATCCTGGTCCTCGACCACGGGCGCGTCGTCGAGCGCGGTCGGCACGAGGACCTGCTGAGCGCGGGCGGGCAGTACGCCGAGCTCTACCGCATCCAGTTCGAGGGCCAGGACGCCGCCGAACCCGACGACGTGCCGGAGGCGTCGTGAGCGACCCGGACCGCCAACCGATCGCCATCCGTCCCATCGGCCGCGTGGTCGGTGGCAGGGCCGAAGTGGTGGACGACGCGTGGGAGGGCGTGGCGGCGACCATCGAGCTCGATCCCGACGTGCTGGAGCCCGGGGCGACGGACGGGCTGGCCGACTTCTCCCACGTCGAGGTCGTGTTCTGCTTCGACCGGGTCGACGAGGACGGGGTCTGCCGGGGAACCCGCCACCCGCGGGGCCGGGCCGACTGGCCGTCGGTGGGCATCCTGGCGCAGCGGGCGAAGGACCGGCCCAACCGGATCGGGCTGACCGTGTGCCGGGTGACCGGGGTGCGCCCGTACCGCATCGACGTGGTCGGGCTCGACGCCGTCGACGGAACGCCGGTGCTCGACGTGAAGCCCTACCTGGCGGAGTTCGGGCCCCGCGGCGAGGTGCGCCAGCCGCCGTGGTCGACGGAACTCATGGCCGAGTACTGGTAGGCGGAGCGAGCAGGAGCGGCCGCCGGACCGCTGGCATCACTCGGGGGCGAGGGTCTTGCGGACCGCCCGGGCGCTCGACGCCAGGGCATCCTTGCTGCAGGCCGTGGAGACCCCGGCGATGGACACAGCCATCGGGGGTGCCGAGGTGTCGCCCGACTGGGAGCGGTCGACCCCCGCGGACTCGACCAGCCCAAGCGCCTGCTTCTGCCGTCGGCTCCCCGAAGGCGTGTCGTCGGCGTTGGTCATGGAGCTGCAGTCTAGCTTTCGGCCCGTCCGAATTGGGGGCACCCCCCCACCTCGGCGATCGGGGGCACTCCCGTGACGGCGTATCCGTGCACCGTCCCGCCGCCCCGTGTCGCCCCACACAGGCTCCGGCACCGGGTGCGGCCGGTAGCGTTGCCGGGTGGCCAAGCTCTTCGCCGACGTCTCGCCACTGCGCAACTCCCGGGACTTCCGACGCCTCTGGACAGGCCAGACCGTGTCGGCCATCGGCAACCAACTCACCCTGGTCGCCGTGGCCTACCAGGCCTTCCATCTGACCCATTCGACCCTCGTGGTCGGCATGATCGGCTTCACCCAGCTGATCCCCCTGCTCGTCGGGGCCCTGTGGGGCGGCACCCTCGCCGACGCCTGGGACCGCAGGCAGGTCCTCACCCTGACCCAGGTGGCGATGGCTGCAGCGGTGGCGGGTCTCGCCGTCAATGCCGCCCTGGACCACCCCGAGGTGTGGGTGCTGTTCGCGTGCACGGCAGCCTCGGCGGGGTTCCAGGGCATGGACTGGCCGGCGCGCCGGGCCGCGCTCCCGATGCTGGTCGGCGACGCGGAGGTCAACGCCGCCGTGGCGCTGCAGACCACGACCATGGCCCTCGCCATGGTCGTCGGGCCCGCGGTAGGCGGGATCCTCATCGCCGCCTTCGGACTGAGCACCGTCTACCTGCTCGACGTGGCGTCCTTCGGGGTGTCGCTCACCGCCATCCTACTCCTCCCCCACCTGGTGCCAACGGGAGGTGGTACCCCGGTGGGCCTCCGTTCGATGACCGAGGGGTTCCGGCACCTGAAGGGCGAGCGTCTGCTGTCGGCCACGTACTGGATCGACCTCAACGCCATGATCTTCGGCATGCCGCGCGCCGTCTTCCCGGCGCTCGCCGTCCACCTCTACGGCGGCGGTGCCGGCGTCGTCGGCCTGCTGTACGCCGCCCCGGGAGCCGGGGCCCTGGTCGGATCCGTGTTCACGGGGTGGTGCCGCCGGATGCGCCACGAGGGCCGGGCCATCGCCGCCTGCGTGGTCGTCTGGGGCGCCGCCATCGCCCTCGTCGGGGTGATTCCCGTGCTGTGGGTAGGGCTCGCACTGCTGGCCGTGGCCGGGGCGGCCGACATCTTCTCCGCCGTGTTCCGGCAGAACGTGCAGCAGCGCACCGTGCCCGACCACCTCCAGGGGCGACTGTCGGGGACCTTCTTCGCCGTGGTGGCCGGGGGGCCGCGCCTGGGTGACGCCGAGACCGGAGTGGCCGCGGCCATCGGGGGGCCCCAGTTCGCCGTGTGGTCCGGCGGGCTGGCCTGCGTGGTCGGGGTCGGGGTCCTGCTGTGGCGCGTACCCGAGCTGTGGCGGGATACCGGTGGTGGGCAGGGGCTCTCGGCCCGGGCCGAGCAGGAGGCGATCGCCGAGGCGATCACCGAGCTGGGCGAAGGTGAGCCTCTCTGACCGACAGTGCTGCGGCCGGGCCCGATCGACCGGGACTTCCGGGCGGGGCGGTCGCAGCGGGCACGTCGGGCTCAGCGGGCGGCGGCCTGTTCGACCAGCTGCTCGCTGACCTCCCACAGCCGGGCGGCGGCGGCGGCGTCCCGGGCACTGGCCGACGGCGTCTTCTCCTTGCACTTGACGAAGTACTTGCCGGTCACGCCCTCCACGTCGTGGGACGAGCACAGGTACACCGAGGTGCGGGCTCCCTGCTCGGGGGTGAGGCTGAACGGGGCGTAGACCTTGATGCCCCAGGCCAGGAAGCCGGTGGTGTCGCCGTCACGGGCGTAGCCGGTGGCCACCGAGCCGGGATGCAGCGAGTTGGCGGTGACGCCGGTACCGGCCAGCCGCTTGGCCAGCTCGGTGGTGAACAGGATGTTGGCCAGCTTGGAGCGGCCGTAGACCTCCATCTGCCTGTAGGACTTCTCGGCCATGAGGTCGTCGAATTGCATGCCCCGCCGGGCGAGACTGTGGGCGGTCGACGCCACGTTGACGATCCGGGCCGGCGCCGAGTCGACGAGCCGCTGGCGCAACAGGTCGGTCAGCAGGAAGGGTCCGAGATGGTTGATGGCGAAGGTCGCCTCGTACCCGTCGGCGCTCAGGGTCCGCTGGGTCAGGATCAGCCCGGCGTTGTTGAGCAGGACGTCGATGCGGGGAAGCCGCTCGAGCAGGTCGGCCGCGCCGGCCCGAACCGACGACAGGTCGGCGAGATCGAACAGCGCCAGCTCGACATTCGACGAGCCACTGGCGGCACGGATGTCGGCCAGTGCGGCGTCGCCCCGGGGTGCGCTGCGCGCCGTGATGACCACCCGGGCGCCGGCGCGGGCGAGCTGGACGGCAGCGGCCTTGCCGATGCCGGAGTTCCCACCGGTGATGATGACGATCTTGCCGTCCATGGAGGGGATGGGGGGCGTGGAACGGCTCATGGAGGTCCTCATGGTCGACGGGTGGCTCGGGGCCCGGGCTCGAGCTAGGACGGTATCGTCTCGCCCGGCCGGCCGCCGGGTTCCGGGCGGTTCACCGACCGAGCGGACCGGCTGACGGCGTCGTTGCCGTCGGCGGGACCGTGGGTGCGCCGGTCGCTGCCGGTGCGGCGAGGATGACTCCCGCCCCCGCGTCCGAGACGGCCTTCGCCCGGCGCCCCATCACGATGAATGCCGTGGTGGACACCACCAGATAGGTGACCCAGACGATGGCCTGGAGCACGGTCGGTTGGTCGGCGTAGCCGAGCAGGCTGTGGAAGACGTCGCCGATCGAGCTCGCCTCGCTCAGGTACCGGCTGGTGTCCCACAGGGTCTGGTGTAGGAACGGGAGCCAGCCCAGCTGCTGCATGTTCTCGACGGCGTCGGCCAGGAGGCCGGCGGCGAAGATCATCAGCACCAGGCCGATGACCCGGAAGAACACTCCGAGGTTGAGTCGCCTCCCGAGCTTGAAGATCACGTAGGCGATGGCCAGTGCCACGGCCAGGCCGAGCACTGCCCCGATCAGCAGCCCGCTGCCGTGCACCGGGGTGGCGGCCTGACGGGTGGAGGCGAACACGATGGCCAGGGTGAACACCATGGTCTCCAGACCCTCGCGGCCGACCGCCTGGAAGGCCAGCAGTCCGAGGCCCCACCGGGCCCTGCCCTCGAGGGCGGCGTCCGAGCGGGCCCGCAGGTCGGCCGACATCGTCCGGCTGTGGGCCTGCATCCAGAACGTCATGTAGGTCAGCACCGCGGCGGCCAGCAGGAATGTGCAGGTCTCGAACACGGTCTGGACGGTCGACCCCTGGTATTGCTCGATCACGAAGTAGGCGGCCACGCCGCCACCGACGACCAGGACCATGGCCGCCGCCACGCCGAGGAACACGTCCCGGAAGTGGCGCCGCTGGCCGATCTGGTCCAGGTACGCCAGCAGGATCGCCACGATCATGCTTGCCTCCACGCCTTCGCGCAGGAAGATCACGAAGGTGGCGATCATCGCCGCGAGTGGAATAGGCGGGGCATAGGTCGACTATTAGGTTTACCTAAGTTCCTCGGGAAGTCAACCCCGTCCGGGCGCGCCGCAGGGCGCCGGGAGGACCCGACGCCCTGCGAGCGCAACGGTGCTGCGGTGGGTCAGCCGACCTTGTGCATGGGTCAGCCGACCTTGTGCATGGGTCAGCCGACCTTGTGCATGGGTCAGCCGACCTTGTGCATCGTGTTGTGGTCGGTGTGGGGCAGGAGGTCGGGAAACTCCGTCATCTTGAGCATCGTCGCCTCCGTGTAGGACCAGGTCCCGTCGTCGTTGACGGTGATGGTGGTCTCGTAGCTGACCGAGCTGGCGTTTGCCGTCAGGTACTTGCCCTCGCCGATCGGGTACTGGGCATCGCCCAAGGCCGCCTTCAGGGTGAACGACGTCGCGTCGGCGTCGGCCTGGCCGCCGGCCAGCACGGTGATGCCCCTGGGGACGACGAAGCCGCGGAGGACCTCGCCGGTGGCGCCGTCCCACAACCAGTAGCCGACCTCGGTGTGAAACGGGTTCTCCTCGTCGTTCCTCCACATCGCCGTCTTGTAGTCGAGGCCGTAGAGGTGCTGGCTACCGTTGTCGACCGGGCCGAACGGCTTGAACGTCACCTTCTCCAGGTAGGGCGTGCCCACGACCTCGCCCTTCGCATGGGAGTACGAGGTGTCCAGACCGCCCTCGCCCTCCCACTCGCCGACCAACGGCCCCAGGGGGCCCCATTCATTCGCCATGTCGTGTTCCCATCTTGCTCGGTGAACGATTACCGGCATGAGCCTAGGCGGACCACGAGGTGCACGGGCCCACTGCGGCGGTGACCGTCCGACCCGGTCGGCCGGACCGGTGGCCGACCGGACGTGGACCGGCTCACGGGAGGACGAGGACGTTGACCGAGCCGAGCGTGACCAGGCGTCCGTCGGCGCCGACGTCGTGGATCGCCACCCGGACCGACGTACGGCCGTCACGTGTCCCGAGCACCGTGCAGCGCGCCTCGACCGGCCCGATCTTGACCGGACGGAGGTAGTGCAGCACGACGTCCGTGGCCGCCACCTCCTCGATGCCGGCGACGGTGGGGACGGCGGCCACGGTGGCCCTGCAGGCGGCCTCGTCGGCCAGCATGGCCACCGCACCGCCGTGGAGGATCCCCCACGGGTTCCGCAGCTGGTCCTCGAGTCGGAGCCGGGTGAGCGGGCCCTCCCCGGGCTCGATGCAGAAGAACTCCACCGGACCCATCGGGTCGCTCTGTGGCTCGGGCATGGCCATGGCGAACGGGCGTGCGAACTCGAGCGTCATGGCGGTGGGTTCGAGCACGGCGCACGTCATGGTGGCCGCCGCCACGTGGCGGTCGCCCGCCCCCTCGTCGACCACGTCGAGCGACGTCACCACCGAATTGCGCCCTCGCCGCAGCACGTCGGCGCGCATCCGCAGCGGCCCGACGTGGGACAGCTCGGACACGGTCGCCATCAGCGAGGTGGTCACGATCCACCGGGGCAGCACGGCCAGTCCGCTCGTGAAGCCGCCCAGCGAGTCGAGGCCGGCGAGCAGTCCACCGGTACGCAGCCCGCCGCCGGGCCCGCGCTGATGGGCGTCCACCGGGGCACGGCCACCCATCGACACCGGTCCGTCGGCGCCGTCCGGCGACCGGAGCTCGAAGCGCTCGAGTCGGAAGTAGTCGCTGACGTGGCGGCGGCGGTCCACCGCCGGCTCGGCGCCGGTGCCGACCGCCACCTCGCCGTCGGGGCCGACCTTGGTCACGACGCCCGCCGGGAGGCGGCCGTCGCCGGGGAGGCCGTGGCGTTGACCACCGACGTCACCCGGTCGTCCGCCCCGGCGTCGCGCAGCTCGACCACGGCACCGGCCCGTCCGTCCGGACCGGTGGCCAGCACCCGGACCGAGCTCACGATCGGACCCACGCGGCCGAGGGCCAGATAGGCGATCTGGAGGTCGGTCACCACCATCGACGAGCCGTCCCGACCCTGGGCGGCGCCGAGGGCCTCGGCCGCAGCCGCTTCGGCGATGAGGGCGACGACACCCCCCTGTGCGGCACCGAACGAGTTGTGGAGGTACGGCCGGACCGGCACGGACACCCGCCCGGCGGCGGAGTCGAGCACCGTGACCGGCAGCGACTCCATGATCGGCAGCGCCAGCTCGCCGCCGCGGAATCCCCACCGCAGGGGGAGTTCGGACGCTGCCTGGACCGGCGAGTCGGGGTTCTTGGCCGGCAGCACGGCGAACGTCATCGACGCCCACGCCACCGGGTCCGGCGCCCGGCCGTCCACCTCCAGGTCGTCGCCGTCCGCGTCCACGGCCACGACCAGTGCCTCGATGACGAGCGTGGTCCGTCCCCGGCGAAGGACGGACCCCCGGGCCGCCACCCAGGGGCCGACCACCGGTCCGACCAACCCGATGGACAGGTCGGCCGTCGCCAGCCAGTCGGGTCGCAGCACCCGGGCGGCGATGGCGCCACCCACGACGTCGACCAGCGTGGCCAGGACGCCGATCCGCACGTCGCCGTCGGCCGATGCCAACTGGGGGGTGACCCGGGTGCGGGTGCGGGCGGTGGTCTCGGTGGTCAGCTCCACCTCCATGCCGAGGTCCCTGAGCAGGTGCTCGGGGGGTGGGTAGCCGGCGAAGGCCACTCAGCGCTCCTGTTCGGTGGGCCGGACCAGGATCTCGTTCACCGTCGCACGCCGCGGACGGGTGACGGTGAAGGCGACGGCGTCGGCGATGTCCTCGGGCCGGAGCACCTCGACCGGGCCCCACATCGCCTGGAGCCCCTCGATGACCCCGGGCCGGTTGTGGGTGATCAACTCGGTGGCCACGGCGCCGGGCTCCACGAGCGAGACCCGCACGTGTCGGGCGGTGACCTCCTGGCGGAGCGACTCGGAGAAGGCACCGACACCGAACTTGGTGGCGTTGTAGACGCCGCTTCCCGCTCGGGCGAACCGCCCGGCCACCGAGCTCACGTTGACGACGTCGGCCACGTTGCGGGGCCCGGACTCCGCTGCGGCGAGTAGGTGGGGCAGGCCGGCGTGGGTGGCATACAGGAGGCCGAGCAGGTTGAGCTCGACCATCCGCCGCCACTCCTCCACCGGGGCGTCGACGATCGGCCCGAGCAGCATCACGCCGGCGTTGTTGACCAGCGTGTCGAGGCGCCCGAAGCGGTCGACGGTCTCCGCCACCATCGAACGGGCCTGGGCCTCGTCGGTCACGTCGGTCTCGAGGACCAGGACGTCGCCGTCGATCCGGTCGGCCAGGGATTCGAGCCTGTCACGCCTGCGGGCGGCGATCGCCACCGAGGCCCCCGCCTCCGCCAGGGCGACGGCCGTGGCCTCGCCGATTCCGCTGGAGGCCCCGGTGACCAGGGCCACCGTTCCGTCGAGTCGTTCCGTCATGGATGCATCCCCTGTCACCTCGGTGCCGGGCCGCCGATGGGCCCGGCGTCAGCGAGGCAGTGTACCGAGAGGGTCGCGGGGGACGACCCGTGCCGGGCTGAACCCGTCAGGCGGCGGTGCGCTGCGAATTCCGGCGGCGGCTCGAGTTGCGCCGACGCCCGCGGGGACGGACCGAAGTGTCGTAGGGGCGGCCGGTGGCAGCCGGGCTCTCGTGGAGGGCGCACCAGTCCGTGCTGTTGTAGCGGGAGAGGTGCACCTCGCACGAGAGTTCGATGCAGACTCGACCCGTCCCGTACGAGACGGGGGGCGCCGCACCCGACAGTCCCTCCGCCAGCATCGACCCGTCCTCGACCGCTCGTCGCTCCACCATCGCTCCGCTCTCCTTGCTCGCACGTCGGCGACGGCGCCGACGACGTCCCTTCGTCGTGGGCTCCCCGTTGTCGGGCGCCCGTTCCTGCACAGTGCATCGGCAGGTGGCACCCAGAACTGAAATGCGGGCAGGGACCACGGGATGGGACGGAGGTGACGCATTGGTAACGTCCCACCATGGACATCGACGGCAGGCTGCGAGTGGGCACCCGACCCCGGGGCCGCACGCTCCGATGACACCGGCGGGGTCATCGGATGCCACCCGGTGGTGGCAGGAGGCGGTCTTCTACCAGGTCTACCCCAGGTCGTTCGCCGACTCCGACGGCGACGGGGTCGGCGACCTCGCCGGGATCCGATCCCGCCTGCCCGAACTCGCCTGGCTCGGGGTCGACGCCCTGTGGATCTCGCCCTTCTTCCGCTCCCCCATGGCCGACTTCGGCTACGACGTCAGCGACTACTGCGACGTCGACCCCCTCTTCGGCGACCTGGCCGAGTTCGACCGGCTGGTGGCCGATGCCCACGGTCTCGGACTCCGGGTGGTCATCGACTGGGTGCCGAACCACACCTCGAACCAGCATCCGTGGTTCCTCGACGCCTGTTCGTCCCGTGACAGCCCGAAGCGCAACTGGTACGTATGGCGCGACCCGTCACCCGACGGATCCCCGCCCGACAATTGGGTGGCCGCCTTCGACCTGACCGCCCCGGCGTGGACGTTCCACGAGCCGACCGGCCAGTGGTACCTCCACCTCTTCGAGCCCGCTCAGCCCGACCTCAACTGGGACGAGCCCGCTGTCGAGGCGGCCATGCACGACACGCTGCGCTTCTGGCTGGACCGGGGCGTCGACGGGTTCCGGGCCGACGTCATCCACGGGATCGGCAAGGACCCGGCCCTCCCCGACGACCCGCCCGAGGTGGCCGGTGTGCCGCACTGCGCGCTGAACGACCAGGCGGTGACCCACGAGCGGCTCCGGGCCATCCGCACGCTGATCGACGGCTACCCGGGCGAGCGCATGATGGTCGGCGAGGTCTTCCTCCTGTCCACGAAGGCCGTGGCCGAGTACTACGGACACGACGACGAGCTGCACCTGTCGTTCAACTTCCCCCCCCTGTTCGCCCCGTGGCTGGCCGACCGGTGGCGGGACTGCATCGAGGACACCCGGGCCGCACTCGACCCTCGGGGCGCGTGGCCGACGTGGGTCCTCGCCAACCACGACAACCCGCGGATCCGCACCCGCTACGACGGCGGCGCCGCCCGCGCCGGCGAGGACGTCGCCACGGCGGCGCACCGCAGCGAGGCCCGTGCCCGTGCGGCCGCGGTGCTCCTCCTGACGCTGCGGGGGACGCCGTTCGTCTACCAGGGGGACGAGCTCGGGCTGGCCGACGCGGCGATCCCCGACGACCGTCAGGTCGACCCCGGAGGGCGCGACGGTTGCCGGGCGCCGATCCCGTGGGACGCGTCACCCGACCATGGCTGGCCCACCCGGCCGGGTGTGACCACGTGGCTCCCCTTCCCTCCGGAGGCCGATGTGCGGAACCGGGCCTCGGAGGCCGCGGATCCCACCTCGGTGCTCCACCTCTACCGCCGCGCGCTCGCCGTCCGCCGCCAGACCCCGGCGCTGACGCGGGGGTCGTTGGCGTGGCTCGACGTCCCCGACGGGGTGCTCGGATACACCCGCCACCACGACGGCGTCGCCGTGGACGTATTGGTGAACTTCAGCGGGTCCGCGGTGGACCTCGGCGACCCGGGGGCCGTCGGCGCCGAGGTGGTGCTGGCCTCGGACGACCCCGCACCGGCCGGCGGATTCTCCGGCGTCCTCGGCGCGGACCAGGCCGTCGTCATCCGCCGCCTACCCGACCGCCCGGGGCGGCGGCGACACGCGGACGGGTGATCGGGCTAGAGCCAGCTCTCCTGCCAGTAGTCGACGGCACCGAAGTCGCCGAGCGACATGTTGTGGTCGTGGTCGTGCCCGCTCCGCCGGATACAGCAGACGAGCGTCCCGATCCACGGTCCGTGGTCGATGCAGTGGACGGCGCCGCAGCGCTGCCATTGGGGTTGCTCCGGCATGGCGAGGTCGTCGAGATCGAAGTCGTCGTCGTGCCAGTTGCGGAGTGCACGGTGCGTATTGTGTTCGATGGTCACGGTTGGTTCTGCCCCTTGGTCGATTCTCGGCCGGTGTACCCGGTCGCTCCTTCGCTCGGTTACGCCGGTCCGCTCGCCGGTCATCCCAATTGTCGGAAGGGCGCGCGGGCACCTGTAGCCGGAACACCGAACTGCAACCGAGCCCGATCCAGTGGTCCGGTCAGCGGTGGGTCGCAGGCGAACACCTCCCCGTGGTGTCGCGCCTCCTCTCCGGTAGCGCCGTGTCGTTCCGGCGCGGTCCGTACCGGCCCGACCACGGATCGTGTTGATAAGAGATCCACATGTTTTCCCCTGAAACGCGCGAACTCCCACGTCACACCCCATGGATACCCGCACAACCCATGATGCTGTGTTCACATTCCTTACAATGGTCCTTCTTCCTACCTGGTGCCCGCCGATAGGGTGTCCCCATGGCGACCAACGGGACCAACGGAGTGGAGGACATCGTGCGGCGCAACATCGCCGCGCTGCGGGCCAAGATCGGGCTCACCCAGCAGGGTCTGGCCGACGAGATGCTCCTGCGGGGAGTCGGCTGGACCCGCGAGACCGTGGCCCAGGTCGAGACCAGCAACCGCCGGATCGGCCTGACCGAGGCGATCGCCGTGGCTGCTTCCCTGGACGTCCCACTGGCCCGGCTCACCTCCACCGGGGCCGCCTCGGTCGCCGTCGGCGACAGCCGGTGGACGACCGCCTACCTCGGCGCCGCCATCGCCGGCACGGCAGGCGACGTGTTCTCTCCCGAGAGCTACGCCGTTCCCTCCCGCGGCTTCGTCGAGGAGCCAGCTCCGTCGGCCTGGGACGAGATCCCGCCCCGCTCCGCCGCTGACCAGGGTTCACCCATGGAGCTCGAACGACGGCGTCGACCGCGCGACCGTCGGCTCCTCGACCCCTCCGAGGCGGAATCAGCGCCCGAGGCGCGAGCGCCCTCCGAGTCGTCCGGGTTGCCCGGGTCGTCCGCGCCGTCCGACGCCCCGCAGCGGGCGGCCGAGCGCATCGAGCGACGGCTCCGCCTACGCGTCACCGCCGGCGACGTCGACACCGCGGCCCAGCACCTCTACTCACGCAGCCTCGAGGCCGAACGCGAGCGCCGGGTGGCCGACCGCCACACGCTCACCGGCGGGTCCCTCCCGACCATCCGGGGGCACGTGTCCCGTGACCTCGACCGGGAGATCGCCCACGAGATGGAGCGGCGAACCGAACGGGCGGGGTACACCCCGGCGGCCCCGACCGGGTCGGCCGGTCCGTTGAGCGACGACGAAGCGGCGTGGGAGGCCACCCGGCTCAACATCATCCTCGCCAACAAGGGCTACAGCGACAGCGATGTCACCCGGTGGTGGAACTTCACCCGCCACCGTGAGCTCGGCGACCAGACCATCGCCGAGGCATGGCGGGACGGTCGCTACACGGCGGTCAGCCGCCTGATCCAGTCCCTCCCGGACAAGGCCCCGCCCGGCGGTGACCCCAGGGCCGGCTGAGTCGCAGACGGGTCGCCCGACGGGGTTGGGCACAATGGTGGGTGCCGGGGCCCCACCTGGGTCGCCGATGGGAAGGAACCCCCCATGGACCGCCACCGCCTCTCCGCGCTGCTCGCGGTCGAGCGCGCCACCCACCACGAACGCAACCCCGGCTCCCGGACGCAGTTCGCCGGGGCGGCACACCTCTTGACCGGCGTGCCCACGACCTGGATGGCCCGGTGGGCCGGGGGCTTCCCCCTCGCCCTGGCCGGGGCGCGCGGTGCGCGGGTCACCGACGTCGACGGACACAGCTATGCCGACTTCGCCCTGGGCGACACCGGGGCCATGGCCGGCCACTCCCCCGGCCCGGTGGTCGAAGCCGTCCGCCGTCGCATCGAGACGCTCGGCGGGATCACCACCATGCTGCCGAGCGAGGACGCCGAGTGGGTGGCCGCCGAGCTGACCCGACGGTTCGGGCCGACACGGTGGTCGTTCGCGCTGAGCGCCACCGACGCCAACCGGTGGGCGCTGCGGCTCGCCAGGCTGGTGACCGGCCGGCCCATGGTCCTCGTCTTCTCCTAACTGCTACCACGGCAGCGTGGACGAGACCCTCGTCGTCGCCACACCCTACGGAACCACCCGGTCGCGACCGGGCAACGTGGCCCCGGCGGTCGACCCGGCGACGACGACCGTGGCCGTCGAGTTCAACGACCTCGACGCCGTGGCCCGGGCCCTGACCAGCGGGGAGATCGCCGCCGTGCTGACCGAACCGGCGCTGACCAACATCGGTATCGTGCTCCCCGACGACGGGTTCCTCGACGGGCTCCGCGCCGTGTGCGACGAGACCGGGACCCTGCTGATGATCGACGAGACCCACACGGTGTCGGCCGGACCCGGTGGCTGCTCCGCGGCATGGGGTCTCGACCCCGACATCGTGACGCTGGGCAAGGCCATCGCCGGTGGCATTCCCATCGGTGCCTACGGCCTGCGGGCCGACCTGGCCGAGCGGATGCTCGCCCGCGTCGCCGACCACGATGCCGACATCGTCGACGTCGGGGGCGTCGGAGGCACCCTCGCCGGCAACGCCCTGTCCATGGCGGCGGCACGGGCCACGCTCGAGCACGTGCTCACCGCGGAGGCCTTCACCCGGATGGAGGCGAACTGTGCGCGTCTGGCCGGCCAGGCCGATGACAGCATCCGCCGCTACGGGATGCCGTGGACGGTGACCCGGCTGGGTGCCCGGTCGGAGTACCGGTTCTGCTCACCGGCCCCGAGGAACGGAACCGAGTCGGCCGGGGCCGACGAACCGGACCTCGACGCATATCTGTACCTGGCCATGAGCAACCGCGGTGTCCTGATCACCCCGTTCCACAACATGGTCCTCATGTGCCCGGAGACGACCGAGGCCGACGTCGACCTCCACGGCGAAGTGTTCGACGAGGCGTTGGCCCGCCTGGCCGGTTGACCGTGGGGTTCAGGCGTCCCGGGGCGGGACGGGGAGCAGCTCGGCGAGCCAGGGCACGCACCCGCCGGTCGATGTCGTCGACGACGGGGCGCACCTGGTCGATCGGCAGGCCGGCCGGATCGGTGAGGTCCCAGTCGACCACCCGGGTCCCGGGATAGACCGGGCAGGCGTCGCCGCACCCCATGGTGACGATCACGTCGGCGGCACGGGCCGCCTCGTCGGTCACCGGCTTCGGGAACTCCTCGCTGGCGTCGAGCCCGCGCTCGGCCAGTACGGCGACGACCGACGGGTTCAGACGGTCGCTGGGCTCCGACCCACCCGACAGCACCTCGATCCGCCCGGCGGCGTAGTGGTCCAGGAGGACGCGGCCGGCCACGCTCCGGCCGGAGTTGTGGACGCACAGGAATAGTACGACGGGTCTGTCGGGCACGGGGCTCCTCAGGTGTCGGCGCCGGCGGACGGCGCGGTGGTGGGGTCGTACTTGGGGACAGGCTCGCCGTCCCGCCAGTCGTGCGGGAAGGCCACGTCTGTCGCTTCGGCCGGGGTGAGTCCCTGGTAGAGCAGCACCAGCAGACCGGCGGCGGCGGCGCCGCCGACCACCTGGGCGCCGACGAACGCCGGTGCCGACGAGGGGGCGATCCCGGCAAACGAGTTCGAGAACATCCGACCCACGGTGATCGCCGGATTGGCGAAACTCGTCGACGACGTGAAGAAGTAGGCGGCAGTGATGTACGCGCCGACTGCCGCCGGCGTGTAGGAGGACTTGTTGTTCCGGGCCAGGGCGAAGATCACCAGGACCAGGCCGGCGGTGGCGATCACCTCGGACAGCAGGTGGGGACCCGTCGCCCGGTGGTGCGTGGATATGGACACCGCCTGCAACGAAAACATGACGTTGGCCACCACCGCGCCGCAGATGCAGCCCGCCACCTGGGCGGGCAGGTACGCGGCGGCGTCGCGCCAGGAGATCCCCCCGAAGGCGGCGTCCACGAACGACACCACCGGGTTGAAGTGGGCGCCCGACAGTGCGCCGAAGACCAGGATGATCACGAACAGGCCGGCACCGGTGACCAGCGCGTTCTGCAGCAACTCGAGTCCGACATTGCCGGGCGACAGTTGCTGGGCGGCGATGCCCGACCCGATGACGATGGCGGCGAGCAGCGTGCTGCCCAGGAATTCGGCGACCAGCCGGCGCCAGAGCGCGACGTCGTGCACGGAGGTCAGCGGACCCGGACGATCAGCAGCAGGCGGGGGACGCGCCGGCCGCCGCCTCCACCGTCACCGGGGTGCAGCACCGCTCGTCGCCGCCCAGCCCCTCCGGGTCCCGTCGCGTCGGCCAGCACCGTGTAGACCTCCCACCGCGCCCCGTCGGGCCCATCGACCCACACCTTGTCCTGGACCGCATAGCAGCAGGTGGTGGCCTCCTCGACCATGGTGCCCATCCCCTTGGCGGCGAACGCGGCCGTGGCCTCGGCGACCTCGTCGGTCGACGCCACCTCGACGCCGAGGTGGTTGATCGAGCCCGGCTCGCCCGCACCCTCGATCAGGACCAGCTTGAGCGGTGGCTCGGTCAGGGCGAAGTTGGCGTAGCCCGGGCGGACCTTGGCCGGCTCGGCGTCGAAGAGCGCCGAGTAGAAGGCGATCGCCTGGTCGAGGTCGGACACATTGAGGGCCAGTTGCACGCGTGACATGGTCACATCCTCCAGATCGATGGTCGTCGATGTCAGTGTGCCCCATACATCGACTACTGTCAATATGATACTCGAGATGCAACGATGTTGTGGTCCAGCAGTGCGTGATGAGCAGTGTCTGGACCACTGGAGGGAGGCACCGGTGATACCGAGGAACAGTGGCGGAGATCCTCTGCTGCGCGCCGCTGGCGGAGCACCCACTGACCGAGGTGGAGGCGACCAGGTTGGCCGGTGTCCTCGCCGCGCTCAGCGACCCGGTGCGCCTGAGGATCTTCTCGATCATCGCCAGCCAGGACGAGACGTGCAGTTGCAACCTGGAGGGCCCGCTCGGCAAGAGCCAGCCCACCATCTCCCACCACACCCACAGACTCGCCGCCGCAGGACTCATCGTCGGTGAGCGTCGCGGTCGGTGGACGTGGTGGCGAGCCGTGCCGGAGCAGCTCACGGCGCTGGGCGCGGCACTGGGTACCATCGCACCGGGCGCCGTCGCCCGACGGTGAACGGCGCCATGGCAATCCCCACTTGCATTGCCTCCGGTTCGGGTGTTGTCTGATGCCAGGGTCGGGACGGTGGCAGCACCGGCGGGCGGTGACCCGAGGCGGAAGGTGGAATCAACATGCGGCGGACACTCCTCGTTGTCGTAATTGGCGCGCTCCTGTGCGCCCTGGGGCTGACCGCGGTGCCGGCCGCCGCCGGAGCGGCGGCCAGGCCGAAGAAGCCCGGGGCGCCACTGACCCCGTGGTCACACCCATCGACACGGCGCTGGTCGTCTCGTGGTCGCCCCCGGCCGCTTTCGCCGGGCCGGCGGTGACCGGCTACGTGGCGGCGATCGCCAACGTGGCGTCGCCGTGCGTGTCGACCGGACCCACGTCGTGCATCTCCACGGGCCTGAAGAACGGCAAGTCGTACATGGTGAGGGTCTGGGCGATCAACTCGGTCGGAACCGGTATACAGGTCCGGACGCACGCCACGCCGACGACCCTACAGGACTGCCTCTACATCGGGCCCTAAGCCAACCTCCAGAACTGCAACCTGTCCGGTGACAACCTGACCGGTGACAACCTGACCGGGGCCAATCTGTCCGGCGCGACCCTCTTCTACGCCCACATGAGCAACACCGATCTGGCCGGTGCCAAGCTGGCCGGCGCCGAACTCGGTGCGCTCGTCACGGGAGGGATCACCGGCACACCGGCATCACTGCCCACGGGGTGGGCCGTGGTCGACGGGTACCTGATGGGCCCGGGCAACGGCGTGACCAACACCGACCTGTCCGGTGTGGTGTTCCCGGCCGTCGACCTGACGGGTGCCAGCCTGTCCGGCAGCAACCTGACCGGGGCGACCCTGACAATGCTGACCAGTCTGGAGAACGCCGACCTCAACTACACCACCCTGACCGGCGCGAACCTGAACGGTGACGACTTCTTGGGAGCCAGTCTCGGCGCCGTGACGTGGTCCGACACCACCTGCCCGGACGGGTCCAACAGCGACACCAACGGCAGTAGCCCGGATTCGTGCCTCGGGTACGGCATCTGACCGGATCTCGTCGCCACCGGGACAGGTGAGGAATACCCGTCTGTCCCGGTGGCGGCACCGGTCAACGGCCCCCGTCCTCCCACCGCGCCCACGGCGGGAGCAGAGATGAGGGTATTCGTAGTGGCCTGGAACGCTCGGGGCCAACCCCGACCGCCGGGTCGGAGCTGTCCGAGGTGGGTGTGTCCTGGTAGTGGAGTAGTCACGATGACTAGCGTCGGAGGGGTTCGGATGGGCGACATCTCCTGGCGATCGGAGCGCACTAGTGAACTTCCACCGTGACGCCGGCCGTCAGAGCCCAGAAGCCCAGGACGTCGCCGTAGAGGTCCACCTGGAGCAAGACATCACCAGGGTGCAGCACGCGACCGACGCCTACCTGAGCGATCCGAGTCAACAGCGACGCCAGGAGCTCCTGTCCGCACTTGAGTCCCTGGACCAGCAGACCGCGGCGAGCGACGCCTACGAGGGGTCCGTCATGGGTTCAGCGGCCTACGGGTTCTCCACCAAGGGTTCCGTGATCGGAGAGACAAGTCAGAATCCCATTGCCGAGCAGCTCTCGGGCTCAGTGCTTCGGGCTCAGATCGCACTGGTGAAGGCTGCGAAGTCAGCAGTGACGGACGCTGGTCCTTCGACACTCGATGCACTGAGGGCAGCCAACACGGAACTCACCTCGATGCGGTCCCCCGATGATGCGCATCAGTCGTCCGAAGGGACGTAGGCGACCGCCTCCTGCCGCCGGGGATGTGAGGTACATGATGGTCCGGCTCACTCTTGCGAGGAGGCAAAGATCGAGTTCGGACCCAGGGCGTCGGTCAGCACTCGGCGTTGGGTGAAGCGCCACTCGCCGTCGACCACGCTGTACCCGTCCAGGTAGCGGCCCCAATGGTCCAACCCGACCGCAGTCAGCACGAAGAAGTAGCACCGTCCGGTCGCCGTGGTCTCGTCCACGAGGTCAATTTGGTGCGTGGCGGTGCAATGGCGAAGATACGCGGGGCGGCCTCCCGGCCTCGACGTGTGATCGCGCACGCCGTTGAACACCCGCCGAAGTTCGCCGATCCCGTGGTAGGCAACGCCATTGATCTCGAGATCCGCATCCGGTGCGAAGAGCCCGATCATGCGGTCGAAGAGCCCGCTGTCGCCGTAGGAGTTGTAACGGATCACCAGATCGCGGATCGCTTCTCGTGCGAGTAGATCAGAGACTTGGAGCATGACCAGATCATCCCGCACAGGCCCTGGCCCGTGCTGGGGTCGGGCTGCTGCCGGGTCCAGGCCGCCCCCTGGTCGGGTCGGTGGCATTGCCAGGCCATGTTCCGGCGATGTTCTCGGGATTCCACTCCCCCATCCCCGCCATGTCCATGACCTGCGCGTAGCCGTCACGTTGGTCGGCTTCGATGTCGGTGCACTCCTCGACGCAGTCCAGGAAGGTCATCATCTCCCGTGCCTCCTGTGGCCGCAATCGCATCGGGGCTGAACCACTCGAGCCACGCCTCCTTCGAGGAGTCTCACGGCAGGGACGCAGTCCGCCAATGGATCATTCGGCTCCCACACCTGAGCCCTGTCACATGCCGCCGGGAGAACGGCACCGTGCGGCTCCCGCCGGGAGGCCGACAAGGTCAGGGATCGGACCGGCGGGGAATCGACCAGGGCTCCCCGGGGGTCACCGCGGCATCCGTCGCCAGATGTCCTTCGGCACCAGGTGCATGGCGACGGCCGCGACCTGCAGAGATCTCGGGACCCATACCCGACTCGCTCCGCTGTGCAGTCCCTCCAGCACGGCACCGGCGACCTCTTCGGGCGTGCTGGAAAGCAGTGGGACCGGCTTCATGCCCTCAGTCATTCGGCCGACGACGAAGCCCGAGCGAACCAGCAGGAGGTGGACCCCGCTGTCGTGAAGGGCGTCGGCAAGCCCGCTGGCGAACCCGTCCAGCCCGGCCTTGGCGGATCCGTAGACGTAGTTGGCCCGTCGTACGCGGAGGCCGGCGATCGAGCTGAACACGATGATCTGACCACTGCCCTGGGATCGCAACAGGGTCGCCACGATCGTGAGGACGCTGACCTGGGCCACGAAGTCCGTGTGCACGATTGCGACGGCGCGAGCGGGATCCTGTTCGGCCAGAGCCTGATCACCCAGCACTCCGAACGCAACCACGACCACCCCGATGGTGCCGTGGTCCGCGGAGATCCTCTCCAACAGGGATCGGTGAGTGGCGGTGTCGTCGGCGTCGAACTCGACGGTATGCACCTCGGAGGCACCCGCGGCTCTGACCCTCGTGATCTCTTCGGTCAGGTCGCCGCTGCGTCGAGCCGCCAGCACGACGGTTCTGCCAGCTGCGAGGCGGACGACCGTCTCGACCCCGATCTCACTTCGACCACCGAGCAGCACGACGGTGCCGCTGGCCATGGCTCCTCGCCGGTGTCTCATCAACGCAGTGTGGCACTTGCGCCCTGCCGAGGGACGGGCGCCGTCCCTGAACACCAGGTCGGCGGCGGGTATCGACCGCCAATTGCTCGCCGGGCGCCAACGGCCCACCGACGGTACTTCGAGGACGCCCACCCGGTGCCCATCGGCCTGCAGATGGCACGGTCCGCTGAGCGAGCCCCTCCTGGACTGCGGCCACTGCCGGCTAGTAGTGCGGGTCGGCTCCGATTCCGCCGACGGCCGACAGCAGCTTGGTGGCCGGTCCGAAAGACGTCTCGCAGGGGGCCCCGTCCCCGCGGAATACGGTGACGTCAACTTGCTGGTAGCTGGAAGGATTACCCCCATGGCCGACCCTGACCGTCGTACTCCGCTACTGGAGTCGTACGAGAACGCTGCGGTGATCGTGTCAGGGATAACAGCAGAGCAGGTCACCCTCCGGACTCCGTGCCCCGCCTATGACGTGGCGGGTCTGATCGACCACATGGTCGAGGCCGCCCACCGGGCAGCTGCGCTCGGTCGGGGCCGGCCCCCTCCGGCCGGAGACGACTCGCGCCACGTCGAACTGGCTGACGCGCCCGCGCAGCTACGCCGCGCCGCCGAGGAGGCGGCGCAGGCATGGAGGGACGATTCCCGGTTGTCGTCTTCGTGCACCATGCCCTGGGGCGAGGAGTACTCGGGTGCGACGTTGGTGAACATGTATCTCGCCGAGCTGGCGGCCCATGCCTGGGACCTGGCGTTGGCCACCGGGCAGCTCGACAGGCTCGACCCGTCCCTAGCCGTGTCGGCGCTCGACGGGGCACGAGCCATGATCAAGCCGGAGTACCGCGACATGGTGGCGACGGGATCACCCTTCGGGGCGGAGGTTCCGCCACCTCCTGATGCCGACGACTGGGAGCGCCTTGCCGCCTTCATGGGTCGCGACCCGCGGGCATCGCTCGACCGGTAGCGCAGCGAAGGAAAGGAGCACGGGCCCTTCATGCATATCCCCATCCGCCTCGACGAGGTACGGAGAAGCAACTACCGCCGAATCGACACCGCTGGACGGCGTGTCTACTACCCAATCCAGTTGAGCGACGGACCACTAGATCCATCGGCCAGGGCTGCCAGGCCACCTGGGCCGCGGCAGGGAAAGTTCGAATGCTGCTCCACCGGGACTGCGGGCGCCTTGCGCGGCCCTATCTCCTATCCCCCCGACATGCCACACAGTGCCCACGGCAGGATTCGAACCTGCGACGCACGGTTTAGGAATGGCCCTTGGGCCCAGAAACGACGGAACCGGACGGTGGCCAACCGGGCGTTTCCGCAGGTCACCCGCTATGAAATGGTGGCGGACGGAACGAGACGGAAGCGGGTAGCTCCCGAGTAGTAGGGACGTTTGTAGGGACATGTGACGAGCGGTTTACCCAACCGCTCGTCACTCGTAGCACTACTCAATGTCGGCGGCCCGGCTTCAACTCGGTGGCCAACCGGGCCTATCTCCAACGGGGCGGCGGCCACTACGTGGTCGCCGAGAAGCTCCGCAATGCCAGCGGCGAGGCAAAGGAGGCCCTCTCCTGTCCGGCCGCTATCACACCGCCGCTGGCAACCTCCAAGTGAAAGAGGTCTGCGTCGGTGAAGGTGCGCGGCCTCAGCCTTCAGTCTTGTGTTTCAACTCTGAAGCTGAAGAGCGGGACCAACAGGTCCGGGCCTGCAACACCGGCTGCCGAGCGCGGTTCCGCATGCTGTTCGGCCGGCGCTGGCGGCCTCCCGCGCTTGCTCCTGTTGCTGCGCCCCTACCGGCACTTCCGGGCGTGTGGACAAGCCGACGATCAGGAGGCGACGCGGTACCGGATGTGGGTGGCTTCTGGGGTGTCGATCACTCGCACGATCTTCAACTCGATCCTCTCAGGCAACACTTCGAATAGTCTGCGCCCACGACCGAAAAGCACCGGGACCTGATGAATCTGCAACTCGTCGAGGACACCTGCGTCAAGTGCCGCCTGCGCCGTGTAAGCGCCATGCACCAGGACGTTGCGGTCACCTGCGGCGGCCTTCGCCTGCGCCATTGTGCTGGCGATGCCGGCCGTTACATACGTCACCAATGGGTACTTGGCGGCCGACGGCCCCGGCGGTCGATGACTGGGGACAAAGATTGGTACGCCATCGTGGTGGTCGCCGCCCCAGTGATCGGTCTGTTCCACGGTGTTGCGCCCGGAGAGGACAGCACCGGTTTCTTTGATTTCGTCAAGAAAATGTTTGCCCACCTTCGCCGAATCAGTGACCTCCTCGTTCGGCCCAGGGTCTGCTGCAAACCCATACCACTCGTGAAGCCGCATGAAGTCGTCGCCGCCGGGGTTGCCCGGTTTGTCGTTGGGGCCAGCGATGTACCCGTCAAGTGACATCGACATGTAGAGGACGGATCTAGACACAAGCGCTCTCTCGGTCAGTCCGTGAGAAGCCGTTCGAGCTTGTCAAGCTGCTCCGACCAGCCCTGCTCGGCACCGGCCATCGCCTCGGCGGGCGGCATCGGCTCGAAGTAGGACTGTCGCATGGTGAGCGCGGTGCCCCCATCGCAAGGCTCAAAGGTCACCTCGATGAGCGTTGCGAAGAGTTCGCCCTGCTCGTCGTTGACAGCCCGGCCGCTCATGACAAGACGACGCGGACGATCGATCTCGTAATACTCACCACCCATGTAATGGGAGAACTGGGCCTCGGCAGGGATCGAGCCCGGCCATTCCATCGCGAGCCGGTACTTACCCCCGACCTGCAGGTCCACCTCTGCGGCGGGGCAAGCGAAGCCGGTCGGCCACCACCATTTCGTGAGCTGGTCCGGGTCTGTGAAGGCGTCAAAGACGCGGTCCGGCGGAGACTTAAAGGTGCGCTCGATGACGAGCTGTTTGACCGCAGTCGCAGATCGGACGTCCACGGCGGCACGGGTATCAGGCATCGGGGATCTCCTCGTTAGTGGCTGATTCGGGTTGGGCGGCAAGGTGGGCTTCGAGACGGTCGAGGCGGTCGGACCACTCCGCGTGCGCACGACGGAGCCAGTCGTCCACTGGGGTCAAGCCGTCGAGCTGAAGTCGCGCTGGGCGGCGCTGGCCATCGCGAGCCCGGCCGATCAGACCGGCTCGCTCCAGCACCTTGAGGTGCTTGGTGATAGCGGGCTGCGTCAGCGCGGAACCCTTTGCGAGTTCGACGACGCCAGCATCGCCGGCCGCGAGGCGCTCCAGGATCGCCCGGCGGGTGGGGTCTGCAAGCGCCGCGAAGGAGCGGCTCAGTTGATCGTTAGCAACCATTACCTATAAGTTATATAACCAGAGGGTAAAAGTCAACCACCGATTGAGCGTGTCGCAAGGCATCTCGTGACGCCAGAATGTCAAGCATCCCCTGGGATCGACCCGTCAAGGATTTACCGAGACTCACCACCGTGAGCAACGAACCGATCGGGGTAGCCCCTACCACCGGTTCGCGGCGTGGCCCAAGTCGCTCGACGGCCGGCATGCTTGCTGTCCGCGAGCGCACCGGATGTGCCGTTCTGTGTTTGAGCCACAATGGTGACGGTCGTCATTCTGGCGCGTCGTTCGGCGCCCGAGCGGGTTCGGCTGGGGCACCCGCCGCATCGAATGCCGGCAATGGTTCTACCCGCTTTGCAGTCAGGACCGGTGACCTCCGTGCTTCCCCTATTGCTGCGCCCGGAACGAATCCTCGGGGAAACGCTGTGGCGAACTATTGCCCGCGCTAGATGGGAGAAATACGTGTAGGCACTGCCCGTCGACTCCGTCGCCCAGTGAGTACCCACTGCATTCGTTCCGACCCGAGGGTTCACCTCTCAGAGTTCGGTGGTCCGGCCATGTCGCCAGTGTCGGAGGATGCGCTATCCCGAACGTCAGTGAAGGTCGAGACGGCCGAATGTCCAGGCAGATATTGCGAGTAGCACCATACCGACGATCAAGAGAACTCCGGCAGATGGAAGGGTCAGCCCACCAGCGAGCTGGCCGTTGCCGACCGACCAGAAGAACAGTGAGACATACTTCGCCGGCCGCAACCAGGCAACGACAGGTGCCAGCGAGCTGATGAGGAAGGAAGCTGCAGCAACCGCCGCAGTAACGCCAAGTGCCGTACCCCGGCTTCCGGTCCAGGAGCCGACAGCGATTGCGAGTAGGCCGAAATCGAGCCCGAGGAGTGCTACCCCGACGCTGACTCCCGCCAGGTGGGAGACGGGGAGGGTGAGGTCGAAGCCACGGCCGACGATCATGCAGAGCATGGTGACGAGCGCCAACGCTAGTGCCTGGAGTGCGAGAACGGCGACCTTCTGCACGAGGATGCTTCGTCGAGGAATGGGGAGCGTCGTCACCAGCGAAAGGGTCCCATCCTCGTCCTGGCCCGCAAGGCACGCTGCTCCGTAACCGATCGTGGTGAGGAGCATGATGAGCGGCAAGAAGTTCTGGTACAGGTTGGCATTGAGCCAGCCTGAACGAGAGGTGAGCGAACCCGTGACTCCGAAAAGCGCAGCAGCAGTCGAACCGTGCTTCGTGAGATCGTTGAGGCTCGTCGCGTTCTTGAATTCCGGGTACAGAGCGACGATGACAAGCGCATAGAGAGCCATCCCGAGCGTGTAGCCGATGAGCAGACGCCGGCGCAATCGCAGATCGAGGAGGGAGACGTCAGCCAGCATGGCCCTCCAGCAACGAGCGCGAGCCCTCGGACGGCTCATCTCGGTAGTAGGTCAGGAAGAGTTCGTCGAGGTCTGCGGGGCGGGCAATGATGTCGATCGGGTCGAGATCGGCAGCAGCTCGAAGGACGGGAGCGACGGGTCCGTGCAACGAGAGCGCGATGTGCCCACCATCGGCGTTCAGGACTCGCACCCCAGCAATTGCAGCGAACAGTTGCGGATCGACGTTTGTCGGGAAGCGGAACTCGATCGTCCGTGGAGCCGCCTTCCGGAGGCCCTCTACGGTGTCGATCACGACGAGCTGACCCTCCTTGATAATCGCTACCCGATCGACGATCCGTTGCACCTCGTCAAGTTCGTGAGAAGACAGGAAGACTGTTCGCCCGTCGGCGACGGTCTCTCTGACGAGCTGTTGGAACTCGCTTTGCATGAGTGGGTCAAGTCCGGACGTCGGCTCGTCCAGGATCAGCAATTCCGGTCGGTGCATGAAGGCGAGCACGATCCCGATCTTCTGTCGGTTTCCCTTGGAAAGGGTGCGCGTGGGGCGGTCGAGAATCACGTTGAATCGCTCGACGAGTGCATCCGGCACTGTCTTATCGTCGATGCTCCTCACCCGGGCAGCGAAGTCGATGTGCTGGCGGCCTGTGAGCCGGGGGTGGAGGGCCAGGTCTCCCGGTAGGTAGCCAGTCTGGCGAAGGATCACCGGCGCATCGTGCATCGGGTCCCGTCCCAACACTGTGGTGCTTCCTGCTGTCGGACGGTAGAGACCGAGCAGCAGGCGGATGGTGGTGGACTTCCCGGCGCCATTGGGTCCGAGGAAGCCGAACACTTCGCCTTTGGCCACCTGGAACTGAAGGCTGTCGACACCTCGATCTCGGCCGAAGGACTTGGTGAGGCCTTCTGCCGTGATGACGGAATTCATGACAGCCCCTCGGCAACGAATACTCCGTGGCTGTAGATGTCCATCACTTGAGCAGTCCACTGATCCATCCCCGAGCCGGCGAGGGGATCCGCGCCGAGCACGGCACGAAGCTGCTCCCGGAAGAGCACGACTGCCAAGTCATTGACGAGGAGGAAGGCTGCACGAACACGGTCCTCGACAGCTGGTCGCACAAGATGCAGCTCCTCCAGCGATACCAGGCCGGAGACCGTTGCATCGAAGAGTGAACGAAAGAGGGACTCCGCAGCGGGTCCACCATCGACAAGCATGCGGCGGATGTATGCAGGAAGGACGGGTTGCTCTTCGAAGTGTTCGGCGAACACAGCTGCAAGCGATGTTGCCGTGCTCCCACCCTGTGATGGGTCTGCGAGTTCAGCGACAAACCGTTCAACTAGTGCGGTCGCCCGGTCATCGATGGCCTCCTTCAGCCCGTCCTTCGACCCGTAGTGGTGGATGACAAGCGACGGGGAGACCCCGGCGGCGGATGCGATTTCTCGAATCGTCACCTCTGCTGCTCCTCGCTCGGCGAAGAGCCTCATGGCTGTTTCACGGATGGTTGCTGCAGCAGTGAGATCGCTGCTGGCTGCACGCATGTTCAGATAGTAGCACGGGTGTTCAGGTCAGTGGCAGCACTAGGGCTGGAAGCAAGCAACACCACCGTGGCAATGCCAACCTGAGGAGGCAGGTGCCCAACCCATTCGTTGGTAACGAGTTGGCCGCGTGGGAATCAGAACCACGCCGACGGCGGCAACCTAGTGGCAGGGTCCCGGAATGCCGGCTTGTCGCGAGGCCGATGCCGCCCCAGTCACCGTGCATGCTTCCTGTTCGCCAGCACGCCTGACGTGCCGTTCTGCGCTGCGGCCAGGGTGGCGGCGGCCGTCGTTCTGACGCGTCGTTCTGAAGTCGGTCGGAGACGCAAGATCGCCGATTCGGGGTGCGCTGACATCCCTCGCCACCCTCAGTCCCTGCGGTCTCCGGCGAACGTTATGTGCGCCGGGGAAGCCCATCCGGCATCCTTGCTGCTAGCGAGAGTTTCCTGCGCCCAGGCACGTATGGGGCAGGCGATTTCCGAAATGGAGGGTACTTGCCACCAAACCTGGATGGCGGAACTGGCACCCGAACGCGATGCGATTGGGACTTGGGCGGTTGATGAGATTGGGACCTTCGGCCCTCGACGCAACCAACTCCAACTCAGGATGATGGAACCATGGCAAATGTGCGACCGTCGGGCGGGCATGCCAGGGACGACGGACCCATCGAGGCCATGAAGGAGATCACCCCCACAGAAGAGTTCGCAGTCGAATTCATCTCTATCCACGGCCACCAGATCGGCTACCGCCGTGGTGGTCAGGGCCCAGTGCTGTTGCTGCTCCACGGCATCGCCGGCAGCTCTCTCACGTGGGTCCCCGCCATGAGCCTGTTGCAGAGCGACTATACGGTGCTGGCCCCGGACTTCCCCGGGCACGGGGCGTCGGAGAAACCTCTCGGCGACTATTCGCTCGGCAACCTCGCCAGCGCCATGCGGGACTTCCTCAACCTCCTCGGCATCGACCGGGCAACCGTGGTCGGGCAATCCTTCGGTGGTGGAGTGGCCCTGCAGTTTGCCTATCAATTCCCCGAGCGTTGCGAGCGCCTGGTGCTTGTTGACGCCGGGGGCTTGGGCCGCGAGGTGAACTGGATCCTCCGTCTCGCCACCCTGCCAGGGGCCGAGTACGTGATGCCGGCACTGTTCCCAGAATCCGTGGGGAACTGGGGGGACTCGGTCGTCAAGTTCTTCGGCGGGCGACGTTTTCCTAACGCCCAGGCGGTGGAGATGTGGCGCTCCTACAAGTCGTTGACGGAAGGCGATAGCCGCCGTGCTTTCGTCCGTACCGTGCGTTCCGTGATCGACCCGGGCGGCCAGTCGGTGAGCGCCGCAGACCGCCTCTACCTAACGGCGCACACGCCGACGCTCATCGTTTGGGGCGACCATGACAGGATCATTCCGCTCCACCACGCCTACTTAGCGCACGATGCCATCCCCGACAGCAGGTTGGAGGTGATGGAGGGTGTGGGTCATTTCCCCCAGGTGGAGGAGCCCGTCCGCTTCGTCAAGATCCTGAGGGACTTCCTGCGTACGACGGAGCCCAGCAAATTCGACTCCGAGCAGCTGCTCGACTTGCTGCGCCAGGGTCCGCAGGACGAGGCGGGGCCTACGAACACCACATCCGCTGACCCCCAGTTGTGACGTAAGGAGGAGGCTTGCGGGTCAACTCCTACCAGGGCAGCCTGAGAGCCTCACTATGACCGGAGCGACCGAGTCGGCGGCGGCTATCGCGTCAGTCTTGCATCAACGCCGTGATGGAACTTCTACTACCTCATACCAATCCCAGTGAAATCGCTCGGCGATAACCGTTCCTCTACCCACTGCCTGCACGAGATTGAGCCATAGGTATGCAGGACTTGCGGTACTGAACACAGGCGCTGAATGGCCGCTCACATCATCGGTGCCCTGAGTGATGTCTCCCCGAGCTTCGTATCGCACTTGGATCGACGCGCCATCGTTAGTCTCGATCATGGCGCGCACCCGCAAGATTCCGATTCCGCCCGGGGTCGCCATCCAGTCGAAGTAGGTCTTCCCATGCATTGTGCCGCTTAGTCGCGGCCCCTCTATCGACGCGTTCAGTAGGGGAAAGGTCTCTTGGACCACCCCGGCACCCTTGCCGACCACGGTGGGCTCGGTTCGCACGGAATCAACTGTGCAAAGGGGTGGAAGTTGTAGGGATGCCATGCACGCATCCCATAAGGGTGCTCCCAATCTCGGCGGGGACGGAGAGTCTCGGCACTCATCCGTGCGCGGTTGATACTTCGCCTTCGCCCGGGCCGCTGCAGACCGGATCGTGATCGGACGTACCAGGGTCAGTTGGCCCTGCCCCCGATCACCGGGTCGGTACTCATTGACCATGAGACACCGGCACCGTACGGGCCAGACATTCACGCCCTCAATCCGCCGAGGCCGCCCACCGTGACAGACCAAGTCTGTGGTCTTGAACCTTTTCGAGACGCTTCAGCCTTCCTTGTTCGCCTCGTCCAAGATGTCCCGACTGCCAGTGACGATCTTCTTCGCAAGCTGAGTCGATGAGCCGACCAGCTGCTCGGTCATCTTGAACGCCGAATCGATGATCTTCTGGCGCGGGCCATGGTCTGCACTTGCGTCTGGAAAGACACCGTTCACGGTGTCGAGAAACTTCCGCACTGCCTCAAGCGAGGCGTTTCCGGCATCATGAAACGACTCGATGAAGCGATCCGTGCTGCCGGAGCCGGTCTCAGTACTGGACATAGGGTCCTCTTTCTCTTGGTCCTCGATTCGCCGACGTGCGGCTACTCCCCATCCCCTCACAAGGACAAGATGCCGACTAGAGGCCTTCGGCAGGTTCGCTTCGCACAGAGTCCCCGATCGATCCATTCTGTCTCCAGGTATTTGTGGGAAGGCCTGCTGTAGCTGCACCGCGATCAGCCTCTCGACCAGCTTGGGGGGCAGGGGCTGATCGACGGGGAATCTCAAAGCTCCGGAGGACTTCTCGTATCCGGCCGGTTCCTCGGCTAGCTCGGGGAACGCCGAGCCGTTGTGGGGCAACTCCGGCCTCCTTCGCCGTCCGGCAGCCATAGCAGCCATGCAGGGCCATCGGAGGCCCATACGGTTCAGCCCTGCGAGATCAGGCGGCGGTGCCGGCCTGGGCGATCGGCCCCTACCTCGTCGAAGAGTTACCCTGCCCTAACGGCAAGTGACTCCGACAGCGTCTAGCGGGTGTCAGCGCCGCCCCAGGCCGGGGCCTGGGCGGCTCGGGTAGGGCGGCCCCAGCACGGTGATCTCCTCGCCCAGACGGGCGCCCTGAAGAAGCTCGAGGTGGTCGCCGCTCCAGAAGCGGCCGGGGTCGTACCAGTTGGCCGGGCGGTTGTCGGCGAGAAGGCCCATGGCCTGATAGGTGCCAGCGACAACCTCGGCGCAGTAGCTGGCCTCGACGTCGGCCGGGCGGCGAATCCGCCCCCGGGCCCAACGGCCGGCCAGGGCGAGCGTGGCCGGGAACGGGGTGCCGTCCTTACGGGCGATCTCCGTCAGCAGAGCGTCCTCCATCTCCGGGGTCACCTCGGCGTGCAGTTGGCGGAGCCAGGCGCTCTGATGGTAGCGGTCCATCCAGGTGGTTACCGCCCCCCGCAGGTCGTGCAGCTGCACGCCCCGGTGGTAGGTGCCGCTCCAAACGTCAAGCAGCGAGTGGCCCAGTTCGGCATGCCACATCAGCGGCGGGAGGTCCTCGAGAACGACCGCCACCCCCACATGGTTGACGGGGCTGTTGGTGAAAACTCGGACGGCGTGGTCGGCGGCGCTCGGGCCCCGGAACAGCCACAGGTCCCCGGTGCGCGTCAGTTCGACAGCGTCATCCAGGCTGAGCGGTTCAGCCACGGCGCACGAACTGGAACGACTTTCCGGCCAGGTGCCGCACGCGGCGCACGCGGCGGAAGCGCTCTGGCTGAGCGGCCGGGAGGCTCACCACCGGGGCAGCATCCGTGATCGCCGCGATGGCCGCGACCCGCTGGTGCAGTCGGGTCCGCACGTCGTCGGGCGCGTAAGCCCTGCGTCGGCGTTCCGAACGGACGACAGCCACGCCGGTGGCGGCGACACCGGCCAGGCCGGCGAGCCCGACGATCTTCCAAACGGAACGATTCCTCATCTTCCCGTCATCCTAAAGACGTCACACGAGCCTCCGGGCCACTGACCGGCCGGGGCCTGAGCGGTCGGGCGTCCCACGTGAGGATCAGCAGCTCCGTGGTTGATCACGGCCATCCAGCTCATCAGCTGCGGGTTGGCAGACGGAGAAGCCGTCGACCGTGCCGTGGCACCACCGGCTGTCCTGGATCCCCAGACAGTCAGCCACCGAGGCGATGTCAGCATGAGTCACAACTCCGTCTCCCTTGGCTTGGCCACGCAGCCAGATCGCCCGATCTGCGTGCGCGCCGACGTCGAGACCGCCAGGACCCCTCCGCGTCAGAACGACGGCTCTGGATTGTCGCTTCCGATGTCCGAACGTCGGATTCGATGTAGGCGGTGTCCGGCTGCTGAGCGCGCCGAGACGTGCCGTTCTGCGCAGCGGGCGATGTGGCGATGGTCGTCGTTCTGGCGCGTCGCTCTGTGACTTCTTCGACAACGCTAGACGCCGACTCAGTGTGGTCGCCAGATCGTTGACCCTGGGTGCCAGCAGGTATCTGCCGGCGGCCAACGGCCGGCGCCGTCAGCGGGCAGCACCAGCGATGTAGGTGGACACGATGTACGTGGCATGGCGGTCCAGGGACACCCGAGCCCGGTCATAACGCATCGTGGTCCGTGGATCAGCGTGTGACGCAGCTTCTTGAACGTCGCGCAGCGGCACTCCGGCATCAAGAGCTGCCGTGATGAATGCGTGGCGCAACGTGTGGGGGCCGATCGGCTTGGTGATCTCCGCACGGCGGGCGACCCGCCGCACGATCCGACTGGCCCCGTGACGGTCAAGACGTCGACCGTCCGCCGTGATGAAGATCGGGCCGCTGTCGCGTTCTCCGATGGCCAGGTCGACCGCCCGGGCCGTCCGAGGTGCCAACGGGATGGTGACGGTCTTCCCGCCCTTGCGAAGGATGGTGAGTGTCCGATGACCCCGCTCGAGGCCCAGGGCCTCGATGTCGGCTCCGATCGCTTCGGAGACCCGCAGCCCGTTCAGCGCCAGCAGTGACACCAGCGCATGCTCGGCTGCCGGCCCGAGACCGGCGGCAACGAGCAACGCCCCTACCTCGTTGCGGTCCAGGCCGATGGCATGGGATTCGTAATCGATCCGGGGTCGACGCACGTGGACGGCTGGAGAATGGGCAATCAGACCTTCCTCTTCGGCGTAGCGGTAGAAGCCGGTCACGGTGCACAGTCGCCGACCGACGGTGGCCGTTGCCCGACCCCGAGCTTCCAGCTCCCGTCCGTAGGCCTCGATGTCGCTTCGCCGGACCTCAAAGAGACCTAGGTGGCGCTCATCGCAGAAGGCGACGAACTGACGAAGATCGAGCGCGTAGGCGTCGCGGGTGAGCCCACGGTAGCCGCCGAGGAACCCGGCGAGGGCTACGTGCTCAGGATCGGCGAGTGCAGGGTCGTAGACGACAATCGCTTTTGATGTGGTGGTCATGGGATACCTCCCGAGTGGATGGGACTCGGGGGACGAGGCGACCGGGCCCCAGATGGATGAGATCACCACTGTATTTGTGGCGCGTTGGCCGGTACCCGAGTGGGCGCGGTCGCCGGCGCTCGCAATATCGGCTGCCGACGAGGTTCTCGATGCCTTGACGGTCTCCGTGCTTGCTCCTGTTGCTGTGCCCGGAACAACACGTGTGGGGCGAACGTAACGACCGTGTTCACGAGACGACCTCTATGGTCGTTCTCTATGGAAGTTCTACTTCGACCGGGCACGGTCGACGACGAGCAGTCCTTGCTCCGGCTTTTCGACGAGGCGGTTCTCTGGCTCGCTGAGCGTGGTCTCAGTGGACAATGGGGTAGCAAGCCCTGGTCGGAGATACCCGATCGGCGGGAGCGGGTTGCCAGATTGGCGAGAAGTCCTAACCTCACCGTTGCTGAGGTCGGAGGCGAGTTGGTCGGCGCTCTTGACGTCAGCGAGGACTCTCCCGCATACGCTCCGGTAACAGACGAACCGGGCCTCTACATCATTCTCCTCCTGACTTCGAGACGTCTTGTCAGGCAAGGGATCGGGACTGCACTGTTGAGCCACGCTCGCGCTGACTGCCTCGCCCGTGGCCTCAGCCTGTTGAGAGTCGACTGCTGGGCTGGCGGATACCAACAGATTGTGCGCTACTACCAGTCTGCGGGGTTCACGCCAACCGAGTCATTTGATCGCGATGGCTGGCCAGGGCAGCTTCTCGTCGAGCGTCTCTCGCTTACCTGACATCAGGGAAGGTGTGTCCCATCCCAGACCAATCACCGGGTGACGGCGTGGCCCAAGCCACACGACGTGCCGTTCTGCGCTGGATAGTTCGTCCCGACCACCCGGAGTATGGAGCGCGTGTTCTGGCGCGTCCCGGAACAACACGAGCGGGATATCCCTCGACTTCGATCAGACCGTCGTAGCCTCCCTATGGTGAGGGAGATGTCTAGCGTCGAAGTGAATGGCCTCGAGTTGGCATATGCCGTCGCCGTAGACACCGGACTCCCTCCAGCTGTTCTTCTCCACGCTCTTGGCGAGGACAGCATCGCCTGGACCACGGTGATCGAGGCACTGGCCCCCAGGTGCCGGGTGTACGCAGTCGACTTGCGTGGGCACGGAGGCAGTACACATCCGGGGGACTATTCGCTGGAGTTGATGCGCTCGGATGTTCTGCGATTCCTTCGCACCCTCCATCTCGAAGAGGTGACCTTGATCGGACACTCCCTCGGTGCAGCGGTGGCCTACCTGGTCGCAGAGGCCGAACCGGGACTGGTCAGGCAGCTGGTACTGGAGGAACCACCGCCTCCTCTTCCGGCGACGCCACCAAGAGTGGTGCCGAGCAAGCCATCGGAACCGCTGCCGTTTGACTGGCGGGTCCTGGGCGCCATTGCCCACCAACGCAACCATCCGGACCATTCCTGGTGGGAGGACCTGAACCTCATCTCCGCACGCACCTTGGTCGTTGAAGGCGGAACTGGCAGCCATCTTCCACAAGACCAGATCGTTGCTCTCGCTGGCCGCATCCCCGATGCGACGCTGGTGACCATCCATGCCGGGCACAACGTGCACAGCAGCCGACCCGACGCATTCCTCGCAGCGCTGCTCCCGTTCCTGGCTGGGCAGGTGCCTGCCCCTTCGGGCAGCTGAGGGTCACCGCAGAATGGTCACGATCTCCGGGTCGTGACTGAGATAGGCCGTGAACGGTGCGAGCGACCGGAGGCGCTGCAGGGAGTCCCGTGCAGCATCCATCCAGGTCTCGTCGTGAAGATTCGAAGCGGCAGGTTCACCGCTGCGCAGTTCTTCCGCTCGGTAGGCGCACTGCGCAGCGATCACCACACGCTTGTCTCCAGCTTCCATCACAACCGACTGATGGCCCGGCGTATGGCCCGGGGTCGAAACCAGGCGGATCCCTTCGGCAATCTCCTGATCTCCGTGGACGAGCCGGAGCCGGCTCTTCGGGATTGCCGCCCAGTCCGGCACCGTGTATCCGGGAGCCTGTGCCGCTTCAACCTCGACCGCCTGCACGTATGTGGGAGCGGAGAGAGTGGCTTGCTGGCCGCAGTGGTCGAAGTGCAAGTGGGAGACCACGACGGCAGCGATATCCGAGAGCGCCAGTCCGATGGTGTCGAGGGCAGCGCTCAGCGTCGTGGCTCGAGGGTTGTACCACTCGTCGATCAATCCATTGCCCAACCCAATACCGGTGTCCATCAGAATTGCGCCATCGGGATGTCGAATGACCCACGCGTGCACCGGGAACGGTTCGAAGGTGCCGTGCTCCGGGTGCCATTCCGGCACCGAGGTGACCGTTGCAAGTACCAGACGGTCAACCTGCGGCAGCTGCGACAGAGGCACAAGGAGCAACCTACTCCTCGACCTGTCTCCGTAGGTTCGGGCGGTGCCCAATGCGAGACCGCCCCCGAAGGATGCTTCGCGCCGCGTGGTTCGTGCCGCCCAACGCGAGGCATGCATGTCGAGCGAAAGCAAGCCCGACGTGCCGTTCTGCGCTGGTCTCGTGATGGAGGCGGTCGTCGTTCTGTCGCGTCGTTCTGTGCTTGGTCGGCTCGCGGAATCCGTCTTTTGGGGGCCCGACGTCGGACTGAGGGTACCCATCTGACCAGGCTCTAGCGACCATCGTGGAGGCGTCGCGAGACTTCCGTGCGTGCTGCCTGCTTGTGGTCGCCCACGAGGTGACGGCGGGACGGTGACGTGCTCAGTGCTCGGTCGGAACGTAGCTCCCCGGCTCCGGAGTACCTGTCGTGATCGCCAGACGGTTCCACGCGTTGATCTCGATGATCAGATACAGCAGCTTCGTGAGCTCGTCAGGGTTGAAGGCCGTAGAAGCCTCCTCAATGGTGGCCGGTGCTATCTCTTCGTGGGCGAGAAGGGTGACGGCTTCGGTCAGCGCCAGGGCCCTCCTCTCACGGTCGGTGAAGAACGGGGTCTCGCGCCAGGCATTCAATGCATAGAGACGCTGTTCGGACTCACCCTGCCTTCGGGCGTCCTTCGAGTGCATGTCGATGCAGTACGCACAGCCGTTGATCTGAGAGGCCCGCAACTTCACCAGCTCGATGAGTCCCGGCTCCAGACCCGAACCCTTGACGAGTTCACTCAGGCGCTGGAGGGATCCATAGCCTTCGGACCAGAATCGAAACATCTGTTTGTGCGCCTTGGTCATCTTGGTGAGCGTATCCAGCAATCGGCGCATCCGGGGAGATCGTCTAGGACCTCCGAGGGCGTAGAGGAATGGGCACGCGCATGGTCACTGGGACCGGCAACGGCTGAGCCCAAAAGATGGCACCATCTGAATAGGAATAGCGACCGAGGAGGTAGCGATGTCGCTCGATACCGGTCCAGAGGCGGCCATCGTCGCTCATTTGGTCAGAGCACCCGCAGTGACGAGTACGAGTCAGCCGAGTCCCGGCGGCTGGACCTCCTCGACCGGCGGTAGTGGTCCCGGGGCCGATCCCGCAACAATCGTCTTTCAGAGGACCCGGATGCTGCCAAGTTGCCAGATGCGCCAGGTTGGCTTCTTCAACCACAGGGGCATCCCGGAGGAGTGGGTGATCCGGACTTGGCAAGAGCCCGATGGCACCTGGGTGGTTGCCCCGTGTGGAGGAGGATCCCCGGGACCTTCCCGCCGTGCCAAGCCGTGGATCAATTTCACCGCGGGATTTGGTGCCCACGGATTCAGTGCGGGCGGCAATATCGAGGGCACCGGATCAGAGCATGCACACTCCGTTCGGTTGACATTCGCAGACGGCAACACCATCGACGACACGGTGGAGAACAGGATCGTGTTGTTCTTCGAGCCAATACAGGTCGCCTTCCCGGCTGATGTCGAGATTCTCGACGAGAGCGGACGCCGCCTGGCGAACTACAAGGAATTCGAAGGTTTCCCGTTCGTTACCTAACGACGATGGATCGGACGGCCACTCCGAGACGTCCAACCGCGGACAGTTCGACAGTGGGTTCCCTGCTTGCATGATGCCCTCCAATGCGGAGAGTGCCTGCCATTCGCGACCCTGCCCGACGTGCCGTTCTGCGCTGCGGCCAGGGTGGCGACGGCGGTCGTTCTGGCGCGTCGTTCTGAAGCCGATCGGAGACGCGAGATCGCCGAATCGAAGTGCACTGACATCCGTCGCCACTCCCAGTCCCTGTCGTCTCCGGGGGCGTCATTTGAGCCGGAGAAGTCCCTCCGGCGACCTTGGTGGTCGCGAAAGTTGCATGCGCCCGGAACCAGGCACATCGGAGCGAGTCGAGATTCGTAGTTCTATGGTCGTGACAGTGGGTCTCGCAGCCGAATTCTCCGATGGGTATGCAGTGGATGATCTTGAGGCAGCTCCCGCTGGACTAGCTCACCGTGTCTTCTTTGGAGTAGAGGCGGGATCAGGGATCCCCGTTGTGCTGAAGGTCGAACAGACTCCTGGGCGTCTCGGGATTGAGCACCAAGCACTCTCGTGGCTGTACCAGAAGGAGGTGGATGTGCCTAGGGTTCATTGGTTCGGTACAGGAAGAGTCGGAGATGAACCATTCGCACGTTGCTTGGTGACTGAACGCATTGTTGGCAAACCACCGCATTCTCCAGCGTCATGGGGCCGGATGGGACAGAGGCTCCAGCGGTTGCAAGGCGTACCGTGGACAGGCTCGGGCTTGCCCGTCTGCGACGAATCCCGACTTGTTGCGTCCCACCAGGACAAGATCACCGCACTAGGTAGTCGGCTCGCCGTAGCCGCTTGTTGCCAGCCAACTCCATCGTTGGGACCCTTGGTAGTGACTCATGGCGATCCGGGGGACGGCAACTACCTAGAGTCCGATACCAGGGCTGTGCTGATCGACTGGGAACAAGCACAAGTTGCCCCTCGGGGACTCGATCTTGCTCGTGCCGTATTTGTCGCATTGCTCAGGGCCGCCCACTCGGACTCCGGAGATCTAGCGAATGCTCAGGCCGTGATCGCCGGATACCTCAACTCTTCAAACTGGAACCCGACAACCGCTGAAATGAAGTGGTGGCTGGAAGTGGCAGGTGTGCAGGTCGTGCACAACCGCTGGCTGCGATCCGATCAGCCCAACGTGCCTCCCTGGCAAGAGGCAGGAATCGTCTTGGAAGGTGCGCTTTCCGACGCTCAATGGCTGATTCACAGCTAGCGCCTACATGCCCCACAACATTCGGTTCGCGGCGGGGGCAAAGCTGCCCAATGCCGAGCATGCTTGTCGTCCGCGCGCGCGCCGGTTGTGCCGTTCTGCGCTGCGGCCACCAGGGCGATGGCCGTCGTTCTGGCGTGTCGTTCGGCGCCCGGGCGGGTTCAGTCGGCGGTGCCCAGCGTGACCAGCTGCCGAGGGCGGTTCTGTATCAATTGCGGGCGGGACAGCCCGCCTCCGTGCCTGCTCCGATTGCCCTTACCCGCCCGGCACGAGTGGGACGCCCAGGGTCCCGGAGTTCGCACGTCCATTGGCAAATGGGGAGGCGCCCTCCTTGGTGACATGATGATCGGTATGACAGACGACCTGAGGACGCTCCTGGACCAGGTGGCGGATGCTGCGTTACAGCGCGAGCCGCCCACACGGGATCAAGCGTTAGCGATTCTGCGCAGCAGCGACGCAGACCTGCTCGACGTGATTTCGGCTGCCGGCCGAGTCCGGCGACACTTCTTCGGGAACCGAGTGAAGCTTAATCTGATCGTCAACATGAAGAGCGGGCTCTGCCCCGAGGATTGCTCGTACTGTTCACAGCGGCGGGGGTCCGAGGCGGACGTCTTGAAGTACAACTGGGTCGATCCGGCCGAGGCAGCGGAGACCGCTGACCGTGCGATCGCCGGGGGGGCGAAACGGATCTGCCTCGTGGCGAGTGGACGGGGACCGTCTGACCGCGACGTGAGCCGGGTTGCGGAGACCGTGCGTGTCATCAAGGAGCGCCACCCCGGAGTGGAGATCTGCACGAGCCTGGGGCTCTTGTCGGCGGACCGAGCCGAACGCCTCGCTGAAGTGGGGGTCTTCGCGTATAACCACAATCTCAACACCAGCGAGGCGAACTATGGGGAGATCTGCTCGACGCATACCTACGCAGATCGAGTGGAGACCGTGGGCGTGGCGCGTATGGCAGGACTCTCTCCGTGCTCCGGAGCGATCTTTGGCATGGGCGAGGCTGATGATGAGATCGTCGACCTTGCCATTGATCTCCGCAAGGTCGATCCCGACTCCGTGCCCGTCAACTTCCTGATCCCCTTCGAAGGCACACCGCTGGCGGGCGAATGGCAGCTCACACCCCAACGGTGCCTCCGGATACTTGCCCTGTTCCGATTCTTCTTCCCCGACACCGAGGTCAGAATCGCTGGCGGGAGAGAGATTCATCTCCGTACACTCCAGACTCTCGGTCTCCACCTCGCCAACTCCATCTTCCTCGGCGACTACTTGACCAGTGAGGGTCAGGCCGGAAAGGCCGACTTGCAGATGATCGCCGACGCCGGCTTCGTTGTAGAGGGGCAGGATCAGGAGACACTGCCGACATCCCGCCGTGACCTCGTCACGATTCGTCGCCGAGGACCGGGAACTGAAGTTCCGGCCAACGCTTGAACGCGAGTTGGTGTGTCCCTGAACCGGGAGTGGGTCCTAATGCCGCCTAGCCTCCTCCACCTCTTTGGGCACGCTCAAGAGGTATAGCCGGAACCCCTCGGCCTCCGGCTCGAATCCAAGGGATGTGTAGAGCCGGTGCGCGCCGTCAATGGAATGGCGCTTATGCGATAGAAGCTGAACCTTGTTGCATCCCGCCGACTTCATGTCCTTCAAAATGTGTCGGAGAAGGGACGTTGCAACTCCCTGGCGACGATACTCGTGAATGACGACGACTGCTTCGATGATCGCTGTGGGTTGGCAGTCGTAGGTGATATTCGGGAACAGCATTGCCGAAGCGGTGCCGACTGCATCCCCGTCTATCTCAGCGAGATAGACGGACAGCCCAGGCACCTCAAACATGTGCGCCCACATTTCGCCCTCGACTTCGGAGGCCGTCACTGGTAGTTGTCCATCTGAATCACGACGGGCGTGGACCCTAAGAACGGAAAGCAGATCCTCGGGGCTCGCCGGGCGTACAGTGAATGCCGGCTCATTCGAGTTCACGTCACAATCCTGCCACCTTGTCCCGCACCGTCGGATAAATCGCTCACAACGAGACGAAGTCCGCCATCGAACGAATTGGCGTCCAGCAGTCGAGAATGATTGGCATTCCAGCGCCCACTCTTCAAGTCGGCTGCCAATCTGTCTATTCGCTCCTCTACAAGACGATCGGGTAGCTCAGCAAAGGTCGAGCAGCATTTTCGAACCTCTGGATCGAGGTACGCTTGCGGGCGCTGCCAGTAGGCCAATGTGAAGCCATCCCTACAGAGCGGCGGAACGGGCACAACGTCGACACGAGCACCGCCAAGTCGAGCACTGATTTCCTCAGGCGAAGGAGGGCGTTGCGACACAGTGGTCGTTGCTTCGGGGATGTAATCCGAAAACAACCAGAATGCGTCGTGAACAGCGGCGTCAAAGGTGAACACCACCACCCGCCTTGCCACTCGCCTTAACTCTTTGAGACCTGCGTCGAGATCGGCCCAGTGGTGAATTGTGAGCAGCGCCATCGCTGCATCAAAAGAGCCAGATCGCACAGGCAAGTGTTCCGCCGCCCCTTGAACCACCGGGGCACTCGTGACCGGTCTCTGATCAATCATTGTCGTTGATGGTTCAATCGCAACGCACTTTGGGGCGCAGGCTTCGTAGGAGCCAGTACCTGCCCCGACGTTGAGTACTGAATCCGCTCCCCCTAGTGCTGTTGCGATCGCCGCAGCGATGTCCGGATCGGTGGCCCGGAAGTCGGAGTATCCCCTCCCCATCTGGTCATAGGCGGCCCTCACGTCGACAGCTTCGCGCTCATGGCAGCTCGGTGCACTCCATCAGGGTCATCGAGCAGGTGCGATGGACGGTGACCCTGAGATTGCGGGGTGGCCAAAGCGACAGGACCGTTCCCTCTCCTTGCTGCTCGCGAGCGCGCCCGACGTGCCGTTCTGCGCTGCGGTCGGGCCGGCGATGGCCGTCGTTCTGTCACGTCGTTCGGTACTCCTTGCAATGCGCCAAATTGCAGAGTCGGCTTGCGACTCCTGCCAGGGCCGCTGCGCGGGCTCCGAGCACAGATCGGCCAACTCGGAGTGAGCGGAATACGAGCGCCAGCCGCTCACTCAAGCGAGCACCTCGCCGGTCGATCCGTGCTGTCGCCTCCTCCGTGGGCGGGACCGGCGTGGTCGCTGTCTCGTTTCGATAGGGGATCCCTCTACGGAACACCGTGCTGGTCCGCCGCGAGGCAGTATCTCGCTCTTGCGAGGTTGGAGCACCTGCTTGCTGGCCATCACGCACGGTGCGCTCATCCCTGAGATCCTTGAATCGGAAACTCAGCTAAACCATCGACTCCTCCGAGCGCGTCAATGGTCTGCGCTGGTGGCCACCAGACCTTGGGGTGCGTCGGTCGCCAGATTGGTAGCAACGCTCTGCTCAGTTCGCCCTCGACCACTTGGACGATGTTCCAATCTGGGCTGGACGACCCGAACACGTCGAAGAAGACATTGAATAGTCGAAATCGAGCCTGGTAGGCCGGGAAGTCGAACGTACCCTGGCCATTGGTGACATGAGCCTCGCGGGGAAGTATGCGCGATTGGGCCAACTCGACCCCCTGGGGATGAGGCTGGCCCGTGGCCGTCCCGATCCAAATCTGGCACTGGGTAGGTGGTAGCCCCGTGGAGCACAGCTCTCTGGGATGCTCCGGCGGAATCTGGGGCTTTCCCGACCCCAGTTGGCCTAAGACACAGATGGTCTTGAAGGCCCACTTCGCCAGCGCTAATTGTCCCTCGGCTTCGAGCACCATCTGACCGGTCGTATTGAACATCTCCATCAAGATCGGCTTGGCGTCGTCCTCCAACTCGGACATCCACTCGTTGTTACACGGCGTGCAGACGACCTTGAGCTTCTTGTTGAACGGCGAGCCTTTCTCGATCCGGTTGGTTGGAGTCGACCGCTCGTCGATGATTTCCCGCCAACCGTCACCGGTGTGTCCAGTCTGTCGGAGCCACTTGGGGAAAACGTGCTCATAGGACAGCTTCGTGGCAGATGCACAGAAGAGACAGCGTCTGGCCTTAGGCGGCGTAACCCGGCCCGAACGCTTGCCGGCCTTACTCACGGCGGGCTCAGTTCAGCGACGAGTTCATCCAGCGGACAACGCGGTACAGGCCGTACCCGATAATGGCCGCACCTGCGGCGGGCGCAGCCACGACCATTACAGCCCCGGCGGCCATTCCCCCTCCGACACCCGCACCGATGGCAGCGAGCCCAGATGTGATCCCGGCGGCACTGAGTCCGGCAACGCTTCCCATGGCGCTAACCGCGCCGATTCCGCCGGCCAGGGTCGCCCCAGCTCCCGCGACAGAGCCAACCCGGCCCACTGACCGCGCATCTCGCTCGTCCTGAGGAAGGTCCTCGTCGTCTCGCAGCGCACGATTGACGATGACGACACTGGCTGTGGCCGGTGCGACCGCCAGGACGCCCAGCCCAGCAACCGCACCGCCACCGATGAGTCCACCGGTCGCCGCCAGGCCGGAGATGATTCCAAGTCCGCTCACGCCGGCCACGATTCCAGCCGACGCAATGACGTCTCCCCCGACAACGGTTGCAACCACCGTCGAACTCACTACGCCGCCGGTAGCGGCAGCGCTCTCGACCTGCTCGCTAATCACCTTGCCGGTCACACACCACCGGGCGAAGTGCTCGCAGTTGTTGAAGACCAGGTTGTAGCCGCTGTCTCCCAAACGGGAAAGGGCTCGTGCCACGACGACTTCACAATCCCGGTCGCCGGCATAGGGCCGAACGGTGACCACGCCATCGCCTGCGTAGATCTTGATCGTATCGATCCGGATGCAGGCGTCTACCTTGGTCTCCCCGTCACCCGCGGCGAAGTGGATGACATACCCGTCTCCCAAGTCGATGCCGTCGTGGTGGTACCCCGAGCGAGTTGCGCGGAGATGGTCTCCTCGTGCCATTGCTGCTCTATTCGTTGGTGAATGCCCCTCGGCTCAAAGTTTACTTCTCGTGGCTCATCGGCGGAGATGGCCGCCCCCACCGCGACGGTCACATAAGGTCGAATCCGATGGAAAAGGCACAGCACAGGCGGGCAAAAGTCCGACTTCCTCCATGGCTGTGGGGCAGCGACCTCCCAGCGTTCGCGACGGAAATGGGCCTGAAGCTGCACCAGGTTGACGCCTCAACCCATCAGTGGGAGATCGAGACTCTCGAAACCTACGAGAAGCGTCCAGCGTCCCTTTGCGAGGTCCAGCGAGTCGCTGGTCCAGGGATGACTCCCAATTGGTCCGTCCTGGCGAATCTCCCCTCCACGGGTGTCCATCATTCAATCGACCCTGCAACATTGGCCAAGGAGCAGCAACGGATAGCGGCGTCGGGCATGGACATCACGAGCCTGGCCGGGCTGGTGAGGTTGACCACTATTGCCGTTGAAGACCATGAGATCGTCGGTGCTGTCAGGGGTGCCTACGCAGCCATCTGCGCCGTTCAGGTGGACAGCAACGGGCCGGCCTTTCCCAATGCGGCAGTCCATTTCGTGCGATTCGACCCGGTGCTGGCACGGCGGGCAGCAATGGCAAGGGTCTTACTTCGGGTCGAAGAGGAGCCGGAGCTGCTTGAAACCCGGCCGAACCAGGCCTCCGGAGAGCTAGCATTCGGTTCAGGCTGGCTTCTTCAGGCCGATCTCACGTTAACCCGTGACACGTTCATCGGTCCGCTGATGCTCTGCATGACACCTTGGGTGTGGGGAATCTCGGGGTCGAGAATCCCAGGGGTTATCGTTTTCGACCTTGGTAAACCGATGTCCGGTCGAGCTCCCGAATTGGCGGAGATCATTCAGCTGTTCATCTCGAGCGGCAACACGGAGACCGTTCCCAGGCCACTTGTTGGACCTGCCGAGACTTCGGCTGGCCTGAGCTGGTGGGTCAAGCATCTGAACGACATACTCTTCGCAATCACCGATCCCGTCAGCTTCGTTGACGTAAACGGTGAGTACAGCCCAAGGCGTCAGTTTGAAGTTCTGCTGAGCATCGAACAACTTGGACGACGGATCGTGAGCATCCTCGCCTCGGAACGAGATCTGCCGACCCGCCGGCTCCTTGGGTTCGCCGCTCTTGACACACTCGACGGCCTCGGCTTCGTGAAATTTGAGCAGGCATGCCGGATCTCTCGCGCCGAAAAAGCACTGGCCATCTTGGAGTCAAGCATTCCCGAGGCAGCAGCAGCCATGCTCCTTCCGACAGCTCGGAGGGCCGTGGAAGGTCTACGAGCCTGCCAAGCTGGATTCATGACCTTTGCGAAAGTCACGTCCGCGGGTGTCAGCGTGCCCGACAAGAATGGCGGCGAAAGGGTTCTCTCCAAAGAGGACGCCGTAACCCAGTACCTTCGGATCGTCCGGAACGGAAACCATGGATTCACAGGTGAGAACGACGGGCAACGGCGCCGTGACGAAATACTCCTGATGACTCACAGCGGAGATATCCCAGGTGAAGTTGCGTTTCTGCCGTATCTCTACTGGCTCGAATCCCTCGCCGATCCCAGTCAGCTTCGGAGATTGCTGCCTCCTCGGCGAAAGTAGGACGCGGTAACTGGCGGCTTTTCACTAGTTGCTGTCGTCAGACTTGACCGCACGAGAGCTTCACTGCGTTGGAGTCGGCGATCTGCACCTTCCGAGGCGCCCACGAGCATACCTCGGGCTGCATCGAACCACGATCGTCTAATGGGACTCCGTCATGGCCGCATCGAGGAACTGATCCACGTGGTGGGGCGAGCGCAGGATGTGCGCATCGGCACCGAGCTTCCATCTGTTGAAGGCAGCGAGAACCACCGGCCTGGCGCAACGCCGCCAGGTGAAGAGCCACCAACTGGATTGAAACAATGGTTGGCAAACTACGCCACCGGTGTCGACACTTGGTCACGGCGTCCCTGGTAGCGCGGAGCGCATCCAGCGCGGAACGTTCGGTCAAGCGGCGGTGCAATACCCGCGCCGATCAACTCGCCGGATCAGCCAGTTGATCACAGGCTGAGCCCCGTTTCCAGGTGTGCCAGCGCCTCGTCGAGCAACACGCCAATATCCGCCGCTGGATCGTCGGCAAGAGCAACCATGACTGCCATCGCCACTCCGATGACGGCACCGGCGAGCGTTCGCAGGGCGATATCGTCTGCTCGACGGCCCGTCCGTTCGGCGAGGACTTGGCTCAGGAGCTCCATGGTAGAGACGAGTTGGTCCAACAGGGTCGCTCGCAGTTCTCGGACCGAAAATATGAGGACCACACGCTCCTGCTGGTCCGAGGCTTCTTGCACCGACAGCCCACCGAATACCGTCCGCAAGGCCACCCGGAGCGCGTGGAGCTCGCTGAACTCATGTGGCTGCTTGCGGAAGGCGTCGACGATCAGGGCATCCATGCCGTCGAACAGCACGACCTCGGCTTTCGTCGGGAAGTACCTGAAGAACGTGCTCTCGGAGACCTCGGCCTCTTCGATGATCTGGTGCACGGTGGTTGCCTCGTAGCCCTGCTGGCGGAACAGACGGAGGGCATGCCCCTGGATCTCCGCCCGGGTCCTTGCCTTTTTGCGCTCACGCAGTCCGACGGTCGGCTGATCAACTGACCCTTTCAACGTAACCCTCCCTGTCCGTGGCAGCCTCTTGCGGCCGCATTGAGACATTGGTCTTGGGCAGGAAGAGGATGGCGAGTACGGCCCCGACCAGGGCAATCCCGGCTGACGCGAGGAACGCCGCGTGCATGCCTTCAACAAAGGCATGCCGGACCGACGAGAGAAGCACCGGCGAATGGAGTTTCTGTGCGACCGCGACGGCACCGAATACGCTCTGGCGAACCGTGAGCGAACTAGGCCCTGACAGACCCGCGAGGCTGAGGTGGGCGATGTAGCCAGCTCCAACGACACTGCCCAGGATGGCGATTCCCAGCGGTCCACCGACCTCGTCGATCGCCTCCAACACTCCCGAGCCAACCCCGCTTCGCTCAGGTGACAGCTCTACGAGCGCCGCCGAGGTCGAGGTCGCCAGGGCGAGCCCCATCCCGGCCCCAACGACAACCATCCACAACGCAATGAAGGCACCGCTCGAATCCACACTCGTCGTCGCCCCTACTGACAGCCCCACAGCGAGGAGAAGGAAGCCGACCGCGACGGCGATCTTGGCACCCACAAATCGGGCAACTTGAGCGGCTGGAACGGCCCCGATCAAGACTCCGCCGACCAGCGGCAAGAGCCTCAGACCTGAACCCATCGCTGTTGTCGCGAGTACTCCTTGGAAGTACTGCGGCATTGTGAACAGGACGCCGATCAACGCAAGAAACGACATGGCAGCGAAAATCGCACCCCAAGTGAACGAGGCCAAGCTGAACAGCGTCATGTCGAGCAACGGCTGACCGCCAGGACGCCGTGTCAATCGACGCTCCCAACCAAAGAAGCCAACCAGGATTGCGACGCCGAGAATGATCGCAAGGATGGCACCGGGATCACTCCAGCCATCCTGGCCGGCCCTGATCAGTCCGTAGGTCAGAGCCACCAACCCGGCAACTGAAGCCGCTACGCCGCTCAGATCGAAGCCCGGGCGCTCTGGAGCCCGAAACTCGGGCAAGAAGGCCGCGGCGGCAAGAAAGCCGATGAGGGCGACCGGCACGTTGATCAGGAACACCCAGCCCCACCAGTAGTTGGTGAGCAACCAACCACCCAGGATGGGACCGATCGGCATGGCCAGGAAGTTTCCCGCCCCAAGGATCCCCACCGCCTTCGGTCGCTCCTCCTTGTCAAACAGGACGGTGAGCGACGAGATCGCCATGACGATCACGCCGGCCCCGGCCAATCCAAGGAGCACCCGGGCGGCCATGAACTCGGTAACTGACGTCGAGAACGCGCACGCCGCCGACCCAAGGCCGAAGAGCCCCAGGGAAACGAGGAAGACCAACTTGTGGCCGTAACGGTCCCCAAGGAGGCCGGCGGGAAGCATTGCTGCCGCCAAGACCAGGAAGTATCCCGAGGAAAACCACTGAAGGTCGGTCTCCGACGTGTGCAGCGATGTTGCCAGCGTGGGGAGAGCGACACTGAGCACCGTGCTGTCGATACCCACGCACAAGATGGTCAGGAACACTGCGCCCAGCGCCCACCACCGTCGTGTTCCAAGATCATTCACGAGAGCCACCGTTGCGCGAACGTAACCATCATTTGACAGTAACCCTCACTAATCAAGCGCAGTAGGGCCGAAGGTCACTTCGGTCACTGGAGACTCAGCGCTACACACAGCCGTCCACAGACAGGACGTGATCGGATGGGCGCGCCTTGTCCCGCGTGGACAACCGGTACCACCGCCGCCCCGAATCTGTTGGTGGGCTCTGTCCTCCTCGGCCGTGCCAACCATCGGCTACCAGTTCGAGGCTGTGCTTCTCGACAGCGCTTTGTCCCCTGCCATCTGGCTCTACTCGCAACCGAGGGCGACACGGGTCTGCCACCGTAAGCGGATCCGCAAGCGGACCAAACCGAGGATTACTGACCCTTCGAGCCAGGGAGAGTGCTGGAGAGCTCAGCCAGCCGCTTCCAGGCCGGAGAGTCATTCGCCGACTCTGCATCCATCAGCTGTCCGACGAGCATGACCTTGGTCTGCACCGCGGTCGACTGGACATGCCCCGTGCCGAATTGGTTCTCCTGCTGGTTTGCCGCCCACTCAACCATCCAGATGGCCAGCTCTTCCAACCGTGGGTCTGTCGGGTCCCAGTCGCGGACCTCGTCGCACTTGAGGAAGAGGCGACGAAACTCCTCGTCACCTAAGGCAATTCGCTTCTCGCTCACCAATCCAGGCACCACTTCGGGGCACAGGACGCCAAGCAGTATCCAACCATCCCGCTCGAGCTCAACTCCGCGTTTGCTGGCTCCCATCGACCGCAGATCCTCCAGTAGCTCGGCGACATCTGAAGGCAGAACGAGTCGGTCACCGGCGAGGAGCCCAGCAAGCTGCTGCCGTCGACGCTCGAGCTGGTCGATCTGCTGCTGCAGTGCTTCGTCGATGCCGGAGACCGAGGCGGCGAACTCCTCTGGGTCAGCTGTGAGCAGCTGGCCGACTCGAGCGAGCGGCACACCCGCATCGGCAAGGACTCGAATCCGCACGAGATCGATGACGGCTCGAGCTCCGTAGCGCCGATACCCGGAAGAATCGCGCGCCGGGTCGGGCAGCAGGCCGATCCGGTGGTAGTGGCGGATGGCCCTCACCGTGACGCCGCAGTGATCTGCGAGCTGGCCGATCGTCAACAGCTCTGCCATCAGACGACCTCCGGTGTGTCTCTGTTGTACAGCTTGAGCGACCACGAGAGTCCGATCATTGCGATGCCGACGCACCAGCCGACGGCCACCGTGCCCTGATGGCCGATCGGGGTTCCGGTGAGCAGGCCACGAAGAGTGTCGATGACCGACGTGAACGGTTGGTACTCGGCAAAGGCGCGGACTCCCGGGGGCATGGTCGACGTCGGCACGAACGCGCTGCTGAGGAATGGGAGAACGACCAGGATGAGCGCCAGGCTGTTTGCGCCCGACGGTGTCTTGGCGAGCAGGCCGAAAGCGGCGGTAAGCCACGAAAGAGCGACGCCGAGCAGGACGAACAGACCAGTGGCCCCCAGCCAGCCAAGCGCAGTGGCATGGGGGGCGAACCCGAGCATGAGGGCGAACAGACAGACCAGGGCTCCGGTGATGACCGTGCGGATGGCACTGCCAGCGACTTGTCCGGTCAGCACGGACGGGCGCCAGATGGCCATGGTTCGGAAGCGGGCGATGATGCCCTCGCCCATGTCGGCGTTGATACCGAGTCCTGTGGCTTCGGCCACCGAGGCGGCGGTCATCACGAGGATGCCGGGCAGCACGTAGTTGATGTAGCCGCCACTGACCGCACTGGCGAGCCCGGCTCGAAGCGTATGGCCGAAGACCCCATCGAACAGGAGCAGGAAGAGCACTGGCATAAGGAGCCCGCTGATCGTGAGCATCGGAAATCGTACGGCGTGGAGCACGTCTCGGCGCAGCATCGTCGAAGTGTCGGCAAATGCCACCGTGGGTGACGTCATTTGACGACCTCTGTGGTCGTCGCCTCTGAGGTCGCACGGCTGCTCCCGGTCAATGCGAAGAAGACGTCGTCGAGATCAGGAGGCTGTGCCAAGAAGCTCTCGGTGGTGATGCCGTGGCGTTCGAGGCGGTCGAGGACGGACCGGATGCCGGCAGCCTTGCCATCGCTCACCAGTTCGAGTGACAGATTGTCCGCGTTGAGCGTGGCGCCTTGAAATTGCGCGCCTGCAGCGACGAGAGCGGCGTCGTCGATGAATTGCAGTCTGATGCGGCCTCCCGGCGCACGCTGCTTCAGTTCAGTAGGGGTGCCCTCAGCGACAAGGGCTCCCCGGTCAATCAGGACCACCCGGTCCGCCAAGTGGTCGGCCTCCTCCAGATACTGGGTTGTCAGTAGGACCGTCATCCCGTCTGCGACAAGTCCGCGAACGATGCGCCAAAGCACCCGGCGCCCACGGGGATCGAGGCCGGATGTCGGCTCGTCGAGGAACACGATCCGGGGATCACCCATGAGAGTCATGGCGAGATCGAGGCGGCGACGCATGCCACCGGAGTAGGTCGCCACCGGGCGGTCGGCAGCGTCAGTCAGCTCGAAGCGCTCCAGGTTCATAGCGATCCGTTCTCGGGCCGATGGTCGGGCCAGGTGCAGCAGCCGCGCCATGAGCACAAGGTTTTCGGTGCCGGTGAGGAGCTTGTCCACGGCCGAGAACTGGCCCGTAACGCCGATCACAGCCCTGACGGCCTCCGGTTCTGTCACGACATCGTGGCCGAACACTGTCGCTCGGCCGGCGTCGGGTCCGAGGAGTGTCGACAGAATGCGAACGGTCGTCGTCTTCCCCGACCCATTGGGCCCGATCAGGGCCGTGACCGAACCTTCGGGAATGGCCAGGTCGAGACCCCTTAGAGCGACATGGCCGCCAAACGACTTATCCAGCCCCACTGCTTCGATCGCCGGTCGTTGACAAGGAGCACTACCGTCCCTGGGTTTGGGTTGCTGTGCTTGATTCTGCATATTTCCATCTTGCAACCCTGACGTAAGGTCAATGTCAAGCGCGGAATCAAATTTGCCAACTGCCCGCGGCTGGGAGCAAGGGCCGGACGGCGCCCAGCGCAGCACCCCGAATATCCCACCAAGGTGCCATTGTCGCGCCCAATTGACGGTGATCGAGGCA
>CAWJER010000003.1:0-75423 GCA_963841925.1 uncultured Acidimicrobiales bacterium
GGCGGTCAGCAGCTTGAATCGATGTCGGTAGAAACTCGGGCTCGCTGGTGGCAGCTTGGAACGGGTCCAGGCGTTCGGGCCGGACAACTCGACTGTCCACCCACCCGCCCCTCGCTGTGTCATTGCTGTCGATGATGGGAGTGCCGCCGCTTACTCACCATCACTCCCCCACCGTCCTGACGCCGAACGCGGTCCCGAGCCTTACGGCCGTCTGCTCCACGGCGTCCACGGCCTGGCCCGATCGGCGGGATTAGATCATCCAAGCCGAAGTCGGCTGGCATCGCGTGATTCGTGTTCGCCCACTTCGCCAGCTGATTCACATTGTTGGCCAACCTGGCCTACCGAATCCTGGCGCCATCTCCGCATCCCGTTGCGCCCGGCTTCGCTCTGCAGACAGCCGTGCCGACCCCGAGAGCGCCGTCTTGATGAGAAAGCGCTGAGCCGACCGGCGGTGCTCTGGGCCCGCTCGCCGGCGAATCTCGCGGTCTTCCTCCTCGGTTACACGGACGTAGATCACCCGGGTCCGGCCGCCCGGAGCCCGCCTCATTGGGGCCATCTTCTCGGCCGGTGAATTCGTGGCCTCTTCCTCTGGCTCGTCCACAGGCTCGACTTCGCCCAGCGCAGCGCCGCCGAGAGGATCTCGGGGACAGGTTTCGAGCGAGGCCAGCGGCCACGCCAATACGATCCGCTTAGCGGATTGTCCATCTTGCTCCCGCTGTCATGAACCCTCATGGTGAGTGTGATTGGGGTGCCGGGTGCCTCCTGGATTCTGAGGCCTTTGGGCTCGCCTCTGTTCATCCTTGCTGTTCGACTCGGCGGCGGGTGCGCTGACACAGCAACGGCGGGATGGACGAGCGCAGCCGGCGCCGGCCATGCCAACGGTTCTCTGGCGCTGTGGGCTGGCCATATGTCATCCCCACCATGTGGGTGCGGGCCGACGTCCAGTGGTCCTGGAAGTCCCTGATTAAAATACATAAGGCTGCTGGACGCTGGGGCCGCCGTTCGGCGATGGTCGGTTCCGCTGGGTTTGTTCGCACAGTAAGAACTGGGCCTGGGGATCCGGGATCTGCACGTTTGTTCGATTCATCGGTGCCGGCACAGCAGTAGCCGCGCCCGTTGGCTCATCATGAACCCCTCACGATTGGAGCCATGAACCCCTCCTTGATTTGGTGTCTTCTCTGCGGCTCGAGGATCTGCTCCTTTCCTTTGTATCCACTCACGGCGGGGTGCTTTTGGCCACGCCTGGTCCATCATCAATCGGATAGACGTGCCGATTACCCGCACCGATGCCGGCAGTCATGGGACGGCCGGAGGCCGAGCGAGGACATAGAGGCCGACCCCGGCGCCGGCGTGCCGGCGACCTCCGGGGTCGAGCCGTATTCCGGAGCGGCCCTTGACGGCTGGCGACGGCGTGACACCAACCGACGGCCAGCCTGAACCTGTCAGCGAAGACGTCTGCCGCACTGACTCCGATCACGCCGAGCGCCGAACGGCGGCGGCGTCATCGATCACCATGAGCACTTGAACGAATACCAAAAACACGATCACCCCGACGTCGACGAACCCCAGCAGCGTTTGTGAGGGGTTCACAATCTCCAGCCACGAACCCTCTGAGCTGCGGCGATGGCGCCTTCATCGTCATCCCGGTTCCATTACAGACTCACGACAGGTGATTTGATGCCGTCATCATAAACTACCTCATGATGAAAATCATGAACCCTCTGAGCAGGGGTTATCCGCGCCGCTGCGACCGGCAACCTCTTGACCTGGGGCTTCGTCGACCTCCAAAGATTTCTCGGATTTCTTCGAGGATGAGGCTTTTGATGAGGGGTTTGATGAACCCCGACTGTCATCGTGACGGCCATGAGCTCCCCCACGATCCACCAACCACCTGTCGGACATCATGCCGGCCGGACCGCTTCGCTCCCGTTCGATCCGCCACCCAGCACCGCCGGCGAACTCCTGATCGCCCTCCGCGAAGTGGACGTACCGGAAACCGGCGCCGGAGAAGAATCGAATCTCTCGCCGGCGTCCACGCCCGCTCCCGGGTGCTGTGAACGCATGACACGGCTGGTGTGCGGGATGCGGATCGTGACGCCCTCCTTGGTTATCCGTGCCACCGGTGGCATCGAACTGCCGCTTGTGTGCTCACCGTCACAGATCGCACCAATGCTCGGGCGCTCCGACCACTCCATCCGTGACGACTGCATCGCCGGCCTCATCCCCACCCTTCCCCGAGCGAGCGGGTCGGGGCGCACCACCGGATCGCCACGGCCCGGCTGTTCGATCAGATCGGGATTCCCTACGAAATCGTCTCGTCCGAAAAGGTGGCGTCGTGACGTCCTCCTCCCCGTACGGCATCCCGATGGGGCGCATCGGGGTATCCACGCCCGTGGCCGGCGACCGCTGAGGATGGGTGACCACCGCCATAGGCAAAGTCCGCCCGTGCGTCAGGCGGACCTGATCACCCTCCAATGAAGTGGTCAGTGTCGCCGGTGGGCCTCATGATCGGTCAGCCAATCGAGCAGGGCGGTGGCCTCGGACGGGTTGCGGCCCGGGCCGGTGAGGAGGTCCGCAGGGACCTGGCTCGTTGCCGCCATCCGGATGCCGTCGACCATGTTGGTACGATCGAAGACGACGTCGTAGTCCCCCGCGGCAAGCGTGACGTTGGCACCACTGCGACGCTTACGGAGTGCCGGGCCAGATCTCCAGAGATCTGGTGAACAGCCAGGTCCGTGCAATCTCCGGTGAGTCCGAAGCAGGCTTCCGTCCCAGGAGTCGGCCCCCGGTGTGACTCACTCCCAGAGAAGTTTGCCGCCCAGGTCAAAAGCGACCTCCGCCATCAGGGCTTCGAACAGCGCTGACCGGTCAATGCGTGGGGTTGCGAATTGATCGCCCCATGAGCACCGAAATTAAGCGGCGTGGTTAGCCCGATGTACGGCGTCGATCGGGAACGTGACCGTGGTCGGCTCATCTACTACGTGGCTGCTCAACTCTGGAAGCAGTTCGACGACAACCTGCACTCGGAGCCCGTTTCCATAAATCTCAGCGACCTTGCCGAAGATCTCATCGATGCCCCACGGGATCGCGACAGTCTCGCCGATCGTTGGCGTCCATTCGCCGGTAGCCTGCTCCAGCTTCGTAACCCTCTTTAGTTCACTTACCATGGTCTTGGGATCCCCAGCAGCGATGCCAGCTTGTTCGCGACGACGGTGTCCATCGTACCCGCCAGGGCGTTCAAGAGTCGCCGGTGAGCCACGAAGGACGCCTTAGTGGCGCTGAGCTGGCCACTCGCTTCAAGGGACGTGATGGTCGCCTCATTGCCATGGCCGATTGCATTTCGATAGTCGATGAAGGTGTCCAGACGTTTCAGTCGGATCTCTGTCGTCTGCCCGCAAGCCTTCAGATCGTCAATGAAGCTGAGCCCCAACCGGCCGAAGTCCGCACCCAGGGCAGAAGACCGCGGATTCATCGTGTCGAGCTTCCTTCCCTGAGTCAGGAGCGTCCGCAGAAGAAGACCTTGGTTGGGAGACGCCGCGGCAACATGGACGGCGACCGCTTCGTCGTGCAGTTCCCGGCAGAATTTCTGAAAACTGGGCAACCAGTGCCACGGTAAGGCTGCGATTCAACTGGTTCGTTCCCCATTTGCGTCCGGGACCGGACGGGGTCACCGACGCGTGCACTTTCTCGAGCTCCGTAAGTCTCCCGAGACCCGTAGTCCTCCAGTCGGTCAGAGAGTTCGACGGCACGAATATCGCTCCTGTTTGGGGCCGAAGAATCGCAATGGCCTCACGATTTCACCCGCCGTGGATGACAGCCACTCCGATTCGCGGTCCATACTCCTACCTCCGGCCCATCGGCGGCAGCACCAGTCCGGCCTCCAGTGAGTCGGCCGCCTCCTGCGCCTGCGCATCGGTGTTGGCGGTGTAGACCCGTAGCGTGACGGACGGGTCGGCGTGCCCGAGCCGGTCGGCGACGGTCTTCGGGTTAAGCCCCGCCGCGAACAGCTGGGTCGCCGTGTAGTGGCGTAGGTCGTGCAGCCGGAAGTCCCACCGATCTGCCGCCGCCAGGTCAGCCCGGGACGCCTTCGGATTTTCTTCCCGTAGCTTCGCCAACGCTGGCTCCTCCATCCGGCGGGTTATCCGACTGTACGCCTGCGAGACCGAGTCCGGATGGATCGGGCCTGCGCCGTCGACGTCCGGGCTGAAGATGTACGCGCTGTCGGGCAGCTTCACCTTCGCCATCTCCGCGTCGGCACGGGCCCGGGCGTGCCGGTCGGACAGAACGGCCACCGCGTTCTCTCCGAGCACCAGGCGCCGCGCCTGGTGGGTCTTCGGGGCTTTTGCCCCCATACCCTCCCGTGTCTGCCAGATCGCCTGGTTCACGTTGACAGCAGAGCCCTGCCAGTCCACATCGGACCACCGCAGCCCGCACAGCTCGCCCCGGCGCATGCCGGTCAGTGCCAGCACGGTGATGACCGCCGCCATCTCCGGCGCCCTCGTCTCCGGCCGGGCGGCCTCGGCGATCAATGCCGCGACATGCTCCGGCGACGGGACGTTCATCTCCGCCCGCCGGGGCTTCGGGGGCGTGGCGTCCTCGGCGACGTTGGTCACCACCCATCCCCACTTGCGACCCTGGCGGAGCGCTGCGCTGATCTGGCGGTGGATGTGGTGCACAGACCGGTCCCCGAGCCCAGTAGCGAGCTGGTCCGCGTAGAACCGGTCGAGATCGTGAGCTGTCAGCTTGTCGAGCCGCTTCGATCCGAGCGCCGGGCCGATCCGCTTGGCGACAATTCGCCGATATCCATACAGCGTCGTGGGCGCCCGACCCATCCGTTCGATGTGCGCGATGTACTCGTCGAGCAGTGCGCCGAGGGTCGAGTTGCTCCCGCCGTGATTTCCCTTGTCAACCTCGGCCACGAGTGCGGCGAGCTGCTTGGCCGCCTCGCGTTTGCCGGCGCCGGGCTCGCGCCGGGGTGCCGTGTAGACCCGGCTGATCTGCTTCGACTTGCCGGCGACGGCATCCCGCCCGACATACACCCGCAGCTCCCACCGCCCTGGTGCCTTTTCTCGCATCGTCCCCGCCACGAACTGGATAGTAGGGATTTTGTAGGGACGCTGCAACTCTGCAATTGCGTTTCCCCAGTGCCCACGGCAGGATTCGAACCTGCGACGCACGGTTTAGGAAACCGACGCTCTATCCCCTGAGCTACGTGGGCGGGAGAGGGCGAACGCCCGGACCAAGCTCACTGACCGTGACCCGGCTTCCCTCGATTCAGGCTAGTGCGGGCGCCATGAGGGCCGATGCCTCATGGCCAGGGGTAGTGCGTCGACTTCGGACGCGGGACCAGTCCACCTGAGCACCAGCGGGCGAACGACGTTCGAGCCGGAGGCGCATGCGTTCGGGCCCGGCCGAAACAGGTACCCCGCGGTTCCGCCAACTCAGCCCCCGAGTCCCCTGCGGAGGTCGTCGAGGTCCTCGGCCAGGGCGGCGACCTGTGTGGCCAGCGTTGCCACCTCGTCGCGCAGCGCCCGGAGCTCGTCCTGCTGGTCGGGGATGGCGTCGGGACGCACCGCGACGGAGGATCCGTCCTGGTGGTCGACATCCGGGCGATAGCCACCACGAGCATCGATGGGCGGTCGCTCTCCGGCTCCACCTTCGCCGGTGCCGGTCCCCTGCGATCCGGCCCCTTCGTCACCGCCACCCATCGCGGGCCCGGTGTCGGTGCCCCATGGTTCGGCGATGATCTGCTGCCAGCGGTCCTCTTTCTGACCGGGTCGCCGCGGCAGCAGCCGGACCAGTCTTTCGGAGTGCTCGGCCAGAACGGCCAACTGCTCCTGGACGTCGGCGACCGAGGGGAATTCGATCATCCGTTCGGTCCTCGCCCTCAGCTCACCGACGGTCTGGGGCCCCCGCAACAGCAGGGTGGTCAGAAGACCGTAACGGGGGGCGTCGAGCCCGTAGGACTCGTCGAGGACGTGGCGGTACCGCTTCACCGACCGACCGTGGGACGGGAGGACCACGCGAACCAGGTGCTGGCTCCGGAGTTCGTCCAGCGCCGCCAGCACGGCGTCGTCGTCCAGGGTGACGACCGGATCGCGGTTCGTGGCCTGGTTGGTGGCCGTGGTCAGCGCATTCAGTGTCAGGGGGTACTGCTGAGGTGTGGTGAGCTGCTTCTCCACCAGACACCCGAGCACTCGTCCCGCCTCTGGGGAAAGGGGCACGCCCGGACAGTAGCGCCTGGAACTCCACCCGGATCACCGGTGAGCTCGCCGAGCAGCGACCGACCGGAAGGATGGCGCCGCGCTCGCCACCACGCGGCACTGCTCCCGACACCTGGCTCGGTCGCCCCGACGCCTTCGGTCCGTCCCCGTCGGCGTCGGCGTCGGCGTCGGCGTCGGCGACATCGTGGCCACCCATGGAGGGGCCCGACTCAGCGTCATCCCCCAACGCCGTCACCGAGACCGTCGCGGTGTGCGCCGGTGAACCCACCTCCACTCGTCCCGGCGGTCGCCGATGATCCGGAAGCACAAGGAGGGGACGGGTCCACTTCGGCGGTGGCATCCGGTCCTGCCCACCTCGATCCACGGGCTCGTCGGAGCCCGGCCGCGGGCGCCCGAGCGTGGCGGAGCGGGGCCACCATGGCCACACGCGGCGCCTCCGGGTCGTACCGTGAGGACTCGAACCTCGAGACACACGAATTCGACGAGCCGTTCCGCCACGCGGGTGCCAGCACCCGCAGTGCGGTCGGCGGAGACCGGGAGGGCTCATGACACTCGCCACCGCACACGCAGTAACGACGTTCGACATCGCCGTGCTGATCCTGCGCCTCACGCTCGGGGGGATGATCCTGGCGCACGGCATGAACAAGCTGTTCGGCGGCGGGCGCATCCCCGGCACGGCCCGATGGTTCGATTCCATCGGGATGAAGCCGGGGGTGCTCAACGCCTGGGCGGCGGCGCTGACGGAGGTCGGCTGCGGCGTGCTGTTGATCGTGGGCCTCATCACGCCGCTGGCCTGCGCCGCCCTGGTCGCCCTCATGGTGGTCGCCATCGTGACCGTGCACCGCAAGAACGGATTCTTCGTCTTCAACGCTGGTCAAGGCATCGAGTACTGCCTGATGATCGCCCTGGTGGCCATTGCACTCGGGGGCCTCGGCGCGGGGCGCTGGTCCCTCGACCACGCGTTCCACGTCTGGACGTTCGCGCCGTGGATCGGGCTGGTGGTCGCTGCAGGGGTCGGCATCGGCGGGGCGACGCTCCAGCTGCTCGCCGTCTACCGGCCACCCCACGAATCGGCCTGAACGGCCACGCAGCTCGGACGGCCTGGCGGGTGTCACCCGCCGGGCCAGGGCGCGCATCGCTAGCATCCTGTCCGTGCCCGAACCGTCGCCACGCAACCCGACCCCCATCGGCCCGCCGGCCACGTCGAGCGGGATGCCCCGACCCGGTGAGCGATGTGCCGGGTGCGCCGCCCCGGTCGCCGGACGCCACGATGTCCCGGGGGGCACCGTCTGGTTGTGCCCGCCCTGTGCCGCCATGGCCGACCTGGGCTGTCCCTGACCGTGGCCCTCGCTGACCATGACGTGACGGGTGCGCCGGCCGCGGTGGCACCCGACGTGCTGATCATCTCCCACACCCACTGGGACCGCGAGTGGTACCGCACCTTCGAGGCCTTCCGCGCCCGGCTGGTCGACACCGTCGACCGGGTGCTCGACCAGCTCGACGAGGACCCCGGATGGAGCTTCCTCCTCGACGGCCAGTCCATCGTGATCGAGGACTACCTGGCCGTGCGGCCCTACCACCGGGACCGACTGGTCGCCGCCGTCGCCTCGGGACGCCTGGCCATCGGCCCGTGGTACGTCCAGCCCGACTCGCTGCTGCCCTCGGGTGAGAGCCACGTGCGGAACCTCCTCGAGGGACGGCGGGTCGCCGAGCAGTTCGGCGGCTCGTCGCTGGTCGCCTACGCGCCGGACTCGTTCGGGCACCCCGCACAGTTCCCCCAGCTCTTCGCCGGGTTCGGGCTCGGCCCGTTCGTCCACTGGCGGGGCAACGGCAGCGAGCTCGACAGGCTGGGTCCCGTCTACTCGTGGGTGGCGCCCGACGGCAGCGTCGTCGTCGACTACGTGCTCGCTCGTGGCTACTTCTCCGCCGCCGGGTTGCCCGCCGATCCCGACGCCGCCGCCGAGGCACTACGCGGCGTGGTGGAGGCCACCGATGGCGTCGAACGGGCCCCGATCGTGCTCATGAACGGCGTCGACCACATGTACCCCCAGCCCCACACCGCGGCGGTCGCCGAGCGCCTCGGGCAGCTCGTCGGCGGCACCGTGCGCCGCGGACTGCTCGACGAACTCCGCACGTCCGTCGACCCCGGGGGCCGGAACCGCTTCACCGGCGAGCTGCGGGGTGGCCGCCTGGCCAACCTGCTGCCCGGGGTGTGGTCGTCGAGGCTCGGTCTCAAACTGGCCGACCGCCGGGCGGAACGGGCGATCGTGGGCTGGGCCGAACCGTTCGCCGCCATCGGCCGCTCCCTCGGACTGGTCGACGAGACACCGTCGTTGCGGACGGCCCGGCGCGCACTGCTCGCCAACCAGGCCCACGACTCGATCGGCGGCTGCTCCCAGGACGAGGTCCATCGTCAGATGGCGGCGCGCACCGCCACGGCCACCGAGCTGGCCGACGAAACGACCGCCCGCCTGTTGCAACGCCTGGCCGGCATGGGCCTGGACCGTCACGTGCCGTGGGAGACGCGGGTCGAGCTCGCCGTGTTCAACCCCTCTCCGCAACCCCGTACCGACGTGGTGCGGGTCCCGCTCGACGGATTCCCCCTCTACGGGATCACGTACGACAACGCCGACGTCCACCCGCTCGCACTCGCCGCCGGGATGGTCAAGGGCTACGAGGTCGACGGCCGGCCGGTCCGCGTCCTCCGTTCCGACGACCCGGACCGCGTCCGCATGCTCGAGGACTGGCCGGCACTCGACGTCGAGCTGGTCGTCGAGGACGTCCCCGCCCTCGGCTACCGGCGCATCGAGCTGGTCCCGTCCGCGGAGCACGCCGACGTCGTCGACTCGGGCCGGACCATCGCCAACGACGCGGGACTCGAGGTGGAGGTTGCCTCCGACGGGACGTTGACCGTCCGCGCCGGAGACCGCGAGATGGCCGGGCTGGTCGGGGTGGAGGACCGCGGCGACCGGGGGGACACCTACGACTTCGACAACGTGGACGACGACCCCGGTGCCCGGCTGGTGTCGGTCGACGTCCGACGCCTCCGGCACCCCTCGGGAATCGAGCGGCTGGTGGTGACCCGCACGTTCGACGTGCCCGCGTGCGTCACCCCAGGACGTGATCGACGCTCCGACGACACCGTCGAGCTCACCGTCGTCGTCACGGCCCGCCTCGCCCCGGGTGTCGACCGGGTGGACCTCCACGTGGACGTGGACAACCCGGCGAAGGACCACCGCCTGCGCCTGCTGTTCCCCACCGGGTCGCCGACCGGGGACTTCCTGGCCGCCACCACGTTCGACGCCGCAGTCCGGAGTACCAGGCTCCAGGACGCAGACGGGTGGTGGCACCAGGCGCCCGAGACCTTCCCCCACCAGGGCTGGGTGGCGGCCAACGGTCTCGTGGTGGGTGCGCCCGGACTACCCGAGGCCGAGGTCACGCCGGACGGCACCATCGCCGTCACACTGCTGCGTGCGGTGGGCTGGCTCAGCCACATCGAGCTGCGCCGCCGTCCCATTCCCGCCGGGCCGGCCATGGAGGCCCCCGAGGCCCAGTGCCCCGACGGCATCGCCGCCGACATCACGCTGCGCCTCGGGACCCCGTCGGTGCCATCGGACACCGGGCGGATCTCGTCAGCGGCCGCCGGAGACGAGTTGGGGCTCCGTGCCGTGCCTGCGGGACCCGATCCGTTGCTGGCCGAGGGCGCTGAACCGCTGCGCCTCGAGCCGGAGGGTCTGGTCCTGTCCGCCTGCAAACCGGCCGAGGACGGGGACGGGTTGGTTCTCCGGCTGCTCAACCCGTCCGATACCGAGGTGGAGGCCATCGTCGAGATCGGACTTGTTGTTGCATCCGCCGAATCGGTGCGGCTGGACGAGTCGCCCGACACCCTGGCCCTGGACCTCGACGGTACCCGCCTCCGACTGGTCGTCGGCCCACACCAGCTGCGGTCGGTCCGGCTCCGCGGCCCGACGTGACGGTCGACCCGCTCAGCTCGATGGCCGTCGAGGTGACGGCCACATTCGACGCGTCGATCGACGAGGTGTGGGCGCTGCTGTCCGACGTCGAGCGCATGGCCGGCCTCGGCCCCGAGCACGTCGCCGCCCGGTGGGAGACCGCCGGCCCGGCGGTCGGCGCACGATTCACAGGTCGCAACCGGATCGGTGACCTCGAGTGGGACGTCCACTGCGTGGTCACGGCCTGCCGCCCACCCGAGTTCATCGAGTGGACCGTGGGTGAGGCCCCGGACCACTCCTCCACATGGTCGTACGCCCTGTCCGCGGAACCAGGGGCCGCGTCGTCCGGGAGGCCAGGGGCCGCGTCGTCCGCGGAACCAGGGGCCGCGTCGTCCGGGAGGCCAGGGGCCGCGACCGTGGTTGTCCAGCGCTTCCGGCACGGACCCGGGTTCAGCTATGTCCGCCAGCGCGTCGAGCAGAGCCCGGACCGGGCGCAACTGGTCGTGGTGCGCCGGAGCGAGATGCTCGCCGCCAACATGGACCTCACCTTGAGGGCCGCCGCCCGCCTCCTCGACCAGGGAGGCGGCCGAGCGGACCGCAGGGGTACGACAGGGGCGAACGGTAGGCCCGACGGGTGACCCGGGCCCGGCGTCACCGACGGGCCTGGTCGGCCCGACGGGTGACCCGGAGGCTCCTCCTGGTTGACTGGGGGCATGACCGCGACGACAGACGCCCCCACCACCCTCGGTTCCACCGTGGAGACCCTGCGCTCCACCTACCGGTCGGGTGTGACCCGACCCTTGGCGTGGCGCCGACGCCAGCTCGAGCAGATGGCCCGGATGCTCGAGGAGAACGAGTCGGCCTTCCTCGACGCACTCAAGGTGGACCTGGGCAAGCCCGCCGTGGAGGGGTTCATCACCGACATCGCCTTCGTCCTGAGCGAGATCGAGTCCGTGCTCAAGCACCTGGCCAGGTGGAACCGGCCGAAGCGGGTCTCCTCCCCCCTGGTCACCCTCCCCGCCCGGTCGAAGCTGCTGCCCGAGCCACTGGGTGTCGTCCTGGTCATCGCCCCGTGGAACTATCCGGTCCAGCTGCTCCTCGCCCCGGTCGTCGGGGCCATCGCCGCCGGAAACGCCGTCGTGATGAAGCCGTCGGAGATCTCGGCGGCGACCTCCGCCCTGCTCGGCCACCTGGTGCCGAAGTACCTGGACCCCTCCGCCATCGCCCTCATCGAGGGTGGCGTCCCCCGGACGACCGAGCTGCTCGCCGAGCGGTTCGACCACATCTTCTACACGGGGAACGGAGCGGTCGGCCGTGTCGTCATGGCCGCTGCCGCCAAGCACCTCACGCCCGTGACCCTCGAGCTCGGCGGCAAGAGCCCGGTCATCGTCGACCGGTCGGCCAACCTCCGGGTGGCCGCCCGCCGGGTGGCCTGGGGCAAGTGGTTGAACGCCGGCCAGACTTGCATCGCTCCCGACTACGTGCTGGTCCACGAGCAGGTCCGCGGGGCGTTCCTCGACGAGCTGACCACGGCGATGACCGCCTTCTACGGCCACGATCCCCACGCCAGCCCCGACTACGGGCGCATCGTGTCCGACCGCCACTTCGACCGGCTCACCTCGCTCCTGCAAGGTGGCACCGTGGCCGTCGGAGGCGTCACCGAGGCGTCCGAGCGCTACATCGCCCCGACCGTCCTGGTCGACGTGGATCCGTCGTCGGCGCTCATGCAGGAGGAGATCTTCGGCCCCCTGCTCCCGGTCCTGACCGTCCCCTCGGCCCGCGACGCCGTCGACTTCGTCAACGAGCGCGACCACCCGCTGGCCCTGTACGTGTTCGCCGGCGACAGGGGTGTGGTGGACGACGTGCTGGCCCGCACCGCCTCGGGCGGCGTCACGGTCAACGGAACCCTCCTCCACTTCACCAACCCGCACCTGCCGTTCGGCGGCATCGGCGAGAGCGGCATGGGCGCCTACCACGGCGAGGCGGGCGTCCGCCTGTTCCAGCACCTGAAGCCGGTGCTGACCCGTGGCACCGCGATGGACCCGTCGTTCCCCTACCCGCCCTACAACGACCTGAAGGCCAAGATCTTCCGCAAGATCCTGTAGTTGCGGCCCGGGCGGATCCGCTCGAACGGGGCCGGTCCGAAAGCGCCCGTTCGAGTGGCGTCCCCGGGCCGCTCAGGCCGGCCCGTCGTCCGCGTCGTTCCCATCGTCCCCGTCGGTATGCACGGCGTCGAGGGCCGCCTTGTTCCACGGCCACGTGCCGTCGATCTCCACGGCCAGGGACCAGCTGAGCGCGATCCGGACCACCACGATGGTGGCCAGCACGGCGACGCTCGCCGGGGTCTGGTCGACGATCACCGTGCGGATGATGTCGGCCACGATCAGGATCTCAAGTCCCAGCAGGATGACCCGTCCGAGGTGGCGCCGGCTGAACCCGTAGGCATCGGCGCGCGCGCGTCGGGTCGCAGGGCCATCCCCGCGGCACGTACCAGGACGACGAAGCCGCCCAGCACCAGCGCCGCCACACCGATGGCCTCGACCACCTGGACGACGTCCTCGACGCGATGGGCGAACGTCACGGCATGCCGTCCCTGGGCGGCGTGCCGGCCGGACCGGGAGCGGCGTCGGCCGGGGCGCCGACCGCGGACCGGCCCCGACCGGCGCCCGGCGTCCCGAGGAGGTGTCGGTCCATCCATCCGACGGCACGCCCACCGGTGTCGAGCCCCTCGCTCACGGCGTTGCCCGCCTGGTTGGCGGTCGCGTCGGCCAGGTGCCGGGCGTTGACCAGCACCCGGAAACCCGGGCCCCGGTAGTGGCGGGCGACGACGCCGACCGGCAGTGGTGGGCAGACGGAGGGCCCAGGCGACCAGGCCGCCCGCCGACTCGGCCAGGGACGCCCGGTGGACCGTCGACCTCGTCGTAGCGACCGGTGACCACGTCCACGATGTTGTCGAGCGACTCCGACCCGGGAGCGAAGTACTCGGAGTGGGCACGGACCTCGACGTGCCCGGGGGCGTTGGTCCGCATGCGGGTGCCCCCGAAGACCGGCGATGTCGGCTCGGCCCCGAACACGCCGAGTCCGGCCACCGGGTCCCCGGGCGCCTCCTCGGTGAAGAAGTGGGCGTCGTCGAAGTGGAGCTGGCGAAGGTCGTCGACGGTCATGCCCGGGCTGCCCGCCACCACCACCGCGGTGCACTCGAGCCCGTGGTGGGCGAGGGCTGCGCCGGTCACGACCGAACCGAAGCTGTGGGCGACGACCGTCACGTTCTGTGCGGGCCCGACCGGCAGCGACCGCACGAACGCGGAGAGCCCGGCGGCTGCCGCGTGCAGGCCGTCGTCGCACGCCAGCGTGCGACGAGCCGCCGCCAAGATGTCCGCCGGTTCGTCGTAGGCCTTCCAGAGGATGACCGAGGTCGAGCTCGGCTGCCTCGAAGAGGTTGCGCGCCGCCGGGAGCCACTGGGCCCGGAGATTGACGTCGGTGCCCGACCCCGGGGACCAGCACGGCCACGTGGCGCATGCGCCTCGAGGCGCCCCAGCTGCACACCGTAGTGATCCCGGGCCGGAAGGTAGATGAGCAGGGTGCCCGTCGCCGTCGAGGAGGGCCTCGAGCAGATCGGCCCGGGCCACGTCCCCGTCCGCCCGTGCCCGGGCCAGGTCGCGACGGGCCGCCGCCAGGTTGGCGGCCGCCCCGGCGGCGCCTCCCCCGTGGTGGCGACCGGGGATCCCACGGCGTGCGGCCCGCTCACGTCCCGCCGACCGGTTTCCCGGCCTGCCGCACCCGGTGCGGTCCGCGGCTCGATGCGACCGAGCATGGCCAGGAGGTCACCCACCGTCCGGTCGGACTCGATCGGGTGACGCAGCGGCGATCCCTCGTGGACCGTGTACCGGTTGCGCCGACCTTCCCGACGCCGGGTAACGTAGCCGTCGGCCACCAGGTCGGCGATGATGGACTGGGCGGCGCGCTCGGTGATCCCGACCCGCTGGGCCACGTCACGGCCCCGGATGTCGGGCTCCTCGGCGATGCACACCAACACGTGGGCGTGGTTGGTGAGGAAGGTCCATGTCGGCTTGTCGGGCACCTCACGCTCCCTCCTGGCACTCCCCGACCGGCAGCCGTCGGCGACGGCTGTCCCGCCGGTCCCCGAAACGCTACTCGGGGCGCGCCGCCGGTCCGAGGTGTCCCCGGCCCGACCGCGCACTCGGCGGTAGGGTGCGCGCATGCGACCGACCCACCCGGTCCCGTTCGGCCCGCGCTGGCGGGGCCGGTGGATCTGGCACGAGCGCCCGGCCATCCGGGCCCTGACCGCCACCCGCCCCGTCGCCGACCACCCCGTGGACACCGTCGCCCTCTTCCGCCGGCGAGCTCGAACTCGACGCCGATCCTGCCCGGGCCGTGTGCCGGCTGTGGGTCGACGGCCGGTACGTGCTCGTCGTCAACGGCACCGAGGTGGCCCGCGGGCCGGTCCGGTCCGACCCCCGGCGGTCCGCGCTACGACGTCGTCGACCTGGCCGGGGTCCTTCGCTCCGGCACGAACGTCCTCGCCCTGACCGCCCGGCACTTCGGCGCCGCCACCTCGTGGTGGACGCCGGTGCCGCCGACGTACTCGCTCGGCGCCGGCTGCCTCGTGTTCGAGGCGGCCGTCGACGACGACTGGGTGGTGAGCGACCGGTCGTGGGACTGTCGCGCCGGTGATGCCTGGACCCCGTGCCGGTGCCCGGCGACGTCGCCTGCCTCCCCCTCGAGTCGTTCGACGCCCGAGCGCCACCCCGACGGATGGCAGGCGCCCGACGCCGCCGCCGGACGGGTGGGCACCGGCCTTCGAGATCACCCCGGTCCACACCGGAGCCTCCGCGGACCCGCGTCCGCCCAGCGAGCCGTTCGGGATGCTCCTGCCCCCGGTGCGGGCCGCCTTCCCCGGTGGCGAGCGACACACGGCCGCGCTCGACGGGACTCCGCCTGGCCACCGGGGCGGCCGGGTGGACGACCCCGTGCACCAGGTGCTGGCCGACGAGCGGGCCGGCACGGCCACCACGCCCGATGCGGACGTCACGATCGGCGGCGGACCGGACCGTCGGCGGGGACGTCGCCGTGGCCTCCGTCGACCTCGGGCGGATCGTCGCCGGTACCGTGGTGCTCGAGGTCGACGGGCGCGGCCGCCGGCACCGTCGTCGACGTGGCCGCCGCCGAGCACCTCGACGCCGTCGGGACACCTGGCCCCGCTCGGCCAGCACGCCGGCTTCCGCTACGTCTGCCGGGGCGGCGGCGGCGAGCGGTTCGAGACGTTCGACGTGCTCGGCACCCGCCACCTGCACGCCAGCGTCCGCACCGGAGGCGGCCCGCTCCCCTCGATCGTCATGTCCGTGCAGGACCGCCACCGCCCCCGACCGGCCGGTGCGTCCTTCGCCTGCTCCGACCCGCTGCTGCGAGCGGATCCACGCCACCGGGCCTGCGCACCGTCGACCTGTGCGCGCTCGACGCCTACGTCGACTGCCCGACCCGGGAGCAGCGGGCGTGGACGGGCGACTCCGTGGTCCACCAGATGGTCGACCTGGTGTCCAACCCCGACTGGTCGATGGCCCGGTGGCACCCCGAGCTGGCCGCCTCGGCCCGGTCCGACGGCATGCTGGCCATGGCCCCGGCATCGGACTTCTGGGCCGACGACCGGACCGTCATCCCGGACTGGTCGCTCCACTGGGTGCGGTCCCTCCACAACCTCTACCGCTACACGGGCGACCGGGAGCTCGTGGCGGGGCTGCTGCCGGTGGCGGAGCGAACGCGTACGGTGGTTCGAGTCCTACCTGGGCCCTGACGGGCTGCTCCACGACGTGTCCGGATGGGTCCTGCTCGACTGGGCCAGCGTCTACGCCGACGGCACGTCGTCGACGCTCAACGCGCTGTGGGCGCGTGCTCTCGAGGACCTGGCCGACATGGCGACATGGCTGGGCAACGGCGGCACGGCCGACTGGGCGCGGCGGCGGTACGCCGGCGTCCGGGCCGGCGTTCGACGCCTTCTACGACCCGGTACCGGGCCGTATACGTGGACCACCTGGTCGACGGCGTCGGCCCGCCCCGAGGCCGCCCAGCACGGCGGGGCGGCGGCACTGGCCGCCGGGCTCGTCCCGGACGACCGGGTGGCGGACGGTGATCGGCCGCCTCACCGACCGGTCGCGGCTGGTGCGCCACTCGTGGGTGATGGACTCGGTGACGGTGGAGGGCGGTGCCACCGGCTTCGTCCACCTGGTGACCGGCTACCCCGAGCCCGAGTGGGACACCGGGGAGCAGATGGTGGAGGCCGAGCCGTTCTTCCGGTACGTGCTGCACGACGGGCTGGCCCGGTCGGGCCGTGCCGACCTGGTCGCCGGACTCTGCCGCGACTGGTCGGTCTTCCTCGACGCCGGCGAGACGACCTGGCCGGAGTGCTGGGTCGGGGGCACCCGCTGTCACGGCTGGTCGTCCACCCCGACCCGCGACCTCGTCGTCCACACGCTCGGGATCCAGCCCGCCGAGCCGGGCTACGGCGCCGTCCGCGTGGCACCGGCCCTCGGTGGCCTCGAGTGGGCCCGGGCCACGGTGCCCACGCCGCACGGCCCGGTCACGGTCGAGGCGCGGGCGGACGGCACGGTCGAGGTGGACAGCCCGGTACCGGTGGTCCGCGGGGCCTGACCGGCACCGACCGACCGGCCGGTGCCCGCCACTGACCGGACCTCGGCACTCCCGATGGCATGATGGGGACGCGTCGCGGCGGCCGCAGCACCGGGCGCACGTCCACCGTCCATTTCCGGCACCTGGAGCACCATGGCCCTCTCCTCCACGCGGTCCAGCTACAAGGTCACCTTCGCCGTCCTGCTCCTCGGGACGATCGCCTACGCACTCCTGCAGTCGCTGGTGTCCCCCGTGCTGCCCACCATCCAGCACGACCTGCACACCACCCAGAACACCGTGACCTGGGTGCTGACCGCCTTCCTCCTGTCCGCCTCGATCTTCACACCCATCCTCGGGCGGGTCGGCGACATGGTGGGCAAGGAACGGATGCTGGTGGTCACGCTGGCCGCCCTGGCCGCCGGCTCGGTCATCGCCGGACTGGCCCACTCGATCACCCTGCTGATCATCGCCCGGGCGGTCCAGGGGATCGGCGGCGCCGTCCTCCCGCTCTCCTTCGGCATCGTGCGCGACGAGTTCCCGGGGGCGAAGGTGGCCGGGGCGGTCGGGCATCATCGCCGCCATGGCGGCGGTCGGGTGGCGGTGCCGGCATCGTGCTCGCCGGTCCGATCGTCGAACAACTCAACTACCACTGGCTCTTCTGGATCCCGATGGTCATCGCCGTGATCGCCACCGTCTGCGCCTGGGTCTTCGTCCCCGAGTCCCCCCAACGCACCCCGGGCAGGATCAGCTGGCTGGCCGCCGTGCTCCTGTCTGCATGGCTGGTGGCGCTCCTGCTCGGCGTCAGCGAGGCCCCGTCGTGGGGCTGGGGATCGCCACGCGTGATCGGGCTCATCGTGCTCGCCCTGGTGCTGATCGTGGCCTGGGTCGCCGTCGAGGTCCGGGCCAAGGAGCCGCTCATCGACATGCACATGATGCGACGCCGGGCGGTGTGGACCAACAACCTGGTCGCCTTCATGTTCGGAATGGGCATGTACGCCGTGATCGGGTTCCTCCCCGAATTCGTGCAGACACCGAAGTCCACCGGCTACGGGTACGGGGCCAGCATCGTCCAGTCCGGGCTGTTCCTGCTCCCGCTCACCGTCACGATGTTCATCGGGGGCCTCCTGAGCGGCCGGATCGCCGCCACCGTCGGCTCCAAGTCGGCGGTGATCGCCGGGTCGATCGCCTCGACCGGCGCCTACCTCCTGCTGGCCTTCGCCCACAGCCAGGCCTGGCAGATCTACCTGGCGAGCACCCTGCTCGGCATCGGGCTGGGCCTGGCGTTCTCGGCGATGTCGAACCTGATCGTCCAGGCGGTGCCGATGGCCCAGACCGGCGTGGCCAGCGGGATGAACGCCAACATCCGGACCATCGGGGGTGCCATCGGGGCGGCCGTCATGTCCACCATCGTCGCCTCCCAGATCCTGGCCGACGGCTACCCCGCCGAATCGGACTACACCCGGGGCTTCTGCTTCCTGGCGGTGATGACGGTGGTGGCCGTGGTGGCCGCCGTCTTCATCCCGAAGTCGCCCGGCGCAGGCTCCGACCCCGACCTCGCCCACCACCTCGAGCACGCCGAACTGGCGGTCGTGCCCGGTGCCACCATCGCCGAGTACTGACCCCCGACCGCCCACGGGCGTTCGGGACCCGACGCACTCGGGACGAACGGCCCTACGGCGTCACCGGCTGGCGACCTACGATCGGGGCGAGGCGACCGGCAGCGGCCGGTGCATCCGGAGGACGAACGTGGAGCAGACATGACCGACGACGCAGAGGGCACCGAGATCTTCGAGCAGGGTGACGACGCCATCGACGAGGCGTCGCGCCTCGACCCCGACTTCGAGGAGGTGCTCGAGATCGACCCCTCGCTCGACCCGCACTTCCAGGTCGACGAGCGCGAGCTCGAGGAGGCAGGTGCCGAGCTCGACGACCCCGAGCAGATCGCCGTGCTCGACGGGATGATCGACGACCCCGACGGCGCCGGTGGGCCGTCGGTCCACACCCGGGAGCGCGAGGAGGATCCCGAGGGCTGGGACCTCGACGCGCCGCTGGCGACCGCGCCCGTCGACGACACCGGTGAGGGCCTGACCGAGCGATGACCCCGGGTCGGCCCCCGTTGCGGGCCGACCCCACTACCATCCGCCTGTCGGAGCGGGCGCCCGCCGGCCCAGTCGGGACAGAGTCCCCACCCCGGGACGAGGCAGGCCGGAGGGGAGGGGGAGCGTGTGACCGAACTGCTGAGCGTCGGTGATCCCCACCCACGACCGCCCCGACCGCGTCGGTGCGGCCGTCCGATCGGTGCTGGACCAGGACTACCCGGCACTCGAGGTCGTGATCGTCGACGACGGTTCGGGGCCGGCCACGCCGAGGTGCTCGACCGCCTCGCCGACTCGGACCGGCGCGTCGTGGTGCGTCCGGCACGAGGAGTCCCAGGGTGCATCGGCCGCCCGCAACACCGGCCTCGACGCCGCCCGGGGCGAGCTCGTCGGGATTCTGCGACGACGACGACGTCTGGCTGCCGGGTACCGGCAGCCGGGCCGTGGCGGCACTGACCCCGGCGTCCGGCATCGTCTACGGCTAGCACCAGGTCCTCATCGAGACGACGGGGCGGCTCGTCACCTTCCGGCCGCCGCCGTCGCCCGACCCCGGGGCTCCTGCGGTGGCTCGACGTGTCCGCCGAGCATCTTCGGCGTGGTCCGCCGGTCCGCCGTGGGCGACGCACTCCGCTTCGACACCGGACTCGACCACCTCCGAGGACTGGGACCTGCGGCTGCGGTGCGCCGACGCTGGCCCCGATGGTGCTGGTCCCCGCCCCTCTGTACCGCTACGTCCAGCACGCCGGCACCCGGCTGACCACCGCGGCCCGACCGCCCACGCCCAGGGCCACCACGCGTTCCTGGACAAGCACCGGTCGACCATGACGCCGGCCTGCATCGCCCACCACGAGCTCGGCTTCGCCCTCGGCCGCCCGCGACGCGGGCCGGCCTTCCGCGACCAGCTCGCGCTGGCCTTCCCCGTCACCCGGCCAACCTCGGGTCCGCCGCACTGCTGGCCGGCGAGCTGGTCGCCAGCCGGGTCGGGCCGCCGCCGCGAGGACCCGGGCCTCTCCCGGCGGCTGGCCGCCCGCGCCCTCCGCCACGCCACCCGCGCCCGACGGGCTGACCGCATGGACACCGGAGTCCTCCGCGGTCCCGCGACGTCGGTCCGGTCGGGCCCCTGTGGGTCCGGGCACGGACCGCCTGGCCCGCGACGCGACCGCGCCGCGCTGGCCGCCGGCAGCGTGCTCGTCCTCGTCACCGCACCCCGACGACGAGACGATCGCCTGCGGGCTGCTCCTCGCCGCCAAGGCGGCGCGCGGGGCGAGCCGCGTCACGCGTGGCCCTCGCCACCGACGGCGGCCTGCGGCTGGTTCGGCGACGGCCCGGCACCCCCGCCCGACGACGTCGCCGCCGTCCGGCAGCGCCGAGTGGCACCTGGCACTCGACATCCTGGGGGTCGAGCGCTGTGACCGCCACGAACTCGGCCTCCCCGACGGCGGACCTCGGCGCCCACGAGGCCGCGGCGGCCGACCGCCGATCGCCCGCACTCCTCGCCGACGAGGCCCCGACCCGGTGTTCCTGCCGTCGCCCGACGACCTGCACGCCGACCACCGGGCGCTGGCCCGGGCCGCGCTGCCGGGCCGTCGCGTCCGGTGCCGCCGCCGACCGGTCCCGGCCCTGTTCGCCTACCGCGTCTACCCCGAGGCGGGCCTGTGGCCCGCCGGCGCGACCTCGGCACGTCGACCGCTGCGGAGCCAGCGCTGGCGCGCTGGCCCGGTCGGTCCCCGTGCGTCGCTGCGGGACCGCGACCTGGCCCTGCACGCCCCCGACGCCGGCCCGGCCAAGGCCCGGGCGATCGCCGCCTACGTCAGCCAGAGCCGCCTGCTCGGGAGCGCGTGCCGGCGGCGTCTGGGGCACCGGGGTCGAGCTGTTCCGGCCGATCGACTCCGACCATCCTGATCCGGCATGGTCGCCTCCGGCCGACCTCGGGCCTCCGGCGCCCGGTCTACCTCGTGGCCTTCGGCTCAGTCGGCGCGCGACCCGGCCCCGCCTCCACGCAGGTCGTGCCGGTGTAGATGGACGGCATGCAGCGGTTGCAGTGGATGCACCGGCCGACGTCCCGGCCGCCCTGCTCCCACCGGGCCACCAGGTCCGGCTCGCGGAGCAGCGCCCGGGCCATGGCCACGAACGAGAACCCCTCGGCCAGTGCCGACTCCACGGTGTCGAGCCGGTTGACGCCGCCCAGCAGGATCACCGGCAGGTCGAGGGCCTCGAGGAACCGACGGGCCTCGGGGCGGAAGTAGCGCCTCCTCGAAGGGGTACTCCTTCATGAAGCGCCTGCCGACCACCGGGAACCCGAGCCGCATCGGCTGGGGCAGCGTGGCGGCGAACTCGGCCCGGGGGGCGTCGCCCCGGAAGAGGTACATGGGGTTGGACAGCGAGCTCCCCCCGGTCAGCTCGAGGGCGTCGAGGTGGCCGTCGGCCTCGAGCATCCGGGCCACGTCGACGCTCTCGGGCAGGTCGAACCCGCCGGGGACGCCGTCGACCATGTTCAGCTTGGCCGTCACCGCCACCCCGGGGCCGGCGCCGTCGCGCACGGCGGCCACCACCTGGCGCGGGAACCGGGCCCGTCGCTCCGAGCGGGCCGCCCCAACCGTCCTTGCGGCGGTTCAGCCTCGGGCTCAGGAACGAGCTCAGCAGGTAGTTGTGGCCCAGGTGGATCTCGATGCAGTCGAACCCGGCCTCGACGGCGACGCGGGCGCCCCGTCGGTAGTCCTCGGTGATCCGGTCGATGTCCGCCCCGGTGACCGCACGGGTGAGCGACCCCGAGGCCCCGAACCGGCGCGACGGCGAGAGCGCCGGGGCGCCGTTCGACTTCGAGTTGGCCACGGGACCGGCGTGCCCGATCTGGGCCGAGGCCAGGGCCCCGGCCGGCGTGGACGGCGTCGGTCAGCCGCTGCAGCCCGGGCAGCGACTCCTCGCCTAGCAGGATGCAGTGGCGGTCGGTCCGGCCTTCGGGCGACACGGCGAGGTAGGCGACCGTGGTCATGGCCGCCCCGCCCCGCGCCACCCGCTCGTGGAAGGCGACCAGGTCGTCGGTGACCACCCCCTTCGGCGCCGCGCCCCTCGAAGGTGGCCGACTTGATGATCCGGTTCTTCAGCGTGAGCGGCCCGAGCCGGGCCGGGCCGAACACGGGCGGTGCCGCCGGTCCGGGGTCGGGGGCCACCGGTTCACCCCTGCCCACGAGGCCCGAGTCGCGCACGGCGCCGAGCACGGCGTCGGCCAGCATCGGGTGGCACACCACGAGGTCGGGCAGCCACGGGTCGGGGCGGGCGTAGCGGAGAGGGGTGCCGTCGATGCGCGACGCATGCAGCCCGGCGGCGAGTGCCACGGCCACCGGCGCACACGAGTCCCACTCGTACTGGCCACCGGCGTGGACGTACGCCTCGGCCTCACCGCGCACCACGGCCGAGATCTTGGCCCCGGCCGAGCCCATCGGGATCGTCTCGGCGCCCAGGCGCTCGGCCACGAAGGGGACGAACTCGGGAGGGCGGGTCCGGCTCACCACCAGGCGGGGCCGCGGCGGCAGGGGGGCAGCGGGGGTGGACTCCCGGTGGCCAGCACCAGGTCGAGACCCGGCAGGGCCACCGCACCGACCACCGGCGCGCCGTGGACGGCCATCGCCACGTGGACGGCCCAGTCGGTCCGGCGCTCGGAGTACTCGCGGGTGCCGTCCAGGGGGTCGACGATCCAGACACGACCGACGTCGGTGACGAGTGACTCGCTCTGGTCGTCCTCTTCCGAGCGGACCCGGTCGTTCGGGAACCGCTCGGCCAGCAGGGTCGTGAGCAGCGCGTGCGAACTCCGGTCCCCCTCGGCCCCCAGCTCCTTGCCCTCCAGGGCGCCCCCCTGGAGCTCCAGGAGCAGCGCGCCGGCCTCGCGGGCCAGGTCCGCGGCCGCCTGGTGGTCGCTCCTGCTGTACCCGCTCGAAACCACGTCGTTGCCGTCGGTCACCGCTCCCCCATCACGCGTCCCCTGTGCCGGTCGGATCCGGCCCGTCCGACAGTCTGCACGACGGGGAGCCGGTGCGCGAACGCCCATCGTCCGCCCATCGTGCACCCGACCCCTGTTCCGAGCACGGTCGCCGACGCGCCACGTCCTGTCGCCGCCGCTCGGGACCCCCGCTCCCGCCCGCCCGGACCTGGCTACGATCGGCCGACATGCCCCCGGCCATGGATGTCGGAGCACTCCAGGTGTTCCTCGACGCCGCCTTCCCCAACGATGTGCCCTACACCGTGGAGGACGTCACCGACACCGGGGTACGCCTGCGGCTCCATGTCGACGAGTCGAACGTCCGGCCCGGCGGGACGGTGTCGGGTCCCTCGCTGATGGCACTCGCCGACTGTGCCGCCTGGCTGGCCATCGTCGGGCAGATCGGTCCGGTGGCCCTGTCGGTGACCACCAGCCTGCACATCGACTTCCTCCGCAAGCCGGCCCTGGTCGACGTCCTTGCCGTCGGCACGGTGCTCAAACTCGGTGCTCGCCTCGGCGTGGTCGACGTCGCCCTCCACTCGGTGGCCGACGACGCGCTGGTGGCGAAGGCCCAGGTCACCTACTCGATCCCACCCCGCTGACCACCCGGTCGCGACCGGGGTGCGTTGCGCCCCACCACACAGCGTGCCACCATCGTCTGGTGCGTCCCGAAGGGATGCCGGAGGGGAACACACCATGCACGACCTCGTCATCCAAGGGGGAACCGTCGTCGACGGCACCGGGGCACCCGCCCGCACGGCCGACGTCACCGTCAGCCGCGGCATCATCACCGGCGTCGGTGACCATCGGGGGGAGGAGGCGGCACGGACCATCGACGCCGACGGCCTGCTGGTCACGCCGGGGTGGGTGGACATCCACACCCACTACGACGGGCAGGCCACGTGGGACGAGGTGCTTGCTCCCAGCAGCTGGCACGGCGTCACCACGCTGGTCACCGGCAACTGCGGTGTCGGGTTCGCCCCCGCCCGGCCCGACCGCCACGAGTGGCTGATCGGCCTGATGGAGGGCGTGGAGGACATTCCGGGGACGGCCCTGTCCGAGGGCATGACCTGGGATTGGGAGACGTTCCCCGAGTACCTCGACGCCCTCGATCATCGCCGCTGGACGGTCGACGTCGGCACCCAGATCGCCCACGGCGCCGTCCGCTCCTACGTGATGGGCGAGCGCGGTGCCCGCAACGAGCCGGCCACACCGGCCGACATCGCCGCCATGAAGGCCCTGGTCAAGGAGTCGATCGCCGCCGGTGCACTGGGCTTCTCGACTTCGCGGACGATCGCCCACCGGGCCATCGACGGCGAACCGGTGCCCGGCACCTACGCCGCCGAGGAGGAGCTGTTCGGCATCGGCGCCGCCCTCGGTGAGCTCGGCACCGGCATCTTCGAGCTGGCCCCCGCAGGCACGGCCGGGGAGGACCTCATCGCCCCCAAGCTGGAGGTCGACTGGATGCGTCGGCTGTCCGCCGCCATCCACCGACCGGTCACCTTCGCGCTCGTGCAGGTCGACGACGCCCCCGACCTGTGGCGTGAGCTGATGGACGAGTCCCTCCGGGCCGTCGACGACGGGGCGGACCTCTGGCCCCAGGTGGCCGGTCGGGGCTTCGGGCTCCTGTCCGGTCACTTCACCACCTACTCGCTGCTGGACCCGATCCCCGCCTACCAGCAGCTGAAGGCACAGGGGCTGTCGGACGTGGAGTTCGTCGCCGCCCTGCGCTCCACCGGGGTGCGGGAGGCCATCGAGTCCTGGGAGCCGGACCCGGTCGCCGCCGAGGCCATGGCGAAGGCCTTCCCCACGACGTTCCTACTGGGCGACCCGCCCGACTACGAGCCCGGACCGGAGCGCTCGCTGGCGGGGATCGCCGCGGCCACGGGCCGGTCCGCCGTGTCGGTGGCCTACGACGCCATGCTGGAGGACGACGGCAGGGGCCTCCTGTACGTGCCGATCCTCAACTACTCCAACGGCGACCTGCACGCTGCCCGCGAGATGCTCCTCCACCCCCGCGCCGCGTCCGGCCTGGGCGACGGCGGGGCCCACTGCGGGATGATCTGCGACGCGTCGCAGCCGACCTTCATGCTCACCCACTGGACCCGTGACCGGGTCCGGGGCGAGCGCCTGCCCCTCGAATGGGTCGTGAAGAAGCAGACCCATGACACCGCCCGCCTCTACGGCCTGTCCGACCGGGGCACGATCGAGGTCGGCGCGCTCGCCGACCTCAACCTCATCGACTACGACAGGCTGCAGCTCACCAACCCCCGCGTCACCGCCGACCTGCCGGCCGGGGGCAAGCGCCTCCTGCAAGGCGCCGTGGGCTACGTGGAGACGATCAAGTCCGGCGTCACCACGTTCGCCGACGGGGTCGACACCGGTGCCCGACCGGGCGCCCTGGTGCGCGGGGCCCGCTGACCGCTGACCGGGCGTCGGTCAGGCGACGGGCCCGGCCGGCGTCGGGGCCGGGCCGGACCCCACCGCGAGGGTCGCCTCGGCGGCCCACTCGGCCTGCATCTGCTGGTACACACGGTGCTCGATGACGAAGGCCAGGAAGGGCACGAAGCCCGAGCACACGACCAGGAGGATGCGGCCGAGGTGCCAACGGGCCCGTCGGGCCAGGTCCGCCGCAGTCACCAGGTAGGCCAGGTACAGGTAGCCGTGCAGCGGGGCCACCACCAGTTCCGGGGTCTTCATCTGGGCGTGCAGGCCGAACACGTACTGACAGATCACGATGGCCGTGAGCGCCAGCAGGGCCGTGCCGACGACGAACGCCATCACCCGGTAACGGACGACGGCGCCCACCTCGTCCCACTGGACGAGCTTGGACCAGGTCGGGCGACCCAGTTCCCCAGGGGGCACCGGGCGCCCGTCCGCTCCGGCGGTCATCGGCCGGTCACGACGACGCCTCGGCCGCGTCCTCGGCGGCCAGCTCGGCCAGGTAGCGGTTGTACTCCGCCAGACGGGCGGCCTCGTCGGGGGTCTGGGGTGTGAAACGCTCCCCCCGGCCACCGAGGGTGGCGTCGATCGGCGCCGATGCGGCGATGGCCACGTTCCTCTTGCGGCCACCGGTCAGCGCCCATCCCGCCGGCAGTGTCGCCGGGTCGGCTTCCCCGGTCGGCACCCGTGGGGTGGCGCCGGTCCGCACGGTCGGGTCGGTGCGATCGGCCACCACCGGCGACGTTCCCGATCCGCGGGCGCGACCAGGCAGCCGGGCGGCCTGGTCGTGGATGAGCTGCCACCAGGTGTAGATGGCGTAGGCGGCGAAGGCCGGCCACAGCACGACGTAGGCCCAGCTCAGCGTGTTGCCGCTTTCGGCGCGGTTCAGCTGCCACCAGGTGAGCCAGGCGAACAGCGGGAGGACCACCAGCAGGGTGAGGTGCATACCGATGCACCGTGGCGAGAGATAGCGGCTCACCCCACCATGGTACCGGGGACCCCGCCGTCGGCCCATTCGCCGGCCCGCTCCATCCACCGCTCCGACCCGACCGTTACTTAGCCTGTGCGCAGCGACCGGTGCGGGAGCGCCGGGAGAGACCAGTGCGCCCGGGCGCCTGACGAAAGGAACTCCCATGAACGACCGACTGCGCATCGGACTGGCCGAGGCGATCGGCACGATGATCCTTGTCGTGGGCGGTCCCGGCACCGCCATCCTGGCCACCGGGCACTTCACCGGCTCCCTGAACACGGTGGGCATCCTCGGTGTCGCCCTGGCCTTCGGACTCAGCCTCCTCGTCGCCGCCTACGCCATCGGCTCGATCTCGGGTTGTCACATCAATCCGGCGGTGACGCTCGGCCTGTGGGTGATCGGCAAGACCAAGTCCATGGACCTCCCCTTCTACATCGTGGGCCAGGTCGTCGGTGGCATCGTCGGTGCGAGCGTCATCTACGTGATCGCCAATGCCACCCGGGTGGCATCGAAGACCGCCACCAACCTCGGGTCGTTCAGCGCCAAGTCCACGGGGTTCGCCTCCAACGGGTACGGGATCCACTCGCCCGGTGGGTTCCCACTCCCCGTCGTGATCCTGGCCGAGATCTTCTTCACCGCCGTCTTCGTCTTCGTCATCGCCTCCACCAGCCGAAAGTCGATGCCGGTGGGCCAGACGGGACTCACCGTCGGCCTGACGCTGACGGTCATCCACCTCATCTCCATCCCGATCGACAACACGTCGGTGAACCCGGCCCGCTCGCTGTCCACCGCCATCTTCCAGGGCAGCTGGGCGCTCGATCAGCTGTGGGTGTTCATCGTCTTCCCGATCGTGGGCGGCATCCTGGGCGCCGGCATCTGGCGGGCCCTGCGGCCCGACTCGGACGAGGAGACCGAGGCCGAGTCCGAAGCCGTGGCGCCGGCGCCGTTCGGCCAGCACGAGTAGCTGCCCGCCTGCGCCCCCGACACCGGACCCGTTGACCCAGGCGTGCCCGTCACAGTCCGGCCGTAACGTGACGCCATGACCGCGACGCCCGAGCCCGCAACCCTGTTCCATCCCGAGGTGGAGGTGCGCGTCTCCAAACGGCGGAAGAAGACGGCAGGCGCCCATTGGGAGGGCGATCGGATCGTCGTCGTGGTCCCCACCCATCTGCGCGGCGCCGAGCGCGACGACATGATCGACCACCTGACCCGCCGGCTGACCCGCCACCGACCCCACCTCCACGCATCGGACGAGGAGCTCGCCGCCCGAGCCCGCCAGCTCGGGCGCACCTATCTCGACGGGGTCGAGCCGTCGTCGATACGGTGGGCCACCAACCAGTCGAAGCGGTGGGGGTCGTGCACCCTGTCCACCCGGGAGATCCGGATCTCGTCACGACTGCGGGTGGCTCCGTCCTGGGTGCTCGACGCCGTCGTGGTCCACGAGCTGGCCCACCTGCTCGAGCCCGGTCACACGGCGCGCTTCAAGGCGCTCGAGGCCCGCTACCCACGCCGCCACGATGCCGACGTGTTCCTCGAGGGATACGCCCTCGGCCTGCACATGGATGTGCCCGCCGGCCTCGACTCCGTCGACGACGTCCGCCACGACCCGGGTGGCGACGCCCCGGGCGACACGGGGGACGACGTCCCCGCCGCCTGATTCCACACGGCGTGGCCGACGTCGGCGGAGGCACGGGAGCCCGAACGCGACTACAACAGGGCGGTGGCCTTCCTGTTCGCGGCGCTCGCCGCCCTCACCAGTGCCGTCACCTCGGTCCTGCAGCGGATCGGCGTCGAGTCGGCCCCGGAGTCGGCCGCACTCAAGCCCAGCCTGATCGGCCACGCCGTCAAGCAGAAGATCTGGCTCATCGGCTTCGCCCTCATGCTCGTGCAGTTCGGGCTGCAGGCCACCGCCCTCAAGCACGGCGAGCTCAGCACGGTGCAGCCCGTGCTCACCACCGAACTGCTGTTCCTGCTGCTCATCCTGGCCGCCTGGTTCCGCTACCGCCTCGGGGCCCGTGAGTGGCTCGGGGCGCTGCTCGTCGTGGCCGGCCTGAGCGCGTTCTTCATGGCGGCCCATCCCCACGGCGGGCAGGTCCTCCCCTCCACCACCGGGTGGGTGGTGGCATCCGTCGTGCTGCTCTCGGCCATCGGCGGCTGCATCCTGGCCGGAACGCGCGGGCCACGATGGTGGCGGGCGGCCGCCTTCGGCGCGGCCACGGCGGTGACGGCGGCGTTCGGCGCCGCCCTGACCAAGGCCATCACCGGCTACCTGGACCACGGCTGGAGCGCGGTGTTCACCCATTTCCAGCCCTACATGCTGGCCGTGACCGGCCTGGGAACCGTCTTCCTGCTCCAGAGCGCCCTCCATGCCGGCCCCATCACCGCCTCGAGGACGACGCTCGTGACCCTGAACCCGCTGGTCAGCATCGTGCTCGGGGTCACCCTCTTCGGCGACATCCTTCGGGGCGGGGTGCTGTGGATCCCACTCGAGGTGCTCGCCCTGGCGGTGCTGGTGGTGGGAGTGGTCGTCCTCACCCGGTCGCCGCTGGTGGCCGGCTCGTCCGACGGCACGACCGACGACGAGATGCTGGGCGGCGCCCGGGCGCGGGGCCTGGTGGTGCCTCCGATCGAGGCGATGCCCTGAACGCAGCGGCCACCGCCGGACCGGATCGGTCCCTCGCCCGTGGGCCACGGTCGCAGCGGGTACGGCGTCCCACCCCGTGGGCCGACTCGCTCGCCCCCGGCCCGCCACGCTCAGGCCGACGGTTCCGGGGTCCGTCGGTGGGCGACCGGAGCGGTGCCGCCCGCCCCCGGCCAGCGACACCCCAGGCTCTCGTCGAGGAGCCGGGCGACGTCGAGCAGGTCGTCGCCGAGTTCGGACCGCATGGCACCGAGCAGGGCGGCGGTGACCCGTGCGTCGCCCAGGGCGCTGTGGTGGTCGTCCCACGTGAGCCGGTACCGGTCGCAGCAGTCCACCAGGCGGGCCTTGCCGGGCAGGTCCAGGTAGGACTGGGCCACCTGGAGGGTGTCGAGCGTGGTGACCGAGTCCGGGGCCCGGTCGCCACCCAGCCGGCGGCATTCGGCCAGCAGGAAGGCGAGGTCGAAGCGGTCGACGTTGTGACCGACCACCACCCTCCCCGAGAGCAGCCCGGCCACGTAGGGGTGCACCTGAGCGAAGGTCGGAGCCCCGTCCAGCATCTCGGCCGTGATCCCGTGCACGTGGGTGGGGCCTGGGTCGCGCTCGGGATCGACCAGCGTGCAGAAGGCGTCCTGCTCCACGCCCCGGACGTCGAGGACGACCACCGCCACCTCGACGATCCGCTCCTGCTGGGGGGAGAATCCCGTCGTCTCGAGGTCGACCACGGCGAATCCGGGCCGGTGGTCGTTGGGGTCCTGCATGGTGGACACCGTAGATCGTCGCTGTGTCGGGGGCGGCCCGACGCAGCCCTGGACCACCCCGGTCGGGACCCGGGTTGACGGCCCGGCACCGGTCGGGACCCGGGTTGTCGGCCCGGCACCGGCCGGGACGGTGCCCTAGCCTCGGACGGCGCAGCCGGACCGCCCCGGGTCCGGCCGACGTGACGGGGGACCGACGATGGACAACTGGCTCGTGCACCACGACCTGCGGGCGCCCGCGTTCGGTACCCCACGGGTGCGCCTCTACGCCGAGGCCCTGGCCATGACCACCTGGGCCGAGTCCCGGGGATGCCCCCGGGTGGTGCTGTCCGAGCACCACGGCGTCGACGACGGCTACCTGCCGTCACCCTTCGTGTTCGGTGCCGCCGTGGCCGCACTGACGTCGACCGTCCGGATCATGGTGTCCGCTCTCGTGCTCACGCTTCGGGACCCCTTCGCCACCGCAGAGGACGTGGCCGTGCTCGACACCGTCTCCGACGGCCGGGTCGAGCTCACCGTGGTGGCCGGCTACGTGGCCGAGGAGTTCGCCATGTTCGGCGTCCCCTTCGCCGGCCGGGGGGCGTTGTTCGAGGAGAAGCTCGAGGCGCTGACCACTGCGCTGGCCGGTGGGCCGGCCACCTACCGGGGGCGGACGGCGACCGTCACGCCGCCGACGGTGCAGCGGCCCCGCCCCTTCGTGATCGTGGGCGGCGCCGCCCCGAAGCGGGCGGCCCGCCTGGGGGACGCCTTCCTGCCCGCCGTGCCCGACCCCGCCCTGGGAGAGGCGTACGTCGCCGAGTGCCGCCGGCTGGGGAAGGGGGACGGGATCCTGCTGTGGCCGTCCGGACCGATGTGGGTCTTCGTCACCGACGACCCGGACCGCAGCTGGGCCGAGCTCGGCCCCCACGCGCTCCACGAGGCCAACGGCTACGGACGGTGGGCGGCGGAGGCACCCGGGGCCAGCCCCTACCGGCCGGTCGACTCCGTCGACGAGCTGAAGCGCTCGGACCGGTACACGGTGGTCACCCCCGAGGAGTGCGTGGCCCTCGCCCGCGGCCTCGACCCGCGCTCGGCCCTGCAGCTGAAGCCGTTGGTGGGCGGCCTGGACCCCGACCTCGGGTGGCGGTCGCTGGAGCTGTTCGCCGACCGGGTGCTGCCGGCCCTGGCCGGACCGACGCCGGCTCCGTGATCGGGACACGGCCTACGGCCCCGACGTCGGGGGCCGCACCCGTGTCCGCGCCGTCGGTCAGGTGTTGGCCCCCACCAGCGTCTTGAGCTCGGCGGCCACGTCGGCCTCGTGCTTCGCCTCGTCCTGGCGCGCCTTGGCCGGGTTCCAGCGCCCACGGTTGAACCAGATGGTCGGGATGAACAGGACCATGCCGCCGAGGCACACCCAGAACCAGTTCTGCCACTGCTTGGGCGACTTGGCCACCCCGTTGAGGAGGTTGGTCAGCTGGTCCTGGTGCTGCGACAGGTAGGCCAACTGCGTCCGGTAGGTCCAGATGGGACCGTTCACCTCTTTCAGGTTGGCGAGGACGTGGGCGAAGACGACGGGCCCGACGGCCTTCGTCAGGGCTGCCGCCCCGGTGAGCGGATTGGCGTGGGCCGCGGCCACGACGGCGGCGTTGGCCGGGTCGGAGAGCGGACGCAGCCACGAGGAGTTGGCCGTGGCGAAGGCGACCAGTTCGGGGTGCTCGACCTGGAACTCCTGGACATTGAACGGTGCGTGCCCGTTGGGGGCCGTCTGCGCGTACTGCAGGTTGTCGACGACCGGGTTGACCGAGTTCACCACCAGGGGCAGGAAGATGAAGGAGAGGCCGACGGTCAGCCGGAGGATCCATCCCCACAGCGCCAGTCCGGTGCCGACCAGGGCCGGGTTCCGGGCCTCCACCATCTCGGTGTAGCCCGCCATCCACGGCGCGTAGCACAGGGAGATGCATGCGGCGAGCAGCACCTCCAGCAGGATCAGCGTGTCGAGCCCGGTGTGCGGGTTGTCGGCGGCGTGGATGAACAGGACGAGCATGGCGATCGAGCCCAGTGCGCCCGCCAGCATCAGCGGCTTCCTGACCTTCAAGAGGTCGGACAGGACGCCGAAGACGATGAGAGCCACGATGTCGGCCCACCAGAACCACGCATTCAGACTGTTGGCCTGGCTCGTCGAGAGGTTGACGCCGCTCGGGTCCTTGAACACGGTGGCCCAGTAGATCGTGAAGAAGGCGGAGGCGGCGTAGTACAGGAGCAGGAACACCGAGATCCCGAGGGCCGACCCGACCAGGTCCCACTTCAGGATCTGGCGCCAGGGGTGGGCGGTGGCGGCCAGCACGTCCTGTTCGTTCAGTCCCCGCGCCCTGGCCTCGACCAGCGCCCGGTCGTGCTCGCTGACCATCAGCTGGTCACGCAGGCTCGACGACAGGTCCTTCAGGAAGAGCAGGGCCAGGACGAACACGACGATCGAGGTGACGCCGGAGATCACGAACTGGCTCTTCCACCCGTCGATCCCACCCGACTTCAGGAAGTGGTCGAGGGTGTGGGCGGCCACGATCGAGGTGATCAGGCTTCCCGCCACCGGGCCCACGGTCCAGAAACCCATGGCCGAGGCCCGGCCCAGCTGCGGGCTGAAGTCCCGGACCAGCGCCGGTGTGGCCACCAGGATGGCGCCCTCGACCACGCCCAGGAGCGAGATGACGAAAGCGAACTCCCACTCGGTGGAGCACGCCGGGACGCCCACGGCGACCAGGATCCCGATGATGAGCAGGCCGTAGATGACGACGTTGGACCGCCCGAGCTTGTCGGTCTTGGACGCCGGCAACGAGGCGAAGGCCCCGAGCAGGTTGGAGATGACGACGATCCACACGTAGAACGAGAACGACATGTGGTAGGAGACGAGGATCTGGGGGGTGACCCCGGTCTGGGTGAAGTACGTGTAGTACAGGACGATGGTGGCCAGCACGGCCAGGCCGAGGTAGGCGGTCCGCTTACCGTTGCCCGGGTACTCGTCGATCTCGTGGACGAAGAGGAAGGTGGAAAGTCCCCCACGCTTCTTCGTCACACTGGTCGCACTCAGTGCGGTCGGCGCATCTGGTGACATGTCGTTCCCCCTGGATCCGGCGGCCCTCCCCGGGGCGCAGGTCCGACCGTAGCGCAGGCGCGGGGGCCGACACTGCATCGGAACGGGTCCCTGATCCGTACCCTGACCGGTCGCCCCACACGGGCGTCGGGGCGGAGCGTGCGCCCGGCGACCCGCTAGCGGTCGAGCACCTCGGCGGCGATGAGCTCCTCGAGGACGCGTGGCTCCCACCAGGACATCTGGAGCTGCTTGGCCCGTCGGAAGTAGAGCTGGATGTCGAACTCCACCGTGAAGCCGATGCCACCGAAGATCTGCTGGGCCGTGGCCGTCACGTCCCGGAAGGTCTGGCAGGCGTAGAGCTTCGCCATCGGGGCCAGCTTGGCCACCGGTCGGCCCTCGGACCGGGCCCAGGCGGCCTCGTGCACGAGCACCTGGGCGCCGTCCACGGTGGTGGCGGCGTCGGCCAGGTAGTGGGCCAGCGCCTGGAAGGCACCCAGCGGCTTGTCGAACTGCTGGCGGTCCTTGGCGTACTGGACGGTGATGTCGAGGGCGTACTGGGCACCGCCCACGGCCTCGGCGGCCACCAGGATGATCGCCTCGTACATCACCGCGCTCCAGGTGACCCAACCGGTCCCCTCGGCGCCGATCCGGTCCGCCGCGGTCACCCGCACGCCGGACAGATCCACCCGGTACTGCGCGTCCGAGGCGATAGTGAGCTGCTGGGTCACGGTCACGCCGTCGGCTGTCGGGTCCACTAGGAAGAGGTCGATGTCCTCGGCCCCGTCACCGGTCCGGGCCAGCACGACCAGGCGGGCGGCCGACGAGGCGAAGGCCACGTGCCGCTTGGTGCCGGTGAGGGTCCAGCCGTCGCCGTCGGGCTCGGCCCGCAGCTGGACGCCCTTCGGACCCGAGCTGTTCTCGGGCTCGATCCAGGCCGGGGTGAGGATCGCCTCGCCGGACACGATGCCGGGCAGCCAGGTCTGCTTCTGGTCGGCGCTGCCCGACCGCGCCAGCGCACCGCCCGACAGGATCGAACTGACGAAGTGCGGGGACGGGGCGATGGCCCGGCCGAACTCCTCGTAGAGCACCACCGACTCGAGGGTGCCCATGCCCGAGCCGCCGTACTCCTCGGGCAGCTGGAGCCCGATGAGGTCGAGGTGGGCGAGCTGCTTCCACAGCTCGGGCGAGTAGCCGACGGGGTCGTCCTCGAGCTCGCGCACCACGCTCAGCGGGCTGGTGGTGGCGACGACGCCGCGCACCGTCTCACGGAGCATCTCCTGCTCGGGGCTGAAGGTCAGGTCCAACATGTCGTGCTCTCCTTCGGGTGGTGCGGCGGGTGGTGCGGCGGTTCGGTCGTTCGGTGCATCGTCTCAGGGGGGACGGGCCCGGTCAGGGCGTCCAACGGTCGCCGGAGCGGGTCCACGGGTTGTCGTCGGCGTCGAGGGGCAGGGCCACCCGGGCGGCACAGGTCGTCTTGGTGTCTCCCTCCACCGACACGGCGATGTCGACGGCCGCCCACCCGCACCCGGTGTCGTCCACGCCGGTGTCGGTCACCGTGCCCCGGAACACCATGGTGTCACCGGGGAAGATCGAGCCGAGCATCCGGAAGGTCACCCGCTGGAGGCGGCCGTGGGGGCCCGTCCAGTCGGTCAGGTAGCGCTCGAACCACGCCGCCAGGTTCGGGGTGTTGAGGAAGATGTCCTGCGTGCCGTTGCGGTTGACGGCGAAGTCCTTGTCGTGGTGCATCGGTCGCCAGTCGCGAGAGGCCAGGGCCCCGAGCACGACGGTGGTGGCCGTCACCGGGTAGGCGAGCTCGGGCAGCGCATCGCCCACCGAGACCTGGCCCTGGAGCAGTGCGGGCGCCGTCATGCCCCCTCCCCTGCGGTCGGTCGGCGATAGCCGAACCCGGTGTAGCTCTCCACGGCCACGAGGTCGTGGCGCTGGTTGCGGTACTCCACGTCGATCACCCAGAAGCGTCCGGTCCCGAGCTTGGTCGTCTTCTCGTCGCTCACCGACCGGAGGATCTGGCGGGTGGTCAGCCGGTCGCCGGGGCGTACCGGCTCGTGGAAGACGATGGTGTTGTCGCTCATGACGGCCTCGGGCAGACCGAGGCCCTCCTTCAGGTCGAAGTGGATCTGGAGGGGCAGACCCGGGGTCGACCGGTTCGGCGCCCAGTGGTGGGGCCGGAACCAGACCGACACCATGGTCGGGGGGGCGATGGGCCCGCCGGTGAGCTCGTCGGCCACCTCGGGGTCCCAGAAGAGCGGGTTGCCGTTCTCCACCGAGGAGCAGGTGGTCCAGATGTACCCCTGCTCGACGGGGAACTCCCCCTCCTCCTCGTAGAGACTCACACCGAGTACCCCCTCGATGTCGTCGATGCCGATGGCGCTCATGCCACCACTCCCCTCGTCCGCAGATCGGTGATCGTGTCGGCCGCCAGTCCGGCGGCCCCCAGCAGCTCCCCGGCGTCCGACCGGGACGGGTCGCCGGCGAGCACCGGCGCACCGGCACCCTCCATCCCGGCGAGCACCGGCCCCACCTGCCGGAACGAGGCGGGTGCCCCGTCCGCGGCGGCGCCGTCGGGCAGTGTGGCCTCGATGATCGCGCCCCGGGCCCTGTACTGCTCGTCGTCCACCAGCTCCGCCACGCTCAGCACCGGGCTCACGCAGGTATCGGCGGCGGCCAGCACCGCCAACCAGTGGTCGCGGTCCCGGGTGGCGAAGGCCGCGGCCAGGTCGGCCCGGATGGCGTCCTGACTGCCGTCGTCGAGCTGGCTGCCCACCCACTGCTCGCACCCGAGCAGGCGGCACAGGTTGGCGAAGAACTTCGGCTCGATGGCGCCCACCGCCACCCACCCGCCGTCGGCGCAGACGTAGGTGTCGTAGCAGGCATAGCGGCCGGTGATGATGTTGTGCCCGAAGCCGACCGGCGCCCCGGTGGCGAGGTACTCGTCGACGGCCAGCGACGTCAGCCACAGGACCCCGTCGGCGATCGACACGTCGAGGTGGACGCCCGGCCCGTCCTCACCCCGGCCGACCAGCGCGGCCAGCACGGCCAGGGCGGCCTGCATGCCTCCGCCGGCGGCGTCGGCGATGGTCGCCCCGGACACCGGGGGACCGCCATCGGCCGCCGGCTCGGTCGAGGCCAGGTAGCCGCCCACGGCCAGGTAGTTGATGTCGTGCCCGGCCCACGCCGCCCGGGGGCCGTCCTGGCCGTAGCCGGTGGTCGAGCACAGGATCACCCGGGGGTTGACGCCGCGCAGCGCCTCGAAGCCGATGCCGAGCCGCTCGACGACACCAGGGCGGAAGCTCTCGATCACGACGTCCGCCCCCCGCACCAGCGCCAGGAAGGCGTCCCGGCCGTCGGGATCTTTCAGGTCGACGGCCACGTGACGCAGGTGGCGGGCGCCGCTGTAGGCGTAGTACGGCGGGCGGATCGGCTCGACCCCGCTGCCGGGCACCGTCCCCACCTTCACCACGGTGGCGCCGTAGTCGGCCAGTATCCTGGTGCACCGGGCGGCCGGACCCACACTGGCGAGGTCGAGCACGACCACGCCGGCGAGCGGCCCACCGGGTCCGGACGCGGGCCCGCGCGCCGGTGCCGACCCGGATGGCGCGGCGGCAGAGGTGGCGGGCGGGGCGGTCACGGTCGGGGTGCGGCTCAGAAGTTCTTCGGCAGCCCGAGCTTGCGGCGGGCCAGGATGTTCTTCTGGATCTCGGATGAGCCGCCGCCGATGGTGTCGATCACCGTGTAGCGGTAGGTCGACTCCGACCGACCGGCCATGGGGGCCTCCTCGGTGTGGACACGCAGCTGCCCGCCGATGCCGGCGAGGTCCATCGAGGCATTGGCCAGCCGCCGCGAGTACTCCGTGGTGAACAGCTTGTACTCGGACGCTTCCGATGTCGGGGGCGCACCGCCGGCGTTGGCCGCGGCCACGAATTTCAGGCCGAGCACACGGGCCACCTCGGCCTCGGTGTGCAGGTGGGCGATCTGCGACCGGACCTGCGCGTCGACCTTCATCGGCTCGCCGTCGCGGGTTCCGCCCTTCACGTACTCGGTGAGCAGGCTGAGGCGCTGGGCCGTGGGCGAGTAGGTGAACAGGGTGAACCGTTCCAGGTCGAGCGCCTCCGAAATGTACTGGAACCCGTGGTTGAGCTCGCCCACGACGTAGTCGTCGGAGACCCACACGTCGTCGAGGTAGACCTCGTTGGTCCGTTCGTCGCCCATGGTCCAGATGGCCTTGACGGTGATGCCCGGGTGGTCCATGGGCACGAGGAAGAGGGTGATGCCGTTGTGCTTCGGGGCCTCCGGATCGGTCCTGGCCCCCACCCAGTACCAGTCGGCGAAGTGGGCCGATGTGGTCCAGGTCTTCTGGCCGTTGAGGCGCCAGCCGTCTCCGTCACGGGTGGCCTTGAGCTGCATCGAGGCGGCATCCGAGCCGGCGTTGGGCTCGGAGTAGCCGACGGCGAACTCCACCTCGTTCTTCAGGATCTTGGGCAGGAATTCGGCCTTCAGCTTCTCGCTGCCGTGGCTGATGATCGTCTTGCCGATGATGCCGACGCCCTTGCCGATCTGGGGACCGCCCCGGGCGGCCAGCGCCTCGTTGAGCAGGTACTCGTAGACGCCGTCGCCGTCCTGGCCGCCGTACTCCTTGGGCCAGGTGATGCCCAGCCAGCCCTTCTCCCCCAGCTTGGCCATGAACTTGCGCCGCAGCGGGGTGTCGACGATCTGGGCCATGTTCTCCCGAGTGACGTCGAACACCTCGGGGTCGAAGTTGTCGTCGAGGAACTGCTCCACGTCCTTGACGAACTCGAGCTGTTCGGGGGTGAACTCGAAGTCCATGGTCCGGCCTCCATCCTCAACCCGCGCGGCCCGTGCCGCTGTGGTTATCTGACTGACCGTCAGATACTGTGGACATCATAGGATGGCGCAGCGGAAGTTGCCACCGCCCGACCGCCCGACCGCCGGCCCGTTCCGGGGCCGACGGCACGACGGCACCGGGCCGGGCACTGCGCCAGGCGCCACCCACGGTGCCACGACGAAGGGACCAGAACCATCATGCAGCAGGCGAGTTCGACCGGGGTGCGCCCGTGACCAGAGGCATCGTCAGCATCGCCGGGTACGTCCCCTACCGCAGGCTCCGCCGCGCCGACGTGGCCGCCCTCTTCGGCAGCGGTGGGGGGAAGGGGTCCCGGTCGGTCGCCTCCCACGACGAGGACACCACCACCATGGGCGTGGAAGCCGCCCGGCTCGCCCTGCGTGCCGCCCCCGGCGCCGCCCCGGACGCGCTCTGGTTCGCCACGGCCACCCCGGCCTACCTGGACAAGACCAACGCCACCACCGTGCACGCTGCCCTGCGGCAGCCGTCCGACGTGGCCGCATTCGACTTCGGCGGGGCGCTCCGATCGGGCCCGGGTGCACTCCGGACCGCACTGGGTGCCTCGGGCCCGGGCACGACGCTCGTGGTGGTCGCCGACCTTCGCGACGGGCTGCCCACCTCCGCCGACGAGTCGGCGGGGGGCGACGGCGCCGCCGCCGTGCTGGTGGCGGACGACGGGCCCGGCACCCCGGTGATCGCCGACTACCTGGGCGGGGCGTCGGTCAGTGACGAGTTCCTGGACCGGTGGCGGACGGTCGGCGACCGTCGCTCGAAGACCTGGGAGGAGCGGTTCGGCGAGACCCGCTACGTCCCGCTCGGCACCGAGGCCTGGCAGGCCGGCCTGAAGGCCGCCGGGGTCACGGCCGACGAGGTGGACCACGTGGTGGTGACGGGAATGCACGGGCGCGCCGCCAAGGCGCTCGGCCGGGCGCTGGGCGTCCGTGACGGCGTCCTGGCCGACGACCTCTCGACCACCGTGGGCCAGACCGGTGCCGCCCACGCTGGACTGGTGCTGGCCTCGATGCTCGAGCAGGCGGCCCCGGACGAGGTCGTCGCCGTGGTGTCCCTCGCCGACGGGGCCGACGTGCTCGTCTTCCGCACCACCCCCGCCCTGGCCCACTGGTCGCCCGCCGACCCCGTGGCGGCGCAGGTGGCCGCCGGCGCCGACCTCCCCTACGGCAAGTTCCTGACGTGGCGGGGCATGGTCACCCCGGAACCGCCCCGTCGGCCCGAGCCCCAGCGGGTCTCGTCCTCGGCGGCCTGGCGCAACGAGGAGTGGAAGTTCGGATTCGTGGGCAGCCGGGACCGCTCGTCCGGGGCGGTCCACCTGCCTCCGTCACGGGTGTCGATGACCGGCGGCGCCGTGGACGACATGGTCCCCATCGACCGGGCCGATGCCGAGGCCACCATCGCCACCTACACGATCGACCGGCTGGCCTACTCCCCCAGCCCGCCCATCGTCTTCGCCGTACTCGACTTCGACGGCGGCGGGCGGTTCCCGGTGGAGCTCACCGACGTCGACCCGTCGACCGTCGACATCGGAGACAGGGTGGCCATGACGTTCCGCAAGCTCTACACCGCCGACGGCATCCACGACTACTTCTGGAAGGCGAAGCCCGTCCGGTCGGCTGCCGGGGCCGGGGCCGGGACCGACTGACCTCGGCACCCCGGGGGCCGACGGTCGCCCGGGACGCCGCACCACGACCGCAGGACACGAACCGCACACGCAGGAAGAAGGCAACGAGACCAATGGCTTCACACGGGATCAAGGACCGGGTGGCGATCGTCGGGATGGGGTGCACCCGATTCGCCGAGCACTGGGACAAGAGCCTCGACGACCTCATCGTCGACGCCGCCGAGGAGACCTTCGCGTCGGCCGGGGTGACCAAGGACGACGTCGACGCCTTCTGGTTCGGTACGGCCCAGTCGGGCATGAGCGGTATCACCATGGCCCGGCCGCTCCAGCTCGAGGGCAAGCCGGTCACGAGGGTGGAGAACTACTGCACCACGGGGTCCGAGGCGCTGCGGGCGGCCGCCTACGCCGTGGCCTCGGGGGCCTACGACGTGGCCATGGCCCTCGGCGCCGAAAAGGTGAAGGACTCGGGCTACCAGGGCCTGAACGCCTTCCCCATCCCGAACGACGGGACGGCCCGCACGCTCACCGCCGCCGCCATGTTCTCGATGGTCGCCCCCGCCTACGGCAAGAAGTACGGGGTGGGTGAGGACGAGCTCACCGAGGTCCTGGCCCGCATCTCCTGGAAGAACCACCAGAACGGGGCGCACAACCCGCGGGCCCAGTTCCGCAAGGAGGTCTCCATCGAGACCATCTGCGCCTCGCCCCGGGTCGCCGGGCGGCTCGGCGTGTTCGACTGTGCCGGTGTGGCCGACGGCGCCGCCGCCGCGATCGTGGTCCGCGCCGAGGATGCGCACAAGTACACGGACAAGCCGATCTACATCAAGGCGCTGTCCTTCGCTGCGGGCAGCGGCTCGGGTCTCATCGACCCCGAGTACGACTACACGTGGTTCCCCGAGTGCGCGACGGCGGCCCGCGACGCCTACGCCCAGGCCGGCATCACCGACCCGCTCCACCAGCTGGCCATGGCCGAGGTCCACGACTGCTTCACCCCGACCGAGCTCGTCCTCATGGAGGACCTGGGCTTCGCCGCCCGGGGTACGGCCTGGAAGGAGGTGCTGGCCGGCACGTTCGACCGCAACGGCCCGCTCCCGGTCAACCCCGACGGCGGTCTGAAGAGCTTCGGCCACCCTGTCGGCGCATCGGGGCTGCGAATGTTCTTCGAGGCCTGGCTGCAGCTGCGCGGCGAGGCCACGCCCGAGCGCCAGATCGACACGGACAAGAAGCTGGCCCTCACCCACAATCTCGGGGGCTACCCGGGCGAGATGGTGTCCTTCGTGTCGGTGGTCGGGACCGAGCTCGGCTGAGCCGGCCGGGCCGGCCGTCAGCACCGGACGTCCAGAACGCCACGTCGCCGGACATCGACGGCACCGGCGGGGCCGGACACCGGCCCGATGCCCGGGGCCGGTGTCCGGTGTCCGGTGTCCGGTGTCCCGGCGAGTCAGCCTTCGACGCCCGCCCCGGTGCCCTGTCGCCCGAAGCGGACGACGAACCCGGCCTTGCCCAGCGGCACCTTCTCGAGCACGACCATGTCCGCCCGGCGGGCCAGCTCGTCGTAGCCGTCGACCGGGTAGGGATGGACGGCCACGCCGCGCCTTCCGTAGCGGACCTTGCGCAGGTCCGTCCGAAGACCGGGTGACGGGAACGAGCCGACGACCTGGGTGGCGGCCCGGCCCATGCGGCCCAGCAGGTCGGCCGGTTCGGACACGTAGTCGAACACGCCGAGGGCCACGGCGACGTCGTAGGCGTCGACCTCGTCGATGTCCTCCCATCCCCGCTGCTCCACCGTCACCAGTCCGGGGAAGGCCGAGGCCTCCGTGGTCGCCAGCGCCACCATGTTGTCGGCCGGCTCCACCCCGGTGACCCGGATCCCCTTCGAGGCCAGGGGGGCGAACAGGGGCCCGCTCCCGCACCCGACGTCGAGCACGTGACCGGCGGACGCCGCCACACACATGTCGACGGCCCGGTTCAAGCGGTCGAACATCGGGCCGCGCCCGAGGGCTCGGGCCACCGGCTCGCTCGCATAGAAGGACGAGAACCGACGGGCCCGCTGGTGGAAATAGGTCTGGAAGTCGCCGCTCGGCGACTCAGGGTTCGACATCGACACACGCCTTACTGCCAAAGCGGCTGAGGATTGCGGCAAACGCACCTTCGACCCGGCTCCGGCCCAGCAACTGCTTGGCGACGGCGACCGACCGGATCGTGCCGAGTCCGGGGAGGGTCGCCCCGAAATCGTACGAATGGTAATACAGGACCACCGGCGCCTGGGCACGCCCGACGGCGGCGGTCACCACCGACGCGGGCAGCAGGCGCTGGTAGCTGCCGCCTCCGAGTGGGAACCCGTGCATCGTCAGCACCGGGAGCTCGCGCACCGGTGCACCCGGGCCGAGGAGGTGGGTGTCCGACACGTACTCGAACCCGGCCTCGGCCACCGAGTCGCGGTACACGGCCAGGCTCATCGAGGCGGGCCGGTCGAACCGTGGCGACCGGAAGCCCCGTACGGGGACCTGGAACCGGTCCTCCAACCGGTCCCGTCCCGACCGCAGCCAGTCGACCAGGGCCCCGCGCTCCTCGGGCAGTCGGCCGTGATCCGGACCGTGGCTGGCGATCTCGTGTCCGGCCCGGGCCAGCACGGCGAGTTCGTCGGCCACCCGGTCGACGTAGTTCCCGACCACGAAGAGGGTCACCCGGGGTGCGTCGGTGGCGGCGGCGAGGAGCCCGGCGAGCCCGGTCAGGCCGCTGCCGCGCCGCCACCGGCCGGGACACCGCCTCACCCAGCACCTCGATCCCGTCGTACCAGTCCTCGACGTCGACGCTGATGCACACGGGGACCGTCACGACGCACCACCCGAGGAGGTGGCGTGGAGGGGGCCCATCGTCTCGTCGTAGAACGATCGCAGCCGCTCGACCACGCGGTCCTCCGAGAAGTGGGCGACCACCTGCTCGCGGCAGAGCTTCCCGAGCTCCACGCTTCGGTCCGGGTCGCCGACCAGCCCGGCGATGATCGCCGTGAGGGCGGCCACGTCACCCCGCGGGGCCAACAGGCCGAGCCCCGGGTCGATCACCTCGCGCACTCCCCGGATGTCGTAGGCGGCGACCGGCCGCGCCGTGGCCGCCGCCTCCATCGCCGCCCGGGGGATGCCCTCGCGGTAGGACGGGAGGACGACCACGGCGGCGGAGGCCAGGTAGGGCCGGACGTCGTCCACCGCGCCGATGAACTGGACGGTGCCGGACGCCGACGCCACCTCCGTTTCCGACAGCGCGTCGCTCTGGTCGTGCTCGAACGGTCCGACGTGCACGAAGTCGGCCCGTCCGGCCAGGCGGGCGGCGATGTCCAGGAAGTCGGCACACCCCTTCTCGCGCACGAGCCTGCTCACCATCAGGACGATGGGCCGCTCCGACGACAGGGCCGGCTCCACGGGGGTCAGGAACCGGTCGAGGACGATCCCGTTGCCGACGTAGCGGATCTTGGTGGCCGGGCAGATGCGGACGGCCGGAAGCACGGACTCGTCCTCGCGGCTCTGCACCAGCACGCTGGTCGCCCAGGAGCAGCACCACCGCTCGAAGCACCACCCGAGCACGTTGGCCAGCCGTCCGTTGCCGGCGAAGTAGAGCGCCCCGTGGATGGTGTAGACGGCCGGGCTCCCAGCCAGTCGGGCGGCCGGCAGGCCCAGGAACGAGGCCTTCGGGGTGTGGGTCTGCACCACGTCGAACCGCTGCCGCCGCAGGTAGCGCCACAGCCGCACCGCCGAACGCACGTCGGAGGGCGCGAACTCCCGCCGGATCGGGATGACCTCCACGTGGACGCCCTCGACCGGGTCGTCGTAGCGGTCGCCGGACACCACCGTCCACTCGATCTCGGGCAGGGACCGCAGCTGGTTGGCCAGCAGCACCCGGGCGGTGATCGACGTCGTGACGACGCGGCAGCCCCGGCGACGCGCGCCTCCACCCCCGTTCGCACCGGTGCCCGACACCATTGCCACGCCCTCCCTCGTCGTCCCCCGGCCGCCGGTCCGTCCCCATCTGAGATCGGCGTCGCCCCCGACGCGGTCCACAGTACACAAGGCCTGTGCGCCCGACCACGGGTCGGGGCTCGCCGTCACCCATCGGGCATCCACCGCTCCATCCAGGCCAGCAGCGCCAGCACGGTCCAGAGCTCGTAGTCGAGGTCCCGGCGGCCCCGGACATGCAGGTCCCAGGCGCGCCGGATCGGAACCGGGTCGAGCAGGCCCTGGCGGCGCAGGCGGCCCTCGTCGAGCAGCTCCTCGGCCCACGGTCGCAACGGGCCCCGCAGCAGGGTGCCGATGGGGAACCCGAATCCCATCTTGGGACGCTCGACCAGTTCGGGTGGGACGTGGCGGTAGAGGACCTGGCGCAGGATCCACTTCGTGGTTCCCTCGTGGAGCTTGGCCGACAGGGGCAGCCGCCAGGCCAGGTCGAACACGGACCGGTCGAGAAACGGGACCCTCGTCTCGAGGGAGGTGGCCATGGCCGCCCGGTCCAGCTTGGTGAGGATGTCGTCCGGCAGGTACCCGACCAGGTCGAGCCAGAGCATCTGCTCGGTGATCCCGTCGAGGTCGGGCCACTCGGAGGGCCGGGACGCCAGTGACGCGTTGGCCCCCGCGCCGGTCACCATCGACTCGGCGTCGTCCCACAGCGACACGAGGGCCAGGTACGCGTCCTCGGGGCCCGACGCCGACAGCACCTTCCCGACCTTGGCCACCTTGGAGGTCGGGTTCCGGACCTGCATCCGGCCGGGTAGCACCTCGCTGGCCCGGGCCACCCCGTCGACCAGGGCGGGAGGCAGGGCGAGGAGGGCGGAGCCCGCCATCCTCCGGACCGGGTCCGGCAGCGGGGCGGCCCGCGCCCACAGGCGCTGCAGCCAGGCATGCCGGTTGTACCCGGCGAACAGCTCGTCGCCCCCGTCGCCCGACAGGGCCACGGTCACGTCGGTACGGGCCAGTCTGCTGACCAGGTGCATGGGGACGGCCGACACGTCGCCGAACGGCTCGTCCCAGATCTCGGGGATGCGGGGCACGAGGTCCAGTGCCGCGTCGTCCCCCACCCGCAGCGGTGTGTGGTCCGTACCCAGGTGGGCGGCCACCGCGGCGGCGTCGCCCGACTCGTCGAAGGCGCGGTCGGCGTACCCGATCGTGAACGTCCGCACCCGGTGGGAACTGTGGCGCTGCATCAGCGCCACCACCACGCTGGAGTCGATCCCGCCCGACAGGAACGCCCCGACCGGGACGTCGGCCACCATGCGGGCCCCGACCGACGCTCCGAGCGCCTCCTCGAGCCGGTCCGCCATCTCCCCGGCCGGCACGTCGAGTGGCCGTTGCCGGGCGAATTCGATGGCGTCGCGCGCTGACCAGTAGGCGTGCGGCTCCGGCAACGCTCCCGGCTGCGAGCCCACCCCGAATGCCACGCGCTGCCCGGGCTGGAGCTTGGCCACGCCCCGGTAGATCGTGTGGGGGGCGGGTATGCAGTTGTGCCGGAGGTAGAGCGCCACGGCGTCACCGTCGACCTCCGCCACGAAGCCCGGGACCCGACGGAGGGCCTTCAGCTCGGAGCCGAAGGCCAGGTGCCGGCCCGCCCACCCGTAGTACAGCGGCTTCTCGCCGAACCGGTCGCGGACCAGGTGCAGCGTCCGGTCCTGGCGGTCCCACAGGGCCACCGCGAACATCCCCTCGATGGCCTCGAGCGCGTCGGTCAGGCCCCAGTGGGCGACCGCCTCGAGCAGGACCTCGGTGTCGGAGCCCCCGCGGAACGCCACACCGGCATCCGACAGCCGACGGCGCAGGCCCGGGTGGTTGTACAGCTCACCGTTGTAGACGGTGACCCACCGCCCGTCGCCGGAGACCATGGGCTGGGCCCCCTGGTCACCCAGCTCGACGACGGCCAGGCGGCGGTGTCCCAGCGCCACCCCGTGCTCGGCATCCGTCCACTGCCCGCCGGCGTCCGGGCCGCGGTGCACCAAGGTGGCCGTCATGTCCGCGACGATCCGGTCGAACTCCTCCGCCGCCGTCGCCCTGCCGGGGTCGAAGAGCCCGGTGATGCCGCACATCGGTTCAGTCCACCCGTCCGGTCACGACCGGCCCGGCCCGGGGTGGACGCGCCCGTGCCTCGGCTCCGGGCTCGATCATCACGAGATCATCAGCCCTGGAACCGGACCTGTCAAGGTTCCCCCGCCACTGTTGACGCACCGCCGCACCGCCTGCGCTCCTGCAGGGGCGCCCGGCCGGGACGCCCGGGCCGAGGCTGTACCATCGCCCCGTGGACGAGGGGCCGGGTGGTCGGGCGGGCACGGACGGTCGGCGGCTCCGCATCCTGCTGGTCATCAAGGGCCTCGGCCACGGCGGCGCCGAGCGCCTGCTGATGGAGACGGTGGCCGCCGGCGACCACGACGCCTTCCACTACGAGGTCGCCTACGTGCTGGCATCCGCCGACGGTCTGGCCGATGCCATCGCCGCGGGCGGCACGCCGGTGCACGGGCTGGGGGCGACACGGAGCGCCGATGTCCGGTGGCTCGCCCGGCTGCGGTCCCTCGTCCGTGCCGGCGACTTCGACGTGGTGCACTTCCATCTGCCCTACACCGCCGCCCTCGGCCGCCTGGCCGTGGGCACGCTGGGCCGTCGGGAACGGCCGGCCGTCGTGTACACCGAGCACAGCCTCTGGAACAAGGCGGCCGTAGTGACCAAGGGGATCAACCGGCTGGGCGTCGCCCGGGACGAGTCGCTCATCGTCGTGTCCCAGGCCGCCCACGACGCCCTTCCGGACTCGCTCCGGGGCCGGGCGCGGGTGATCGTCCACGGCGTGGGCCGGACCGAGGCCGATGCCCTCACCGCCCGCCGGGACGAGGTCCGCGGCCAGGTCCGGGCCGAGCTCGGCGTGCCCGACGGGGACCTGCTGCTGCTCAGCGTGGCCAACCTCCGTCCCGAGAAGGGCCATGACGTACTCCTGGAGGCCAGCCGGATCCTGGTCGACCGCGGCGTACCGGTGCGGGTGGCCGCCGTCGGGGGCGGCCCGATCGAGGAGGAGGTGCGCGCCCGCCACCGCGTGCTCGACCTCGGCGACCACGTCCTGCTGCTCGGGCAGCGTGACGACGTCCTCCGGCTCATGGCCGGCTCGGACGTCTTCGTGCTCGCCTCGCGCCAGGAGGGGCTGCCGGTGACCCTGATGGAGGCCACCAGCGTGGGGATGCCGATCGTGGCCACGGCCGTGGGCGGGGTGCCCCAGGTCGTGACCGACGGCGTCGACGGCCTGATCGTGCCACCCGGCGACCCGGTCGCACTGGCCGACGCACTGGAGCGGGTCGTGTCCGACCCCGGGCTCAGGGCGCGCCTGGGCAGCGCGGCGAAGGTGAAGAGCGCGATGTTCGACGTGACCGCGGCCAGCCGGGAGATCGAAGGGATCTACCTCCGGCTCGCCGACGACCGACGGTGACCGCCGGCTCCGGAGTTCAGGCGGCCGACACCTCGGCCTGGCGCTCGTCCAGCAGCGCCCACCAGGCGTCGGCGGCGAGGCGGGCCGAGCCCGCCACCTCGTCGGCGTCGGCGCCCAACAGGGCCAGGGCCTCGACGGCCCAGTCGCCGTGGTCGGCGTCCATCGCCGAGTGCACGTCCCAGAACCGGGTGCCGGCGGCGTCCATGCCGTACCAGCGGCGGAGGCCCTCACCCTTGGTGGCGGCGATCCCGGCGGCCTGGGACTCGTAGGCGGCCAGTCCGGCGAGGGCGGCCACCGGCGACCGGTGGGCCAGCACCCGGTAGGTGTCGGCCAGCTGGCGTGCGGCCGCACCCGGACCGTCGGCCACCGGGGTGGCCGGCAGGGCGGCGCTGAACCGGTCGAACAGGGCCAGGTGCGGTTCGGGGTGTCCCAGCTCGTCGGCCAGGTTGCGGGCGACCAGCTCCGCCGCCTCGAACTCCGCCTCGGCCATGAGCTCGCCGACGACGGCCGTCAGGACCTCGGGGAGAACGGCCTCGAAGGCCCGGTAGTGGACGGCGTACTCGGCGAGCTCTGCGGACGTGAGCTCACCCGCCTCCCACCGACGGTAGAAGGGATGGGACAGGAGCCGCCGGTCATCGAGGGCGGAGTCGACGGCAGCGGCCAGGTCGTCGCGACGGGTGGGGACAGCGGCACGGGTGTCGGGGGTCATGGGGAGACCCTACCAACGCCGTTCCCGGCGTGACGGGACGATCAGTGGGCGACGGCCCGCTGGTTCGACGGGTGGGCGTAGCGCCCGCTGACGTAGGGCCGGGGGGCGCCGCCACGTGCCGGGACGACGGCTTCGCCTGCGTCGAGGAAGTGCAGTTTGCGTTCGCGCTCGACCGCCATCCGTCGCAGGTGCGCCAACTGGGCCACGTAGGAGGCAAGGGCCACGCCGACCAGTCCGCACAGCGCCCACACCGCCGTCGCACCGGTCACGGTGGCGAGCAGCAGGGCGGCCACGAAGACGGCGGCGAGCACCGAGAGCGTGTCGCGCCGACGGCGCCGCGCCTGCTGCCGGGCGAAGCTCTCGCCGCGGTGGCCCCCGCCGACCTCCCCCGGGGGGACGTCGTAGGTGACCCACTCGTCCCGGGTGCCCCGGGGCCGGGCCGCGTACCCGTCGTCCGCGTGCCGGTCGTCCCTGTACCCGTCGGCCGCGTGCCCGTCGTCCGGGTACCCGTCGGATGCGTACCGGACGGCCGTGCCACCGACCGGGGTGTCGTCGCGCCCACGGCGCTGTGCCGATGGCGCCGGCATGGCGACCTGTTCGGGTGCGGGCTCGCCCAGGAAAGCCGAGCGCGGGACGGGGCAGTTCCTTCGCTCCCACCACGGTCAGCCTCGGTGGTGCCGTGCAGTCGGGGTAGGTGATGCCGTTCGGCGTGCCGCTGCCGTCCACGGCGCGCAGTCGGTAGGCGGGCGCCACGATGGGCTCGGGCGCGGAGTGCTCGAGGATGCGGAGCTGGTGGTGGAAGTGGGTGATTGACTGGTCGCCGCCGTGGGCCCGGCGCCTGACCAGGTTCGGCCCCAGGATGACGACCCATGCCACCACGATGATGATCACCAGCACCACGGGCACCAACTCCTCCACCGACTACTGCCGGGACAAACGCTACCGACGACGAATTCCGCAGTGGTGGATGCTCCCCGTGACAGTGGACTCCCACCGGTAGCGTCCACGGGGTGACGGCCTTCTGGATCCTGATCGGCATCGCCCTGGTGGCCGCCGTCGTCGACTGGGTGGCGGTGGCCCGGGACGACCGTCGGGTCGAGTACGCGGCCAAGCCTGCGGTCCTTGCCGCGCTCGCCCTGGCGGCCGCCGCCCTTCCCGCCGACCACACCGACCTCCTCCACCGGAAGTGGTGGTTCGTGGCCGCCCTGGCCTGCTCGCTGGTGGGCGACGTGCTGCTCATGCTGCCCCGGGACCTCTTCGTGCCCGGCCTGTCGGCGTTCCTGACCGGCCACGTCCTGTTCATCGTCGGACTGCTCCAGCCCCCGTCACCCCCGGGGTCGCCCCCGTTCGCATTCTCGGCGACGGGTCTGGCGGTGGCGGCAGCCGTCGTGGTCCTGGCCGCAGCCTGGCCGGCCTACCTCATCTTCCGGGCGCTGCTCCGCGACGGGCGCCGCGAGCTGGTGGCGCCGGTGGCGGCGTACCTGGTCGTGATCGCCACCATGGCGGTACTGGCGGCGAACGTGGGCGTGCCCGCCGCCGCGGCCGGTGCCGCCCTCTTCGTGGTGTCCGACACGGTCCTCGCCTGCAACCGGTTCGTGCGGCCGTTCCGCCGGGGCAACGTGGTCGTCCACGTGACCTACCACCTGGCCCAGGGGCTCCTCGTCCTGTCGCTCGTGCGCTGACACCCCCGGGGGCGTCCCACCGGTCCCCCGACGTGCGACGGAGGCAGGTCCACCTCAGTCGAACGAGGGCGCCTCGTCACGGGTGCGCTTCAACTCGTAGAAGCCCGGGGTGCCGGCCACGGCGAGCACCCCGTCCCACAACCGCCCGGCTGCCTCGCCCCTGGGGGCGGGGGTGACCACGGGACCGAAGAAGGCCACACCGTCGACGGCGATCACCGGGGTGCCGACGTCCATCCCGACCTGGTTCATCCCCTCGTAGTGCGAGGCCCGCAGCGCCTCGTCGTAGGCGTCCGAGTCGGCCGCGTCCACCAGGTCGGCGGGCAGCCCCACATCGGCGAGCGCCTTGGCGATCGTGTCCCTGTCGCGGTCCTCGCCCTGCACGTGGAACCGGGTGCCGAGCGCGGTGTAGAGGGGACCGACGACCTCGGGACCGTGGGCCTGTTCGGCGGCTACGACGATCCGCACCGGGCCCCACGCCTGGGCCATGAGCTCCTTGTACTTCTCGGGAAGGTCGTCCCGGCCCGAGTTGAGCTCCGCCAGCGACATCACGTGCCACCGCACGTCCAGGTCCCGCACCTCGGCGGCGTTCAGGATCCAGCGCGACGTGATCCACGCCCAGGGGCAGAGGGGGTCGAACCAGAAGTCGGCGACGGTGCGCTCAGCGGTGGCGTCAGGCATTCCAGCTCCTCGGATTAGGGTCGGCGGCGCTCACACATGGCCGTTCACGCTGTACAACGCCGGATCACCAGCCGTTCTTCCCCCTCGGGGACCCCCACCCGGGTGGGGCCCGCTCCCTCCGGCCCCCGGCGGGCCCGCTCCCTGCGTCAGTCCCCCGACGGGCCCGTCACGGCCCGCCACCGGCCGCCCCGGAGCTCGACGGTCACGTCGACCCCGAACGCGTGCGACACGGCGCCATCGGTGAGCACCTCGCCCACCGGTCCCGCGGCCACGATCCGCCCGCCGCGCAGCAGTGCGGCGTGGGTGATGCCGGGGGGGATCTCCTCGAGATGGTGCGTGACCAGCACCATCGGGGGACGGCCGGATCGGCGGCCAGTACGGCCAGGCGGGCCAGCAGGCGCTCCCGTGCACCGAGGTCCAGCCCGGCGGCCGGCTCGTCCAGCAGGACGAGCTCGGGGTCGGCCATGAGGGCCCGGGCGAGGAGCACCTGTTGGCGCTCGCCCTCGGACAGGAGCCCGAAGGCCCGCCGGGCGAACCCCTCGCCGCCGAAACCCGCCTCGTCGAGCAGGGCCGCGGCGCGGGAGCGGTCCCCGTCGGTGTACTCGTGCCACCACGACTCCAAGGCGGCGTGGCGTCCGGTGAGCACCACGTCGAGGGCGGGCTGGGCCGGCCGCAGGCTCCGCGCCACCGAGGCGCTCACGACGGTGATCCGGCGCCGCAGCTCGCGCATGTCGATCCGGCCCAGGCGCTCGCCCAGGATCTCCACCGTGCCCCGCGTCGGCCACAGGCCGGCGCCGACCACGCGCAGCAGGGTGGTCTTGCCCGAGCCGTTGGGCCCGAGCAGCGCCCAGCGCTCCCCCGGACCGACCGTCCACGTGACGTCGTCGAGGATCGTCACGCCGTCGCGGACGACGGACACACCCTCGATGCGGATCACTGCGGGCTCGGGGATCGGCACGCGGGTCACCCTACCGGCGGCCGTCCGGCCGTCCGGCCGTCCCGGTGCGCCCGGGCACCGGGGCCTCCGACCGTTGCCAGCGATTCTCCCGTGGCGGTACGATCTGACGGGTGGCAGGTCAATCCGAAGCGACCGGCCCACCTTGGCGCGGTGCCCGACTGCGGGTGCTGCGCATCTCCAAGAGCGGTGTGGTGTCCGCCTGGCGAGAGCGCGAGCGGCAGCTGCGTGCCCGCGGTGCCGACCTGACGCTCGTGTCCGCCGCCCGGTGGGAGGAGGGCGGCACGCTCCTCGCCGTCGAACCCTGCGACGATTCCTTCGTGGTACCGGTCCGCACGGTCGGGCACCACCCCAACTTCTTCCTCTACGACCCCCGGCCCCTGTGGCGGCTGCTGCGGACCGGGGGTTGGGACCTGATCGACATGCAGGAGGAGCCGTTCGGGCTGGCTGCGGCCGAGGTCCGCCTGTTGATGCGCCTGCGGTGCCCGCACGTGCCGTTCGTCATCTTCTCGGCCCAGAACATCGACAAGCGCTACCCGGTTCCGTTCCGCTGGTTCGAGCGGTCCGCGCTGCGGGCGGCGGCCGGTGCCTATCCGTGCAACGTCGAGGCCGGCGAGATCATGCGGCGCAAGGGCCTGGCCGGCGACCTGGTCGTCCTGCCGTTGGGGGTCGACCTGAGCCGCTTCCACCCGGTCGAGCGTCAGCCGCCGCGGGGCGCCGTACGGGTCGGCTTCGTCGGGCGGCTGATCCCCCACAAGGGGGTGGACGTGCTGCTGGCGGCCGTGGCCCTCGACGACCGGCTCATCGCCGACGTCTTCGGCGCCGGTCCCGAGGAGGACGCCCTGCGCGCCCAGGCGGCAACGCTGGGAATCGACGACCGGGTGACTTTCCACGGGCACGTGGACGAGTCGGCGGTGCCGTCCACCTACGGCGGATTCGACGTGCTGGCCGTGCCGTCGCTGCCGCTGCCCAGCTGGATCGAGCAGTTCGGGCGGGTGGTGGTCGAGGCTCAGGCCGCCGGGGTGCCGGTGGTGGCCAGCGCCAGCGGCGCGCTGCCCGACGTGGTCGGTGACGCCGGGCTGCTCGTTCCCCCGAACGACCCGGCCGCCCTGGCCGGGGCCATCGGCCGCATGCTCGACGAGCCCGGGCTGTGGGCCGGTCTGCGGACCGCAGGCCTGGAACGGGCCCCCCGCTACACCTGGGAGCGTGTGGCGGACACGCAGATGGGCCTCTACCGGTCGGCGACCGGAACCGGGCCGGCCCTCGACGCCGACCGGGGGCACGGAGCACCGCCTCGCGTCGCCTTCGTCGACCACTGCGCCCGTCGGTCGGGGGCGGAGCTGGCCCTGGCCCGCCTCCTGCCCGCTCTCACCGCCATCGAGCCGGTGGTGGTCCTCGGCGAGGACGGGCCGCTCGCCGGGATGCTGCGCGACCAGGGGATCGAGGTACACGTCCTCGCCATGGGCACGTCGACCCGCGAGTTCTCGCGTACCGCGGTCCTGCCCGGCGTCGGCGCCGTGCGGGCCGCGCTCTCCACGCTCGCCTACTCGGTGCGGCTGGCCCGGCTCCTGAAGCGGCTGGGGGTGCGCCTGGTGGCCACCAATTCACTCAAGAGCTCGCTCTACGGTGGCCTCGCCGGCCGGCTGGCCCGTGTCCCCGTGGTGTGGCACGTGCGCGACCGGATCGCCGACGACTACCTGCCCTCGTCGGCCGTGCGCCTCGTGCGGCTGGCGGCCCGCGCCTTACCGAGCGGCGTGATCGCCAATTCCGAGGCCACGCTGTCGACGCTCCGTCTGCCCGGCGGCGCCGCACGTCGCCTGCGGGCCCGGGCCATCGGCGACCCCTGTCCGCCCGAGGAGTTCGCCGTCGGAGCGGGCAGACCGGGGCCCGGGGGCGCCGGGGACCTCACCATCGGCATCGTCGGCCGCATCAGCCCGTGGAAGGGCCAGGACGTCTTCCTGCGCGCCTTCGCCCGCGCCTTCCCCGAGGGCGGTGCCCGGGCACGGATCGTCGGGGGGGCGCTGTTCGGTGAGGAGGAGGTGGGTGAGGAGCTCGTGGCCCTGGCCGAGGAGCTGGGGGTCGCCGACCGGGTCACCTTCACCGGTCACGTCGACGACGTGGCCGCCGAGCTGGCCTCGCTCGACATCGCCGTGCACGCCTCCACCATCCCCGAGCCGTTCGGGCAGGTGGTGGTGGAGGCGATGGCGGCGGGGGTTCCCGTCGTCGCCACCGACGCGGGCGGACCGGCCGAGGTGGTGACCGACGGGGCCGACGGGCTGCTGTTCCCCATGGGCGACGTCGACGGGCTCGCCGACCGGCTCACGCTGCTGGCCTCCGACGCCGACCTCCGGGGGCGCCTGGTCGCCGGCGGGCGGGCGACGGCCGCCGCCTACGCTCCGTCCGTGATCGCCGCGGCGGTCGAGTCCACCTACCGCGGCATCCTGGGCGCCTGAAGCAGGACACGTGCGTGGAGTTCGGCAACTGCGTTAGGAAGGTGGCCATGACCGTGCGGCGGCCGATCCGACCGGGTGCGACATGGACGGCGGCCGACGGGGCCGACGCCTCCCGGTGGCGCCACACCTTCTCCGGAGCCGAACGGGCGGCGGTGGCCGAGGCGGCCGAGCGGGCCCTGGCAGCCGGGGGAACGGTGACCTCGATCGTCGGCGAGGAGTTCGACCTTCCCGAACTGCGGCCGCTCGTCACCCGCTGGGTGGAGGCGATCGACCGTGGCCGTGGCTTCGTCCTCCTGCGTGGGTTCCCGGTCGACCTGCTCTCGCCGGAGGCCACGGAACTGGCCTACGTGGGCCTGGGGCCCCAGCTGGGCAACCCCGTGGGTCAGGATGCCGACGGCGCACTGCTCGCTCACGTACGGGACGAAGGGTGGACCGGACCGACCCCAGCGTCCGCTCCTACCGGACCAACCGGCGTCAGGAGTTCCACACCGACGGGGCCGACATCGTCGGGCTCCTCTGTCTGGCGAGGGCCAGGTCCGGTGGGGAGAGCCGCATCGCCAGCTCCCATGCGGTCTCCAACGAGGTCCTCCGCCGGAGGCCGGACCTCACCGAGGTGCTGTACGAGCCGTTCCCCTGGGACCGCAATGACGAGCAGTCCGAGGGGGAGGACCCGTACTTCATGCTCCCGGTGTTCCACGACGTCGGTGGGCTCCCCGGATCTTCTTCATCGGCCGGTACATCCGGGACTCCCAACGGCACACCCGTGCCCCCCGCCTGAGCGACGCGCAGTCGGAAGCACTCGACCTGATCGAATCGATCACCAACGACCCTGCCTTCCACGTGGAGATGGAGTTCGCGCCCGGTGATGTCCAGCTCATCTCCAACGCCAAGATCCTCCATGCGAGGGAGTCGTTCGAGGACTGGCCCGAGGCCGGCCGACGACGGCACCTGCTGCGCCTGTGGCCGACCGCGCACGCCTTCACCAGCGTGGACGACGTCTTGAGGGGTGGGATCCCCCGACGGGTCTGACGCCGGTCGGCGCCCGGGGACCACCGGCGCGTCGGCCGCCGAGGCTCACCAGGCCTCGGAACCGGGCCTGATGACCCCCTCAGACGTTGAACCGGAACTCGACGACGTCCCCGTCCTGCATCACGTACTCCTTACCCTCGACGCGGGCCTTGCCGGCCGCCCGCACGGCGGCCACCGAGCCGGCCTCGACCAGGTCGTCGAAGCCCACCACCTCGGCCTTGATGAAGCCCCGCTCGAAGTCCGTGTGGATGGTGCCGGCCGCCACCGGGGCGGTGTCACCGATGTGGATGGTCCAGGCCCGGGTCTCCTTCGGGCCGGCGGTCAGGAACGTCTGGAGCCCCAGCGTGTGGAACCCGACGTGCACCAGCTGCACGAGCCCGGACTCGTCCTGGCCGTAGCCGGCGAGGAGCTCAGCGGCATCCTCGGGGTCGAGGGCGGCCACCTCGGCCTCGATCTGGGCGCACAGCACGACGGCCTCGGCGGGGGCGACCAGCGCCTGGAGCCCCGCCTTCAGGTCCTCGTCGCCCAACGACCCCTCGTCGACGTTGAAGACGTAGATGAACGGCTTGGCGCTCAGCAGGTGGAGGTCGGCGATGAGGGCCGGGTCGATCTGGCCGGTGGCGACGGCCGAGGCCACCGTGCATCCCGAGTCCAGGATCTCCCGGGCCTGCTCGGCCGCCCGCAGCTGGGGCACCAGCTCGGGCTGCTTGCGCGACTCCTTGGCCAGCTTGGTGATCCGGTTGTCGACCGTCTGGAGGTCGGCCAGGATCAGCTCGGTGTTGATGGTCTCGATGTCGCCGGCGGGCTCGATCCGGCCGTCGACGTGGATCACGTCGGGATCCTCGAACACCCGCACCACCTGGCAGATGGCGTCGCTCTCGCGGATGGCGGCCAGGAACTTGTTGCCCAGGCCCTCGCCCTCCGAGGCTCCCTTGACGATGCCGGCGATGTCCACGAAGGTCACCATGGCCGGCAGGATGTCCTTCGACCCGTAGATGTCGGCCAGCCGGGCCAGTCGGGGGTCGGGGACCGCCACCACGCCCACATTGGGCTCGATGGTGGCGAAGGGGTAGTTGGCGGCCAGGACCTCGTTACGGGTCAGGGCGTTGAACAGGGTGGACTTCCCCACGTTGGGGAGGCCGACGATGCCGATGGACAGTCCCACGGATACTTCCTCCGATGTCGCCGCCGGCGGGGGCCGACGGTTGGCCAGACAGCGAGCGTAGGTGATGCCCGCACCGGCCCGTACCGGTGCGGCCGCCCGGTCAGTGCAGCGGCGCCACCAGGTACTCGCTCATCGTCGAACTGCGCAGCCGGTCGAGGTCGAGGCACGCCGAGACGCTGTCCAGCATTCGGGTGACGTTGGCCCCGAGTTCCTCGTCGGTGGTGGCGTTGAAGAACAGCTTGGGGTCGGCCACGTGGTCCACCGACGGCCAGCCCTCCTCGACGATGCCGCCGATCTCGGGCGCCCCCTCGGTCAGCGAGCGGACGACCTCGTTGCGGACGTAGCGGGTCCGGGGCTGGAGCTCGCCCGACACCGGGGACTGGGTTCCGTGCCAGCGGGTGATCCACTCCCGGTAGTCGAGGCCCTCGGGACGGTGGATGAGCGCCACGGTCAAGACGCCGGGCGACCGCTCGCCGTCGGGCCAGTCGCGGGGCGCGGCGTAGGGGGTGGTGCCGTAGTCGTCGCAGAGGGACTCCGTCACGAGGTACGAGGCGGACCTGAGCTTCAGTGCGGCGAGCGCGTCGTCCACCTCGGCCGTCCGCTCGTAGCAGTCGAGCCACAGCGAGATCTGGGCCACGTGGGGCTGCTCGCCCTCGGGTGCCGGGGCCGGTGAAGGCGCAGCGGCGGCGGCGGAATCGTGGACGTTGAACGTCACCCCCCGCAGGCCGCTCCGGCGCAGTCGGGGCACCGTGTCTTCGACCAGCTGGTGGCGCAGGGAGTCGCCCGACTCGGCGTCGCCGGGGCCCCAGACCAGGGCGATGACCTTCTCCATGGCGTGCTCCTCGCCTTCAGCCGTGCGCCGGCGTCGCCGGGGCTGTGGCATGGGACGGGACCCGGCAGCCGCCGTCGATGTCGAACACCCGGTTGAACCGGCCGAGCGCCAACCACGACCCAACGCACAGGGCCAGGTCGACCAGCTCGTCATCGGTGTAGGCGGCGTGCAGGCGTCTCCAGAAGGCGTCGTCCATTCCCCGGTGGTCCGTGGCGTAGCGCTCGGCGAACTCGGCGGCCAGACGCTCACGCTCGGTCAGCCCGGCCTCGTCCGCCGTCCCCACCGCCGCGTAGAAACTCTCGGGAACCTCGTCGGACGCCGCACCGCGCGACGGCACGTCACGGGCTGTGCGCCAGTCCAGGCACAGGGCGCAGTCGTTGATGCGGGCCATGGTGATGCGGGCCGCCTCGAACTCCCGCAGCGACAGCGACGAGTGCTCGTACACGGCGCTGGAGTACGAGCCGGCGGCCGCCGTCAGCGGAGGGGCCAGCGCCGTCCACACGTGGATCAGCGGGTCGGTCCCGGGGGGCACGTCGACGTTGGGCACGGTTCCTCCTCAGCGGGTGCGGCGGGTCGTCAGGACCCGGACGGCGCCGGTAGCCGGCGGACCACCCGTCCGGCCAGACCGGTCACGTACTGCTCCCAGCGCCGGTCGCCCAGCAGCCACAGCCACAGTTCGCGGCGGTAGCCGACGACGATGTCGACGAAGTCCTCGCGCGTGCAGCCCGCCGGCTCCAGCACGGGCTGCCACCGGCTCCACAGCAAGACCCCGATGCAGATGTCGTCGGAGAACCCCTCGTGCCAGTCGCCGCCCTCGAGCAGGGCGTCGCGCAGGCCGCTCCGCAGGTCCTCGGGCTCCGGTGGGAACTCGAGCACGGGTCCGCCCGTGTCGAGGTCCTCCTCGTCCAGTGTGGTCACCCCGTCCACGCTAGCCAAACCGTCGGTCACACCGCCGCTCACCGTTCCGCCACCACGGGGGCCCGGTCGGTCCCGTCGTAGTGGGCGACGTGCTCGGCGTAGTCGATGAACAGCGGGGCATCGGGGTCGAACGGACGGCGGAGGCTCTCGAAGGCGACCCGCTTGTCGAACGCGTCCAGCTTGACCAGCGCCTCGGGGTTGTCGAGCTCGCGGAAGTCGAGCCGGCCCCGGGCGTTGTCGAGGGCGATCCGGCCCCGCTCGGTGCGGACCAGCACGCTGCTCCACCCGTCGGACGAGCCGACGCTCCCGACCGACAGGTCGGCGCTGCGCCCGAGGAAGTCGGCGCACTCGTCGCACCCCTTGAGGGCGGCACCGTGGAAGTTCTTCACGGGCTCGTCCACGGCCAGCTCGCCGTCCCGGTACTCCACGATCATCCGGCCCCGGATCACGTCGACCTTGCTGACCCGGTCGATGTCGATCCCCCGCTCCTTGCGGAGGAGGTCGAGCATGAGTCCCCGGTAGTCGAAGCTCTTGGTGCACAGCAGGGCGATCGTGAGTACGACGGCGTCGATCCGATGGGCACCGGTCGGCCACCGGCGGGACTGCATGGCGCGGATGCCCTGGATCTCGCACGGGGTCCCGACCACGGCGATCCGGGGCTTGGCCGGCAGGCTGTAGCGGGACAGGTCGAGCTCGGCCAGCGCCATCGTCTGGTTGTAGAAGCTTCCGGCGGAGTCGATGATCTCCTGGGCCGTGGTGGCGAGGTGGGCCACGCCCTTCCACGGCTGCTCGGGGTCGTCGGTGGGCCGGGTGACCACGGCACCGTGGATGTCGCCGGCGGCCAGCGCGGCGATCAGCAGGGCGGACACGACACCACCGTCCTGGGCCCCGTCGGGCCGGGCGCCCGCCCGGACGGCGTAGGCGTCGGTGACCGCGCCCAGCCCGTCGCCGGGGGGCCCACCGGTGATCTTCCAGTAGGTGTCGCTGGCGTCGGCCCGCTCGACCGACGCGGCGGCGACCTCGTCGGCAGTCGCCCCGGGCAGCACCGTCGACGGCGGCCACAGCGCCTCGTAGCGGAGGCCGCCCCGGGGGCAGAAGTCCCAGCACAGCGAACACCCCGTGCACATCTTGACCAGTTCGGGCAGGTCGGTGTCCTCGTCGATGCCCAGCGAATTGGACGGGCAGGCGGCGATGCACGTGCCGCACTGGATGCAGCGGCCGGCGTCGATGACCCCGGCCTGGAGCTCGAAGAACCAGGTCTTGCCCGGCGGCTCCTCGATCCCGTTGATCTCCTGGCGGATCCGGTAGGCCTTCACGACCCACCCCCGTGTCCGCCCGAGATGGTGACGGGGGTGCCGGTGCCCTCGGCCGCCAGGGTGGCCCGCAGGTCGTCGTTGGGGACGCGCCGGGCCCAGTTGTGGAAGGGCTCGTCCGGGCGGCGCTCGGACTGGTACCGGCGCACGACCCGCAGCAGTGCGTCGGGGACGTCGTTGACGGGCCGGGCGTTCTCGATCCAGTCGATGAAGCCGGCATCGGTCCCGAGGGAGCCGCCCATGCCGATGTCGACCGCCTCGGCCAGGTGGTTGCCGACCTTGGCCACGTCGCCCCGGAACCCGATGTCGGCGATCTGGGGCTGGGCACAGCTCGCCGAGCAGCCGGAGAAGTGCATGCGGATGATCCCGGCGTCCTCGCCCTTCGGCGAGTGGGCCCCGGGGACGGGGACGGTACCGACCGGCTCGCCGGCCAGCTGCTCGTCGAGGAACCGGGCCCACTTGACGGCCCGCTCCTTCGTCTCGACGATGGCGTAGCGGCAGAACTCGGACCCGGTACAGGCCACCACGCCCCGACTGAACGGGCCCGGGAACGGCGAGTACTTGGCCAGCAGGTCCTCGGCCAGCAGTGCGTCGACCCTGTCGCCGTGGACACCGGTGAAGGTCAGGTTCTGGTCGGTGCCGACCCGCAGCGTGCCGTCGCCGTAGGTGGTGGCCAGCCGGGCCGCCTCGACCAGTTCGATCCCCTGCATCCGGCCGACCGGGACGGAGCAACCGACGTAGAAGTAGCCGTCCTGCTTCTGGGCGTGGACGCCCACGTGGTCGCCCCGGTAGCGGCGGGTGAGCTCCTCGCCCGCGGGCACCAGGTCGAAGCGGGCACGCGCGGCGAGCTCGGAGCGGAAGCCCTCGGGCCCGAGCTCCTGGACCAGGTAGCGCATGCGGGCCAGGCCGCGGTTCTCGCGGTTGCCGAGCTCGCCGAACAGCTGGGCGATGGCCCGGGTGACCTCGACCGCCTGGTCCTGGGCGACGAAGACGTCGATGTCCGAGGCCATCCGCTCGCCGTCGGACAGCCCGCCACCGACGAGGAGATTGAACCCGAGGGAGCCGTCGCCCGCCCGCGCCGGCCACAGCCCGATGTCGTTGATCTCGGCCTGTGCGCAGTCCTCGACGCACCCCGACACCGACATCTTGAACTTGCGTGGGAGGTTGGCGTACTCGCGGTTCCCGGTGAAGAAGTCGGAGACGGCCGTGGCGATGGGCAGCGCGTCGAACGCTTCGTCGGCGTCGACACCGGCGACCGGGCAGCTGAGCACGTTGCGGGCCGAGTCGCCGCAGGCCTGCACCGTGGTGAGCCCGACTGCGGCGAAGCGACGCCAGATCCGGGGGATGTCCTCGATCCGCAGCCAGTGGATCTGCACCGTCTGGCGGGTGGTGAGGTCGGCGAAGCGCGAACCGAACATCCGGGACTCGGTGCCGTCGGGGCCCTCGCCGAAGGCGTCGGCGGCCACGCCGATCTCCCGGGCCTGCGGCGCGGTGAGGAACCCGCCGGGTACCTTGACCCGCATCATGAACGCGTCGCCACCCTGCTTCTGCGGGTAGATCCCGGCCCACTTGAGCCGCTCGACCTCGCCGGGGATGGCGGCGATGCCGGCCGGCCCCTCCTTCGAATACGTGTCGATGATGGCGTCGGCGATCTCGAGCGGGTGGCGCGCCAGCTTCAGCAGTTCGATCTCGCTCAGCTCGCCCGTCTTCCGGTACGGGTTCACGAACGGCATGGGTCGGTCCGACCCGCGCAGGCGCAGGCCGTACAGCTCGTCGCGGTCCTTGGTCATCTCAGCGTCCGGTCATCTCAGACGTGCAGGCCGCACTCGGTCTTGTCCGAGTCGGCCCACCGGCCGGCGCGCAGGTCCTCGCCGTCGGCCACCGGCCGGGTGGTCGGTGCACAGCCGATCGACAGGTAGCCCTCGGCGCGCAGCGGGTGCTGGGGGATGGCATGGTCCTCGGCGTAGCCCACCAGGTCCTGGTGGGTCCAGTTGGCCAGCGGGTTGATCTTGACCATGCCCCAGCTGTCGTCGTAGGAGACGATCGGGGCATGGCGGCGGGTGGGGGCGTCCGTGCGCTTGAGGCCGGTGACCCAGGCATCCTTGCCGGACAGCGCCTGGCGCAGTGGGCGCACTTTGCGGAACTCGCAGCACTGGGCCGTCCCGCACGGATGGTCCTCGGCGCCGGGCCCGGGATGGGCGACGGTCAGGTTCAGGTCGTAGCGGGCGCGTACCGTCTCCACGTACTCGAGCGTCTCGTCGAAGTGGGACCCGGTGTCGAGGAAGACCACCTCGATCGAAGGGTCGACGGCGACGGCGATGTCGATCAGGACCGCCTCCTGGAACGAGCACGACAGGGCCAACTTCGGCCCGAACCGCTCCACGGCCCAGGCCATGATCAGCCCGGTGGGCGCTGTCTCGAAGGCGGCCGACCGCTCGGCCATCTCCTTGCGCAGCGCCGCCACGGCAGGATCGACGGCCAGCTCGGCCAGCCTCGTCCGGTTGTCCACCACGCTCAGCTTCACGTTCACCCATCCTCTCCCATCCGGAGCGTCGGGCGGAGTGCCTCCGCCCACCCGGTCCGTCCGGTCCCACCCGACTGCGCCGGGCACCGGTCCGGCGCCCTCGGCCTGCGACCCTCCAGGGCCGCCCACCGCTGTCGGAACTATACATGACTAACCCGATCAGGATTTAGAACATTCCCGGTAGGAAATAGAGCCGTCGGATGGGCGTGGCGCCTGCGGGCAGGCAAGACTGGGAGCGGCCACCCCGGCGGCCGTCCCGTGGACGTGCCCGACGGCCCGACCGCGCCCCATGGACCCGACCCCCGACGACGACAACCGTAACCCCGCCAGCCGTCCGGAGGGACAACCGCGCCCCTACCCGGTCGTGCTCCATCTCGACGGTGCCGCCTGCCTGGTGGTCGGGGCGGGGCCGGTCGCCGCCCGCAGGGCCCGGGGCCTGCTCGAGGCCGGTGCCGCGGTCACCGTGGTCGCACCGGTGATCGGCGACGGGGTGCTGGCCCTCACCGGTGCCGGGCCCCGGTCGTGCGGTTCCCTGACCGTCGAGGTCCGGCGGTATGCATCGCCCGAGGCGTCCGGCTTCGGGCTCGTGGTGACGGCCACCGGTGACCCGGACGTGGACGACACGGTGGCGGCGGACGCGCTGGCTGGCGGGGCACTGGTCAACCGGGCGGACCCCGCGGGCCGGGGGGCTGGGGGCGGGGCTCCCGCCACCGGAACCGTCCTGCTCCCCGCGGTCCACCGGGACGGCCCGGTGACCGTGGCGGTGTCGACCGACGGGACGGGCCCCGCCCTGGCGCGCTGGATCCGGGACCGGGTCGCCGCCGGGCTCGACGGCACCGACGTCGCCGCCCTCGCCGGCCTCGTCGGGGAGGCGCGGGCCGAGCTGCTCGCACCCGGCCGCCGAGGGACGCCCTTCGACTGGCCCGACGCCCTGGACCGGGTGGCCCCACTGGTCGCCGCCGGTCGGGTCGACGAGGCCCGCGCGCTCCTGCACGACCTCGTGGCCACGGCCCAGGGGGGAACTCCTCCCCAGGGACGGCAACGTCGCTAGGGTTGCCTCCGTGACACACCTCCAGACCATGGACGTCGACGACATCGACCTGTCGGACATCGCATTCTGGGCACTCCCGTGGAGGGTGCGCGAGCAGGCGTTCGCCGTACTGCGCGCCGAGCGGCCGCTGGCCTACTTCGAGGAGCCGGACCTGTCCGCCACCTCCTCGATCGCCCCGCCGCCGGGGCCGCGGCTACCGCGCCGTCACCCGGCACGCCGACGTGACCGAGGTCAGTCGGCATCCCGAGGTCTACTGCTCGGGCAAGGGTGCGATCAGCATCATCGACCTGCCCGAGGAGATGGTCGAGTTCTTCGCCAGCATGATCTCGACCGACAATCCGCGCCACGCCCGCCTGCGGCGCATCGTGTCGGCTGCGTTCAGCCCCCGTCGCATCGGCACCATCGGGAGCGGCATCACCGAGGTCGCCGACCGGCTCATCGACCGGGTCGCCCCCCTGGGTGGGTGCGACTTCGTCACCGAGCTGGCCGCTCCGCTCTCCCTCGAGATCATCTGCGACATGATGGGCCTGCCGCCCTCCGAGCACGCCACCGTCTTCCGGTGCTCGAACATCATCACCTCGTCCGGCGACCAGGAGTTCCTCCAGGCCGGCGACGATCCGCTCGAGGCCATGCTGAACGCCGGGCAGGAGCTCGTCGACCTGCTGACGGAGCTGAGCGCCCACCGCAAGGCGCATCCCACCGACGACCTGACCACCGCGCTCATCTCGACCAACATCGACGGCGAGGCACTGACGCCGGCCGAGGTGGGCTCGTTCTTCATCCTGCTGCTCACCGCCGGCAACGAGACGACCCGCAACTCGATCGCCCACGGCCTCCTGGCGTTCACCGAGTACCCCGAGCAGCGCGCCATCTGGCAGGCGGACCCGGCGGGCGTGGCCGGGACCGGGATCGACGAGATCGTCCGCTGGGCCAGCCCGGTGAACTGGATGCGGCGCACCGTCACCCAGGACACCGTGCTCTCGGGTCAGGAGCTGCACCCCGGTGACAAGGTCCTCCTCTTCTACGGCTCGGCCAACCGCGACGAGGACGTGTTCGAGGACCCGTACACGTTCGACGTTCTCCGCAGCCCGAACCCCCACGTGGGCTTCGGTGCCGCCGGGCCCCACTTCTGCCTGGGCGCCCACCTCGCCCGAAGTGAGATCGACGTGATGATCCGCCGGCTGTTCGCGCGCCTGCCCGGACATCGAGGCCTCGGGTGAGCCGGAGCAGACGGTGTCCCGGTTCGTCAACGGCATCAAGCACCTGCCGTGCTCGTTCACCCCCACGGCCCCACGGGCCACCCCCTGAGCCGGCGACCCCTGGCGCGCCGGAGCCGCCGTGCGGGTGGCCGGCCCCTGCCCGGCAGCCTCCTAGGGCTTGACCACCATCAGCACGGCGACGGCCACCAGGACCGCCCCGAGGCCCAGGCCCAGCAGGCCCACCCGGAGGCACAGGCCCGGCGCGGCGGCAGTGTCCGGATCCCGGTCGTCCCGCTCCTCGACCGCCTCCCCCGTCGACCGGCCACCGCCCGTGGACCGGTCACCGGAGGCCACGGCGGCCACCACCTCCTGGAGGCGCCGCTCGTCGGGCCACAGCACGGCCTCGGCCGCCACGGCGACCACCGCCCAGCCGCCCATCCCGATCGACACCCAGGAGTCGGCGAGGTCCCACCGCCCGCCGCTCATCGCCAGGAGGGCCACCCCGAGCACGGGGACGAGGAACAGGGTCCGGCCGGCCCAGTTGACCCCCGGCCGGTAGTAGCGGGTGAGCGACTCGGGCACCGGCGCACCCCGGAGCACCACGCTGCGCAGCGCCAGCGCCGAGCCGGCGGCGACCAGCAGGGCGGCGAGACCGACGACGGCCACCAGGACATGGGCCAGGAGCACGACGTCGTAGCCCGGGGACGTCCTCGAGACGGCGATCGCCCGGATGGGGTCCGACAGGGCGACGAGGGGCACACGGCGATTCTGCCATCGCCCGCCGAGACCCCCACCCTCCGACCCTGCGCCTACCGGGGCCTCGGAATTGCTAGGTTGGAGTCGGGTCAACGTTCGCTCCGATCGCGCAGGCCCGGGACGGGCATCGACGACGGATATCGAGGTGGCAGCCAGGTGTGGAGAAACGACCGACGATCGCCGAGGAGCGCACCTCCCTGCCGATGAACCAACTCCGACTCGATCCCCTCACGGGACGCTGGGTGGTGGTCAGTACCGACCGCGCCAACCGACCCCGGGCCTTCGCCCCACGAGTGGCCTCGATCCAGGCCGACACCTCGAAGCCCTGCCCCTTCTGTCCCGGTAACGAGGAGACCGCCTCGCCCACCCTCGAGACGCTCGGACCCGACGGCGCCTGGCAGGTCCGCGTGGTCCCGAACCGCTACCCCGCCTTCGAGGGCGACGCCCCCTTCGTGGTCACCAACCGGGGCCCCGTCTTCACCCAGGCCACGGCGGGCGGGATCCACGAGGTCCTCATCCTCTCCCCCAGCCACCAGGACTCCTGGTCGATGCTGAGCGACCAGCAGACCGGTGCCGTCATGCGGGCCATCAGCGACCGGATCGGCGAGCACGCCTCGATCCCGGGACTGCGTTACAGCCAGGCCATCGTGAACGCCGGACGCGAAGCGGGTGCCTCGCTCGAGCACCCGCACGGACAGCTGCTCGGGATGTCCTTCGTCCCCCGCGAACTGGTGGAGGAGCAGGCCGGCTTCGCCCGGTTCGCCGGGCGGTGCCTGCTGTGCACCACGGTCGACGCCGAGGAGAACGTCGGCTACCGGGTTGTCTACTCCGACGAGCAGGTCCTGGTCGTCTGCCCGTTCTGGAGCGGCTCCCCCTACGAGATGCTGGTCATCCCCCGGGCCCACGGCCCCCACCTGCACCACAGCCCCACGACGGACCTGCTCGCCGTGGGCCGGGCGCTCAAGATCGCCCTGGGCCGACTGCGCAGTGTGCTGGGCGACGTCGCCTACAACCTGGTCTTCCACTCCGCTCCCTACCGGGCACCCGAGCCCTACCACTGGCACGTCCATGTGGTGCCGAAGCTCACCACCGTCGCCGGCTTCGAGCTCGGCACCGGGGTGCTGATCAACATCGTGAACCCGGAGCAGGCCGCCGAGGAGCTGAGCACGCCGGAGCCCGTCGCCAAGACCGGCTGACCGGCCACCTGCCTCTCGACATCGGGTCGCCGGGCCATCGACACCGCGCCCGCAGTGCGGCGCCGTCCCCGTCAGACGAGTTCGAAGCTCAACGAACCGTAGGGGCCCATCGTCACCGGGTAGGGGTTCGTCCCGATGAGGGGGAATGCCACCCGTCCCAACAGCTCGACCGGCTGCCGTCCGGCCCACTCGGCGACGTCGAGATCGGCCGGTTGCGCCATCCGGCTGAGGTTGTGGACGCACAGCACGGGATGGGTCAGCTCGCGCCCCGACTCCGCCGCCCGGCGGTCGGCGCGGACGAAGGCCAGCACCGAGGGGTTCGCCGAGGGAACCACCTGGACGGTCCCGGTGCCGAACACCGGGAACTGGCGACGAACGGCCAGCATGCGCTTCATCCAGTGAAGGAACGAACTCGGGTTGCGCTGCTGTGCCTCCACGTTGACTGCGGCGAAACCGTAGATCGGGTCCATCAGCGGTGGGAGGTAGAGCTGGGCGAAATCGGCACGGCTGAACCCGCCGTTGCGGTCGGGCGACCACTGCATGGGCGTGCGCACCGAGTCCCGGTCGCCGAGGTACAGGTTGTCCCCCATCTGGACCTCGTCCCCGTAGTACAGGACCGGGCTCCCCCGTAGGGTGAACAGCAACGAGAACAGCAGCTCCGACAACCGGCGGTCCCGGTCGAGCAGCGGGGCCAGGCGCCGGCCGATGCCCATGTGCCGTTTCATCCGCGGGTCCTTGGCGTACTCGGTGAAGAGGAAGTCGCGCTCCTCCTCGGTCACCATCTCGAGGGTCAGCTCGTCGTGGTTGCGCAGGAAGATGGCCCACTGCGCACCAGGGGGAGCGTCGGGGGTCTGGGAGAGGATCTCGGTGATCGGGTAGGCCTGCTCCCGCCGGACGGCCAGGAAGAGCCGGGGCATGAGCGGGAAGTTGAAGCACAGGTGGCACTCGTCGTCGTCACCGAAGTAGTCGGCCACGTCGGTCGGCCACCCGTTGGCCTCGGCCAGGAGGATCCGGCCCGGGTAGTGGGCGTCGAGCTCGGCCCGGACCCGACGGATGAAGGCGTGGGTCTCGGGCAGGTTCTCACCGTCGGTGCCGTCGCGCTGGTAGAGGTAGGGCACCGCGTCGAGTCGGAAGCCGTCGAGGCCGAGGTCGAGCCAGAAGCGGACCACCTCGAGCATGGCGTCGGCCACGTCGGGGTTCTCGTAGTTGAGGTCGGGCTGGTGCGAGTAGAAGCGGTGCCAGTAGTACTGGCCGCGCACCGGGTCGAACGCCCAGTTCGACCGCTCCACGTCGATGAAGACGACCCGGGCCTCCGGCCACCGTTGGTCGTCGTCGTTCCACACGTACCAGTCGGCCTTGGGATTGTCGCGGCTCTGACGCGACTCGACGAACCACGGGTGCTGGTCCGAGGTGTGGTTGATGACCAGGTCGGCGATGACCCGGATGCCGCGGGCGTGGGCCTCGGACAGCAGGGTGCGGATGTCGTCGACCGTGCCCGACTCGGGGTGCACCGAGAAGTAGTCGCTGATGTCGTACCCACCGTCGCGCAGGGGCGACGGGTAGAAGGGGAGCAGCCACAGGCAGTCCACACCGAGCCACTGCAGGTAGTCGAGCTTGGCGATGAGTCCGCGAATGTCGCCCACGCCGTCGTCGTTTCCGTCGAAGAACCCGCGGATGAACACCTCGTAGAACACCGCCCGCTGGAACCACAGGGGATCCTCGGCCGTCGCCGGGAGCGGGCCGGACGGTGCGGTCGGGACGACGGTCATCAGCGCACGCTATCCGACGGGCACCGGTGCCCCTGACGCCCTCGCAACCATCGGTCCCACCGCTGCGGTGCCCACCGGGACGGGTCCGCTCACGCCTCCGGCAGCAGCCCGGACAGGAGCCGGTCGGCCGCCTCGTAGGGGTCGAGGGCGCCCCGCGACATGTCGGCGACGACGCCGGCGAACCGGTCCGCGGCCAGCAGGACCTCCAGCTGGTGCTCGACCCGGGCCAGCAGGATCTGGTGGAACTCGCGGGCCAGGCGCTCGCGCCGGAACCGTTCGAGGTCGCCGCTGGCCGTCAGATGGGCCCGGTGGTCGGTGATGGCCGTCCACAGGTCGTCGACCCCTTCGCCCGACGACGCCACCGTGTCGACGATCGGCGGCCGCCAGTCACCCAGCTCGGTGAGGTCGAGCATGAGATCGAGGTCCCGGCGTGTCTCGCGCGCACCGGGCCGGTCGGCCTTGTTGATCACGAACAGGTCGGCGATCTCCAGCAGGCCGGCCTTGTTGGCCTGGATGGCGTCACCCCAGCCGGGGTTGACCACCACGACGGTCGTGTCGGTGGCGGCGGCCACCGAGACCTCCTGCTGTCCCACGCCGACCGTCTCGAGGAGCACGACCGGCACGCCCACGGCCGACAGCACCCGGACGGCATCGGGCACGGCCACGGCCAGTCCCCCGAGGTGGCCGCGGGTGGCCATCGAACGGATGAACACCCTGTCGTCGAGGGCGTGGTTCTGCATCCGCACCCGGTCGCCCAGGATGGCGCCGCCCGAGAACGGCGACGACGGGTCGATGGCCAGTACGGCCACCTGGTCGCTGCCGTCGAAGCCCGTGGAGCGCGCCCGGACGATGAGCTGGTCGGTGAGGGTCGACTTCCCCGCCCCCGGGGCGCCGGTGATGCCCACGGTGTAGGCCTGCCGGGGCGACCGGTAGGCGATCTCGGCCACGGCCCGGGCCCCGTCGCCGCCCCGCTCGATGAGTGACAGCAGCCGCGGAAGTGCGACCCGGTCGCCGTTCCGGGCGGCGTCGAACAGGGACGCGGGGTCGCTGGAGCGGGAGACGGCCATGGAGGAAGGAGCGTATCCGGGGCGGGGCGGGCCCGTCAGGCCCGGACGACGCTCGCGCCCAGCGACACCAGCTTGCCGTCGAGGTCCTCGTAGCCGCGGTCGATGTGGTGGGCGTCGCTGATCACCGTCTCGCTGTCGGCGGCCAGGCCGGCCAGCACCAGGGCGGCGCCGGCACGGACGTCGAAGGCCCGGACCTTTGCCCCCGACAGGCGCCCCACGCCCCGCACCACGGCGTGGTGGCCCTCGGTCCGGATGTCCGCTCCCATCCGGCGGAGCTCCTCCACGTAGCGGAAGCGCCCGAAGAAGAGGTTCTCGGTGACGATCCCGACGCCCTCGGTCACGGTCAGCAGCGTCACGAAGAGCGGCTTGTAGTCGGTGGCGAACCCCGGGTAGGGCAGTGTGGCCACGTCGGTGGAGCGCAGGCGGCCGGCCCCGACGGCGGAGGCCCGCAGGCCGTCGGGCCCGAGGGTGACCTCCATGCCCGTGGCCACGAGCTTGCGTACGAGCATGTCCATGTGCTCGGGGCGTCCGTCTTCGACCGTCACCTCGCCGCCGGTCATGCCGGCGGCCACCAGGAAGGTGGCCACGACCAGTCGGTCGGGGATGACGGCATGGGTCGCCGGTTCCAGCCGGTCGACGCCCTCGACCTCGATGCGCGACGTGCCGGCCCCGGTGATCCGCGCCCCCATGGCGTTGAGGAACTCGGCGAGGTCACTGACCTCGGGCTCGCGGGCGGCGTTCTCGATGACGGTGGTCCCCTTGGCCAGCACGGCCGCCATCAGCACGTTGTCGGTACCGGTGTGGCTCGGGTACTCGAGGACGACCCGGTTGCCCACCAGCCGGGGCTCCCCCGCCACCGAGGAGGCCACCGTTCCCTCCACGTTGCCGTGGGACGACGTGAACTCGGCACCCAGGGACTCGAGGGCGCGCAGGTGCATGTCGATGGGGCGGGGCCCGAAGTCGTCGCCGCCGGGCATCGAGACCCGTGCCCATCCGCAGCGGGCGAGCAGCGGCCCGAGGACGACCACGGAGGCCCGCATCTGCTCGACCAGCTCGTAGGGGGCCTCGGGTGTGAGGTCGGCCGGGGTGGTCACCACCAGCTCGTCGGGTCGCCCGCCACGGGCCACGGTGGCCCCCATGGCCTCGAGCACCTCGGCCATGATCCCGACATCGGAGATCCGGGGCACGTTGGTCAGGACGTGGCGCCCCTCGGCCAGGAGGCAGGCGGCCATCAGCTTGAGCACCGAGTTCTTGGCGCCACCGGCCCGGACGGTCCCCGACAGCGGCCCGCTGGGGTTGACGACGATGCGATCCACGGCCCCAGTATGGCCGCTGGCCACACCCGGGCCCGGCGACCCCGGGCCCGCACCGTCGGGTGGCCGTCCGGCGACCCGGACGGGCCTGTGGCCGCCCTCAGATGACCGCCGTCTCCTCCCACCGGCCGAACACCCCGGCCAGCGTGTCGATCATCTCCCCCACCGTGGCGTACGCACGGACGGCGTCGAAGATGGCCGGCATGAGGTTGCGCTCGGCGTGCCCGGCATCGTCGGCCAGCCGGGCCAGCGACCCGGCCACGGCATCGTCGGACCGGGCCAGTCGGACCTCGGCCAGTCGCTTGCGCTGGGCCTCCTCCACCTCGGGCCCGATGGACAGGATCGGCAGCTGCCCGTCCTCGTTGCCGCCGGTGAACCCGTTCACCCCGACGACCACCATACGGTCGGCCGACACCTTGCGCTGGAACCGGTAGGCGGCATCGGCGATCTCGCCCTGGAACCAGTTTGCCTCGATGCCCGCCACCACGCCGTCGAGCATCGATCCGGAACCGAGCTCGTCGAGATGGGCGAACACGACCTCGGCCCGCGCCTCGAGCCGGTCGGTCAACGACTCGACGAACCACGAGCCGCCGAGGGGGTCGGTGACGTTGGCCACACCGGTCTCGGAGGCGATGACCTGCTGCGTGCGCAGGGCGATCCGGGCCGCCTTGTCGGTGGGCAGCGCCAGGACCTCGTCCATGGAGTTGGTGTGCAGGCTCTGGGTGCCGCCCAGCACGCCGGCCAGTGCCTCGACAGCGGTGCGGACGATGTTGAGCTCCGGCTGCTGCGCCGTCAGCGACGCCCCCGCGGTCTGGGTGTGGAAGCGCAGCATCATCGAGCGGGGATCGGTGGCACCGTACCGGTCGCGCAGCCAGCGGGCCCAGATGCGCCGGGCCGCCCGGTACTTGGCGATCTCCTCGAAGAAGTCGATGTGGGCGTTGAAGAAGAACGAGAGCCGCGGGGCGAACTCGTCGACGGCCAGGCCGGCGACCCGGGCCGCCTCGACGTAGGCGAACCCGTTGGCCAGGGTGAAGGCCAGCTCGTCGGCCGCCGTGGATCCCGCCTCGCGGATGTGGTAGCCCGAGACCGACACCGGGTGGAAACGGGGCATCTCGGCGGCCGTGTAGCGGATGACATCGGTGACCAGCCGCAACGACGGTCTCGGGGGGAAGACGTACTCCTTCTGGGCCTGGTACTCCTTCAGCATGTCGTTCTGGAGCGTTCCCCCGAGGCGCCGCCGTTCGGTGCCCGCCGCCTCGGCCGCCGCCACGTACATGGCGAAGCACATGGGCGCCGGCGAGTTGATCGTCATCGACGTGGTGGTGGCCCCCAGGTCGATGCCCGCGAACAGGTCCACGGTGTCGGCCAGGGTGTCGACGGCGACGCCGCACCGGCCCACCTCGCCCTCGCACATCGGGTCGTCCGAGTCGCGACCCATCAGCGTCGGCAGGTCGTAGGCCACCGACAGGCCGTCGCCACCGGCGGCCAGCAGGTCGCGGAAGCGCAGATTGGTGTCCTCGGCCGTCCCGAAGCCGGCGAACATGCGCATCGTCCACAGCTTCGAGCGGTACATCGAGGCGTAGGGGCCCCGCGTGAAGGGGAACTGCCCCGGCCACCCGATCCCGGCCGGCGGCTCGCCGTCGGGCCCGTAGACGGGATCGAGGGGTACCCCCGACATCGTCTCGAAGTCGGCGTCGCGCAGCTCGGCCGCCTCGTAGGCGGTCCGCCACGCCTCGATCCCGGCCGCGGCCGGCACGTCACCCATCCACCCAGCATAGGGAGGAATCCGGGGACGGCGGTGGGTCGGGGCGCTCCGACGGCGCCCCACCGCGGTGCGAGCCACTATCGTCGGTGGCCGTGACCGCCACCGCTCAGGCACCAGACCGCAATCTCGCCATGGAACTCGTCCGTGTCACCGAGGCGTCCGCCCTGGCGGCCTCCCGGTGGATGGGCCGTGGGGACAAGAACGGCGCCGACGGTGCCGCCGTGAACGCCATGCGCATCGTGCTGTCGTCGATCGCCATGGACGGTGTGGTGGTGATCGGCGAGGGGGAGAAGGACGAGGCCCCGATGCTGTTCAACGGCGAGCGCATCGGCGACGGCACGCCCCCGAAGGCCGACATCGCCGTCGACCCGATCGACGGCACCACCTCGACCGCCCTCGGCCGCGGCGGGGCGCTGGCGGTGATCGCCGTGTCCGAGGAGGGCACCATGTTCGACCCGGGTCCGTGCGTCTACATGGAGAAGCTGGCCGTCGGGCCCCGGGCCGTGGGCGCCATCGACATCACCCGCCCCATCGGGGACAACCTCGATGCCGTGGCCAAGGCCAAGGGGACCTCGGTCCGCGACCTGACCGTGGTCATCCTCGACCGACCCCGCCACGCCGAGCTCATCGCCGAGGTGCGCAGCACGGGGGCGCGGATCCGCCTCATCACCGACGGGGACGTGGCCGGCGCCATCGCCACCTCCTGGCCCGACACCGGTGTCGACCTCCTGGTCGGCGTGGGCGGGACGCCCGAGGGCGTCATCGCCGCCGCCGCACTCAAGTCGATGGGCGGCGAGATCCAGGGCCGGCTCTACCCCCGCGACGAGGGTGAGCGGCAGGCCGCCCTCGACCTGGGCTACGACCTCGACGCCGTGCTCACGACGGACGACCTGGTGAAGGGCGACAACTGCTTCTTCGCCGCCACCGGGATCACCGACGGCGAGCTGCTCCAGGGCGTCCGCTACGACGAGTTCGGGGCCAACACCCAGTCCCTCGTCATGCGGTCCAAGTCGGGGACGGTGCGCCTCATCGACGCCCGCCACCCGCTGCACAAGCTGTCCGAGTACAGCGCCATCGAGTTCGGCTGAGCGCCCGGCGCCGCTTCCACCGGGGAACGTGGTCGCAACGGCCCCATGACGCCGTGTGACCCCGTCGTCGGTCGGGGATCAGGCTGAGGCGGCGGTGGCGTCGACCGCCTCGAGGCGCACCTGGGCACGCAGCAGGGCGGCCTCGGCCTCGACCAGCTCGGGGTCGGCCTCCTCGCCCTCGGCCGGCGTGCGTCCGGCGGCGCCGGCCAGCTCGCCCACGCGGGCCTCGGCGGCCTCCGCGGCCACACGGGCGCGGTCGGCATCGATCTCGCTCGCCAGCTCGGCCACCCCGATCAGGAGCGTGACCCGCGAGGCGGTCGCCGACTCGTCGTCGGCCGGGTCGAGCGGCACGTCCTGCTCCACCTGGGTGAACCCACCGTGGACGGCCACCCGGACGACCTCGCCCTCGGGCCGGACCACCCGGACCACGCCGGGCTTCACGGAACCCACCAGCGGGGTGTGGCCGGCCAGGAAGGCGGCGTCGCCGTCACCGGTGCGGAGCATCACCTCGGTGGCCATCCCGTCGAGCAGGATGCGCTCCGGGGTCACCAGGCTGATCAGGAACTGTGCGTCGTCGGCCATCGGCTCGTCGCCCGCTCAGCTGTTCGCGAGGTCGTGCGCCTTGGCCAGCACCGACTCGGCCCCGCCGACGTTGAAGAACGCCTGCTCGGGCACGTCGTCGAGGTCCCCGTTGACCAGGGCCTCGAAGGACTCGACCGTCTCGTCCACGGGCACGGTGACCCCCTTCAGCCCGGTGAACACCTCGCCCACGTTGAACGGCTGGGAGAGGAAGCGCTGCACCTTGCGGGCACGGGACACCGTCACCCGGTCCTCCTCGGACAGCTCGTCGAGGCCGAGGATGGCGATGATGTCCTGGAGCTCCTTGTAGCGCTGGAGCACGCCCTGGACCCGGCGGGCGACGGTGTAGTGGCGCTCCCCCACGATCTCGGGGGCCAGGATGTTCGAGGTCGAGGCCAGGGGGTCCACGGCCGGGTAGATCCCCAACGAGGCGATGTCACGGGAGAGCTCGGTCGTGGCGTCGAGGTGGGTGAAGGTCGTGAACGGCGCCGGGTCGGTGTAGTCGTCGGCGGGCACGTACACGGCCTGCAGCGAGGTGATCGACCGGCCGCGTGTCGAGGTGATCCGCTCCTGGAGCTGGCCCATCTCGTCGGCCAGGGTGGGCTGGTAGCCCACGGCCGAGGGCATGCGGCCGAGCAGGGTGGAGACCTCGGAGCCGGCCTGCACGAACCGGAAGATGTTGTCCACGAAGAGGAGCACGTCCTGGTTCTTCACGTCGCGGAAGTACTCGGCCATGGTCAGGGCGGCCAGCGCCACACGCAGGCGGACGCCGGGGGGCTCGTCCATCTGGCCGTAGACGAGGGCGGCCTTCTCGATGACTCCCGACTCCTGCATCTCCAGCCAGAGGTCGGTGCCCTCACGGGTGCGCTCCCCCACGCCGGCGAAGACCGACACGCCGCCGTGGTTGATGGCCACGCGGTTGATCATCTCCTGGATGAGCACGGTCTTGCCCACGCCGGCGCCGCCGAACAGGCCGATCTTGCCACCCTGCACGTAGGGCTCGAGGAGGTCGATCACCTTGATGCCCGTCTCGAACATGAGCGCCCGGGGCTCGAGGGTGTCGAAGTCGGGGGCCTGGCGGTGGATGTCCCAGTGGTCCTCGACCTTGCCGATGTCGTCGGTGTCGAGCGGCTGGCCCAGGACGTTGAACACGTGACCGAGGACGGCGTCGCCGACCGGCACCTGCAGCCCGTGCCCGAGGTTGCGCACCTCGGCGCCGCGGGTCAGCCCGTCGGTGGCCTTCAGGCAGATGCAGCGGACCCGGCCGTCACCGATCTGTTGGGCCACCTCGGCGGTGATGGTTTCGGGGACGCCCTCGAGGACGACGTCCACCTCGACGGCGCCGTTGATCTCGGGCAGCGCGTGGGGCGGGAACTCCACGTCGATGACGGGCCCGGCGATGGCGACGACACGGCCGGAGGCCAGGGTCGGGGACTCGGTGGGCTGGGGGGCGGTGGTGGTCATGAGCGTCGGGCTCCCTTGATGTCGTCAGATGCTGTGGTGTCGGTCGTGGTACCGGAGGTGCGTCGCACCCTGCCGGTGTGATGGAGGGTGCCCGCCGGCCGGGTGGGCACGGTCAGATCCTCGTCTCGATGACGAGGCCGGCCTCGTCGCCCTGGGCGTCGGCCCGCAGTGCCTCGGCACCGCCGACGATCTCCATGATCTCGGTGGTGATGGTGTCCTGGCGGGCGCGGTTCATGATCCGCGAGTACTTCTTGATCAGTTCGCCGGCGTTCTCGGTGGCGGCGGCCATGGCCCGCTGGCGGGCGGTCAGCTCCGAGGCCGACGCCTCGAGCAGCGCGGCGAAGATCTGGGTCTCGGCGGCCCGCGGGGCGAGGTCGACGAGGAGCAGGGCGGCGTCGGGCTCGAACTCGGTGTAGCCCTGACGGACGTCGACCTCGTGGGGGGCGACGTTGCGGCTCTCCCCGATCTCGTGCTCGTGGCCGGCCTTCTGCTCACCGTTGCGGGGGTCGACCAGCGGCAGGAGCTGACGTACGTCGACCCGCTGGGAGCCGGCGCTGATGAACCGGGTGGAGACGATGACGACCTGGTCCACGTCCCCGGTCACGAAGGGGGTGACGGCGGCGGCGGCCACGTCACGGGCGTCGGCGAAGCTGGGGCGCTCGCTCATGCCGAGGAACGACCGCTCGACCGCCTGGCCCCGGAACCGGAAGTAGCCCTGCGCCTTCTTGCCCACGGTCACCAGCCGCGTCTCCACGCCGTCGGCCTCCTGGGCGGCGAGCAGCCGCTCGGTGGCCCGGAACACGGACGAGTTGTACCCCCCGCACAGGCCGCGGTCGGCCACGATGCTGAGCACCAGGACCCGTTCGACGTGCTCGGGCGTGCCGAGCAGGCGACCGGCGGCTACCGGGTCACCGAGGGCGGTCTCGAGGACGACCCGGGCCATGCCCTCCTGGTACGGGCGGGCGGCGGCGATCCGGCCCTGGGCGCGCACGATCTGCGACGCGGCGATCAGCTCCATCGCCTTGGTGATCTTCTGCGTCGACTTGATGCTCCGGATCCGTCGACGGAGGATGCGCTCCTGGCCACCTGCCATGGGTCAGTCGACCTTCCCGGTATCGAACGTGTCGGTAAAGCTGCGCAGGGCGTCGGCCAGGGAGTCGCCCTCGGGCAGCTTGCCCGAGGTGCGGATGCCG